>NZ_FMXE01000013.1 GCF_900103735.1 Algoriphagus alkaliphilus | reverse complement strand
TGTCGCTCTTTCGACATGGGTATTTCATCTGTTTATATTTTGTTTTTTAATGGTCAGATGGAATGCCCTGGATAATCATTCCCCTGTGTGAGAAGCTATTCTCATGGGCATTTCATGGTATCATTCACGTACAACCTCCGACGCTTCAGCAAAGGAATGAATGAGGATTCGTATAATGAGCTCTATCAAAACAATTAAATACAGAAAAGCCCGGTCAATTGATCGGGCTTTCCTCTTACTTTTTATGCCGCTCCATCAGCACTTCCATCACCTCATCGAGTTCATAGTTTTTGGCTTCCAGCAAAACCAAATAATGAAAAAGTAAATCCGCTGCTTCCCCAAGGAAAAGTGCTTTGTTGTCGTCTTTAGCTTCTATCACAATTTCCACCGCCTCCTCGCCCACTTTTTGGGCGATTTTATTGATGCCTCTGGCGAAAAGTGAAGCGGTATAGGAAGAGTCATTGGGATTATTCTTTCGGTCTTTAATGATGGATCTAAGCTGATCGATAAATCCGGTTTTAGATGCGTTTTCTTCAAAAAAACAGGTATCTGCACCGGTATGACAAACCGGCCCACGGGGATTGGCTTTAATCAAAATCGAATCCCCATCACAGTCCACCGTTACAGAAACCAATTCCATGAAATTGCCTGAAGTCTCCCCCTTGGTCCAAAGCCGGTTTTTACTTCGGCTGAAAAAAGTCACCATTCCCGATTCTTGGGTTTTTGCCAAAGCTTCTTCATTCATAAAGCCTTGCATCAGGACCTTTCCGCTCAAGGCATCTTGGACGATGGCAGGAACGAGGTGATTCATTTTGTTGAAGTCTATATTCATAATATTCGTTTTAAGACCTGCCAGGTTTTGAAAACCTGGCAGGTCTCTCTCTTTTCCAAACTTTATTTCCTAATACTGATATCTTCTCTAATCAAATATTCTTTCAGTTCCGGGATGGGGATTTCTTTGAAGTGGAAAATACTGGCAGCTAAGGCCGCATCGGCTTTGCCAAAGGTAAACACATCTTTGAAATGCGCCATCGTCCCTGCTCCACCCGAAGCGATTACCGGAATGGACAAAGCTGATGATATCTCCGCTAAAATCTCATTGGCAAACCCAGCTTTCGTTCCGTCATGATCCATAGAAGTCAGCAATATCTCACCGGCACCCCGATCAGCTACTTCCTTGGCCCAAGCTTGAGTCCGCAACAATGTAGCCTTCCTACCACCATGGGTATGCACAAAATCCAGTCCATCCACATTCCGCGTATCGATAGCTACGACGATACATTGGGAACCAAATTCCGCAGCCATTTCATCCACTATTTTGGGATTGTGCACAGCTGCAGAATTGATAGAAATCTTATCCGCACCGGCATTGAGGAGGACTTTCACATCCTCCACGGTGGAGATTCCACCGCCTACAGTAAAAGGAATATTGATCGCTTTAGCCACTTTGGTTACCAGTTCGGCCAAAGTCTTACGCTTATCCACCGTAGCAGTGATATCCAAAAAGACCAGCTCATCCGCCCCTTCATCAGAATAGATTTTTGCCAATTCAACAGGATCACCTGCATCCCGGAGTTGGACAAAATTGACTCCTTTGACTGTGCGTCCGTCTTTGATGTCAAGGCAGGGGATGATTCGTTTTGTTAGCATTTTTCTATTCCGTTATTCACTACTTCGCTATTCAACATTCGGTGTTCGATATTCATTATTGATTGAAAAATTGGAAGATTGAAAGATTGGAAAATTAGAATTTGATGTTGAAAGGTTTGAAAGTGTTAAGGCGGTAAAGTAAAGTTCGGTCTAGATTTTTAGGTCTTGATACTTGCGTCTAATGTCTAGATACTCATTCAAAACTTGCTAATTCCTCCAATGTCACCCTTCCCTCATAGTAGGCCTTGCCGACAATCGTGCCGTAAACACCTATTTTCTCCAGCTCTTCCAGATCCTTCATTGAGGAAACACCTCCACTGGCAATCAACTTTAAGCCAGGGATTTCTTGCAAAATCTCTTGATACAATTCGGTTGAAGGCCCTTGAAGTAAGCCATCCTTCGCTACATCTGTACAGATCACATAGCTGATGCCTTTCTCGAAATAAGCCTTGATAAAAGGAATCAAATCCACCGAAGTAGTTTCCTCCCAGCCTCCGACAGCGATTTTTTTGTTTTTCGCATCAGCGCCAAGAATAATCTTCTCCGCTCCGTACTTGCTGATCCATTCGTTGAAAAGAACAGGATTTTTGACTGCTATACTTCCTCCGGTCACCTGCTTTGCTCCCAATGCAAAAGCTTTTTCAATCTCTTCATCGGACTGTATTCCTCCTCCAAAGTCAACCTGAAGGGAAGTTCCAGCACAGATCCGCTCCAAAACCTCGCCGTTGATGATCTTTTTGGCTTTAGCCCCATCCAAATCTACCAGATGAAGGTGCTGAATTCCTACACCTTCAAAACGCTTGGCCATTTCGAGGGGATTGTCGTGGTATTCTTTTTTGCTGCTGTAGTCGCCCTGACAGAGTCGGACGCACTTGCCTCCGATGAGGTCTATGGCGGGAATTATTTTCATTTTGGGGAGATTAGAAACAAAAAGCAAAAACCGAGATTCGACATTCGATATTCAGCATTCTTCATTCGATATTTTTTTCTTTTCTTATTTTGGTTGTGAGTGAGACACTTACAACGGCGTCAAATGCAAGATTTAAGACACAACACTTGCAGGAATTAAGGTTTGAGGTTCTATTCTATTTGGTCTCGACTCCGATCGACCTGACACAATAAATATTATTTGGTAAGTCAAGGTGCCTGTCACCCTGAGCGTAGTCGAAGGGTATTTTAAATGGAAAGGAAGTTTTCAAGAAGCTTTTCCCCTACCACACTGCTCTTCTCTGGATGTGCCTGGATCGCCCAGAAATTATCCCGATGCAGAATCGCAGTGAAGTCATGAATGTAATGGGTGCTTGAGATCGTGTATTTACTCATTTCCGCATAAAAGCTATGGACATAATACACAAAAGGATTGGCAGGCAGATCAGTTAAGAGCGGGTTTTGAGTCAAATTTTCAAGCTCATTCCAACCCACATGGGGTACTTTGAATTCCTGAGAATTTTCGGGAATAAAGTGCTTCACTTTCACGGGGAAGATCCCCATACATTCTGTATCATTTTCCTCAGAATGCTCGCAGAGCAACTGTAAACCCAGACAAACCCCAAGAAATGGCTGCTTCAACTCTTTGATCAGCTGATCCAGTTTTCTGGCCTTAAGGTAAGACATGGCTGTACTTGCTTCTCCCTGACCGGGAAAGATCACCTTGTCCGCCGAACGGATTTTCTCTGTGTCATCCGTGAGTTCGGCCTCCACCCCCAGTCGCTCCAGCGCATATAGGACCGATTGGACGTTTCCGGAGTTGTATTTGATTACGGCTGTTTTCATTTTTTAAGTATCAAGACTCTAGACACAAGATTCAAGACTTGGTGTCTATTTCTTATGTCTAGCGTCTAAAGTCTATTGTCTAGCATCTTGCGTCTTATTTGCCAACATCTCCTCTAGCACTTCCTCTATCTCAGGCAAAGACTCAAAAAGCTGCTCGTAGCTGTCGATCACCCAATATTTATCCTGAAAGCGATCTTTCCAGTATTCTGTACTCATAATTTGACGGACATCGTAAGGGAAGTGCTTGGGTTCGTCGGAAAGTGAAAACTTTGTTTCCCCGGCAGAACTCAAGATTCCAGCTCCATAGACTTTCAATTTGCCATTTTCACGGATTAGTCCAAACTCAATCGTAAACCAATAAATCCGGCTCAGCAACTGAATCGCCCATGGGTTCTGAATATGCTTCAATGCAATTCCAGAGAGATTTTCGAGAAAATCAACATAATGCTGATTGACCAAAAGCGGCATGTGGGCAAAGGCATCGTGAAACATATCCGGCTCCTCAAGGTAGTCGAGCTGTTCCATTTTGCGAAGCCAAGTGGAAGAAGGAAAACGCTTATTGTTCAGCAAACCGAAAAACAAATCGTCATCAATCAACCCAGGTACTACCTGCACTTTCCAGCCAGTTTGAGTTTCAAGGATCTCATTCAGCTCCTCGAAATTAGCAATTCGATCCGCAGTGAATCTCACTTTTTCCACCCCTTCCAAATAGGCCTGAGAGGCAGCTTTGGGGAGATTCGGCATTTGTCGCTCGAATAGAATCCTCCAAACTTTAAAATCTTCCTCCGTGTAAGCAGCATAATCCTGCTTCAACTCTATTAATCTCGGGTCGGTAAAGACCCAGTCTTTGGGTTTGTCAGTCATTTTATACTTGGGTTTATGGGTACTCTCCAAGGGTTTTTAATCCCTTGGAGAGATGATATTTCTTGCTTTAAACCCTCCAAAGGTTTGGAATCCCTTGGAGGGTTGTCTCAACTTTGAACCCTCCAAGGGACTTGGAGCCCTTGGAGAGTTTACGATTAAACCAAAAAAGGCCTACACCAGCAATGGAATAGGCCTTTTTAATTCTTCAGCAAAAACCAAAGCATTCCTATTCCCTCATTGGAGGAGACGATAAGAATGATGTACGTAGGTTCTTGGTGTTGGATTCATGGTGTGAATTTAAGAAGCTGTTCGTCAATCGACAATTTTATTTTCACAAAAGGTCAAAAGATTTCCCGAAAAAGTATGGACAAAATTTTAGCAAAGTCACTTACTAATTACTTTCCCAAATTTCTTATAAATCAATTCCTGATCCTTGGGAGAAATCAGACCTTGAGGAATCTGAAGCTTTTCCTTTAAGATCCACCTGGAAAGCGTCTTGGCGGAAATCCCAAATTCTTCGGCGATTTCCTGACGGGATTTGGCTTTTTGGGTCATGGGGTATTGAAAAAAGTGGTTTAGCTTTAAAACATTAAAACCAAGTATAACTAACACAACTCTTAACTGCAAAAAATCTCAAAAAAGATTTCCAACCTTATTTTTCCAATCTGAGATCTATCAGGAATTCTTTCAAAGGAAATTTGTCCGTTTTTGTCCGTTTTTGTCCGTTTTTGTCCGTTTTTGTCCGTTTTTGTCCGATTTAATTAAAAATTAAGTCTTCATCTTTGTTTCACATCAAATTAAAAAACTATGAGAAAATTCAAATCATTCTTTGCAAAACTTGGAATTGCTTTGGCAATTCCTGCATTCCTAACTTTTCAGCCTATTGAATCCGAGGCTCAAACTTACAGCTATGGAATAATAGTTGCCCGTCAAAAAGTTCCTGTTCCCGGTGGTCACGTAGTCCAAGATGTTTGCAAACACGGTCCTGGATTTTGTGGACCGACGTCTCCTATACAATAACTTTAATCCTTATAATTAGTCATAATTAAACTTGAATTTTGATTTACCATATAAGGAAATATAATAACTAATTCAACAAAGGAAAGATCTAGTTGATTGTAAAAACCTAAAGGTTTATCGAAAGAAGTTCTGGCTTTAATCGTAAAATCTTTGGGTTTTTATTGAATCCCTCAATTCTGAAAAAATTCAAATTGAAAACATCCATTTATTAATGAAATCATTATTTTTTCACTTGCTGACATCACTCCTTCTTGGTTTTTCTTTAGCATGTTCTTCTGGTCAAAAAGAGCCTATCTCAAGTTTAACAAATTTTACTTCCCCTGTTTCACTTAAGGTAGATTCCTCGATTCCATTCAAGTGGCCAGATAGTCTAGTGGTTGAAAAAATCACTTATTTGAAGCCTCTTGACAATCATATTGTATCATATGTGGATAAGTTTATAGTTTCTCCAAGTGGTGAACATTTTTATGTTTTTGATCGAAATCAAAGTAAAATCTTTGTTTTCGATGATTCAGGAAATCCAAAACAAATTTTTGATCGCATGGGAGACGGCCCTGCCGAATATCTGGAAATACGTGATGTACAAATTGACTTTGAAAATGACATACTTGAGATTTTGGATTATCTGAAGCTAAAAAGATATAAGCTTAGCACTTTTGAATACATCAGCACTGAAGATTTAAGAGATTTGCCGAAAGACAAGAATTTCACCAATTTTTGCCGAATCGGAGACATCTTATATCTCTGGACACCCCTACCACCCAATCAACGTGTTGGTAAGGAAGAACTCGGCACTCATCATTTATTAAGAGTCGAAAATGGAAATACTAATTTTTATGTGGAGAAAAAATTTGGAGTTATTGATGCAAACATCTTTTACCCGGCTGCATCAAAAAATGAATTTAATATTTCGGGAATGCTTGGTTCCACTGATATCCTAGGTTTGACAAAGGATAGTGTGTATACCAAGTTCAGGTTTGACTATGGAGATAAAGAAATTCCTTTATTTGAACTAATGAATTACTGGGAGAGACGACAGGAAATCCTTTCTTCTGAGTTTTATACCCCTCCACAGATTATACGAGAAACAAATAATCACCTATATTTTTGGTTTGGTGAAGGTGCCAGAGCATATAATCTTCTTTACGACAAAAACACTAAATCGGTCATATCCATAGGGCATGTAAAGAAGATAATTGATGACCTCGTACTTATCCTGTCTGATTCTACCTATTTATACGGATATATGCCTTCAGTATACCTAATAGATTATATTGAAAATGGAGGAAGTCTAACGGATACTCGATTTTTCAAAGACTTAGATCCAAACACATTGGAAAAAGACGAAAATCCCATCATCGTCAAGTTCAGGCTCCCCTATCCTGAGAGCGTAAAATAACTTAAAAGTAAAATCGGCTGTATTAAAAGAAACAGCCGATTATTGTTTTTCATATTTTAAAATTATGTGTATTCGGTTAGCTGCACGTACCCAAATAAAGGTAGAATTAAGTTCCAATTGAATGTGCTGTGGACTGTTGACAGTCGTCTGTGGACGTGTATCCGCATACAAAATACCCCAAATCTAGTCCACGTGCATCAGTGCGGATACACATATTTAAAATATTTCAAAAGTTTTCATTCTAGTGAAAAATTCTAAAATCCAAGCAGTCAATTTTGCACTCTGTGCTAACTCCAAAGTTTTACCATTCTTAAAGTACCATTTTAGACCTTTACTATCGATACCAAAGCCAAAAAGTTTGGCCCTGACTCATTTCTGGTGTATTTTTACACCAAATAATATCTTATGGCACGACAAAGTATCTCTCTCACCCCTCCAAATGATGAATGGCTAAAATCTCAGGTGGATAACCAGGAATATTCCAGCAAAAGTGAATTGGTAAATGATCTGATCAGACAAGCCAGAAAACAGCAGGCTGAGATAGATTGGCTAAGAACAAAACTAGAAAAGGCGGAAAACGGTGGGTTTACCTCTGATACCAAAGAACAGATTTTAGCTGAAGCTAAAGCCGCGGTAAATGGCTAACTATAGACTGAGCGAAGAAGCAAAGGAGGATTTGATCCGAATCTATCAATGGGATGAAAAAAAGTTTGGGATGACCCAAGCTGAAACCTATTTCGACAATTTTTTCAATTGCTTTGAGGTAATCGCAGAAAGACCCTTTTCATTCGAATCTATTGATCACATTAAAGCCGGATATAGACGTTGCGTTTGTGGATCAGACAGCATTTACTTTCGAATAAATCAAGAAACCGTTGAAATAATGGCGATTGTCGGGAGACAGGATCTATCGAAAATCTTGTAACCTTTTATTTTCCTGCTTCTGGATGCCGGATCTTGAAAACCAAAAATGCTGCTTTCGGAAAAGCAGCATAACGGAAAGAACCCGTTGTCCTGCTTCTCTAGAAGCAGGACGTTAATCCAAATGCGATTCGATTTTTCACAACAACTCAAAAGATTTCCGCATGGCAAAGCTCTCTCTGATCCAAGCAGCCAGTCTTGCACTTTGTGCAAAATCCAAAGTTTGCTGTCCATCGGAATAAGCTTTCTCCGGAATCTCATGGGATTCATAGATAATTCCGTCTGCACCGGACATCACTCCTGCCAGAGCCATCTGCGGCACATAGGATCGAATACCGATTCCATGAGACGGATCCACAATCACAGGAAGATGTGATTTGGCTTTCAGGATAGGAATAGCATTTAGATCCAGGGTATTTCTGGAAGCACTTTCATAAGTTCGGATCCCTCTTTCGCAAAGGATCAATTTTTCATTTCCTCCGGAAAAAACATACTCCGCTGACTGTAGCAGTTCCTCGATCGTACCGGAAATCCCCCGCTTGATCATTACAGCTTTGTCCACCTTGCCGAGTTCGTCCAGCAGATTGAAATTCTGGGAATTTCGCGCTCCAACCTGATACACATCCACATAAGGATACATTTCCTCGATTTGAGAAGTCTGCATCACTTCGGTCACGATCTTGATCCCGGCGGCCGAGGCGATTTCATGCCAGAGTTTTAGTCCTTCCAGTCCCAATCCGCGGAAGGCATAGGGACTGCTTCGGGGCTTGAACACGCCGCCACGCATCATTTTGATGTCATTTTCCACGCAGTGGGCGACTACTTTCCGGATCTGCTCTTCCGTCTCGATGGAACATGGACCGGTGATGATGGCCATTTCCCCGTCTTTGATAAAGACATTATCGCCGAGATCGACAGAAGTGGGTTTGGCTTTCCACTTTTTGGAAACCAACTTGTACTCATCAGACACAATATGGATGTCCTGAATGCCATCCATCTGGCCGATTTTTCGGATGTCGAATTCATTTTTGCCGATACCGATCAGGTAATCCCCCAATTGGGTTTTGACCTCGGTGGTTTTATAGCCGATCCCATTGACCTGATTGATCAATTTTTCCTTTTGATTGTCGGATATGTCGGGTTGAAGTTGGATAATCATGAGGAAGTACGATTTACGAATTACGATTTACGAGGTTTTTGATAGGGTTTGAGATTGAAGTGCAATTTGAAGGAATCCCCCCTACCCCCTTTGAAAAGGGGGAGTTGGTACCTCGTTAACTTTTTGCCTCTAATCCTCCAATCACTGCTTTACCAATAACCATTCACTGATAACTTATTAACTAATCACTGACTGAATATATTCCTGAATGTCTTCACTCAGGTTTTTGGCGTCTTTTACTTTTTTGATAAAAGCCGATCCAATAATTGCTCCATTACTATAATTGGAAGCGGTGGTGAATGTTTCGGAATCTGATATCCCAAAGCCAATCAGCCTAGGATTCTTTAGGTTCATAGCTTTAACCCGCTCGAAATAGGCGATTTGCTCTTCACTGATGCCTGTTCGCGCTCCGGTAATGCTGTGTGCCGAAACCATGTAGATAAATCCGTTTGAGTTTTGGTCGATTTCCCGGACCCGCTTTTCAGAAGTCTGTGGAGAAATCAGAAAGGTATTGAACAAGCCGTATTCTTCAAAGAGTTCTTTAAACTCATCTTGGTATTGCTGCATCGGCAGGTCGGGTAGGATCAGTCCGTCTACTCCGACCTCTTTGCATTTTTTACAAAAAGCCTCCATCCCGTACTGCATGATCGGGTTTAAATACCCCATCAAAACAACAGGAAGATGGATTTTGGCTCGGAAACCTTTCAATTGATCGAAGAGCTTTTTCAGGCTCATGCCATTTTCCAAGGCGATCAGGTTGCTGTCCTGGATAGTCGGTCCATCCGCAATCGGGTCCGAGTATGGAACTCCGATCTCGATAATATCAGCTCCTCCAGCCTGAATAGCTTCCATGATCGGAACTGTATCCTCTAAATCAGGAAATCCCGCTGTGAAGTAGATCGAGAGAACCCGTTCTTTTTTGGTGTTGAATAAGTATTGTATTCGGTTCATTTTGTTTATTGATAGAACTTGTCCGCCGTGGCGGATTGAAAAATTTGAAAATTGGAAAATTGGGTTGAAAGGTTGGAAAGTGGTAAGGTTGTAAAGTTTTGGATCGCAATTTCAGTTAAGATCATACGTTCGCAGATTACAATTCGACTTTCACCTTTCTTAAATATCCTTTGGTCTAATTTGGAGAGAGATTATCTAAATACTATTGACCGCGTATTTCGTATCTCGTCTTTCGTACCTCCTTCAATATCCTCCCCACTTAATATACGTCTCCAGATCCTTATCTCCCCTTCCGGACAGATTGATCACAATCACATCGTCTTTTCGGTATTCGATCATATTCAAGGCATGAATGGCGTGGGCAGTTTCTATGGCAGGAATGATTCCCTCAGTTCTACTGAGAAAAATTCCAGCTTTCATCGCATCCTCATCCTCCACAGCGACAAATTCGGCACGTCCCACATCGAATAAATGTGCATGTACCGGTCCGATGCCAGGATAATCCAAACCTGCAGAAATGGAATGTGGCTCGACTACCTGACCGTCTTCAGTTTGCATCAGAATGGTCTTGGATCCATGCAAAATCCCGGGGGTACCCAATGCGGTGGTAGCAGCGGATTTTCCTGAAAATACGCCCAGCCCTGCTGCCTCAACAGCAATAAGTCGCACTTCAGGTGTATTATAATAGTGATAGAAAGCTCCCGCAGCATTGGATCCGCCGCCTACGCAGGCGATGACTGCATCCGGGTTTTCCCGTCCTTCTTTTTCCATCAACTGCCACTTGATTTCTTCAGAAATCACAGACTGAAATCTGGCAACCATCTCCGGATAAGGATGGGGCCCTACCACCGATCCGATGATGTAATGCGTATCCACGGGATTGTTGATCCACTGACGCATGGCTTCATTGGTCGCGTCCTTAAGCGTCTGAGATCCGGAAGTAGCCGGAACCACTTTCGCCCCAAGGATTCTCATCCGCTCTACATTTGGCTTTTGCCGTTCGATATCCAACGAACCCATGTAGACAGTACATTCCATTCCCATTAAGGCGCAAACTGTAGCCGTGGCCACACCATGCTGCCCGGCACCGGTTTCGGCGATGATTCGCTTTTTGCCCAGCTTTTTTGCCAAAATGATCTGACCAACGGTATTATTGACTTTGTGAGCACCTGTATGGCAGAGGTCTTCCCGCTTGAGGTAGATTTTAGCACCGAATTCTTCAGAAAGTCTGGTAGCGAAATACAATGGGGTAGGACGACCTACGAAGTCTTTCAAAAGCATCTGAAACTCGGCTTGATATTCCGGAGTAGCTATGATCGATTCCCAATTTTCCCTCAGTTCTTCAATATTGGGATGAAGCATCTCGGGAATATATGCCCCTCCAAACTTTCCGTAAAAGCCCTTTTCATCTACACGTATCATCTGGTGTCAGTTAAATGTTATTAGTTAATGGTTAATAGGGTTCAGAGTCTAGCTCCGAAGTAAATTTGATGACTATAACTGAGTCAGTAGATTTTTGAATCGTACCAAATTTTCAATGTTTTTTAATCCCGGAACGACCTCAAATTTGGAATTCAGGTCTACTCCCTGGAGTTGGGGGATTTGCTGTCGTAAAGCTAAAACTTCGTCTGCGCTTTCTTCATCCAAACCTCCACTGATTAAAAAGCCTTTGTCGAAGGGATAAGTTTCCAAAACTTTCCAATCAAATCGCTTTCCCGAACCTCCATGTACTGCTGTGGCTGTATCAAACAGAAACTTGCTAACAAAGGGAAGATAACTTTTCAGACTTTCCCATTCAATTTCATCCTTAACAGAAATGACTTTCCAAATTTCGCAGTCTGACTTTTCGGCAAGATTTTGAACAAATTCAGGACTTTCATTTCCATGCAATTGGATAGCTTTCAATCCAAAACCAGCCACTTTTTCAAGGATAGTCTTTAGGTCAGAATTGACAAAAACCCCAACTTTATTCATTTTTAATTCAGAAATCTGCACTGCCAAATCATCTGAAACGAAACGAGGGGATTTGGAATAAAAGATCAATCCCATCCAATCCGGCTTTACCTCAGAAATCAGATTTCGGATATTCTCCGGTTCACGCATGCCACAGACCTTGACTTCCATTATGCTTTGCTTAGCACAGCCGCAGCCAAGAGTTTTCGATATTCTTTAATGAAATTGTAAGCTGCCTGTTCTGGCCTTGCTGACTTTATGAAGTTTTCACCGATCAGAAAACCTTCAAATCCAGCTTTTTTCAACTCCATTATCGTATTCGGATCAGAAATTCCACTTTCTGAAATTTTCACAAAATTGGAAGGAATCTTATTGATCAAGTTTAAAGAGGTGTCCAAAGAAACCTCAAAGGTCTTCAAGTTCCTGTTATTGATGCCTACCAAATCGACGTGATCATTCAGACATCTATCCAATTCTTCGCCATCATGTACTTCAAGAAGAACCTCCAATCCGAGGCTCTTTGCGAAAGCTGCAAGAGATTTCAATTTTCCTGGATCCAGAGCAGCGGCAATAAGCAAAATACAATCTGCTCCGATGGACTTTGCTTCGATGATCTGGTATTCATCCACCACAAAATCCTTCCGTAGGATAGGGCAGAAATTGTATTTGCGAACCACTTTTAGGTCCTCATTAGATCCTCCAAAGTACTCTTTGTCCGTTAATATCGACAAGGCAGATGCGCCTGCCTGCATGTAACCAATACTGACTTGCTCTACGGAAGCTGAACCGTTGATCATACCTTTTGATGGTGATTTTCGCTTGAATTCAGCGATTATCCCAGATTTCTCCGGATTGGTCACATACTTTTTCATAGAGACAACTTTCCCTTCGAAATAGATGCTTTGCTCCAATAATTTAATAGGAAGCACACTGCTTTTATCAGCTACTTCCCGGTATTTATCTGCGATGATTTTTTCTAGAATGTTCATAATTAATGATTAAGCTACTGATATGGTGGTTTTAGGATTAACCAACCCGTTGAAAACGCGGAGGGCTTTCCCACTAAGCAAAACTTCTTCCGCAAGCGCTACTGCATCGGGAAAGTTCAACCCTTCTTTGGCAGTCACCAAAGCAGCAGCGGCATTTGCAGTCACCACAGCGTTCTGACTTTTGGTACCTTCACCCTTCAGCACTCGTTCGAAGATTTTGGCCGATTCTTGAACGGTATCTCCTCCGGCAATGCTTTCAGCAGTAATCTTGGAAAGGCCCAAATTTTCAGGATTTAGGAGTTTTTCACCTTGGTTGGAAATCATTTTAAAGGGACCGGTGAGTGATATTTCATCGTAGCCATCCAAGGCGTGAAGAATGGAAAATCTCCCTTCCATTTCCTGATAGAGGTATCCATACAAGCGGGCAAGTTCAAGACTAAATACACCTACTAATTGTTTTTGGGGAAAGCTCGGATTTACCATCGGGCCTAGCATATTGAAAAATGTCTTTACTCCCAATTCTTTCCGAATGGGAGCCACATTTTTCATGGCCGGATGGAAAAGTGGTGCATGAAGGAAGCAAAGTCCTGCTTCGTCCAAGGATCGACGGATTTCGCTGATGTCATTGGTAAACTCATAGCCGAAATAGGAAAGCAAATTGGAAGAGCCACAGATCGAGGAAACTCCGGTATTTCCGTGTTTTGCCACATTTTGCCCGGCTCCTGCAACGATAAACGATGCCAGCGTAGATATATTAAAGGTGTCTTTACCGTCTCCTCCGGTGCCGCAGAGATCCATGGCGTCATATTCTGCAATCTCTACAGGAATACAAAGCTCCAACATGGCCTCGCGAAAGCCGCGCAACTCCTCTACCGTGATGCTACGCATCAGGTAAACAGTCATAAAAGCCGCAATCTGACTGGAATTATAGGATCCAGTAGCCAGGTTTTTCAACACCTCTCGGGCTTGATCTTGAGAAAGCGTTTTGTGCTCTATCAATTGATTTAGAATATCTTTCATTTCTGGGGAAGTGGGTGATTAATGGGGCTAGTAGACTCAGGATTCTAACCAGTTTTTCATGATTTGTACACCATTTTCGGTTAAAATACTTTCGGGATGAAACTGAACGCCTCTAACATTATACCATTTATGACGAACAGCCATAATTTGTTGATCAGGAGTACGGGCAATCACTTCTAGATCAGGCGAAAGGGTGGATTCGTCGATGACCCAGGAATGATATCTTCCAATACTAAATGTATCGGGGATTTGGTCGAAAAGCAAGTCCTTTTGAACGGTGACCTTAGAGGCAACGCCATGAAGGACTTCTGAGAGATTGATCAAGCTTCCGCCAAATGCTTCTCCAATGGCTTGATGACCTAAGCAAACTCCTAATATGGACTTCGTTGAACCATATTTCTTTAATAATTCAGGCATGATTCCAGCTTCGGAAGGAATCCCTGGTCCTGGGGAAAGGATGATTTTGTCGTATTTATCGACATCCTCCAAACTGATTTTGTCATTTCGGAAAACATCCATCTGCGCTCCATATCCCAACTGACGTACGATGTACACGAGGTTGTAAGTAAAGGAGTCGTAATTATCTAGGACGAGGATTTTCATTTTGTTGAATTGTAAAATTGAAATATTTGAAAATTGAAAGATTGGAGAGAGTTAATCACCCTTCTTCTTTCTGTCTTCAAACTCACTTAAGTACTTAACAAAACCCTTTAATTCACTGGAAAAGTCAACTAAATCCAGATAGTTTTCTTGGTATATTTCTTCATCTATTTTTCCCGCCGAGAGCAAAAGAAAATGTTGACTTCTCAGTTCTCCGGCAGATCCTTTGGCTATTTCCAAATAGCGAATGAATTGGCGGTTTCTGTTGTATTCAAATCCCTCTGCTATATTATTTGAGATCGAAATTGCCGAGCCAACCAATTGATCTTTGGCTCTGTAATCTTTTGCCAGTTTTTCAGAATCAACAAGGCCGTAGATCCTTACTCCAATCCTTATCGCATGCTGCCAAACTGGCAAATCCTCAAACCGCTCGTACTTTGCCATAAAATTTCAATTCTTAATTGTTCAATTCTTTGTAGTTCAATAATTCAAACCTAAGGGTTCACAGAGACACTAATGTTTAGAAATTTAGATTTAAGAAACATGAGCTAGATTTAATGGTATCCCTCTGTGTCTCCAATTTTTCAATTTTTCAATCTTCCAATCTTTCAATCAAATCCCCTCCGCCGCTCTCAACGCCACCCTCAAGGCCTCAAGCTTATTTGCTACTTCCTGGAGTTCGGAGGGAATCGAAGACTTGGCTACAACTCCAGCCCCGGCTTGGAACCTGAGTTGATTGTTTTCCGAAACAAAAGATCTTATCAAAATGGCGTGATTGAAATCTCCATTGAATCCGAGGTACCCGATCGCTCCTCCGTAGAATTGTCTGCTGGTATTTTCCAACTCATCGATCAGTTCCATCGCGCGATATTTTGGGGCACCACTGAGGGTTCCAGCAGGAAAGGTGTCCGCCACAAGCTGAAGCGGATTAGCTCCCTCAGGCAGATGCCCTGTCACCTTGGAAACCAAATGGATGACGTGTGAGTAGTATTGAATTTCTTTGAACACATCCACTTCGACACTGTCTGAAGAACGTGAAAGGTCATTTCTGGCCAAGTCGACCAACATCACATGCTCAGAGTTCTCTTTGGGATCGTCAAAGAGTTTTTTGGCCAATTCGGCATCTTCTATATCATTCCCAGTTCTTCGAAAGGTCCCCGCAATCGGGAAAATGGTTGCTTTTCGGTTTTTGACTACAATCTGTGCTTCAGGCGAGCTTCCAAAAACCTTGAAGGAACCGTAGTCAAAATAGAATAAATAAGGTGAAGGATTTACTGATCTCAGCGCGCGATAGACATTGAATTCATCTCCTTTGAAGTCGGTAGTAAACCTGCGGGAAAGCACAATTTGAAAGACATCTCCTCTAAAGCAGTGTTCTCGGCCTTGGTTGAGAATTTTTAGGAATTGCTCATCTGTGTAGTTGGAAACTTCCTCACCGATTTTCTTGAACGAATAGGCCGGAATATTTTTGTTATTCAGCAGAGTTTCGATTTCATCCATGTATTCTGGGTTCTCAGCCCCAGCTACACGATGCTCGAATAAGTGCAATTCATTCTTATAATGATCGACCACGATGATGTTTTGGTACATAGAATACTGCATCATCGGAGTGTCATTTGGCGTAGTATTTTGGAGTTTAATATCTTCAAAATAGGCCAAAGTATCATATTGGATGTAGCCGAAAAGCCCGTTGGTACTGAACTTAAATTTGTCCGGAGTTGGATCAAACTTATTTCCAAATGTCCTCAGACAATCCATCAAGCGCTTTTTCTCACCTACTTCGTATTCCAAAATGTTCCCCGTAGGAAGTTTTTCCTGAACCTTTCCAGCATTGAAGCTAAATGTAGCAAGCGGATTAAAACAGATAAACGAATAGCTATTTTCCTGACCATGATAGTCGGAGCTTTCCAGCAAAATCGGATTGGCAAAACGGTCTCTGATCTGTAAATAAATACTGACCGGGGTGATCGTATCCGCCAAGCGCTTACGGTAGGTAGTCAGAATTGGAAATTTAACGTGGCTCATTCGGGGTTGATTTTTTTATACAAAAAAAGGCTTACCGGGAAATTCCAGTAAGCCTTTTACTATGTTGTTGTTGCACAAATTTTAGGCAACGGCTTTCTGAGCTTTCCTTTGGAAAGATGTAGAATGCCACCACCAGTATTTGTTTGCGATTGTTTTCATAAGAATGGGACAAATTTAGAAAGGGATTACAAAAGACAAAGCAAGTTTTCGTTTTTTTCAAAAAAATCTTTTGAAAGCATCTCTGTTTCATTCCTAAACTAAGTACTTCCTATCAAACTCAAACCAAGTACTCCCCAACCCGTTCAAGAAATTGAACATAATCCTAACAAACCATGAAAAAACTAACACTCCTCTTTTTCAGTATCATTTTCTCGTTTGGGGTAGTAAAAGGTCAGGAATCCGTTTGGGAAACCCCAATGCATGAAGTAAGATTTACTTCGGAGGGAGTGGAAGGAGCGACTCTTAAGGTTGATCCGGGTTTCCGATATGCTGATCTTCGCCAAAATGAAAGGCATTTCCGGATTTTCTTCAATAACAACAATGGTATTATAAAAAATGCCAGAATTATTGATCAAGACTCCAAACTTCAGGTAGCAAGAGGCAGAGGAAGTTATTTTTGGGGAACAGCCCGATTTGAGTTTATTGATGGTGAGGTTTTTAAAGTAAAATTGAAGCGTAACCGAAACGGGTACGATGTTATTGGCCCTTATGGACCATTGTTCATAGTGGAAAATTTTGGGATAAAACCTGTTAAAACTTTAAACGAAAAAGACTTTTTAGCTCAGGCATTTTATGTATTTGACCGGATAAAAAGTAGTCAAAAACCGCCTAGTGAAGTGATCATTCTCACATCCAGAATCGCAACTATTCAATGATTTCTTAACTTCGCAGGAAAAAATGGCCAAACCAATCGCTCATTATTTCAAGCGCATTTTTGACGACTATCAAGTTCTGGTGATGGTCAATCCATCGGATTTTACAGGAATCGAGTTGATTGTGCATCCCGACGGAACGATCGAAAAGACTGAAATGGAGTTTGACGAAGAGATTTTCGAAGACTTGGAAGAAGATGAATTCAAGCCTTGCGGGGCATTGGAATTTCAATTGACCTTGGCAAAAGGATAATAATCGATTCAGTGGATTTAAGAAACTTGTATTGAAATTTTTCTACAACTGAGCAGCGCTATTCAAAAATCCCACCATCCTTCAAATCATAGAAAATCCCGCATTTCAAAGATTAAGAAACGCGGGATAATGATTTGTTTCAAGCCTCTTGCCGACTTATTCCTTTTCAAGCTTTCTGTCAACAAAAAAGCTGACAACAAGCCCCAATCCTCCAAAGATGAATATACTGGCGGGATACGACACATCAGCGTGCATTCCGCCTTGCTCCAAACCGGCACCAACTAGCACACCTATTCCTATCCCAATTGCCAACAGGGCAAGATTAAGTACGATGGAACCTAATCCCCGTTTTTTTCCGGAATTAAACAGACTTGCATCAGCTCCTCTTTCGATAAGCGCAAGTCGCTCTTTATTGCGTGTGGTCAGGTACACATAAGCCACTCCAAAAATAGTGGAGAAAATAATCAGCGGAATCAGGATTTCTTCTTGCATGTAGTTTTTGTTTTGTTTGTCCTTTGGATGCAAGTTGCCTTAGTCAGGTTACAAAAAATTATAAAAAATAAATTGTAACTTTTTTCATCCCAACTCCATCTAATTGATGAATGCGATTTCTGGAAGACCATCATTACATCAAGCTAATCCGACAAGGTGATATGCAGGCCTTTGGTTTGCTGGTGCAAAAACACCAAAACCTGGTCTACACGCTTGCTGTGCGCATGCTCAAAAATCCGGAAGAAGCTCAGGAGGCTGCTCAGGACACATTCGTTAAAATTTATCAATCACTGTCTGGATTTGAGGGTAAGTCTAAGTTTACGACATGGATGTATCGAATAGTCTACAATGAATGCCTCAGTCGACTTCGAAAAGTGAAGCGTAATTTCACTCTAGTTGAAGAGTTGGTCAATAATCCGGAAGAACCCGCGGATTTAATGGGCGGCTTGGAGATTATGCTGTTGAAAGAGCGTGCTGCTTTGGTTAGAAAAGGAATAGAAATGCTCAGTGCATCGGAGGCTGTTGTATTGACACTGTTTTATTTGGAAGATCAATCGATAAAGGAAATTTCAACAATCACAGGAAATTCAGAATCTAATATCAAAGTCCAACTATTCAGAGGTAGAAACCATTTGGGGGTTGCGTTACAAAAATTAACAAACAGTGAATTAATAGGAACAAAATGAAAAAGGAAACGCATGGCGTATCAGATCCGATAAAAAAACTAATTATCGATGCTGGCGTCCAATCTCCCGGGGAAGATTTTCACTTGTCTGTATTAAATAAAATCGAGTCCCTCCAAAAAACCAGTGCAGTTTACCAACCGGTGATCTCCTCCTTAGGTTGGAAGCTGATTCTTGGATTTATCAGTTCGATTTTCGGAGGATCTATATTATTTATTCCTTCCGAAAGGGAATCCCCTTCCTTATTTGACAAACTCCCTTCTGTTAACCTTCCCCTCCCAGATTTAACTTTTTATAATCTCAAAATACCGACTGTCGATTTTAGCCCTCCATTTTTAATAGGAATCATAGCTTTCTTTATCCTTGGATTTATAATGATTGTGGGGACATTAAGAAATAAACAAGTGAGTGTATAAACAAAAAAAGACAGCGAAACGGCTGTCTTTTTTTTGTTTATATCAAACACAATTAGCTCTTCAGCCAGTTGATAAACGTCTGATAGCCAACTCCAATCTCTCTTGCAAATGCAGCCTTAGTCTTTTTGCCTGCAGCTTCTACCTTTTTCCACTCTTCTACAATTTTGTACTTTTCAGAATCAGAAAAAGATCTTCTCTTTCCTGCGCCTCTTGAAGCCGAACTTCCGCTCAGAACACTGATTAGGTCGTTTAATTCATTCACAAATTTTGAGTCTGTCAAAAACAATCCAGCTGCTTCAAGTTTTTTAATTACTTCGTCTTTTGGATTTACAGGAGTGACTGCAAGTCCTCTTGCTGCTGCTTCATGAAGATCAATTTTTTTTCCTTCAGCAGTTACGTAGATAAAACCATCTGTTTTCTTTAGGTCAACAATGGCTTCTTTAATTAGTTCTCTCATTTTTTTCAGGATTTATTTGTGTTCATAAAAATCCCTGCAATATAATAATTGATTTCTATTACATAAATGAAATTACTATTTATTTGTAAAATAAATTTCATGGCGGCATTTGAATTCTAATTCATTGAATAGGTATTTAACCTGTTTTCAATAAGATTCTTTGTTTTGAATTCCTTTGCAAGGAAATTGAAATAGGTTTTTTCGAGCTTTATGTCCACGAATTTTGATTCATAAAGACTCAAATCATTCTTCATCAACAATTTCTCAAGCATTTCATTGAATGTCTCAAAGGATTCCATTAAAAAAAAGACAAAACTCTTCCAAGACTTTAGCATTTCTTCGCTAAACCCATTATTTCCATCATTGAAAAAACCACTTCTATATAGTTCAAGTTCGCAGGAATTTTCCTTACATAGTGATACCAATTGAAACCAATCATTACCATATAGCTGGGCAAGTGGCCAAAAACAAATTAGTTTTTTATTATTCATTACCACGTCTTCGAAGAGTCTGGAGTAAATAATATTGATAACACGGACGTCATCTTCATACTGAGTCCAGTCCAATTCGGCAAATAAATTCTCCGGATCCAATACTACAACATCTTGCTCTTGAATTTTCAATTTAGCCATCCACTCAGGGTTCATCTCGATATGCTGATCCACAAGTATCATACTCTTGTTTCTAGTCTTCATATTGTAAAGTCATTTATGTTTTTTTATCAGACATTGGGAAAGGTTGATTTTTCTCGCGAAACATAATTTTAAAGTGACCTAACATCAGCTTTTTGTTCGGGGAATCAATTTTCCTTTATTTCGATACTATGGTAATGGAGAGGACAACACGAAAAATTCTTTCGACACAAACTGTCACTATTTACTTTTTATCCTTTTGAATACTGAATAATCTAAAAATCATCAAATCTCAAAAATCAGATCAAACTTCCGAAACCAAGTCAGGAAATTTCCCTAATTTTGAATCCCATAAGATTCCAATTAAAACCATCCCTCCTCCATTCTTATGGGTTCATCCACCAAGTACGTTTTTATCACCGGAGGGGTCACCTCATCTCTGGGAAAAGGCATTATTGCTGCTTCATTGGGCAAGTTGCTTCAGTCCAGGGGCTTCAGTGTGACCATCCAAAAATTTGACCCCTACCTCAATATTGATCCGGGCACACTTAATCCCTATGAGCACGGGGAATGTTACGTGACTGATGATGGTGCGGAGACCGATTTGGACTTGGGGCACTACGAGCGATTCCTAAATGTCACCACCTCTCAAAGCAACAATATCACTACTGGCAGAATTTACAACAATGTAATCACGAGGGAGCGAAAAGGTGAATTTCTTGGCAAGACAGTACAGGTGATTCCACATATCACAGACGAAATCAAAAGTAATTTTTACAAACTTGGTGAAGAGGGAAAATATGATGTAGTCATCACAGAGATCGGCGGATGCGTAGGTGATATCGAATCTTTACCATTCATAGAAGCGGTAAGGCAGGCACGTTGGGATTTGGGTCCCAATAACTTTTTGGTCATTCATCTCACGCTTATCCCCTATTTGAAGGCTACCAAGGAATTGAAAACAAAACCCACGCAGCATTCAGTGAAGCAACTTCTCGAGGCGGGTATTCAGCCTGACATATTAGTCTGCAGGACAGAATATCACCTCCCCCTGGATGTGAAGAAAAAATTAGCCCTGTTCTGCAACGTTCAACTAAACAGTGTCATCGAAGCCATGGATGCGGAGTCCATTTATGATGTGCCTCTTTTGATGAAAAAGGAAAAGCTGGATGAACGCGTTATGAGCAAGTTGAAGCTCTCTTCAAAAACCAATACCGATCTTGAAAATTGGAAAGATTTCTTGGGTAGATTGAAAAATCCCACACAGGAAGTTACTATTGGATTGGTCGGGAAATATGTTTCTCTTCCGGATTCTTACAAGTCAATTATCGAATCCTTTACTCATGCCGGAGCGGCTGTGGAGTGTAAAGTCAGTTTGAAACTGATTTCATCCGAAGAAATTCATACGGATAATTTCGAATCAAAACTCGAAGAACTTGATGGAATCCTGGTAGCGCCGGGATTCGGGGAGAGAGGATTCGAAGGAAAGATCGAGACTGTCAGATATGCTCGAGAGCAACAAATTCCATTCTTCGGGATTTGTCTGGGAATGCAGGTTGCAGTGATTGAATTTGGCAGAAATGTACTTGGCCTCCAAGACACCAACTCTACTGAAATGGATTCAAACACATCCCATCCAATGATCGCACTGATGGAAGAACAAAAGAAAATCGACCAAATGGGTGGTACTATGCGATTGGGTTCGTATGCTTGCGACCTCAAAAAAGGAAGTAAGTCCGCACTTGCCTATGGAAAAACCAAGATTCAGGAGCGACACCGTCACCGATATGAATTCAATAACGCTTACCTCGAGCAAGTTGAAAGCAAAGGAATGATCGCTACCGGTAAAAATCCAGATACAGGACTGGTGGAAATCATGGAGCTGAAAAACCATCCTTGGTTTGTTGGTGTTCAGTTTCACCCGGAATATAAAAGTACCGTCTTAAACCCTCACCCGCTGTTTGTGAAATTTATCCAAGCAGCGATAGATAATAAAAAAGTAAAGTAATCGACTTGCACCAAAACTTTTGGTGTGGAACTAACGAAATATGGATAAAAATCAAGCAACTGGTTTAATTCTCTTTGCAGCGGTGATTTTGATCTACTCCTTATTTTTTGCGAGTAGCCCCGAAATTCCGCCTTTAGAGCAAACACCTCAAGAGACTGAAGCGCAGACTTTGGTCAGTCCCAAAGTACCGACAATAGAGGTTCTTCCGGACAGTCTGGTTGATGCTCAGCGAATCTCCAAATATGGAGCTCTTGCATCCCTTACAGTAGGAGAGGAAGAAAATGTGATTCTCGAAAATGACAAGGTGAAAATTACCTTTTCGACAAAAGGTGCGCAAATCAAGGAGGTAATCTTAAAGGAATTCAAAAGCTGGAACATGGAGCCCCTTGCTTTACTGGATGAAAAAAGTTCTACCATGAACTTTTCGCTTGAAAGTACCAAAGGCCCTATTGCCCTTTCTGAACTATACTTCAACTCAAACCTTACTGGAGAAGAACTTGATGGAGTCAAAACTCAAGTCCTGACCCTATCTGCCAAGACAGAGTCGGGCAGTATCATTCAGAAATTCACCCTGTCAGACGGAAGTTTTGAGGTTAAAAAATCGCTTGAAATTGAGCGTTTTCAAGGAGTTTTTTCGGGCAATGCAATAAATTTTACTTGGGAAGACAAGGTAAAAGCTCAGGAAAAAGATCTCTCTGAATCCCGCAGACAAACCCAACTCAATTATTACCTCGCTTCCGAATCCTACGACAACTTGGGAGTAGGGAATGATTCAGAAGAGGAGCAACTAACCGAGCCTGTAAAATGGATAGGTTTTAGCCAGCGATTTTTCACGGCAGGAATTATTGCGGATTCTGTATTTCAAAATGTAAAAGTTGCGCAGTCCACCCCTGCCGACTCTTCTATTGTTCGGATCATGAGTGCTTCATTTGCTATTCCGCTTCAAAATGGAAAAGCAGGCTTGAGCTTTTATTTTGGTCCCGACAAATACAAAACCTTGAAAAAGGTGACTGATGGATTTGAGAAAAATGTGGACATGGGCTACTTTTTTGTTAGCTGGGTCAACAAATACATCGTCGTTCATTTATTTGAATTTCTGGAAAAGTACTTCAATAATTATGGCATTATCATCATCCTGATTGTTTTGATCATCAAGTTGGCCTTATCCCCTTTGACCTACAAGTCATACATTGGAATGGCCAAAATGCGAGTGATTAAGCCGGAAATCGACGAACTTAAAGCGAAATACGGCGATGATGCTACAAAAATGCAGCAAGAACAGATGAAGCTCTTCTCCCAATTGGGAGTAAGTCCAATATCCGGATGCTTACCGCTTTTGCTGCAGATGCCTTTTCTTTTTGCAATGTTCTTCTTTTTCCCAAACGCAGTAGAGCTTCGCCAAGAATCTTTCCTTTGGGCAAATGACTTGTCAACATTTGATGAATTTATCAAGTTGCCGTTTACCATCCCCTTTTATGGTTCACACGTCAGTTTGTTTACGCTCTTGATGACAGTATCTCAGATCGTTTACACACACTTCAACAATCAACTGACTACTGTAACCGGGCCTATGAAGAATTTGGGCTACATCATGCCGGTAATGTTTATGTTTATTCTAAACTCCTACCCTGCAGGTCTTAGCTTCTATTACTTTGTGTCCAACGTTGTGACTTTTGGACAGCAGGCATTGATTAAGCTTTTTGTAGACGATGCGAAAATCAGAGCAAAAGTAGAAGAGAGCAAGGTCAAAAACGTCAATAAAAAGAAATCCAAGTTTCAACAAAAACTGGAAGACGCGATGAAAGCAGCAGATTCAAACCGAAAAAAGTAAATTTAAGAGGAGCTCGAAACAGCTCCTTTTTTAATGCATGGGGCCATGTGGCTAAAAAACTCAAAATCTCAGTCTGAGTTGAAAATGAATGATTTAACCTAATTTCACAAGGATTCCTCTCCAAAAAAGCAAAATCTTCCACAGGAAACGACCTTAATTTGATTAATATTGAGTCAAAATACCCTCTAACTTAACCATGGGAAAAATAATTGCTATAGCCAATCAAAAAGGCGGAGTGGGAAAAACCACCACTGCAATGAACCTTGCAGCCAGCTTGGCTGTCTTGGAGTTTAAGACCCTGGTCATCGATGCTGATCCCCAAGCCAATACCACCTCCGGATTGGGTCACGACCCCAAATCAATAGAAGCCAGCATTTACGAGTGTATGGTGGATGGCGTCAATGTCAAAGAAATTATTCGCAAGACATCGCTTGACAATCTTGACCTGGTCCCATCTCATATCGACTTAGTTGGTGCCGAAGTGGAAATGATCAATTTGGAAAACCGAGAGGAAAAGATGAAAGAGGTGATTTCATCGCTTCGGGAGCTTTATGACTTTATCATCATTGATTGCTCACCGTCATTGGGGTTGATCACTATCAATGCACTGACAGCCGCTAATTCCATCATTATTCCCGTACAGTGCGAATACTTTGCATTGGAAGGGCTGGGGAAATTGCTCAATACCATCAAAATCATTCAAACTCGGCTTAATCCTGACTTGGAAATTGAGGGTATTCTACTTACCATGTATGACGTTCGCCTTCGACTTTCAAACCAAGTGGTAGAGGAAGTTAGATTCCATTTCAAAAACATGGTTTTTGACACAATTATTCCACGAAACGTTCGTCTTTCTGAATCACCAAGCTTTGGTTTACCGGTAATATCCTTTGACGCAGATGGAAAAGGATCGATTGCTTACTTGAATCTGGCAGGAGAAATCGCTAAAAAAAATGGTCACCAACAAGTGGCTGATTAATTATGTCAGAAAACAAGCCCAATCGAAAGAACGCATTAGGAAGAGGTCTGGGAGCACTGTTGGAAGACAGCCCTGCCAAGCATAAATTCAACGAAATTCTTCCTGAAATCGCTAAAACAGGAATTTTTGAAATCCCTCTTGAAGAGATTCAGGTCAATCCTTACCAGCCAAGAGTCCATTTTGACAAAGCTGCACTTCAGGAACTTGCAGATTCCATTTTGGTTCAGGGGATAATTCAACCAATTACTGTTAGAAAACTTGCTCCAAATGAGTACCAACTGATCTCTGGAGAGCGTAGATTTCAGGCCTCTAAAATCGCAGGCTTAACTCAAATACCTGCCTACGTCAGGACAGCAAATGACCAGCAAATGCTGGAAATGGCGCTGATCGAAAACATTCAGCGAGAAAACCTGAATGCCATGGAAATTGCCAATTCATACCAAAGGTTATTGGTAGAGTGCAGTCTCAAGCAAGAGGAACTCGGTGATCGGGTCGGGAAAAACAGAACGACTGTAAACAATTACCTAAGACTTTTAAAACTCCCCCCTACTATTCAGGCAGCAATTCGCGATCAACAACTCTCCATGGGGCATGCCCGTGCATTGATCAACATCGAAGATGTGGACAAGCAACTGGCCATTTTCAAGAAAGCTGTCGAAGAAGAACTGAGTGTGCGAAGCGTTGAAGCGCTCGTCAAAGCCCTCAATGCAAGTAAAGAAGAGAAAGAAAAAAACACAAAGAGCATGGATCCGGTTCGTAAATATGAAATGAACAAAATCCAGCAACGTTTGGCTTCTCATTTCGGAACTAAGGTAGCCTTGAAAACGGATGAGAAAAACCGGGGAGAAATTAAAATACCTTTCAATTCGGTAAGTGACCTCAACAGAATTCTGGAAATTCTAGAAATCATCTAAAATTGACCCATTTCCTTTTCCATACCGGATCAAAAAACAAAACCCCATGGATTTCCCTTGGGATTTTGCTCTTGGCTTTTTTTATTTCTGTCCCCTCTTTTTCCCAAAATCAATCAGAGGACAAAGTCACTGAGAACCAACCAAGGGGGAAGGAAGATAAACCCGTTTTTTCGACCCTGCCTAAAAACCCAAGAAAAGCAACACTGCTCTCTGCAATTTTGCCTGGGGCAGGCCAGGTATATAACAACAAAGCATGGAAAGTACCCCTGATATATGCCGGCTTCATGACAAACATTTATTTTATAGGCTTCAATAATAAGCGCTACCAAACATTTAGGACAGCACTATTTGCTTTCGATGAGGGGGATAAAAGCCAGTTTCCTTCCCTCAATCGGGAAGCATTGGTGAGAAACGTTGACTATTGGAGACAAAATCGGGATATGACAATTCTGCTGTTGGCTGCCATCTACGCACTAAATTTGATTGATGCCAATGTGGATGCCCACTTGTCAGGATTCGATATTTCCGACGACATTTCCATGAAAATTGAACCAAATGTGGGTACTTTCGCAGCCTCTGGCAATTCGCTGGGCTTAACTCTGAAATTTCAATTCAAATAATGGACATTTTAATTCTCGGATATGGTAAAATGGGGAAAATCATCAGTGAGATCGCTGAAACCCGCGGCCACCGTATTTCCGGCAAAATAAACATAGACAATCGGGACGAACTCAATTCGCTTGATCCCTCAAAAATTGACGTTGCCATCGAGTTCAGTCAACCTGAGGCGGCAGTTGAAAATATCAGCTGGGCGATGACACGTGGAATTCCCGTGGTGTCAGGTACTACCGGCTGGCTTGACAGAAAATCGGAAATTGAAATCTTAACTGCTAAACATAATGGATCGTTTTTTTATGCGTCCAATTATAGCATCGGAGTCAATATTTTTTTCAAAGTCAATGAGTTTCTGGCAAAGCTGATGAATGAAATAAGTGGCTATCAGGCATCTCTGGAAGAAATTCATCATACCGAAAAAAAGGATGCCCCATCGGGAACAGCTATAACTCTTGCAGAGGGTATTATCCGAAATGTAAACAATTTAAATAGTTGGCATCTGAACGGACAATCGCCCGAAAGTGAACATTCGCTACCGATTACTGCAAAGCGCATTGACCCTGCTCCAGGCACCCATATTATTCGCTATAGCTCTGAAATTGACCAAATTGAAATCACCCATACTGCTCACAGCAGACAGGGCTTTGCCCTTGGCGCAATTTTGGTGGCTGAGTGGATTCTAGGCAAAAAAGGAGTACTTTCTATGGATGATTTTCTATCTTTCTGAACCTAACATTAGCACATGAGTCAATCTAAAATCAAAAAATCAGCAACCAGGGAATGGCTGGATGCGTTGGTTTTTGCCGTTGTAGCTGCCAGCTTAATCCGTTGGCTTTTACTTGAGCCTTTTACTATCCCCACTGCTTCTATGGAAAAATCACTTCTGGTAGGTGATTTCCTTTTTGTAAGTAAAATGCATTATGGAACGCGAATCCCCAAAACTCCGCTACAGGTGCCTTTAACTCACCAAAAAATATGGGGAACCGAAATCCAATCCTATTCTGACGCTATCCAGATACCTTATTTACGGCTTCCGGGCTTCAGTGATATTGAAAGAAACGATGTGGTAGTCTTTAATTTCCCTATTGAATTTCAATATCCAAGTGATCTAAAAACCAACTATATCAAGCGGGCAGTAGGCATCTCTGGGGATATTATAGAAGTTAAGCAGGGAGAATTAATAGTGAATGGAGCCGTAGCCCCCAAACCGGAGGAAATGCAATATTCCTACGATTTAATCGCTAACAGGCCTTTGACGGTAGATTTCTTCGCTGATTATGATATCAATCAGGAGAGTTTCTTGTCCTTTACCAACGGGGTGGGCTACATGGTTTTTGGGACAGATCAAATGATGGAAAGACTTCGAACCTCACCTGTCGTAGTTTCAATCACCAAGCGCATCGAGGGTCCAGGAGTCAACGATATCAGGATTTTCCCTGCAAATTCAAATTATGGTTGGAATGCAGACAACTTCGGCCCCTTACAGATTCCAGCCAAGGATTGGACTATCGAAATGACTCCTGACAACGTGATGCGTTATGGATTTACCATAGAAAAATACGAAAGCCATAAAAACGTGGAAATCCGGGATGCCGCACTTTTTATCGATGGACAAAAGGTGGACAATTATACGTTCAAACAGAATTATTATTTTATGATGGGAGACAATCGCCATGATTCATTGGATTCCAGATTTTGGGGATTTGTTCCTGAAGACCACGTAGTAGGCAAGGCTTGGTTTCTTTGGTTATCACTCGACAAATACGAATCCATGTTCAACAAAATCCGCTGGAGCCGATTCTTCAAAAGCATTGAATAACTGAAAATCCCCGATCAGGGATTTTTTTTACCAATTGATAGGTTTTAGCTGCTTTTCAATCAAATAGTCATTCGCTTTGGAAAAATGCCGACACCCTAAAAATCCACGATGTGCAGAAAGTGGACTTGGATGAGGTGCTTTCAGGATGAGATGTTTTTCAGGGTCAATTAATTCCGCTTTTTTTTGCGCATAGGCACCCCAAAGCATAAAGACTACATTTTCTCTTTGAGAACTTATAGATTTAATCACTTCGTCGGTAAAAATCTCCCATCCTTGCTTTTGATGAGAACCGGCCTGATTTGCACGTACCGTAAGAGTTGCATTCAAAAGGAAGACACCTTGATCTGCCCATCTTGTCAGATCTCCATTGGGGGGCATATCCATTCCAATATCTGCTTTTATTTCCTTTAAAATATTCAAAAGACTTGGAGGAAAGGGAATTCCAGCTTTTACCGAAAAAGAAAGTCCATTAGCTTGGCCGGGACCATGATACGGATCCTGACCTAAAATCACTACTTTTACTTTCGAAATTGGACAAAGTTCAAACGCTTTAAAGATTTCTTTACTAGGAGGGAAAACCTGATGCGACTGATATTCGTCCCTTACAAAAGATACCAAACAGGAAAAAAAGTCTTGATGAAACACTTCACTTAATGCGTTTTTCCAACTATCTTCAATTTTCACTTGCATTTTATTAGATTAAATCAGCATAAATTGTAACTTCAAATATTTCAATGCATTATCCCATGGTCATAGCAGTAACTGAAGGAATAAAGGTCAGTGTGGAAGTCACCTATCAGGCGGAATTTTCCAGCCCTCACCAGCATCATTATGTTTTTACCTACAAGGTAACGATTGAAAATAAAAGCCAACATACCTATCAGCTTTTGAAAAGAAAATGGGAAATATTCGATGCTGCTGAAGAATCTAAAATCGTAGAGGGAAATGGTGTTGTTGGGCAACAACCTATACTTGAACCTGGGGATTCACATAATTATGTGTCGGGATGTAACTTGAAATCAGGATTAGGTAAAATGAAGGGTACTTACACCATGGAAAAAATTTTTGATGGAAAACTGGTAGAAGTAATTGTCCCTGAATTTCAGATGATTGCCAACATTTTCCATAATTGATTTGGGAAAAATATTTTTCTCCATCAAGGCTTATCTTATTTATTGGTTAAAAAAAGAGGATCGTTACAGCCAACAGTCTCCTTTTGTATTCAAGGTTTATTCCAGATTGATTCAATATTTAAAGGAGAATGAAGGAGGGTATCTGGAAATAGAGCAGTTTAGACAGAGTCTTCTGAAAGACAAATCAATTATAAAGGTTGTTGACCTGGGTGCAGGTTCAAAAAAAGTCCCTCATGCCAATCGCAAAGTTGCTGAAATCACTCGGTATTCTACCAGCGGAGTCAAATTTGCACAACTTTATGCATTTTTTTGCGGCTTGACACCGGCAGAAAATGTGATTGAATTGGGAACTTGTGTTGGTATTTCCACTCGATATCTTGATAGGCAAACCAAAGGACAGCTTTACACTTTCGAGGGTTCTCCGGAAATTCAAATTGTAGCTCGACGCGAACCAATCCCGTCAAACACGAAATTCATATTAGGATCGATTGAAGAGCGAATACCCTTGTTGCTAAACACAATTTCTACAGTTGATTTCGCCTTGATTGACGCCAACCATACCTACGAAGGGACAATTTCATCATTCAAAACCTTACTTTCAAAAGCCCATTCTAAATCAATTTATGCAATAGGCGATATTCATTGGTCTGAGGAGATGGAGCAAGCCTGGGAGGAAATCAAGTCCTATCCTGAAGTAAAATTATCCCTGGACTTCTTTGAGTGTGGAATTATATTTTTTGATTTTCCTGGTAAAAAAACTGATTTAATTCTAGCTCTCTGATTTTTTTAAATTGATAAAAAGCTCGGTTCCCATTCTTTCCGGAATAGAATTATAACATGGCTCAAACTTTTCGAAGGTAAAATAAGGCTCAAAATAGCCTCGGTACTCTTCTTTTTTGCCCCCAAAAGGAGGGCCTGTTTTATCAAACTCTCTATCAAATAAAACTCCGACGAGCCTTCCTCCGGGCTTAAGCAATTCATGCATTTTTTTAGCGTAAAGCGCCCTTAATTCAGGGTCAATGGCACAGAAGAAGGTCTGCTCAAGGATTAAATCATAACTGCCTTGATGTTCAAAAAAATCCTGATGGTGTGTTTGTCCAGCTGGAAAAGAAGGATTAATATCTAAAAAATTCTTAATTGGAAATAAAGAGATATCCAATAAGTGGATGTTTTTAAAGCCTAAACTCCATGCTGCAGCTATTTCATAAGCATTTCCTGCGCCGGGAACGAGGACAGCAAGAGTTTTAGTATCAATTTGGCAAAGATATTGATAAATAGGAGGTGAAGGAGAGCCGATATCCCATCCGGTAGTTCCAGTCAGATATCTGGAAGACCAAAAATTCTCATTTAAATTTTGCATATTACATATTAAAAGCATCTAAACTAAGTATACATCATGAGTTCGAATTTCGAAAAAGAACCAAGCCAAAACAAAGACCAGAATAAAAACATCATTATCATAGTTCTGGTTTTGTTAGTCATCATCAGTGGTGTAAAACTTTATTTTGACTATGTGGATCGCACCAAAAAAACTGAAGAAATACTTCTGCTTTCCACTGAGAATAATGAACTAAACAACCGATTGGATTCTGTCACCTTTCAACTTAACCTCAGAATTCAGGAAATAGAAAAGCTTGGAGGAGATGTTCAAGCTCTTGAGGCGGTAAGAGATCAATTAATTGCAGAAAGGAATTCAACCCGACAGCGAAGTACTTCCGAAATCGCAGCGCTCAATGGCAAGATTACAAATCTGAATGGTCTGATCGCACAAAAAGATCAGGAGATATTGGAGTTGAGGGCCGCAAATCAACAGCTTTTTGCAGAAAATCAGGATTTGAAAACAACTCAAGCAGAGATCGAGGAAGAGGTCGTTCAGTTGAATATGCAAAAACAAGATCTTCAGGCAAAGGTAGACGTGGCCTCAATGCTTAAGGCTGAAAACATTAATATTGCAGCTGTAAACTCGCGTGGAAAAGAGCGCGTGGAGACGACCAAAGATTTTAAAAACCGACAGATCGAACGCCTGAAAGTAAGCTTCAATTTAGCTGACAACAAAGTGGCTGAAAAGGGCCCAAGAAATGTTTATGTGCAGGTCTTGGATGCAAATTCACAGCCTATCTTTGACGTGGCTAAAGGATCTGGCACTTTTATGATCAATGGCGTAGAGCAATTTTACACCGTCAAGCAGGATATTATTTTCAACAATTCAGAGCAGGAACTGACTTTCTATTATGAAAAAGGCTCTGATTACACTTCAGGAAACCATCAGGTGAAGATTTTTGTAGACAACTACCAAGTGGGTTCTAAGACATTCAGTGTGAAATAATTTGATCTTCTAACGAAAAGCCTCCTTACTCGGAGGCTTTTCTGGTTTATACCCGGTTCAATTATGGATCTAGATTTGGAATAGAACGTCAATTACTCTACTTTTGCGGTCTGTTTATTCAAATTCCTTAAACACATTAAAAAAATGTTCCAAAGAAATTATGAGACGGTATTCATTTTAACTCCCGTTTTGTCTGACATTCAGATGAAGGATACCGTCGACAAGTTTGTAAGCTTGTTAAAAGAAGAGGGGGCAGATGTTATCAATGTGGAGAACTGGGGTCTAAAGAAAATGGCTTATACCATTGAAAAAAAGACAACCGGGTTTTACGTGATGGTTGAGTTCAAGGCTGTTCCTACTATCATCCGCAAGTTCGAAATCGAGCTTAGACGTGATGAGAAAGTAATGAGATTCTTGACTACTGTGTTAGACAAACATTCAATTGTTTATGCTGACAGAAGAAGAAAAGGAGAATTTAATAAAAAAGTAGAAGTTAAGGAGGAGCAAGCCTAATGACACTAGTAAACGAACCAATCAACAGAGGCGAAATCAGGAAGAAGTATTGCCGATTCAAAAAGCACGGTATTAAATATATCGACTACAAGGATCCTAACTTCCTATTAAAATTCGTAAACGAGCAAGGTAAAATTCTTCCAAGAAGACTTACCGGTAACTCTGCGAAGTATCAGAGAAAGGTAGCTCAGGCTATCAAAAAAGCAAGACATTTAGCTTTGTTGCCATTCGTAACCGATGGTTTGAAATAATTCGGTCTTGTATCGTCCAATCACAAAAGATCATTACAAATGGATATCATTCTAAAAACAGACATAAAAGGTCTAGGCTACAAAAATGACCTTGTGGCAGTAAAACCTGGTTACGGAAGAAACTACCTGATTCCTCAGGGATTCGCAGTTTTGGCCACAGGTTCTAATCGAAAGATTCTTGCTGAAAACATCAAGCAGGCTGCTCATAAAGCAGAGAAAATCAAAACTGAAGCTGAAAACATTGCGGCGAAACTTGCAGAGACTACTTTGGAAATCAAAGCTAAGATCGGTGATTCAGGCAAAATCTTCGGTAAAGTAACTACGCTACAGATTTCTGATGCCTTGGCAACTCAAGGTTTCGAAATTGATCGAAAGAAAATCTCCATTGGAGTGCCTGTAGATGGTGCTGGAGAATTTTCAGCAGATATTGACCTTCACAGAGAAGTGAAAACTAAAGTGAAGTTTATCGTATCTGGAGAATAAATTCTTCTCAAACAAACAAAAAGCTCGCCTTCCGGCGAGTTTTTTTTGTTTTATGCTAATGCTTTTTCCAGATCGTCGATCAGTTTCTTGGCCACGGCCTTCGCATTTTTTTCACGGGCTTCCTTGAAAGCAGCTAATGCCTGAGAAGACTTCTCAATTACGCCTTCAGGATTTTGGTCATTTTGGAAACTTACCCAGCACCAGCTGAGATCAGCCGCCAAATCTGTGTGCTTCAATTTCTCCAATTTTTCGATGACTTCAGCTACCAGTTTCTCCATTTTTTCAGCCTTCATAGCGCGATGTATTTTTAGTTTAGTTTTCAAATCTGAAACAAAACAATACAAATATTCTCATTCGAACAACCCAACTGCCTGAAAATTAATAAAAAGACAAAATTCAATCGATTTCGTCAATATATATTTAACCCTAAGCAACCCTTCCTCGACTGAAACACAATTATTGAAAAGGGTGACAATTGAAATAATTTTTCTGCCTGAATGCAAGTAAATTACACTCTTATGCTAAAATTCTTTAGAAAGCCATTTGGAAAAAATGAGGCAAGAATCTACCTTTGTGACACTTTAAGAAAAACGAAGCGTTTCTCTAAAATTGAATTGGCTGATGGTGTAACTGGCAACACGTCTGATTTTGGTTCAGAAGAGTCCAGGTTCGAGCCCTGGTCGGCCAACAAAGCTTTCCGATATTCGGAAAGCTTTTTTTATTCAGGATTGTTCTGCTTTTCGGTTTCAATCGCTACCTGATTACATTTCAAGATCCTAAGTCGATAGGCATTCATAGCGAATCTTCCCAAGTGCTCAGTCAGCCTATAATTAGCAATTGCCCCTACTCCTGCCCCGATGATCGGAATCAGCTGTGCCAGTTTGGCCAAGTCAATATAATCGCGGTAGTCAAGCTGGAATGTCCTCCAATCGAAGTCTCCAATTTCTTTTGGTAAATCACTTTTGAAGCTATTCCAATTTTCAATCAACCCAATAAGCTCATTTCTTCGATTTTGGTCAGAAAAGCTCAATTGAAAAATGTAAAGCAAAAAGAGCCGTTCATGATAATCCTTTGTATTGGCTCCATAAAGGGCCGCGATATCAAAAAGCATCTTCATCTTGATGGTCAAAAAAGCAGGGAAATCTGCAAACCCAAGTAAAATCCCTCCTGCGCCAGTCAATGCACCTTCGGCGGAAGCAGTATTCCTGTACCATTTGATCCGCTCGCGTACTCTCATTTCAGAATCCTTAAGCAGCAGCATTGGATCAGATTTGGGGACGATCCAAGAAGATCCTGTGATGACAGCTTTGACCATATTTTCAATGGCTGTCGTGATCACTCTATGTACCTTCTCCGGAATGACACGATTGATTTTTCCCTGCACCCCATGAGTCAGTCGACTAAACAGGCCCGGAGGCTTTTTCATTTCATAGAGCCACAAACCGAGTTCGGCATCCACATAATGCTGGTAAGAATCCATATCATTCACTTTTTGGAGAAATAAAACTTAATTTAGCTTAGGGAGTTTTCCCAACATATTAATCAATCCTTAACAAAGCAAAAACCCATGATCAAGCCCCTTTTATCTTTAATCCTGATCTTAGGCGCACTTTATTTCTTTCCCAAAGAACAAAGCTCTCACTCAGATCCATTTGAAGGCATCAGTATTTGCCATTCTCTGTCCGATGACATGGCTCAATTTGTCGACGCGCCGGGTTTTGCTTCATTTCATCCATCACCGATTCCATTTGAATTTGAGGGCAAAGGGGAAATGGTCAGTTTTCCTACGGAAGATGGCATGAAAGCAAACGGTTATTTCATCAAAGCTTTGAGATCTTCAGATAAATGGCTTTTCGTCTATCAGGAGTGGTGGGGTCTAAATGACAACATCAAACAACAGGCAGAGGTATTTTATGATGATCTTGGAGGAAAGGTCAATGTACTTGCAATCGATATGTATGATGGCAAAGTAACTGCCAATCCTCAAGAAGCCGGTAAATTGATGCAGGGGGTAAAAGAAGAAAGACTGGAATCCATTGTAATCGGCGCACGTGAAATGGCCGGGGCAACTGCACAAATCGCAAATGTGGGCTGGTGTTTTGGCGGTGGTTGGTCACTGAAATCCGCCTTGCTCAATGGTCAGCAGAATTTGGGTTCGGTCATGTATTACGGCATGCCTGTACGGGATGTGGAAAAATTAAAGACGTTGAACTCGGATATTTTGGGTCTTTTTGCCACTGAAGAATATATCTCAGAAACTGTCATCAAGGAATTCGCTGCCAATATGGAAACTGCAGGAAAGAAATTAACTTACAAAATATTTCCTGCGGTGCACGGTTTTGCAAATCCCAGCAACCCCAGATTTGATACCGAGGCAAGCAAAGAAGCCTATGAAATGGCAATCGGCTATTTGAAAGAGAAATTTGGGGTTTAAAGAAATTATAGCACAAAAATGAAAAAGCTGCCTGATTGGGCAGCTTTTTTCATTTTTATTGACTTTTAGTTATTTATAAAGTCCATTGAAAAGCATTTTAAACGTCCCGTGAGATTGAGCCCTAAAAGTGATCTCCGGACCGTAAGCATACAACTTTCCCTTTCCAACTTGAGCTTCAAAAGCGGTAACTCCATTTTTCAAGTATTGCTGACCCCAAGCCCATCCACTTTTAAGTGGTTCCTCGGTTCCAAACCATGCCAGCGGCTTCACTCCCTGCAAAGCTGCGCCAGGAGCTAGTTTGAATACTGGACTGTTGTTGAAAAGTACATTGGCCTTGTCACCCATTCCAAAATTTGCCGGTGAGGAATTGTCCACATGCATCTCCAATACACTGCCGGGGATGTAGTATTTGTCGCCAGTTAAGGATTTTTCCTTTCCTCCTGCTATTTCCACCAAGGCATTGGTAACTGGCAAATCCAAATGGTAAGCCAATGAAGTCGCTGCACCCACTGTGATAATCTGTCCACCTTTCTCCAAAAACGACTTAAGCTGAGGAATGGATTTATCCAATGACAATCTTCCGATCATGTGATGAAACTCGGCTGGGATGTCCTCTTTTTTAGGTTGGGCTCCACTACCGTAGCCTCCACTTTCTCCGGGCATTCCGGGTCCTATAAATAGAATCACATCGTATTTGGCATTGAGATCTCCTCCATCAATTTCCTGTGGAAAAATCTGCCGGAAATCAAAATGAAACTGCTCCATCATCCACCTCACCCAACCGGACGGCATCGACCCACCATAGTAATCATATAGTCCGATTCGGGAAGGTTTGACTTCTTTGGCTCCGGTTGGCAATCCTTTTCCCTCCACAGGTTTGATTCCATAGGATTTAGCAGCGGCTTGCAATGCATTTTTTCCAGAAGCCGGAACATAAAAAGAACCTGCAGGTAATCCGTTGATTTCAGCTGAGGTACGATAAACTTTTACTTTTGATTTGAGGAGGTCATTGACTGCCAGATATGAATCATTTACCCGCGCATCCAGTAAATACCCGGATGCTGCTACAAGTGTCGTGGATTCAGGAGAAAGCAATTGTCCATAAGCAACAGGCTCAAATGGCCCATCAAATCCTTCCATAATCCGATCTACTCTTACTCCCATTTGATAAGCCAGTGTCCAACCTGCTGCATCGTATGGTCTGATTGGAGGTCCTCCCGGATAGAGAAAATCATTAGGGTGATCCTGGGGCTCAAACATGTCCAACACGTGAGGTCGGAATGCTTGGGCTGTTTTGACAATGTAAGATCCTTTCGGATAAGGCTTTCCATTCACAGTAAAATCTGCCGTGGCTTTATGTACCAAAATACCTGATTTGATCAGGGCATTCAGAAACTTAATCGCTGTGGAAAAGTCTGGCTGATCTGCGGAAAGGATATAACCCCTGGGGTCTCTTTTTGATGGATCTTTGTACACTGAATCATAAAACTGAATCGGCAAACCGGATCGGTATCCAAAATAAGCTTCCTCCTCATTTTCTGCTTCTTTCTTCTTTTGCGCGGAATCAAATGCTTTCTGAATTGCCTGGGCATTTTTGGGATAACGGGTCCAAGTATCGGTATTTCCACGCTCGATGGACTTCCTACCCATCAGGTAGAAGTTATACAACAATTCGTCACCATGTCGGACAGCATGATTAAGAATTGCATAATTGAGGGAAACAGAATAATCAATAGATCTTCTGAAAGGCCAAGGACCCGGGGAAACGGGATAAGGAGTGCCGTTATTTGGGATCAAACGATCGGGAACCAAAGGAATCGAATAAGGGGACGGGCTGCCCACAATTTCGGTCAAAATGCCTATCATATTATGATAGTAAGGGGTTGTTCTCAATCCACCGTTCCACCAAGTGGAAAAAACAGAACCGTCTAATCGAGTATATCCCGGCTTATCTTCCACGTGCAATCTGTTGATCATGGCAGCACCCACCGCATCAAGACTGGTGATAATTAGTGGATCAAACACGTGGTTAAACGGGTCCCTGTAAGGAGGCCCGGCAACGACAGTTCCGGCAGGACCTGCCTGGTGATGATTATAAATGATTTGAGGAAGCCATTCTACATATTGTTGAAGTGAGATATTGGTGGATTCAGACATGTTGTTCATGTAAAAATCCCGGTTATTATCATGCCCGACATATTTTTGATAGAGGACAGGAATATTCTGCGCTCGTTTGCTCTTATCCTGATTTCTCATGTACCAGTCAGACATGATTTCCATTCCATCGGGATTGACGTGCACCAACAGAATAATTACCTCGTCGAGGATTTTTAGCGTCTCTTCATCATTTCCTGAAGCAAGTCTATAAAGCGTTTCGATTAACTGTTGTGCAGCGACCACTTCATTAGCATGAAGACCCCCATCAATCCAAACTACGGGCTTACCCTCCTTAACAAGCGCTTTCGCTTCTGCCTCGGAGATTTCGGCACGCCCAAGTTTTCTTGAAATTTCTTTGTAGCGCTCGATTTGAGGAAAATTTTGCGGTGCAGTGATGATCAGCATAGGCTGAGACCTTCCAAATTCTGTTTTTCCGATTTCCACAAGCTTCACACGGTCACTCGCTTCATCGACTTTCTTGAAGTAGGCCTCTGTTTGGCTAAAATTGGCCAGCATATATTCGTCTCCGATATCAAATCCAAAGTGGGATTTGGGGGTGGGGACAACTTGGGAATGCACAAAAAAAGGCAGTGTCCCTAAAAAGAGAATTAGAATTAAATATTTTTTCATAAGGTCGGGGTAAATTCCAGCAAAGAGTAAAAATAAACCTTAACCCACAAAACGGGTAATGAAAAACAGCTTTCGGAGAAAATATTACAGGATCGGTACAGTCAGAAAAAAATCACTGCAAGAAATCTCCTCCGATTCAAAATCCGGGATCAATTTTTAAATAAATGTGAGTATGAAATGACTTGACTTTAGCCTGTCCGTCAAAAATCCTTACTTTTGTGATAGGCACTTTTCCAACCCATTACCTCCAAAAAAACCCACCATGTCCGAGGTTAAAATATTTGCAGGCACCAGCAGTCTTCATTTGGCAGAACGAATCGCCAAAAATTATGGCAAAAAGATCGGCGACTTAACGATGTCAAAATTCAGTGACGGAGAGATGTCACCGAGTTTCAATGAGTCGATCAGAGGTTGCACAGTATTTATCATTCAAAGCACCAACCCTCCGAGTGACAACATTTTGGAGCTTTGCCTTATGATAGATGCGGCCAAGCGTGCCAGTGCGTACAAAGTCTGTGCTGTGATTCCTTACTTTGGCTATGCCCGTCAGGACAGAAAAGACCGCCCAAGAGTCTCCATTGCTGCCAAGTTAATTGCCAATATGTTGACATCCGCAGGAGCTGACCGAATAATGGCTTGCGACCTACATGCTGGACAAATTCAGGGTTTTTTCGATATCCCCTTGGATCATTTAAATGGATCAGCTATTTTTGCACCCTATTTGAGCACGCTTAGGCTTCCGGATATGATTTTCGCAGCACCTGATGTAGGAGGTGTGGCAAGAGCCAGATCTTTTGCAAAGCATTTTGAAGTAGAAATGGTCGTCTGTGATAAGCATAGAAAAAGGGCCAACGAGATCGCCTCAATGCAGGTAATCGGTGACGTAGAGGGAAAAGATGTAATTCTTGTAGATGATTTGGTCGATACAGCAGGCACACTTTGCAAGGCTGCACAAATAATCAAAGAGAAAGGAGCAACTTCGGTCAGAGCCATCGTAACACATGGTGTGCTTTCGGGAAATGCTTATGAGAACATCGAAAATTCCGTATTGGAGGAGCTAGTCATCACTGACACGATCACCATGAAGCAGCATTCTTCCAAGATCCGGGTACTGACTGTTGCAGACTTGTTTGCAAAAGCAATTCATGCAGTGACCGGTAATACCTCCATCAGTTCTCTATTTATTTAAAAAACCAATTTAAAATACAAATACTTATGAAAACACTTGAGATTATAGGGTTTAAAAGAGCAAATCTCGACAGTGCCACTTTGAACGAAATCAGAGATTCAGGCAATGTTCCCTGCGTAGTTTATGGACCAGGTATTCCTGAACAAGTTCATTTTTACTCTCCAGCTATCCTTTTCCGTGATTTGATATACACGCCTGAAGTTCACTTGGTAGAATTGAATATCGAAGGTATGATCGTGAAAGCAGTATTGAAAGAAGCTCAATATCACCCTGTAAGTGAGGTTTTATTACACGCTGACTTCATGGCTTACACAGAAGAAAAAGCCATCAAATTCGAAATTCCTGTGAAAGTAACAGGTAGCTCACCAGGTATCGCTAAAGGTGGTAAACTGGAATTCAAGACAAGAAAATTAAAGGTAAAAGGTTTGGCAAGTAACTTCCCTGACTTCATTACTGTTGATATTTCTGACTTGGATTTGGGAAAATCATTTAAAGTAAGTGAATTGAAAGCGCAAGGTTTTGAAATTCTTACTTCTCCAAATGTTTCTATCGTGACTGTTGGGATTCCAAGAGCACTTAGAGGTAAAAAAGGAGAATAATCAAAATCTTCCAAAGCCATTAAATCCTGCTCATTACCGGGCAGGATTTTTTATTTTCAAAAATTACTAGACCTGTCAGGTTTTGAAAACCTGACAGGTCTATATTCGATTAAAATTAAATCAAGCTTGACTAAATTGTTACACACGATTTTAAATTTAGTAAGGTGAGATTCTCCCGAAACAAGCCTATCTGCCGGTCAGGCAGTTTCGGGACAAGCTATTTGACCACTTAAAAACAAATTACAAACGGATGAAATACCTGATCGTGGGATTAGGGAACATTGGCCCCGAATACGAACTAACCCGACACAACATTGGATTCTTGACTGTAGACAGACTTGCCGACAAGGAAGGGGCAAGTTGGAAAAGTGATCGGCTGGCATTCAAAACTGAAATCAAATACAAAGGCAGAAGCTTACATCTGATCAAGCCCACTACTTACATGAATCTAAGTGGAAAAGCCGTCAACTATTGGATGAAGGAGCTTGGCATTCCCAAGGAGAATATTCTTGTGATCGTAGATGATGTCGCTATTCCTTTTGGCAAACTGAGAATGAGAGTCAGGGGCAGTGCCGCTGGGCATAACGGCCTGAAAAACATTGAAGACCTCACAGGTGGACAAGATTACCCTAGACTTCGAATGGGAATCGGAGACAATTTCCCAAAAGGAAGGCAAGTTGATTATGTTTTGGGGAGATTCTCCCAACAGGAATTTGATGAACTTCCGATGATGATGGACAAGGCGATTGACATGATTTTTGGCTTTTGCACCATCGGGATTTCCCAAACCATGACTCAATTCAATGATTGATTTCACGTGTTTAAATCTTGTTTTTTTAATTGCCACGTCGAATGCCCCACATAATCATTTCCCTGTATGAGATTTTTTTTTCAAGGGCATTTTAGGAGAGATTTGGATTTGACCAAATCTCCCTTTTTCTTTGCATCACTTCAGGAGACTGATTTATAAAGAAGAGGCGAGAGAATAGGCTCTGTGACCCTCTGGCAACCATCCCAAACTCCGGTGAAAGGTGCCAATTCCTACCCTCTGCGGGAACTATAAATTGGCGTAATCATAACTGCCTCAATTCTGGTTCAAATTCTGCCTTTGGGAAAAATCTTTTTCAGTCCTGACGTGTACACCTGTATTCAAACCGAACAGACCATGTCTCATTTCGAAACCGATTCGATCCGAATCCAACAGCGTTCTAATCAAAAAGAGCATTCCTCACCCATTTACCTGAGCTCAAGTTTTACTTTTGATTCCGCGGAGGAAGCACGTGCAATGTTTGCCGATGAGATTCCGGGAAATATCTATTCCCGCTATGCAAACCCAAATTCATCTGATCTGATCGAGAAGGTATGTGCTGCGGAAGGAACGGAAGATGGGATAGCCACTGCATCTGGAATGGCGGCGATGTTTGGAAGTATTGCGGCTTTACTTCAACAAGGAGACCATGTTTTGGCTTCAAGATCCTTATTTGGTTCTACCCATCAATTGTTGACCCGAGTATTTCCAAAGTGGGGGATTAGTTCAACCTATGGAGATATTTCAGATTATCTCAACTGGGAAAAACTAGTCCAGCCAAATACCAAGATGCTCTTTATCGAAACCCCGTCAAATCCCGGTTTGGAGATCATCGACTTGGAGTGGGCAGGAAAATTTGCAGCAGCACACAATCTGATTCTCGTGGTAGACAATTGCTTTGCCACCCCTTATCTCCAGCAGCCTGCCAAATGGGGCGCTCATATCGTTACCCACAGTGCTACCAAATACATCGATGGGCAAGGGCGAGTATTAGGTGGACTTATTCTCGGTTCGAAAGAATTGATGAAGGAAGTTCATTTTTTTGCAAGGCATACAGGCCCGTCTATTTCACCATTTAATGCCTGGATTTTGGCTAAAAGCATGGAAACGCTTGCTGTCCGTATGGATCGTCACTGTGAAAATGCAATGAAAGTCGCCTCCTATTTCGAAGGAAATCCCGAATTGGAAGCCGTGAAATATCCTTTTCTAGCCTCCCATCCTCAGCATGATCTTGCAGTAAAGCAAATGAAAGCCGGTGGAGGGATCATCACCCTGACGCTAAAAGGCGGGGTGGCCAGAGCACAGCGATTTATTGATCAGCTTCAGATGATTTCTGTCACTGCCAATTTGGGAGATAGTAGAAGTATCATCACCCATCCTGCATCTACGACCCATAGCAAACTTTCGGCGGAAGAACGAGCCCGCGTGGGGATTGCCGATGGGTTGATTAGACTTTCGGTGGGTTTGGAGCATTACGAAGACATTCTGAAAGATGTTGAGAGGGCCATCGAAATGTCTAAATAGAAAATTTAAGCCTCCAATTCAGAATAATATTAAAGAGGCTGTCTCAAAAGGACTGAAGGTGTCAGCCTGACCCTTCGACTCCGCTACCGATGACAGCTTGTATTTAATTTTTTAAAAAAGAATATTATAGAATTTTATTCCGATTTGTAGTCTTTAAATCGTTAGACATTGATCATTTAATTATGGTTCTGGATTTAGGTTAAGTATTTTTTTTCTTCGTTCTTTTGGCTTAACCCAAAAGAACCAAAAGGTCAAGATTTGCCAAAGCTCCCACCGCACAAGGCCGAACGCTGGCTCGCTGGCAAATCCTCCCACCGCGCCCTTCCGATCCATGTTTTGTTTACGCAGGTTAAATCAAACGTGGTTTTACATTTATTGACTTACTTGGTGTGCAAAACCCTGTCATTCCCTTTTTGTATGTTCCCGCAATATTTAAGACTCAATGTGACAATCGGCATTAATCAGACAACCATTGGTTTTTACCAAGTCGTGTGTTTGAGCTTGGGGAAAGCTCGAATCACATCACTCAAACTTAGCTGACCCACGAGATGACCATCTTTTAGTACTGGAAACCGGCGGATTTTATGCTCTAAAAATTTTTGGGCCGCATCAAAAAGCGACATGTCGGGATTCAGATAGATCACATTCGTACTCATGTGTTCTTTAACCTTAGCGGGAAATCTAACGGTATTACTGTATTTTCCTTTAATGATTTCCGCCAGACAATCTACCTCAGAGATTACTCCAACCAAGGCACCTGACTCATCCAAAACAGGTGCGCCTGAAATTTTCCGCTTGGTCAGCGCATCAATAACTTGATCAATCGTGTCTTCCGGCTGAAAAGTAACCAAATTGGTGGTCATATGGTCCTTGACCAAAATCTGCTGAATCGGGGCTTTGGGCTCCACTTCTCTGACCCCTTGAAAACTTTTTACCATAGCTTTTTATTTAAGGAAAGATAATAAGATACTGAATTTCTTTGAATAGAGAAATAAAAAAACACACTTAATGGATAATACAGATAAGTATTTCAAGTAATTACAAATAACAATTGATTACTTCAAGCTATTTCTCAGGATGATAAAAGGACTCCAAGTTGAAGTTGGAGCCTTGTATAGCTCATCAAAGGCAAAAGTCCCGATTACTAGATCTTGATCTCCATCCCCGTCCAAATCCCCCTTGGTAATGGTAAGCCAATTGAATTCGGGCGCATTTTCCAAAATAAATGGATCGTATTTGCTTTTATCCCCTTGTTGAAAATAAATCAAGTCCTGTCTCGGGGTTTGATTTCGATCTGGAAAAAAAGCAATCGCAATCAAATCCATATCCCCGTCCTGATCAAAATCATCCACTTCCAATCCAGTGGCTCCATGCATGGGGTAGAACCATTTTTCAGTAAACTTTCCTTTCCCATTATTTTCAAAAATCCGGACACCGTGGTAATTTTTTAAAATTTGGGATTGGTCGGCATTATCCCCATTCACTAAAATCAAGTCCGGCAGTCCATCACCCGTCATATCTTCATACCGCAAATCATTCGATCCAAAGGCTGGCTGAAAAGCCAATAATACGCGTTCCCTGAGCTTGCCATCGCCTTGATTTTCGAAAAGCACGATTGCTTCTTTTGCCTGAGTCATCAGAGCAAGGATGTCCATGTCACCATCACCGTCAAAATCAACAGCTATTGTCCTTCTTGCACCCGGGTCTTTCTTCAAAATGATCTCTTCAAAGCCATCATTTTTGGTAAGATAAAGACTCAACTTCCCCAGATGATTTCCAAAATGGCTAATCACACAGTCTTCTTTTCCATCCCCGTTGAAATCCGAATATTCTACATGAACCGGTCGCATCAGTTTTTCCTGAATCGGAAAACTCTGCCAGGATTTTCCAGAATTTGAATACTTGCCCAAGACTCCAAGTGAATCATTCGCTCGATCCATCAAACCCATGGACAGCAAATCGAAGTCAGTATCAGAGCTCCACTTTATCTCAACCGGCGCAATAGGAGTATTAATCGAGTCTAACTGACTGAATCCATTTTTCGAGTCCAATACATATAGCAAACGGAACCTGTGACCCAACCATAAGTTCCCTGTTTTGGGATGTACCCTGACCATCGTGGTAAGACTGGGTCTGACGAAAGGAAAATTGGGTATCTCCAATTCAAATCCCGGAATTCCATTTTTTGGGTTAATCTTTTCAATTTGTGGAAGGGGTTTTTCAGGCGCATTTTCCAGATAATAGGTCAGAAGCTTTGCCCAGTTTTCTCGGGAAATGTATTGTATCTTAGAATAAATACCCTCGGGAACTCCTCCATCCTGAGGAAGGACTGTTCCCAAATCCTCCTCAAGGTATAAGCCCATCCGCTTGCGCATGTCCGGCAATACACTGGTCTCCCAGGTTATCCTGTCCAACACCTCAGGCTCGGGTTTCAAATGGCAAGCCGCACAATAGCCGTTTGCGAGTTGCTCACCCGTCAGATTCAAATCCGACTGCGCCAATTGTTGCAAACTTGGGGGTGGTTGCTTTCGCTCTGAAATCGGCCCACAGCTCCAACACATCAACCCAACAATCCAGAGATACTTTCGCATTTTTAACTTATAGAACAGATTTGAACTCATTGACTACCGCCGGATCAACTCCAAAGTGAAGCGAAAAATCCAAAGGCATGGCCGAAAAAGACAGACCTTCATTAATAAACTGATTGGGTGAAGGTTTTGCCACTTTGCAGGAAGCATGGACTTCTTTCAAATAGCCACTTTTTCTTAGGATCGGCACATGTTCTGCTTTGGTTCCACCTCCCGGCATAATAATAATTCTGTCTTGGGCCTTTTCCAAAAGTTCCAAAATCACCGGAAGCCCTTCCGTCAGGGAATTTTTTCCACCTGAGGAAAGAATTCGATTAAAGCCCAGATCAATAATTCGCTCCAGGGAATCCTCCAAATCCGATGATGCGTCAAATGCACGGTGGAAGGTACAGGGCTTTTCTCCGGCTGCACGCAGTAGCATCTTGCAAGCTGCTTCATTTACCTTCCCTTTTTCATCCAAAATCCCGAAAACAAAGCCATCAGCTCCCAATTCAGTCAACAACTGAATGTCTTGCTTCATCACAATTTCCTCTTTCAGAGAGTACACAAAATCTCCTCCACGTGGACGAATCATCACAAAAACCGGAATATCTACTTCACTTTTCAAAAAACGAAGCATTCCTGCACTTGGAGTTTCTCCCCCTTCGGGAAAATTGGAACAAAGCTCCAGTCTGTCAATCCCAAATTGGGCTGCTTCCATGGCTGCTTGAAGATTGAAAACAGGCGCTTCTAATAGAATCTTTTCCATCGCTTAAAAATGGCTTTTAGAATCAATTAGGATATTTTCCGATGAAGTGGCTCTAGCAAAATTAAATCCCGGGTGAACCGCAAAAGCCCCGGTTTCTCCATATTTATTGATAGCTAAAAAGCCTGCCTGAATATCTTGGATGTTTTTGCTTTTGGTCACAAGCCGCTTAACTGCTTCCTCGCAAGCTTCTTGTGGTGTCCTCCCCTGACGCATCAATTCCACAATCAAAAAACTGCCACAAATCCGAATGATCGTCTCTCCCAATCCAGTAGCGGTAGCAGCACCAACTTCATCATCCACATACAATCCTGCACCAATAATGGGGCTGTCTCCTACCCTTCCATGCATTTTGTAGGCAAGTCCACTGGTCGTGCAGCTTCCCGCAAGTTTTCCCGAGGAATCAATTCCGACCATGCCTATCGTATCATGATTTTCGATATTGATGATGGGTTTGTATTGGCTAGTCACTTTCCATTTGTCATACTCGACTTTGGCCTTTGGGCTAAGTTCTTCTTTTTCCAAAGGAAAACCTTGGGCAATGGCAAACTGCCGTGCCCCCTCCCCTGCCAACATTACATGTGGAGTCTTTTCCATTACAGCCCTAGCCAAAGTAATAGGATGCTTAATCTGACGGACAAATGCAACGGAGCCACAAGCTCCGTCTCCTGTCATAATGGAAGCATCCAAAGTGGTGATTCCTTCCCGGTCCGGTAAGCCTTGAAGTCCTACGGATAAGTTTTCCATATCCAATTCGGTATCCCGAACACCTGCTTCTACCGCATCGAGAATACTGCCTGTTTCCTTGAGTTTGTTCCAAGCTGCCTTATTTGCCGGGAGGCCATGATTCCAAGTGGATAGAATTAGTGGTTTTTCTTCCTTTTGCAATCCCTTTTCCAAGGTTTTGGAAAAAGCTGAAACACCCGGTAAAAATAAAGCAGAACTGACAAGGGATTGCTTGATAAACTTTCTTCTTTGAGACATTGAGACTATTTTTAGAATCGGGATTCAAATTATCAATTTTGACCCAAATCCCCCTGCCATTCCTCCAAATACTAAAAAACAATCTTGATGAGACCCTATATTCTGAAAGAAGCCACCTGGAAAGATCTTAAAACATTTCGTTATGATTTGGCGGTTCTGCCTTGGGGAGCCACCGAAGCTCATAATTATCATCTCCCGTATGGTACTGACATTTATGAAGCAGATGACCTCGGGGCAGAGGGGGCAAGAAAGGCTTGGGAAAAGGGATCGAAAGTCGTGGTGCTGCCCACTATCCCATTCGGTGTCAATACCGGGCAAAGTGACATCTATCTGGACATCAACATCTATCCAAGTACACAACTGATTATTCTGACGGATATTATTGAAGTACTCAGCAGACAGGGGATCAAAAAGCTTTTGATTCTGAACAGCCACGGAGGGAATAACTTTCAGCCCATGTTGCGGGAATTGGGTCTTAGATTTCCTGACATGTTACTTTTTACCTGCAATTGGTTTCAGGCATTGGACAAATCTAAGTATTTCGAGGAAGCCGGAGATCATGCCGATGAAATGGAAACTGCCTTGATCCAATACCTGCATCCTGAACTGGTTTTGTCGCTGGAAGAAGCAGGAGACGGTGCCGAACGTAAATCTGTGATACGGGGGATAAGGGAAAAATGGGCTTGGGCAGAGCGAAAGTGGTCTCAAGTCACTGATGACACCGGAATCGGTAATCCAAAAAAAGCCTCCCCGGAAAAAGGGAGGCGGTATTTCGAAGACGTCACTGATAAAATCGCGGAATTGATCGCTGATATCTGCGAAGCCAGACCGGGAGATCTCTACAAGTAAGCTAGTTCATCGTGAAGATTCCCACCGGCGTCATCTGACCCTTGTAGTCAATCATCACTGCTGATTTTGTTCCTTTGGGGAGGCTTATTTCCCGCGTAGATTGGGATCCAAATCCAGAACCAAGACTTAAATCAAAACGCTGCCTTTTGCCATTTTCCAATTCAAGAATTAAAGCCATGGCATCCTGCCCAAAAGAAAGCGTTTTTGCTTCTTCATAAGAGGATCTGAAAGCAAGCAATTTGCCCCTATTTTGGGAAGCAAAATAAAGTGGTGCACCTTGGGAAGTACTCAATTTTACCAAAGATTTTGCGTCTCCGGGCACCACAAAACCGCTTTCTCTTGGATTGACTGACTCAAAATTACCTTTACCATCTCCAAGAAGCAGCAATCCTACAGAAGCATCCAGCCTTCCTATGAAGATTTCATTCCCATAGTCATTCCCTACCATAAGAATATCGGAAATTCCGTCACCGTTGATGTCATCGGCCACAATTCCGTTTGTCGGAGCGATTTGGGCCAAAATAGGCAGTTCATGTACGGTAAATTTCCCGTTACCGAGATTTTCAACCCATATCGTCCGGTCATAGTTTCCGGTCAAAATCATCACATCTTTCTTTTCATCTTCGGTGAAAAATGAGGTTTCAGTACTCAACGCAAAATATTTATACCGATCAAATTTCCTTCGGAACATCGGACTTTGTCCCATCAAATCATCCCAAAAATGACTTGGAAATGAATTGTAAACGCCTCCTTGCTTGTCTTTATAATAAGCAAAAGAAACCGGATCCACACTTCCGTTATTGTCAAAATCCTTGGCATAGATTTTCACCGGCCTATCAAAAGTTGGATGGTGGGAATTATTGGCTCCAAGGTTTCCGATGACAAAATCAGTATCGCCGTCCTGATCAAAATCTGCAGTGGCGATGGAATTCCACCATCCAAGGTAATTCTCCAGTCCGGTATTTTGCAGTTTCTCGAACTTGCCACCCTGATTGATGAAAATGGTGATTGGCATCAATTCACCGACCACAATCAGGTCGACTTTCCCATCGCCGTTGATATCCGACCAAATTGCATCAGTCACCATCCCTACCTCCCGCAGTCCCGGTGCAAGTTTATCAGTTACGTCAGTCAGGAGTCCATTTTCGTTTTTTAGCAGAAAACTCTTCTCTGCCAGGGGAAATTTTCCGATCGGAGATCTCCCTCCTACAAACAAGTCCAAAAATCCATCCCCGTCAAAATCACCTCCACGCACAGTGCTTCCATTTGCTTTTATTGCAGAAAAGCTTTTATCCAAGGTGAAATTCCCTTTCCCGTCATTGAGATAAATTCTATCCAAATATTCCGCAGCCTCTGGTAAAAATTCAGCACTCCCACTGACGAGGTAAAGATCTAAATCCCCATCATTGTCCAGGTCAAAAAGCAGGATTCCCGTTTCTTCGAAAATTGGATTCTCTCCCGGAAGTAACTCTTTTTGGATAAACTTACCATCCTCCTGCTGTGCATACCAAACCGGAGAAAACCCAGAAGCAGACCCTATAATCAGATCCTCTCTTCCATCTCCGTTAAGGTCTCCTACGGCCAAAGCGGGGCCAAATTGCGTGAGTTTGTGGGGGAGAGTCCGTTGAATATTGAAATCAATTTTATCCTCCTCTTGGTGAATGAATGAAATTCCAAGCTTTTCGGAAACTTCAGAAAGAAAATTCCGGGACATCGGCAAATCCAAAATTGCAAGGCTGTTTTTTCCAACTTGGGCAGAAGCGTAATCCACTACAAGAACCTGATTAACAGCAATATTTGAAAGTTTGGACTCTTTGCCATCAGGCCAAATGACTGTAAGTTCCCCGACTGAATTTATGGAATCCAAGCCAAAATGAAGGACATCTTCAATAGATGACATATACCCCCGCACCACTTGCAATTCCTGATATAAAAGACTTTCAGGAGTCGGCCTTAGGAGTACTTTTGCACCCAAACCTTGGGAATTTTTGGCTGGCCCTTTCAATTTCACACGAAGGTAGTTAGGGGCATTTTTGCTCTTATTCAGCTTGTTCTCAAATACAAAAGCTGGGTCATTGATATTGTTCACTACATAATCCAAGTCCCCATCCAGATCCAAATCCACCAAAGCAGCACCATTTGAAAATGAAGGTTTATTCAATCCCCATCCATCCCCGCTGTCTTCAAATCTTAAATTTCCCGTATTTCTGTATGCGTAGTTTGGGATTTTCACAATAGGAATTGAGTCCAGAAGTTGTCTTGTCGTTGCGATATTTCCCACATCCGCCCGGTAATTGGCAAAGTCTTTATCAGTAATATCGCGCGGAAATCCGTTGGTAATCAACAAGTCCCTGAATCCGTCGTTATCTACATCGCCAAAAAGTGGAGCCCAACTCCAATCTGTCTGATAAACTCCCGCCATCAATCCGATTTCTGAAAAAGGAATTCCCGGTCCGTTATTCAGATGGAGCATATTGCGGACATATTGGTATTCGTAGCCAAACTGCTCGTTGTTGAGGTAAGTTTGGTAGACATTTTTCCCGATCGTAGTCTTTTTGCGGTAATTGTCCTCCCCCAGCATGTCGATGGTGATCAGGTCGGGAAGGCCGTCATTATTGAAGTCTGCAATATCTGAACCCATCGAAAACTGACTTTGGTGCCGCAGATTTTCCTTGGTTCGGTTTGAAAAAGTGCCATCCTGATTATTGATATACAGGATATCATTGGTAATGTAATCGTTGCTGATATGAATATCCGGCCAACCGTCATTGTTGACATCGGCAATCAGTAATCCCAAACCAAAACCTTCGAAAGTTATACCTGCTTCGATGGTGACATTGGTAAAGGTGCCGTCCCCGTTATTTCGATAAAAGCTGTCGTTATTTACAGCAGTACCATCCGTTACTTTAGGCCTGAAATTAGTAGGCTTGGATTTTAGTTGTTCATTGTTTAACACGTATAGATCCAGATCTCCATCCAAGTCATAATCTATAAAAGCAGCACCCATGCTATTCCCCGGATCTGCAATTCCGTAGGCCTCTGCCATCTCTTTGAATGTCACATTTCCGGATGAGTCTTTTCCCTGATTTACAAAAAGAAGGTTATTTCGTTCTCCCGCACCCATTTTCATAGCTGTAGCTACATAAATGTCGGGCCAGCCATCGTGGTTGATATCCACAATCACGCTACCTGTACACCAGCTATCAGGAGCCAATATACCTGAGGATTCGGAAATGTCGCCGAACTTAAAGTTTCCCCCGTTCAGGTAAAGTCTGTTCGGAACTTGATTTCCTGTAAAAAATAAATCAGGAAGACCGTTTTGATCAAAGTCTGCGACTGCTACACCACCTCCATTAAAAATATATTCGTCGGTCAAAATATTGAAGGAATCGGATTCGATGATTTGGTTATTGAAATCAATTCCCGTCTGATCTGAGGACTTCAATTCGAATAAGGTTGAATCTTTTTTACAGGATGAGAAAAGGACAATAAGGCAAACAAATGCGGAAGGATAGAAAGACTTCATAGGGGGTTTTAGGGTATTGCTAGCGAGCTTTAAATTAGCATTTTCCGAATGGAGGAAAAAGCATAAGAAATAAAAGCATAAAAAAAGGGAGGCTAAAGCCCCCCTTTTAAAGGAATTGTATTTAAGAAATTAGAATCCGGGATTTTGTTTAAGGATATCAGGCCCAACCAAATCAATTTGATCTAGAGGAATTGGGACCCACTTAAATCTGTCTGTATATTTAGATCCACCAAGAGAAGAAGCCAATTTAACACCATCATAAGCGAAGTAGAAGTCCAACTCTGCTTGTGCAGTACCCCAACGCTGCAGATCATAGAATCTGTGTCCTTCCATACCCAACTCAAGAAGCCTTTCGTGACGAACTGCAAGTCTTGCAGCATCAGCGCTAGTCCAAGGTGCAGTGTAGATGTTGATTACGTAATTGGCAGCATTAGTCCCGTCAGCTCTCTTAATAAAGGAGTTCATAGCACGGGTTCTTACACGGTTTACATATTCCCGAGCTTTCTCCAAGCCACCTGTTTCGATTTCCGCCTCAGCGGCCATCAACAAAACATCCGCAAATCTGATGATCATGAAGTTGATTCCAGTGTAGCCAGGAGTCCAGGAGGAGTTATCCTGGAAGGTACCCTGCTCAGCTCTCTGATAAACATACTTTTTAGGAGAATAAGGCCCACCGTTGGGTTGGTTTCGAATCCAAGCCTGACCTGGGTGATCTTGCCAATCCAAATAAGGAAGTCCTCTCCTTCCAACTGTATGATCCAAGCGGGGGTCAAGTGGACCTGCATCTGGAGTGAAAGCTGCACCGGAAGCGACACCCATGTCACTCTTTACTTCGTTAGCAGGAGAATTGTAAGATTTGTCTAATAATGGCAAACCGTTAGCCGTTCTGAATGCATTTACAAAAGTAAAGCTAGGCTGGAAAAATCCGCAACAGTTGCCCGGACCCGCAGGGCCAGTATTGTATGGGAAGTTCAAGTCAAACTCCGGATTTGCATTAAGAACAGAACCTGTATTAGCAGCAGACTGATAAGCCCATACAGATTCTTGGTGATTGTCATTTTTACCACGGAAAGCATCATCATAATATGGAACTAGCCCATATTTCAAGTTATTGGATGTTCTTCCATTTTCGATCACATCGGTGAATAGTGCTTTGGCTTCAGCAAACTTTTTCTGATACAAATACACTTTGGCCAAATAAGCTTTTGCAGCCCACTGATTTACTCGACCCACCTGTGCTTGAGTAGCTGGGAGATCTTTGACAGCATCTTGAAGATCCTTTTCAATGAACGGCCAGAGTGGCTTATCATTTTTCACTTTCTCCAATCCACTTCCATAGTCCACGGTCTCATCTACGTAAGGAGTTTTGTCGTAATCACGTGCAAGCTCAAAGTAAAAATGCGCTCTCAAAAATTTCGCTTGAGAGGATAATCTTACTTTGTCATTTGCGGTTACGTCAGAACCGGCTTTGGTCAGCAATCTCAAAACATTGTTTGCTCTGGCAATACCCTCATAAGCCACGTTGTATTTTGCACCCATTTCTCCTCCCGCAGCGTCATTTTCAAATCGCTGAATGGGGTTGATACTTGTAAAATCACCGGGGTCAGTACCTTTATTAGCCTCTCCCCCTCTAATACTCCCCCAAACCCAGTTGGAAGGAGACCCTAGTCTGTTACCACGACCATTTACTTGGGAATATGCTGCTATCAAAGAAGCATCGATTCCAGCCAAGGTAGAAAGTTGATTTTCAGACAACTGTCCTACAGGCGGAACATCCAAGAATTCGTCGCTACAACTCACTGCTACCAGCATCGCTGTCGATGCTAGTAGGGCTCCGATTTTTAATTTAAAATTGTTCATTTTTCTTAATCAATTATAGTTTCTATAACTCGATTCATTTTAAGTTGTTTGGATTAGAAGCTAAGGTTTAAACCAAAGGTCCAACCACGTGTAACCGGGTAATTTCCTACATCGACACCAAATGTCAAGTCAGCATCACCACCAACCGCAGGATCCAATCCACTATATCCAGTAATCGTTAACAAATTGTTAACTGAGGCAAAAACTCTGGCTCTTTCCATTTTCAACTTAGTAAGCACACTTGCTGGTGCAGAGTAACCAAGTGTCAAGTTCTGTAATCTCAAAAATGAACCATCTTCAACGTAAAATGAGTTGGCAACGTTTGAGGTAGAGAAGTTAGACACTCTTTCTACAATAGGAATAGTGGCATCCAAATTTTGAGGTGTCCAAGCTTCTTTCAATCTGTTAGAAATAGCTGCTCCTTCGAAAGTTTGGAAGAAATCTGTAAACCACTTAGACTGATTCCAGATTTCGTTACCAATTGAAGTGTACAAGTAGGCAGATAGATCAAATCCTTTGAACCCAATGGTAAAGTTCATACCACCGGTAAAATCCGGCACTGGATTTCCAAGGAATACACGATCGTTCGGCGTAATTCTGCCATCACCATCCACATCTTCAAACTTGAATCGACCTGGAGCTTTTCCGTCCTGAACTGCATGGGAATTTACATCTTCCTGATCTCTGAATAACCCTTGAACATTAAATCCAAAGAACGAAGAAAGAGGCTGACCTACTGCATTTCGGATTGGCTGGATACCTCTGTAACTAGGGTTAACTGAGGTAATGAAGTTCAATCCCGGTGCAAGAGAAACGATCTCATTCTTCAATGTTGAACCAGTGAAAACCAATTCATAGGTCAAATCACCTGTTAAATTACCTTTGGTACTTACCATGAGATCCAGACCTCTATTGAGCATTTCACCAATATTCACAGCTGGAGGTGCAGCATTTGATCCGGCAGTCAAAGGAATTGGAACTGTAAACAACAAGTCCTTGGTATCCTTTCTCCACCAGTCAAAGATAACATCCAAACGACCATTGAAGAAGGTACCGTCAAAACCGATGTTTTGAGTCACGGCAGTTTCCCACTGAGCATTTGGGTTACCGATTCTGGATCTTCTGAAACCAATTAGCGCACCAGAGTTAGAACCTGTAATATCATAGGAAGAAGCACCTATACTACCACCAAAAAGGTTGAATTGGTTGTCAGGGTTCACATTATTGGAATTACCCATTTCACCGTATCCACCTCTGATTTTCAAATCATCAATCCAGGTCGCTCCCTGAAGGAAGGGCTCAGACGATATTCTCCAAGCTGCGGAGAATGCAGGAAACACTCCATATCGTGAGTTTGACCCGAATCTTGAAGATCCGTCACGTCTTAAAACCGCGCTTACGATGTATTTGTCATTGTAAGTGTAGCGCAACTGACCAAAATAAGAGTTGAAGTTTACACCCTTAAATTGGAATGAGTTAACAATACGAGTGCCTACAGGCAAATTTGAAATGGTAATAAAATCAGGATCTGTAGAGAAGGGATTCTGTCCAACAGCATCCATACCTCTTCCTGCACCACTATTCAAAGCTTCCTGACCTGCCAAAACATTGAAGTCATGCTTGCCAATCTTCTTCTTATATGAAACTGTATTGGTGAAAGTCCAACCAAATACGAACCCTCCTCCTTCACCATATCCAAAGGCTGAGTTGTTTTCAGAGTTCTCATATTGTAGTCGGGTAAAATTCCAGAAATAGTTGTTGTTATACTGACCACCGATTGAAGTTCTGAACGTCAAATCATCAATAATATCCCACTCTCCATAGACGTTACCAAATGCATTGGCATTGAAATTTCTATTATTTAATTGGCCGTCTCTACTTGCAACTGGGTTTCTTGGGTTGTTAAAACCTCTGGAGGCTGTACCTGCATATCCGCCAAACTCGTCATAAACCGGTATGATTGATGGCATACGGAATGCCTGAAGAATGTCATTTTCATCATCCGAAACACCCCGTCCACCTGCACCACCTTGCTGACCTAAGACCTGACGGTATGTCGCTTGGAAGTTTTGACCAACTCTTATTCTTTTTGTTACATCAAATTCGGAATTTGCTCTCAAAGAATATCTTTTAAAATCGTTACCGATCATAATTCCTTCTTGCTCCTGAATACCAAGACCAATAAAGAATCTGGACGTTGCAGATCCTCCATTAAAGCCCAAAGAATGACGCTGTAAAACTGCCGGTCTTGTTAGAGCAGCATACCAATCTGTTCCTTCTCCTGTGGCTGCTCTAGTGAGCTGCCTTACAGTACCTCTAGTGGGATCAATATTGTACCATTCTCTCTGCTGCTCAATTTGAGCCGCCGTAAGTGGGCCTGGCTGACCTGAAGCGACTCCAAAAGCACCCGTAGTTGGGTTTCTGGTAATCATGCTCAAATAGTAAGGCATTACAGGCGTAGTACCTGTACCTAACTGAGGATGCCCATATGATGGGGCTCTGTTTTGAAGTTGGGCAGTATTTCGTTCTGCCAACCACGTGTAGTCTGCATAATCCTGAGGATTCATCATATCCAATCCTGTTCCTGGGTCAGTGACTCCAAACATACCATTGTAGTCAACTCTCAATTTCTTGTTTCTTGCGCCTCTTTTGGTGGTGTAAACAATTACACCGTTGGCAGCACGAGCACCATAGATAGAGGCAGCAGCTGCATCTTTCAATACAGTAGTAGACTCGATATCATCAGGATTCAAGAAGTCAGTGGATCCTGTAGGAACTCCATCCACGATGTACAGTGGCTCGTTACCACCAAAGGCACCAAATCCACGAACACGGATGATTGAAGTAGTACCAGGCTGACCGTTTGTAATTACCGTTACCCCGGCCACACGACCCTGAAGAGTCTGCTCAATATTACCAGTAGGGATAACAGTCAAATCTTTCGGATTTACTGTGGAAATCGCACCGGTTGTTTCTCTTCTTGCATCGATAGAGTAACCGGTTACAACCATTTCAGTTAGTGTTCTTTCATCCGGCTTCATCGAAATATTGATGACGCTTCGAGATCCCACCACCTGTTCAAGGGCAGTGTATCCAATAAAAGAAAAAACCAGTGTCGACTGGTCACTTGGGACGCTGAGGGAGAATTTCCCGTCAATGTCAGTTGCCGTACCTGTGGTAGTTCCCTTAACCAGGACCGAAACACCCGGAAGGCCTAAACCATACTCGTCCAGAACCGTACCCGTCACAGTCTTTTGCGCAAAGGCAGCACTGGCGGATAGGACTAAGAGCGTTAGGCACACACTTAGAATTTTGTAAACTTTTTTCATAAACATAGATAGATTGGGTAACAAGATTAATCTCAAAAACTTGTTTGTTAATTGATTATGCAATCGTTTGCGATTATCCTCAAAATAACGACAATAGAAAGAGCTTGATTTTCAAGATTTTATTGCGATTTACCGTGGTCAAAAGACCTGCTTAATAGAAACCTCTAGGTTTGAATGCATCGACTGATGCAGATTGAGAGAAGGAAAAATGCTAAGTAAAATAGATCATAGGCTTGAATTTTAGGTTTAATTGTTAATTCTAATGCCTCAATGTTAAATAATCTAAAACAAATTTCAAACCCACCTGAGTAAATTAAATTTTGAAATTTTCAACACCAGCTTTATTTAAACCATGTATAACAAAGAAAAATCCCTGAAAAAGGAAGTCTAAATGAAAAAAATCAAAATAAACCGCATTAATTTGAGAAATTCTCAAAAAAAGACCTGAATAATCAAAAATTAGAAAAATCAGAGAATTCAATTTTGAGTACTTCCGGAAAAAAAATCTTTGCTATTACGAAGTTCTTCAAAGGACGGATCTTGAAATGCCAAATTAGCCAACTGTTTATTTGCTTCGATAGCCTTTTTAAGATGAATCATAGCCACTTCTTGTTGTCCGCTGGCAGCAGCTATCATAGCAAGTCCATAATACCCATATCCAAATACTCTTCCATGCATAACTGATTCTTCGAAAGCAGTGGATGCTTTTGCAAAGTCATCGATCATAAAATAAGCAAGCCCCTTGTTGAAATAGTCTTTCGGGTCTGAAAACTTGAAGTCAAATCTAAGTGTTGCAAGTTTATAATCACCTCTTAGAATATCCAATGCTCCTCTCAAGGCCTCATTCTGTTGAAGAAAATCGGGATTTTTTGTCAAGGATGCAGCTTCGGATAATTTCAGATAAGAATCCCAGTATTTTCCCTCAAGTGCCAAAATCTGTCCTTGATTATGAAGGATATAAGGATTTGGTTCAATTCGTATAGCCTGTTGGAGGAGTCTGAGCGCTTCTTCCCAAAGAACTTCTTTGGATTCCTGATCAAGGGTGCGTTGGGCTTGCCGCATTCGGACTACAGCCAAATTGTTATAGGGTAAGGCTGAGCGAAAAAATTCCGTCATCTTAGAATAGATGACTGCCTTTTCTTCTAGACTTTGACTCGCTTCAGCAGCCAAGGACCATTCCGCAAAGGATAATGAATTTGTGCCATCTGAGCTCAAAAGTGACTCCTTCAGTTTGATTGACTGTCGCATATCGAGGCCTGTTCTGGAGGTAGCGGAGATTTCAATTTTGGCAACCCGGAGTTTTGGATACAGATCCTGTACAATTTGGGAAAATCCTGGAACTTTTTTTAATCGATCGGTTTGCTCAAGATACGTCTCCTGATTGGTCAAGATCGTATAGAGTTCCTCTTTACGATTTGTTGATATTCCCTTGTAATCCCCTAATAGTAGCCTGAGATCAAACCAATCATTACGACGGGAATCTATTCTGATTTGAGAATCCGATAAGGTCTGAAATCTCGTTATAAGTGCCTTTTTTGCGGATTCAGCACGATTAGCACCCAAGCCGCTGTTTTTTCCTTCCGCAGGTTCTGGAGATTGTATTCCGGTAATTTTAAATTCCTGAATGCTGGGATTGTTTTCCAAAAAAGCATCGATTTTCCGAAGTGTCTCCTGATTTGCCACACTTAATTTGAAAGCTGAAGACCCCAATTCATAAACAAAAGTGAACTCCTCTTTTTGCGTAACTCCTCTTTCAATTCCTGTGGGAATAAACAGTCCAACCGAAGGAATTGGCTCATCAGGATAGACGGCTCCAAGTTTGACCATCAGCTGTGGGGCTATTACCCCTTTTGCCAGTACTTTCTTTTCGAAAGGAGATTTACTTTCCCTTTTCCCCTGGAAAAAAAATATTTCCAATGTAGCACCTGACATCCAAGGTTCGTACTTTAAGGAAAACTTACTTTCATAGGAATAATTAGCGACATTCCTCTTTAAATTAATTTCTCCAAGATCTACATAGTTTTGATCTGCTTTAAATGAGAGACTCAATCTTGGATTATTTGGTGACAGCACCGATTCAATTGGTATTGAACCTTTGACTGTAAAGCGGATTGAGTCCCCTTCAAGTTTAAGTTTCGCAGGTACGAGTTGAATGTCTTTTAAAAATTTATTTTCGGGCATTATTATTGAACCCGCAGATAAACAATGAGTTGAAAGCAAAAACAAAACTGTCAAAACCCTAAACATTTTGAGAGTGAGTTGATTTATAAAATTCAAAATCATTTTATCTTATTTTTACACTATAAACAGATTAATATATGGAAAAACTGAAAATATTCTTCGAAGAGCATGCCTTTGGGGTTTGCTCAAGACTTGGAGAAAAACTCAATTTTCCGATCGATAGCATCCGGCTATTCTTTATTTATTCTTCATTTGTAACGATGGGATCTCCAATTATCCTTTACGTGAGCATGGCAATGATGATGAAAATCCGAAAGTATTTCCGCAAAATGAACAATCCGGTGCTTTTTGATTAAAGTTGAGTAAATACCCGTTTTCTCAAAACCAGATAATTCCAAAAGATAAACTTAACAGGGCCTGAGGTTGAACTGTCTACCTCGGGCTTTTTTAGGGGTCTTTCTAAATTTTCAATTCCTGAAAAAAAGTCCCTATATCCCCGAAATACTCCCAAGGCATGCTCTTTTTTGCCTGACATCAAATATCCCACTGCCGCAGCCATTTCCATGATGCTCTTAGCTACAATTATTCCAAAAAAACGGAGTGGATTCACATTTTTATAAATCATACTGAGGTTGTTTCGGATATTGAGGTAAAGCTTTTTTGGACTGGACCGGTCTAAAGTCGCACCACCCTGATGAAAAACAGTGACCGCACCTAAATACCCGATTTTTTTTCCCGACCGCCTCAGTCTCCAACACAAATCAATCTCCTCCATGTGGGCAAAAAAATGCGCATCAAAACCCTCCTGCATAAAAAAATCGGCTGCGCGAATTACCAGACAGGCGCCTGAAGCCCAATCCACCTGCACCTCATCATTGTATTGCCCATGGTCAGACTCGAGCGTATTCCATATCCTCCCTCGACAATAAGGGTAGCCCAGTTCATCCAAATACCCACCACCTGCCCCTGCATAATCAAACATTTTTCGGTCTTGCCAGGAAAGGATTTTCGGCTGAAGAGCCGCGTATTCCGGTTTGCCATCCAAGCAGTCAACCAAATCCCGATCCCATGCCGCGGTGACTTCAACATCTGAATTTAATAAAATGAAAAATTCATATTTTCCCCGAAGCTCCTCTAATCCCCAATTGTACCCCCCGGCATAGCCAAAGTTGGAACCCAGCGAAATAAGATTGATTTGAGGATAATTGGCTGTGAAAAGCTCGACTGAATCATCAGTGCTGGCATTATCAATGATCCAAATATCATAGGAACTGTGGGTGACCACTGAAGGTAAAAAGGTGGATAAAACATCTTTGCCGTTGAAATTCAGAATGACTATTGCTGCCTTATTCATAGGATCAAATTTACTTAACAATGGCTATTAGCCCAGGCAGGCTCGAGTTAAATGGATTTGTGTTTTTTTTTAATTGGTTGGTCATACCTACCGGCCAGATAGGTGGAAAGTCCCGGTTAATTATGCTCCTATGTGAGGACGTTTTCTAATGGGCCTTTCATCCGAACATGCTGCCCAAGTCCATTCCGGGTATGTTGGGGATCATTCCCTCGGTAGCCACTTTCATTTCAGCTTTGATCTTCACATCTATCGCCTCCATGGCTTTATTGGTCGCTGCTACGATCAAATCGCTCAGCATTTCTTTGTCATTTGGTGTCACTAGGGATTCATCCATCTCGATTTTCATCACTTTTCGGTCCCCATTGACCAGAACTTTGACCATCCCTGCACCGGCTTCTCCCTCGGCAGTCAAATGCACCAGCCGCGCCTGAGTTTCTTTAATCTTCGCTTGGGCTTCCTTTACTTTGCCCATCATTCCCATGATATCAAACATATCTTTTCAATTTTATTTTTAATGGATTTACAATTCAATAATTGACTATTCTTTATGCCAGATTTGACTCCACAAGTTAACTAACGCTATTTCAAAAACTATTACTCATTGTTTTTCAAATTCATTTAGATTTCTTGGGTAACTTTTATAATACTTATCAAGTACAAATAAGTGACTAACCCGGACAAAGTCATGAAAACCATACTCACCATCGAGAAAGAAAATATTTCAAACTTGAGTTTTTCAATAGCCGAAGTAATTCCTGATCCTAATGGGCAGAAAAAACGAATGGCAGACCTCTACAGATCTCAAACCTTGGGAAATTTACTTCACACTAAAGTCAAAATCACATTTGAAGCTGCGGATCAGCAGATTTACATGGTTGAAACAACAGTTTGGGCTGTTGGAAATAGTTTTGTGTCATTGAAAGGAGGTGTTTTTCTTCCTATCCGATCCATTCTTCAGGTCGATTAGGACAGTAAAACTATAGCTTTAGAAATATCCAACCTTTGCTGATCCCCTGTAACCATATTTTTTACGGAGATTATTCCTGCTTTAAGTTCCTCTTCACCGCAAATTCCCACAAATGGAATTTCTTTTTTATTGGCAAATTCAAACTGCTTTTGAATTTTCGTTTGATTGGGGTAAATCTCAGTCTTAATCCCTGCGTTACGGAATTGACTGAGCAAACCCAAAGCATATTCAAAACCCTTCTGGTCAAAATAGGTCAACAGTATTCGGGTACTGGTATGACTCTCTTTTGGGAATGCCTTCAACTCATCCAACACATCATACAATCGATCCACCCCAAAGGAGAAACCCACGCCTGAAACACCCGGAAGTCCAAATACTCCGGTCAGATTATCATATCTCCCTCCACCACTCACAGATCCTATGGAAACATGGTGAACTTTCACCTCAAAAATTGCTCCCGTGTAATAAGAGAGACCCCGGGCAAGCATGATATCAAAGTCAATATGATCCAGATTTTCTCCCATTTGAGAGAGAATCCCGAAGGCCCCTTCCAATTCCTCCACCCCTTTCAATCCTACTTCTGAGTTTTTCAGAAAGAGTTTCAAAAAATTCAGCTTACGCTTCATATCACTTTCCAGGGAAACCAAAGGGGCTAAACTTTCGATTGATTTTTGTCCGAAACCTCGTTGTAAGAGTTCTTCCTTTACTTTTTCCCAGCCAATCTTATCCAATTTATCAATAGCCACACAGAGCGGCCCTTCTTTTCCTACCTCACCGATGGCTTCAGCTATACCGGTCAGAATTTTCCGGTTGTTGATTTTGATACTATATTCCCTGAGCCCCAGATTTTCAAAAACACGACGTATCATCAAGACGATCTCTGCTTCACACACCAAGCTGTCTGTTCCCACCACATCAGCGTCGCACTGATAAAATTCGCGGTAACGGCCTTTCTGAGGACGATCTGCTCTCCAGACTGGCTGAATTTGATAGCGCTTGAAAGGGAATGTCAACTCATTTCTATTCATCACCACATATCTTGCAAAAGGAACCGTCAGATCGTATCTAAGTCCTTTTTCCGAAACTTTATTCAAAACTGCTCCGGGTCCCTTGTCTAAATCAGCTGTAGTTACATCTTTCAAAAGATCACCACTGTTCAGGATTTTGAAGAGTAACTGATCTCCCTCATCACCATATTTACCGGTCAGCGTATTGAGATTTTCCATGGCCGGAGTCTCGATTTGCTGGTAGCCAAATAATTGGAAGGTATCCCTTATGGTGTCCAAAATGAAGGTTCTACGGGCCATCTGCAATGGTCCAAAATCTCGGGTTCCTTTTGGCAAACTCGGTTTTTGCATGAGTGAATTCAGGTGATTGGTCGTCAAATTTATTTAAAAATCAGTAAAGGACTGCCCGATTGATTAATTTACTATGGAATAAAATAAGAAGATTTGTAGGCAGAAAAGAATTGTTTCCTTACTTTTGCGCTTCGTTTTGAATCAAAAATATTAAAAATATACGTCCATGGCTGTAACTACACTCAAAAGAAAACTTAAAAGAAAAAGACAAGGTCAGACCGCTCGCGTGATCAAAATCAAGCAGTTGTGTGCGAAGCCTGTAATCAAAAACGTAGACGTTGAGGCTCTAAAAGCTTCTTTTGCTAAGTAATTGACAGTCTTTTAAAAGATATGAAGGCGGCCAGTGGTCGCCTTTTTTTCGATAAAAGTTTCCTGCTTCAAAGCATCTATTTGATTCTTTCTTTTTGTAGCCGTTCAAATTCTTCCAGCAAGGCAATCAACTTGATTCTCACATTTTTGTCAGAAATATCCAATCCCATGGAGGAGAATTGGGTATGAATAAACTTTAGTGCATTGTACGGTGTGACTTTAATTTTTTTGAAAGCAGCCTCTTCGGGACTGAGGATGTTATTGTACATATCCATCAATACATACCCCCGATCTGATGTTCTCAAGACCTCAAGCGCCTTATCTATGACTGAGTTCCAATTCATGTGAGTTTAGTTAATCAAGCAATGACTCTTGGGGAAAAGAGTCAAATCAGGTGTGTTAAGCACATCAAAAATACATGGAATAATTTCTTTTAAACAGCTTAAATTCCAGAATGGTTTTCATTTATCCCCATCATAAATTTTTTACCCTATAGTTTTTATAGACTTTAATCATTTTTGAAAGAATAATTTTTATATTTGTCATACTAACTATTGGTATGACACAAGAACTTTTCGCGAAATACTCTTTCCTGCTCGACCGTACGGCTCGTAAGGTAAAGCAATATGCCCAGCATCAGTTCAAAACAGGGGAATTTGACGTCACTGTGGATCAATGGTTAGTATTGAAAAACCTTTCTGAAAACGAACTGTTGAGCCAAACGGAATTGGCTAATCTGGTATTCAAAGATCATCCTACCCTCACACGTATCATTGACCTTCTTTGTAAAAAAGGATATGTAGAACGCGTTCCACATCCTCAAGACCGGAGGAGCTTTCAACTTCTACTCACTGAGTCTGGATCAGCTAAGGTCTCGGCACTCAAACCTAAAATCCTCGAAATTCGAGAAAAGGCTTGGGAAAACCTTACCACCAGAGATTTTGAGGAGTTTAAACGAATTCTTGATACCATTTATCAAAATTTGGATTGCCAGATTGGCGAGGAATAAAAGTATTTAGTGTACTAATTATATTTGTACGAACATTTTGGAATTTACATGGGTTAAACCCAAAAAGCCATGAATACAAACACAATCCATACCGACCTCTGTATCATAGGAGCTGGCCCTGTGGGGCTTTTTGCTGTTTTTGAAGCAGGATTGCTCAAGATGCGTTGCCACCTGATCGATGCCTTGCCACAAGTGGGAGGTCAGCTATCGGAGATCTACCCCCAAAAGCCGATTTATGATATCCCGGGATATCCAGAGGTAAAAGCACAGGATCTGGTGGACAATCTGATGGAACAGGCCAAGCCATTCCAGCCCACCTTCACCCTCGGTGAGCGTGTGGATCACATCGATAGACAGGCGGACGGGAGTTTTGTGGTAACCACAAGTGACAAAACTCATGTGCATGCCCAAGTCATCATCATCGCCGGAGGATTGGGTTGTTTCGAGCCAAGAAAGCCAGTCCTCACCAATCTGGAAACCTATGAGGGAAAAGGGATTACTTATATGGTGAAAAATCCCGAAACATTCCGTGACAAAAATGTGGTCATTGCAGGAGGGGGGGATTCCGCTTTGGATTGGTCAATCTACTTAGCTAAGGTGGCAAAACGTGTTACACTGGTACATAGAAATGAGACTTTCCGTGGTACTCCGGATTCTGCCGCCAAGGTGTTTGACCTAGCAAACCGGGGTAAAATCGACCTGATACTTTCCGCCAATCTGAAAGAAGTGAACGGAAACGGAAAACTTGAAAAAGTAATCCTTGAGGACAAATGGAAGCAGGACATGACTCTGGAAGCAGATTACCTGATTCCATTGTTCGGATTGAGTCCAAAGCTGGGACCAATTGCTGATTGGGGACTCAGTATTGACAAAAACGCAATTGAAGTCGATACCCGTGACTATTCCACAGGAGTAGAGCGGATCTATGCCATTGGCGACATCAATACCTACCCGGGTAAGTTGAAGCTGATTCTATGCGGATTCCATGAAGCCGCAATCATGATGCACTCAGCATTTAAATACGTGTATCCGGATCAAAAATTGAGCTTCAAATATACCACCGTAAACGGCGTCAACGCATTCTAACCCCACCCCCCGCCATGATCAAATTTACTGTAGAAGACCAAGACGGCAATCGTCAAGACATCGAAGCCCCGGACGACATGGGTTTCAGCCTGATGGAAATCCTGAAGGCATCTGAATACCCCGTTTTGGCGACTTGTGGCGGAATGGCCCTTTGCGCTACCTGCCATGTGGAAATATTGGAAGGAAAAGATGGACTTGGTCACGCGACTGACATAGAATTGGATCAGCTGGAAAACCTACCGGAATACTTCCCTACTTCCCGACTCGCTTGCCAAATACGCATCGAAGATATTCTCGATGGTGCAGTGCTGAGGTTGAGAGGGGAAGATGTAGTTTGATTTGAAATTTGATGCTTCTACTTCGCTCAGCACAAGAATTTGAGATTGAAACCATTCGGAGTCGAGTGGTTTTTTAATTTGTCTAATTTGAAAAAACAATAAATGGCCCCTCATAGGCAAACAAATAGGTCATTTCAGTTTCAATATATTCTTCTAAAAAAAAGTCATACAACTGCTGATAAGTCACCATCCGAATGGATTTATCGTCTGGAAAATATTCTAATCTCCTAATCTCAAATTTAAAATCAATTTGCTTTGGGTTATTTGACCAAATTCCCATATCTCCGAAAAAATTCAATTCCAGCTCACCATTTTCTTTGAGCGCTACAATTCTCCGGTTAAATCCACATCCCCTGATAATTTCCACCTCATTTGTAATTTTATCCACCCGATCCAAAAATGTAAACGTTTTAAAATCCATAACAGGAGTTTGCTTATTCAGTCGCCATTCAATAGAAAATCTCCCTGTACCACACCATGAAAATTTAGGTATGTGCTCGGTGGTTTGCTCACCTGAATTTGTGAAATCTACCGGAATAGCTGTAGTTATGGATTCTACGACATATACACCATAAGGACCATCAGGTTTTTCTTCTTCCTGACAACCAATCAGGAAAATAAGGGTAAGAACATAAAATGATGCAATTTTTCTCATAGCTAAATATAAGTATTAAGTTGATTATTTTTTCTATTTACCTTGGTTAAACTTACCGTTCCTTTTTTTGAATACTAAAAACGACTTCTTATCCAAGAGGAGATCTTATTTTTATAACTAATTTAAAAATGGTTTATTGATTTAAGCCTCTGAGCTCTTTTCACTTTTGTATTCCAACACATGGAAAGGGAGAAAAACGACACCAAAGACATCCACTGATCTTTTATTAACTTACCTCTCGCTCAATTCATAAAACAAAATGAAAACCCTACTCCTCTTTCTGTTTTTTATCCCCAATCTGGTTTTCTCCCAAATCACAACAGGACAGAAAGAAGGCGCAGTCAAAATCCAACAATTGATCGAACAATATTCTCATGCAAGGGAAACGCAGGATACCGTTTTACTTAAAAGGATATTGACAGATGACATCGATCAATTGGTGTCAAGCGGAGAATGGAGAATTGGAATAGAAGAGTCTCTCAAAGGAATGCAAAGCAGCACCCAATCCAATCCTGGAAGTCGTAGGCTTAAAGTAGAAAAAATCAAGTTTCTATCGGAAAAAATCGCCCTGGTAGACTGCCGCTATACCATTGAAAGTCCCAACGGGGCCGAGCGAAACATGTGGAGCAGTTTTACAGTACTTTTTCATAAAAACCAGTGGAAAATCACAGCTATCCGAAATATGAACCCTACAGGAGGAAACTAGAATCATAAACTTTTAACTTATTGATTTTTAATTATATAAATTCGGATATCCAATAAAGTGGAAACCAGAAACCACTTAAAAAAACGGGGCGAAACCGAAAAGCCTGACGAGTAGGTATTCCCAAAATCCCTCTAATATGCCAAAGTATGTCATCGAGCGAGAAATCCCCGGAGCGGGAAATCTCAGCGCTGCGCAATTGAAAGGTATATCACAGACCTCCTGTGGTGTGCTAAGCAAAATGGGTCCGGAGATTCAATGGCTTCACAGCTATGTCACCGGGGATAAAATTTACTGCGTATACATTGCCCCAAATGAAAAAATGATAAGAGAACATGCCAGACAAGGCGGATTTCCTTCCAATTCCGTTGCTGAAGTCAAAACAATGATAGATCCTGTCACGGCTGAATAATTTTATTTTTACTCAAAAAGTGTAGGAGTCCCATACTTTTTGAGTAATTCAAAACCATACCAACTTTTAGTCCATGCGAATCCTTTTCCTTTTTACGCTAATCCCACTCTTATTTTGGAATTGCAAATCCCAAACTGATCCACCCACTCTAATCCTTGCCAACGGCAAAATCTGGACAGGAGAAGGACCGGACACCTTTGCGGAAGCTGTGGCAATTAGAGGAAACAACATCTCAAAAACCGGGGATTCAAAATCGATTTTGGAACTTGCCGGGTCGAACACAGAAATTATCGATCTACAAGGCAAGCTTGTCACTGCCGGCTTTAACGATGCCCATATTCATTTTCTTGGAGGTTCACTGGGTTTAACCCAAGTGGATTTATTAGCAACCACTTCTCTGGATCAAGTCATTTCCATTACGGAAGCGTTTATTGAAAGAAATCCCGAAAAAGACTGGATCACTGGCCGAGGCTGGCAATATACCTACTACAGTTCAGGCTTACCGGATCATCAGAGCATGAAAGCTTTGGATATCGGTAAACCGATTTTCCTCCGTGCCTATGACGGACACAGCGCGTATGCCAACCCAAAAGCATTGGAACTGGCAGGAATCACTTCTTCCTCAGTTTTTGAAGGCTTTGGCGAAGTGGTAAAAGATTCCAAAGGAAATCCCACGGGCGCACTCAAAGAAGGCGCTATGGCATTGGTCGGAGACTTAGTGCCAGGACCCAGCTACGATGACAAAATGAATGCCCTCAAAAAGGGGATGGAACTCGCGGCTTCCCTTGGAATCACCAGCATTCAGAATGCCAGCGGAAGTGAAGAGGAATTGAAGCTATATCTTGATTTGATGAAAAAGGGAGAACTGTATATCCGCTATGCTGCCGCTTTTTCGGTGGGAGAAAAATCTACAGCTGAGGAACTGACACGATTTAATTTTCTAAAAGATAGTCTTGGTGCTGAAAATCCATGGATACGTGCCGATGCCATCAAGTTTATGATCGATGGAGTGATCGAGTCACACACCGCAGCGATGCTCGACCACTATTCCGACCTATTACCCGATGACGAACTAGCCCTTGGCATGCTCAACATTTCCTCTGTAAAGTATCAGAACTTGGTTAAGGAATTAGATGCCAAAGGCTTCCGTCTTTACACGCATGCCATCGGAGACCGGGGAGTGAGAGAGGTCTTTTCCGCCTATGAAAAGGCAGTACATGAGAATTCCTTCCGGGAAAGAAGGCATCGCATTGAGCACATCGAAACCTTATCTCCGGATGATATTCTGCGATTTGCAGCATCAGGGATAGTAGCCAGTATGCAACCCATTCATGCAGACCCTGCCACGGTGGGTGTCTGGTCTAAAGCAATCGGTGAGGAGAGGATACCTTGGTCCTTTGCTTGGAATTCGATTTTGACCAGTGGCGCAAAACTCGTTTTTAGTTCTGACTGGCCTGCATGCATAAGTCTGGATCCCATCCGAGGCATTCATGTGGCTGTCAACCGACGCGATCCTTTCGGTTTTCCGGAGATCGCTTGGATTCCTAAAGAAAAAATCAGCATATATGAGGCTTTGAAAGCCTATACCTCCCTAGGTGCCTTTTCTTCATTTGAAGAAGACCGAAAAGGTCTGATCAAAGAAGGTTACTTGGCTGACTTGATTGTTTTATCCGAAGATCTTTTTATTATAGACCCGATGAAAATCCATGAAGTAAAGGTGACAACAACAATTATCGATGGGAAAGTGATATTCGAAAGGAAATAGCTGTATCATTTTCTTTCTCTCCATCGTATTAAAGGAAAAAACCCAATGACTATGAAAAGACTTGTGATTTTAATTGCTGTTTCTTTCTTGAGTTCATGCGAGCTTTTTGATGATAAATCCAAAACCTATGAACTTGAAGAAATCCAAGAACTATACAATGAAATTGTAGCCCTGTCAGAATCTGTTTCATGCACGAATTCTGCAGAATGGAAGCTCACCCCAATGGGGAGTAAAGCCTGTGGTGGGCCTACACGTTACATCGCATACCATCAAAGTGTCGAATCCCGATTTTTGGGTTTGGTAACACAATACACGGAACTTCAGGCGGAGTATAATAAAAAAAACAACATTCCATCTGATTGTGCCGTGGTAGTTGAACCCCGGGGAATTGTGTGTGAAAATGGAAAGCCGGTGTTTATCGGAAATTAAAATTAAAATACCTACAGCAGGCCTGAAGTTCAGGGGAATCCCAGAATCCATCTATTCTCCTTACCTGCCAAAGACAGGCAGTTGATTTTTAAATTAAAAAAGGCCGGTATTCCGGCCTTTTAACATTAACAGAAATTGGTGTTAAGTTTAAATCTGCTAATAGGATGGGCAACACCTGTCAGTTACCGTTTTTGTAAAATTGATCGTGGTACTGATACCGTATATCATTTTTCGCTTTGATTTCTTTGGATTCGGTATCAATGACCATCACCGGAGGATTAGATTCTCCTGATTTAGCAGCGGACCAAGCAGGAAGCTCCCCCCCATTTGGATTACCACTTTTCACAAATTTAGTAAAATAGTTAAACATCGTATTGGAGACTTTAAAATCCTCCTGACTCCATTGGAATTCTTTAACTAAATGCAGATTACCCATTGCATATTCGATCTCCGCAGCATGGCGGGCACCGATTTGCCTGGGGGCCGGGGCAGGATTCCCGCTTCTTACTGTCCCCCCTGCCAAACCTGCTGTCAGGCTCTTGTCCACCAAAGGCGGTGAAAGCTTACTGAACAAATAGCGGTAAACCGGCTGCTGACTGTGGTTTCTGTGCAAGTCAAACCACTTCCAAGTACTGTAGGATATAAATCGGTCAGAGGCTAAATCCGTCGCGGCATATTCTACTTCTTCGGCGGTTTCGTGTGGATGAAGCATCAAAACTTGCTCCCAATCACTGGGATAAGTTTCCTTAACTTTGGCAATGAATGCCTGTTTAGTATAGGGTTGACCCTGCATAAAAGCCTGTCCGGGAATCTCAGCCGAATTCCAGCCCAAAAGCAAAGGAACCTGAGCTTGTTCTCCGGCCCTGAAGATTTCAGGAAGAGATTTGGGTAAAAAGTAATTGTCAATCACTACAGGAAAACCGAATCTTTTGGACTCCTGATAGATTTCAAATACATCCTTGGCAGACAACTTTCTCAATTCCGAGATGGTCGTATATCCCGCCAATTCGATAAACTCCTTGCCGGTTTTTTCGGCTTCAGAGAGACCTACAGGAGCTAAAGTTGGATTGATTCCTGCACCGCTTTCTCCAATTGCCCCATGAATGAGATTTTTTGCAAGTGGGGAGGCCATTTGATAGGAGACTGAAATAGAACCCGCAGATTCACCTGCGATGGTCACTTGATTGGGATTACCTCCGAAAGCGGCAATATTATCTTTCACCCATTGGAGCGCTAAAGTCTGATCAAGCAAGCCATAATTACCCGAACCCTTATAAGATGTTTCAGCACTGAGTTCAGGATGGGCTAAAAACCCAAAAATCCCCAAACGATAATTGACAGTAACTACAACAACTCCCTCCTTCGCCATGGATTCCCCGTTATATCGCGGTTCGGAAGCGTCTCCCGCCACAAAACCCCCACCGTAGAAATACACCAAAACAGGTAAATCCTTAGAATTTCGCTTGGCTGGTGTCCAGACATTTAAATAAAGGCAATCCTCAGAAACTCCGTCAGAAAAAGAGTTCATATCCCCAAAAACCAGCCCTTGAACAGGTCTAGCACTAAATTTCTTGGTTTCCTTGACCCCTATCCATTTGTCTGCCGGCATTGGAGCCTTCCAGCGGAGTTCTCCTACTGGAGGCTTGGCAAAAGGAATCCCGAAATAAGCCGAAATTCCATTGGTCACGTCGTAATTGCCTTCGATAATTCCATTTTTCAGTATAATCTGGACAGGCATGAAATTATTACTTTGAGCGTAGACAGAAAGAAAACCAAAAAAGAAAATCGCACAACAGGCTATCGTCAATTTCATAAAATGATGCGTTATTGGTTTCTATTGTATCATTATGAGACAATAATACTTGGTTCTGCCGAAAAAACCTAGTTACTTGGATCAGAATTAAGTCCCGATATGCCACTTCCTGAACTCTCCCAGTTTATCCCCCACCTTGCTTACGATTCCGTAGTCTTTGGTTTTTCGAGGGGCAAACTCAAAATTCTCCTCATGGAATACCACGCTACGGGTTGGCATGCGCTTCCCGGAGGATTTATAGGGAAAACCGAAAACCTGGAAGATGCCGTTAAGCGTGGCTTATTTGAGCGAACCGGATTAAAAGAAATTTACCTGGAGCAGTTTCATACGTTTGGAGAAGTCAACCGATTTAAGCCAGAGGTAATGAAGCGAATTTTGGAAGCCAACGACTATTCCGTACCACCTGAATATTGGATGTTGGATCGATTTTTCTCGGTCGCCTATTATGCACTCATCGACCACGAAAAAGTGACTTTACAACCCGACGCAATATCCGATTCTATTGCTTGGTATGAGATCGAGCAACTTCCGGAATTAATTTTTGATCATGGGCAAATTGTCCAAAAAGCACTACAAACCCTTCGAGAAAACCTGGATCGGAAACTGATCGGCGGCAATCTCCTTCCTGACCACTTCACCATGAATGAACTCCAGGCTGTCTATGAGGCGATTTTGGGTGAAAAACTTCGCCGTACCAGTTTTCAGCGAAAAATGCTCAGCATGGATATTCTCGACCGGCACGAAAAACTCTTTACCGGCAAAAGCCACAAAGCTCCTTATCTCTACAGCTTTAAAACCCGCTAAACCATGAAATATAAACTTTTACCTTTCCTAGTGCTTGGTATCCTACTTTTTTCCTGCGAAAAAAAAGAAACCTCATCCAGCTTATCGATCAATTCTGTAGCTACGGAAGGTGGCTTGATATCAGGGAAATTGGACTCCAGCGGTCAGATCAAAATCTTTAAAGGAATTCCATTTGCGGCACCACCCCTTGGAGACTTGCGCTGGAAAGCTCCTCAACCCGTACAGCCATGGGAAGGGATTAAAACCTGCACAGAAAATCCTCCTTCTCCGATGCAAAATCCTCCTATTCCATTTTTTGCCTGGTCATCTGAATTTTTGATACCAGCCCAGCCGATTTCGGAAGATTGTCTCTACCTCAATGTGTGGACAGCAGCAGAAAAATCAGACGAAAAGCGTCCGGTGATGGTGTGGATCTATGGGGGTGGATTTGGGTCGGGTGGAAGTACGGTGCCGCTTTACGATGGAGAGGACTTAGCAAAAAAAGGGATCGTGTTTGTCACAATCAATTACCGGGTAGGTATTCTGGGTTTTTTGGCCCATCCAGAACTCAGTGCCGAAAATCCGGATCAGACCTCTGGTAACTATGGCATTTTGGATCAAATAGCCGCATTGGAATGGGTGAAAAAGAATATCCGTGCATTTGGCGGGGATCCTGATAATGTAACCATCGCGGGCCAATCTGCGGGGGCTTTCAGTGTGAATGCATTGGTTGTATCACCCAAGGCAAAAGGACTTTTTCACAAAGCAATTGCACAAAGCGGAGGCATGTTTACTCCAAATAATGGGTTAGTATCCGGACTGCAAGGAGCTGAAGAACGAGGAAAAGTATTGACAGACACCTTGGGTCTCTCCCTGGCTGACCTTCGAAAAATTCCTTCCGACAGCCTATTGAAACTTGCGGGGAGATTTGGCCCGGTATTCGACGGAAAAGTGCTTCCCGGAGTCAGAAAGGCATTTGAAGATGGTGCTTTTTCAGATGTACCACTCCTGACAGGATGGAATGCTGATGATCGTGTTTCCGGTAATCAAGCGATTACTCCGACTGAATTTATCGCCAATGCCAAAAAGCAATATGGAGGTCGGGCTGGTGAATACTTGCAACTTTTCCCCTCGGGAAATGAAGTAGAACTGGAAGAGACCCTAAAAACTATCGGAGTTTTAAGCTTTGGCTTTCAGAATTATACTTGGGCAAAAATGCAAACCGAAAAAGGACAAAACGAGGCCTATCTTTACTATTTCACGCGTGTTCCACCCGGCGAACCCAATTTCGGAGCCTTCCATTCTGCGGAGTTCAGTTATGCACTCCACACTTTAAGAAATTGGAATCGTCCTTTTGAGAAGGCGGATTATGAGTTGGAGAAAAACATGTCGGACTATTGGGTGAACTTTGTAAAAACAGGCAATCCTAATGGTAAAAACCTCCCTAACTGGCCTGTTTTCGATCCGGAAAACCCCTTGGTCATAGAGCTTGGTACGGATGCCAAAGTAAGAGCCTTACCTTTTTGGGAGCAGATGAAGTTTATGGAAAGTCTAAACAAATAAATAATGCTGGCTACCCTCGGTCTCGTCACCATATTACTGCTTCTTTATCTTGTCATTACCAAAAAGGCATCGCCAGTAATTGCCTTAATTTTGGTTCCGATACTGACTGGAATTGCCGCCGGAAAAGTCATTGAGCTTCCGGTGATGATCGGTGATGGTATCCAGTCAATTGCTCCTACAGGAGTCATGTTTGTTTTTGCTATTTTATTTTTTGGGATATTACTGGATGCAGGTACTTTCCGGCCTATCATTCATCACCTGCTGAAAATTGCCGGGAATGACCCAATAAAAATTGCCTTATCCACAGCTATTTTGGCCATGCTAGTTCATTTGGACGGTTCGGGAGCTGTCACCTTCTTGGTGGTAGTTCCCGCGATGGTTCCGGTTTATGATCAATTGGGAATGAAGCGTCTAAACCTAGCCTGCATTGTGGCTTTGGCTGCCGGCACCATGAACATTCTCCCTTGGGGTGGGCCTACCATTCGTGCTGCCACAGCCTTGAATGTTTCAGTCACCGAGCTGTTCAACCCAATTTTTATTCCTTTTCTTTTTGGGCTTGCCACTGTATTGCTTATTGCATTTTTCTTGGGGAAAAGTGAAAAAAACAGAATCGGGGCAGCAGTTCTTCCTGTTGATAAGGTGGGCCTTCAACTATCCAATGATCTTGAAATGCCCAAGCTCTTCTGGATTAACATTTTCTTGATTTTACTGGCAATCACCGTCTTAATTTTAGGATGGGCCCCGCCGTATGTCATATTCATGGTAGCCTTTGCTATTGCTATGCTGATCAATTTTCCAAAAATTGAAGACCAGAAAACCCGCATAGACGCTCATGCAAAGGAAGCTATGCTGATGGCAAGTATCCTTTTTGCCGCTGGTTGTTTTACAGGAATTATCAAGGGCACAGGAATGATGGATGCCATGGCAGCAAAAGTCGAGACTTTAATGCCAGCGCAATTGGGAGCACAGTTACCCTTGATCACTGGCCTATTGGCAATGCCTGCGAGCATGCTGTTTGATCCCGATTCATTTTATTTTGGAATCCTGCCACTTTTGGCTTCTACCGCAGGACACTTCCAAGTAAGTGCTTTGGAGGTAGGTCAGGCTGCAATTATGGGTCAGATGACCACCGGATTTCCGGTAAGCCCACTGACTGGTGCCACCTTCCTTTTAATCGGACTTGCCGGCGTTGATTTGGGAGATCATCAGAAAAAAACCATACCACTGGCATTTTTGGTGACTTTGGTAATATTGACTGTATCAATCATAATGGGGATTATTTCAGTATGACATGCAAGAAAAACTAAGAATCGGTTGTGGTGCGGGATTTTCGGGAGATCGAATTGAGCCTGCTATGATACTTACCGAAAAAGGAAACCTGGATTATCTGGTATTAGAGTGCCTTGCTGAACGGACGATTGCTTTGGCACAAAAGCGAAAAAAACAAGACCCAAAGGCCGGATACGATGTTCTATTGGAGCGCCGGATTCTAGGCTTGCTTCCACTTCTGCTCAAAAATAAGACCCGCTTAATCACCAATATGGGTGCTGCAAATCCTCTGGCAGGTGCTGAAAAAATAATCGAGATCGCTCAAAAACTAGGTTTGAAATTAAAAGTCGCGGTAGTTCTCGGAGATGATGTTTTTAACAGGATATCCGGAACTGAGCTTTCTTTGGAAGGAAACGAAGCCCTCCTATCCTATGGGAATTTAGTTTCTGCCAATGCTTATCTCGGAGTCGATTCGATTCTTCCAGCGTTGAAAACTGACGCAAATATCATTCTGACGGGGAGAGTTGCAGATCCCTCCTTGTTTTTGGCTCCGATGATTTATGAATTGGGCTGGAATACTTCTGATTTAGATTTAATGGGAAAAGGAACCGTGATCGGACATTTATTGGAGTGTGCCGGGCAGATTACCGGAGGTTATTTTGCAGATCCTGTGAGCAAGCCTATTCCCGACATGCATATTCTCGGACATCCTTTTGTTGATATCTATACAGATGGTACTGCAATTATATCAAAAGTCAGTGGTACCGGTGGGGCCATCTCGGTCCAAACGGCGAAGGAGCAGCTGCTTTATGAGGTAATAGATCCTGGAAAATACGTTACTCCTGATGTTATAGCGGATTTCTCAAGCGTCAAATTTTTCGAACAAAACAAAGATGAAATCCGGGTAGTTGGAGGTTCCGGAAAAGGAATACCCAAAACCCTTAAAGTCAGTGTTGGCTACGAGGCAGGATTCATCGGTGAGGGAGAAATCTCTTATGCCGGATCCCACGCTATCGAACGGGCAAAACTCGCAGCCGAAATTATTGAAAAGCGAATCGGAGACAGGTTTGATGAATTTAAGGTGGATTACATCGGCTTGAGTTCCATGCATGGTCAGGAACTATCCAGAAATTATTTGCCTTACGAAATCCGCCTGCGTATTGCCGGAAAAACAAAAGACAGATCACTCGCCCAACTTGTCGGCGAAGAAGTAGAAGCGCTCTACACCAACGGTCCGGCAGGAGGTGGCGGAGCCAGAAAATACACCCATGAAGTTATAGGGGTAGTTTCAATTCTGATGGACCGAAACAATATCAATTCAAGTATTCAAGTCCTGGAATCATGAGTCAGAAACTTTGCGAAATCGCTCATAGTCGAGCAGGAGACAAGGGAAACACCCTAATTCTTTCCCTGATTCCATTCCAAGAGAGTGATTTCAACTTGTTGGTCAAAGAAGTCTCAGTTGAAAAAGTAAAAGCTCACTTCCGACACCAAGTTAAAGGTGAAATCATCCGCCACGTTTTGCCCGAACTGAAAGCACTTCAATTTACCTGCTTTGAAGCATTGACAAGTGGTGTAACCACATCTCTTGCCTTAGACGCTCATGGAAAAAGCTTAGGTTATGCCTTGCTGGAAATGGAAATTGATGATTCTATTGGGCTTTAACCCGAAATATGCATTAGCAATTCTATTGCGGTCTGAAATTGCTTCAAAATCAGACGTTATGTTGTTGTTTTCGACTTCACCATAGCGGTGCTGTGCCTCAGTCTCCAAACATCCTGATTTTCTTGCAATTTCGGCCCTCAAAACGAAAACCTAATGCATAGCCCGGCTTTAGTCCTTCATCAACTTTTCCAATACTTCCATCGCAGCCTCCGATAGCACCGTCCCCGGCCCAAATACTGCCGATACCCCGGCATCAAAAAGAAATTCGTAATCTTTCTGAGGGATAACTCCTCCTGCCACAACCATGATATCAGGACGCCCAAGTTCTTTCAGGGCCTGAATCAGCTGAGGAACCAAAGTCTTGTGGCCAGCTGCCAGAGAAGATGCTCCTACGATATGCACATCATTTTCTATCGCCTGCCCGGCTACTTCCCGAGGTGTCTGAAAAAGTGGCCCGATGTCCACGTCGAATCCCAAATCCGCAAAACCAGTTGCGATTACTTTGGCACCACGGTCATGTCCGTCCTGCCCCATTTTAGCAACTAGGATACGAGGACGACGACCTTCAAGTTCCGCAAAACGGTCGGATAATTCCTGAGCTTTTTTAAATGAATTCTGGTCTTTCACTTCTGCCGCATATACTCCGGAGATCGTTTGTGTCTGGGCTTTGTGTCGCCCAAATACTTTTTCCATCGCATCGGAGATTTCGCCTAAAGTAGCTCTTTTTCGCGCTGCTTCTACCGCCAGGGCGAGTAAATTACCTTCCCCTGTTTTAGCCGCCTGAGTGATGATTTCCAGACTTTTTTCAACCTCTTGGGAATTTCGGGCGGATTTCACAGCTTTCAATCGGGCAATTTGTGAATCTCTCACGACCTGATTATCCACGTCTCGCACTTCAATTTGGCTTTCTTCTTTGATCTGATACCGGTTAACTCCTACGATTATGTCACGACCGCTGTCTATACGAGCTTGCTTTTTGGCAGCTGCCTCTTCGATTCGGAGTTTTGGAAGACCTGTTTCAATCGCTTTTGCCATCCCTCCCAATTCCTCCACTTCCTCGATCAATTTCCAGGCTTTTTGAACCAGCTGATCGGTAAGGTATTCTACATAATAAGAACCTCCCCAAGGATCTACAACTTGGGTGATCCCCGTTTCCTCTTGTAAAACCAATTGTGTATTCCTCGCGATTCTTGCAGAGAAATCAGTGGGCAAAGCGATTGCTTCATCCAAGGAATTGGTGTGCAGCGACTGGGTATGTCCCATGACAGCGGCCAAAGCTTCTATGGCTGTTCGGGTCACATTATTAAATGGATCCTGCTCAGTCAGGGACCATCCCGAAGTCTGACAATGCGTTCGCAGCGCGAGTGATTTTGGGTCTTTGGGATTAAACTGCTTCACAATCTTCGCCCAAATAAGGCGACCTGCTCGCAGCTTGGCAATCTCCATAAAGTAATTCATGCCTATTGCCCAAAAGAAAGAAAGCCTTGGTGCAAAATCATCAATATCCAATCCCGCTTTAATTCCTGTTCTGAGGTATTCCAAACCGTCGGCAAGCGTGAAGGCCAACTCCAAATCCGCTGTCGCCCCTGCCTCCTGCATGTGGTAGCCTGAGATTGAGATCGAATTGAATTTAGGCATCTTTTGGGAAGTGAACTCAAAAATATCCGCAATCAACTTCATGCTGGGCTGCGGTGGATAGATGTAGGTATTTCGTACCATAAACTCCTTCAGAATATCATTCTGAATCGTGCCGGAAAGTTGTGCAGGCATAACTCCCTGTTCTTCGGCCGCTACAATGAAAAATGCCAAAATCGGAATCACAGCGCCATTCATCGTCATAGAAACTGACATTTGGTCCAGTGGAATCTGGTCAAAAAGAAGTTTCATGTCTTCCACGGTATCAATCGCAACTCCGGCTTTGCCTACATCACCCTGAACACGAGGGTGGTCAGAATCATAGCCACGATGAGTTGCCAAATCAAAGGCAACAGAAAGTCCTTTTTGCCCTCCTGCAAGATTTTTCCGGTAGAAGGAGTTCGATTCCTCAGCGGTGGAAAAGCCTGCATACTGACGGATCGTCCAAGGGCGCTGAACATACATCGTGCTGTAGGGTCCTCGGAGAAATGGGGGGATTCCAGCTACAAATTCTAAATGAGGAATCAAGCATATATTTTGAGTATCAAACCGATCCGGGATCGAAATCTGCTCCGGCGACTCCCAAACAGAGGAAACCTCTTCGTCAGGAGAAGTCTGTTTCCTTTTCTTCCAATTGTCAAAGTCAGGTCTCATGCTCCAGTCTGGTTTTGAAGTTCCACCAAATAAGAAGCCCGGCTTGGCTTCAATTCATATTCTTTCTCCAAAATCGGAGAAAATTCCAGGTTATTTTTCAAGTAATCTGAGGCGGGATATTTGTTTACTCCAATCTTGGAAATCTCCCCGGAAAGGATCGAATTTTGTTGTTTCTGTCGATGTTCTCTGACTTTTTTGTGAAGCATTCCGGACTCAAAAGCAACAAGCCAGCCTCCATTTTTTTCTAATTCCTGAAGCCCGCTTTTCACTTCATTTATGAGTTGAGTTATCAGCGTGTCCAAGTAATAAGATCCTGCGGCAGGATCACCAACCTTGCCGAAATACGATTCATAATTTAAAATAAATGAAACATTTCTGGCGACACGAAGCTCCAATTCAGTGGCTTTTTGTCCGGAAATAGGCCGCACCCACAGACCATTTGCTCCGCCTAAAATTGAAGCCATTGCTTCATAGGTTTGCCGAATAAGATTTGTATTTGAATCGAGCGTAGATTTGGACCAACCGGAAGTTTGCGCAAAAACACAGGTATCCTCCAATCTCAATCCGACATTATATTGCAAGGCAAGCTCGGCGTAAAAAAACCGAATTGCTTTCAGTTTGGCGATTTCGGGAAAATGTAAATCCCCAACCGAAGTGTAAAATCCGCTTTTTTCGAAAATAGTTATTGGGTCAATCCCCGATTTGTCGATGAGCTCTATGATTTCTCCGAATCCAAAAATCAACTCATCCAGACCAGAGGCACCGGCTTCGGCATATCTGCTAAAATTGAACATACATGCATGAAAACAGCGCTCATTGGGAAAACAAGAAAAAACTCTTCTAAAAGCTGAGATAGCCTCTTCCCAACTTTTACCTTGCTCAAAAAGCATGTCCATGGGTGACCAAAGCAAGCCCCCGGTAAGCCCAGATTCCTCCACCCCCATCTCATGTACCCAAGTCATAAAGTGCTCTAAAACTTGGGCTGGATCGCCAAGGGGTTTTAACATGATACTGATGTAATCCGGAATCACATCTTTCAAAAGCTCATTTAGGTTTTCATCTCCCTTCAAATGCAAAACCAACCCTTCTCCTCCATTTTCAAGGAAATCCATAATTTCCTGAATCGGTGTACTTGGATAAACAGCTAAAAAATTGGACCAGGACCTGGCAGAAAAATCCTGTAAAAACGGTTTGTCTTCAAAGCTGTTTTCAGGCAATCTTGGGAGATCCAATACATCCTCCCGAGTATAGAAAGGTTGAATTTGTATTTTCTCCCAAAGCAGGGATTTCAAGGCTTGATCAAAATCCTGCCCTCCCAAATCTTTGGCAGCCTGATTTTTCCAAGCTTCTTTGCTTGCGGGAGGAAAGTCGTAAAAAAGAGCTTGGGTCATATTTGGGTTGGGTCAATTCCTGATTTAGGACAAGTTCAAAAATAAGGAATGATGAGTGAATTGCCAGAAAGAAATGCATAAGTAAAGAGAATCGTAGGCCTAAAATTCTAAATGCCTAACTGTCAATTAATAGAGTTAAAAAAAATGCTTTCACTATTTACACAATAGAAAAATATCAAAAATTCAAACTTGGATTTGTGAAAGTGTCAATTTTAACCCGCAAACAAAATATAAATCTGAGGCTTGGAAAAAATCTACAAAAATTGATTTTTTCAAGCCCAATTCGATTTTTTATTTAAGTTAATTTTCCACAAATTTGAACCCCTTGCAATCGCCGGGAAATCCAAGAATACAATCTAATACTTTTCTAAATGAGTTTGGAAGCTAGCGCCGTATGGAATGAGTGTTTGCGTGTGATAGAACAACACGTAAACGAGCAGAGCTTTTCGACTTGGTTTAAACCAATCAATCCAGTCAAATTGGAAGGTTCCAGCTTGACAATTCAAGTTCCAAGTCAATTTTTCTACGAATGGCTGGAGGATAACTATGTACAAGTCCTCAAGCTTGCCATCAAAAGTACGCTCGGCCAAAATGGACGTTTGGAATATGCAGTAGTGGTGGACAAAGGAAATTCTAATAATCAACCCTATGTGGTTTCTTTCCCGCAGGGTAATACCTCGGGCAAAAAGCCGAATCCGCAGGCTGAGGTAAGGACTCCTTTTGAAATGCAATCCCTGAATGCAGACATGCTTACCCAAAGCAATCTGAACCCCACTTACTCTTTCAGCACTTACATTGAAGGCGATTGCAACCGACTTGCCAGATCTGCGGGCTTTGCGGTGGCTACTAAGCCGGGAATTACATCCTTCAACCCCTTGATGGTCTATGGTGGAGTTGGGTTGGGAAAAACCCACTTGGTTCAGGCTATTGGAAACGAGATCAAAAACGGCCCAGAAGACAAGTTTGTGCTTTATGTTTCTTCGGAAAAATTCGTGAACCAGTTCATGGATTCCATCAAGGATGGCAATGTGAAAAGCTTTACCAATTTTTACATGCAGGTGGATGTGCTGATCATCGATGACATTCAGTTCTTGGCTGGGAAGGACCGTACACAGGAGATGTTTTTCCACATTTTCAATCACCTCCATCAGAATAAGAAGCAGATCATCATGACTTCAGATTGTCCTCCCAGAGATCTGAAAGGCTTGGAAGAGCGATTACTTTCCCGATTTAAGTGGGGGCTGACTGCGGATTTGCAAATGCCTGATTTCGAGACCCGCGTGGCTATCATTCGACGCAAAATGCAGTCTGAGGGGATTTTCATCCCGGACGAAGTGGTGGAATATTTAGCTTATTCGGTAGACACCAATGTCCGTGAATTGGAGGGGATTTTAATTTCCCTGATTGCACATGCTTCACTCAACCGGGTTGAAATCAGCCTGGAACTGGCAAAAACTGTGATCAAAAACTTCATTAAAGATATTGAAACAGAAGTAGGAATTGACTTTATCCAAAAGTCAGTTTCCGAATATTTCGGCATTCATCTTGATGACCTCAAAGCCAAAACACGTAAGAAGGAAATAGTGATTGCACGTCAGGTAGCCATGTATTTTTCAAAAGAATTCACAAACCATTCACTCAAATCGATTGGCTATCACTTTGGTGGACGTGATCACAGTACAGTCATCCATGCCGTTCAGACGGTAAATGATATGTTTGAAACCGACTCGAGCTTCAAAAACTCGGTCAATGAGCTTAAAAAGAAATTCAAAATGAGATCGTATTGATCTCATTTTTTTTGACAAATATCCAGCATTCCTTCTGGTTATGCCTGCCAGTTCTAATCTTTTCCGCTTCCTTTAAATTGATCCTCCTTGTAGGCAAAGAGCACGTTGAACGTAGTCAGCGAACCATAGCATCGGGTGATGTATTGCTGTAAGTTGACACGATCTTCATCATCAAGTTTGGGATGATTGTTAATGTTTTGCTCCAGAACACGGAGTTTTTCCCGCACCATGACGATTTTTCGAAAGAAAGTTTCAACAGGAATCTCCTTAGTCTGTAAAGTTTTGTCTGATGGTTCGATGACTAAAGTTCCGCCCATCCATTTCCCTCCAAGTGGGACTAGCGGGGCGCGTTCCGAAGTCGCAATCAAAGCTTCCCGAATAGCCCGTTCCACATCCTTCATCGTGAGCATCGGGAAGTCAGGCACCTTGGCTTCCTCTACGGTAAATCCTTCGTAATCTCTTGCGAGCGTCTTTACTTCTTCCAAAGAAGAAAAGTATATTTTATAAAAGGTCTCATCGACGGAGACAATAACCCCGGTTCCAAATTTTGGGTGACCAATTCGACTTCCTACTCCAAGTTGACTTGCTGACATAGTATCTTTTCAAAAAAGGTTTTACGACGACCAAAATAAAGAGAAAGTGGGCATTGTATCAATTTTGGATTTGAATATTCAACCGAAAGAATCAGAAGTTTGTAACTTTTGCAAAATTCAGGCATTACTTTCTATAGATTTTTCGCACTTCAACCCATCAAACCATTCTTCCAATGAAATCGAGCCTGCCATTCGGCAGAATGCCCCGACTAAAAGTCACACAAGGGGTTGCTTACCTCTCAAACGAGATTCCCTGCCCTTTGGCAGGCAGGTATGGCTTTCAAGAAAAAATTACAATCCTATGAAAAAAATATTTCCTCAGTTGACTTCCATTTTTCTCGGTTTCACCTTTTGGGGTGCCGGCATGGTCAAACTCTATGCAGGCCATCAATTTATCGGGTGGATTGGGCCTCCTTGGCTAGTCGAGCGGCTACAGGAATATGAATTGGGACTATTTGCCGAATTCATTGCTGTCAGTCAAATCACCATCGGATTTATGCTACTGAGTACAAGATTCAAACTCTTGGGAAGCATCATGATGATTCCAATGATTCTGAATATTCTGATGGTAACCGTCTCTCAAAATTGGGCTGGAACACCCTATGTTCTCGCCGTGCTTTTACTTATGAATTTGTACATTCTTTGGCAATACCGTGACTTTTTTGGGCCTTTGGTAGATGAGGGAAAAAACGGTGGCAATCTCAATACCCGGAAGGAAAAATCCCGGCAAGGCCACCTGGTTTGGCTTGCAGGTTGGTCGCTTCAATTGATATCCGTACCCATTTCTTTCCAAAACCTTACCATAGCCTTTTCCACTGCCGCTATTGGGCTTATCCTGGCGATTCTGAGCTTCAAAGTTGATTCCCGTTTTACTAGAAAGATTGAAACCCATCCGTAAATTAGTCTTCCATTCAAAACCCATAAACTATGAACATCTATCCTTATCTCAACTTTGATGGCCAGGCCGAAGAAGCCATGACTTTTTATCAATCAATCCTCGGTGGAGAATTCGAGGGGGGAATCAGCTATTTTGGTGAGGCGCCAGGCATGGAGATTCCCGAGGAAGAAAAAATGCGCGTGATGCATATCAGCCTCAAGCTCTCTGAGGGGCTGAAAATCATGGCAAGCGATACCAGTCCAAGCATGGGGCATGTATGGATCAAAGGAAATCACAACTACATCTCAATCAACGCTGATTCCAAAGCTGAAGGCGTGCGTATTTTCTCGGGTCTGGCTGAAGGAGGGAAAGTAGAAATGGACTATCAAAAAACCTTTTGGGGAGCCTATTTCGGCAGCTTCGAAGACAAATTTGGAATCGGCTGGATGGTGAATTATGATCTACAGGGAGGGGAAGAGTAGGCATTAGACTTAAGTATCAAGATTTTAGTATCAAGAAAAGAGAGGCAAGAAGCAAGAACCAAGAGACAAGAGACGAAAGCTTAAACTTGAATTGACTAATTTATTTCTCACAGATTGCACGGATAAGCACATCTATGAAATCCAGTGCCTATTCAAATTATCTGTGAGCTTCATTTTGAAATCTCTCATAAACTTTGACACAAGTTTAATCCATGACTAACTTGCTATCTTATATCTAAAATCTAACGTCTCTCATCTAAGTGACAAGACTCGCCATCCTTGCCTCAGGCAGCGGCTCCAATGCCGAAAAAATCATGGAGCACTTTCAAAATTCCGACAAAGCAGCGATCGCCTTGGTTGCCTCCAACAAAACCGATGCTTTTGTGCTTGAGCGGGCAAAAAAGTTCGGAGTCCCCACCTATACTTTCACCCGGAAGGAAATGGATGCAGGAAAATTGCTTGAAAAACTTCAGGCCGAAAAGATCGACTGGGTGATTTTGGCAGGTTTTCTACTGAAAATCCCTGCTGAGTTGATCCGGGCTTTCCCAGAGCGGATGATCAATATCCACCCGGCTTTACTTCCAAACTATGGGGGAAAAGGAATGTATGGACACCACGTTCACGAAGCAGTAAAAGCTGCCGGAGACACCCAAACCGGCATTACTATTCACTTGGTCAATGAGCACTACGACGAGGGAAAAGTTATTTTTCAAGCGGCCACACCCCTGACACCAGAAGACACTCCAGAGTCCATCGCCCAAAAAGTTCACACTTTGGAGCATCGGTATTTTGCTGAGGTGATCGACAGCTTAATTTGATTTCCAAAATTTCGACATTTATCATTCGCTGTTCTACATTCTGTATAGGATATTATCCAGTCATTTCCCTCAAATCTTCGATGTTTTTAAAACCTTAAAGGTTCCTCTAAAACTTGTATTTCGTTAATCATAAATCCTACTTTTCGCCGCCTCCCCTTTTTTCCTACCTTTGGGACTTCCATCGATTTCATCCAAATCCATTCCCAAATGGCAATCAAAAAAATACAATCTGCCCTACTTTCAGTTTATTACAAAGACAACCTCGAACCCATTGTCGCACTCCTCAAACAACACGGAGTTAAAATCTACTCTACCGGCGGGACGCAAAAGTTCATTGAGGAACAAGGCGCTGAGGTCATACCCGTTGAGGAGCTGACCAGCTATCCTTCTATTTTCGGAGGAAGAGTAAAAACACTTCATCCTAAAATATTTGGTGGGATTTTACAAAGACGTGACCATGATGGTGACCTTGACCAGGCCATAGAATATGATATTCCTGCCATCGATTTGGTCATAGTGGATTTGTATCCATTTGAGGAGACTGTGGCTTCAGGAGCTGAAGAGGCTGAAATCATAGAAAAAATCGACATAGGAGGTATTTCTTTAATCCGAGCCGCTGCAAAAAACTTTAAAGATGTAATCATCATCGCTTCCAAAGCGCAGTACGGTGAACTTGAAGCAAAACTTTCCGAGCAAGACGGGGGAACAACAATCGAAGATCGTAGATACTTCGCTGCACAGGCATTTCAGGTTTCATCCAATTATGACACCCATATTTTCAACTATTTCAATCAAACTGAAAATATCCCAGCCCTGAAAATATCCGAAACGAAAGCCAAATCACTTCGCTATGGCGAAAACCCGCATCAAGCAGCACATTTCTACGGGGACATGGAAGCACTTTTTGACCAACTGAACGGCAAGGAACTTTCCTACAACAACCTTGTGGATGTCGATGCTGCGGTAAACTTAATTGCTGAGTTTGAAGGTGAGACTGCTTTTGCCATTCTCAAACACACCAATGCCTGTGGGGTAGCTTTGGCACCAACGGTGCAGGAAGCTTACAAAAAGGCTTTCGAAGCTGACACGACTTCTGCTTTTGGTGGAGTTTTGGTAACCAATCAAACTGTGGATAAAGCTGCGGCTGAGGAAATGCACTCGTTGTTTTTTGAGGTACTGATCGCTCCTCAATTTACTGAGGACGCTTTATCCGTATTGAAAGGAAAGAAAAACAGAATCCTTTTGAGACAGAAAATGGCTTTGCCCGGTACCAAAATGATCAAGACTTTGCTCAATGGCATCATCGAGCAGGATAAGGACTTGGCTACCGAAACCAAAGCCGATTTCAAAGTAGTCACTCAAGTTGCCCCTACGGATACAGAATTGGATGCTTTGGTTTTTGCAGCAAAAGTCTGCAAGCACACCAAGTCCAATACGATTATCCTGAGCAATGACACGCAGCTTTTCTCCAGCGGTGTGGGACAGACTTCCCGTGTGGATGCCTTGCGCCAAGCAATCACCAAGGCAAAGGAATTTGGATTTGAGCTAAAAGGTGCTGTGATGGCATCGGATGCCTTTTTTCCTTTTCCGGATTGCGTAGAGATTGCCCACGAAGCAGGAATCACGGCTGTCGTACAGCCGGGTGGGTCAATCAAAGATCAGGACAGTATCGCTTTCTGTGATGCGCATGGCATGTCGATGGTGATGACTGGAGTGAGACATTTTAAGCATTGATTTGAAGTATCAAGTATCAAGATTATAGTATCAAGACCTCCGGTTCGATTGGGATCGGAGGTTTTTTGGTTTTTGGGTTCCAACCAAAACGAACCGAAACTGCAAAAGAATAGCAGCTGTTCTTACCAAATCTAAAATAACACCCTTTATTGCTTTAATTGAATGGATCGAGTAAATTCAAATTCAATCTTGAAATCATGGAAGCCATAAGAATCAAAGCCTATCCAAAAAACAAAAAGCAAATACAATCCATTTCCGAATTTCTAAACAAAGAGGGAATTGAATTTGAGTTGGTGGAAAAAGAAGATTTTGTTGAATTCCTAAATGAAATAGAATCCAGCCTTTCGCAAGTCAAACAGATTCATGAAGGAAAAGTCAAAAAAGAACGTGCCAAGGATTTTTTAAATGAACTATGAGGTAATTTTAACTGCCGATTTTAAAAAGTATTTCAAACGGCTTTTTAAGAAGTATCCCTCCTTGAAAGATGATTTGCTTAAGCTTATTCAAAAGTTAGAACTCGATTATAAAATTGGCATAGCTCTAGGTTCTAATCTGTTTAAAATTCGACTTTTGATTGAAAGCAAAAAGAAAGGTAAATCTGGAGGAGCTAGAATCATTTACTATTTTTTGAGTCCAAAAAATGAAATCTATTTGATTCATATTTTTGATAAAAGTGAATTTGAAAATATCCCAAAAGATAAATATTTGGAGATTTTAAAATCAATTGGGCCATTTTCCTAACCAACCTGATATCAAAAATATAGTCACCATTTTTTGCATAGGTGTAGGTGAATACATTTTGAATCGAATCGTCAGCAAAAGGTGTGGAATCCTTTTCGCGTTTAACCATAATCCAAGTCCCAATTAATCGTTCATCAAGTTGATTGGGGAAAATAGAATTTAAAACAGATAGCAAACCGGCGAGGAAAACAAAATTCGAAATCATAGGACTAGATGTTGTTTGTCTTTTCGATTAACTAAAAAATAGTTGATAATCAAATTTCATTTTCGAGTTCAGAATTAAAATCAAAAAAATCTCTGATTCCAATTTGCCCAGATTTCTAAACCATCGAGTTTTATAAAACCTCAAAGGTTCTTAATTCCCTTTCTTTTCCCCACCTAAATCCCCTATTTTGCACCGCAAATCAAAACCGGATAAATCCCGTACATGGTACTTTGTACTTCGTACTTCGTACATCCTATGAAATCACATCAGCTCAAGCTATATAACACCCTTTCCCGTCAAAAGGAAGATTTTACACCACTCAGCCCTCCCTTTGTAGGAATGTATGTCTGCGGACCAACGGTTTACGGTGATGCCCACCTTGGACATGGGCGACCAGCCGTTACTTTTGACACCGTCAATCGCTATTTGACTCACCTTGGTTATCGAGTGAGATATGTTAGAAATATCACCGATGTAGGGCACTTGCAGGGAGATGCTGACGAGGGAGAGGATAAAATAGCAAAAAAAGCCAGACTCGAAAAGCTGGAACCCATGGAAGTGGCGCAGCAATACACAGACACCTATCATCGGGACATGGCCTTGCTCAATACGTGGAAGCCAAGCATTGAACCTCGTGCAACCGGGCATATTCCGGAACAGATCGCTTTGGTTGAAGCGATTCTAAAGGAAGGCTTGGCCTATGAAGTCAATGGTTCGGTCTATTTCGATGTCTTGAAATACAACAATACTTATCAATATGGTAAGCTTTCCGGTCGAATTCTGGATGAACTCATGAGTGGGAGTCGGGATCTGGATGGGCAGGGAGAAAAGCGAAATGCGGTGGATTTTGCACTTTGGAAATATGCTTCTCCGGAGCACCTGATGAAATGGGAATCCCCTTGGGGCCTTGGTTTTCCGGGTTGGCATCTGGAGTGTACTGCCATGAGTTCTAAATATCTAGGGACGCAATTTGACATTCATGGAGGTGGAATGGATCTGATGTTTCCGCACCACGAATGCGAGATTGCACAGGGAAATGCCAGCAATCATCACGATCCGGCCAAGTATTGGATTCACAACAACATGATCACCATCAACGGACAGAAGATGGGCAAGTCATTGGGTAATTTCATCAACCTGCAGGAGCTTTTCACCGGCAATCACAAGCTTCTGGAGCAGGCATACAGCCCCATGACCATCCGTTACTTTATGTTGACGGCACATTATCGATCTACCCTGGACTTTTCAAACGAGGCATTGAAAGCTGCGCAAAAAGGATACAAAAAGATCATCAACGGTCTTCGAATCGCAAAAGCGATTGAATTCACCTCGAATCCGGAAATCGAACTGGATCAAGAACAGATCAACCAGGTGGAGCAGAGCATTGCAGCCGCTTACCGTGCGATGGACGATGATTTTAATACAGCTCAGGCCATTGGCCATTTGTTTAATCTATTGAAGAAAATCAACTCCATCTTCACCGGACAGCTTCAATCAGCTGCTTTGGGCGAAGAAGTGTTTTCCAAAATGAAAGAGACCTTCGAGACTTTCGTGGTGGACATTCTGGGATTGATTGAGGAGAAAAGTGATGTGCAAGCCCCGATGCTTGACCTGCTTTTAAAGCTATATGGAGAGGCAAAAACTGCAAGAGATTACACCAAAGTGGATGAAATCCGTGCAGGTCTCAAGCGTATGGGATTTGTGGTGAAGGATATGAAAGATAAAATTGATTGGGCATATGAAGAATAGATTTTGGTTGATTGGATTACTGGTTTTTGGCTGGGCTTGTAACGGGGAAAAGACCACCGAAACAGCCGTTGAGGGAATAATCACCAGACCCTACCCTACTTTCAATGCGGATTCAGCCTATGCTTTTGTCCAAAAACAGGTAGATTTCGGACCGCGGGTTCCTGGCACAAAAGGGCACGCAGCCACTAAAAACTGGATAATTTCCAAGCTCAAAAGCTATGGTTGGAGTGTCCAAACCCAAGAATTCCAAATCAAAACCTATGATGGATTGAATTGGGACCTGACAAATATCATCGCTTCTTATAACCCAGCCGCAACCAAAAGAATCCTCTTAGCGGCACATTGGGACACCCGTAGAATAGCCGATAAAGACACCGAAAGGCTAAACGAACCCATCGATGGTGCCAATGACGGCGGTTCCGGAGTTGGGGTTTTGATAGAAATCGCAAGAACGATCGCTACTCAGGAATTGAAACCCGATGTGGGAATTGACATTATTTTCTTTGACGGAGAAGACGATGGCGAACCGGAAGGTGCCAAAACCAGAAATACCACGCAGGAATTTTGGTGGTGTCATGGTTCGCAGTATTGGTCCAAAAACAAGCATGTGCCCAATTACTCCGCTTATTATGGGATTTTGGTCGATCTCGTAGGGGCAAAAAATGCCAAATTCTATCGTGAGGGATATTCAAGACAGTATGCTTCGGGGATTCTTTCCAAAGTTTGGGGGCATGCAGCCAAGCTCGGGCATTCTGATTTCTTTATCCAAAAAGATGCACCTCCGATTATTGATGATCATGTATTTGTCAATGAATGGGGAGGAATTCCAATGATTGTTATCATTGAGTTTTCTCCGGATTATGGCTTTGGTCACTATCACCACACCCACAGGGACAATATGGACTTGATCGATGTCAGATCTTTAAGGGCTGTCGGAGAGACAGTTTTATTTACAGTTTATCAGGAATAGCATTTTTTATAAAGTTTTTTGCAATTTGTGCCTGTGCAGACGATTGCAGATTACAGATTAGGAAAAGGTCCAACATGAAAAGAGGTCATCAGATTACGATGAAGGAGATCGCCAAGAAACTTGGCGTGTCTGTTTCGACGATTTCAAGAGCGCTTAAGGATTCTCCGGAATTACATCCTGAAACCAAACGAAAGATCGTGGAAATGGCCAAGGAGATGAATTACCAGCCTAATTTGCTGGCGCAAAGTCTCCGGATCAGCCGTTCAAAGACCTTGGGAGTGATTGTTCCCGAGATCACCTCTCACTTTTTCGCATCCTGTATCAGCGGTATTCAGGATTTTGCCAACAAGCGTGGATACAATGTCATGATCTGCCAGTCCAATGAATCTTTGGATCAGGAAAAAGCGAATATTCGCGCTTTGGTTTCAAGCCAGGTGGATGGGCTGTTGATATCTCTGAGCCGGGAAACCAATCAGTTTGACCATCTTCATGAACTCTACAACCGGGAAATTAATTTTGTCCTATTTGACAGAGTCCACGAAGATATTCCAGTTTCAAAAGTCACCTTCAATGACGCCGGAGGAGCTTATCAGGTCACACATCACCTTCTGGAAGGAAATAACAGAAGGATTGTATATGTGTCCGGGCCTGAGGACATGTACATTTCTAAAAAAAGAAAAGAGGGCTATCTAAAAGCGCTCGCCGAATATGAAATTCAGGAAGACCCGTACCTAATTAAAATATCAGATTTGACATTGGAGGACAATGTGCGGATAGCCAAAGAAATTTCTGAAATGAAACCACGGCCTGATGCAGTATTCTGTATGATAGACCCTGTGGCCGTGGATGTTTTGACTCAATGGAAATCCATGGGAATCAAAATCCCTGAGGACATGGCTTTGGCTGGCTTTACCAACAATCCAACTTCAGCAGTTGTCGAGCCACCATTGACCACTGTCTCCCAACCGGGTTACGAAATGGGTAAATTGGCTGTGACTCACCTCCTGGATCAACTTGACGGATTGGCCTCCGAAGACCCTATTTCTATTGTTTTAGAAACGACATTGGTACCAAGGAAGTCCTCGCAGCATTTTGAAGCAAAAAAGTGACTGGTTATTAGTTATTTGTGTTGACCAGTCGATTCGTGACTACCTACAAATAACCAATAACTCAATACCCATGCGCCAAACCCTCACCCAAGCTTTCCTCTCCCACTTTTCCAGCACTCCAATTCTTGCCTTTGCTCCGGGCAGAATCAATCTAATCGGCGAACACACAGACTATCAGGAAGGATTTGTTTTTCCCGCAGCTGTGAATCAGGGAATCTGGGTTGGGATACAAAAAAACGAATTGAATGCCTGCCGCATATATTCTATGGATTTCAATCAGGAATTCACCTTCGAGCTGGATTTTATTTCCCCTAAAAAAGGCCACTGGGCAACCTACGCCATGGGTATGTGCGCCTTGCTTAAGCAAGCAGGCTATTCCGTCACGGGTTTTGATATGGTGATTGGTGGAGATATCCCTGTTGGATCAGGACTTTCTTCTTCTGCCGCCTTGTCTGTAGCAATCGGAACGGCGATCTCCGGACTTTTTGATTTTCAGATTCCAAAGAAAAACATTGCGCTCTATGCCCAAAAGTCCGAGCACCTCTATGCGGGAGTCAACTGCGGAATTATGGATCCTTATGCCTCTGCCTTTGGAGTAAAAGACAAAGCATTGTTACTCGATTGCAGGTCAAACACACATGAAGAAATCCCGGTAGCCTTGGGTGATTTTTCCCTGATTCTCATCAATTCCAAAGTAAAGCACTCACTCGCCGACTCAGCCTACAACGATAGAAGAGCTTCCTGTGAGGAAAGCGTGAAATTTGTTCAATCGGCATTCCCAGATATTAAAACACTGAGAGATCTTTCCGTTTTTGATTTGCCAAAAGTTGAAAGGTTACTCTCTCCTGCGCTTTTCCCCAAAGCCAAACATGTCATCACGGAGTGTCATCGCGTACATGAGGCAGCAAATGCATTAAAATCAGGTGATTTGGAAAAATTCGGAAGCCTCCTGAAGGCATCTCATCAGAGTTTAAGCAGGGACTTTGAAGTTAGCTGTCCCGAGCTGGATTTCCTTGCCGAGGAATCATGGAAGCTTAAGGGAGTTTTAGGGTCCCGAATGATGGGTGGAGGCTTTGGTGGTTGCACCATCAATCTAGTACAAAAATCAGAAACCGAATCGTTTCAGGACCAAATCAAAAGCTCCTATGTTAAGCAGTTCGGAATTTCTCCAGGATTCATTCCTGTGAAAATTGGATCAGGCGCCCAACTGGTTTAATCTCTAATGGATTTCGTCGATAGAATTGTACCGTTGGTCTATTAGAGAGGCCTATTTTCAAGCGTTTAGCCCACTTAATACGGAATTTCCCTAATTTCCCCAAAATTTCAAACCCTATGCATTTACCCAAAAACCTACGTAGTCTACTCTTTTTCATTGGAGTACTTGTCCTTGGATTAACCGGCTGCAGCAAAAAGCGTGAAGGCGATCCAAAAATCCTGATTTTCAGCAAGACAGCAGGATTCTACCATGAATCTATCCCTGCCGGAATCGCTGCCATACAAAAGCTCGGTGCCGAAAATGGCTTTCAGGTCGACACCACCAAAAACGCAGAAAACATCAACGAGGAAAATTTAGCACAATATGCCGCTGTGATTTTCCTCAGTACCACAGGCGATGTACTCAATAACTATCAGGAAGCTGATTTTGAGCGCTACATCCAGTCCGGTGGTGGATTTCTTGGAATCCACGCCGCCGCCGATACCGAATACGAGTGGGGATGGTACAACCGACTGGTAGGTGGGTATTTTTCAGACCATCCTGGAATCAACGACCCGCATCCGAATGTACAGCCGGGAAAAATCACGAAAACCGGCGAAAAGCATCCTTCTGTTGACTTTTTGCCGGAAAGCTGGGAAAGAACGGACGAGTGGTACAGCTACAAGCAAGTAAACCCTGACACCAAAAAACTCCTGATGTTGGATGAAACCTCCTATCAGGGAGGTCTTGACATGGGAGAGCACCCTATTGCTTGGTATCATGATTTTGATGGAGGCAGAGCTTACTACACCGGTGGTGGGCATACCAAGGAATCTTTTGAGGAAGCTGACTTTTTGAAACACCTTTTGGGTGGCATCCAATATGCAATCGGTGACAACAACCAATTGGATTATTCGAAAGCAAAGTCCAAGCGGGTGCCTGAAGAAAACAGATTTACGAAAACCAATCTTTCACTTGGAGAATTCACCGAGCCGACTGAGATGACAATCCTTCCGGATTTGGACATTCTGATTGCACAGCGAAGAGGTGAAATACTGCTTTTTGACAATGAGACACAGGAGTTGAAAGAAGTGGCCAAGCTCGACGTCTACTGGAAAACAGAAGTAAAAGGTGTCAATGCCGAAGAAGGATTAATGGGGATACAAAAAGACCCGAACTATGCAAAAAATAACTTCGTATTTGCCTTCTATGCTCCTACCGGAGACAAAGAAATAAACCGTCTTTCCAGATTCGTGTTCAAAAACGGTGTGTGGGATATGGCTTCAGAAAAAGTGATTTTGGAGCTTTATTCTCAACGGGATATTTGCTGCCACACCGGTGGATCCATTGCCTTCGACAAAGACGGAAACCTTTTCCTCTCTACGGGTGACAATTCAACCCCATTCAATCAGCCTAACACCCCAACTACCTTGAACTCTTACGCTCCACTGGACGGACGAGAGGGAAACAAGCAATGGGATGCACGCAGAAGCTCCGGCAACTCCAATGACCTGAGAGGTAAAATCCTCAGAATCAAAGTAGCCGAAGATGGATCTTACACGATCCCGGCAGGAAACTTATATCCTGAAGGAACTGAAGGAACTCGCCCCGAAATCTATGTTCAGGGTAACAGAAACCCATATCGAATCGCAATAGATCAAAAAACCGGCTTCCTTTATTGGGGTGAGGTGGGACCTGATGCGAGCAATGATTCCCTCGACGTAAAAGGACCAAGAGGATATGATGAAGTGAATCAAGCAAGAAAAGCCGGAAACTTCGGATGGCCCTACTCCATTGGCAATAATTACATGTATCGTGAATTCAATTACGAGATAGCTCAAACAGGTGTTGTTTTTGATGCCGCCAAACCTGTTAATAATTCACCAAACAACACCGGACTGAAGGAACTGCCCGCGGTACAGCCGGCATTTATTTGGTATCCTTATGGTGCTTCTCCTGATTTCCCACAGTTAGGGACCGGCGGAAGAAATGCAATGGCAGGTCCGGTTTACTATTCTGATCTGTATCCTTCCAAAACCAGATTCCCGGATTATTATGACGGCAAGCTTTTTATCTATGATTGGATCAGAGGTTGGATCAAAGCAGTAACAATGAAAGAGAATGGTGATTTTGACAAAATGGAAGCATTTATGCCAGGCACCAAATTCAACGGACTGATCGACATGGAAATGGGACCAGATGGCAAAATTTACATTTTGGAATATGGAAATGGCTGGTTTAGTAAAAACCCTGACTCCGGCTTGTCCAGAATTGACTTCAATAGTGGCAATCGGGCGCCTGTAGTGACAGGACTTTCAGTTGACAAAACCTCAGGAAGTAATCCATTGACAGTGACATTGACTGCAACGGCTTCAGACCCTGAAAAGGATGCCATTACCTATACTTGGGATCTTGGAAATGGTGAATCCAAATCCACAACTGAACCTACCCTGACGCATACATTTAACGGAGTGGGACAATACGAAATCAGGGTAACGGCTGCTGATCCAGCAGGATTGACAGGTGTAAGCGCACCGGTTTCAGTTTATTCAGGCAACATTGCTCCCGTGGTGAGCATCCAGATCGAAGGCAATAAGTCCTTCTATTTCCCCGGAAAAAAAGTAGCCTATTCGGTGTCCGTGTCGGATGCTGATCATCCCGATGCATCATCTGACCTAAGCACGCTTTTTGTCTCGGCAGATTACTTGCAGGGCGTGGATAAAGCTCAGGCAGACCTTGGCCATAAAATCATGAGTGAGGCGATGAACGGCAAAGCCTTGGTTCAATCCCTGACCTGCAAGACATGTCACAAGGAAAACGAAGCCTCCATTGGTCCGGCTTATGCGGATCTGGCTAAAAAATACCGTGAAAGAGACCGTGCCTACCTGTTGAATAAAATCAAAGTTGGTGGTGGCGGTGTCTGGGGTGAAACGGTGATGCCTGCCAACCCTGATCTATCGACATCCGATGCAAATGCACTGGTGACATACATCCTTTCACTTAGAAACGCAGCGAAAGAAACACTACCTGCAAAAGGATCCGTAGATCCAACTCAGGGAAAAGCCGCTGTACCTAATGGAGTCCTTGTAATCTCAGCAACCTATACCGACAAAGGAGGAGAAAACATCAAGCCATTGACCGGTTCGGGTTCATACATTCTGAGCAATAATAATCTGGATATGGGCGTAGCCAAGGAATTGGTGAGATTTGGCTCAATGAATTACAATGGTGCCAACCTGCTGACCGTACCTTCTGGTCAGGGAAGCTTTGCGATTCCAAGCATTGACCTTACTGGTATCGGATCGATTACGTTGATAACCGCTACTATTGCCCCGGTTGCACAGACTTTCTCCTTTGAAGTGTATCTTGATAGTCCAAGTGGCACCAAGGTTGGTGAAGGCACTTTCAAACAGCGACCAATTGTAGAAGGAGAACCAATCCCTTATTACACGCCTGTAAATATTGCGATCACAGGAGCTGCGGACGGCAAACTTCATACGCTTTACATTGTGTCAAAGCAAAACGGCGAAGGTGAAGCAGGGACATTTATTCTGGCAAGTATGACTTTCAATCCAAAGTAAATCTTGGAAGATCCTTAAATCAAAAAAGCCATCCTGAATTTTTCGGGATGGCTTTTTTGATTAAATAGTTGAGTCTTAGTTCTACTTACTACATAAATTCTTCGTTTTCAGAAATCTATTCAAGAAAAAACACACTCCCTCGTTTATCATTTATGGAAATCATCTCGACTAATATTGGCAAGCCTACTCCTTTCCTATGGAATGGAAAAGAGGAAAAAACAGGCATCTACAAAGTCCCGACAAACCAAGCCATCTACCTGACCAAAAATGATGTGATGAGCGATGAAATATCCAATCGGATCAATCATGGGGGCTATTACAAAGCCTGCTACGTTTTCTCAGCCGAACAATATCCCTATTGGAAAAACTTATATCCTGAATTAGACTGGAATTGGGGGATGTTTGGCGAAAACCTTACCCTTGCCGGGTTTGATGAAAAACTGGTATGTCTCGGAGACATCTATCGGGTAGGTGAGGCTTTGGTACAAGTGTCCCAATATCGGGAGCCCTGTTACAAACTGGGGGTAAAATTTGGCACCCAGCAAGTGATCAGACAATTCATAGCCCATGGATATGGAGGTACTTATCTGAGTATCTTGGAAGAAGGGTATGTAGAAGTGGGCCAAAAATTTATGCTTAAGGAACGTCCGGAAAGCACATTATCTGTTGCTGATCTATTTCAGTTGGTTCATGCCAAAGAAATGGATCCGAAACTCCTGAGTATTGCATCAACTAGTAAAGCGATCCCACAAAAAAAGCGAATCTGGTTAGCATCTTTTCTCAACTAGAAGTAATGTTTCTTCTATCCAAAAGTCTCCTCAGATTCTCGATGAAATTCAAGAAGGCGCTCTCACCTAAAATAATTGAAAATAAAACAGGAGTCAGCGCAAAGTCCAACTCCTGTATATTCAAATTATAGATTGATCAAATCTTTCAATACTTTCCCCTACTTCATCGGCGAAAAAGGCAGTGCTTTATAGAAAACCCCATCCACTTTTTCAACAATTTTACCAGGAGCCTCAGATTCGTCTCTTGCTTTAACCCAATCCGGATCCACTCTGAATCGGTCAAAAGCCGCATTGAAAGCCTCTTTGCTGTCATGACCGAACAGATATACCAATTTGGGTTGAGCACCGTCTTTTTCTACGGTCAGCCAATAAGGATAATTTTTTAGCCCTTGCTTTTCGAATAAATCTCTGGTGTGATCTCGAAATCTGGTTTGGATATTCTCGATTTTGCCCCTTTGCTGATGGTTCCAAAAGAAAAGGGTTCATTTGCTTTTCCAGCAGTGGATATGAATGGCATCGGGTCGATTACTTTGATGACAGCTTCACAGGAACCACTCAAATTACCTGTGTACTTTGAAATCCGACTTGACAGTCCGACAGGAGAAATAATTGCTCAAGGTGTTCATAAACCTGGAGAAGGTATGCAGGCTCCAAACATGCCAATACGAATGCATCAAACTTCAATTCCTTTGACAGGAACCACAGATGGCAAAAAGCACAAATTGTATTTTGTCAGCGATGCAAAAGGTGCAGATCTTGGAACGTTTATCCTGATGGGCATTACTTTCAACGCAAAGTAATTTATAAACTTACCAAGGTCTGTGTCTTCACAGACCTTAATTTAAAAAACCAGCCTGAAATCATTCAAGCTGGCTTTTTTTGCCTAAAACAGGCTAATCAAAGGTGCAGACCGAATCGGCAGGTTTCCAGATTACCTTTTGATCACTTAAATCGAATATGCTTATTTCTCCGGCAATCCGATTTCCCTCACAGTCTCTAATAATCAATGCCCAATGCCAAAGAGGATTACAGAAACCAAAAAAGAATACGGTCTTTCCTTGGTAGGTAGCTTGCATCAAGTAGGAATATTCCGAACTGCTTGGTACGCCGGCAGTTTCGATTTCCTGTTTAAGCCAAGCGAGATCCTCCACAGGATTTTCCACTCCGCATACAGTGGGGCCTTCATTTTCATTACAGGACAACAGAAAAGCGGAACAAATAAAAAAGAAAAGATACTTTTTCATGGCTATAAAATTTTTGATTCAGTAACGATATGAACAGGATAGGTTATTGGCTACAAATTCATAAAAAAATGCAAACCCGAATGATCAGGGAGGAGTTTTTGGTTTCAATCCAGATTACAAGCCGAGTTTTTAGGTTTCCATATCACTCGCTGATCTCGGACATCGTTCACTGAGGCTTCTTGGATGATTTCTCCCCGACAATCCTGAATTGCTGCCATAGTCAGCTGAAGAGGATCGCATCCATTGAAGAAAAATACGGTCCGTCCCTTGTATTTACCCTGCACGAGGTAAATAAAACCTGATCTATTTGAATTCTCGGTTTCCGCTTTGAGCCATTCCAAATCTTCTAAAGGATTGTCTACCCCGCAGTCTGCCTGCATGATCTCGGCACAGGATTGAAAAATGAGAAAAATCACGATCAGCCAAATTGACTTTTTCATAAACAGGAAATGATTTGGTTTCAGCGGTAAGAACGTAAAAACACTATAATTAGCTACAGGCTCAGTTGATTTCCAAAGAAAATTACCACAGAATTAAAAAGCCACCCTGATCAATTCAGAATGGCTTTTATGGTTCAAAAACTTTCAATGAAACATAAAGGGAATTATAAATTTTTAGAAACTTCGAATGCCGAATATTGAACATCGAATATCGGATAACAAACATCCTAACCTCCTTGCTCCCGAATTATTTTACTTCATCGGCGAAAAAGGCAGTGCTTTATAGAAAACTGCATCCACTTTTTCGACAATTTTACCAGGAGCTTCTGATGCATCCCGAGCCTTTACCCACTCCGGATCTAATCTGAATCGGTCAAAAGCTGCATTAAAGGCCTCTTTGGAGTCATGACCAAGGAGATAAACCAGCTTTGGCTGTCCACCATCTTTTTCCACCGTGATCCAATACGGGTAATTTTTTAGCCCTTGCTTTTCGAATAAATCCCGGGTGTGATCACGAAATCTGGTTTGGATATTCTCGATTTTACCGGGAAAGCAATGGTAGGTTCGTAACTGAAATATACCACTCTTCTTAGGCTTCTTGTGGTCGTTCAGATTATTGGCCCAAACCATAAATACCTGATCCACCTTTTGAACTAATGGGCCATTGGCCTCAGAAGCTTTGAACACTGTCTGCCATTCAGCACTATTGGCAAACTTATTCCAAAGTACATCCCGGGAGGCGGCATCGGGGTAGCCGATGATGAAAGTCAAGGTCTTGTCTGGATTTTCTTCAGAAATAAAGTACGCCACATTTTCAATTCCGTTTTTCTTGAGAATCTTCAAGGTGTGATTTTGAAATCTCGCGATAAGGTCAGGCATTTTCCCTTCGGATGCGGTATAGATTCGCATTTCAAAATACTTGGATTTGATACCCTGCTGGGCAAACAGGCCTGCAGAGATTAGCATAGCTACAAGAAATGTTAATAGGTTCTTCATAAGGTTTAAGGGTTTGATTTTTTTAGGGAAATACTGTTGAAATAAGGTTCAAAAAACCTCTTAGAGATTGAAACATTTGATATTGTGAGTTTTAAGAAATTTTATGCATTGTATTACTGATTAAAACTTCGAGGTTTTAAAAACCTCAAAGGTTAGATATTTTACTTCCAAGCTTTATACAACGCTGGACTCAATGCCAAAGCAATGGTCAAAAGCCCGAAAGTCTCACGATTCTCCTCCATTTGAGGTGTTTTCATAGTCAGGTCTTTTTGGACCCACTCGTCTGCTATCCAATCTCCAACACCACCTGGAAAAATATATATGGCCCCAAAAACACATAGAATCACGACCACCGTCAGCGGGATTTTCGGGAAAATTCCGCGGATCCCGAATAAACAGAATATCATCGCTGCCGCATAGATACTTACCCAAATTTCAGGATCAGGATCATTAAATTGCCAATAGGCGAAGAGCGCAAAAAGAATCAGCCATAGGCCAAAATAGAATTTGTTGAATTTCATAGATCTTTCGGGTTGATTGCATTAAAACTAAGCAATTTCAAAATCATTCCATCAGGCTTGGGATAAATGGTCAGGAAGAAGTTTTTGAACAGAATTTCGTAGTATTTTCGGTACCAAACCACTTCTACTTTCATTTGGATGATTCAAATCAAATTGACTGAAACGGAATCTGAGCTTCGGGGAATTCTTGAGCTTCAAAAGATAAACTTATTGAGTGAGCTTTCTGATTCTGAGAAATCAGAACAGGGATTTGTCACTGTCCAACATAGTCTTGATCAACTCAGACTGATGCATAACCTTGAACCTCATGTGGTCGCCAAAGAAGGGGACAAGGTAATCGGTTACATTTTGGCCATGACAAAGGAATCCAAGAACTTGGTTTCAGTTTTGGTTCCGATGTTTGAGCAGTTTGACTGTTTGATTTATGTAGAAAAATTACTGTCCGCCTATGACTATATGGTCATCGGTCAAATCTGCGTGGACAAAGCTTATCGGGGTCAGGGGATTTTTGACAAAATGTATGGAATCTATCGAAGTACTTTTTCTGACCGGTACGATTTTGCCATCACAGAGATCGCACTATCCAACATTCGATCACTCAAAGCTCATCAGCGGGTAGGATTTAATGTGATTCACGAGTTTGATGATACTACTCAAAATTGGGCAATCGTACTGCTTGATTGGAAGTGAGACTAAAGCAGGTCAGAGAAGGATAGTGCTGCATTTTCGAGATTGTAATTTTCTGATACTTATAGGGTAATAAGTAACATGATTGGGTAAGGAGAACGGGGATCTACGGATTCCCGTTTTTTAGTTTTCAAAAAGCCTAAACACCGGATTAGGACGATGCGCTTTCAGGATCAATTCCTCCAGTTCCGCTACCTTCTCAGGTTTTTCCGATGATAAATTCTGAGTTTCTCCGGAATCTTCTGAAAGGTTGAAGAGCTCAACTGTCATTTTTTCAGTGTCTTTGATTTGGTATTTGACCAGCTTCCATCCATCTTTTTGCACCGCTTGCCTTCCTCCCAATTCATGGAATTCCCAGTATAAATGATCGTGTTTGGCCTGATCATTTTCACCCAAAATTGATGACAACATGGATATTCCATCAATCTGGTCAGGTGCGCTTTTCCCTACCAAGTCAGCAAAAGTCGGCAGCCAATCCCAAAAAGCTGAAACATGGTTGGATGTGCTACCTGTCTTTACTTTTCCGGGCCATTTGACGATCGTAGGAACCCGAATTCCCCCCTCGTAAAGGTCTCTTTTGTATCCACGGAAGATTCCATTGCTGTCAAAAAAGTCAGGATCAGCACCACCTTCACGGTGCGGACCATTATCAGAGGTGAAGATGATCATTGTATTTTCAGTCAGTCCCAAAGCCTCAATTTTGGCCACAACTTCTCCCACGAACCGATCGATCCGCTCCACCATAGCGGCATGTGTGGCATGGGGATACCGTTGGGATTGGTAGGCGGGAATATTCATTTCCGGACCATAATCACCGCCTTTAGGGCCGACGTGAGGTGTTTCATCGCCAAACTTACTTCGGTATTTCTGAAAAACCTCATCATCCGGCACAGCCAATTCCGCATGAGGCATCACGATAGGCATAAAGAGAAAAAAGGGCTTCGACTGATTCTGATCAATGAATTCGAGTGTTTTTGTTTGAATCACATCAGGCGCATAGGTTACTTTATTTGTCCAATCATTACCTGGAAGGGCCACTTTCTCTTGATTTTCCCAGAGGTAAGCTGGATAATAGCGATGGGCATAGCGCTGACATAAATATCCATAAAATGTATCGAAGCCCTGCTTGGAAGGATGGCCGGATGTTTCATTCATCCCCAAACCCCACTTCCCAAAAGCTCCGGTAGCATAACCTGCCTCCCGAAATATCTTACTCAATGTCATCAATGTATCCGCCATGGGAAATTGTCCCTCTGGCTGAACTTCGCTATTGCCTCGGATGGGCGTATGACCAGTATGCAAACCAGTCAGCAGTGCAGATCGGGAGGGTGCACACACCGTCGAACCTGCATAATGGTGGGAGAAAAACAGGCCTTCCGCTGCCAGTCGATCGATATTTGGAGTTTCGGTGTATTGCTGACCCAAGAAGCCCACATCCCCGTATCCCAAGTCATCAGCCAATATAAAAATCACATTTGGAAGTCTTTCAGACGATTGTTCATCCGCTTTTTTGCAGGATACACTTCCAAAGAGAATCAGGATAATCAGCAATCGAATGGGCATAGTCTTGAATTTTTTCAGAAATTAGGAAAGACAAGCCAAAACACCAGCCCTCTTCACTTTTTTTCTATAAAAACCCCTCACAATAATTATTTTTTGGATCGGCAAGATCCCGAACTGATCGAAAAGGATCGAAAAGGAGCAAATACTGTAAATCGATATCGAATAGAATACTTAAGGGACTGGAAGGAGCGGATGGAAGTTTTGAAATGATTCTTTAAAATCCACGGAAAAATGGACCAATTACTTGTCAAGATGAACTTAATTGTTGCTTCAAAAAAAAAAATGTAACTAGAGAAATCTTTTCACCTTTCAGCGAACTTTTAAAAAGCACACACTTATGAAAATTGGTTACTTGGTTCTAATTCTTGTATGCATCTTTCTTTCTTGTAATCAAGAGGACGGTGAACCTGATATGAGGAACTTTAATGGAGAAATGACCGTGCTTTTTAACGGAGAAGAATGGAATTCTCCGATAAGTTTTTCTTTGCAAAAACAAATAACCTGTTCCCCTAATAATTCAATTATCCCGCTTGGATTCGGCTTTACTGCTTATGACGAGAGTGGTTACTTTCAACGAATATTAGATTTGGGTTTTATTCTTCCCACCACTGAAATCCAGTCAGCTCAAGAATTACTAAAAAATACATCTCAAAATGATCCAAATTTCGCAAATACAGTAGGTCAACCTGCACGACCCGGCTACATCACTACTATAGGTTATGATGCGATAAGTACAGTTTACCTATTGGATTCCGAATTAAGGGAAAGCTATTTCCAGTTAACGCATTATGATTCTGATAAAAAAGAAATCCACGGAGTATTTGAACTGGAGTTTTTTCTTTCATCTAAAAGTTCAAGCGAACCCAATGCTCCTGATCGAATTAAATTTACTCAAGGGAAATTTGTAGCCAAGGCGCCGCAGGAATGGTTTCAATGGGGAAGAGAATGTGATCCCCGATAAAAATGATCTAGCCTAAAAACAGAAACGGGAAGAAATTCTTGCGAAAATCTTCCCGTTTAATGAGTTGAAAACCATAGTCCTCAATTCACTTCAAGCTACAGTTAGTAGGCTATTCCCAGTTGCCCAGGTCAAAACCGAATGTCTGAAGTAGCTCCGAAGAGCATGTCCCAGTTTTCAGATACCTTGTTGTATTTCTGCGGTTGCCCGTCTCAAACCTTTCTTGCGAAAAGCTCCTTCATACCCAGTATCCTGATTTTGTCCGAAGACTCCATCTTGGGCCGATCTTAAATGCACTTCTGCGGTGGTCCGTCTCAAACTCCTGCGTTTAAGCAGTTGTTCCTTTGTGCCAGATGATATGCGCCATCATCCCGAAGGATTTTAGCACTGATTAATCCGTTTGTCGCATTTCTGGAGTTGCCTCTCTCAAAAGGTCAATTGCTTGTCCTTTCCTTCATGCCCGGAAATTTGAATTACTCCGAAGAGAAACTCAAACTCAGCTCATCGTTTTTGGCACTTCTGCGGTTACCCGTCTCAGAAATTTCTCCGAAGAAAAATCCCCCTTTGCGCCCGATCTCAACCTTTCAAACAACGGTCCGAAATCTTATTTTCGGCCTTTTTATCTCTTACTTGATGATTTAAAGTTGCCTGATTTACAGACAGATTCCAATTTTTTAAACTATTTTTTCTCCACAATTTTTCCCCAAATTAAAGATGGTAAAATCACAAGATTTCCACATTTTTTACATAGGTTATAAACATTTTGCAGAATTTTTTATCAAAAAACTGATTGTCATCAGCTAATTTATTTCAGCTGATTTTCCTTCCTTGATTTTTCCCTTAACTTAAATCCATCATATCAAGACTTCCTCCCAAAATGACTCATCGAAGATCCTTTCTAAAACAATCAAGTTTAATTGCAGGAGGCCTTTGGCTTGCTCCATCTCTAATTCAGGCAAAACAAAAAATAGCTCCAAGCGCCCGCATTCGGGTGGCACTTATCGGCTGCAACAATATGGGCTTCGGAATTCTACGTCATCACATCGCCCTGCCGGAAGTGGATTGCGTTGCGATCTGCGATGTGGATCAAAACATCCTGGACAAGCGAATCGGGGAGGTGGAAACTGCAACAGGAAAGAAACCCCAGCGATTTACAGATTTCAGAAAGCTTCTCGAATTAAAAGACCTTGATGCCGTCATCATCGGCACGCCGGATCACTGGCATTGCCTTATCGCTGTGGCTGCCTGTCAAGCCGGAAAGGATGTCTATGTGGAAAAACCCATGGCCAATTCCATCGGCGAATGTGATCTCATGGCTCAGGCTGCCGGCAAATACAACAGGATCATGCAAGTGGGACAGCAGCAGCGGGCAGGACAGGCATTTATCGAGTCTAGGGATTTGGTGAAAAGTGGCTACATCGGCAAAATCCGCAAAGTCAATATCTGGTCAAACTTCAATTACGGTTTGGGCAATGAAATTAAACCCGCGACCCCCGTTCCCCAAGGAGTGGATTACGACTTTTGGTTGGGTCCGGCTCCAAAGCGTGAGTTTAATCCAAACCGCTTTCACGGAAGTTGGAGGCACTTTTGGGATTATGGCGGAGGATTGATGTCAGACTGGGGAGTTCATTTGCTGGACATGGCAATTTGGGTCGAAGACAATCCAAGTGCTCCAGGTCATGTGATGACTTATGCGGCTAATGTGAATAAAGAAAACCGGGATCGGGACACTTTTGATACGATGAATGTCCTGTTTCCAAAAAAAGACTTTCTAATCAATTATGACATGAATGGCGGTTTGCAAACCGGGCCTTATGGCAAACCCTACGGAATAGCTTATGTGGGAGATTTGGGTACCTTAGTCGTCAACCGAAGTGGTTACGAAATCTATCCCGAGTGGGACCCTACAGCTAAAGCAAATAAAATCGAAGCGAAAAAACTGGAAGGAACCTCCGAATCCCACAATGCACATGTTGCCAACTTTGTGGAGTGCATCAAAACCCGAAATGAACCGAATTGTCCACCCGAGGCCGGAAGAATCGCAGCACTCCATGCGCACATTCCCAATATCGCCGCGCGAGTTGGGGCGGAAAGCTTGATTTGGAATGATGCTAAACGGGAGTTTGTCGGAAATAAAGAAGCAAATGACTTGATCTTTCCAGAGTATCGGAAACCTTGGATTTTGCCGAAAGTTTGATTAGGACTTCACCGTCATTGCGAGGGGCTAAAAATCAAAAACAAGTTGATCCTACAAACATCTGTGCCCCGAAGCAATCTTATTCCATGGCTGTTTGAAATTCTAGACTCCTTCGTCGCTTTAAACCTTCTATAAAATAAATACCAGCAAGAATGCGCCTCGCAGTGACGATCACCCACACTTCCAATTCTCCCCACTCCCATACCTCCTAACATCCCAACTCCCCTACTTCAACCCTATCCTCATCAAATACCCATCCGCTGTCATATACAAGTACTTTTCATCCGAATCAAAGCCACAGTTTGCTGTTCCATTTTCGGTTAAGACCGTACCCAGATGCTTTCCTTCGGGACTGATCACCAATACGCCTCCCGGCCCGGTGGCGAAGAGGGTTCCGTTGGAATGCACTTTTAAACCATCAGGAAGACCTTTTCGATTTGGCCCTTGAATTGAAGTAGCATCAAAAAGCACTTTTCCGGAAATCACATTTCCATTTTCATCCAAATCAAAGGCATAATAGCGCGCTTTCTCCGGATCAGATTGGGCCACATATAGCACTTTTTCATCAGGGTTAAGCGCAATTCCGTTTGGCCGACTCAGCGAATCAACCAACAAGTTGACTTTCCCATCCTTTTCCAATCGATACACGCCCTGAAAATCCAATTGCTTTTCATCCCAAGGATCCATCCCGTATGGTGGATCGGTGAAAAAGAGTTGCCCTTTGGAATTAAAGACCAAGTCATTGGGACTGTTGAATCGCTTGCCTTCATATTCGCCCACTAAAGTTTCAAACTCTGATTTTGGGGAATCCAGCGATGCCAACATCTTCCCTATTTGTCTTTCCCCATGTTGGCACAAAATCAAATTACCCGCTGCATCCAAGGTAAGTCCATTCGCTCCGGGCTCCCGCTTATCGGTGCGATCACCCAAGTATCCAGATGGACTCAGGTAAAGCGAAAGACTGTCTTCCTCCGTCCATTTCCAGACTTTGTTGGTAGGCACGTCGGTAAAAATCAAGGCTTGCTGCTCCTCAAGCCAAAGCGGACCCTCTGCCCATTCAAAGCCCGAAGCCAACACTTCAATTTTTGCATCTGCAGCAATCAGCGAATTAATAGCCGAATCAAGTCGCTCGACCGAACCGATGGTCTCAAACTTGGAGGTTTCAACTTCCTCTTGAATTTTAGGAGCAGAGCAGGCTGTAAGCAGAAAAACAGCCAAGTAAATGGATTGCCTCATGGTCTTTTGGGTTTGGAAAATGAAGTTAAACCAATCCCAACAAAAGTCCGAATCCATGATCAACTTATTCAAAAAGGCTCAACTTCATAAATTCATTGAAATTTGTGAAGTTGACTTCATAAATTTAGCTAAATTTGTGAAGTTGAGCTCATAAATTTACTTAAATTTGTGAAGTTAGACTCATGTATTTAGATCAAACGAACTCGTGCAAGTATCCCGAACCATCAACTCCCAACTCGAAGATCAGCTTTTCAAAGGGAAAGTCCTGATCCTCTATGGTGCCAGACGAACCGGGAAAACCACCTTGGTAAAAAACCTGCTGACGAAGTTTTCTGAAAAATCAGCCTACATCAACTGTGAGCTTCAGGAATACAAAGACGCCCTTTCCACCACAAATTCGGGGCTTTTGGCAGAATTTATCGGAAATCGCGAGCTGATCATTTTTGATGAGGCACAGCATATCGCGAACATAGGATTGGTATTAAAAGTACTGGTAGACACTTTTCCGCAGGTTCAGTTTATTGCAACTGGTTCTTCCAGCTTTGAGCTTTCGGGAATGGTCTCCGAACCACTGACCGGCAGATCTCGTCAGTTTCTGTTGCTTCCTTTTTCCCTGGAAGAAATCGGTCAGACACTCAACCCCATTCAGATCAAAGCCAACCTGCCCAACTTCCTGAGATTTGGACTCTATCCGCAGGTGTTCAACAGTATTGGAGATGAAAAAATCGAAGAACTCGCTGAGATTTCTTCCAATTACCTGTACAAAGACCTGTTCCAATTTGAGCAAATCAAAAAGCCTGATTTGCTATTTAAGCTTTTGGCGGCCATTGCCTTGCAGACTGGAAGCGAGTCCTCGCTGAATGAACTGGCGCAAATCACCGGAACAAACGTGCATACAGTCAAGCGTTATCTGGAGCTGCTGGAGAAATCCTTTGTAATCTTCCGTCTGAATTCCTTCAGCCGAAATCTAAGAAAAGAACTTGCCAAAAGTCAAAAAATCTACTTCTACGATGTAGGAATCCGCAATGCAGTAATCCGAAACTTTAATGAAATGAACCTCCGTACGGACGTGGGCGGTCTTTGGGAAAACTTCTGTATCACCGAACGGATCAAATTCAACCAAAACCATCGAAGGTTTGTCAACATCTACTTTTGGAGAACTTATGATCAAAAGGAGATCGACTACATCGAAGAAAAAGACGGACATCTGACCTGCTTCGAATTCAAATATGCTGAAGGAAGTAAGGGCAAGTTTCCCTCGGAATTTTCAGAGAATTATCCTGACTCAAGTTTCAAGGTGATTACACCAGCGAATTTCTTTGAGTTATATAAATAGACTTGTCTGGTCCAAGTCAGGAGACTTGAACCAAATCGAGTTATATCAATGAGTTACAACCCACTCGCCTGCGCCCCTTTCCCGCGTTGAGCGATCAGCTTAGCGCGGATTTTTTCTTTTCTGTAAAAAGCCAAGGGATCGGCCTCTCCCCCACTTTGGATTCTCGCCTCGCAAACCAATGTCCTCACATCTGTCAAAAAGGCATCCTGTAGCACTTCCTGCGCTCCGACTACATCTCCTTCATTTTGACATAGAGCTAACTTCTTTCTGTCCACCAACAGCGCTTTAGCATATGCCTGAGAAATGGCTTCTAAAGCCTGAATCAAATCTTCCAGCGGATCTTTGGTGTTATGACTCGCGTCGATCATCCATGAAATACTTTCCCAAGTCTGAGCGTTTTCCTCCGCCCCACCGATCAGTTCACAAAAAATCAAGAACAGCTGATAGGGTTTCACACTCCCTGTGCTGAGATCATCATCTCCATACTTGCTGTCATTGAAGTGGAATCCGGCCAATAAATTCTGATGCATGAGCGTAGCCACGATCTGCTCAATATTCGTATTGGGCAAGTGGTGGCCGAGATCGACCAGCACTTTGGCACGATCTCCAAGCTGTCGACAAATCAGCGCCGAAGTGCCCCAATCCGGAATCACGGTATGGTAGAAATTCGGCTCGTAAGGCTTGTACTCCAACAAAAGCTTCCAATCAGCCGGTAAACTAGCATAGATTTCCTTTAGGGATTCGGTAGTCCATTGCAATGCCTTTCTTATATGCGCCTGTCCCGGAAAATTACTTCCATCTGCAAGCCAAACCGTCAGCCCTTTACTTCCCAGGCTTTTTCCAATCTCAATTACCTGAAGATTATGCTCCACTGCCTGCTTTCGGATTGCTGGATCGGCATTACTGAGCGAACCCATTTTATAACTCAACGGTTGCCCGTAGTCCTGAAAAGTATTTGAATTCATTGCATCGAAGCTGATCTGGAGATCGGCAGCCTTTTGCCTGATCGCTTGTACATCCTGTGGTATATCCCATGGAATATGAAGAGAGACAGCATCCGTGCGCTTGGTCAGCTTGGCCAAAAGCCCGATATCCTCAAGCTTTTCTTCCAAATTTCTCGGTTCACCTCCGATGGAAAACCGGCCAAATCGAGTTCCTCCTGCTCCCAAAGCCCAAGAAGGAACAGCAATCTGAAAAGTTGCGATTTTGGAAATCAGGGAGTTTATATGTATTCCTTTCGAACCTAATTGTTCGGAAAGTAGGTCGAGTGATTTTTGGTGAAAAGAGGAAGACATGAGTTATTAGGTTATTGGTTATTGGTTGATTGTTATTTAGAGATCATGGTTGAAATTCAATAACTACCGACTTCGACTACGCTCAGTCTGACATTGGCATAAGCATAAGCCTGAATTTGAAATTAATCGTTCAATTTTCTTCCGTCTTCGGTCTTCCGTCTTCCCGCTTTTTATTTATCCAAAACGGAGCGGTCACAAACCAAAGCACCATACCGATACCCATGGTCCATTTCATTTGACTCAATTCCGAATTCCCCATAAAAAAGGTAATCGGAGGCACAATAGTCAGCAGTAAGCCTAAAAACGAACCTATTTTCAACAGATTTTTCATTACGCAAGTGATTTGGCAAGTGGATATTTCATTCTGGATAAAACAACAAAGATGGCAACTGCCACAAACCAACCAGGAAGTCCAAGAAAGAAGATTTCCACCCCGTAGAAGAAATTCAATCCCAAACAGAAGACCAAAGTCAAAACCCAGCTAAGCAAGGCAGGTACACTGAAATCAGACTTGGAATTCAATGCCCCTTCGGATTGGAAGCCCATCTTTTTGGAAAAATAAAAATCCGCAAAAATCACTGCGCCCATCGGCATCAAAAGCAAGCCATACAAGGCCACAAAATCCAGCAGTTTCATCACCAAAGCCGGAAAGCATGCCGCCAAACTGGTAATACCACCCACAATGGCTGTGATTTTCCAAGTTGGTACTTTAGGAAAAATCCCCTGCAACGCCAGCCCTGCCCGATAAATCGTGGGATTCGCTGTAGTCCAACCCGCGATCACCACGCAGATAGCTCCGGCAATGCCCAAGGTCTGATAAGCAATCGCTCCGGGGGCAAATTCCTGTGAGGCTGTATTGACCTGAAGAAATACCGAATAAAGAATTCCTGAGGCTATCCAGGCCACAAAATGTCCCAAAAAAACTCCTGCAAAAGAATAGAATCCATAGGTCCAGGACTTTGCGTAGCGGAGAATCGTCAAATCTGACATCCCTATATGCATGGCCATATTGCAAAACCAGGCGAAAAAGATGATGTGCCAAATCGTAAATTTGGACATACCGGCGAGTGGTACTCCATTCCAAATCACTTCCTGTGCAATGGTGCTCAAGCTTTCGAAAGAACCAACTCCAAGTTGGGCTAATCCCACAATTGCCGCGGCTATGAAAATCAAAATCATCCAGGGAGACATGATATTTGCAAACTTAGAAACTTGATTATAACCTTGGATAGCCACTAAAGTGATCACCGCCCCCATCACCAATACTGTGACAATCCAACCCGGTGTCCGCGGAAGCCAATCTGTCAAAGTAGGCATTTCAAGATCAAAAGGAATCCCCACAGCTGTGGCTGAAACGGCAATCATCGATCCCGCCAAAAAACAGAACATGAGAGCATTAACCAGATTGTACCAACGTACCAAATTTTTCCCGGCAATGCGCTCCAACTGATAATATAATGTCATACGCTTTGATGCTGCGATCGGCCCGGTGATCAGCCCCCAACTCAACACGGCCAGTAAATTCCCTATCAACAGCCCCAGTACCAAGTCTCCTGCGGCCACTCCATGTGCAACAAATAGTGGCCCAATGACAAACTCTGTCCCGGCAGTATGCTCTCCTGCATACATGCCCAGAAAGCTTTTGCCTCCTTTTAGGCTAGCCCCGGGAATAGGGGTCCGTTCATATTCATTGGTTTCACCAACTATTTTTTTTAATAATCTGTTGCTCATTGAAAATTATTTTGACTTCAATAAAACATAATGTCTGTCCCAACCTGTCCTGCCCTGTCTAAAATTTTTTCTACCCTTTGTCTAAGGTTTAGTTTGCAAAAAGTCAATTAAAAGGTGAATTTTAAAATCATGTTCTCTGATAATTTGAAGAATCTTTCAAATTCATAAAAAAAATCAAAACTATGATTCATTCAAGACACCACAGGATACCTATTGATCCGTTTTCTGAGAAATTCATCCTATCACCAGTAGACCTGTTATAATGAATACACCTATTATGAGTTTCAAGCATGTAAGCTACCTATGGGACGAGGCAAAAGCCGCGTCACTGGAAGGAAACGAGGTAGAACTTTTAATTTATCGTTCTAACCTACTCGGAGCCGACCTTCGGATTACCAATTATGGCGGAGGCAATACTTCTTGTAAAACAATGGAGCTTGACCCATTGACCAAGGAGCCGGTGGAGGTGATGTGGATCAAGGGTTCAGGAGGCGATATTGGCACAATGACCCGTTCCGGATTGGCTGGTTTGTATGTTGACAAACTCAGATCACTAAAAGGCATCTATCGCGGAATTGAGTTTGAGGATGAGATGGTTGGATTATTCAATCATTGTATCTATGATTTGGACTCAAAAGCTCCCTCGATCGATACGCCCCTACACGGTTTCTTACCATTCAAACATATTGATCACCTGCATCCCGATGCCGCTATTGCAATCGCCGCATCGAAGGATGGAGAAAAGATCACCCAAGAACTATGGAAAGGTGCAATTGGATGGGTTCCTTGGCAGCGACCAGGCTTTGACCTGGGCTTGCAACTTAAGGAAGCCTTAGACAATAATCCGGGAATCCGGGGGATTATGCTTGGAGGTCATGGGCTATTCACTTGGGCAGACACGGCCTATGAGTGCTATCTCAACAGCCTTGAAGTCATTGAAATGGCATCTGCTTATTTAGAATCAAATTATGGAAAAAAACGACCGGTTTTTGGAGGGGAAAAAGTTAAATCTCTTTCGCCGGATCAGCGAAAATCCCAAGCAGCCAAACTAGCTCCGATTCTACGTGGACTTGCATCCTCGGAAAAACGGATGGTAGGTACTTTCAGTGATTCAGAAGTTGTACTACAATTCGTCAATAGTCAGGATCTGAGCAAACTTGCCCCAATGGGGACTTCCTGCCCAGACCACTTTTTGAGAACCAAGATCAGTCCATTGGTTCTGGAATTGGCCCCAGATTCGGACCTGAGCGATGTCAATGGCCTCAAAGAAAAAATCGGTGCTGCATTTCAGGCTTATCGGGAGATGTATGCAGATTATTATCAAAAGCATAAACACCCAAACAGTCCGGCAATGCGCGACCCCAATCCGGTTGTGATTTTGTGGCCAGGCGTTGGACTTTTCAGCTACGCAAAAGACAAGCAAACCAGCCGGGTAGCCAGCGAATTCTACATCAATGCCATCAATGTCATGCGTGGTGCTGAGGCGGTTTCGGAATATGTATCACTTCCGCTTCAGGAGGCTTTTGATATCGAATACTGGTTGCTTGAGGAAGCAAAACTTTCGAGAATGCCGAAAGAAAAACCACTTTCCCGAAAAATTGCGCTCGTCACAGGAAGTGCGGGAGGCATTGGAAAAGGCATCGCTGAAAAATATGTTCAGGAAGGTGCCTGCGTGGTGTTGACTGATATTGATCCGGAAAGATTAGCCACTGCCGTTGCGGAATTTGAAAAAAAATATGGCAAAGATGTGGTCTTGGGGGCAAAACTTGATGTAACTGATTCCGGGAGTTTGGCAGACGCCATCCAAGCAACTTGCCTAAAATTCGGTGGTATAGATATCGTGGTCAACAACGCCGGGATTTCCATTTCCAAAGCTTTTGAAGATCACACAGATCAAGATTGGACTCGATTGAACGACATTTTGGTCATGGGACAGTATCAGGTTTCCAAAGCTGGCGTAACTTTAATGAAGCAGCAGGGACTCGGAGGGGATGTGATCAATATTGTCAGCAAAAATGCACTGGTGGCAGGTCCAAAAAATGTAGCTTATGGCACAGCCAAAGCAGCACAATTGCATATGTCAAGATTGATGGCTGCGGAGTTGGCTGAAGATAAAATCCGCGTGAATGTTGTAAACCCGGATGCAGTCATCGAAAATTCCAATATTTGGGAAGGCGGCTGGGCTGAAAATCGCGCCAAGGCTTATGGCATTGATGTAAAAGATCTCCCCCAATATTACGCTAACAGAACATTATTAAAAGAAAGTGTGAAAGTGAGTGACATTGCAGACGCAGCTTTTGCTTTTGTAGGTGGACTTTTAACCAAAACAACAGGAAATATGCTCAACGTGGATGGTGGTCTCGCGGCCGCATTCCCTCGATAAATTCGATTCTTTATTACCCTGATTTACCCAAGCCAATAGACCCAGTAACCTATGCTTCTTGACAAATCCGAAAAAATCGCTGTGGATTCTCGCACACCGAAATATCTCCAGGTGGTCAATTTGATCCTAGAGGACATCGAAAAGGGAAAACTTAAAATCGGAGACAGAATTCCCTCTATTAATGAGACAAGTTTTGATTTTCTCCTTTCCCGTGACACGGTGGAAAAAGCCTACAATGAACTTCGTGACAGGGGAATCATTTCTTCGGTGAGAGGCAAAGGCTTTTATATTTCGTCTACTCATATGGGACATAAGGTCAAGGTACTCTTGCTTTTCAACAAACTGAGTTCGTATAAAAAGATCATCTATTATTCGATTATCGAGACACTAGGAGCAGATGCTACGGTGGATCTGCAGATTCATCATTACAATCGAAACTTATTGGAGGATTTGTTGGAATCCAACATCGGAAATTACAACTATTATGTATTAGCTCCTCATTTCTTCAACAGTCTTGGACACCCTGAAACAGCATATGACCTCATCACGAGAATCCCCAAGGATAAACTTCTGATCATTGACCGGGCCGTAAAAGACCACGAAAATGAATTCCCGGGAGTCTATCAGGACTTTTCAAAAGACATCTTTGAAGTACTGGAGTCAGGCATTTCACATTTGAGAAAATACACCAGGCTGATTTTGGTTTTCCCAAAAGGCGACCTATATCCTGTAGAAATCATGGATGGATTTAAGCGTTTTTGCTTTTTCCATGATTTCAAAAATCTTATCGTTGACGGCGTAGATGACGACGAGCAGCTGGATATGGGAGATTGTCATATCGTCTTGGCAGAAACAGATCTGGTAAACATTGTCAAGAAATCACGGGAACAGATGTTTAAACTTGGCAGAGACATCGGGATCATTTCATACAACGACACCCCCCTGAAAGAAATCCTTGCAGAGGGAATAACTACCATCTCCACGGATTTTCAGAAAATGGGCAAAACCATTGCCGAGCAAATTTTGGGGATTGAGGACCGAATTCCAATCAAAAATCAATTCCGGATGACCTTGAGAAAGTCTTTGTAGTTGAGAGGTTTGGAAGTAGGGAAGTTAGGAAGATTGGGAGTTCTGCAACTTCGGCGTTCGATATTCAGTGCCTGTCTGCCGTAAGGCAGGTTCGATGTTCTTTATTGAAAAATTGGAAGATTGAAAAATTGAAAGATTCTCTTCTTGGACAATCGATATTCAGCCTTCGAGGTCATCTCCTTGGTTGTAACTATCAACGCTACTCACTAGCTCGTAAATCGTACTTCGTAAATCCTACTTATTTTACCATCTCGTAAATCGTACTTCGTAAATCTAAAATCATAAATGCCCAAAACTCCTGTCACTGCTGTCTTTGACATCGGAAAAACGAATAAAAAATTCTTTCTTTTTGATGAAAATCTAAAAGAAGTCCACAGTACCTACACGCGGATTCAAGCAATCCCTGACGAAGACGACTTTCCCAGTGAGCCTATTCTTCCCCTTCGGGAATGGATGTTGAACACCTTTTGCGAAGCATTAAAATCTCAGGAATTCGAAATCAAAAAACTCAATTTTTCAGGTCACGGTGCTTCATTTGTCCAAACAGATGAAAATGGGGAACCTGTCACGCCACTTTACGATTACCTTAAGCCTTTTCCGGAGGATCTGTTGAAGCGTTTTTATTCCGAAAACGGAGGAAAAGCAGCCTTTTGCCAGCAAACCTCCTCCCCTCCGCTGGCCATGCTCAACTCTGGGCTTCAGCTCTATTTTCTCAAATATGCCAAACCGGAGTATTTCAAAAAGGTACGTCATTGCCTTCACTTACCCCAATATTTAAGCTTGATTTTCACCGGAGAAATGGTCTCGGACTACACCAGTATAGGCTGTCATACCGGACTTTGGGATTTCGGGAAAATGGATTACCATGATTGGGTCAAAAGAGAAGGAATCGAAGCACTTTTGCCCCCGATTCTCCCAGGTAATTCTTTATTGAAAACAAAACCTGAACTTGGAGGAATTCCCTGCGGAATAGGTGTTCATGACTCCTCCGGTGCACTTTTGCCTTATCTGAAGCAAGAAAAAGAGCCTTTTGCCCTACTTTCCACCGGAACTTGGGCGATCAGCATCAACCCATTTAACAAAACCTCTCTTACAGAATCTGAACTTTACAAAGATTGTCTTCAATTCCTAAGCATAACAGGACAACCCATCAAAATTTCCAGGTTATTTATCGGCGAGGAGCACAAAGTCCAGGTAGAGGAAATGTATGCGCATTGGACACTTCCCCTTGGCACTTACAAAAAGCTAAAATTCGATGAGGCGCTCTATCAAAAAGTGAGCAAAAACCCGAAAAAGCGAATCGGCTTTAAATACCTGAAACCTGCTGACTATGGACTTGAAAAAGTTGATTCCAGCGATTGGAATAGTTTTTCAGAATTCACTGAAGCCTACTATACCTTCCTCCATGAGCTTACCGACATTCAAGTGGCCTCAATCCAACTTGTCCTTGAAGGTGCGCCGGTGAATCGGCTGTTTGTGGATGGAGGCTTCAATGCCAACGTTATATTTCTGGAGATGCTTCGTAAAAAACTTCCTGAAATGGAGATCATACCCAGTGATTTCCCAAACGGTTCGGCATTAGGTGCTGCAATGCTGGTGAATCTGGACTCCTAGGTTTAACTTACCCCAAATGGAAAACTTCAAGCCGAACGTTGCCTTATTTATCCCTTGCTATGTGGATCAATTCTACCCCAAAGTAGGAATCGCCACCCTGGAGTTATTGGAAAAATTAGGATGCAAGGTCAGCTTTCCGGCAGGCCAAACCTGCTGCGGGCAGCCGCTGGCAAATGCTGGTTATGAGCGAGATACAATTGGAACAACCCGGCATTTTGTTGCCATTTTCAAGAACTTTGATTATGTAGTTGCACCTTCGGGAAGCTGCGTGTTGCATGTCAAGGAGCATTCTCCAAGAGTTCCGAGTTTAGAAAAAGAGCAAAAGGAACTCCATGATAAGGTCTTTGAATTGACCGAATTCATTACAGACATCCTGAAAGTAGAACGGCTGGAAGGCAGGTTTCAACATCGGGTCGGCTACCATGCTTCCTGCCATGGGCAGCGTGGATTACGCCTGGCTTCCAGTTCGGAGCTCAACCAGATACCATTCAATAAAGCCCGAAAACTTTTGGGAAACCTGGAAGGTTTGGATTGGGTGGAGCTCGACAGGACAGACGAATGCTGTGGATTTGGGGGGACTTTTGCCGTCACGGAGGAAGCTCTTTCGATCCGCATGGGAAGGGACCGACTGGAGGATCATCTCCAACATCAGGTAGAAATCATCACTGGTGGCGATATGTCCTGCATCATGCACCTGGAAGGAATTGCCACACGAGAAGGACAAAAAATCAAGTTTATGCACATCGCTGAAATCCTAAACCAAGCGATCACATGAGTCATCCCGAAAATGCCACCGAGTTTCTGAAAGATCAGGCCAAAGCGAAATGGCATGACGAAACGCTGTGGTTTGTCCGGGATAAGCGCGACCGCATCAGCAAAACCATTCCCGAGTGGGAACAACTCCGGGATTTGGCCTCTCAGATCAAGGACAACGTCTTGGTGAATTTGGCCTCATACCTGGAAGATTTCGAGCGAAATGCACTTCAAAACGGGATTAAAATCCACTGGGCCGCTGATGCTGAAGAGCATAATCAGCACGTTCTAAGGATTCTCCAGGAGAAAAACTGCAAAGCTATCGTCAAGAGCAAATCCATTCTGACCGAAGAATGCCATCTGAATCCCTATCTGGAAAAAGAAGGAATAGAAGTGGTGGACACTGACCTGGGTGAGCGTATCGTTCAATTTTTGAATCAACCGCCAAGTCACATCGTCCTTCCTGCCATTCATTTAAAAAAGGGCGAAATCTCCGACCTTTTCCATGAAAAACTCCAAACCGAAAAGGGAAATGATGATCCTTATTATCTCACACAAGCAGCCAGGATTCACCTAAGAGAAAAATTCCTGGGTGCAAAAGTTGCGATCACAGGAGTCAATTTCGGTATTGCCGAAACCGGAGAATTTGTAGTCTGTACTAATGAAGGAAATGCCGATATGGGCGTTCACTTGGCTGATGTCCACATTGCCTGTATGGGAATCGAAAAGATTCTTCCCCGCAGAAAAGACTTGGGCGTATTCCTGAGATTACTCGCCCGCTCTGCCACCGGGCAACCCATCACCAATTACAATTCCCACTTCAGAAGTCCGTCTCCAGGTAAGGAAATTCACATCGTGTTGGTTGACAACGGCCGAACTGCTCAACTGGCACGGGAAAAATTCAAGAATTCGCTCAAATGTATCCGCTGCGGCGCATGCATGAACACCTGCCCAATCTATCGAAGAAGCGGTGGGTTCAGCTATGGCAGTACAGTTCCCGGACCGATAGGCTCGATCCTATCGCCGGGACTGGATATGAAAAAACACAGCACGCTGCCTTTCGCCTCCACGCTTTGCGGCAGCTGTTCGGATGTGTGTCCTGTGAAAATCAACATTCATGAGCAACTCTACGAATGGCGGCAGGAGATCACCAAAACCCATGGGGAATTTGGAAAGGGACTTTCCATGAAGTTGGCAAATGGGATTTTCAAAAGTCCCCTGGCCTATAAAATCTCCGGAAATCTGATGCGAGCAGCATTGAGAGCTTTGCCGGACAGCATGATCTATCATCCTTTGAATACTTGGGGAAAAAGCCGAAACCTGCCGGAAACTCCCACAGAAACTTTTCAGCAATGGTATCAAAAGAACCGTCCATGAGCAGTCGGGAAAAAATATTAGCGGCCATCCGTGGCGTTTCTTCGGAAAGTAAATCACTTCCTGAAATTCCTGATTTTCGCCTTTCCGGTGATTTGGAGGAGGTATTTAGACAATCCATTTTAGGAAATAAAGGCGAGATGCTTTCCAAGGCCGAATTTAAAAAGTGGATTCCCTGCATGAATTTTCAAAAAGTCATTTCCCTTTCAGCCCATTTCAGGACTACCGGAAATTTAACTTTACCGGAGGATCCCCACGAATTGGAAGATCTGGGTTTGGCTATTTTGGATGGACAATTTGGAGTAGCGGAAAACGGGGCCATCTGGCTGGAAGATACCAACCTTGGACTTCGCGCTTTGCCATTTATCACAGAGCATCTAGTGATTGTGCTCGACCGATCTAAGCTGGTCGAAACCATGCATCAGGGCTACGATTTAGTCGGAAACGCCCACTCAGGCTTTGGGCTTTTTATCGCAGGCCCATCCAAAACAGCCGACATTGAGCAATCGCTCGTCATCGGAGCACATGGGGCAAAGAGCCTGCGAGTGGTTTTGGTTTGAATTTTTTTGACCGAATTTTGATTACATTAAAGTAAATTCTGAAGTCATGAGAGAAATCGAGCATAATCCAAAGCGACTACACTGAGGGATGATTATAATCCATGCGAGATTCCATGTGGCCGCTAAAAAACAAATTATAAACACATGAAATCGAGCATGATCCCGTATTTACGGGCTCACACACTGGGATGATTATCCAAAATGCGAGATTCCATGTGGCCGCTAAAAAACAAATTATAAACACATGAAATCGAGCATGATCCCGTATTTACGGGCTCACACACTGGGATGATTATCCAAAATGCGAGATTCCATGTGGCCGCTAAAAAACAAATTATAAACACATGAAAATAACAGTTCAAATACCCGAAGAAAAGCTTTCCTTTTTTATGCAACTGATGGGCGAAATGGGGATTTCTTTTGATATAACTACTGAAATACCTGTTGAACATCAGCAAGAAGTATTGGAGAGAATAAAAAATTCAAACCCTGAAAACGATGTTTCTTTGGATATATTTTTTGAAAATTTAAATGAAAAGCTCAAACAAAAAACTCTATAAAGTAATCATCAGCGAGGAAGCTGCATTTGATATCGAGGGTTTTGCTTTTTGCTATGAAAATAAGTCAATCGGTTTGGGATTGCGATTTTCAAACGAATTAAAAACTCATTTGGAAGGATTGAAATTGAATCCATTTTTTTCAGGTTAGATATGAGAATGTTCGCTGTCTGCCAATGAAAAATTTTTCTTTTATGATTCATTTCACAATTGAGGAGTCAGAAAATGTAGTCAACGTCAGAGCGGTATTCCACACTAGCCAAAATCCGAAAATTTGGAGCAAAAGGTAAAACCTTAGATATTTTTTTAAGCCATTGAATGAATTGCAATTCTGTTTCCCTCTGAATCCAAGAAGACTCCCATATAACCGATGTCCGGAGCGATCATCCGCTTAGGAATCTGCACTTCTCCTCCTGCATCTTTCACGCGACTGAGTTCCACCTCGCAGTCTTCTGAGGAAAAGTAAATCAGCGTTCCTGCCAGTTTGGAAGTATGATAGAAGTCTTTGTGAAATACTAAGCCCCCTCCTGCTCTACCTTTGCTTTCATCCCATGGAAACCAGGCCATTTGAAAATCGCCCATTTCCTGCTGGTTCAATATGCAGTCAAAAACTTTTTGATAAAATGCAATTGCCCGGTCCATATCCGCTACCGGGATCTCAAACCAACCTACTGTTACTGATTTCATAGCGTTTGGATTTTTGGTTGTCGAGTAGGTAAGGGGAATTTCACCCCAAACCTCTCACAGCACCGTGCGTGATAGTCTCTCCGCCGCGGCGGACGCTTCCAAAGTTAGGCCTCCTTTTCTTACCAAGAGTTGGTGGTACCAGTTGCCAGTGAGCAAAAAGATTTGGCTTTCCTGGGTAGACTGTTTCCAACCACCTGATTGCTTTCCTTTTACCCAGTCTCCGTTTCTGTGCCATCTTCCATTCTATCAGTTTCTTGTTTAGCCAAAACCATAATCCTACCGTTGTCCATTTGTGGAACTTGCAGTAATAGTTAATCCAGCCTTTTAACATGACATTGATAGCAGATGACAGTTCTTGGATATTTCCTCTGAATTTCCTTATCGAAAATTTTCTGAGTTTATCCCTGACTGA
>NZ_FMXE01000021.1 GCF_900103735.1 Algoriphagus alkaliphilus | reverse complement strand
TAAAAAAGAATCATTTCTGAAGAAGAAGGCTAAAAAATAAGAGAGGAACTATCTCTCTAATAGGGGTATAAGCCTTAAGTTAACGCCAATGCCCGAATGGGGTCAAACCTTTGAATAGCCTCGGGTGAAACCCGTGGATATGACGATAATCTAAAGATTTGGCGACCCCGAAGGATGTCGAACTATTTTTGGATTTCACATTTTCATTTAAAATCGTCCATGCCTACGGCATTTTAAAAAACTATTATACCCTCGTATCCAGCCAATGAATTGGCTGGCTAGATGATCGCTCATGCCTACGGCACTTTTCTTTAAAATTTTAACTTAATTCCTTGCTAAAGCTGAAGGCAAATCATGAGGATTATATCTTTCAACTGTAGTCAACTCAATTTTCCAATCTTAAAATTTTCCAATTTTTCAATCGCTCATCACCCAAACAAATCCGAGCTGAGATATCTGTCTCCCCGGTCGCAGGTGATGCAGACAATCAGCCCTTCTTCCAGTTCTTTGGATAATTCGATTGCGGCATGCAAGGCTCCTCCGCTACTCATTCCGGCTAGGATTCCTTCTTCCTTGGCCATTCTCCGGGTCATCTCAGTAGCTTGCTGCTGACTGACGTCAATCACTCGGTCCACACGGACTGGCTCAAATATTTCTGGCAAAAACTCTGGGGACCAGCGTCGGATTCCGGGAATACTGGAACCGTCAGTAGGTTGAGTACCGACAATTTGTATGGCCGGATTAACCTCTTTCAGGTATCGGGAAACTCCCATAATCGTTCCAGTTGTACCCATTGCTGAGACAAAATGGGTCACCCTCCCGGCTGTATCTTTCCAGATTTCGGGACCGGTGGTCTTATAGTGAGCCAGGTAATTGTCCGGATTCCCAAACTGATTGAGCATAAAATATCCTTTCTCATCCCGCATCGTTTCTGCTAAAACCCGGGAATATTCAATCGTCTTTGCGGCTGGGGTCAAAATAACCTTTGCCCCATAGGCTTCCATGGAAAGCACCCGCTCTTTGGTGGAGTTATCCGGCATGATTAGGGTCATATCCAGTCCCAAGACTTTAGCCACCATCGCCAAAGCAATTCCGGTGTTTCCACTTGTGGCTTCGACCAGTTTATCTCCTTTTTTGATTTCTCCGCGATCCAAAGCCGATCGAATCATATTATATGCAGCACGATCCTTGACACTTCCACCGGGATTTTGTCCTTCCATTTTACAAAAAATCTTTGCCCTCCGATTAGTAGGAATAACTTCCAATTCCACCAAAGGCGTATTCCCGATCAGTTCAAAGAGTTTCATGTTTTTTTTCGATGATTTTTGACACAATGCCTAATTCAAAAGGAAATACTGGAATGATTAACTTTTATGAAATGAGAACAAATCCCTAGTGACTTAATTCGTCTATGTCATTTTTGAAGACATATACGTCAGTCACTGTACCTTCCTCGTGATGCATTTGGGTTTGGTAATAGACCTTCGACCCGGGAAGTACAGACTTGGTCAACCATACATTGCCTCCGATGATACTACTTTTGCCAATCGTTGTTTTACCGCCGAGGATGGTAGCACCGGCATAAATGACCACATTATCCTCGATGGTGGGGTGACGTTTGATGTCTGCATCAGCTTTTTCCACACTGAGTGCTCCAAGCGTCACGCCTTGGTAGATTTTTACATGATTCCCGATCACAGTTGTCTCTCCGATTACCACCCCTGTACCATGATCAATGCAAAAGTATTGCCCGATGGTAGCCCCTGGGTGGATATCAATTCCCGTTCGACTATGTGCAAATTCAGTGATCATTCTTGGTATTAATTTAATACCCAACTGAAGTAAAAGGTGGGCAATTCGATAGGCTGCAATCGCATAGAAACCAGGATAACTTCTGAGAATCTCTGTGCGTGATTTAGCAGCGGGATCTCCTGCGAACATGGCATCCACATCTTGATTTATCCAATCAAAAACCTTTTCTAAATCGACAATAAACCGCTTGGCGAGTTTTTCTCCATCACCAGAATGGAGGTGGATATTTCGGGTTAAGATATTGGAAAGCTGAGCTTGAAGATTTTCCAACCTAGATTTTACATCTTCCTCTTCACGGATTTTTTGGACGGAATATTCTGGGAAAAGTAACCCTAATAAATCCTCAAAATACTGTTGGATAAGCTTTGGAGAAGGGCAATCAGAACATTCCTGATGAGACTTATGTATTTTTTTTATAAAAGATTCCATAGGAAGTTAAAGGTGGAATTGTTACAGGACAAAACCAACCCGAATTACATAAGGTTCAGCATAGTAGGAATTTTGGTTATCGTGAAGGACGTTGTATAAAAAAGTAAAGTTAGCTCCACCCCTTGGACCAAATGGAGCAAAATACCCCCCTCCCACAAAAAAAGCATTGGTCCAGATTCGTCTAAAGTTCTCGACACGAACATCATATCGCTCCCAGTTGATGGATTCATACTCTAAATGAGTAAATATATTTGGCAGAATGTTGTACCTCCCAAATACCCGGCCTCCATAAGAAGCGCTCTGTGCACCCTGAAAACGCTTGTCATCATAATATTGAATGGTACCACCTAGGCCTCCGGATAGTTTGGGTGTGACCATGACTCCCATTAGAGGAGATACATCAATCAAAGTGATTGTTCCGAGCTGAAAGCCCATATTGCCCCCAAAATATAGGCGGTCCTTGAATGAAACGGAATCACCGGAAATTTCCCGCTGTCCAAAACTGTGATTTGAAACAAAAAAAAGCCCCAGAAGGACAATAGCCATCCATTTACTTTTCGACAACAACATAAAGATCTTCGGTTTGCTTTTTCATCAGATAGCGTTCACGGGCAAACTTTTCCAAAAGTTCAGGATTACTCATCAATTCTTCCCGTTCGGCAGTAATTTTACCTTTTTTCTCCAAGTAAAATTCCTTTTGATCCTCCAACTGATATAGCTTGTGACTTAGTCGAAAATGATTTACCAAGTTGTTGGAATCAATAAAAATCATCCAAAAAAGAAAAACCAATGTGGCCAGGACATAAAAATTACTACTGTATTTGATAAGTTTCATCATAATGGAATTGAATCTCGTGATCCAAGGTACAAAAATGGTGCAAAAAAAAGACAGCCCGCTTTAGTAGGCTGTCTCACGATATCTATTAAAGTGCTATTATTTCAATCTTCCCTTGAAAACGGCTGATTCTCCCAATTGCTCTTCGATTCTGAGCAACTGATTGTATTTGGCCATACGGTCAGAACGGGAAGCTGAGCCGGTTTTGATCTGTCCGCAGTTCACTGCCACTGCCAAGTCAGCGATAGTAGAGTCTTCCGTTTCACCGGATCTGTGCGACATCACTGCCGTAAATCCAGCCTTGTGAGCCAAGCTGATTGCATTCAAGGTCTCAGTCAATGTCCCAATTTGGTTTACTTTTACCAAGATAGAATTAGCGGATTTTTCTTCAATTCCTCTTTTCAGGAATTTGACATTTGTTACAAAAAGATCATCACCAACCAGTTGAACTTTATCTCCAATTTTGGCAGTCAGCATCGCCCATCCAGCCCAGTCTTCTTCAGCAAAGCCGTCTTCGATAGAATCAATAGGATATTTTTCTGTTAATTCAGCCAAGTAGGCAACCTGCTCTTCTCTTGATCTGATTTTTCCAGTTGGTCCTTCAAACTTGGTATAATCGTATTTTTCGTCTTTATAAAATTCGGAAGCAGCACAATCCAATGCAATCGTGACATCAGCACCAGCTTTGTAGCCGGCTTTTGCAATGGCATCCAAGATACAACCCAAAGCCTCTTCTGTTCCTCCGGAGAAGTTTGGAGCAAATCCGCCCTCATCTCCTACCGCAGTACTTAGCCCTTTATCATGAAGGATTTTTTTCAAATTATGGAAAATCTCAGCCCCCATCCGGATCGCCTCAGAAAAGCTGGAAGCGCCGACAGGGCGAACCATGAATTCTTGGAAAGCAATAGGTGCATCAGAGTGAGAACCACCGTTGATAATATTCAACATCGGAACAGGAAGCGTATTTGCGTTTACTCCACCGATGTATCTGTAAAGCGGCTGACCTGACTCCATTGCTGCGGCTTTGGCAACTGCCAAAGAAACACCTAAGATGGCATTTGCCCCGAGCTTGCTTTTGTTGGCAGTACCGTCCAGCTCGATCATAATTTGGTCAATCGTATTTTGCTCAAATACATCCATTCCTACCAACTCAGGGGCAATTATTTCATTTACATTGGCAACGGCTTTTAGTACGCCTTTGCCTAAATATTTGCTTTTGTCCCCGTCGCGGAGTTCGACTGCTTCATTCATACCGGTAGAAGCGCCACTTGGTACGGCCGCTCGGCCAAATGCACCATTTTCGGTGAAAACATCTACTTCTACAGTTGGATTACCTCTTGAATCGAGGATTTGTCTTGCATGAATTGATTGAATCAACGTCATAGTTTTAAAAGGTTTGTGAAAATTAGTTTTTATTAATAAGTGCTATGAACTCGTCAAAAAGGTAACGAGAATCATGGGGCCCCGGTGAGGACTCAGGGTGATATTGAACAGAGAATGCAGGCTTATTTTTCAGCCGAATACCAGCTACCGTGTTGTCATTCAGATGAACGTGAGTTATTTCTACTTCACTGTTTGTCTCAGTATCTTCTCTGACGACATTGAAACCATGATTTTGAGAGGTGATTTCACTTTTTCCTGTAATCAAATTTTTTATAGGATGATTGAGGCCTCTATGACCGTGATGCATTTTGTAGGTTTTGATTCCAACTGCCTCGGCAAGAAGTTGATGCCCCAGACAGATCCCGAAAACAGGCTTACCGGTTTCTAAAATTTCTTTAACAGTTTCGACCGCATAATCCATTACAGCAGGATCTCCAGGGCCGTTGGAAAGAAAAAATGCATCAGGATTCCATTCCTGAATTTCCTTTAGCTTGGTTTTAGCAGGAAAAACTTTGCAGTAAACTCCTCGTGTAGCGAGATTTCTAAGAATATTTTTTTTGATTCCAAAATCAAGACAGGCTACTTTCATTTTAGATGACTCGTCTCCATAAAAAAATGGTTCCTGAGTACAAACAGTAGAAGAAAGTTCTAAGCCATTCATGTCTGGAACCTTAGCTAATTCGGTTTTTAAGCCCGCTAGGTTTTCTTCAAATTCGGAACTGATAATGGCATTCATGGCGCCTTTTGATCTCAAGTGTCTCACCAGTTTCCGGGTGTCGATATCTGCAATGCCAGTAATCTTATATTTCACTAGGTAATCCTGCAAGGAACCGGAGGCATCCACCCGTGAAAAAATATCTGAAAAACTGTTGACGACAATACCTGCAACACATGGATGCTCAGATTCAATTTCTTCTGAATGCACGCCATAGTTTCCAATATGCGAAGTGGTGGTTACAACAATTTGACCGGTGTAGGATGGATCAGTGTAGATTTCCTGATAACCGGTCATTCCGGTATTGAAACAAATTTCACCACCATTTGTACCAGGATTTCCAATTAGTGAGCCATGGAATACAGTTCCATCAGCTAATAGAAGTGTTGCTTTCTTTTTACTCATTTTTTTAAAGATTGCCCAAAGTTAACCAAATCTTGGGAAGGAGGATAAGTGAAATGGGTATAAAAAAAGGATTGAACGAAAGTCCAATCCTTTTGATATTTGAAAATACTTTTCAATTTATTTTTCTTCGTTTTCGTTTTCCGCCAAAGCTTCAGGAGCACTAGGCTCTTCAGTTTTGGCTTCCACAACTGGGACGGAAACAGCTTCAGTCGCGACTGTTTCTTTAGCTCCAGCAGTTCCTCTACGGGATCTTCTGGTAGTCTTTTTCGCAGGCTTAGCATCCTTAAGCATAAGTTCATTATAATCTACCAGCTCGATGATACACATTTCAGCGTTATCACCAAGACGGAATCCAGTTTTAATAATTCTGGTATATCCTCCTGGACGATTGCCTACTTTGTCAATTATCTCACCAAAGAGCTCTTTAATCGCATCTTTGCTTTTAAGATATGAAAATGCAATACGCCTGTTATGTGTGGAGTCTTCTTTGGCTCTGGTCACCAGAGGTTCAACAAACTTCTTCAATTCTTTCGCCTTGGCAAGCGTAGTTGAAATACGCTTGTGAAGAATCAGGGAAGTTGCCATGTTGGAAAGCATTGCCTTTCTGTGGGAGGCAGTACGTCCAAGGTGGTTAAATTTCTTACCGTGTCTCATTTTATATTATTCTTCGTCAAGTTTGTACTTAGAAATATCCATCCCGAAGGTCAGACCTTTTTCTTGGATTAATTGCTCGAGTTCAGCCAATGACTTTTTTCCGAAGTTTCTGAATTTCATCATATCGGAAATTTCAAGTCTAGCTAAATCACCAAGAGTTCTCACATCAGCAGCTTTAAGACAGTTGAAAGCGCGAACAGATAAATCCAGATCGCTCAAAGAAGTCTTAAGAAGCTTACGCATGTGAAGGAATTCCTCATCGATAGGCTCCGGTTCCGAAATGCCGGTAGAATCTAAGACCATGGTCTGGTCAGAGAAAAGCATAAAGTGCTGAATCAAAATTTTGGCTGATTCCTGAAGTGCCTTCTCAGGATGGATAGAACCATCTGTAGATACTTCAAGGATCAATTTTTCAAAGTCAGTTTTCTGCTCTACACGGGTATTTTCTACGCTGTACTTCACATTCTTTATAGGAGTAAAGATCGCATCGATTGCAATTTGACCAAATACCTGCTCCTTAGGTCTGGATTCTTCAGCCGGCAGGTAACCTCTTCCTTTTTCGACTGTAATCTCAATTTCGAAATTTTTGGTTTCATCGATATGACAGATTATCAATTCCGGATTGAGTACTTCGAAGGAAGAAGTGAACTTAGCAATGTCCCCTGCAGTGAATACAGACTGATTTTTGATTTCCACAGTGATTTTCCCATCAAAGGCATCATGCACCTTCTTGAATCTCACTTGCTTCATGTTCAAAATAATATCAGTCACGTCTTCTACTACGCCATCAATGGATGAGAATTCGTGAACCACTCCTGGGATTTTGATAGAAGTGATGGCGTATCCCTCCAATGAAGAAAGCAAAATTCTTCTCAGGGCGTTACCAATGGTAACTCCATAGCCTTTTTCGAGTGGTTTGAAAGTGAACAAGCCGTGAAAGTCATCGGCTTTTTCCATCACCACTTTCTCGGGCATTTGAAATGCTAGTATGGACATATGTCTCGTTCTGGTTTTTAGCTGAAAATTGTAAAATTACTTAGAGTAAAGTTCGACAATGAGCTGCTCCTTGATATTCTCTGGAATATCATCTCTGCCCGGTACACTGACGAATTTGCCTGTCAAAGAAGCATTATCCCACTCTAACCAAGGATATCTATTTGCTGCTTTACCTGCCAGGCTGCTGGTGATTGCTTCGAGAGATTTAGAACGCTCTCTTACTGAAACAAGATCACCCGGCTTCAAAGTATAGGAAGGAATATTTACTACTTCTCCGTTGACCAAAATATGCTTGTGAGAAACAAGCTGTCTTGCACCACGACGTGTAGGAGCGATTCCCAATCTATAAACGGTGTTATCCAAACGAGCTTCAAGAAGCTGAAGGAGGTTTTCACCTGTAATACCTGTTTTTCTGGAAGCTGTATCAAACATCTTTGCAAATTGCCTTTCCAATATGCCATAGATGTATTTTGCTTTTTGCTTCTCAGCCAACTGGACAGCATATTCAGATTGCTTCTTTCTTCTACCACGACCATGCATTCCGGGAGGGTAGTTTTTCTTTTGAAGCGCCTTGCTATGCCCTTCTATTGCTTCTCCAAATTTTCTGGAGATTTTCGCTTTAGGACCTGTATATCTTGCCATTCTGTTACCTTTTTAAAATTAAACTCTTCTACGCTTAGGAGGACGACAGCCGTTGTGCGGCATTGGAGTCACGTCAATGATCGTCGTTACATCCAATCCTACGTTTTGCAATGTTCTGATCGCAGATTCGCGACCAGATCCTGGACCTTTTACGAACACTTCGATTTTTCTCAAACCTAAGTCGTATGCTACTTGTCCGCAGTTTTGGGCAGCCATCTGAGCAGCGTACGGAGTATTTTTCTTAGAGCCTCTGAAACCCATTTTACCGGCAGAAGCCCAAGAGATCACTTGACCTGCATTATTGGTAATAGAGATTATGATATTGTTGAAGGAGGCTCTGATGTGTGCCTGACCTACAGCTTCTACCTTTACTACTCTTTTTTTACCTTTTGCTTTATCGTTTCTTTTCTGAGCCATAATCTAAATCAGGTTTTATTTAGTTGCCTTCTTTTTGTTAGCAACAGTTTTACGCTTACCCTTCCTTGTTCTGGCGTTGTTTTTAGTGCCTTGACCACGTACCGGAAGTCCTTTTCTGTGTCTCAAACCTCTGTAACATCCTATGTCCATCAGGCGCTTGATGTTTAATTGGATCTCTGACTTCAGTACACCTTCGGTTCTGAGTTCTTCGGCAATAATGTTACGGATTGCGGTAGATTCTTCATCATTCCACTCTCCGGCCTTTTTGTCGAAAGAGATACCGGCCTTAGTCAGGATCGCTTTGGCAGCACTTCTTCCTATTCCGAAGATATAGGTAAGTCCGATTTCGCCGCGCTTATTGTCTGGTATGTCTACACCTGCAATTCTAGCCATGATTAACCTTGTCTTTGTTTATACTTAGGATTCTTCTTGTTGATGACATACAATACTCCTTTTCTACGGATTAGCTTGCAGTCAACACTTCTCTTTTTAATAGATGCCTTTACCTTCATGTCAGTCTATTTATATCGATATACTATTCTGCCTTTTGTCAAATCATAGGGAGATAATTCCAGCTTAACTTTATCTCCGGGGAGAATTTTAATATAATTCATTCTCATTTTCCCCGAAATATGAGCAATCAACTGATGTCCATTTTCAAGTTCCACTTTGAACATTGCATTAGACAATGCTTCGATGATGGTACCGTCTTGCTCTATTGATGTCTGTTTGGCCATATTAGAATTTAAAGACCTCTTCTATGTATTTATGCGTTGTCAAAACTTCTGTTTTATCTTCCAATATTGCAACCGTATGCTCATAATGAGCTGAAGGTTTCCGATCTGCAGTTCGGATAGTCCAGCCGTCTCGTTCTTGGACGATATTTCTCGTACCCAGATTGATCATTGGCTCAATTGCAATCACCATTCCCGCCTTAAGCGGGACACCACTTCCTTTTTTTCCATAATTAGGGACTTCAGGTGCTTCATGAAGTTTCTTTCCTAGACCATGTCCGACTAGCTCTCTGACTACTGTGTAGCCTTTAGCTTCTACAAACTTTTGGATTGAAAAACCAATATCACCAATTCTGTTCCCCACTACAGCTTGCTCGATTCCCAGATAGAGCGAATCTCGAGTGGCTTTTAACAATGCTTTTACAGAAGGGGAGACCTCACCGATAGGATACGTATAAGCGGAATCGCTATGAAAACCTTGGTGAAAGACTCCACAATCTACTGAGATTATATCGCCATCTTTCAATTCATAATCACTTGGAAAACCGTGAACAATTACCTCATTCACCGAAATGCAAAGTGAAGCGGGAAAACCGTTATACCCTTTAAATGAAGGTACACCATTGTGATCCCTAATAAACTCTTCAGCAACTTTGTCAAGAAAAGAGGTCTTTACCCCTTCTTTGATATGCTTGGCAACTTCTCCGTGAGCTCTACCAAGAATATCAGCACTCTGTTTTATTAACTGAACTTCTTCCGAAGTCTTGTATTGAATCATATTAAGCTACTTGGTAATTCGAAGGATTATTCTTCAGATTACCGCTTTTCATCATTCCTTCGTAATGTCTCATGAGCAAATAGCTTTCAATTTGTCTCAAAGTATCCATGATAACACCCACCATAATAAGCAGGGAAGTACCACCATAAAATTGAGCAAACTCACCACCTACACCAGCAATGATTGCCAAAGCAGGAAGGATTGCAACTGCTGCTAAAAGAACAGAACCTGGTAAAGTAATCTTGGAAATAATCCCATCGATAAACTCTGAGGTAGGTGCACCTGGCTTGATACCAGGGACAAAACCACCATTACGTTTCATGTCCTCAGCAATTTGTTCGGGGTTAACCGTGATAGCAGTATAAAAGAACGTAAAGATGATAATCAAAGCTGCAAACAAAAGGTTATACTGCCATGAGGTGAAATCACTGAAAGTAGTACCAATGTAGTTGGCGATGTCACTTTCCCCTGCCCAAATCTGGGCAATCAATGCAGGAACAAACATCAATGATTGGGCGAAAATGATAGGCATTACACCCGACGCATTTACCTTAATTGGAATGTATTGTCTTTGTCCTCCATATACCTTACCACCTACTACTTGCTTCGCATATTGAACTGGAATTCTTCTTGTTGCTTCAGTGAGAGCGATTACTCCCACAACAACAAAGAACAAAACAACAGCCTCAATGATGAGGAGCAACATGCCTGAAGTGCCTTTTTCAAGACCCTCAGCTATTATGGCACCTGGAAATCTTGAAATGATACCAATCATGATAAGCATTGAAATTCCATTGCCAATTCCTTTCTCAGTGATTTTTTCACCCAACCACATACAGAACATCGTTCCTGCTGATAGCAGAACCAAGGAACTAAACATGAAAAGGGAGGTACTGACCATTACTGCACCGGTGGGAAGTATCGTGGCCGATACATAACCTATACCTTGTGCCACAGTAATTGCGATGGTAAGGACTCGGGTGATCTGGTTGATTCGTTTTCTACCGGACTCACCCTCCTTTTGCATTTTCTGAAAATAAGGAACCCCGACAGTCAACAGCTGCAGCACAATGGAAGCAGAGATATAGGGCATAATTCCCAGTCCAAAGATTGAAGCATTACTAAATGCCCCTCCAAGGAAAGTATCAATCAAACCGAAAATCCCCTCAGGAGCATCTCCCAACTTGGAAGGATCTACACCGGGAAGAACGATAAATGATCCTAACCTGAAAATAATTAAGAATCCAATTGTGTTTACAATTCTGACTCTCAAATCTTCGATTGAGAAAATGTTCCTAACTGTCGAAATAAACTTTTTCATTTACTTAAATCTTGTTTACGGTACCGCCTAGTTTTTCAATAACTTCAACAGCTGAAGCGGAAAACTTGTGGGCAGTCACCTCTAATTTGGCCGTTAGTTCACCACCACCGAGAATTTTTATCTTATCATTCTTGGAAGCAATACCATGAGCCACTAATGCATCCATGTCTATTGTAGCAAGATTGAATTGATCGGCTAGGTCTTGCAAGGTATCCAAATTTACTGGTTTGAACTCCACCCTGTTGAAGGATTTAAAGCCAAATTTGGGTACTCTTCTTTGGAGCGGCATCTGACCACCTTCAAACCCAGCTTTAGACTTATATCCTGAACGGGATTTAGCGCCTTTATGGCCTCTTGTAGATGTTCCACCTCGACCAGAACCAGTACCACGACCAATTCTCTTACGGTTTTTAGTTGAACCTTCTGACGGAGTTAATGTATTTAGTTTCATGATTAAGCTGCCTCCACTTTTACAAGGTGATTCACTTTATTTACCATTCCAGCAATCTGTGGAGTATTCTCTACTACTACAGACTTGCTAATACGCCCCAGACCCAAAGCAGTAATAGTTGCTTTCTGATCTTTTGGTCTGTCGATCGTACTTTTTACCTGTGTGATTTTAATCTTCGCCATGATAATTATCCGTTAAAGACTTTCGCCATTTTCACACCACGCTGTTGAGAAACAGCGATTGCATCTCTTAACTGAGTAAGTGCATCGATAGTAGCTTTCACCACGTTGTGAGGATTCGATGAACCTTTAGATTTAGCCAAAACGTCAGTTACACCAGCACTTTCCAAAACCGCACGCATTGCACCACCGGCTATTACACCCGTACCTGCTGCAGCTGGCTTGATTAATACAAGTCCGCCACCGAATTTTCCGATTTGCTCATGAGGAATAGTGCCTTTCAAAACCGGTACTTTAACCAGGTTTTTCTTTGCATCCTCGATGCCTTTGGTGATTGCATCTGTTACTTCGTTGGCTTTGCCTAATCCGTAACCTACAACACCTTGGCCATCACCTACTACTACGATTGCAGAGAAGGAGAATCTTCTACCACCTTTAACCACTTTGGCCACTCGGTTGATAGCTACTACTTTCTCTTTTAGTTCTGTATCTGTAGCCCTAATGGGTTTTCTTCTTACTTGAGACATAATGATTAAAATTTAAGGCCACCTTCTCTGGCGCCTTCAGCCAAAGCTTTCACATTACCATGATACAAGTAGCCGTTTCTATCGAATACAACTACAGATACGCCATTGGCTACTGCTCTTTCAGCGAGTTTTTTACCTACTTCTTTGGATACTCCAATAGTAGTGTTGGTTTTCGCACCAAGCTCTTTTGAAGATGCTTGTGCCAAAGTGAGACCTTTAAGGTCATCCACCAATTGCGCGTAAATGCCTGTATTACTTTTGAATACTGACAGACGAGGTCTGGAATCTGTACCAGAAATCTTTCTTCTGATACCTTGTTTGATTCTAAGTCTTCTGGAAGTCTTATTAAATGCCATAACCTTTTATTTTTTTCCGGCAGTTTTACCAGCCTTACGTCTAACTTGTTCACCAACGAAACGCACACCTTTACCTTTGTATGGTTCCACCTTACGGAGTGATTTGATTTTGGCAGCTACCTGCCCAATCAATTCCTTATCGATACCTTCCAAAGTAATGAATGGGTTTTTACCTTTTGGAGTCTCTGTTTTAATAGAGATTTCATTTGGCATCACCATAAAAATACTGTGAGAGTAACCTAAGCTAAGCTCAAGTATTTGGCCTTGATTAGAAGCCTTATAACCTACACCGACTAACTCAAGATCTTTTTTGTATCCTTCAGAGACACCGAGCACCATGTTGTTGATCAATGATCTGTAAAGACCATGCAAAGATTTGTGTCTTTTAGACTCGGTAGGTCGAGTGACAACTATTTCGTTGCCTTCTACTTTCACCTGAATATCCGGATTCACATCCTGAGTCAGTGTACCCTTTGGACCTTTAACAGTGACAGTTCCATGAGCTGACACGTCTACAGTAACACCGCCGGGTAGATTTATTGGTTTTTTACCTATTCTAGACATGATAGTATATTAATAAACGTAGCAAAGTACTTCGCCTCCGATACCTTCGGTACGTGCCTCTTTGTCAGTCATCACACCTTTTGAGGTGGATACGATTGCTATGCCCAAGCCATTGATAACTCTCGGGAGTTCGTCATGCTTTACATATTTTCTTAAACCTGGCGTACTAACTCTTTCAAGGCTTACGATTGCGTTCTGCTTACTCGCAGGATTGTACTTCAAAGCGATCTTGATGGTTCCCTGAGAACCATCTTGTTCAAACTTATAGTTTTGAATATATCCTTTGTCGTGCAATACTTTCGTAATCTCCTTCTTGATGTTAGAAGCAGGTATCTCAACGATTCGGTGAGAGGCCTTTATGGCATTTCTCAACCTTGTCAGATAATCAGCTATTGGATCAGTCATGGTATTTTATGGTCTAGCTCCACCCGTTTTGGGCGTGCAAAGTTACGAATTGATTTTTAGAATAAAAACTACTGTCGCTATTTTACCAGCTGGACTTTGTAATTCCAGGGATCTTGCCTGCTGAGGCCATTTCTCTGAAAGTTACCCTGTTGATACCAAACTTTCTCATGTAGCCTTTTGGGCGGCCAGTAAGTTTGCAACGATTATGTAATCTTACCGGTGAAGCATTCTTTGGCAATTTGTCAAGGCCTTCATAATCACCGGCCGCTTTCAGCTCAGCTCTTTTCTTGGCATACTTGGCTACCAGGTACTCTCTCTTTCTCTCACGAGCTTTAATGGATTCTTTTGCCATGATTATTCTTCTTTATTTTTGTTAACGAACGGCATTCCGAAAGCTTTCAATAAAGCATAGCTTTCCTCGTCTGTCTTGGCTGAAGTAACAAAGGTGATATCCATACCGGATATTCTATTCACTTTTTCTATAGAAATTTCAGGGAAGATAATTTGCTCAGTTACACCCAGCGTATAGTTACCTCTTCCGTCAAATCCTTTGTCAGAAATGCCTTTAAAATCACGAACACGAGGTAAAGCGACAGTAATCAAACGGTCAAGAAATTCGTACATTTTTTCTCCTCTGAGTGTCACTTTAGCTCCAATTGGCATACCTTCTCTCAACTTAAAGTTGGATACGGCGATTTTTGATTTGGTAGCTACAGCTCTTTGTCCAGTGATTAATGAAAGCTCTTCAACTCCCTGATCAACCAATTTCTTATCAGCCACGGCAGCACCAATTCCTTTGTTAAGGACGATCTTGGTCAACTGAGGCACTTGCATGACAGAAGAGTATTGAAATTTTTCCTTCAAAGCAGGAACGATATCGCCCACATACTTTGCTTTCATTCTTGAATTAGCCATTGATCACCTCCCCGGTTTTCTTTGAGAATCTAACTAGTTTTCCATTTTCACCTGCCTTACGACCTGTTCTGGTGGCTTCACCAGTTTTAGGATCTACTAGCATCAGGTTACTGATATGTAGCGCAGCTTCTTTCTTTTCGATGCCACCTTGTGGTTTTGCTGCAGTGGGCTTGACGTGTTTTGTGATCATATTGATCCCTTCCACGAAAGCTTTTCTTTTTTCAACAACTACAGAAAGTACTTTTCCTGTTTTTCCTTTATCATCGCCAGCGATTACTTTAACGGTATCACCGGTTTTGATATGCAGTTTTGTCTGCTTGTTCAATTTTCTTTCCATGATTACAGTACTTCAGGGGCCAAAGAAATGATTTTCATGAACTGCTTTTCTCTGAGTTCTCTGGCCACGGGTCCGAAGATACGAGTACCTCTTGGCTCATCGTTGTTGTTAAGCAACACGGCAGCATTATCTTCAAATCGGATGTAGGATCCATCTTTTCTACGGATCTCCTTTTTGGTTCGCACGATAACCGCTTTAGAAACGGTACCTTTTTTCATGTTGCTGGAAGATAGGGCCGACTTTACAGTCACGACTACTTTATCACCGATGGAAGCGTAACGCTTCCCAGTTCCTCCCAATACGCGGATAACGAGTACTTCTTTAGCACCTGAGTTATCTGCAACGCCTAGTCTGGATTCTTGCTGTATCATGATTACTTAGCCCTTTCAATAATTTCAACTAATCTCCAACGCTTGTTCTTGCTCAGCGGACGAGTCTCACTGATTTTCACCAAGTCACCTGGGTGGCATTCATTGTTCTCGTCATGAACCATAAATTTGGTAGTCTTAGCCATAAATTTACCATAGATAGGGTGCTTCACTTTACGTTCCACTGCCACTGTTATGGATTTATCCATTTTATCACTAACAACCTTACCAATTCTCTCTTTGCGAAGATTTCTCTCAATCGTAGCCATTTTCTTTTCTGTTAGCTAGTTATTTGGAAGCTAATGCAGTCTTCAATCTTGCGACAAGACGCTTGGCTTCTCTGATTCTGTTAGGATTCTCTATCGGAGTAATCGAGTGAGCAAACTTAAGCTTGCTTAGATTCTCCTTCTCAGCGACTACTCGCTCAGCGATCTCACTTGCGGAAAGGGATCTGATTTCTGTATTTTTCATTGCTTATGATTATTCTGCGTAGTCTCTACGAACAACAAAACTTGTACTTACGGGTAGCTTCTGCTGCGCAAGTCTCAATGCATCTTTAGCAACCTCCAGGCTAACGCCTGTAGCTTCGAAGAGTATCGTACCCGGTTTGATAACAGCTACCCAATATTCCGGAGCACCTTTACCCTTACCCATACGTACTTCTGCGGGCTTTTTAGTGATCGGCTTGTCAGGAAAAATCCTGATCCAAACTTGACCTTCTCTCTTCATAGCTCTTGTCATGGCAATACGTGCTGCCTCGATCTGGCGAGAAGTAATCCATCCTGGCTCAAGGGATTTTACACCAAAGTTACCAAAAGAGAGTTCTGCCCCTCTAGTAGCAAGACCTTTGACACGGCCCTTGTGCATTTTTCTATATTTCGTTCTTTTCGGCTGTAACATGATTTCTCACTTATTCGGTGAAAATAGTTATTTCTTATTTCTGCGTCTTGGACCGTTATTATCTCGATCACCTCTGCCACCTTTAGGGTTCGGGCTACGCTGTGCGCCTTTAGGCTCATTTGCAGCTCCTTGGTTTGGAGAAAGATCTCTTTTTCCATATACCTCACCTTTGAAAATCCATACTTTGATTCCGATGATTCCGTACACAGTAAGTGCCTCGGAAAGTGCGTAATCAATGTCGGCTCTCAAGGTATGCAAAGGGATACGTCCTTCTTTGTACATTTCAGAACGGGCCATTTCAGCTCCGCCCAATCGACCAGAAAGTTTAACTTTGATTCCTTCTGCTCCCACTCGCATGGATGCTGCAATTGCTTGCTTCATTGCTCTTCTGAAGGAAATTCTAGCTTGAAGTTGCTGTGCGATAGACTCACCGACTAATTTCGCATCCAATTCTGGTCGCTTAATTTCGAAGATATTGATTTGAATATCTTTGTTGGTGATCTTCTTAAGCTCTTCTTTTAGCTTATCTACTTCGGCTCCGCCTTTACCAATTACTACTCCCGGACGGGCGGTATGTATCGTCAAAGTGATTCTTTTAAGCGTACGCTCGATGATTACTTTGGAAATACCTCCTTTAGGGATCCTGGCAAGGACATACTTACGGATCTGCTGATCTTCGTACAGTTTTTCAGCGAAGTCTTTCCCACCATACCAGTTGGAATCCCAGCCTTTGACTACACCAAGTCTAAATCCTATTGGGTTAATCTTTTGTCCCATAGTCTTTCTTAATTTGCCTTTTCGTTTGTTTCAACTAAATCAGCGGTAACGTCTCCTGCGATGAACGCGTCAACTACAAGGGTTACATGATTGGATCTTTTGCGAATTCTATGACCACGTCCCTGAGGAGCCGGTCTTAGTCTCTTAAGTGACCTGCCTTCATCAACCATAAGGGTCTTGATATACAAATCAGCCTCTTCAAGCTTTTCGTCAGGATTTTTAGCCTGCCAGTTGGCTACCGCAGAAAGGAGAAGTTTCTCCAATTTCATCGCTCCATGATTTGGAGTGAATTTCAAAATGCTAAGTGCCAATCCTACTCGCTTACCTCTCACGAGGTCAGCCACAAGGCGCATTTTGCGCGGGGATGTAGGAACGTTTTTTAATCTTGCTACTGCTTCCATGATTATCTCTTTCCTTTATCTTTTTTAGCAATGTGGCCACGGAAGTTTCTAGTCGGAGCAAATTCACCCAGCTTGTGACCTACCATGTTGTCAGTGACAAACACCGGGATAAATTTATTTCCGTTATGCACTGCGAAGGTATGGCCTACGAAATCCGGTGAAATCATAGAACGTCTTGACCAAGTCTTGATGACAGATTTCTTGCCTGACTCGTTCATGACATCTACTTTCTTCACCAGATGGTGCTCGATATAAGGACCTTTTTTTAATGAACGTGCCATAATTATTTAGATCTTTTGCTGATGATGAACTTGTTTGAATACTTCTTAGGAGATCTGGTTTTCTTTCCTTTAGAAAGAAGTCCTTTTCTTGATCTAGGATGTCCACCTGAAGAACGGCCTTCACCACCACCCATAGGGTGATCAACTGGGTTCATGGCCACACCTCTTGTACGAGGTCTTACTCCAAGCCATCTTTTACGACCGGCTTTACCTAACACCACGTTCATGTGATCTCCGTTGGAAACAGTACCTACAGTTGCCATACAAGTGCCCAAAACGAGTCTCATTTCACCAGAAGGAAGTTTTACAGTTACGTATCTCGCATCACGAGCTACGATCTGTGCATACCCTCCCGCACTTCTTGCCATGGCTCCACCATTACCTGGCTTCAATTCCACATTGTGTACAATTGTACCCATCGGGATATTAGCCATTGGCATAGCGTTGCCCACTTCTGGAGCAACTTGCTCACCGGAAATCACTGTCTGACCTACTGTCAAACCTTCCGGGGCGATAATATAGGCCTTCGCACCGTCCGCATAATAAAGTAGGGCAAGACGAGCTGTTCTGTTTGGGTCATATTCGATAGCTTTCACTGTCGCAGGTACGCCAAACTTATTTCTTTTGAAGTCTACAATTCTGAGTCTTCTCTTATGACCACCTCCGATATAGCGAGCAGTCATTTTGCCTGTATTATTTCTTCCGCCTGATTTCTTCAAAGGAGCAAGAAGTGATTTTTCCGGCCTTGACTTGGTAATCTCGTCAAAAGCTGGAGCCACTCTGAATCTTGTCCCTGGAGTTACAGGCTTCATTTTTTTAATTGCCATGATATTGATTCAATTAAATTTCTCCGTAAAAATCAATTACCTCACCATCGGCTACCTGCACGATTGCCTTTTTAAAAGCATTGGTAAAACCTGATACGATCTTATTCTTGGTATAGCGCGTCTTATGCTTTGCAGCATATCGTATGGTACGAACAGACACAACTTTTACGCCGTATGTTTTTTCTACAGCATTTCTAATCTGAATCTTGTCAGCGGTTTTTTCTACAATAAATCCGTAGACACCTCTCTCATTTCCAGCAGAAATTTTTTCTGTAATCAAAGGCTGCTTTAGAATATCCATTGTCTTATTTCGATAAAATGGTTTCCAACTTACTTACAGATCCTTCGCACAAAACCAATTGGTCTGCATTGAGAACTTGGTAAGTATTTACATCATTTACAGTCACTACTTTCGCTTTTGGAAGGTTTCTGCTTGACAAGAATACATTCTTGTCTTCTGTAGGAAGAACCAATAGGGTCTTCTTGTCAGAAAGAGAAAGTCCATTCAATAACGCGATATAGTTTTTGGTTTTTGGAGCATCAAAAGAAACATCCTCCATGATTACCAGGCTGTTTTCTATCACTTTATAAGAAAGTGCAGACTTACGAGCCAACTGCTTTACTTTTTTATTGAGTTTGAAAGAGTAGTCTCTTGGTCTAGGACCGAATACTCTACCACCACCACGGAAGTGAGGTGCCTTCAAAGATCCAGCACGAGCACCACCGGTACCTTTTTGCTTTTTGATCTTCTTAGTAGAACCTGCTACTTCGTTTCTTTCCTTTGATTTGTGAGTTCCCTGTCTTTGGTTAGCCAGGTACTGCTTCACATCCAGGTAGATTGCGTTATCGTTTGGTTCGATCGCGAAAATCTCGTCAGAAAGCGTCACCTTTCTACCTGTATCTTGTCCTTTATGATTGATTACTGCTAATTCCATGGCTTATTTCTCAAGAATTACAAAAGAGTTCTTTGGGCCAGGCACTGAACCGGAAACCAACAATAGGTTCTGCTCAGGATAGACTTTCAATACTCTTAGGTTGATTACTTTTACTCTGTCACCACCAGTTCTTCCGGCCATTCTCATGCCTTTGAATACTCTGGATGGCCAAGAACATGCACCAATGGAACCCGGGTGTCTACCTCTGTTATGCTGACCGTGAGTTTGTCCACCCACACCGGCAAAACCATGACGCTTAACAACACCTTGGAAACCTTTACCTTTTGAAGTACCAATGGCATCTACGAAGTCACCTTCTACGAAAACCTCTTTGGCATTCACTGTCTTTCCGAGCTCCACTTGGCCTTCAAACTCGACCCTGAAGTCACGGAATTCAACAACTTTCTGCTTTGGCGTGGTACCGGCCTTTTTAAAATGACCGATTAGTGGCTTAGGAGTGTTTTTCTCCTTACGCTCACCGAATGCCAACTGCACTGCGTTGTACCCGTCTGTTTCAACGTTTTTTACTTGCGTCACTACGCAAGGACCAGCTTCTATTAGCGTGCATGCGACGTTACGCCCATCGGCACTGAAAATGCTAGTCATTCCTACTTTTTTTCCTATAATACCAGACATCTTTAATAAGATAATTTGATAATCCACAAGAGATTATACACTTGGGCCCTTTTTAAGGACTGCAAAGTTACTGAAATAAAATTTGGCAACAAATCTCAACTCCAATATTTTCAAACAATTAGAAAAAATGATTCTGTCTGGGTAGAACTTCAAACCCTATCTCAATCGAAAATTTTAAAATTGCTAAAAAAACAAAAGACCTGCAGGGTATGCAGGCCTTTTGGAGTCGTAATTATAAGGTACTGTCAGACTTTGATTTCAACATCTACTCCACTAGGAAGCTCGATTTTCATCAAAGCATCCACTGTTTTGGAAGAGTTAGAGTAGATATCTACTAGCCTTTTATACGTACACAATTGGTACTGATCTCGGGCTTTCTTGTTTACGTGTGGAGATTTCAACACAGTAAACTTTTCCTTTTTAGTCGGCAATGGAATAGGTCCAACTACTACTGCACCGGTGGCTTTTACAGCCTTCACGATCTTCTCTGATGACTTATCCACCAGGCTGTGATCGTATGATTTTAGTTTTATTCTGATTTTCTGGTTCATTTTCTTGAAGATTAGGCTTTTTCACCTTTTACTTTAGCAATTACACCTTCGGCTATGTTGTTTGGAACAGGCTCGTAGTGAGAGAAGGTCAAAGACGCTGTCGCTCTACCAGAGGTGATTGTTCTCAAGTCAGTTACATATCCAAATAATTCGGACAAAGGAACATTAGCTTTAACTACGGTAGAGGATCCTTTTGTATCCATTCCTTTCATCAAACCTCTTCTTCTGTTCAGGTCACCTGTGATTGGCCCGGTGTATTCATCCGGAGTCACAACGTCTACTGCCATGATTGGCTCAAGTAAAGCTGGCTTACACCTTTTAGCAGCTTCTTTGAAACCGATTCTAGCAGCCAATTCGAAGGAAAGTGCATCTGAATCGACATCATGGTAAGAACCATGAAACAATCTCACTTTCATTGACTCGATAGGATAACCAGCCAAAGGACCATTCTTCATAGCTTCCTGGAAACCTTTCTGAACTGGAGCGATGAATTCCTTTGGAATCACACCACCAACGATACCATTTACAAAGTCAAGGCCTGCTTTTATTTCACCGGTTTCAGCATCTGGATCCTTAGGTCCAAGTTCGAATACGATATCTGCAAATTTACCTTTACCACCCGTCTGCTTCTTGTAAACTTCCTTGTGTTCAACTGATCCAAATAAAGCTTCTTTGTAAGCAACCTGTGGAGCACCTTGGTTGATTTCAACTTTGAATTCACGCTTCAATCGGTCGATGATGATTTCCAGGTGAAGTTCACCCATACCTCTCAAGATGGTCTGACCAGTTTCGTGGTCAGTATTCACCTGAAGTGTTGGATCTTCCTCGATCAATTTGGCAATTGCCATACCTAGTTTATCGACATCCGCCTGAGTTTTAGGCTCGATTGCATATCCGATAACCGGTTCAGGGAACACCATAGATTCCAATACTACCTTGCGCTTTTCGTCACAAAGCGTATCTCCAGTCTTGATATCTTTAAAACCTACTACTGCACCAATATCACCAGCAACCAGTCTTTCGATTTGGTTTTGCTTATTGGCGTGCATTTGGAAAACTCGGGAGATACGCTCCTTATTGCCAGAGCGGCTGTTGAATACATAAGAACCTGACTCAAGCGTACCTGAATATGCTCTTACAAAGCAAAGACGACCTACAAATGGGTCAGTAGCAATTTTGAATGCCAAGCCAGTGAATGGCTCTTTTTCGTCAGGATTGATCGCAACGTCCTCTTCCGTATCTAAGCTTGTCGCAACAATCGCTTCTTTATCCAAAGGAGAAGGAAGCAATTCCATTACCAAGTCAAGCATGGTCTGAACACCTTTGTTCTTAAAAGAAGAACCGCAAACCATAGGGACAATTTTCATGTCGATGGTAGCTGCTCTAAGTGCTTTCAAAATCTCAGCTTCAGTAATTGAATTTGGATCTTCAAAGAATTTCTCCATCAAAGACTCATCGTAATCTGCCACTGCCTCCAATAGATATTCTCTATACTCAGCAACTTCTTCCAGCATATCTTCAGGAATCGGAACTTCTTGGAAAGTCATTCCAAAATCATCCTCATTCCAGACTATTCCCCGGTTGTTGATCAAATCAACTACACCACGGAATTTATCTTCAGAACCGATTGGAAGCTGTAGTGGAACTGCATAGCTTCCTAGCATTTCCTTCACTTGCTTACAAACTTCCAAAAAGTTAGCACCTGCACGGTCCATTTTGTTAACGAAACCAATACGGGCTACTTTATAATTATCTGCCAATCTCCAGTTGGTCTCAGACTGTGGCTCTACACCATCCACAGCACTAAACAAGAAAACTAGGCCATCCAGGATTCGAAGGGAACGGTTAACCTCAACAGTAAAGTCAACGTGTCCAGGCGTATCTATGATGTTAACATTGTACTTGTTGTTCCGGTAGTTCCAAAAAACTGTGGTGGCTGCTGAAGTGATGGTAATCCCTCGCTCCTGCTCTTGCGCCATCCAGTCCATTGTTGCAGCACCGTCGTGAACTTCACCGATCTTGTGACTTACCCCTGAGTAAAAAAGGATTCGCTCAGTTGTAGTCGTTTTACCAGCATCAATGTGAGCGGCAATACCAATATTTCTGGTATATTTTAAATCTCTTGCCATTCTAATTAAAATCTAAAGTGTGAGAATGCTTTGTTAGCCTCAGCCATTCTGTGCGTATCATCTTTTTTCTTGACAGCGGCTCCTTCGCCTTTTGCTGCCGCGATGATTTCACCTGCTAAACGGTCCATCATTGTTTTCTCACCTCTTCTACGAGCGTAGTTGATCATCCACTTGATACCAAGGGACACTTTTCTTTCAGGTCTGACTTCCATAGGAACCTGGAATGTAGCACCTCCAACTCTACGACTCTTTACCTCTACGGCAGGAGTAATATTGTTAAGCGCCTTTTTCCAAACTTCAAGACCATTCTCGCCGACTTTAGCTTCTACTTTTGCAACTGCATCATAGAAAATGTTGTAAGCAATACTCTTCTTCCCGTCAAACATCAGACAGTTTACAAACTTGGTCACCAAAGTATCATTGAACTTTGGATCAGGAAGAATATATCTCTTCTTTGGTTTCGCTTTTCTCATTTCTTTTAAAGTGTTTTGTTATTTCTTCTTGCCTTGAGCACCTTTGGCTGGAGCTGCTGGAGCACCTTTACCTGCTTTCGGTCTTTTAGCACCATACTTGGAGCGACCTTGCTTACGGTCTTTTACTCCGGCAGTATCAAGTGCACCTCGGATGATGTGATATCTTACACCTGGAAGATCCTTCACACGACCACCTCTGATCAATACGATCGAGTGCTCCTGTAGATTGTGACCTTCACCTGGAATGTAAGCGTTCACTTCTTTTCCGTTCGTCAATCTTACCCTGGCCACCTTTCTCATCGCGGAGTTTGGCTTCTTAGGGGTCGTAGTGTATACTCTGGTACAAACACCTCTACGCTGAGGACATGCGTCCAAAGCCCGAGACTTTGATTTGATTTCCAGTGTAGTTCTACCTTTTCTTACTAACTGTTGAATAGTAGGCATTAACTGATGATATTTAGTTTTCCTGTAAACTGTTAAATTTTGGACTGCAAAGGTAAAGAAACTAATAAGAGTAACAAAATTAAGCAGTTATATTTTTTGTAAAGGAAAAGCTCAAAATCAGGCAACTAAACTGACCTGTAAGACCCGTCCGCTAGGAGGGCTAGAAGAATCCAAAACTTCGCTAATGGAAGATCCTCCTTAAGAGTAGGCAAACGATGAATCGGCCTTTTCCGACAAACTCACAAAAATGGTATAGATGGCAAATACCTTCAAAGGAACTGGCTTTGTTTCGACCGCCCCCTTGGCCGCTCACCGTTCCATTCCGCTTAGCCCCTTCCTAGGTTGGATGTGGGCAAAAAAATCTCGTCTCATGTGAATGAAATCGACCAATAAATCCAGTGGCGACTATTCGACTGGCTGAAATAAAAGAAACCTGATTCCATCATAAAAAAGGTGCAGCCCTTTCGAGGACATCTTGAATGTTCTGACTTTATTCATTTTCTCGATATACGATCGTCCATCAAAAAGCTCATTGATTTCAGTAACATTGGTAAAACTTGAAATCAATAATTGGTCATTGAGTATGGAATATTCACCATATGCTTCATTAGTAGAGGTTTTCCCCGTGATTTCTCCGCTTTCTTTGAAATTAAGGATAAAGTTATCATCCGAATAAGGCTCCGCGAGCTTAATTTCTCCAGCCTCACCGTTCGCAAAGCGGACCATATTTCAGCGAATGCCAGTTAAAGACAAGGAAGCATAGTCAGAGTTATCCGAAAAACGTCCCAAGGAAACGATACCATCCTCCAAGGGAGCTTTCCTGAAAGGTGGAAACCATCACTAGAGTAATCAATAGAAGCAGACGCATTCCAAAAAAAAATAGAAAACTTACCGAGAGAAGAGTCTCAAGCAGGATACTTCGACCAAGAATCGGCGACATTCATATCCACATGCCCATCGAGATGGAACTCCGAATTTCTCCTAGGCCATTATATTCTATACAGACTAATTAGCTGATATCTGTAAAAAATCACTACATTCACCTTACAATCAAATCATTATGAAATGAGGTTTTGTGTAGTTTGTTTTTTCTGGCTTCTCTCACTTCAAGCCGCTATAGCCGTACTCCCCTCACGAGTGAATATAGATGGTACTTGGTATACGAATGGGCAAACGGCGTACATTAAATGTGACAAGACAAATGTCAACGTTTACATTGATTTAGTGATAATTCCCGGCCCTAGTAATCTGAAGATTAGTGTTTCTCCTTCCTCCAATTTCACGGTAAGTAGCACTCCGTCTGACATCATGAAAACCTTGAATCTGGATCCATCTAGACAAAATGGATGGATAGATGTGGCTCACGTGGGTATAAGTGGAAATATTCGAGTATATATTCGACAAAAACCACCTACACCGAGTATTTCAGTTGAAGCTAACATCTGTGCGGGAAACTCCAGAAGTATCACCGCTACAAGTGATTATAATTTTCAAGGTACTCACCCTATCAATTTGGTTTGGGAGACCTATGGTGGAGTAACGGTAAACGGTGGCAGTAGCTTTACTCAAAATGGAACATCCAGCACGGTCACCATCGCCAATATCTCAAATGGATCCTATTCAGTAAAAGCTGTAATTCCCAGTTGCGGAAATCTTGAAAGTGATGTTGTCAATATTAAATTGGGGCCGCCCGTCATAACCAACCCTAATTATTGGTTGTTTGACCCTGGATCTAATATGTGGCAATTTAGCCAGACTTCAGGTGGCCCAGGAGTGACCTACTCATTTTATGTTTCTTCAGGTTCGGCTGTCTTAAATCCTCAGAACCAAGACTGCTATATCACTACCCCAAACGGAGCTACAATTTGCGTTACTGCAACTAATTCTTGTGGCACTGGCATCCCATATTGTTTCTATCTTCCTCCTGCTGGCGGATATCTTAAAACGGTCTATCCAAATCCTGCCACTGATTTATTGTCAATCGAATTTGAAAGAGATGTCTCTTCCCATATCGTTTCTTTTGATTTGATTCTATATTCTGAGAAATCCATGGAAGCAGTAAAACGATTGGCGCATGAGGATTTAGCGGCTAAGGACTCATTTCATACCAATAAAAAACTTGAAATTGATGTCAAGGATTTTCCTAGGGGGGTTTACTATATACATCTCATACCTGACCCAAAATCAAATTTGCCCATCCAAAAGGTTCGAGTCGTTTTGGAATAAATCCCAGAATTGCATTGTCTTAATAATAAAGATTGATAGCAGGCGGACTTTCCAAATCTAGGAATTGATAACGAAACCACTCCAAGGTATTTAGATCAACGTTCACTTCCATAAATCCTAAAAACATGAAATTCAACATAGTATTAGCCCGCATAGTGACTTGGGGGGTTCTTTTTGGAAATTCTTGGGAAAGTTATGGCCAGAACAATATGCGCTATGGAGTTACCGGAGGACTAAATCTGAGCCGGGTAAAAACCAGCACCAATTTGACAGATCCTTTGTGGAGATACCGGGTGGGATTGGCATTGGAAAGGGATTTTTCGGACATATTATCCTTGGCTGGAGAATTGGTCTATAGTCGTCAAGGTGGAAGTGTTGATAATGTGTTTTCAGGAAAATACATTACCAATTTCGACTATCTGGCTGTTCCGATTACTGCACGATACAGCCCCGGTGGAAAGAATTTTTTCATTCAGGCAGGTGGCAGAATTGGTTTTTTGGTTCATGACAAGGAAATATATACGCACAATGATTCCGAAGGAAGTCACGATCACCTGCAAAGTTTGGATGCCGGAATACTGGGGGGGATTGGCTATCGCTTGGGTAGTCATTTTGTGGTGGACGCCCGATATTACTATGGCCTGACCACCATGTATAAGAAGCATTGGGTTCTTGATCCAGTCACCTTGGAGCCGATTTTTTACGCATCACCCCAGTCGTTCAACAGGGTCTGGTCCCTGAACTTGACAATTTACCCTTGGTAATTATTTGGATCAGAAGGAAAAATGGAAGAATCAAAATGTCGTTTACACAAAAAAAGTCCTGTGAGGACACAGACCTTGGAAGAGAAATTTGTCTCTCAGTACTCCTAAGGGCAATATTAATTTACACCCAACCGGGTTCAAATCAGCCTTTTTCCGTGAGTGAGACACTCACAGAGCCGATAATGAAAACTCAAAGAAATAAATTGACTTCACATAGAACTTTGAGATTCAGCTCAGAAAACAAAAACGATTGAAATTACCTAAATTAAAGTTTCTATATTTGGAAACAGGATTTATTTTGGTAACGTTAATCAGGACAATATTGAATAAAATATTTTGAGACAAGATTTTTAGAAGAGGCCGATAAATTCATTGCCGGACTTGACTCAAAGACCGTCAAAAAAATCTTTTACAATATTGACCTCGCGGAACAGACAAATGATCCAAAACTTTTAAAGAAACTTCAAAATGACATTTGGGAGTTTCGCACAAAATACGCTGGACATCAAATTAGACTTCTAGCATTTTGGGACAAAACAGATAACAAAGAAACCTTGGTAATTGCGACCCACGGTTTTATAAAAAAGGTTGACAAAGTTCCAAAAAACGAAATCGACCGTGCAGTGAGGCTAAAGGACAACTACTTCAACAACAAACTAAAGAAATATTATTATGGCAACTAAAGAAATCAAAACTTATTCGCTTGCCGAAATGAAGGATAGGTATATCGGAAAAGTTGGTACAGCTGACCGAGACGAATACGAATATGAACTCAGTATGGACGTTTTGGGCAAAATGATAAAGCTTGCAAGACAAGAAAGGCGTTTGACACAAGAAGAACTTGGGAAACTTGTTGGCGTGCAGAAAGCTCAAATTTCCAAACTTGAAAGCAGCACCAATAGTGCTACAATTGACACAATTTTGAAAGTATTTAAAGCATTAAAAGCAGAAATAAATTTCAACGTAAAACTTGAAGATAACTTTGTTAAACTCGCTTGACAAAAAATCCGAATGCAAATCAATTACCCAAAGTGACGGTCCAGTCGGCACATCAAATTTTGAGCTTGATTAACAGAAGACTGTAAATGGACTAAACGCTTGAACAAATTACAAAAAATATAAAGCCCCAAACCAAGATGTAAAACACTTCATTTGGGGCTTATCAGAAAAGGTTTTGAAAACCTAAGCCTCTCCCGGCGTTCCGAAAGAAATCGGGAAGGATGGAGCGCCTCCTCCTTGGTTGATTTTACCAAAGGCAGCTTCGTATTTTTCAATGTTATCTTTCAGTGCAGCAAGCAATCGCTTCGCATGATCCGGAGTCACTATGATTCTGGATTTCACTTTTGCCTTAGGCACTCCCGGCATCAAACGGATAAAATCGATCACGAATTCAGAATTGGAGTGAGCGATCATCGCCAAATTGGAGTAAACTCCCTCGGCCACCTCTTCGGATAGCTCTACATTGATCTGCTGGTCTGGTCTATTGTTGTCTTCCATATTATTTTAGAATTAAAAAAAGGCCTGTATGATTAGTACAGGCCTTTTGATTGATATACTAATGCTATTAAAGGATAGCTTCGCTTGATCTTTTGGAGGTGGTTCGCTCCATGTTTTCAGAAAGCTTATCATATTCTTCCTGAGAACCAACGATCAGGTTACGCAATCTGCGCTGACCGGTACCTGCCGGGATCAAGTGACCTACGATCACGTTTTCCTTCAAGCCCAATAGCTCATCTCGCTTACCTCTGATGGCCGCCTCAGAAAGCACCTTGGTAGTCTCCTGGAAGGAAGCTGCAGAAATAAAGCTTTCAGTTCCCAAAGATGCTGCAGTGATACCCTGTAGTGTAGGCTTGGAAACCGCAGTCTCCGCATCTCTTACCTGTACCAACTTCAAATCCTTACGCTTCAAGCTTGAATTCTCATCACGCAGTCTTCTTGCAGAAATGATCATACCTGGCTTCAAAGTAGAAGAATCACCGGCATCCATTACTACCTTCTTGTCCAAGATATTGTCGTTTTCCTCACGGAAAGCCCACTTATCTACGATTTGATTTTGAAGGAATCCTGTATCACCCGCATCAAGTATTTCTACTTTCTGCATCATTTGAGTTACAATTACTTCGATGTGCTTATCGTTGATCTTCACACCCTGAAGTCTGTAAACTTCCTGAATTTCGTTCACCAAATATTCCTGAACAGCAGTTGGTCCTTTGATGGAAAGGATGTCATTTGGAGTGATTGCTCCATCAGACAATGGCTCACCCGCACGGATAAAGTCATTTTCCTGAACCAAGATGTGCTTCGAAAGAGATACCATGTATTTCTTGATCACACCATCTTTTGATTCGATGATGATCTCTCTGTTACCTCGCTTGATACCACCATAAGTCACGACACCGTCGATTTCAGATACCACAGCCGGGTTGGATGGGTTTCTTGCTTCAAACAATTCTGTAACTCGTGGAAGACCACCGGTAATATCTCTTGTCTTACCAACTGATCTTGGGATTTTCACCAAGATTTGCCCGGACTTCACTTTTTCACCAGCTTCTACAGCAAGGTGAGCTCCAACCGGAATATTGTAAGCTTTGGAATCATCACCGTGATTGATAATAATTGAAGGATTCTTAGTCCTGTCTTTTGTTTCGATAATTACTTTCTCTCGGAAGCCAGTCTGATCATCAGCCACTTCCTTATAAGTAATCCCTTCAATGACCGCTTCGAATTCAACTTTACCATCGAATTCTGAAAGAATGACCGCATTGTAAGGATCCCAAGTACATAAGGAATGTCCTTTAGCGATTTTCTGCCCATCTTTCACATTCAACATCGCGCCGTAAGGAACGTGGTTTGATACCAGAGTCTTTCCGGTTTTCGCTTCGTTGATCTTGATTTCGCCGGAACGGCCCATCACCATAGTGACTGCTTCGCCATCTTTGTTGGTCGTCTCGATGTATCTCAATTCCTCATCGAACTCGATTACCCCGTCAAACTTAGCCGGAATGGAAGCATCTACTGCCATGTTGGAAGCTGTACCACCTACGTGGAATGTTCTCAAGGTAAGCTGTGTACCCGGTTCACCGATAGACTGTGCAGCAATAACACCCACAGATTCACCTGCCTGCACCATATTACCGGTAGCCAAGTTTCTTCCGTAGCATTTTGCGCAAATCCCTCTTCTGGTTTCGCAAGTCAATACTGATCTGATTTCCACCTCTTCGATAGCAGATTCGTCCACCATTTTGGCAACGTCATCTCCAATTTCTATTCCGGCAGGAATGATCAATTGATCCGTGATCGGATCGTACACGTCGTGTACAGATACTCTGCCGAGGATTCTCTCAGAAAGTGGCTCAACGATTTCCTCGTTGTCTTTCAATGGTTGTACTACCAGACCTCTCAAGGTACCGCAATCTTCTTCGGTAACAATCATGTCCTGAGCAACATCTACCAAACGACGGGTCAAATAACCCGCATCGGCAGTTTTCAATGCTGTATCGGCTAGACCTTTACGAGCACCGTGTGTAGAGATGAAGTATTCCAATACGTCCAGTCCTTCTTTGAAGTTGGAAAGAATTGGGTTTTCAATAATTTCACCAACAGAACCTTGAAGGTTTTTCTGCGGCTTCGCCATCAGACCTCTCATTCCACCCAACTGACGGATTTGCTCTCTTGAACCTCTGGCTCCTGAGTGCATCATCATGTAGATAGCATTGAATCCTTGCTTATCCTCTTCCATCTGCTTCATAAGAATGTTAGTCAAATGAGAGTTGGTACGAGTCCAGATGTCAATTACTTGATTGTATCGTTCATTGTCGGTGATCAGACCCATGAGGTAGTTGTTCCAAACCTGATCTACTTCCTCTTTCGCCTTGGCGATCATCGGAACTTTCTCATCAGGAATAATTACGTCATTCAGTCCCATAGAAAGACCACCTTGGTATGCCATTTGGAAACCCAAGTGCTTGATGTCATCAAGGAATTGTGCAGTACGGGCGATGCCACAAACTTTTACCACCTCAGCAATAATCTGCTGTAGTTTTTTCTTGGTCAAAAGCTCATTTACATACCCTACTTCCTCAGGAACAAACTGGTTGAAGATCAATCGACCTGCAACGGTTTCGATGATCTTGTCTGCGATCACTCCCTCGGAATCTTTTACTTTTACCTTACACTTGATGTTGGCGTGCTTGGAGATTTTGCCTTCGTTCATGGCAATGATTACCTCTTCCTGACTGTAGAAAGTCATGCCTTCACCAGCAACGATTTCTTCAGGAGTAGATTTTTTGCCTTTAGTCACATAATAGAGGCCCAAAACCATGTCCTGAGAAGGTACCGTGATCGGCGCTCCGTTGGCAGGGTTTAGGATATTGTGTGAAGAAAGCATCAAAGTCGAAGCTTCCAGGATTGCCTCATGTCCGAGAGGTACGTGAACCGCCATCTGGTCACCGTCAAAATCGGCGTTGAATGCAGTACATACCAATGGGTGAAGCTGGATTGCTTTTCCTTCGATCAATTTCGGTTGGAAAGCTTGGATACCAAGTCTGTGAAGTGTTGGAGCACGGTTCAAAAGAACAGGGTGTCCTTTCAATACGTTTTCCAAGATATCCCAAACTACCGGATCCTTACGGTCCACAATTTTCTTTGCAGATTTTACGGTCTTTACAATGCCTCTTTCGATCAGTTTCCTGATGATAAATGGCTTGAAAAGTTCAGCTGCCATATTTTTAGGAAGTCCACACTCGTGCAGTTTCAGCTCAGGACCTACGACGATCACAGATCGACCGGAGTAATCCACACGCTTACCGAGCAAGTTTTGACGGAAACGACCCTGCTTTCCTTTCAACATATCAGAAAGGGACTTCAAGGCACGGTTTCCATCGGATCTTACCGCATTTACTTTTCTTGAGTTGTCAAAAAGTGAATCCACAGCTTCCTGCAACATTCGCTTCTCATTTCTTAAAATAACCTCAGGAGCTTTGATATCGATCAAACGCTTCAGACGGTTATTTCTGATAATTACTCTTCTATATAGATCATTCAAATCGGAAGTCGCAAAACGACCACCATCCAAAGGAACCAATGGACGCAATTCCGGTGGAATCACAGGAACCATACGAACTACCATCCACTCAGGACGGTTTTCGATTCTTGTTCTTGCATCACGGAATGCTTCGACCACTTTCAGACGCTTCAAGGCTTCAGCCTTACGCTGCTGCGAAGTATCGGTAGCTGCCTGATGACGGAGTGAGTAAGAAAGATCATCGAGATCCAATCTTGCCAACAACATCTCAAGAGCCTCAGCACCCATCTTGGCGATGAATTTGTTTGGATCTGCATCATCCAGAGAATGGTTCTCCTTAGGAAGCTTATCCATGATATCCAAATACTCATCTTCGGTCAGGAAGTCTAAATATTGAACACCTTCCTCTGCTTTGATACCAGGCTGAACTACTGCATAGCGCTCGTAGTAAACAATCTGGTCCAGCTTTTTGGTAGGAAGACCAAGAAGGTAACCGATTTTATTAGGAAGAGATTTGAAGTACCAAATGTGTGCTACAGGAACAACCAATTCGATGTGTCCCATGCGCTCACGACGCACTTTTTTCTCAGTCACCTCCACACCGCAACGGTCGCAGATGATTCCTTTATATCTGATTCGCTTGTATTTACCACAATGACATTCCCAGTCCTTTACAGGACCAAAGATTCGCTCACAAAACAACCCACCCATTTCTGGCTTATATGTTCTGTAGTTGATTGTCTCTGGCTGAGTCACTTCACCATTTGAACTATCCAAAATTGATTCTGGAGAGGCCAAGCTGATCGTAACTCTGGAAAAATCGTTGTTGAGTTTTTTATTTTTTCTAAACGACATAATTTTTTGAGATATGTTAAGGGCGATTGCTCGCCCTATGAGCCAAATTAATCCAAAGTAATTTCAAGAGCCAAACCTCTCAATTCATGAACCAATACATTGAATGATTCAGGGATGTTAGGTTTAGGAAGGTTTTCACCTTTCACGATCGCTTCATAAGCTTTCGCTCTACCGATTACGTCATCAGACTTCACCGTCAGGATTTCCTGAAGAACGTGTGATGCACCGAATGCTTCCAATGCCCAAACTTCCATTTCTCCAAATCGCTGACCACCGAACTGCGCTTTACCACCCAACGGCTGCTGTGTAATGAGCGAGTATGGACCGATTGAACGAGCGTGCATCTTGTCATCCACCAAGTGACCTAATTTCAGCATGTAGGAAACACCTACTGTAACTGGCTGATCGAATCTGTTTCCAGAAAGACCATCGTATAGGTAGGTTCTTCCATAAGGTGGAACACCTGCAAGTTCCAATTCTGCAGCTACTTCTTCCAAAGTTGCTCCGTCGAAGATTGGAGTTGCATATTTCTTACCCAAACGCTGCCCAGCCCAAGCCAATACAGTTTCGAAGATTTGTCCAATGTTCATTCGAGAAGGTACACCCAGTGGGTTCAACACGATGTCCATTGGAGTTCCATCTTCCAGGAAAGGCATGTCTTCGTCTCTTACGATACGAGCCACAATACCTTTGTTTCCGTGACGACCTGCCATTTTATCCCCTACTTTCAGCTTACGCTTCTTGGCAATGTAAACTTTAGCAAGCTTCACAATGCCAGCAGGCAATTCATCCCCTACTTCAAGTGTAAATCTATCACGCTTAAATAGGCCAGAAATCTCATTTCTGGAATTGGTGTAATTTTTCACCAATTTGACAATCAATGAATTGGTATACGCATCATCTGTCCAGTCATCTAAAATGATATCTGAAATCAGGTTAGCTTCTTCAGGAACATTATAGTTAGACTCATCTCTGTAAGGGTTCTTAGCAGGGAAAAGATTATTTTCAATGTTCTTTAGATTGAATTTGGTGCCTTTGGTGATGATTTCATCTCCAAATTTGTGACGCACTCCCAAGGAAGTTTTGCCATCCAAAATCGTTACCAACTTATTGATCATTCTGGCTCTGATTCCAAGGAGATCCTTAGAATATTTACCTTTCAGTTTTTCAACTTCAGCTTTAGACTTTGCTCTGTTATCCTTATCCTTTTTAGGTCGGGAGAATAGTTTAGTCTCAATGACCACACCATTCAAAGAAGGAGAAGCTTTTAATGAAGCATCTTTCACATCCCCTGCTTTATCGCCAAAAATTGCTCTTAGCAGTTTTTCTTCAGGAGTCGGATCAGTTTCCCCTTTTGGAGTGATCTTACCAATGATAATGTCACCTTCTTTTACTTCTGCACCGATACGGATAATTCCATCTTCATCAAGGTGCTTAACAGCTTCCTCCGATACGTTTGGAATTTCGGAAGTCAATTCTTCTTCACCCCGCTTCGTGTCACGAACTTCAAGTTGGAACTCCTCAACGTGAATAGAGGTAAAGATGTCTTCTCGAACCACCCGCTCAGAAATTACAATCGCATCTTCGAAGTTATATCCTTGCCATGGCATGTAGGCAACTTTAAGGTTTTTACCCAAAGCTAGCTCTCCGTTGTTGGTAGAATACCCTTCCACAAGAACTTGTCCCTTGGAAATTTTCTCACCTTTCAGCACCAATGGTGTCAAGTTGATTGTCGTATCCTGGTTAGTTCTTCTGAATTTGATCAGATCGTAGCTTTTATACTCATTGGTAAAATTCACCAACAGTTCGTCGGAAGTCAGATCATACTTGATGGTAATATTCTTTGCATCAACATATTCCACAACCCCATTGGCCTCTGCAATAATCAGCGCCCTGGAGTCGATCGCTGCTTTTGATTCCAAACCTGTACCCACAATTGGGGCCTCAGCTTTCAACAATGGAACTGCTTGACGTTGCATGTTTGAGCCCATCAAGGCTCGGTTTGCATCATCATGCTCGAGGAATGGAATTAGAGAAGCTGCTACTGATACAATCTGATTTGGAGCAACATCCATATAGGTAATCTCGCTTGGCTCAAGAACCAGGAAATCCCCTTCAAACCTTGCTTTTACCTTTTCATTGATAAATTTACCAGCATCATCCAATGGCGCATTTGCCTGAGCGATGTTATGATTATCTTCTTCTTCGGCTGTAAGGAATACGATGTCTTCTACCTTCATTCCAACTTTACCTTCAGCCACCTTTCTGTAAGGAGTCTCTAGGAATCCCATAGAGTTCACTTTCGCGTGAACACATAGGGAGGAAATCAGACCGATATTTGGGCCTTCAGGAGTTTCGATAGTACACAGACGGCCGTAGTGTGTATAGTGAACGTCACGAACCTCGAAACCTGCTCTTTCTCTGGAAAGACCACCTGGACCCAAAGCTGAAAGCCTTCTCTTGTGAGTCAACTCTGCCAGCGGGTTAGTCTGGTCCATGAACTGAGAAAGTTGGTTGGTACCAAAGAAGGAGTTGATCACGGAAGAAAGCGTTCTGGCATTGATCAAATCGACTGGTTTGAAGTCTTCATTGTCACGAACGTTCATTCTTTCACGGATCGTTCTGGCCATTCTGGCTAAACCTACACCGAATTGACTGTACAGCTGCTCACCAACAGTTCTCACTCGTCTGTTGGACAAGTGGTCAATGTCATCGACAACAGCCTTCGAATTGATCAAACCAATCAGATATTTCACGATGGAAATAATATCCTGCTTAGTCAAAACAATTTTCTCAGGCTCAATATCAAGACCAAGTTTTTTATTTATTCTGTAACGACCAACTTCACCAAGATCATAACGCTTATCTGAAAAGAACAAGCTTTGGATTACCTCACGAGCTGTAGACTCATCAGGTGCCTCGGTATTTCTAAGTTGACGATAGATAACTTCCACGGCTTCTTTTTCAGAGTTGGAGTTATCTTTTTGTAACGTATTATAGATGATAGAGAAATCAGCCACGTTCACATCTTCTCTATGGAGAATGATGGACTTGGAGCCTGAATCCAAGATCATTTCAATATCTTCTTCAGTCAAAACAGTATCACGCTCAAGCAATACCTCGTTTCGATCGATAGAAACTACCTCACCGGTATCTTCATCCACGAAATCCTCCACCCAAGTTCTTAATACTCTTGCGGCCAATTTACGTCCTCCCGCTTTTTTAAGCGCGGCCTTAGTAGCAGCTACCTCTTCAGAAAGACCGAATAAATCCAGAATATCTTTATCTGAACCGTATCCGATTGCACGAAGCAAAGTAGTAACCGGGAATTTTTTCTTACGGTCGATGTAAGCATACATGACATTGTTGATGTCAGTTGCAAATTCGATCCAAGAACCTTTGAAAGGAATAATTCTGGCAGAGTATAACTTGGTACCGTTGGTATGCTTGCTTTGTGCAAAGAACACCCCCGGAGAACGGTGCAATTGAGAAACAATTACCCGCTCGGCTCCATTGATTACAAATGACCCTTTTTCAGTCATGTAAGGAAGATTGCCAAGAAACACTTCTTGCTCGATGGTTTCGAAATCCTCATTGTCCTCATCATGACAAAGTAATCTCAATTTTGCTTTAAGCGGTACTGAATAGGTCAATCCCCTATCGATGCACTCTTCCACACTGTACTTAGGCGGATCTACTGCGTAGTCGATGAATTCCAAAGTGAAATTTTCTCTGGAATCGCTGATGGGAAAGTTTTCAGCGAAAACTTTGAACAACCCATCTGCCCGGCGCTTTTCTGCGGGAGTATCCAACTGAAAAAAGTCTTTAAAAGACTGGAGTTGAATATCGAGAAAATCGGGATAGTCTTTGACCACCTTAATGGAGGAGAAACTTTTCCTTTCGGTTTGATTCTTGATAGCCAAGGTAGTGTATAGTTTATGGTGAAATTTAATATCAGAAAGTGACAATAATCACTTGAAATAATGCAATTATTAACCTGAGCATAAACAGGAAAAGACCTGACTTAATAAGTCAGGTCTTGGGGCTAATTTCGAACCTAATGGCGCGAAATCAGCAAATTATTTGATCTCTACTTCAGCACCAGCCTCTTCAAGAGACTTTTTCAGAGCTTCAGCTTCGTCCTTAGAAATACCTTCTTTAAGGGCTTTAGGAGCGCTGTCTACAAGATCTTTTGCCTCTTTCAATCCAAGACCAGTTAATTCTTTAACCAGTTTCACTACTGCAAGCTTGGAAGCTCCAGCAGCTTTAAGGATTACGTCGAAAGATGTTTTCTCTTCTTCAACTGCAACCTCGCCAGCACCAGCACCACCACCAGCTACCATGATAGCACCAGCAGCAGCAGGCTCAATGCCATACTGATCCTTTAGGATGTCTGTTAATTCTTTAACTTCTTTTACAGTCAAGTTTACCAACTGTTCTGCAAGTTGTGTAAGATCTGCCATTGTATTATTATTTAATTGTTTTTGAATGATTTGATAAGATTATTTTGATTCTCGCTCAGCAAGAGTCTTAAGAACACCAGTAATGTTGTTCTGTCCTGACTGCAATGCAGAAACAAGATTCTTAGCAGGAGATTGAAGCAATCCGATAAGATCGCCAAGCAATTCTTGCTTAGACTTGAGGTTAGATAGTAACTCAAGGTTGTTTTCGCCCAGAAACACATCTGAATCGATACCTGCACCTTTAAATACTGGTCTAGTCTCTTTTTTACCTATTTTCTTTCTGAAATCCAGCAATACTTTTGCTGGTAGGTTACTAGTCTCTTTTGAGAAAATAATTCCGGAGAACCCTTTCAATGCACCACTCGCAAGTTTGGAGTAGTCCGCATCCAGATTTCCAAGAGCTTTTGCGATCAGGGTATTCTTGTACACTTTGTACTCAACACCTTTTTCGTAACAAGTCCTTCTGAATGCATTCACCTGAGCTACAGAGAATCCGGAAGCATCAGTGATGTAGAAGAAAGGGTTTTCCTTTAGTTTCTCAGTCAGACTGTCGATTATAACTTTCTTTTCGTCTCTAGTCATGATTAAATACCTTGAATGCTACCCTTGTCTACAGCAATACCCGGAGACATTGTGCTTGACAAATGAATACTTTTGAAATATGTACCTTTAGAAGAAGATGGCTTCAACTTGGAGATAGTCATGATAAGTTCTTTCACGTTCTCTTCGATTTGCTCTGGAGAAAAAGATACCTTTCCAACACCGGCATGGATAATTCCAAATTTATCAACTTTGAAGTCGATTTTACCGGCTTTTACTTCTCTAACTGCCTTAGCCACATCAAGAGTAACTGTTCCTGATTTAGGGTTTGGCATTAAGCCACGAGGACCCAATACTCTACCTAACCTACCTACTTTTGCCATAACATTAGGCATCGTGATGATGACATCAATGTCAACCCATCCGCCTTCTATCTTGGCAATGTAATCGTCCAAACCAACGTAATCTGCACCTGCTTCAGTTGCTTCTGCTGCTTTGTCAGGAGTACAAAGAACCAATACTTTGATGTCTTTGCCTGTACCGTGAGGAAGTGCTACTACACCTCGTACCATTTGATCAGCCTTCCGGGGATCGACGCCTAAACGAACGTCAACATCCACAGATGCATCAAACTTTGTCAGAGTAATTTCCTTAACGAGTGAAGAAGCTGCCTCCAGGGAGTACACTTGGCTTGCGTCGTACTTAGAAAGAGCTTCTTTTTGCTTTTTTGTTAACTTAGCCATTGTTTTTTATTTATACTTCCCAAGGGGCTTTACCAGATACTGTTATACCCATGCTTCGTGCAGTACCAGCTACCATTTTCATGGCAGACTCAATTCTGAAAGCATTTAGGTCAGGCATTTTCGTCTCAGCAATCACCTTTACCTGATCCCAGGTAACTGATCCTACTTTCTTTCTATTTGGTTCCGCTGAACCGCTTTTGATTTTTGCAGCTTCCAACAGCAAATTGGCTGCCGGTGGAGTTTTTACCACAAACTCAAAAGACTTGTCAGAAAAAACCGTAATCAGTACCGGAAGCACCGTGCCCATTTTTTCTTGGGTCCGTGCGTTGAACTGCTTACAGAACTCCATAATGTTCAAACCCTTGGAACCAAGAGCTGGACCTACTGGAGGTGACGGATTAGCCTGGCCACCTTTCACCTGCAGTTTTACATAACCAGTGATTTCCTTAGCCATTGCTTAGTCTTGTTTTTCTACTTGTATAAAGTTTAATTCAACAGGAGTATTTCGGCCGAAGATCTTAACCATAACATTAAGCTTCTTCTTCTCCTCAAATATCTCCTCAATTGTCCCAGTGAAACCACTGAAGGGACCGTCCATTACTTTTACGGCCTCTCCTACTATAAATGGTGTGTCCTGCTTCTCGGCAAACTCATCAATCTCCTCAACCTTACCTAAAATACGGTTGATTTCTGATTGGCGTAACGGTTCAGGGGTTTTGGAAGCTCCCCCATGGTTTGATCCAAGAAACCCGATGACACCCGGGATACTCGTTATTACGTGATTGGCTTCACCGTTGGAAAGATCTGCATTGACCAAAACATATCCCGGAAAGAAATTTCTCTCTCGGACACGCTTTTTGCCATTTCGCATTTCATATACCTTCTCAGAAGGAATCAGAACTTCAGGAATAAACTCGCCAATTTTCTGTCTTTGGATTTCATTATCCAAATAAGTCTTGGTCTTCTTCTCCTGTCCTGCTACTACTCTGAGTACGTACCACTTATGTTCAGCCATTCTGTAATGTCAATTAGAATAAATCATAAAACCATGTCATGATGTTCTCAAATCCCAAATCCACCACACCGATAAACAGCGCGAAAATGAGAGATGCCACCAACACCAATACGGCACTATTCTGAAGGGATGAAAATTTAGGCCAAGTGACCTTATTTACCATCTCATCGTAAGATTCAAGGACAAAGTTTTTAAGATTCATAGTCTACTTACTTGCTGCACGGGCAGAGAGATTCGAACTCCCATCAACGGTTTTGGAGACCGCTATTCTACCATTGAACTATGCCCGTATGAATGAACGCTCCGTAAATGGGAACGCAAAATTAGGAATAATGTCTTTAGAAACAAATGCGATCCCAAATTAATTTGGGATCGCATAGTTTACTTGTAATTAAGTATGATTAGTCAAGAATTTCGGTAACCTGACCGGCACCTACTGTTCTACCACCTTCTCTAATTGCAAATCGAAGACCTTTTTCCAATGCCACTGCATTAAGAAGGGTAACTTCGATAGTTACGTTATCACCTGGCATAACCATTTCAACGTTTTCTGGAAGTTTGATCTCGCCAGTTACATCCGTAGTTCTAAGGTAGAACTGTGGTCTGTATTTGTTGAAGAATGGTGTGTGACGTCCACCTTCTTCTTTTGAAAGAACATAAACTTCAGCCTTAAAGTGAGCGTGAGGCTTCACAGATCCTGGCTTACAGATAATCATACCACGCTTAATCTGTGATTTTTCAATACCTCTAAGCAATAGACCTACGTTATCACCAGCTTCTCCTCTATCAAGGATTTTACGGAACATCTCAACACCAGTAACTGTAGACTTCAAGCCTTCTGCACCCATACCGATAATGTCAACCGGTTCGCCAGAGTTGATTACACCTCTTTCGATTCTACCTGTAGCTACAGTACCACGACCTGTGATCGAGAATACGTCTTCAACCGGCATCAAGAAATCTTTGTCAACCAAACGAGGAGGAATCGGAATGAATGAATCTACTGCGTTCATCAACTCCATAACAGATTCAACCCACTTATCTTCACCATTCAAGGCTCCAAGTGCAGATCCAGCGATTACTGGAATGTTGTCTCCGTCAAAATCATAGAATGAAAGAAGTTCTCTGATTTCCATTTCCACTAGCTCAAGAAGCTCAGGATCGTCAACCATGTCGACTTTGTTCATAAATACTACAAGCTGAGGTACACCTACCTGACGAGCCAATAGGATGTGCTCTCTAGTCTGAGGCATTGGGCCGTCAGTTGCAGCTACTACAAGGATAGCACCGTCCATCTGGGCAGCACCAGTTACCATGTTTTTAACGTAGTCAGCGTGACCAGGGCAATCTACGTGAGCGTAGTGCCTGTTTTCAGTCTGATATTCTACGTGTGAAGTATTGATAGTAATACCTCTTTCTTTCTCTTCAGGAGCGTTATCAATTGAAGAGAAATCTCTCAATTCAGAAAGACCTTTTTTAGCCAATACGGTAGTGATGGCGGCAGTCAGGGTTGTTTTGCCATGGTCTACGTGTCCAATCGTACCGATGTTAACGTGCGGCTTGGAACGGTCGAAGGTTGCTTTTGCCATGCGTGAAAATCCTCAGTTTAAGTTTAAAGATATGTTTAGATAATAATTCTCTGTAATTGAGCCAACGACGGGAATTGAACCCGTGACCCCTTCCTTACCAAGGAAGTACTCTACCCCTGAGCTACGTCGGCTTTTTGCCCTTTAATTTCCCGAAAGAAAAGAAAGAGCGGGAGACGAGGCTCGAACCCGCGACCTGCAGCTTGGAAGGCTGCCGCTCTACCAACTGAGCTACTCCCGCTTGTAACCGGCGTACCGGATTTTTTTAGCCCTGCAAAACTAGATAAAAAATTTCGCATTCGGGCAATCACGTGGGGGAAACAGGATTCGAACCTGTGAAGACATAAGTCAACGGATTTACAGTCCGTCCCAGTTGGCCGCTTTGGTATTCCCCCAACTGCGCTAAAATCTCTTGGGGATTGAACCCTAGTGGTCTTAACGGATGGCAAAATTATAGCCTTTTGTCAAAGTATCAAAGGATGACCACCAAATTTGATAACTTTTTCACGTGTTGTAATTCAATGATTTAAAAATCAACTGATTAATTTTTTCAGTTGAGTGCTTCAAGGAAATAATTGTAATAGTTTTTAAGTTTTTCATCTTTTTCAGTTAGGACCACCTGATTTAACTTTTTGATCACTGCTTCCTCATCAGCAAATCCCATTAGTGCCTGAAAAGCTCCCAATCGAACAAAACTTTTCGAATCCTTTTCTAAAAGATGAAATAGTTTCCTAACCGCTTGATCTTTTCCCTCCTCTGGGAATCTGGAGAAATATTCGCTAAAATATCCCAGATAGAAATATAGTCCCTCGCCTGACAGTTGATCTACCCGATCCAAAAACCACGGGCCCTTACTTTTTACTTTTTGTAAAATATAATATTCCGCCACTGGAATTATCATCCTGAAGTTTCTTTCTCCAACAAATCTTTCAATCACCGCAGCGTCCACAGGATTCTCCTCTGCCCTTACCAATCCCATCAATGCTGAACTTGCCACCAAATAGGATTGCTCATTTGCTAAGCGAAGAAAAGCCATTTGATATTTATCAGGATCCCATGCCGCCAATAGATCTATCGCAGCCGCCTTGACCGAATTTTTAGGATCTTTTTCTGCCAGTTCATAAACCATGTCCTCCAAGCCCTGAATTTGATTTCTCCATTCCGGATCATTTTGCATAAAGCCCAATGCATTTTCCCTTACTGACCAAAAAGAATCCCTAACTGCAATGGGTAAAATCTCAATCAGGTAATCTTTAGCCTCCCTTGAAACCAAACTATCCAATGCCTCATACCTTGCCACACCAAGAGTTGATTCTTTGAACTGAAGTGCGTATTGAGCTGTACTGATTTCTTGATTTCTTCTTGCCAACAAATTTTTCCCTTCATCAATATAAACCTGGGTCACCGGAAATTCATTTTCTAAGGCAAACTGCTGGAACGAACTTGTCATCTGAAATTTTTTGGATTTCCGGCTTTTGCCCTCATACCAACTCACTTCAATGGGAAGCTGATACAGGGGTAAGTTTTCTAAATCCTGAACTTGGTACACAGTCAGAAGAATATTTTCAGGCTGCGAATAATCAACTTCGAAAAATAGCTCAGGATGTCCTTTGTCCAAAAACCACTGATTGAAAAACCAATTGAGATCCTGTCCGCTTACCCGCTCAAACGCCAGCCTCAAATCGTGAATCTCCACCGACTGGAAAGCATGCTGTTTCAAATAAAGATTCAATCCTTTAAAAAAAGCTTCATCTCCTAAATGTTGCCTGAGCATGTGTAAAACAACACCCCCCTTGTTGTAGCTGTGTGAATCAAACATGTCCTCAGAATCGGCATAATCAAACCGAATCAGGTCCACTTGCTTGGATTCTGATTCTGCAAAATAACCCTCCATCTCAGTCACCAACTTAAGGGCCGCCTGATCTTTTCCATACTTATGTTCATTCCAGAGATACTCACCGTAGTTGGCAAAGGCCTCGTTCAAAGTCAGATTGGCCCATGACTCTGTGGTAACCAGATCTCCAAACCACTGATGAAAAAGCTCATGAGCGATGATGTAATCCCACTCCGAATCAATCGCTTCCCGCTCATCCAATCGCAATTCTTCCATGAAAATCGACGCTGTGGTATTCTCCATTGCCCCTGAGACGAAATCCCGCACTACAATCTGATCGTATTTTGGCCATGGAAAGTCAACCCCCAGCTTTTCTTCGAATAACCCGATCATCTCAGGCGTGTTTTCAAATACCATTGCAGCACCCTTTTCGAAGCCCTTTTCAACATAATATCCCAGTGGAATATTTTTCCATTTTGCCTCCACCTTTCCAAAATTCCCGACCGCAATAGCCGCCAAATATGGCGCATGCGGCAATTTCATTTCCCAATAATCCTTTCGCAGCCCATTCTCCAGTTTTTCCTGCTTTACCAATACTCCATTGCTGATCGAAACCATCGAATCCGGAACGGTCAATTTGAAGAGCTGTGTAAATCGCTCATTGGGTTTGTCAATCGTCGGAAACCACTTGCTGTTGTGTTCGGTCTCGCCCTGTGTCCAGATCATGGTTGGCTTACCCGGAATCGTGTCTAAGGGATCAATAAAATACAGGCCTTTGGTATCGGTAATTGCCTCACTTCCCGAACCGGAATTCCTGTCAGGAAATGCGATGTAATTGATCTCAACCTGAATGGTGTCCTTGGAAGTGAATAGTTCGGGAAGGTAAATACGCAACTGCTTTTCATCGTATCGATAATTCAGCTTGCTTTGGGCTTCCCCGTTCAGAAGATAAATCGCCCCAACTTCGAAGTCTTTGGCATCAAGGACCAACTCCTTTTGAGGATAGAAATAGGGAGTTAACTTCAACTTGGCCCTTCCTATAACTGCCTGATTTGACCAGTCAAAAGCCAAATCCAGCTCAGTGTGAAGCAAGTCAAAATCCCGCTTTGCACTGGGCTGATATCCTGCTATTTCAGCATTTTTCTCACGGATCATTCGCAGTAATTTTGCACTGTCAATCCGGGCTTCAGGTGAAGCTTCAGCCACGGCTGAATTCTCGGAATTCTGAACCAGTGCAGATTTTTCTGATTTGCAGGAAACTGTAAAAAGGGCCAAAGACAAGCTGCCAAAAGTCAGGCAAGTCATCAAGATTTTCTTTGGTGTCGATTGCATTTGTATCATATTTGGAAGAAATCTCTACGGAGCATTTGATTCTGTAGCTGTATATTCACACCCAAAATAGCAGGAATGTTTTCAGTAATCCTTCAAAACGCCCCCCATTCGGTAGAAAAAACCGAGGATTTAATCAATGTAAACCAAAAACCGATTTCTTGGGATTTGAAATGGATAGGAGATCGAAAAGTCCATTTGATCCGGGGAAATGAATCCATTGAAGCGGAATTGCTGTCAATTGACCGAGATACAAAAAGCCTGCAGATTCGAATTGGCCACAAAACTGCTACCCTTCAGCTTAAAGATCGATTCGACCTGCTTTTAGAGCAAATGGGAATGAGTGCAGCGGGAAACGGAGCGATAAAAGACATCAAAGCCCCCATGCCGGGCTTGATTTTAGACCTGAAAGTAAAGCCTGGAGACGAAGTAAAAAAGGGCGATGTAGTCCTGATTTTGGAAGCCATGAAGATGGAAAATATCATCAAATCTCCGGGAGACGGGGTCGTCAAAGATGTAAAAGTAGCACTGAAACAAAGCGTGGAGAAAAATCAGGTGCTGATTCAATTTTAACTTCGGACCGTACAAATTATCCAGTAGCCTTATTTTGCAAAGATTGCTTTTTGCATTTGCTTAAGCCGTTTCAGCGGATTGGATCTGATCATTTTTTTCATCAACCCGGGGAAAATCTGTTAAGTCCGAGGGTAAATCGCTCAGCACCTCCCACTGCAAATTCCTCTTTCCCCTTTTCTAGTCCTTTTAGTATCCCTTTGGCACAATCGCTTGATTCCATTCCCTCCGCCAAAGCATTCTGCATTTTCCCGCTTCTGCTTCCATCCCCTCTCAGTCCTGTCACTGTAATATTGGTTTTGATAAATCCCGGAATGACGACATGAATAAACAAACCTGTAGCAAAAGTCTCTGCCCTCAAGGAATCAAAATATCCCTGCATCGCATGTTTTGAGGCTGAATATGCAGCGAGTTTTGGGACTCCATATTTGCCGCTCAGACTGGATGTCAATACCAGATGAAGCGCAGTTTCAGCATTTCGCTTTTTTAATAGTGCTTTGGTGATAGCCACCGGTCCCCAAAAATTGATGTCCATTATTTTCCGCTCCACTTCCAATTTGCTTTCAGTCACCAAATCTCTTACCGACATTCCTGCATTTAAGAACACATAATCCAAGCCTCCAAAAAATTGCCAGGCCTCCTCAACTTTTGTTGTAAGCTCAGAAAGTAGCTCAACATCTACAGGGAGAACAACAATTTCTGCTTTCGGGAAATTGGTTTTTAACTCCGCGAGTTTTGAATTATTTCGGGCAGATATGAGCTGTCTCGCTCCATTTTCCGCTAAAATATTAACCAATCCCTCTCCAATACCCGAAGAAGCTCCGATGATCCAAACCCTTTTTTTATCCCAAAAGCCCATATTATCAGCCTATTAACTATTCTAATTTAATACACATTTTCCCATTTTTGGATTTGGCCCTAGCATTGTGAGATGAAGAAATTATATTTGTCGGATTGCTCGGGCTTCTCAGGGTCGATTCGATCGCAATTTGACAGCTAAATCCAAAAGATTTCGGGCTTTACCCGAAAGCAACTTAGAAATCAACCACCCAATGAAATACAACCGCATCCTGCTCAAGCTCAGTGGAGAATCCTTGATGGGCGACAAAAACTTCGGAATCGATCCTTCACGCCTTCAACAATACGCTGATGAAATTAAAAAAGTGAAGGAAATGGGAGTGGAGATAGCAATTGTGATTGGAGGAGGAAATATTTTCCGGGGAGTTCAGGCAGAGAAATCCGGTATTGACCGAGTTCAGGGAGATTACATGGGCATGCTTGCTACTCTGATCAATGCGATGGCATTGCAGAGTGCATTGGAACAAAATGGCATGTACACCCGACTCATGTCAGGAATCAAAATCGAAAGTGTCTGCGAACCCTTCATCAGAAGACGGGCAATAAGACACCTTGAAAAAGGCAGGATTGTGATTTTTGGAGCCGGAATTGGAAATCCCTATTTTACCACTGATTCTACAGCTGCACTGCGTGCCATCGAAATCGAGGGAGATGTGGTACTGAAAGGTACCCGAGTGGATGGTGTTTACACAGCAGATCCTGAAAAAGATCCGACCGCAACGAAATACGAACAGATTACCTTCAGTGAGGTTTATGAAAAAAATCTCAACGTGATGGATATGACTGCCTTCACGCTTTGCCAGGAAAACAACCTGCCCATTATTGTCTTCGACATGAACAAGACCGGCAACCTGAGTAAACTCGTACTTGGCGAACAAATCGGAACATTGATCACTGACAAATCCTGAATTAAATCATGGAAGAAATCGAATTATTCTTAGACGAAGCAAAAGAACTGATGCAGAAAGCGGTGGATCATACCGCGGCTGAATTATTGAAAATCCGGGCAGGCAAGGCCATGCCAAATATGCTGGATGGCGTAATGGTGATGTATTATGGGACTCCCACGCCAATCAACCAAGTGTCCTCTGTCACTACTCCTGACGCGAGAACCCTTGCGATCAAGCCATTTGAACGGAATCTGATCTCGGAAATCGAAAAGGGAATCATCAATTCAGACCTTGGTTTGGCTCCGCAAAACAACGGGGAAACCATCATGCTGACGATCCCTTCCTTGACAGAAGAGCGTCGAATCAATCTGGTGAAACAGTCCAAACAAGAATGTGAATCGGGAAAAATTTCTATCCGAAGTGTCAGAAAGGATACGAATGAATCTTTAAGAAAACTTCAGAAAGACGGCGCTGCAGAAGACGCAATCAAACGGGCTGAGGACCAGGTTCAGAAATTAACAGATAACTATTCAGCCAAAATCGATGAGCTTCTGGTGAAGAAGGAAGCGGATATTATGAAGGTCTGATCTTGACTTCAATAACCCAAATTGAAACCCGGCTACTTTACTGAAGCCGGGTTTTTATTTTTTAAACTTTAGGCTTAAGATCAATTCACCAATTATAATGCCTTTGGGTGAATTGATCAGATGATCTAAATTAAATTCGGCGAATCTCCCCTAAGCCAATCAATTTAACTCCCTTACCTCCAAACCTCCCTGCATCCCTACTTTTTTCAATCATCAAAATTCACATTGATAAAGGTCGCGACTCCGAAGAGTGGTCCACTTCTAAGGTGCTTTCCATTTTCAAAGGCCACTCCCAATTCCAGCCTGAAAATCCGAAAGAGGTTATCCAAAGAATAGCCAATCTCGGTATAATGAGGCGAGTTTTCAGTTTTCAGATAATTGACAAAGATATTCTCACGCACTCCGGAGAAGCGTAGCATCGGCAACTGAGTCAGCAAGAATTTTCTAAATTGATAATGTGCAATTCCTGAAATGTAATTGGAATTGGTGCTGTACTTATAATAGTCCATAAAGCGGTAATTCGAAGCCGGGCCGAAATTGGAGAAGATTGTTCGATTGCCTCCAAAGTGCTTGAAATCCTGGAAATAAACCCGGTCATTGTTTAGGAAAGTCCCTGCCGTCAAGTTAAAGTCTAATTTTCCACTCACTCCAAATCTGACATCGTGCTTCACTCCGACTTCAAGCAGATCAAATTTGGAAGAGTTTTCATTTTGAATTAAATCTGGGAAGGCTTTCTGATAAGTCATCGTTATCAATGGAGAACGCTCATAATTTGGAGTTTTTCTACCATTGCGAATTGAATAGGTAAGACCTGGACGCCATTCTACCGTGGAAGAAAGTTTTGCGATCCGATGATTTTGAAAAGCTGCTGCACCTGCTTCTAGATTTTCAGGTCGATTGGACGTGTACTCTCGTTCAGGTTTGCGATAATAAGAATAGTCCGAGTTATTGAACAATTCCCTCCGCTCCGCTACAGTGAAATTCACCCGATAAGTCAAGCCATAATTGACCCGATGTGACCAATACGCCCGCGCAAAATCCTGTTCGTAAAGCTTCATGTAGTTCCTTCGGATCAGCAAAGAATACGCAGCGTTGACTTGCTCCTGAATCGGTTCATCAGGATTAAATTGGTAGATGAATCGACCTCCTTCGATACCCCAGGTTTGCCCGGAAGTGGGTTGGGTATGAGACCAGCGGAAATTTACTTTTCCATAAAACCGATTGCTTGCAAATCCATAGCGAAGCTCCGGTTCGATGTTGAAACTTTTACGTTCCCGATTAACGCTATCAGCCAGCTTTACTTCAGAATATTTTCGGTAATACATTGCCAAACCTACCTTCCAGCCCTCTACGGTGTTGAAGGACATCTTTGTCCAATTTTGGCGGAAGCCAACCGAAACTCCCTTTCCAAAATTGTAGCGAGATCCATTCATGAAATCCAGCGGTTTAAACTTACTTCGCGCTTTTTTGGCCACTGAATCCACCTCACTCATTTTGGCTGTTTCCACCACCGCGAGGCTGTCGTCCCGCTTGTAACCTTCCACTTCTTTCAGTGTCAAGGGGACCGGCCGAATGCTGTCCCAATAGCTCAATCCACGTTTTTTCGCCAAAGAATCCACACTGTAGTAGCGCTCCGAAACCACCCCCTGCTTATCTTCGACTTGTTGTTCTTTCAGAGCTTCCTTTTCATATTCATTGATCAGCTTCCGATATTCCTTTCGGGTTTTGGGTTCTTCAGTGGCCAACTGTTCCAAGGCCGAAATTGACTTGTCAAATTTTTTCAAATCCTGAGGGATCTCCTGAACCTTTTCATCGATGATCTCAGGCACAGCCACCAAGTCCGGATTCAATTCAATATCATATTCCCGTGTAGACGCCAGGTATTTGAATTCCCCTTCGAAGCCAAAAATCTTTCCGCCAAACGTATAAGTATGTGTCAGGGGCATCCAGACATTGTCAGCAACCGGGGCATATTGTTGTTTGGCAGAAATCTGAAAACCCAAAAGCGAGGTCTTCAAATCCAGACTATGAATCGCCCAGAGTCCTTCGATAATGTAAATGTATCCTTCAAAAACCCGCTCGCCACGTGATCTCGGGGTCACTTTGATTTTACTGACCATCACATTCTGATCAAAAAAACTTCCTTCATACTTAAACTGATAATAGTTGAAAGCATAGCGGGAAAGTGGAGAAACGATCTCGTTGATCTGGTCCTGATAAAATGAGGTTTGAATATAAGGCGCGGGTGAAGTGCCTTGATTATCCCCATTGGTTCTGATGGAAATGACCTTTTCCTCCACTTTATTGGGCAGGGTAAAGGTAATTCTCGATACTGATTCGGAAGTGTAGGCCTCATTGAGCTTCAATCCTTCTTTTTCCAGTGTCTTTTTCATGAAAAAAGGCGCATCGGTCAATTGTCCGGTACCCTTAAGATAGACCGTCATGGCATATCGCTGTAGTTGGAGTCGATGGTATTTGGCTTTGGAGATGGCTTTGCGCATGATGGTCAGTGCAGGATCTTCTGCCCCCGCCCGAACCTCGACCGTGCTTAAGGTGTAGATCTGAGGTTCCAGGCTGAAATTCAGATCAACCCAACCTTCACGAATTTCCACAGTTTCCAGTTGAGACTTATAGCCCAGAAACTGAACCAGTACATCATAATACCCGGGTTTTAGGCGAAACTCATACTCCCCATTTTCATTGGTTGGAACACCATCTTCGAGATTCCTGATGTAAACCGAGGCATAGGATAAAGGTTCGCCTTCCTTGGTTGTTACTTTGCCCTTGATCCCCTGTGCCTGTGAATAAAATGGAATCCCAAAAAGACATATTGCGAAATATAGAATAGTACACTTATATTCTCTCATAAAAGTGGTTTAGCATCTTGTAAATATACAGATGCTCAAAGCAACGGATAGGTTGTCCGGGTAGTTTTGAGATGATTTAAGATTGCGGAAAAAAAAGGATAAATGATCAGGTTGGATTTAGAGAACATGATTGATCCCCGGTAATTTTAAAATCCGAAAAAACCCTCCGGGAAAATTAACTCCGCTAATTCTTAGACTTTTATAAATTTTTTAAAAATGTCGAATAAGCACTTTAAACAAAGATTTCAGAAAAGTTTCAAATTTTCATTTATTTAATAAAAATTGATTTTTTTAAGTATCCACAAATGGAAAACGTTTTCCATTAAACATACTTTAACATATTCGGCTGATCATTGCGTTTTTGCTAAATAATACTTTATTCTGTTGAAAATAGATTTTTAGAAGTAAGTAGAGTGCTTTCGTTAAAAATTGCAAAATCAAAATTTACAATTCACCTTAGATTCGAAATACAAGTACTCATACCTATTTCGATTTTTAAAAAAACAAAAAACCCTATGAGAAATTATTTACTAAAACTCAAGTCATTGACACTTGCTTTAGCACTTACAATCGGTGCAATCGTAGTTGCCAATGCCCAAACCCGCTCCATCTCTGGTACAGTGATGGACGCAAGACTTGGAGATCCTGTCCCTGGCGCCACGGTTATCGTCAAAGGTACCACCCGAGGTTCTGCGACTGATCTGGATGGAAAGTTTACGATTCCAATTCAGGCAGGAGATCAGGTATTGGTTATTTCCTTTGTCGGATATCTGACACAGGAAATAGAAATCGGCAATCAGAATACTATCACTATCAACTTACAGGAGGACATTCAAAGCCTCCAGGAAGCTGTGGTAATTGGATATGGTTCGCAGGACAAAAAGGAAATTACTTCTGCAGTAGTCGGTGTAAAACCTGAAGACTTCAACCGCGGTAACGTTTCCAACCCTGCTCAATTGCTTCAAGGTAAGGTTGCCGGTCTATCCATTACAAGACCTGGAGGCAATCCAAACAATCCATTCAATGTGCGTCTTAGAGGTCTTTCGACTTTCGGCGCGAATGCTTCTCCACTTATCGTATTGGATGGGGTAATCGGTGCTTCCCTTGAAAACGTGGATCCAAATGACATTCAATCCATCGATGTATTGAAAGATGGTTCCGCTGCGGCTATTTACGGAGCTAGAGGTTCTTCCGGTGTAATTTTGATCACTACCACCAGACAAGGCAAGAAAGAAGGAGCGACTAACGTTACTGTCAATTCCTTCGCAACAATGGATCGGGCAGCAAATTTAATCCCTATACTATCTGCTGAAGAGTTTGTAGCAAGAGGCGGTAATAATTTCGGCAGCAACACAGACTGGAGAAATGAATTGATCGATGATGCATTTTCTTATACCACAAACGCCAGTGTATCCGGTAGCTTTGGAAATTCCAACTACATGGCTTCGGTCAACTACCGGGATAACAATGGTATCGTAAACGGTGTCGGAAATGAAAGACTCAATACGAGATTGAACCTTTCCCAAGGCGCATTGAACAATAAACTGAGATTCAATGTCAATTTATCGTTTACAACCGAAGATCGGGAGTCAATCAATGATGCGGCCTTTCGATATGCGACAATCTACAATCCAACTGCACCGGTGTTTGAAAACACGGAAGATGCCCGAAACAGATTTGGAGGATACTTCCAACGGGATCTGTTTGATTTCTTCAACCCAGTGGCTTTGGCTAGGCAACAAAAATTTGTTAGAGAAGCAAAGACATCCCTGACATCATATCGGGTAGAATATGACATTCTCTCAAATCTTACACTTACTGCACAGTATTCTCAGGATAGAAGAACTGAACTGGATGGAAACTTCTGGTCATTGCAAGACTTTCAAGTTGGGCTTGGGGCTACAGGATCAGCTGAAAGAAACACCTTTGACCGAAAGCAGCGAATCTTTGAGACCACCTTGAGATACGAAACTGACCTTTCCGACAAGTTGAACATGACACTTCTTGGAGGTGCTGGTTTGCAGTACACCACAAACCAAGGTTTCAATGCAAGAGTAAGACAGTATTTGTTTGATTTGGGATGGAATAATCTTGGAGCTGGTGCGATCAGATTGGGGAACAATACCAACGTTTCATCTTTTGCAAATGAAGATCAGCTTAACTCATTATTTGGAAGAGCGAATTTCAACTGGGATAATATGATTTTCTTCTCTGCATCCGTTAGAGCAGAAACTTATTCCGGTTTTGGACCAAAAAACCAAACTGGTGTATTCCCTGCAGTATCTATTGGATCCGACTTTACCCAGGTTTTTGATATGGGCGTTTTCTCTCAGTTTAAGCCCAGAGTATCTTTCGGTGTGACCGGTAACCTTCCTCCTTCTCCTACTTTGGCCTTGGGTGTGTTTGGTAATGGAAACAGAATTGATCTTGACGGGGATCCGCTGACTCAAAATGACATCTTCGTAGGGATTAACCAATTCTCCAACCCAAATCGGGAATTGAAATGGGAAACTAAAAGGGAATTAAACTTCGGTGTTGACTTTGGTTTGTTCAATAATAAAGTAACCGGTAGTGTTGACTACTACACCAGAAATATATCTGACTTGTTATTCAACGTTCCTGTAGCTACGGGTGCCCCAAACCCATTTGATCCTGGAAGATTCAATACTGCAGGTTCGACTTGGGTAAACTTGGCAGATTTAAGAGCTGCAGGTTTTGAATTTTTAGTCTCTGTCAACCAGATCGGTAAAGGTTCATTGAAATGGTCTCCAACATTCAATTTTACCATTTATGACAAAACCTCCATCGAAAGCTTATCAGCCGGTGAATTAGGTTTCGAAGAATTGAGATTTGCCACTCCGGGTTCTCCTGGACAAAACAACAACCCGATTATCTACAACAGAGTAGGTCAGAATTTGGGTGATTTCTACGGTCCTCGTCTGAATGGCTTAACCGAAAGCGGTGAGTACATTCTTTCTACCACTGACCCAAATCAATTCGAAAAGTTGGGAAATGGTCTGCCTAAAGGTGAATTTGGTTTTGCCAACAGCTTTATGTACGGTCAATGGACCCTGAACTTCTTCTTTAGAGGTGCTTGGGGACATGATCTTTACAACTCCTATAGAGGTTTCTATGAAAACGGTGATACCGCCTCAAACACATGGAACTCAGTTGTGACAGATAAGACACCTACAAGTCCTTTGATAAAATCACCGCCGACATTCAATAGTTCATTGGTGGAAGATGCATCGTTTATCCGATTGGACAACGCGGAATTGGGTTATAATTTCCAAACCAAATCTCCAAACTTGAGTTCTTTGAGGGTGTATTTCGCTGCACAGAACTTATTTACAATAACAAACTACACTGGTGTGGATCCTGAAGTAAGAATAAACGACTCTGAAAATAATAATCCGTTTACTTCTGCACTTTCTCCTGGAATCGAACGTAGAAATACTTACTTCCAGACTCGTTCATTCACGTTGGGTGTAACAGTAAACTTTAAATAACCAATCAAATTCTACAGATATGTTAAAATCTATAAGTAAAATCTGTTTGATGCTCCCGTTGGTTTATGCATTGGGCGCATGTCAGGAGCTTGAGCAAGAGGTGTTGGACGGGGTGACAGCTGAGGATATTGCAAACAGCAAAAATCCGAATTTGATAAACGTCCTGAAAGCTTCCGCTTATGCTAGAATAGTAGGTTCTTGGGGCGGTCACAATAGTATTTGGTCTATTTATGAAGTCTCTTCAGATGCAATGGCAATCCCTCAAAAGGGTGCTGACTGGGAAGACGGAGGCCAATGGATCAGAATGCATAGACACACTTGGAACCCTGCTGAGGAATCCTTCAACAACTCCTGGAACTATTGCTTCACGGCAATCGGGGAAATCAACAACCTGTTGATCCAGTTCCCGGATGTGGCAGCCTTGAATTCTGAACTGAAAGTACTGAGAGCCTTGGTTTACCTATGGCTGATTGACTCTTTCGGAAACGTGCCGATTATTGACGAAACTACCAAAGGTGGTAATCCAACAAATAAGACCAGAGCAGAAGTTTTTGCATTCATTGAAAAATCCATAAAGGACAACATCAATGCCTTGCCAAAGGACAACGCAAAATCTACGGTTAATTTCTATACGGCTCAGGCCATGCTTGCCAAGCTTTATTTGAATGCGCAAATTTACACGGGTACTGCCAAATGGGCTGAGGCCGAAGCAGCAGCTGATCAGGTGATCAACAGTGGCAAATACTCCTTGTCCTCAAATTTCTTTGCCAATTTCTCGGAAAGAAACAGCGGCTCGACAGAGAATATTTTGACGCTCCCTTATGATCAGAACAACGCTCCGGGATTCAACTTGCCTCAAATGACCTTACACTACCTAAGTCAGAGAACATACAATTTGCAGGATCAACCCTGGAATGGATATGCATCTTTGGAAGAATTCTATAACAAATTTGATGACAAGGATGTACGTAAAAAGTCATTCCTTGTAGGTCCTCAATTTGCTTCAGATGGCACTAGATTGCTTGATATTTCAGCAGAACCAACTGATCCGGACGGCCCTCCATTGACTTTTACTCCTAATATCAACATGCTTGCTCCTAATGCATTCAGACAAGCCGGTACAAGAGTAGGTAAGTTTGAATTCGCCTTAGGTGCTGCTAACAGCTTGAACAATGATTATCCTTTGATTCGCCTGGGTGATATCATTTTGATCAAAGCTGAAGCTGCATTCCGTCAGGGAAAAACAGCAGCTGCGCTTACTGCAATCAATCAGATCCGAACAAGAGCCAATATGCCTGCTTTCACTACACTCACTTTGGATAATATCTTTGATGAGAGAGGTTTTGAAATGTTTGCAGAGGCAAGCCGAAGAACTGACATGATCCGATTCGGGAAATGGAATCAGCCATGGTGGGAGAAGCCAGCTTCTCAGCCATTCAGAGCATTATTCCCAATCCCTCAAAATCAAATCAACGCTAATCCTGCTTTGAAACAAAATCCGGGTTATTAATCGAGTCTAAATTAAATTTGAAAGGAAGTGTGTTTTGACACACTTCCTTTTTTTTACTTTAAGCCCATGAAGCGAAGAAACATCCTTTTCCTTCTGTTTCTTTTCCTTTACTCCTGCCATCAGGAAGAAAAAAACACTGACCCACTGTTTCGCCTCCTATCGGAGGAAAAAACAGGCATTACATTTAGAAATGACCTCACCTATACCGAAAAAGTAAACCCCTATACGTTTCGGAATTTTTACAACGGTGCCGGTGTAGCACTTGGAGACATCAATAATGACGGGCTGATTGATATGTTTCTTGCAGGCAACCAAACCTCCAGCCGGCTTTACCTCAATCAGGGAAATCTGAAATTCAAAGACATTACAGACCAAGCCGGATTAAACTCCACCGGCTATTGGTCCACAGGAGTAAGCATGGCAGACATCAACGGAGATGGATTGCTGGATATTTATGTTTGCAAATCAGGACCTCCGGGAGGAGAGAAACGCCACAATGAACTGTTCATCAACAATGGCGACCTGACTTTCACCGAAAGTTCCAAAGAATATGGACTTGCCGAAGAAGGCCTGAGCCAGCACGCCGTTTTCTTCGATTTTGACAAAGACGGAGATCTGGATATGTACCTTCTAAGTAATTCGGGGCGGTCTGTGGGGATCTACGACCTCCGTGAAGGACAGCGTGAAATCCGGGATCCCGAGGGTGGAAATAAACTTTTCAGAAATGATAGGACTAAGTTCACTGACATATCCGAAGCAGCAGGAATTTTTGGAAGCAGCATAGGCTATGGACTTGGAGTCACTGTCGCCGATCTGAATGATGACAACTGGCCGGACCTGTATGTATCCAATGATTTTTTTGAGCGGGATTACCTCTATCTCAACAATCAGGATGGAACATTTTCCGAAGTCCTTCCCGAATTGCTCTCCGAAATCAGCATGGGAAGTATGGGGGCAGACATTGCCGATCTGGATAATGACAGCCGTCCGGATATTTTTGTCACAGAAATGCTCCCGAAAGATCTAGCCCGCGTCAAAACCAAAACACCCTTTGAAGATTGGGACAAATACCAGGCAAGCGTAAAAGCCGGATATCATCATCAGTTTACCCGAAACACCCTCCAACGAAATTTGGGATTTCAACCGGGAACTCAAATCCCTGTTTTCTCCGAAGTCAGTCGGATGGCAGGAGTCGAAGCCACAGACTGGAGTTGGGGGGCTTTGATTTTTGACATGGACAATGACGGACTGAAGGATATCTTCGTCGCAAACGGCATTGTAAAAGACCTGACCGATTTTGACTTTGTGGACTTTTATGTCAACAATCAGGAAAAAGTAAAAGGCTACCGGGAAGATTCCGTGCTGTTAACCAAAATGATTGATGCCTTCCCATCTATTGCACAGCGAAATTTCCTGTTCAAAAACTTGGGCAATTGGAATTTTGAAAACCTCTCCCAAAACCTCGGATTGGATCAGCTTACTTTTAGCACCGGGTCGGCTTATGGAGATTTGGACAATGACGGGGATTTGGATTTGGTCATAAACAACCTGAACGAACGGACCTTCATCTATCAAAACACAAGTGCCGATTCAAAAAATGGCAATTATTTAAGCATTGAACTTGGAAATGCGTTTGGATCAAAAGTCACGGCTTTCTCCGGGAAACAAAAATTCTATCAGGAGTACCAACCTGTCAAAGGGTATATGTCATCGGTAGATCCACGGATCCATTTTGGTTTGGGGGAAATTGAGAAATTAGACTCCATTCAGATACTTTGGCCAAGCGGAAAAACAAGAACGCTCAAAAATATCCAAAGCAATCAAACACTCAAACTCTCACCTGGAATCGAGGATAAAATTCAACCAACGTTCCAGCAAGCTCAAAATCAGCCTTTCCTCCAAAGTGAATCAAAGATCCCTTTTCAGCACGAAGAGAGTGATTTTATCGACTTCGATCGTGACCGCTTGCGGTTTTGGATGATCAGTAATGAAGGACCAAAGGCTGCAAAAGCAGACCTGAACGGAGACGGATTGGAGGATCTGTTTATTCCCGGAGCAAAAGGTCAGTCCTCAGTTTTGCTTACCCAAAATTCGAGTGGGAAATTCACCCCACAGCTAGCAGAACTCTTTGCAATGGATGCTATTTCGGAAGATGTCACCGGACATTTTTTTGATGCTGACGGAGATGGCAAACCTGATTTGCTTGTAGGCAGCGGAGGTATCGAGTTTGGAGACTATTCACCTGCCTATGCAGATCGGCTTTACCTCAATGATGGTAAAGGCAACTTTCAGAAATCTCCACAAGCTTTCTCCCCTACCCCTACGGCTTTCATACTTTCCCACGATGTCGATGGAGACGGAGATTTGGATTTGATTGTAGGAAGTCGGGCGATACCCTTTGCCTACGGGATTCCTGCGGGACTTCAGATTTGGGAAAATGATGGAAGGGGAAGTTTCACTGAAATTTCCCGAAATCTAAATCCCGAACTTTCTGAGCTTGGAATGCTGACTTCCGGGGCTTTGGCGGATTTGGATGGAGACGGAGAGTTGGAACTCATTTTTACGGGGGAGTGGATGCCTGTCCGGATTTTCGCATTTCAGGAAAATAAATTACTGGAAAAAACGGCTGAATTTGGTTTTGAAAATACCGCCGGACTTTGGAATTGCCTTTATGTGGCAGATATCAATGGGGACGGAAAACCTGATATTCTTGCCGGCAACCATGGCTTAAACTCCCGACTTCGCACTTCAGAAAGCTCAAAGCTACGCATGCTGATTAATGACTTTGATCAAAATGGAGCCTTGGATCATATCCTTTCCAAGTATGAAGATCAAAAAACAATTCCCTGGGTACTCAAACCAGCTTTACTTCGTCAAATTCCTGTTTTACGAAAGCAACTTTTAACTTATGAATCCTACCAAAATAAGTCCTTGGAAGAACTTTTCCCTGAAGCAGTTTGGGCAAATTCCTTAACTTTGGACGCTGACATTCTGGAAACCAGCCTATGGATAAATGGAGGTCAGGGAAATTTTATCCGTACTGCCTTACCCTCTGAAATTCAATCGTCTCCTGTCCATTCAATCACCTCTATTTCCGCTGATTCACAACTTCCACGATTGCTCTTCGGAGGGAATCAAAGCCGGATCAAACCTGAACTGGGAAGTCAAATGGGAAGTTTTGCATGGGCTCTGAAACCGCTCGGTAACAACCAATGGAAAGCACTTCTGCCGGAGGAAAGCGGCTTGTACGTCAGAGGTGAAATCCGACAGTTCCTCCAAATTATTCTTGAAAACAAACCAAATTTAGTAGTCCTAAGAAACAATGATACGCCACTCGTTTTTGAAATACGTTAGCACGCTGATTTTCGCATCGCTCCTATTCTCCTGCCAATCCGAATATGAAAAGCTGGAAAAGAGAGAACTCTCCTCAGGCAAACAGGTCAATGAACTCTTCTTGGGCTTGAAGCTGGGAATGGATCAGAAAACCTTCTTCGAGACTTGCTGGAAACTAAACAAACAAGGCAAACTTACCAATGGTCCTTCGGAACTTTCAGTGGAATATAGGACTGAATTGGCTTCTGGAAATTCAGCCAAAATGCGTTTCTATCCGAAATTTGAGCAGGATAAAATCTACATGATGCCCGTTGAATTTACTTACGAAGGGTGGGCGCCATGGAATGAGGAGCTAAGTGCGGAAAAACTCCGTGCCGATGTGGTCAAACTCTTTGAAGAATGGTATGGACCGGGATTTATTGAAGTCACCAATGAGGACAAATCCCAAATCGTATTTGTGAAAATGGATGGTAACCGCAGAATCCGGATTTTCAAAAAACATATTTCTATCGTAAGGGCCGAAATATCTGATCTTCCCATCGAGAAAAAATTAAAGGAAAACAGTAATTCATGAGAATCCTATTTCCAAGTCTTTTTCTTCTGAGTTTGCTTTTTTCCTGTTCTGAACAAAAGGAAAAAGAGCCTACGCTCTATCAGGAGATGGATGTTGATTCCACCGGCGTCAACTTCCGCAACGACCTAAATTTCGATGAAAACTTTAATGTTTTTACCTATCGAAACTATTACAACGGTGGAGGAGTAGCCATCGGCGACATCAATAATGACGGACTTGTAGACCTGTATTTCACCGCCAACTTAGGGCCAAACAAACTTTACCTCAATAAGGGCGACTTCAGTTTTGAAGACATTACAGACGGTGCAGGGGTGGCAGGAACCCGCGCCTGGAGTACAGGAGTAGCTATGGCTGATGTCAATGGGGACGGATTTCTCGATATTTACGTGTGCAACTCGGGCGACATCTCCGGTGACAACAAGCAGAATGAGCTATTCATCAATCAGGGCGATGGCACATTTAAGGAAATGGCTGAAGCTTATGGCTTGGCAGATCAGGGATTCTCCACGCACGCGGTTTTTTTCGACTATGACAAGGACGGGGACCTAGATGTCTATCTGCTGAATAATTCCTATCAGGCAATCGGTTCATTTAACAAAATGCAGAACGAGCGGATCAAGCGGGATGCGGTTGGCGGCGACAAACTCTTCCGAAATGACGGAGACAAATTCTCCGACGTATCTGAAGAAGCCGGAATCTATGGTTCCATCATCGGTTTTGGTTTGGGGATCACCATCGGAGATGTAAATCAGGACACATGGCCCGATATTTTTATTTCGAATGACTTTTTTGAAAAGGATTACCTCTATATCAACAATCAGGACGGCACCTTCACAGAATCCATGGAAAGCTCCATGCGCTCGATCAGTGCGGCTTCCATGGGTGCGGACATTGCCGACATCAACGGAGACGGACTATTGGATATCTTTGTCACTGACATGCTTCCCGAGCACCAAACCCGCCTGAAGCAGGTTACAACTTTTGAGAATTGGGATAAATTCCAGTTTAACAAGACCCACAGCTATCATTACCAGTTTTCCCGAAATATGCTCCATCTCAACAACGGAGACGGAACCTTCAGCGAAATCGGCAGACTGGGAAATGTAGAAGCCACCGACTGGAGTTGGGGTGCGCTGATGTTTGACATGGACAATGACGGACTACGGGATATTTTCGTGGCCAATGGCATCTACCAAGACATCACCGACCTGGATTACCTGAATTTCATCGATGATGAGCAGACTAAGCGTAAAATCATCTCTCAGGAAGGTGTCAACTACAAAGCCCTGATCGATCCGATTCCGGTCAATCCCATCCCAAATTATGCCTTTCATAATATGGGCGAACTGAAATTTGAAAACAAGGCGGAGGCTTGGGGACTGGGCAAAGCCATCCACTCCAACGGTGCCGCCTACGGTGACCTCAACAACGACGGCACACTGGATCTGGTCGTGAATAACGTCAATCAACCTGCTCAGATCTTCAGAAATCTGGGGAAAACAATCCATCCAAGTCATCATTCCATCCAATTCCAATTGGTGGGGAAAGGCAAAAATACCCAAGCCATAGGGACGCAAATCCGCATGAAATCAGAAGGGAAAATCTTCTATGTGGAGCAAATGCCCAACCGGGGATTTCAATCCTCAGTAGACCCAAAGATCACCATCGGATTAGGTTCCCTTACTGAGATAGCATCCATTGAAATCCTCTGGCCTGACGGCAAATACACAGAGTTGAAAAATCAGGCCACCGATCAGTTGTTGATAGTGAAGTGGGAAGAAGCAGGAGAATTGCCAGTTGGCAAATCCTTTTTTGAAAAGACTTCAAACCAACAATTCACCAAAGTCGAAAATCCAGGTTTGAAATTCCTTCATGAAGAAAACGCTTTCGTTGACTTTGATCGGGATCGACTGACTTACTTTATGTTTTCCACCGAGGGACCGGCATTTGCCAAAGCAGATGTAAACGGCGACGGCCTGGAGGATCTCTTTTTCGGTGGAGCAAAATCCTTTCCTGCCAAGCTATTCTTGGCAAGCCCTTCGGCCAGCTACACGGAAAGCCCTCAGGATGATTTCCTTGCAGATGCGATTTCTGAGGACACTGATGCTGTTTTCTTTGATGCAGATGGAGACGGGGATTTGGATTTGTTTGTCACCTCGGGAGGCAATGAATCAGGATTTGGATCGCCGGATCTGGCTGACCGGCTTTACCTGAATGATGGAAAAGGAGACTTTCGCAAAATTTCCGGGGGAGGATTCTCTTCAGTAGTTGGAAGCAGCAGCACTGTAAAACTAATCGATATCAACGGCGACGGTGCAGTGGATTTATTTGTCGGAGGAAGACTTATTCCATTCACCTATGGTGCTCCTGCAAGTAGCCAATTGTGGATAAATGACGGCAAAGGCAATTTTACCGAGCAGTCTGCCGCACTGGCTCCGGGATTGAAGGACTTGGGCATGGTGACCGATGCGCAGGTTCTGGACTGGGATGGAAATGGGAAAAATGACCTCGCTGTAGTTGGTGAATGGATGGCTCCCACCTTTTTCAGAAACACCGGAGGAAAGCTGGAAAAAACAGAATTGCCAAATTTGAGTAATCTCAAAGGTTGGTACCGGACGGTCGAAGTCGGGGATTTTGACGGAAATGGATTACCGGATTTGGCCCTTGGTAATCATGGGTTAAATACCAGACTAAAGGCCTCCTCAGCTTCTCCGGTTAGTTTGTATTTGAATGATTTTGATCAAAACGGATCCATTGAGCACCTTTTCACACAAAGGGTCGGTGAGGTGCAGATACCCTATACGCTCAAGCATGAACTCGAAAGACAGGTGCCTGGTATCAAGAAAAAGTACATCCGCTACACAGACTACAACAACAAATCTTTAACTGAAATTTTCCCGAAGGAAATCGTCGATAAATCCATCATCCAGGAAGTCAATAATCTCGAATCAGGAATTCTGCTGAATAAGGGCAATGGGGATTTTGAGTGGAAACCCTTTCCGAGAATAGCCCAGCGATCCTGGATCTTTGCCATCCAGGTTTTGGATGTCGACGGAGACGGAAAGCTGGATTTGATCCTCGGTGGCAACCTTGCACAGGTAAAACCGGAAATCGGGAAGTTTGACGGGAGTTTTGGAGAGGTTTTGCTCGGAAACGGGGACGGAACCTTCAACTTCAGCCCTAACCGCGAAAATGGACTGAAACTGGAGGGCGATGTCAGGGGGTTCTCACTTTTGGGTGACAAGCGGATTTTAGTCATCAAAAACAGCGCAGCAGCTGAGATCTGGAATTACTGATGCAGCATTCAATCGCGAAATTCAGCTGGGTATTTGTAGCCGGAATTTTTCTTTTTTCCTGCAAAAAAGAAGTCTCCACAGAAACCTCAACTCAGTTCAGATTACTTACTCCGGAGCAAACAGGAATCACTTTCCAAAATCAGCTGACTTCAAGTCCGGAAAACAACATTCTGGAATACCTCTATTTCTACAATGGAGGCGGCGTGGCAGCAGGTGACATCAATGGAGACGGATTGACAGATCTGTATTTCACCGGCAACCAAGTCCCCAATAAACTCTACCTCAATAAGGGAAACTTCCAGTTTGAAGACATCACCGAATCAGTTGGAGTCAGCGGAGATGGTGGCTGGTCGACAGGAGTCACGATGGCTGATGTGGATGGGGACGGATTGCTGGATATTTATGTTTGTCAAGTCGGGGGATTGCCGGGAATTGAAGGGAAAAACAAACTCTACCTGAATCTAGGCGAAGGAAAATTCCGTGAAGCAGGGGCTGAATTTGGACTGGATTTCAAAGGCTACAGCACGCATGCCGTATTTTTCGATTACGATCGGGACGGTGACCTGGACATGTACCTGCTCAATCACAACATCAAATCTCCGGAGGTTTTTGCCAAGGCAAGAGTACGGGCCAAAATCGATCCCAGCGGAGACAAACTTTTCAAGAACCTGGCTTCGGAAGGAGAAATCGGTTTTGAAGACGTGACCGAAGTCTCGGGAATCTATTCCAGTATTTTGGGTTTTGGACTGGGTGTCAGCACAGAAGATTTCAACGGGGACGGCTGGCTGGATATTTACGTTTCCAACGATTTTACCGAAAACGATTACCTCTACCTCAACAATCAGGACGGGACTTTCAGGGAGGCTTTAAATGAATTCATGCCCAGTACCAGTCGGTACAGCATGGGCAACGATGCCGCAGACTTGAATGGAGACGGGATGCCGGAAATCTTCACCACCGACATGCTCCCCGAGGATCCGGAAATCTGGATGAAATCCGTAGGGGAAGACAAGGCCGAAGTCTATCAGGTCAAGGAACAATTTGGCTACCAGGATCAATACGTGCGCAATCACCTGCAGCTGAATCGGGGCGAAAATGGGTTTTCGGAAATTGCCCTTTTCGCAGGCGTTCATGCTTCAGACTGGAGTTGGTCGCCCCTGATTTTTGACATGGACAATGACGGGCTGTCCGATATCCATGTCACCAACGGGATCGTGAAGCGACCCAATGACTTGGATTTTATCCAATACAGTCAGGACTCCTATGCGGGCATCTCGATCGAAGAACTGCGGAAAAAGCAGATCGACATGCTTCCAAGCCTCAAAATTTCAAACTTCGCCTGGAAAAATCAGGGGGGTCTACAATTCAAAAACGAAGCAAAATCCTTGGGTTTGGATCAGGAAAGCTATTCCAACGGTTCGCTGTATGCCGATCTGGACAATGACGGAGACCTGGACCTGGTCATCAACAATCTGGATCAGCCTGCTTTTCTCTATCAAAATCAGGCTGAAAAATTCGGAAACAACTTTCTTCGGATTGACTTGAAATCCACAGGGCAAAACATCTTTGGTATCGGCTCCCAGGTGATTCTTTTCTCAGGCACCGAAAAATGGACGCAGCGGATCAGCACCAGCCGTGGTTTTCAGTCCGGTCCTTCCACCACCCTGGTTTTCGGATTGGGGAAAATTACTTCACTGGATTCTGTTCAGGTCAATTGGGCTGATGGAACTTCGGAGATTTTCCCGAAGACTCCCGTAAACCTATCGCTCAAACTCGCTCAAGGTCAGGGTAAGTCCTTTGAGAAATTGACCGAAGCGAATATTTCGAAAGACTCTTTTCCCCAAATCAATTGGACGCATCAGGAAAAAAATGAAGTTGATTTCATCAAGCGTGAATATTTGGCTCCAAAAAGCTATTCCAAAATGGGACCTGCTTTGGCTGTAGCTGATGTAAATGGAGACGGTTTGGACGACTTCTATGTGGGTGGAGCCAAAGACCAGCCCGGAGTCCTTTTCCTTCAAAAGTCAGACGGACATTTTGAGGAAATCCCCAATCCCATGTTTGTCCAATTGGCAAAAGCCGAGGATGTGGTGGCGGAATTTGCCGACTTCAACGGGGATGGTTTTTTGGATTTGTTTATCGGTAGCGGTGGAAATGAGTACGAAAGTAGGGCCTTGTTCAATTTTGATCGAATCTTCTTTGGAGAGGGCAACGGGAATTTCAGATTTTCTATGAATTCCTTACCTCCTATCGGTGAAAACACTTCCTGCATTGCAATTCACGATGTGGATGGAGACGGAGATTTGGATCTTTTTGTAGGAAGTGCTGTCAAAACTGGGGATTACGGAGCCAGCCCGAAAAGCAGCTTGTTGATCAATCAGGGCAATGGACAATTCAGGGATGAAACTCAGCTTTGGCTTGAATCGGGATCGGATTTAGGCATGGTCAACACTGCAAAATGGGCCGATCTGGACGGAGATGGAAAAGCTGAATTGATACTCAGTGGTGATTGGCAGGGCTTGCGGGTATTTGAGCTTTCGCCAGAAAAGAAACTTAGCGAAATCAAACCTCAAGGTCTGGAATTCTCTGCAGGTTGGATCAATACGATCCAAGTCGCTGACCTGAATGGAGATGGTCGATTGGATATCTTGACAGGAAATCTCGGACTCAACAGCAAGCTCAAGGCATCGCTTGAAAAACCGGTTTGGCTCTATCATCATGACTTTGACGGAAACGGGCAGGCAGATCCGCTGATCTTTCATTACATGGGCGACAAACTCGTCCCATTCGCCACGAGGGATGATCTGATCCGACAGATTCCGGGCATCAAGCGCCAGCATAACTCTTACCAAGACTACTCAAAAATCAGAACCCCCGGAGATCTTTTCCCCAAAGAAGAAATCCAAAAAGCAAGAAAGCTCCCTGCCTATGAATTCCGATCCGGAGTTTACTTTCAGGCCGCAGACGGAAGCTTTGAATTTATTCCTTTCCCGTCAGAAGCGCAGTGGAGTCCAATTTTCGCCGTAGAAGTGGATGAGCAGACAGGCACAATTTACCTCGGTGGAAATTCCTCTGACTTCCGAGTCGACCTTGGAAAATCTCTGAACATTGGAATACTGGCATTTAGGTGGGACCAGTCATTATGGTTGGAGGCGGAAAAAATCCGAAATCCGAAACCTGTGTTGAGCGTAGTCGAAGCATCCGAAGTCCGAAATCTGAAATTCCTTAAAACCAACAAAGGGAATCAGCTTCTCGGTGCCCAAAACAATGGTTCACTAGTCTGGATCAAATGAATGGATTTAGGATTTGGAGAAATTAATCGAAAACCTGAAGAGTCCGGAATCCCCTCGGAATAATCCAAGAAGATAAATCTTTAGGCACCGTTAATATCTGTGCCTTTCTGTGTAATCTCTGAGCAAAATAAAATACATTCCACAAAAACCTGAGTAAAATCATTTGGCATTGAATGCCTTATAATTAGCTTTGAACACTCATGTAAGTTGATAAAACCCAATCGCCCGCAAGGGACAATCTATCGTCAACTTAAAAATGAAAACCCTCTATGCGTACCCTTAAATTAATTTGCTCTACACTTGCCTTGGTCAGTGCATTCTCAGCCTGTCAGGAGCCAGTAGATTACTCGCAAGTGATCAGCGATGGGCAGTATTTTCACCAGGCTCAAAACCGGATCACGGAAGTCATCATTCATGACATCTTCTCGCCGCCTGTTGCTGTCAGGATCTATTCCTATGCTTCACTAGCAGCTTATGAAGTAGCTGCAGCAACAGACCCTGCCAGTTACGCCCCGCTTATGGGTCAACTGAACGGTTCGGAAGCTTTGAATCTGTCCATACCTGAGAAAGTCTATCCACCTTTGGCAGCATTGGCAGCTTATTATCACGTAGGAACCGCCCTGATCTTCTCGGAGGAAATGATGAATGAGCACCGGGACAAGGTCTTCAAGGAATTGAAGAAAAAAGGAATCCCAAGTGAGGTATTTGACACCTCAGTAAAATTTGGACAGGAAGTCGGTGAAAAGGTGAAAGACTACTCTAAAAAGGATAACTACCACCAAAGCCGGTCTTTTCCTAAGTACACCGTCGTCAACCAGCCGGGAACTTGGCAGCCTACTCCCCCCGCATACATGGAGGCTGTAGAGCCCCACTGGAACAAAATCCGAACCTTTGTCCTGGACTCTGCTTCACAATTTAGGATCACTCCTCCCCCAGCTTACTCGACAGAACCTAATTCTGAGTTTTATAAGCTGGCCAAAGAAGTCTATGATGCCAAACAAAACGCCACTCCCGAAGAAACAGCGATTGCGATGTTTTGGGATTGCAATCCCTACAAAATGAATGTCAAAGGCCATGTGATGTTTGCAGAGAAAAAGATCACTCCAGGTGGCCATTGGATGGGCATCGCATCTATCGCATCGGCGGCAGCGGAAAAAGACTGGAAAGGGACTGTGGAAGCTTTGGCTATGACAGGAATTTCACTCAATGAAGCATTTATTGCCTGCTGGGATGAGAAATACCGAAGTCGCCTGATCCGCCCGGAGACTTATATCAATCAATTTATCGACGAAGATTGGGTTCCGCTATTGCAGACGCCTCCTTTCCCCGAACATACCTCGGGACATAGTGTGGCTTCGACAGCAGCGGCTTTTACTTTAACCCAACTTTTCGGAGATGAGCTGCATATCGTAGACAGTACCGAAGAGGCCTATGGACTTCCCATTCGAGAGTTTAGGAACTTTTCACAGGCTGCGGCAGAAGCTGCCATCAGCAGATTTTATGGTGGAATTCATTTTATGCCAGCCATCACGGAAGGAACCAAGCAAGGACAGAAAGTCGGGGAACTGATCTGGAGTAAAATCTCGACCAAGCCGGATCGGGTGGCGATGTTAGAAAGACGCTAGATATTAGAGACAAGATTTTAGACAAGGAAATCAAAAAGCCAAAATTAGCGAGAAACTAGAGAATCCCGAGGCGTGAGTTTCGGGATTTTTTTTCTCATTTTTTTAACCATTAAGAAGATTAAGAGCATTTAGCCCTAAAGCTAGGCGCTTCATTTTGCACTTTTAATTCAACTCATAATGCCTTGAGCTGTACCGAAGATTTGATCTCCAAAACTTAATTTTCTTAATTCCCTTAATGGTTAAAAGCCATTACTTAACATTAAGCTCAAATTCAAGCACGAAAACCACCGCCGTAGGATTGGCTAGCATTGCTTTTTCCAATGCTGAACCTCCAAATGCCAATGACCCCAAAAAGGCCAATCCAATGATTAATTTTTCATTTCAAGTGCCGTGCGTGAAGACACGAACGGCGGCTTTAGATTTTATTAAAAAGCTTTTGGCCAAAAACGGCTTCATCCTGAAGCTGAAACTAATCTAATGGCTTAGTCCCCGAAATGTAAGATCTAGTTTAGAAATTTATTTGTAAAATACTTGGACGGCGTTTTTTTTTTTTTTTGAACGGTCACTTTTACGCAATTATCTTAATCAATTCTGTCAAATGCAGAAGGTTTGCTGTGAAAAGCTTTAGTTTTTCTCTGTGTTCACAATTAGGTTGGTATAGAGAACAACCCCTGAGAATCTTTAAATCAATATTTCCATTTCCCAAAACTCTCCATTGTAAAATCGCTTTCCTGAATGAAATTTATTGTGTTGCGCTGGCACATGCATTCTAGTTCCTAATCAGCATTTTGCGCCAGCGCGGGGAATGGTGGAAACGCTCAAATCCAGGGGTTAAAACCCCTGGCTATTACATTTGGCCCCTACAGGGCTTTGTGGTGAAAAAACAAAAAATTTTAGCTGTTTGGCCGTGCCCTTGAAAAAAGTCATCTGTTTCGGGGATTCCTGAAGTTTATTATCAAGTTCACCCAAGCCTACATTTAATCTTCCTTTGCGTGCTTTGCGATGAAAAATATAAAGCTTTAGCTTTTCCTCCATGCCCTTGAATAAAGTAACCCGAAGTGAAAAAGTATTAAGTTCCAATAACAAAAACCAATCTCCTTCTTCTCCCCTCAGTGTTTTCTGTGGTAAAACTTCTTTACGGTAAAAAAGAAATTTATTGATACAGCTTCTTATCCAGAATATACTCCTCCACCTTATCCGGTAGCAGGTATTTCACCGAGTGACCTTCCTGAATTGACTTGCGGATAAAAGTCGCCGAGATATCCAAAAGCGGGGCCTCGATGGTTTTGATTTTGGGATGTACAAAACCCTTTGTTTCCCTAGGTCGGGGATAGACAAAAATCTCATAATTGTCCAAGATCGCCTGATGGTTTTTCCACTTTTGGAAGTGGGTCAGATTATCCGAGCCCAGAAAAAGGCAAAACTGATGCTGTGGATATTGGTCGCTGAGGTAGGTTAGTGTATCGACGGTATAGCTGGGCCGGGGCATCCGAAACTCCACATCGCTGACCCGAAAGTGAAAATGATCCGCTATCGCCAATTCTACCATTCGCAGGCGATCAAACTCATGGATCAGGGCTTGTTGCTTTTTGAATGGATTCTGTGGACTGACCACAAACCAGACTTCATCCAAGTCAGTGCGATCGTACAATACATTTGCGATGATCAGGTGTCCGACGTGGATTGGATTGAAGCTTCCGAAATACAGTCCAACCTTCATTTTTATTTTGCCAAAAATTCCGATACCAATGCTACCGCCTCCTGCGAGGATCGATCAAAGTCATCGTTGAGAATACTCACATCAAACTGAGGCTCAAACATGGCTTCAAACTGCGCTTTGTACAATCTTCTGGACAGGGATTCTTCGGATTCAGTTCCCCGGTCGTTCAGCCTGGTTTTCAGCACTTCCAGTGAGGGCACTTTGACAAAAATAGCCAGTGCCTGCGGCCCAAAGTATTTTTTGAGTGCCAAGCCGCCTTTCACATCCACATCAAAAATGACTGCTTTACCATTGTCCCAGATGCGTTGTACTTCTTCTTTGAGGGTTCCGTAAAAATTCCCCTCGTAGACTTCTTCCCATTCCACAAAGGCATCTTTGTCTATCTTATTTTTGAATTCATCGATACTTAAAAAGTAGTAATCTCTGCCGTGAACTTCATGTCTGCCTCTTTTGTCACGGGTACATGCCGAGATAGAAAATCCAAGATTAGGTACATGCTGTATCAGGTGCTTGACCAGGGAGGTTTTTCCTGATCCCGACGGGGCTGAGAAAATAATTGCTTTGCCTTGGGTTTTGCTCATTTGCTCTCCTGAATCATCTGGCGTATAGACCTAGCCAGTTCCGTTGGGACAGCTTGTTTGGTGCATTTTGTCTTCAGTACGTCCCGAATCGCCTGTTCCAAATGAAAGTGCTCAAAGCAAGGCTGGCATTTTGCCAACTTTTCCTTCATCAGTTCCTGGCCCGTTTCACCCATCTCGCCGTCCAATATGCTTTCGAGCAACTGAAAACACTTGGTTACATCACTGCACGCCAGCTTTCGCTCATCGCCTGATTGATCGTTTATTTCCATGAGTAATCGTTTTAATCCTCCTCTTCTTCGTTCGTATTGTAGCCCATAGACTGAGCGTACCCTTTCAGTTGTTCTTTCAAAAGATTCCTGGCGCGATGCAGCCTGGATCTTACCGTCCCAATGGGGATGTCCAGGATCTTGGCCATCTCCTCATAAGTAAAGCCTTCCAGATCTGCCAGAATGATCACCGTACGGAAATCAACAGCCAGTGCATTAAGTGCATTGGAGATCTCATCCCCGAGCATATCCTTGACAGATTCAGCCCGGAGATCAGAAGTACTTTGGTAGTCAACATCATCCGAGTTGTAGAAAGTTTCCACCTCCTGATAATCTACCTTCGTTGGTTGCTTGCTTTTTTTCCGGTACTCATTGATAAAGCTGTTTTTCAGAATTCTGAAAAGCCATGCTTTGGCATTCGTTCCCTTCTCAAAAGAATTGATAAACCGGAAGGCCTTCATGTAAGTATCCTGCACGAGATCCTTGGCATCATCCTCGTCAAAGGTGAGTCGAAAAGCAAAATTGTACATGGAATCTATGTGTGGCATAAACTCCCCATCAAAGATGGCCGTTTTCTCTTCTTGAGAATATTTTCTGCGCTGTACTTCAGACATAAGGTTCAAAAGTAATGAAAGCCCAATTTATAACCAGAATTTAAACCGAAAGTCGGCTGAATTAATTTATTTTGTTGCTGAATTGACTCCAAGTTCGGAGCAAACCTCCCCATCAACAAAGGTATTTGTTATGTTTTTCTTTAGGCTGCTGTCCTATTTGCCGCTTTCGATGTTGTACTTGTTTTCAGATCTGATCTATCTGATCGCCCGATACCTGCTCAGCTACCGCAAAAATGTAATCGACGAAAACCTGAAATTTGCTTTTCCCGAAAAATCCGAAGAAGAACGAAAGCAAATCCGTAATCTATTTTACCGAAATTTCACGGATGCCTTTTTTGCTGAAACAATCAAAATGCTGAGCATTTCTGAAAAAGAACTCAGTCAACGATTCCATGTAGTAAATCAGGAAATCATCGATGCAGAAGTCGAAAAAGGCAAAAGTGCCCTCATGATGGCCGGACATGTATTCAATTGGGAAATGGCGATTTTGGGCGTGGCACTCAATACCAAAGTAACAGCCGAAACGGTTTATCTCAAGTTAAACAATCCCTTCTTCAACCAGCTTATGTTGGAGATTCGGACACATTTTGGCGGGGTGATGACCGAGAAAAGGGACTTTCGGAAAAGCATGATCACCATGCGAAGTCAGCCGAGAATCGTACATTTGGCAGCGGATCAACGACCTCCCGGTTCGGAAAAGCGCTACCAGCGGGATTTTCTCAACCGACCGGCTTATTTCTTCGAAGGCGGAGAATTTATGGCCAAAAAGATGGAATTACCCGTTTTCTTCGGTACCATGACCAAATTGAAACGGGGACATTACCGATTTGAATTCGCGAAAGTTGCCGAGCCTCCTTACGATTCACATGAAGCCCACAGCATCACAGACGAATTTTGCCGTAGGCTTGAAGAAAACATCAGAAACCAACCTGACCTTTATCTCTGGAGTCATAAGCGGTGGAAAATGTGAGTTGGAAGGTTAGGAAGTTTGGAGGTTTGGAGGTTGGAAGTCAGGATGTGAAAAATAGCAAAAGCCTGATTTATGCTTTACCTCCACACTAAATATAAGCTCATAAATCCTAATTCTTAAACTTGTACTGAGCGAAGTCGAAGCATCGTACATTAAAAAATTACCACTAACACTAGATAATAGGATCTTACCTCTTGATACTAAAATCTAGCTACTTGATACTTAAAAATGGATTACCTCAAGGAACTGAATCCCCCGCAACTTCAGGCGGTGCAACATACTGATGGTCCGGTGATGATCATTGCAGGTGCCGGCTCGGGTAAAACCCGGGTTCTGACTTACCGCATTGCACACCTGATCTATGCCAAAGGAATCGATCCTTTCAATATTCTCTCCCTGACTTTCACCAACAAAGCCGCTGCGGAAATGAAGCATCGCATCGAGATGCTGGTTGGGCTCGAGGCCAGAAATACCTGGATGGGGACTTTTCACTCCGTTTTTGCGAAAATCCTCCGTGTCGAAGCCGGTAAAATCGGCTACCCTTCCAACTTTACGATCTATGACAGCGACGACTCCAAATCCCTCATTCGCACCCTCGTCAAAGAGATGCGAATCGACGACAAAGTGTACAAGCCGAGTGTGGTACTTTCCCGAATCTCGGGCGCTAAAAACCGCCTCATTTCCTGGCAAGCCTATCAGGATGACCCATATGTCAAAGCAGACGACGAAGCAGCCATGAAACCTCATATGGGGGCTATCTACGAGAAATACCAAAAGCGACTCTTCAAATCGGGCGCCATGGACTTTGACGATCTGCTCTTCAACACCAATGTCCTGTTTAGGGATCATTTGGACGTGTTGAATAAATACCAGCAGCGCTTCAAATATGTGATGGTGGATGAGTTTCAGGACACCAATATTTCCCAATACCTGATCACCAAAAAACTCGCTGCTGTCCACCAAAACATCTGTGTAGTGGGCGATGACGCACAGAGTATTTATGCTTTTCGCGGAGCGGATATCCAGAATATTCTGAATTTCGAAAAGGACTACCCGGACCTTTTTGTGGTCAAACTGGAGCAAAACTATCGGTCCACCAAGACCATCGTCGAAGCGGCCAATTCCATTATTGACAAGAATAAAGCACAGCTCAAAAAGCTCGTCTGGACCTCCAATCCCGAAGGCGAACTGATCGAGCTGATCAAAGCAACATCGGATGGAGAGGAGGGACGGATCGTGGCCAACACGATTTTTGAGGAGAAAAACAATAAAAAGCTCAACAACAGTGACTTTGCGATTCTCTATCGGACCAACTCCCAGTCCAGATCGATGGAAGAAGCACTGCGCAAAATGAACCTGACCTACAAAATCGTGGGAGGTCTTTCATTTTACCAGCGGAAGGAAATCAAAGACTTGATGGCTTACATGCGCTTCACCGTGAACCCGGTGGACGAGGAAGCCTTCAAGCGCGTAATCAATTATCCCAAACGGGGAATCGGGGATACTTCCGTGGAGAAGATCCTTGTTGCCGCTTACGATCATGATATCCCGCTTTGGGAGGTTGTAAAAAACGCCCACAGTTTTCTGCCCGGCAGAGCGGGAAGTTCGGTAGATGATTTTGCCACGATGATCAAGGCATTCCAAATCGAAGTCGAGCGAAAAGACGCATTTGAAGTGGCCAGCAGCATCGCCAAGCAGAGTGGTTTGCTGCGGGAGCTCTACGAAGACAAAACCATAGAAGGGCTCAATCGATACGAAAACGTCCAGGAATTGCTGAATGCAATCAAAGAATACGTGGACAACCCTGAAAATGAGGACAAAAGCTTGGGCTCATTCCTTCAGGAAATTGCCCTGCTTACCGACAATGATCAGGACAAGGACAAAACCGATGCGATCACCCTGATGACTATCCATTCTTCCAAGGGCTTGGAGTTTAGACAGGTATTTGTAGTCGGAATGGAAGAAGATCTCTTTCCTTCGCAAATGATGATGCAAAGCCGCGAAGATCTGGAGGAAGAGCGGCGCTTATTTTACGTTGCGACTACCCGGGCGATGGACAAATTGTATTTGACCTATGCTTTGTCCCGTTATCGTTTTGGGCGATTACTCAACTGTGAACCGAGCAGATTCCTGGAAGAAGTGGACCAAAACATGATCAAGGTAAACAAGCGTATGTCCTCCAAGGATATGCCGGGGGCGCTTCGCAAGGAAGGTTTACCCGGAGCAGGAGGATTTGTGGGAATCAAAAGGCAACCCGAATCCAGACAACCCTCACAACTGAAAATTCATACCCCATCTCCTGATTTTAAGCCCTCAAATACCAACAATCTGAAAGCAGCCCAATTGGTAGAGCACCCGAAATTTGGTTTTGGAAAAGTTCAAAAAATTGAAACAGAAGGACTTAACAAAAAGGCAACGATTCAATTTGAGCATTTTGGTGAGAAAACTTTATTGCTTAGCTTTGCCAAGCTCAGAATCATAGACTAATCACTTGCCTTCCTGCCTTTTGGTGATTTTTTGTTACCTTTTGAATGGCAATAAACGGGAAGCAACATGGAGCACACCGAACCTGAAAAACAACGACTTATTTTGAAAGAATACGGCAAAAACATTCAACGCCTGGTAGATCATGTCACCGCGATTGAAGACCGTGAAAAGCGCACTCAGAGTGCCTACACTGTCATCGAAATCATCAAACAGCTCAATCCAACCTGGAAGCAGGAAAATGATCAGAAGCTTTGGGATGACATCTACATCATGTCGGACTTCAAACTCGATGTGGATGGCCCTTTTCCGATGCCGGAAAAAGAGCTTCTAGGCAAAAAACCACAGCCCATCGGATACCCCAAAGGTGAGGTGAAGTTTAAGCACTATGGCAGAAATATCGAAAAACTGATCGAACAAGCCATAGAGATTGAGAATGATGACGATCAGGAATCTGCAATCATCTACATCGGCGAATTAATGCGTTCCTTCCACTCTACCTGGAACAGGGAGAACTTCGATGATGGGATTATCCTTGACGACATCAAAACGCTGTCAAAAGGGAGACTTCATATCGATCTGGAAAAAGTAAGGGAGAATGCCCTCTTCGAATCCAATACTAGGAGAGACTTCAAAATTCCTCATATCGAGGCTGAACCTCAGAAAAAGAAGTTCAACCATCCCAAAAAGCCCAGAAGCAACGGCCACAATAATAAAAAGCGCAGAAATTAATGGCATCATTTCGAGTCACCGGTGGTACCCGACTAAAAGGTGAAATCACCCCTCAGGGAGCAAAAAATGAGGCACTTCAAATTCTTTGCGCAGTCCTGCTCACTCCCGAAAAAATCACTGTCAACAAAATCCCAAACATCCGTGACGCAAACAAGCTCATCGAGCTGCTTGCCGATATGGGAGTCAAAATCAAGCAACTGAGTCCTGAGTCCTATAGTTTCCAGGCAGACGAGGTCAACTTGGATTACCTGGAAACGGAAGATTTCCTGACCAAGGCATCCGCACTTCGAGGCTCGGTGATGATACTGGGTCCGCTTTTGGGGAGATTCGGAAAAGGCAAACTATCCAAGCCGGGAGGAGATAAGATCGGCCGAAGAAGAATGGATACCCACTTTTTTGGCTTTCAAAAGCTCGGGGCAGAATTCCACTACGATGCCAAAAATGAGATTTTTCACATCGATGGAAAAAAACTCAAGGGTACCTACATGCTTTTGGATGAGGCTTCGGTCACCGGCACGGCCAATATCTTGATGGCAGCAGTGCTAGCCGAAGGCAAAACCACTATTTACAATGCAGCCTGCGAGCCATACCTTCAGCAGCTTTGTGACATGCTCAACCGTATGGGGGCAAAAATCACAGGAGTCGGCTCAAATTTGCTGACTATTGAGGGTGTCAAAAAACTTGGCGGTACAACGCACACCATGCTTCCGGATATGATCGAGATCGGTTCGTTCATCGGAATGGCAGCAATGACTCAGTCCGAGATCACCATCAAAGACTGTCAAATTGAGCGCTTGGGAATTATTCCGGAGACATTCAAGCGAATGGGCATCCATTTGGAATTTCGAGGCGATGACATTTTCGTTCCTGCACAAAAGCACTACGAGATTGAAACATTCATCGACGGGTCGATCTTGACCGTTGCCGATCAGATTTGGCCCGGATTTACGCCGGATTTGCTTTCGATCATCTTGGTGACAGCCACTCAGGCAAAAGGGACTGTTTTGGTTCACCAGAAGATGTTTGAATCCCGTTTATTCTTTGTGGACAAGTTGATCGACATGGGGGCACAGATCATCCTTTGTGATCCGCATCGGGCCACCGTGATCGGATTGGACCGAAAGTATCCACTTCGGGGTATTCGAATGACTTCACCGGATATCCGTGCGGGAGTGGCACTGCTCATAGCTGCCATGTCTGCTAATGGGGTTTCTGTCATTGACAATATCGAGCAGATTGATCGAGGGTATCAAAACATTGACGTTCGGCTAAATGCCTTAGGCGCAAAAATCGAACGAATTGCATAATTCAATTGGGAGCTTTTGACTCCCAATTTCTTTTTTAATTATGGCTGGACTCAGAGAAACAAACACCGATCATGACTTTGGACAGAGGTAAGAATAGAAACTGAAAAAGCGTATTTTCAGAATTTCTTTTCCCAATTATCCATTCCCTTTTGACCTTTTCGCCTTTTTTTTGGTAACTTCTTGGCCAAATAGTTCAACCCATTTTAACCTATGACCAAGAAAAAACTCCGTAGCCAAGAATGGTACGGCCGGACTGGAAAAGACGGATTTATTTACCGATCCTGGATGAAAAATCAGGGACTCCCCCATCATCTTTTCGAAGGCGATAAGCCAGTGATTGGAATTTGCAATACCTGGTCCGAACTCACCCCCTGCAATGCCCATTTCAGGGATTTAGCTGAAGCCTTGAAGCGTGGTATCTGGGAAGCCGGTGGATTTCCATTGGAATTTCCGGTGATGTCCTTGGGCGAATGCTCCCTCAAACCTACTGCGATGCTTTTCAGAAATTTAGCCTCCATGGATGTGGAAGAAAGCATCCGAGCAAACCCCATGGATGGCGTGGTGCTGATGTGTGGATGTGACAAAACCACCCCTTCACTCGTCATGGGAGCCGCTTCTGTCGATATTCCGGCTATGGTACTTTCAGGTGGACCTATGCTCATAGGAAGATTCAAAGGAAAGAAAATCGGCACTTCGGACATTTGGAGATTTGCAGAGGAATTCAAGTTGGGAAAGCTTTCTCAGGAAGAATTTATCGAGGCAGAAGCCGCCATGTCCCGTTCTGTAGGACACTGCGCCCCTATGGGTACTGCTTCTACCATGGCGGCGATGGTAGAGGCCTTGGGCCTTTCTTTACCTGATAATGCAACCATCCCTGCAGCCGACTCCCGCCGGAAAGTCATGGCCCACATGACCGGCATGCGAATCGTGGAGATGGTGAAAGAAGATTTGAAAATGAGTAAGATTTTGACCCGTAAAGCCTTCGAAAACGCCATCATGGTCAATGCGGCTGTAGGAGGCTCCACCAATTTTATTCTTCATTTGACAGCCATTTCCAAGCGAATCGGAGTGGAATTGGATCTCACAGATTTTGATCATTTCTCAGCCAAAATCCCCCTTATCGCCAATGTGCAGCCATCCGGAGAGCATTGGGTTGAAGATCTCTTTTATGCAGGTGGACTACCGGCGGTCATGCGCGAAATCGAAAAGCATCTCCACCGTGACTCCCTTACAGTCAATGGGAAAACCATCGGAGAGAATATTGCAAAGGCTGAATGCTGGGATAGAAATCTGATCGGCACATTGGAAAACCCCATCAAACCGGAATCAGGCATAGCAGTACTTAAAGGTAATCTCTGCCCAAACGGTGCGGTACTGAAACCTTCGGCCGCCACTCCAAGCCTGCTTACCCATACCGGAAGAGCCGTTGTCTTTGAAAATATTGATGACTACAAAGCCAAAGTAGACGACCCGAATCTGGATATTGATGAAACTTGCGTGATGGTCATGAAAAATGTAGGGCCAAAAGGATATCCCGGCATGCCGGAGGTTGGCAATATGGGACTACCAACAAAACTTCTTGAAAAAGGTGTAAAAGACATGGTAAGAATTTCGGATGGAAGAATGAGCGGAACAGGATTCGGTACAGTTGTGCTTCACGTTTCTCCTGAATCTGCAATCGGAGGCCCATTGGCATTCGTGCAAAACGGAGATATGATCGCCTTGGATGTACCCAACCGCAGCCTAAACCTATTGATTTCCGAAGAGGAATTTGAAAGGCGAAGAGTAGGCTTCCAGCCGACCAAGCTCCCTTATGAAAGAGGCTACGTGAATCTTTTCCTTGACAAAGTAAATCAAGCACACGAAGGCGTAGACTTTGATTTTCTCCAAGGAAGCTCAGGTTCAGAAGTGAAAAGAGATTCGCATTAATTTTAAATTACCAGACCTGGCAGGTTTTGAAAACCTGCCAGGTCTCTATAATTTAACATGTCATGAAACCCCAAAAAGTAGCCATTATTACAGGAGCAGGTCAGGGAATCGGATTGGAGATTGCCAGAAAAATGCTTGATACCGGTTCACATATTGTCCTAAATGATCTGGAAGTCGGCCTGACCGAAGAGGCCGTAGCTTCCCTCGCCCGCATGGGCAAAGGTCAAGTCATAGGATGCTCGGGCGATTCTTCTTCCGAGGAGGTGATTTCGGAATTGATCGAATTGGCCATGCATCATTTTGGTCAAATTGACCAAGTGGTCGCAAATGCAGGCATTACGCTTTTCGGTAATTTTTTGGAGTATTCCCGAAAGGATTTTCTGGAAGTGATGCGGGTCAATCAAGCAGGCACATTCTTTTTGACACAAGCAGCTGCACGTGTAATGAAAGACCAGAAAAACGGAGGGTCGATTTTGCTTACTTCCTCTGTCACTGCACATCAAAGCCATGAAAATCTTGCCGCTTACGCCATGAGCAAGGCCGCCATTGAGATGTTGGCCAAAAATCTGGTATTGGAACTCGCTCCCTTTGGCATTCGAATCAATACCATAGCACCCGGTGCTACCCTTACCGAGCGCACTACTTCTGACCCGGAATATGTCACAACCTGGTCAAAACTTACCCCGATCGGCCGTCCCGCCTTTACGACTGATATAGCTGAGGCTGCAGCATTTCTACTTTCCAATGCCGCACGTCACATCACCGGGCAAACACTCATCGTAGATGGTGGCTGGACAGCGATTAGCCCCTCTCCTTATGTCTGAAAACCATCTCATCGCCAAAGACCTTCACCTGGTATTAAAATCTCCACCCCCCTGGCAGCTCAGTGGTGAAGGGATCATACTAATTTTCAAATTCAAAAAAAATTGGGTTGAAAACTTTGGTTTACTCCCAAAACATCTCGAAGGAAAATTCAAAGGCGGACTGGGTTACGTCATGCTCGTCAACTATGAAAAAACACCGGTAGGACCTTATCACGAATTGCTGATCATCCCCGGGAAATTTCGAAAAATAAAAAAACAGGCGATTACCAAAATTTATGTGGATACAGAGGTAAGTACCCAAAATGGACGAAACAACTGGGGAATACCTAAGGAAACACTTCCTTTTACCTGGGAAAAGGAGCAAGGCAAAGATATAATCCAAATTAAATCCGGTGACCAAGTGATTTTTTCAACAGAAATCACACATAGTGGGCTGTCTTTCCCTGTGACTACTTCACTTTTGCCTATCAGTCTATGCCAAATTTGGAATAAGGTAAAATACTACACCAAGCCCAGTGGATATGGTTGGGGAAAGCTGGCTAAAATAAAAAGCCTCGATTTGGATCCCACTTTTTTTCCTGACATTCGGGATATCAAGCCTCTTTTGGCCATGAAGATAAGCCCCTTTCACATCAAATTCCCGGAGCCAACCTATGGGGATGAACCATTTTGAAAACAAACAAATTATTGTCACCGGAGCAGGTTCGGGGATCGGATTAGCCCTGGTAAGACTACTCTACCCATCGACAAAGCAAATTTTAGCCGTGGATATCTCAGGTCAAAATCTTGAGGAATTAAAGGATGAACTTCCCGAAATTGAAGGTTTTCTAATTACAGATTTAAGTGAAAAAACAGGAAACATACTGATTTTGGAATGGATTAAAGCAAATTGGATCGGGGTTGATTTTTGTTTTGCAAATGCAGGGAAAGCTGAATACAACGCTACGGAGAATCAAAATTGGCATGAAATGGACTCGCTTTTCCAACTCAATGTCTTCAGCCCGATTCAGCTGGGATTGGAATTAAAGACCTGCTTTCCAAACATCACATTCCGGCACATCATCACTTGTTCTGCAATTGCATTTTGGGCTGTTCCAGGGTACAGTGTATATGGTGCCAGCAAAGCTGCACTACTCCAATGGGCAAGAACAATTTGGGCTGAAAAATCAGGAAGTTGGCTAAGTTTAGTATTTCCAATCGCCACATCCACCACTTTTTTTGATTCCGCCGGTAGCGAAATCCCAAAAGCCTTCCCAATGCAAAGCCCAAAAATTGTAGCTCAAAAAATTCTCAGTGGAGTGCAGAAAGGCAAAAACATGATTTTCCCATCTCCCCTCTTTAAAATACTGCTTCACTTGAATAATTTCCTTTATTTCATTCGACCGATCTATCAGACAATTGAATCAAAGAAATTCCGATCTTGGCAAGCAAAACAAAGCAATAACGGTTCAGTTTAATTTCAAATCATCAACCACATTCCATGAAAAACTATTTCTTCTTACTCTCATTCATCTGGCTAATAAGCTCCTGTGAGCAAAAAACAGAACTGCCTGACACCCTACCTATCCAAGTGGCAAAGGCCTACGGATTTAGTAATTTTGACCAGGTAAACTCCATCGCATATACATGGAATGTGCAGCGTGATTCGGTAAATGTGCTTTCCAGAGACTGGAAATGGAATATTAAAGAAAATACAGTTTATTATTCAGGACCTGACACTACCTTCACTTACAGCTTGGCTTCAGACTCTTTGCCAAAGCAGGACGGAGGATTCATCAATGACAAATATTGGTTGATGATGCCTTTCCAACTCGCATGGGACACTGGGTACACCTTTGAAATTCTGGAAAATGTCCCTTCCCCAATTGCTAAGGCCAATTCTACCAAGCTGACCATCCTATATAACTCCGGAGAGCCTACGGCACCCGGAATGGGGTACACCCCAGGCGATGCCTATGACCTTTATTTGAATGAAAATAAAATGATCACAGAATGGGTTTTCCGTAGAGGAAACGGCCCGGATGGACGTGCGGTCACTTGGGAAAATGTGCAGGACTTCGGCCCACTCAAGTTTGCAACCGACCACTCCAATGATGCCGGTAAACGGTTTATTTGGTTTACCAATATCAAGGTTGACTAATCCATGTTTGAAATTCAACTGAATTTCCTTATGCCGCTGTTGAGCTGCCAGCGGCATTTTTTATATCTTAACAAAAAAACAAGGCTTATGAACTCCCAAACTATCAGGCGTGAATTTTTACTCAAATCAAGTGTACCGATCGGTGCCGGAATGCTAATTATCAACCAAAAAGTCCGATTCTGAATATTCCCCGAACCAGCCTTCGAAAATTAATTCATCATATCAAAGGCAAACTTGGTGTACCGGCGATGCGCTATGTAGGAGATCTGGATCAGACCTGCAGCAAAGTCTTGCTTCTTCCCGGAGCAGTAGGAGGAAGAGGGCAAATAGAATCCATCATGAAAGAAAAGCCTGACGTCTTGGTGTGCGGTGAATCCAACGAAGGGAAACACCAGAATATGTGCGTGCAGCAAATGAAATCGGGATGAAGCTTTCTATGATCGAAATCGGCCATTCGGCCAGTGAGGAAGGCGGATCAGAATTTGTAAAAAATTGGCTGAATGAAAACATGCCGGGGCTTCCTGTGCATCATATTCCTTCAGGGAATTCCTTACAGATCTTTTAGCGGATGAGGGATGACTAAGATGACCAAAGACCCGATTCCCATCTGTGAGAATCAGTGAAATCTGTGAGTAAAAAAAATAAGGGCCGATTTTCACATCAGCCCTTTTGTTTTTGTTTGATTTGCTACAGTTCTGGCTTATCAATGATTTTTAATCATTCCAAATCACCTTGTTAAAACGATTAAAGTGAGTTAATCTCATTTTTGACATCATCCATCGTCTTACCAAGCTTTTTCTGCAATTTCCCGAGGAGCTCGTCCTCTTTTCCTTCTTCGTATAGCAAATCGTCATCGGTCAAATCAGCATACTTCTGCTTCAATTTTCCTTTAACTTCATTCCAAGTACCTTTAATTTGAAGCCTAGTGTCAGTTTTCATTTTGTTTTGGGTTAAAGTGAAACAATAAATTATTACTTCAACTTATTCAAACCCGGTGCCACGACACCGAATAAGGTTTCCGCCGCAAATTAGGTATAAATCCTAAACAGGATTGTTGAGTCATTATTCAGATTGGGGTTTATTAGCCCAATTCTATGGAATAAATGCCTGTTGAATTTCCTGAAGCGCTCGGTCACTTTTAGACTTTTTTAGGAAGGCTTATGAAAAGACTTAAAGTTAAAAGAGGGTGTCTCAAAAGGCCTAAATGTGTCAGCCTGACACTTCGACTCCGCTCTGCGTGACAGGAGTCGAAGGCCCTCTGCAGCAAATACAGCTGCATTTGGACTCCTGCCTACCCGACAGACAGGTACTACCAATCACGTAAGGTATTTTGGCAGCTGAATGTGTGTCAGTCCGAGCGGAGTCGAGGACCTTTCGATTTCGAGACTCTCGTCTCTCAAATGCTCAAGGTGACAAACCCCCTGCTTTCGAAGTGATTTACCGCCATTTCCATTTTGTATGTTCGCAGAATATTTAAGACTCAATGTGACAAACAACAGTTATGAGACAGCCTTTTTTCTGTTTACACAAAAGTCTTTCCTACAAACTCCAAGTATTCCCTACTTCCAAAACCGGAATACAGCCTTTGAATTCTCCCGGTATGGGGTCGTAACTCAGGACATTTTTTCCGATTTCTTCCGAGGTAAAATACGCCCAAAGCACTGTTGATTTCAGACTTCGATAGAATCCTACCGACTCTCTTGGTCCCACTGCCGAACCCCATACATTCTTTGGAAACTTAGGCGAATTGGCTTCATGTGCTTGAAAACAGGCGGCTTTATCCTCCGGACTTAGCTCAGCAAAAACTTTTCCGTAGGCAACTTTACAATCCGCATTAAACTTTTCGATTTCGGCAAGGACATTTTTCTGTCCGGCTTCGTCGTAGGTTTTTGCATAAATGGAGTCGATGAAAATATCCGCCTTCACATCCAGGCCACCTGGAGTTTCGGTCTTTGGCAATAGAAAATCCACAAAAGCCGAAATGAATAGCGCATGATCCTCTCCCAAAAACTGGGGAGTCCAAGTCAATCGATCCTGTTTGACACATGCCTGCAAAAGGCTAAGCATGGTCGGTGCAGCTACTGCCGAACCTGCAAAAAGGGCTGTTTTTTTTAGTGCGTCTCGTCTGTTCATGGATTAGAGATTTGATTTTTTGAGTTCTGATACCGCATGACTGGCCGCTCTGGCAGTGAGTGCCATGTAGGTCAGCGAAGGATTGACGCAGGATGATGAAGTCATACAAGCACCGTCAGTGACAAATACGTTTTTGCAATCATGAATCTGATTGGTCGCGCTCAGCACGGAAGTCTTGGGATCACGTCCCATTCGCGCGGTTCCCATTTCATGGATTCCGTAGCCCATTTCATGTTTATTGTCAAAATCCAGGACGTTTTTCACGCCGATGCGTTCGAGCATTTCTTTGGCATCAATCCGGATCTGGGCATTCATTTCCAATTCATTTTTGCCCCATTCCGCATCGATAGATAGCGTCGGCTGACCCCATTTGTCCAGCACGTCTTTGTTGAGGTAAACCTTGTTTTCATGATAAGGCAGGCACTCTGCAAAACCAGTAATAAAGAATTCCCAAGGACCTGGCTTCATCAGGCCATCTTTGAAATCACCTCCAAAACCTTCCTGGTTGGAACCTGCACCCCAGCCTGCGCGTCCTCCACCACCCTGAAAACCAAAGCCTCTCACGAACTTGTCTGACTTGGTCTTTTCATCCAGATTGACATAGCGTGGGATGTAGATTCCATTTGGACGGCGTCCTTTGTAATACTGATCTTCAAAACCTTCCACAGCACCCATTGCTCCTACCCGATAGGTATGGTCCATCAGGTTATGTCCCAATTCGCCGGAATCATTTCCCAGGCCGTTTGGAAAACGATTGGAAGTGGAGTTGAGCAAAATCTGTGTGGTGCTGAGCGTGGATGCGTTGACAAAGACAATTTTGGCTTTATATACCAACTCTTCTCCTGTCTCCGAATCGATGATTCTGACACCGGAAGCCTTTCCTTTTTGCTCATCATAGACAATGGACTGCACAATGGAAAAAGGACGGATGGTGAGGTTTCCCGTGGCATGAGCCGCCGGCAAGGTTACCGCATTGCTGCTGAAATATGCGCCATAAGGACAACCTCTATCACATCGATTACGAAACTGACACTTCCCTCTACCATTCAGCGGTTCGGTCAGGTGAGCCACCCGACCGATGATCATATTTCTTCCTTTGAATTCCTTTTCGATTCGCTCTTTGACGTGTTTTTCCACACAATTGAGCTCCATGGGAGGTAAAAAATGGCTATCCTGCAGCTGTGGCAATCCCAGGGCTTCACCGCTGATCCCTGCAAATTTTTCAACATGGGTGTACCAAGGTGCCAAATCCTTATAACGAATCGGCCAGTCTACTCCATGACCGTCTTTGGCATTGGCCCCGAAGTCCAAATCTGACCAACGGTAACACTGCTTGCCCCAAAGCAGAGATCGGCCACCCATCTGATGGGCCCGAACCCATAGAAAAGGCTTTACTTCTGTGTAAGGGTTTTCGACATCATTCGCATGAAAATGCTCGTTCATTTCGCCGATAAAACCGGACCGCCCTCCTTTTGGATGTCTTGCTTTTTGCTCGGGCGTGAGTCCGCCACGGAGTTCTGTTTCCCAGGGATCGAGGGTCATGGTGGGATAGTCCACGACATGCTCCACGATTCGCCCCCGTTCCAGGACGAGGGTTTTGAGTCCGGCTTCGCAAAGTTCCTTTGCTGCCCAGCCTCCGCTGATTCCCGAACCGATGACAATCGCATCATAAGTCAGGTTTTTGTCTGCATCAATATTGAAATTAGCCATTCTAATAGGTTTAAAAGAGGATCAAGTATAGCCAAAATTTTGCTGAACTGCTTGATTTCAAACGATCAGATATCTTCAACCAGTTAAGTATTGATCAAATCCCAAAAGTTTGAAAAGATGGGAAGCATTTTTTTTAAAGCAGTTGGATTGGATAGTTTTAAAAGTTGAAATACGTTTATTTACGTATTATTTGTAGAAACACTGAATTCCTACCATCTTACAGAAAATTATTTATTGGAGTTCAGAATTAAGATTGGATTAAGTTGAGAAAAGGAATTAAAAAATTAGATTGGCTAAAAGTGATAAAGCCATTTTTTAAAGTACTCTTTCTGGCAATTTCTTGCCTATTGATTTCATTTTCAAGCGCTAAAGATCCTTTGGAAGAGATCATTGCAGGGTTTCAGCGCTACATTTCTGAGCAACCTCAGGAAAAAGTTTATTTACACACTGACAGACAAACCTATGCCGCAGGTGAAACCATTTGGCTGAAAGCCTACCTCACCGCCGGACCTTTCCACATTCCCTCTTCGCTGAGTAGCACTATCTATGTGGAGTTGATCGGCTCGGAGGGAGAACTAATCGAGCAGCATAAGCTTTTCACACCCGATGGTTTTGCCTCCGGTCAGCTTGAGCTTTCAGATTCAATCCGCTCAGGCAATTATTTACTGCGAGCCTATACCAATTGGATGCGAAATTCAGGGGAGGACTATTTTTTTCACCGACCCATAAAAATTTGGAACAGTCAAGTCATTTCCAAGCCTTCGACGACTCGAGAAATTGAGCTTGCTACTGGAAAAGTGGACATTCAATTTTTTCCCGAAGGGGGAAATTTGGTCCAGGGGATTCTCAGTAAAGTGGCTTTCAAAGCCATTGGCGAAAATGGACTTGGAAAAGCTGTAAAGGGAAAAATTCTGGAAGGAGATGCCGTCATCGCTGAGTTTGAGAGTAATTCACTTGGAATGGGCGTTTTTCCACTTTTACCTGAAAAAGGAAAAACCTATCAAGCCCACCTAGAAGGCTACAAAATGGATTTGGATCTGCCCGCTGCCCAGGAATCAGGCCTAGTCATGTCGGTGTCCAACTCCGGCAAGTCAGAAGATATTGTGGTGAAAATCCAATCTTCGGAGAACTCTCAAATCTCCAAAATCAGCCTATTGGCACAGACTCGCGGTTTGGTCTGTGCATCGAGTCGGGCCGACTTGGCAAATCGAGTGGTATTTGTACGAATTCCCAAGAAAGAATTTCCGACAGGAATCGCTCAAATCACCGCTTTGGATGAAAACGGAATCCCGTTGGCAGAGCGCTTGGTCTTCATCGACCATCAGGATCAGCTCTCCCTGTCTGCTGTCCCTGACAAATCCAACTATGGCCCCAAAGAATCGGTACTAATTGACATCACCGCAAAAGATAAGGCTGGACAGCCGGTCATAGCCAACTTCTCCCTGAGTGTTTTTGACAAGAGCCAAGTGCCTTTTGATGAGGACCACGAAACCATCCAATCCAACCTCTTACTTTCATCCGAACTGCAAGGACAAATTGAAAAGCCGGGGTACTATTTCAATCTTGAAAATCCGGATCGGGAAGTTGCACTCGATTACCTCCTGCTCACTCAAGGTTGGCGAAAATTTTCACTCAAAAAGGCACAGAGCGGAGAACTCCCAAAACCCGCCTACCGAATTGAAAAAGGACTTACGATCAGCGGGCAACTCACCGATCCAAAAACCGACAAACCCATTGCCAGCGGTACCGCCTCGTATCTTTCGCTTTTTCCCGTTTCCGAATCCAGGACCACTACCAGCGATTCACAGGGTAAATTTGAATTTGAAGACCTCATCTATTTTGATTCAGCCGAGGTCATGCTTCAGGGGAAATTGAAAAATGGAAAATCCACTGCTACTGTTTCTGCTGATCACACTCGTAGGACTCCAACACTTAGGTATTCGATATTACCCTTCTTTTCCACTCCAACTGTACTCGAAAGGGAATTTCTAATCAAAAGCGTGGAGCGAAAAAATATAAGCAGGGCATTTGATTTTGACGAAGACCTTATTGCACTAGAGGGAGTGGAAGTTACCGGAACAAAAATCATAGATCAATACACCGGTCCAAGGATCTATGGAGGTGGATCGACAAAAATCACTGTGGCAGACAATCCTGCCTTAGAAAACCTTCAGCACCCGCTGGACTTGGTCAAAGGTAGAGTCGCAGGAGTGCAAGTTTGGGGCAGTGGTGATACCTGGAGCATTTTGATCCAAGGTGTAAGCTCAATCAACAGCAGTGTGGAGCCCCTGATCATGGTGGATGATATTCCGATTCCGATCCAAGGCTTAAGTTCAATTCCTGTTTTGGAGATTGAAAGTGTATCGGTATGGAAAGGGCCGGATGCCGCGATTTTTGGTTCTCGGGGAGCGAATGGTGTATTGGGTTTCTACACCAAAAGAGGCAAAGTGCAGTCCAGCACCCCAAATCAATCGGATCATCCACCCGTGCCAAGCGGATATCAGCTTGAAAAAGAATTCTACTCCCCAAAATACGAAGCTCAGAAACCACCACAGCCTAGACCTGATCGGCGGGTGACACTCTTTTGGGCCCCTGACATCCAAACTGACTCCAGCGGTAAAGCTTCTATTAAGTTTTATAACCACGACGTAGAAACTGTAATCCATGGATTAATCGAAGGAATCAGCAAGCAGGGAAATCCTGGAACCTCACGATTTAGCTATAAAATCGGGAAGTGATAAGTGGTGAAGAGAGGAGCTACGGTAAAGTTTTTGACTAAATATGGAATCTGATTCCATATTTTTCCGGTTTTGGATTATTCATTCAGTCTCCGCTACTTTTCCGACAGAAGCTCTATGGTAGGTAAGAAATCAATCCCCCATCTGTGAGGAAGCAGGACAGCATAAAAGAAACCCTCCAAGGGTTCCGAACCCTTGGATGGTTAATGACTCTAAAACTCTGAAGTAAAGTGAAACTCGATATCCGGGTAGTTGTCCTGCACCATTTGCAGCCAGGATTTTGACTCGGCCATAAAGATTAGAACCGCTATGTTCGGAATAGAAATTCTTTCCAGTTCCTGACTTCTATCCCATCACTTCGGGATTGGGACTGATTACCAGAATACAGCACTACTCCTTTTTTGTGCTGACTCAGATTCATCCAAAATCTCAGGTTTCTGAAATAATCGGAGTTGATGGTTTTCCCGGATTTAATTTCCATGGGAAATAAGTCTAATCCCTCATCGATCAGCACATCAATTTCATGTCCGGTCTTATCTCTCCAGAAAAACAGATTGATCTCTTTTGCTTGATTCGTCCTTTCTTTGATCAATTCCGATACCACCAAATTTTCAAACAGTGCCCCCCGCAAAGGATGAAAATCCAACTGTGCAATAGTACTGATTCCCAAAAGAAAACAAACCAACCCTGTATCTAAGAAATAGATTTTAGGACGTTTGACGATAATCTTATTGAAGTTTTGAAAATGGGGTCTTAATAGATAAATCAAAAAACTACTTTCCAAAATACCGATCCAAGATTGAATGGTCTTTGTATCTACCCCGACTTCGTTTCCGAGTGAAGTCATATTCAATTCTTGGCCTACCCTTCCGGCCAAAAGGCGAATAAATCGCTCAAAAACAATTAAATCAGTAATATTCTTGATCTGCCTTACATCCCGCTCAATATAGGTCCGCAGGTAATTTGGAAACCATAAATCCATAGGAATACCAGGCTCAAAGAGCGGTGGATATCCCCCCTTAATCATTAATTCATCTTCTGAAGGAATGTCAGCTTGTTCTGGGTAAAGTTCTATCAAAGAAAAAGGAAGCAGTTGCAAATACCCTACTCTTCCTGCCAGACTCTGAGTGATGGACTGTTGCAAAAGGAAATTGTTTGAACCGGTAAGGATAAATTGCCCTGGCTGAGGACTTGAATCTACCACCCCTTGCAAGTAAGAAAACAGTTCGGGTGTGCGCTGTACCTCATCCAAAATAGCCCCTTCCGGGAATTCACTTAAAAATCCTCTTGCGTCCTCAAGCGCAAACCTCCTTTGATCAGGATCTTCTAAGGATACATAGGGTTTATGGGGAAAAATGGACCGAACGAGCGTGGTTTTGCCAGATTGACGTGGACCAACTACAGCTACTACTTTAAAATAGCTTGCCAATTCTTGAAGCTTTTCGGTTGCCCTCCTTGAAATCATAATCAAAAATATGGAAAAATATGGAATCTGATTCCATATTTTTCCAGTTTTTACAATCAACTGATGTGCCGAGAAAGCTTTGTGGCAAGGAATAGTCCGGCTCCGATAGCAATCGGAGGAGAAGCAGGACAATTAATAAACAACCCTCCAAGGCATTGGCGTTAACTTAGCGATATATAATTTTCAGATCTTGTTGATAATGAGATCTTTTTCTTGTTTCATAGCAACAATATTTGGCTAGTGCCTCTATCGCCAGGCAAGGTTCATTTGGTTTGCTTTGTAATTCATTCAGAATTAGAATCAATTTTTGTGGATTCCTTGTTAAATATTGAGTGACTTTCATCAGACTCAGATCTTTATTTGCCTTTGTTTTGACTAAAATTCGGCAAGGGGTATAAATAAACTGTGTACAGATGATTATCATGATAAATCGTGACCAAATTATGACCCAAAGTTGAATTTTGGACACATTGTGCACTTTATCAAAGGC
>NZ_FMXE01000020.1 GCF_900103735.1 Algoriphagus alkaliphilus | reverse complement strand
ACCGTATTCCTGCTCATGGACAGGCTGCGTGCAATGGCTTTGATGCCCTGCCCCTGACGGTGTAAAATGAGGAGTTGTTTGATCTGACTCATGGGTTTTGGTTTTCCGGCCATCGTCTTCCGCTTAGTACTTGGTGAGCGACTAAGAAACCAAAACCATTAAAAAGAGGGGTCAATATCCTCCGGATTCAGGACCCAAGGGGGTCAACATGCTCCGGAATCCAGACGAATATCCCACTTTGGGGGGTCAACATCCGCCGGAATGTCAGTCGAATCTGGCCACTAAAGGCACTTTTTGCTCCTGAAAAACCTCCGGATTCAGGGGGTCAACATGCTCCGGAATATCCACCATAGTCGATAGACTATAGTTTTTTATCCATGGTCTATGGACTATGGACTATTATCTATTTAAAATCCGCAACCCGCATCCCTTTCCTAAAAGTATCAAAGCCAAAGTTGGTCGGCTTGTACTCCCCCACATACTCCACATTCAAATCCGGTGTAATTGTTTCCGACATCCCCAAAAGCCAAAAGGAAGCATTGAGTACCAATCTTCTGAGATCTGCACTTTGAAAACCGAGTGATGAACCCATCGTTGAGGCAAAGGCCATCCCCGGCTTTCCTCCCTCGATTTGATAGGGTTTGGTCCAGGCAATGGGCATGACTGATTTCTCCCACATCAACGGTGCCTGATCATCCATTCCTGCGGTGGATTGTCCATAGATCAAGACCTCCGCCTCTTTGGGAAGGCTTTGTATCCCATACACATCCTCGGGAACCCAGATATCTTTCACGCCACGAAGCACCGGATGATCATTCATTTGTTGCACCCCATCAATCAACGATCGGGAACCTTCCTTGGCATGGATCCCGTGGTGATTGACCCAAGTTTCTCCGAAAATCCGCTTACCAAATCCTTTTTCCCAACCTGCTTCTTTCCCGTTCCAAGTCCACTTGGCAAACTTTGATTCCTTGTTTTTCTGGTATGCAAAAGCATGCGTCGATGTGCGCAAACCGATGATGGGTTTACCCGCTTTGAGGAAATTTTCAATGTATAGACTTTGCTCGTCCGGAAGTTCACGGAATCGGACCAGCATGATCATCAGGTCGGCAGATTCCAGGTGCTCCAGACCGGGGATGTTGTTTTGATAATTGGGCACTACATCGCCGGTACCCGGTTCGATCGGGAACAGAACCGTCGTCTTAAATCCATAGCGGGTGGAGAGGATTTTGGCCAGCATGGGCATGGATTCTTCCGAGCGATATTCATCGTCCCCTGCTACCAGAACGATGTGCTTGCTTTTGCCAGGACCTTCTCTTCCCTCAAACTGAAGGAATGTTTGGCCGTTTTGAGCACAGGCAAGCAAAGTAAAAAAAGTAAGTAGGAAGCTAAAAAGAAGACTTTTTCGAAGGTAGTGCATGTTTATGTGGGTTTTGGATTTGGCTGGCCAAACAGCCTACAGATTTGAATTCTCAAAATAGAATTTTTTGAATTAATACAAGTCCTGTCCTTGTGTGTTGATCAAGACTTTTTTCGGATTCGCCTGAAAATCAAAACCGGAATCAATACCAAAACCCCCACGACTAATCCGATCAGAAACTCCTTGACAATCGCCGGCCAGGATTCAAGCAAATGGTGAAAAAACTCAATGTTGTGTGCAAAAATACCCCCTGCGACCAACAACAATGCAATTGTGCCTACAAAGGCGAGCATCCTGATTACAATTGGCAAGGCGCCGACCAATAGCTTTCCCGCTTTATCGGAAAAGCTATCCGTCCTTTCGTTCATTGCAATCAATTTTAATCCAAATTCATCCATGCGCACGATGAGGCCAACAATTCCATAAACGCCCACCGTCGCAATTAGGGCTATCACCGAAACAACTGCAATTTGAGTAATTAGGGGTTTGTCCATTACTGTACTCAGTGCGATTATTACTATTTCTACAGAAAGAATAAAGTCCGTAGTGATAGCCGATTTGATCTTTCCTTTTTCCAAAGCTAAAATCTGTACTTCGGTTAAATCTAAGTCCAATCGGGATTGGGCTTCTTCCCGGTGAGGCAGGAGGTATTCATAGATTTTTTCGGCACCCTCGTAGGCTAAGTAAAGGCCCCCGATCACCAAAATAACGGTAACAGCTATCGGTAAAAAGGCACTTAGGAGGAAGACTACGGGAAGAATAATTACTTTGTTGAGCAGGGATCCTTTCATAATCGCCCAAAGAACAGGAAGCTCTCTTTCTGTGACGAAACCCGATGCTTTTTCAGCATTTACAGCCAGATCATCCCCTAAAATCCCGGCAGTTTTCTTTGCTGCCACTTTACTCATGACTGCCACATCGTCCATCAAGGCGGCGATATCGTCTAATAATGCAAATAAGCCTGAAGCCATTTAGAAGTACGATTTTCGAAATACGAATTACGAGGATCTGAGAAGATTTTAAGCTCAAGGAGGAAATAAAAGTCTAAATTTTCTATTCCAGCTCCCTTTCCAATTCAGAAAATAAAGCGTTGACCTAAAAGACCTAGATTCTTAATTTTCCAATCTTCAAATTTTTCAATTTTTCAATTCTCTATCAAATATCAACGGAAAGAACTTCCCTTCCATCTTCTCACCTTTTGGAATTATTGGCACTCCGGAGAGTAGCGGTTCATTGGTATCAGAGACCGTACCATCGGCAAAGACATTGAGCACAAAAGCTTTTCGGGATCGGTCAGAATAGTTGGCAAAGCTCCCATGTACAAGCAAAGGATGGTGGAATGCTGCATGTCCTGCCTTGAGGGGTATAGCTACAGGTTTGAAATCCGCCTTTTGCTCCTCCGTCATCATAGCCATCAGCCCATCCATTTCACCTGCTAAATCAGGCTTTTCAAGCAAGCCCCAGCGATGCGAACCCGGCACATAGTGCAGACAGCCATTTTCTTCCGTCGCGTCGTCCAAGCCACACCAGCAAGTCAGATGCTGCATGGCGACTGTCCGAGTCCAATAACTGTAATCCTGATGCCAGGCTACATTTCCACCATGATGTGCCGGTTTGCAGAAGAGCTGATCATGCCAAAACCGAACTGGCCGATCTCCCAAAAGCTGGCTGGCAGCCATCCGGAAAGCGGGATTCCAGATCACATCGTGAAATGCATCAGCAATCCGCCAATGCCCCAAGGAATGAAACAAGACCTTGTTCGGATCACCTGATTCATTGCTGTGAAACTCATGAAAAAGATGGTGTAACGGATGCTGCGGATCCATCACTTCGTCCAAGGCCTTCATTAGTGCCTCAATTTGAGCTTCATTCAAAAGCTTGATGTCAGCGAGATATCCATTTTCATGAAAAAATTCGACTTGGGATTTTTTTAGACGGTATTGATCCCAATCCGAGGCAGATTTGGGTTGCGGGAAAAGATCAGTGATCGGTTGGTGGAAATCGGCTAGGTCGGGCATGAATTAGAGGTAAATTGATAATGGAAAAATAGAGAAAAAGAGTAAGAAAATATAACTGAAAAAATTCAAACAGGAACAACTAAGTAAAACTTAAAAAAAAAATCTAATCCATAAACTTCAAATAATTAAAAAAATTAGTAAGCTTCTCTTGATTTCCTTGCTCAAATACTTCCAAACAGCAAATTTTCCCGTTATTGAAATATCCAAGCTTAGGAAAAAACTCATGTTGGGTTAGAATAGACAATTGTCCTATTTCATAAATATAAACCTCATCAAGTGAAATAACCTTTTGCAAGGAAAACCTTATTTCCTTCTCTTTAATCTTATTATTTCTAACAACCAATAATTTTATTTCAGGATTTTCTGAAAAATATCCTTTTAAAAACAAATTCAAATCTTCGAAACAATTAAAACAAGAGCTTCCAGGTAATATCAGGACCAAGCCCTCTCCTTTTTCTTTTATTTCAGAAAGATCTTTTATGTAGTAAAATCGATCAGTACTCAATCCTTCATTTACAAGTTCTCTCAAAGACCTGATTTCAGTCATCTCAAAGTTTTGATTTTTTTCTTGAGGTGAAGAACATCCTAAAGCTAAACTAAAAAGCACAAAGAGTTTATTTTTCATCAAAAAATAAAATTATAGGATTGTCTCCGTCTTTCACCTGAAAAAGCACTTGGTATTCTCGTAAAATACTGGCTTCAGAAGGTATTACCAAATAGGCCCTATTATTACCTAAAGTCCCAAAAGAAATTTCTTCATCCAATTCAAGTACTACATCTTGTCCCAAATAATCAAATGAAATCTTCCTTCCTGATTTAAGAATTTTTTCACTTTTATCATAAACAGAAACAAATGGAAGACCTTGATTAAAAAATTTATATAACAGGTATCTTTCAAATTCTACCACATTCCCAACGTTGTAGGATTTATCAGAAGAATTGATATATTGGAATACATCAACTATAGAAGAATAATCCCTACCAATCAATTCATTCTCGTTCACCTTGTTTGAACCAAAATCAACATAATATTTTGGAATTACTTCCATATTTTCACTCACATAATAAATAGTATCATTAAAAGAATTTACAAAATTGTACCCAACTGGTCCTTTGGAAAAAAAGTCGTGTCTGTACACATGAAGATACCTAGCTTTTTCAGGGTTAAATTTCAAATGGTTTTTGCTTAGCGCAAATCCAGTTGCTAAATTTTCCCCTACAAACGAGTATAATGAAGAAAATTTATCTAATACTTCTAAATACCCCGAAGTACCAATTAATCCCTTTTCTAATTTTTCAACCCCAAACAAAGGATAATTTAAGGAATAATCAACTTCCATTTCAAGATCATAGTTAATTTGAAATATGGATCTTTGATTCGAGTCATATAACCAAAGCCTATCCTGCTCTGGCAAAATAAGCACATCTGTAAGGTTAACATATTCATCCGGCCCGCCAATTCCTTTGGTGAGTTTTTTTTGAAAATCTCCATTTAATTTAAATTTAAAAAGGGAACTACCTCCTTTTATAAACACCAAATCATCATCAACCAATACCTTATTGATATAATCAATGATCGAGGAATCGTTAGATTGAAGTTTTATCAACCTATCAAATGTATAGAATTCAGACAAATTCAAGATTGATGCTTGACTTGGCAAGTCTTGACTAATAATATTTAGACTGACATTTTCAGCGTGATTAGAAGGACTTGAGCACGATAAAAACAAGAAAAATAATGCTAATACCTGTAACTTAATTGTCATAGTCTGAAATTAAATAAAATCCTAAAAAAAAGTGCTATTCATCTTCGAGAGAAAAATAGCACCTATACCAAAACCATAATTTAAGAATGTGAACCTCCACATCCAGCTGCATAACAACAAGAAGAATCAGTGTTTGCGCAACAATATCTACTTCCTGAAGAATTTCCCATTAATGGTCCACAGCTTGGAGCTGGTGGATCGCACATTGTTTGTGAGTATCCATTTGGAATTACACTCGAAAGAAGGAGGCTTTTCTCTCCACCTGGACTTGAAAGATCTAGGGAAAACAACCCTAAAAAACACAGGGCAAAAATGCCTGTCAACTGAATTAATCGTTTTTTCATGATAATATGATTTTAAAAGTGGAACATAAACTAATTTAAACCAGTAAAATTAAATATCAAACTTTTCTTAATTCCGAATATCCATTTAACTAAACCCAAAATATTGAATTTTTATTTTTTTCAGAATAAAATTTTGCACCCCCCCCATAATTTTTTAACTATTCAAAAGATAATTTCTTTCGAAATCGATTCTGTAAATTACAATTTTAATTTCAAAATTCAGGAAAAATTCCTTTTACAACATTCTATCGCAATCATTTCCGTTGATTTTCAAATCAATAACCCCAAGTCATCATTTTGATTCTTAAATTTAGGAAATCCTAACTACTAAAATTTAAACATTTTTTATATTCATATTCAATAGTTTCAACCCAAAAATACCCCCATCATGTCAACCAATAGAAGAGACTTTCTGAAAACCGGAGCCACAGCCGCACTTGGGCTTTCAGGACTGACCATCCTTTCCCCCAATGTTTTCGGGAATTCCATGGGCTACGTGGCACCCAGTGACAAAGTAAACCTTGCCTGCATCGGCATCGGAAACCGGGGTAATGAAATTATCAAAGCCTTGGACAAAACCGGACTCTGCAATATCGTCGCCCTCTGCGATGTGGACATGGGTGCCAAGCAGACTTTGGAAGTGATGAACATGTTTCCAAAAGCAAAAAAGTATCAGGACTTCCGAAAGATGTTTAACGAGATCGGTAAGGAGTTTGACGCAGTCAGCATTGCCACACCTGATTTTTCACACTTCCCGGTGACGATGATGGCATTGGCTGAAGGCAAGCATGTCTATGTGGAGAAGCCCATGGCGCGGACTTTTCAGGAAGTAGATCTGATGATCGCCGCGGCTAAAAAATACCCGAAACTGGCTACCCAAATGGGAAACCAAGGGCACTCAGAAGGCAACTATTTCCAATTCAAGGCTTGGAAAGAAGCCGGAATCATCAAAGATGTCACTGCCATCACTGCCCACATGAACAGCCGAAGACGCTGGCATGACTGGGACCCCAAAATCACTCGATTCCCTACCGCAGAACCTGTCCCTTCCACTTTAGATTGGGATGTCTGGACCAGTCAGGCCCAGCCTCATGCATTTCACAAGGATTTTCACAACGGACAGTGGCGATGCTGGTACGATTTCGGAATGGGTGCCTTGGGTGACTGGGGAGCCCATATCATCGATACCGCGCATGAATTTTTGGATTTGGGATTGCCTTACGAAGTCAACCCAACCAAACTATCAGGGCATAATGCTTTCTTTTTCCCGATGTCTACTACACTTGAATTCAAGTTTCCTGAGAGAGGCAGTATGCCTCCACTTGTCATCACTTGGCAGGATGGAATAGACAATATCCCTTCAGTCCCGGATGGATATGGTGTCTCCGAACTTGATCCGAACATCCCGCCACCAAGCAACGGAATGATTCAGCCTGCGAAATTGAATCCCGGCAAGATCATTTACAGCAAGGAGCTGACCTTCAAGGGAGGTTCGCACGGTAGCACGCTGTCGATTATCCCTGCGGAAAAAGCCAAGGAGTGGGAATCCAAACTTCCTGTAGTACCCGAGAGTCCTTCCAATCACTTCGAAAACTTCCTCAAAGCCTGCAAAGGAGAGGAAAAGACCCGATCATCTTTCGAAATCGCAGGGCCGTTAAGTCAGGTGTTTTGTTTGGGCGTGATGGCGCAACAAATGGGCGTAAAACTGGAGTTTGACCGTGAAACCCGGCAGATCACCAACAACCCACTGGCTAATCAGGTCTTGGCAGGTATGCCGCCGAGAAAAGGCTGGGAGGAGTTTTATAGAGTGTAGAGTTTAGACTTAAGACACTAGATAAAAGACTTAAGACCGTCAGATTTGATCTGGCGGTCTTTTTTTAAATGAAACTCCAATTGATCAAACCTTTTATCTTTGTTAAGTGTATTTCATGGCGGCTCTAAAATCTAATTTGAGAGATCAGATTCCTTAAATTTTTCAATTTTTCAATCTTAAAATCTTCCAATTCAGCGTTCCAACTTCTCCAACCTTTCCAATAATGGCGGATGTGAATAATTCACAAACACATACCAAGGATGAGGATTGATGTTGCTCAGTGTCTTGACAGAGAGTGTCTTCAAGGCTTCGGCCAGTGGCTCCCCGGCAAACGTCAGCTTTGCAAATTCATCAGCCTCAAATTCATTTTTCCGACTCAGCCAATTCATCCCAATTCCCAAAATCATTGAAATCGGTGTGAAGAGCATCGTAAACCCAATAATATTCAATTCCGCCGACCATGCCTGACCTCCAAGCGCAATACTCATGTTTTCTGAAAAAATAAATTGGGCAAGCAAAAAAAGCATCAGTCCCACCTGAAGTATCGCAGTGACCATGCTCCAAATGATGTGCTTTTTCTTGTAATGTCCTACCTCATGCGCCATTACAGCCACTAGTTCATCCGGTGGATGTTGATCCAGAAGCGTATCATAAAGCACTACTTTTTTCCGCTTCCCAAACCCTGAAAAAAAAGCATTGGCCTTGGAGGATCGCTTGCTTCCATCGATTACAAAAATGTTGTCCAATGGAAAATCTACCGATTTGGCATACTGAAGGATTTTGTCCTTCAGCTCTCCATCTTCGAGTGGCGTAAGTTTATTGAAAAGCGGGAGGATCCACGCGGTATAAAACAAATTGACCAAAATCATGAAAACTGCCGCGATAATCCAGAACTGCCACCAGAAATTTTCTCCCATCTGATGAATCAGCCAAAGGAAAATCAGCAACAATCCTCCTCCCACAAGAATCGAAAGCAAATAGGCTTTTAATTTATCTGAGAAGAAGGTGCTGACGGTGGTTTTGTTGAAGCCGAATTTCTCTTCGATTACGAATGTATTATAGTAATCAAAAGGCAGGCTGAGAATATCCGATCCTATAAAAATCACTCCAAAGAACACCAGGGACTTAACCAATGGAGCGAATCCAAATCCTGCAACCCAAGTATCAATTGTTCCGAACCAACCTAGAGCGATAAATAAAAAAGTCAGGACAAAAGAAAAAACGCCCGCTAAGAATTGGAAGCTAAAATTTTCTATTTGATAAGCTTTTGATTCTTGGAGTTTTGCGGGATTCAGGTATTCCGAAAGCGTACCTGGAATCTTGGGGATTGGATTCTTTACATTTAAATAGGCAAGTATTTTTTTTGCCAAAAATCCAAACACTAAAACCCCGACTAGCAGGTACTTCAAATTTTCGGGATTCATGAGGATTAGAATTTAGGACAAGGTAAAATAGTGTCCCGTCGGAGGGGCTTACCTTGATAGCTGTTAGGTAATGTCCAGGACAAACTCAATTCATGAGCTCCACCAGACTGAATTCCCAACTGAGAAACGGTGTAATCAAAACTGTAGCCGATATTCAGTCCGCTGAGCAAATTCACACCAACCATCATCACGATGGCATCCCGATTACTTTGATTTTCTACAGGCTTGTATGGCAAACCTCTATACCAAAGCCCAAAAACAAGCGGCTCTACATAAAAATATGCACCTATATCCAATTGCTCAAATGGTCCCTGCCGCTTGTAATTGATTGTAGGAGTAAAGTAACGTTGCCTCCTCAAGTGCGTGAAATCACTCCGCATACTTCCTTCACCCAGCGGTATCCGATAACCTGCGTGAAAGGAAAACTTTGCCGGTAAAGGGCTAATGCCATCGATAAAGGATTGGTTGGGCTCATTTACATGGTGAGCTGCAGCCCCGATCCAAAGATTTTCCGTGAATAGAAGTCCTCCAAAAGAAAGCGAGAGCATCCCCACCGGATCCCCCAGACCAGGAATGTCCGTCCCGGGAAATGTGGGTCCAAATGGATCAGCTGGATTAATCTGATTGGCAAAAACTAAATTTTCATAAAAGCCGATTTCTCTGCGAATGTAACTCGCTTGAAATCCCGGACGGAAATAAACATTATCGGCGATTTTCAATTCATAAGAATAAATAGCTGAAATCGTAGTCGATCGAAGCTTAGCCGCCCCTTCCGTATCCTGCATCAGATGAATGCCGATTCCACTGTTATAGTCAGGAAGATAGGTGTCGTAGTAGGCGGAAAATGTGGTGAATTGCGCATCGATGGAAGGCCATTGGTTTCGGTAGTTAAAACCGACCCGACCTGTTAACTCACCGCCGGCCATTGCAGGATTCAAATAAAGCGGTGCCGCATAATACTGGCTATATTGCGGATCCTGAGCAAATGATTTCACGGACAGGCCAAGCCCACATCCGATGAAAAAAACAATACTTAACAGAGACCGTAACAAGGATTTGTTCGTTTATTTGAATATTCAGTTAGCTTCTAAACGGTACAACCCTTTGGGTGTTTTAGTAAGCAGTTCGAAAAATATGAAAAGAAGCCCTATTTCCATAAGGTTCATTTTAATTTTTACAAGCATCATTTCCCTGAGCATTTTCGGAAATAGTAGTTTCGTCTATTCCCAAGGCTTCAATGATAATGAGTGGATTTTTGGAAATTGCGGCAGTGGCACCCCCAACAGCTATTTATCCTTCGGAAAAGGAGGAATAGCAAACGTTCAAACACTACCGGGTGCGGTAATTATCGGTGAAAAAAATAATGCCATCGCCATTGATCCGATCACGGGTCAGCCGCTTTTCTACACAAATGGCGAGTTAGTCTATGATTTCAGTGCAAGACCAATTCAGGGAGTTGGCTCAGGCCTTAACGGAAATATTGACGGCAGACAAAAAGTAGCCACAGGGATTTTAGAATATGATCCCGAGGTAAATAAACTTTTTTATATTTTCTACATTTCTCCCGGAGGTCAGCTGCAATATTCAGTAGTAGATATGAATGCCCCAGGTCAGGCCACCGGAAATGAACGACCATTAGGGGAAGTCACAGTGAAAGATCAGGTTATCGGCCCTGCATCCGGTGCACTTTTGGTAGTGAAAACGCCATCTTCTCCCTCCTATCTGATCAGTTTTTCGGGTGGAAATTTGATTTCCAGAAGAATAGAGAATACGCAGGGAAGTTTTACCCAAACAGACACGGAAGCCATCCCATTTACTCCAAAGGCTATCATTTTTGATGAAGAAAACAGTAGACTCATTGTCATTCCTGAAAATCCTGGAGATGATATTTTGGTTATCCCATTTAACACCGGCAACGGGAATTTCGGTACTCCTGAGCCTATTACAGGATCAGGTGGCACAGGTGATATCGGAGGTGCGGACTTTTCACCGGATGGTTCATTTATTTATTTCTCCCGTGGGAATCAGCTATTCAGGGTACCCTCTAATAACCTCTCTGCAACGCCCGAAGAAATTCCTCTTACAGCTGGGCTGAATCAGGTCTATGATGTCAAAACGGGGCCGGATGGTCAGTTATATTACATTTATGAAGAGGTTCCCGGTGGACCTCAGCTGATCGGGAGGGTCACCAATCCGGATGAGGCCGATCAGGCATCGCTTGTAATCGAAGAAGATCCATTTGCCGGAACCGACTTCTGCGGGACGATTTTCCCAATATTTGCTCCGAATGCGGATATAGTTCCCACACTTGATTTCACCTGGAGTCCCGAAGCCCCCTGCTCCAATAACCCAGTCCAACTGACCAGTGTAATTACCCCTGAAAATTATCAGCCGATCTCTTTTAATTGGGAATTTACTCCCCCATTGACTGATTCGGATGGAACTCCACTTCCTGCAGATTTCAACCAGGAGCATTTTCTGATACCGCAGGATGTGGCTCAGGGCACCAGTATCTCGGTGACGCTCACCGTGGAATTTGCCGATGGGACAAGACTAAGTGTTCCCAAGACAATCCCACTTACCGAAAACAACCTAGAGGCGGACTTCACGCCTGCAGACACCACCATTTGCTTAAGCTGCATTGATCTTGAGCCTTTACTTCAGGCACAGGCAGCAAATGCAGGAGGAGAAGCCCCACCCCCGGGAGGGACTAATTATGAGTACTTCTGGTCCAATAAGAGAGACCGTGGGTGGATAGGAAAAGAGGCAAATCAAGTTTGTCTACCGGGTTTGTATTGGGCATTGGTCAGAGAACCAGGTTCTGAGTGCTACGCATATGCTGAGATCCGGGTGAAAATCTGGGATCTCCCTGACCAATCCAACAATATATGGTATTTTGGAGATGGGGCAGGCTTGGACTTCAATCCTGATCCGAATGATCCGAATGCGCCTACCCCCAGACCAATAGCACAACGGCATCCGCAGAATATTCCCGCAGGGACCACAACCATCTCAGACCAAGCCGGTCAGGTTTTATTCTTTACTGACGGCAATTCCGTTTGGGACCTGAATGGAAATCTAATGGAAAATGGAGCTGACATTGGCGGAAACAATTCGTCCAGCCAATCCGTCATCGCTGTTGCAGTACCGCAGCAACAGACGCTTTATTACCTATTTACTACCCAAGCCACCGCTGGTGGTACTAATACGGTAAGTTTTTCACTGGTCGACATTAAAGCTGAAAATCAAACCGGCGTTGGGAATGTGGTGACCAAAAACAATTTCCTCTTCAGTCCATCTACAGAGCATTCAGCCGCATTTTCGGGAGGGGATACCACTTGGGTGATGTTTCATGAATTGGGAAACAACACATTTAGGGCATACCCGGTTTCCAGCCAAGGCATCGGACAGCCGGTACTCAGTTCCGTAGGAAGTAATCATGGATTCAACTCCGGAGTGGGCGCGATGAAATTCAGCCCTGATGGGACAAAACTTGCCGTGACTATTTCTGAGGGTGGCTGTAACAAAGTCGAAATTTTTGAATTTGACCAGCAAACAGGAAGGCTATCAGAATATGCAAGGATTGATTTGGGATGCAGTGGGAATGTATACGGATTGGAATTTTCACAAGACTCGGATCGGGTGCTGGTTTCCTACAGAAACGGAGGCCCGGGAATCGAAGAGTTCATCATTAAACCAGTCGAGAACAATACTCCCAATGCTGCTACCTGCCCATCTTGCTTTGACTCTGCCACCACCCGAGCCCAACGGGAATCCTGCATTCTTTCCACTAGAAAACAAGTTGGAGGTACGCCAGGCTTAAACCTGGGAGCCTTGCAAATTGCCTCTGACGGCCAAATCTATGTCGCAGTCGTTGGAGACAATCGTATCGGACAGGTGCAGGTCGGTACAGGCTGTATCGCTTCCAGTACATTCAATCAAAATGCCGTTCTGCCAATGCCTGGCCCGGCGAATCTTGGACTTCCTTCGTTTGTGCAAAACAGCGGAAGTTCGATTCCTGAACCTGCTTTGGCTTTTCCACCAAGACTTTGTCTGGATCCTGTGGATGGCGCTAGTGCAATACTCGAAGGCGGTGGAGAACCTGACATTGATTCTTATTTCTGGACCATTACGCATGAAGACGGAACTGTAATCCGAAATAATTTCGGGGGACCCGGAGAAGAATTTCAGACACTTGATCAACTCTTTACCGCTCCGGGAATCTATACTATTGCGCTAAGAGTGGATCGTTGTGGGGATCCCACTTATTTTGAGGCTGAAGGGGAAATCGAAGTAGTAGCTCCTCCTGCCTTAACCTTGGCGGATGATATTACCCTGTGTGCCGGAGATCCGGTCACACTCACAGCAATAGATGGCTATGATCCTGCTGGGGGCTTGTATGATTTTCAATGGGCCAATGCTGCTGGAACAGTTTTCGGAGATGAAAATTCAAATTCGATTACAGTGGATGAAGAAAGCATCTATACCGTACGGGTGAGTTATCGATTACCAGCCGGACTTTCACCCGATGAAGCTGCTCTATTCGAGACTTGCCCTTCCATTGCGGAAGTTTTTGTTGGGCCCGCTTTTCAATTTGAATTGACACAAACTGCGACTGAGGTTTGTTTTGAAGAGACCACCGTGGTATTTGCTCCCGATACTCCTATTACCGGAGATTGGTTCTATGAATTGAATCAAGATGGAAATCGAGTGAGTTTGGGTGAATTTTTCGAACTCGAGCTTTTCATCAATACCCTGCCTAGTCCCGGCCAATATGATATTTTCTTCGTAACCGAAGATCCGATTTTGCCTGGGTGTACGATTGAAAAGAAATTGGATCTTTTGGTGAATGAGTTACCACTCTTTGTCGCCGTCCAGACCACACCTGCTACTGATTGCGCTACAGCGGATGGATCTTTTGAAATTACCATGCAATCCAATGCTTCTGAGCTGAGGATACCTGACCTCAATCTGACCTTCTCCAATGTATCAGCAGGAGACGTAATTCCCGTCACTAGTCTTCTGCCTGGATTATATGCTATTGAGGCGGAAAATAGCACAGGTTGTTTTTACGTTGCCTCTGTTACAGTTCAAAACTTAAATCCTCCTGCCGCACTTGAATTCTCTGTGACCAAGACTGATGAAACTTGTAATGCCACAGGAATAGAGCCGGGAATTATTACTATTTCATTCAACAACGGAACAGCACAAGTCGGAGAATTCCGCATAGTGAGGCAAGGAGATGGTCAACTATTCACTGGTCCACTTCCCGGTCAGGCCAGTTTTGGTGTTCTGGTTCCTTACGGAGATTATTTGGTCGAGGTCCTAGATCAATTTGGGTGTTCTATTCCAGATGATCAGATTTATACTATTGCTCAGAAATTAGAAGTTGTGTTCTCAGTGCCAACTAATGTGATCGCATGTGAAAGCTTTATTTTCGCTCCGGTAGGGCCAAATCCATTAACCTACACCGCAAGGAATTCCGCCGGGACTGCTATTCTTCCTGATAATCAAGGGAATTTCACCTTTACTCAATCAGGCCTATACACCATTCGCGGTGAAGATCCGGCCGGATTTGATTGTCCGCGTGAAATTGAAATGAATGTCACTGTCACTAGACCCATTGATTTTCAACTCGGAGGACCTGTTATAGACTGCCAAACTGGCATCCGATATGAGGCAATTTTGAACAATGCAATTCCATCTGATGTGATTTTCATCTGGAGGGATGACCTAGGTGTAATTGTGGGAAGAAGGCAGACTTTCACTCCATCCAGAGCGGGTGATTACACCCTGGAAGTCCAACCCTTATCTGGCGGATTATGTCCCGTCAATAAGATTCCCTTTACGGCGGTAGTTTTGGATCCAAGGATAGATGTAAGTTTGGACATCGTTCCGTTCTGCATAGGTCAAACGAGGACAACAATCACTGTTGATGCAGATTTGACCCATGTCACAGCCATTGAATGGTTTTTTGTGGTAGGCGGTACAAAAACAAGAATTCCCGCATTTGATGGCAGTCCCATTATTGATGTGGATCAAGAGGGAATCTATGAAGTATTATTGAGAAATGCCGCCGGCTGTGAACTGGGCAGAGCGAGTGATGCTGTGATCAAATCAACCATTATTCCGCCTGTAATGCCACAAGGAGAAATCATCATCTGTGCTATTGAAGGAGTAACCACAAGCATTGCCCCAGGCATCTATGACAATTACAGTTGGATTTTGAATGGCGAGGAAGTTTCACAGGATGCAATATTCACCCCTACGCTGCCTGGCAATTACGAACTTCGGGTTTCAGACAACCTGGGCTGCGAATATGTAGCGACTTTCGTTGTGACGGAAGATTGTCGACTTAGAATCTCCTATCCAAATGGAGTAGTGTTAAATGATCCCAATCGGGGATTTATTCTCTATGCCAATGAATTCATTGATGAGGTTGAGGTTTTTATTTTCAACCGATGGGGCGAATTGATTTTCTATTGTGAGCATCAAAACGTGGAACCTCGTCAACCTTTCTGTCCTTGGGACGGAATTGTCAATGGAAAATTTGTCCCCAATGGAACATATGCAGTAGTGGTGCGGTTTACCTCAAACGCGCAAAACATTACCCAATCCGAAACTAAAGCCATTACGATTATTCAATAACCATGTTGATTCTGATTTCCCCTGCCAAAACATTAGATTATTCCACTCCGAATTTCAAAGAATACAGCCACCCGGATTTCGCTTCAGATATAAAATCCTTGGTCAGCGTAATGAAAAAAAAGTCCGCAGCTGAAATCGCGCAACTGATGCACGTCAGTGAGAATTTGGCAGAATTGAATGAGGAGCGTTATAAGAGGTTTCAAAACGAATTTAATCCCGAAAATTCCAAGCAGGCACTTCTGGCTTTTAAAGGGGATGTTTACACCAAAATCGATGTGGATAGCTATACTTATGCAGATTTTGATTTTGCACAGCAGCATCTAAGAATACTATCCGGGCTATACGGACTTTTGAAGCCGCTGGATTTGATTCAGCCCTATCGTCTGGAGATGGGTACACGACTGGAAACAAAAAAAGGAAAAAACCTTTACGAATATTGGGGAACAAAAATTGCAAAAAGAATCGCTGAAGCATCAGCGGGTAAACCCATCGTCAACCTTGCTTCTCAGGAATATTTCAAAGCGGTAGATTTTAAAGTTTTAAAATCCCCTGTTATCACTATCCATTTCAAGGAATTTAAAAATGAAGGCTATCAGACCATTGGTTTTTTTGCAAAACAAGCAAGAGGAATGATGACTAACTTTGCGATAAAAAATAAGATCACTGACCCGGAAGCTCTGAAAGTTTTCAATGTCGAAGGATATGAATTTTCAGAGGGATTAAGTGATAACTTGGATTGGATTTTCATTAGATAAACTACAAAAAACTTATTATAAGCCGTGAAATCACATTTCGGCTATTTTTTTGCAGGGTGCAAATAGTGTACCTTAGGAGATTGAAAATAAGCCCCTTGTCAATTTAAAAATTAATCTTGATTTCCAAATTTCTAAAATTCTCTCTAATCACCGGTTGTTTAATATTGGTGTTTTTGTTTGCCGACGGAGCCAAAGAGTTTCTTGAGGAGAGAATGTTGATGTCTTCGAAATCGCCTTTAGAATTATACAGTACGGGAATAATTGGGCCAGACAGACTTTGTATCCAGTTCGGGAGTGTTATTGGTGAGTTTTCGGGAGGCGGAAACGCTTTGACTGATGTATATGATTGGAAAATTTTTGACACATCGGGAAAAGAAATTTTTAACAAACAGCCTGGAGGATTTCAAACTATATTTTTCACATTTAAGGACCCGGGAAATTACCGAGTCGAATTGATTGTAAGTAGAGCCGCAATTCCTTTTCCAAAACAGATCAAGGAAATAACTGTCCAACCCTCACCGGAAGTAATTCTTAACTCAAGCTACCAGCAATGCGTCACTGATCCACTGGAAATCAGAGCAATAAATCCCTCCGACCCTTCGGTATCACTTTTTAAGTTTGAGTGGAAAAACGGATCCGGTACGGTCGTGGGAAATAATAACCTATTAAACGTAACTGCACCCGGGACATACACTGTTAGTTTTTTTATCCCCTCAGGAGGTGGGCTTCAGGATTGTTTGCGATCGCTGAGTACCACCATAACAAGCTCTCCTGTATTTGAAATAAAAGCCCCCAGCGATATCATTTGCCCCAATCAGTCGTTGACTTTCTTGACCGAACCAACCATTTCCGGAAATTGGTACATCCAAAAACAGGGAGAGTCCACCCGGAACTTCCTCAGCACCGGCAGTTCGGTGATTGTATCACCTTCAGTACTACCCTCCTTGGGAAATTATGAGGTCATTTTTGAAATGATTAATCCGGATGTCTCGGGCTGTACTATTGAAAAGTCAAAGTCCCTGACCTATTTCCCCTTACCGGATTTTGAAATCCTCGACCCTATTGAATCCAGTGGATGCAACATTGCAGATGGCGGGATCAGAATCAGGGCACTGACACCAATCGATAATATTTTTGTAGAAGAGACTGAATATTCTTCTGGACCTATTGCCACAGGTCAAACTTTCGTGATTCCAAACATGGAGTCCGGAGCTTATAATTTAATTTCTTCATTAGGCAATTGCACAAATTCCTATGCGGCCGCGGTTCCAATAGGTACGGTTCCTCCGGAATTAAAATATGAGCTAATTGATATCATAGGAGAATCCTGTTCAGATGTAGGAAAAAATTTAGGTGGATTTACCATTCAGCTTCCGGGGCCTGTGGACGGACATTACCGCGTCCTCAATGAAAAAGGAGGAGTTGCCACTTCAGGAAGTTTTTTAGGCCAGAGCAAAATTCCAGTTTCCATCGCAGGGGGTATTTTTGTTTTTGAACTGCTTGATTTAGACAGCTGTACTGTTCCCAAAAAAGAATTAATTGAAATTCCGGGCAAAGGCCAGGTTCAATTTACCGTTGCTGAGGATTTGGCGATATGTCAATCTTTTGGATTAATTCCTGAAACCGATGAAAATTTAGAATTCACGCTTTTTTCACCGGACGGTAGAGAAGAGACAAAAAAGGCAGGCGAATCTCTTCTGGTGGATCAGGCAGGTCTGCACAAGATTGTTGGAAGACCTTCAACACCGAGTGATCTATGTCCGACATTGATTGAGTTTAATGTCACCCTGGTAGATCCGGTTGAATTTGAACCTGTACTTATTCAGGAGGATTGTTTTGGAAACCGAACTTTTGAAGCAGAATTATTCGGGCGAAATCCAAATGATCTTATATTCAAATGGTTCAATGAAAAAGATGAACTTGTCAGTGAAGGAGTTCAATTGGTTCCCGTTTCCACCGGATTATTTAAGTTGGATGTCCAGCCAAAAAACAGTGAGGCATGTCCAATCCCACCAAAGGAGTTCCTGATCAAAGCACCAGTCCTGGAAGTGGATGTAAGCCTTCTTTCAACCAAACTTTGCGAATTGCGACCCTCATCGATCATCACACTTACAACTACATTTCAGGATGAAGTAACTGATATCATTTGGAGGAAATTTGATGATGCCGGTAATATCATCCCATTACCACAGTTTACAAACAAAACTGAAATAACTGTAGACATAGAAGGTATTTATGAAGCCACTGTTTACAGTATAATTCCATCAATCGGGAAGGATTGTGAATTGGGCAGAAATTCCATTGAAGTAGACGTGACCCCGGAGCGGGTGACTTTTGAAATTCCTGATGCTATTTCTATCTGTGAAAGCTATAATTTTTCTCCGGTAACTAATGAAAGTCTCAATTTCACTGTGACTTACCCCAGTGGAGAAATGGTAACGAAAGCCTCAACTCAAACTTTCCTTTTAAACCAACAGGGCACCTATACTTTCTTTGGCTTTGATCCAAGTGCAAACTCTCTCCTCTGTCCTGACGAACAGACAATGGTGGTCACTGTAAATCGGAAAATTGAATTTGCGCCTGTTTTGATCAGCGAATCGTGTGAAGGGATAAAAACTTATCAGGCAGTTCTGACAGGGGCAAATCCTGCAGATGCTGAATTTTCTTGGATGGATGATCAAGGAAATGAAATTGGTAACGAAGAATTCTTGATTCTAGACAGTTTTGGGAATTTCGCTCTCGACGTTCAACCTTCAGGAAGTATTCCATGTGATCAGGACAAATTTAAATTTGAAGTAGCGCAACCTATATTGAATATTGACATTGACCTGCAAGCAGAGACTTTGTGCCCGGATTCAAGTTCAGCGGCACTTACGGCGTTAGCTGATTTCGACAGAATCAAAAGACTGGAATGGTGGTTTACAAATGCATCCGGTGTAGAATTTCAACTGACAAATCAGACTGACAAGCCGGAAATACTTGCAATTGAGGAGGGAACTTACGAAGCAAGAGCCTTCAACGCATTTGATTGCCTGATAGGCCTTGACAGAGTATTGATTATGAGAAGTACGGACGAAATCAGACCCGAAGTAGAAGAAATGTATACGGTTTGTCCCCGGTATGAAATAGCCGAAACAATTAATCCCGGCCGGTTTGCAAGCTATGAATGGTACCATGAAGGGCAATTGGTTTCGAAAGCTCCAACCTATAAACCGTTGCTGATCGGGAATTTTGAGCTAATCGTAATGAGCGCAGAAGGTTGTGCTTACCAGACCACATTTATTACAGAAGAAGAATGTGAATTACGGGTGATGCATCCCACTGCGATCCAAATTGGAAATCCTGATAAACAGTTTCTCATTTACACGAATTACCTAATCGACGAGTTGGAGGTTTATATTTTTAATAAATGGGGAGAAATTATCTTTCAATGCGCCAATACGAATCTCATTTCCGAAGTTTCTACCTGCGATTGGGACGGAACTTTTAATGGAAAGGCTATTCCAAATGGTTCTTACACCATCCGGGTAAATTTCCGGAATAATGAAAAAAACATACAAAAACACTATATGGGATCAATCTTGGTCATTGAATGACAGTTAAAAACTACTCATTTGACCAAAGTAAATTTCCTGCCTAATAGAAAGACCGGCGATATAACCAATTTCTTATAGCATCATTCCGGATTTTCTGTGTGAGATCAAGCCCTTTGCACCAAAATTTCCAAAAAGAGGAATTTCACTTTTTGAAGAACTCAATTTCCCCTTCTCCATTAACAAAGATGACTTCCATTCAAGGAATAATTTTTACCACGGGAAAGCTAAATCCCTTTTTTTTTCTATTTTGAATCGTTTTAATTGAATGTTTAACTCAACCCAAAAACCAAAGCACTCTTCCATGACTCAAACCATCAATCGTGGCGCCCTATTCAACGCAAGCTGTCTGGCGCTCATCACCACCGCCTTTTCATTTTCCATTCGTGCGGGAATCCTTCCACAATTGGGAGATTCATTCGGCCTAACTGCCGAGCAGCTAGGTTTTATCAACTCCATGTGGTTTCTCGGATTCCCTATTTCCATGATTCTTGGAGGGCTATTCTACCATATTGTTGGGCCTGCCAATATTATGAGAATCGCTTTTGTGACTCATACCCTCGGTATTTTGATGACCATTTTTGCGGATGGTTATACGACGCTTCTGATTTCAACACTGTTTATCGGATTTGGTAATGGCTGTACCGAAGCTGCATGTAACCCGCTTATCGCCGATATGTACTCCGGCACCACGCTTAATAAGATGTTGAACAGGTTTCACATGTGGTTCCCGGGCGGAATTGTATTAGGCAGCTTGGTCTCCAAGTTTATGACAGACGGAGGATTTGCTTGGCAATCCCAAGTTTGGGTGATGATGATTCCTACAGTGGCCTATGCCATTCTTTTCTTTGGAAAAGCTTTCCCAAAGCCAAAGGTCGAAGGAGTTACGTCTGTAAGTTCCAACTTCAAAGCAATGCTCAGTCCAGTATTTATTTTCCTCTTCATTTGCATGGCACTGACGGCGATTTCTGAATTCGGACCACAACAGTGGGTAGGATTGATCATGGGATCCAGCGGTGCTAGCCCAATGTTGATTTTAGCACTTACTACCGGAGTGATGGCAGTAGGCAGATTCTTTGCAGGTCCGGTTGTAAAAGCGCTTGGTCAAACTGGTGTATTGCTTGGCGGGGCTATCTTTGCCTCGATTGGCATCTTCTTATTTAGCACTGTCACAGGCCCTATGGCCTATGTTGCTGCGGTGATTTTTGCAATTGGGGTGTGTTACTTCTGGCCAGTAATGGTGGGAGCAGTTGCCCAACGTGTACCACTTTCCGGAGCATTGGGAATGTCTATCATAGGGGGTATAGGAATGTTCTCTACCGCGATCTTCCAGCCAATTATTGGAGGTTGGATTGATGCATCAAGAGCATCTCAAAGTGCCGCTGGATTGGCAGGCGACGCGCTTGAATTAGCTGCCGGACAGGAAACCTTGCAGAAAATGCTCTTATTCCCGGGAATCCTGATCGTATTATTTATCATCTTCTTTATTTGGCAAAAGGGCTCCAAAGCAGCCGTAGCGGCCGCTCATTAATTTGACTCAAAAGCAGCCTACGGGCTGCTTTTTTTTTGCTACTTCCATGAAAAAAACTATTTTCCTTTTTTATCGCACTCTTGACAACTTGGGTAATCCAAGCTCAAGAAATTAAGGGACCTATTCTGGTTCATCGAGCAAATCGATATCTCATGACTTCAGATGGATCCCCATTTTTTTGGATGGCTGATACGGCTTGGGAATTGTTTCATCGACTTGACCAGACAGAAGCAGTCTATTATCCGGATACCCGAAAAGAACAAGGCTTTAATTGGAACGTTTTTGCGGGAGCAGCAGGTCAGACATACGGTTGTCATGCCGTCTGGCAGCTGTATGATTTGGATAAAAGCCCAATCAATGCACCACTAAAGCCATGGAAATTATCACTGGATTTGGAGGTCGCCAATCAGGTAAAGCACATAAAAAAATTAATGCTTAGCCGACCCAATTTTGATCGACGTCCGGACCAGAGTTTAATTGCTTCAACGCAATTGGATGATGAATTTTACATTACAGCTATCAGAGGGAATGATGGCTGCTTTGCCTTTATTTATTTCCCAAATGGGAAAAGCATCCAACTTAATCTCACACTAATGACCGGAGAGTATTTTAAAAGCACATGGTTTGATCCTCGAACCGGAGTCGAAATCAAATCGGGAAAAAATCTAATGAAAGGAAGTAATGTTTTGGTTTCCCCTCCCAGTGAGGGAAGAGGGAACGACTGGGTACTTATCCTCGACGCGATAGATTAATTCCCGCAGGAATAGGTCAGGTATTCATCCGCAGGAATAGACCAAAGCTTGCCATCCTCGTCCCGATAAGTGATTGTGCCAGTAGCCTTGAGAATCTCTATAGCTTCCTGAGTAGTAATCGTCCCCCCCTTAACAAGTTGGATGGTGCAGGGCCCTTCAATCCGCTTCACATCGACCAATTCCTCACAAGCTGCAAAAAGAATAAAAGCAAAAAAGAAATAGAGTTTTCGCATGATCTGTAAACTAGCTTCAAAAATAGCCTAAAAAAGGGTTAGGAAAAATTCAATTCACCCAATAAAAAAGCCCAGCTTTTAGCAAGCTGAGCTCTTGTGACCTCGTCAGGATTCAAACCTGAAACCTCCTGAGCCGTAATCAGGTGCTCTATTCAATTGAGCTACGAAGCCGTTACGGTCTGCAAAGGTACCTTTATTTATTTTTTAAGCAAATTCTCTACTCGAAGAAAATATACTCAAGCTCCATATATCTCACTTTACCTTAAGAATAATTAAGACCGTCAAGAGGGTAAATCCTTTGGGATTTTATATTTTTGCCCACATTCACTGATAAGAAACCTCTTTTGATGAAAAAAATATTTACACTGTCGCTCGCTTTCTTTTTATTTCAATTTGTACAGGCACAGGAATCCGAGACAAAAGCAAAATCCCCAATTGGGGGTCGTCCAAATATCCCGAATGACTTGAATATAGAGTTTGGCTTTAACCTATTGACTAATAGACCGGCAGACATCGAAACAAATTTTATTGGATCGAGGACTTTCAACGTTTCTTACCAATTCCCTATCAATATCTTAGGTGATAAATCAGGCTTCACGCTCAATCCGGGTTTCGGTATTGGTACTGATAAGTACCAATTTGCAAATGATCAAAACCTGTTCATCAATCCCACACTAGGGGCTGAGTCTTCCAGACTTTTAGGTGTCACCGAGGTCTATGGTAAGACTATCAGCATCAACAAAAATAATTTGGCTGTAAATTATTTGGAAATTCCTTTGGAATTGAGATACCATATCAATAAAAACAACTACAGTAAAAGCTTCAGATTTAGTATTGGAGGAAAAGTAGGTTATCTCTATAATGCCCACACTAAAATCAGCTATGAATCCGATGCCATGGGTACGCGTAAGATTAAAGATTCGCAAAATTTCGGATTGGAGAAAATACGCTATGCAGTGTCTATCAAGGCAGGATCACCGGGTTTTTATGTTTGGGGCAACTTTTACCTCAACGACGTTTGGCAAGCCGGTAGAGGGCCTTTTGCTACGGAGGCCAGCCAAATTAACTTCGGGTTGGCCGTCTCAGTTTTCTAAACTACCCGCAACAGAAATTAAACCCGGATTGTATTCGGGTTTTTTTATGTCCAAATCCAATTAAACCCTAGCCAACAGACAATAAAACCTGTGGCCAATCCAATATAAACTTCCAGAGGTCGGTGGGCCTGCAACAACAGACGAGATGTGGCCACTACTCCACAAAGGACTAATGCCCCTAAAAGCGGGTAAAGAACTTCAAAATTTGGAAATTTATTTCCTAAAACTAATACCACCGCAAGAAGCCCGCCGGTACCTGTCATGTGGGCTGACATTTTCCAAAAAAAACTAATCCCCGTCAGAATCACGACCGAAGTGCAGATCACCGCCATTCCAAGCCAAAGCACCGGATCTAGGTCTGTCTTTTGGTATAAAAACCAAGTGGTCAGCAGAAAATATGCTGTGGTAATCAAAAATGGAATCCTACGATCTTTGACCTCCGGCATGTGAAGACTTTTGACTGTCCCACTTAGCCTCAAGCCGATGATGCTGATCATCGGAATAACCAAGGTTGAGAGTATGATTAAAAAGAAAATTCTTTCCTTAAATTCCTCGGGAATACTGGTGGCCTCCGGTACTGCAAAAAGAATCATCCCATAAACTAATGTTGGCATCAACAGCGGTTGAAAAACCACTGAAATCACTAAGGCAATCAATCTCACAATAGCTCTTTTCTTAGCCTTGCTACAGGAATCTGAAGCTGTTCGCGGTATTTTGCTACCGTACGTCTAGCTATATTATATCCCAACTTATTTAGCATTTTTACAAGTTTATCATCAGAAAGCGGTCTCTTTTTATCCTCGGCATCGACCATGGTCTGTAATACTGACTTCACCTCACGGTTGCTCACATCCTCACCGCTGTCGGTAGCGATACCTTCAGAGAAAAAGTACTTCAGCGGATAGACTCCAAACTCAGTCTGAATTGCCTTGCTGTTTGCCACCCTAGAAACGGTTGAAATATCCATCCCAATTCGTTCGGCAATATCCTTTAAGATCATTGGACGGAGATTTGTTTCGTCTCCATCGATAAAAAATTCTTTTTGATAGTTCAGTATAGCTTCCATAGTTCTCAGAAGCGTATTTTGCCTTTGCTTGATCGCATCAATAAACCATTTGGCGGAATCCAGCTTTTGCTTCACAAACGTGACCGTTTCTTTCAGCTTTTTATCCTTTTTGTCACTTTTATCATAGGCATCAAACATCTCAGAATAGGATCTCGAGATACGAAGCTCAGGTGCGTTCCGGGAATTTAGACTGATTTCCATTTTTCCACCGATGTTGGACAGGATAAAATCGGGTATAATATACTGTGTGCGAATTAGTCCATCCGATGTACCACCCGGTTTCGGATTAAGTTTGGTGATCAGATTGATCGAATCTTTGATTTGATCCTCATCAAGATCGAGGCGCTTCTGAATCTTGGAATAATGTTTTTTGGTAAACTCCTCAAAACAATCCTGAAGTATAAGCAAAGCATTCATAACAATGGGATCATCGGGATGCTCTTTTCGCTCCAACTGAATGATCAAACATTCCTGAAGATTTCTGGCGGCAATACCGGCCGGATCAAAGTTTTGAATTTTCCGGAGGATCTCCTCCATTTCATCGATATCGGTTTCAATATTCTGACTGAAAGCCAAGTCGTTGATGATCGCTTCGAGATCGCGTCTGATGTAGCCGTCATTCTCAATACTTCCAATTAATTGCTGGCCGATGATCTTCTGCCGCTCATCAAGTTTTAGAAAATTGAGCTGTGTGATCAACTGCTCATGCAAAGAAGCTTGAGATGAAATGGGTATTTCCCGGTCATCGTCGTCAGCATTATAGTTGCCATCTCCCTGCATTTTGTACCCACTATATTCATCGTCGAGGTAATCATCAAGATTTAATTCATGATCATCCCGTCCGGTGTCATCGTCAAAGGAGTCTTCAAAGTCATCCTCCTGCGTTTGCTCCGGCTCTTCATCCTTTCCCTCTTCGAGCGCAGGATTGATTTCCAATTCCTCTTCTATTCTCGTATCCAGTTCAGCTGTAGGCACTTGAAGCAGCTTAATGAACTGAATTTGCTGGGGTGATAGCTTCTGAGAAAGAGATTGATTAAGATTAAGCTTTTGCATTTAGTTCAATTGAAACCTTCTAGTTGGGTTTAAAAAAAGCTTTTCTATCTGAAAAAGCTTCACAATCAAATTTAGGAAAAAGAGCCAAATTTTTGATAAAAAGGTGATTTAATCGTTTTTTTGCATTCCACTAAAAAATGGCCGGAAAAGAACTTTTTCCGATAAAAAAAATCTCCAATGGCATTTAACAAACGGGTCAAAATCAAGACCATCCTCGATCAAAATCCAATCGGGAAAGAAGTCACGATCATGGGTTGGGTTCGCACCAAAAGAAGCAATAAAAATGTTTCTTTCATCGCGCTCAATGATGGTTCCATCATTACCAACTATCAGGTAGTGGCCGATCCTAATCTGATTTCTGAGGAAGTCCTTAAAAAATGCACCACAGGTGCCTGTCTTAAAATCACAGGAACGGTAGTGGAATCCCAAGGGGCGGGTCAAACTTCCGAACTTAATGCTAAAGTGATTGAAGTACTGGGTGAAGCTGATCCGGAAAAGTATCCTTTACAGCCCAAAAAGCACTCCCTTGAGTTTCTGAGAGAAATAGCACATTTGAGAATGAGGACCAACACCTTTGGCGCCGTATTCAGAGTCAGGCATGCGCTTGCTTTTGCTGTGCACAAGTATTTCAACGATAAAGGATTCTTTTATATCCACACCCCAATCATCACGGCATCGGATGCTGAAGGTGCGGGAGAGACTTTTAAAGTGACCACCCTGGAGATTGGCAATCCTCCGAGAACTGAGGATGGAAAGATTGACTTCAAAAAGGATTTCTTCGAAAGAGAAGCAAATCTCACCGTCTCCGGTCAATTGGAAGGCGAATTGGCAGCAATGGCCCTGTCTGAGATTTATACCTTCGGTCCTACTTTCCGGGCCGAAAACTCCAACACTACCCGTCATTTGGCGGAATTCTGGATGATCGAGCCTGAAATGGCTTTCTATGACGCAGAAGACAATGCGGATCTGGCAGAGGATTTCCTGAAGTATCTCATCCAATATGCCCTGGAAAACTGTCAGGAAGATCTTAAGTTTTTGGAATCCAGACTTCTGGAAGAAGAAAGCTCCAAACCAACCGATCAGCGAAGCGAACTGAATTTATTGGATAAACTCAAATTCGTGGTGGATAATGAATTCGTAAGAATCACCTATACGGAGGCCATAGATATCCTGCGAAATTCTAATCCAAACAAGAAAAAGAAATTTCAATACCTCATTGAAAGTTGGGGGGCAGATCTTCAGTCTGAGCACGAGCGGTATCTGGTAGAAAAACACTTCAAAAAACCGGTCATCCTCACTGACTATCCCAAGGAAATCAAGTCTTTCTACATGCGTCAAAATGAAGACGGCAAGACAGTGGCGGCCATGGATATCCTTTTCCCTGGCATCGGAGAAATTATAGGTGGATCCCAGCGAGAGGAAAGACTGGATGTGCTTACCGCCAGAATGGATGAAATGAATATTCCAAAGGAAGAAATGTGGTGGTTCCTTGACACCCGCAGATTTGGATCTACACCGCATGCAGGCTTCGGCTTGGGCTTTGAGAGAATGGTGCAGTTTGTCACCGGCATGGGAAATATCCGGGATGTTATCGCTTTCCCAAGGACACCGGGAAACGCAGAGTTTTAAAAGAGAATTAAATCCCGATGAAAGTCGGGATTTTTTTTAACTCACCACCTTCACCCGTCTCGCCAAAGGAATGCACAGGACACTGAAGAAGATAGCCAGATAGCCGACGATATGGAAGTTGGTTAATTGGCCTGATTCATTTTCCCCGATAATCAAACCTGCCGCCAATGTCGCCAGTCCTGCAGCCATTTGCTGAACGGCTGAATTGAAGCTAAGGAAACTTCCCCGATTTTCAGGCTTGGCAGTACCTGTAATGATTGCCGCAGCAGGTACATAGCGCCCGTTGGAAGTCACAAAAAACATCGTCGTGATCATCAAAACAAACGGGATCGGAGTGACACCCAAATGGGTAATGATTCCAATTGGGATCAAATTGAGCAACATGAAAATCGTGAAGATTTTCAGCTTCCCGTGTTTATCTGACAACTTCCCGACCCATGGAGATGTGAAAATAGTGAAAGCTCCCCCTGCCATATAGATATAGGTCAGCTCCAATTCTGAAAATCCCACATTGGCAACATTGTATGGGCTCAGAAACGGAATGATCATAAACTGTCCGAACATCATCATGATTGAGAGCGAGATTGCCCGCATCTGATTGCCGTTGCCGGTCACCCGGGAGATCACCTGCAAAGGATGCGGACGCTTGATCTCCTTACCCAAATGCTCCCGTATTGGCGGAATGAATTTGTAAATCATACCAAAACTCATCACCGACAGGCCTGTAAGAATAAAAAATGGTGTGTGCCAGCTTGAGAGACTTGCAAGAAACAAACCCATAGGAACTCCCATGACCGAGGCCACGGAAAATGCTGCCATTACCAAACCCATCGCACGACCCCGTCTTTCGTCAGGAATCACATCGCCTATGATCGCCAAAATCAAGGCAGAAGTAAGCCCTCCAAATACACCTGAAAGCACTCTTGCTACTAAAAGCACCGCATAAGTCGGGGAAAGTGCACATCCCAATGTGGCGATAGTGAATCCCACATAGACCCAAATCAGTATCTTTTTTCGATCAAATCGATCCAGGAAAAAAGCTCCAAAAAAGCTGGAAATTCCTGCACTGAAGGTATAGGAGGAAACCAGGAGACTGAACTCACCGGGTCCGATATCGAAGATTCTCATTAGCTGCGGTCCCAGCGGCATGAGAATCATAAAATCTACAATATGAATGAAATTGATGGCGGCGAGCGTCCAAAGAATCGCTTTTTCTTTTTGCATGACAAAAATCTGTGGTTTGAAAACCTTGAAGTGAAAAATTAAGTTTGCTGCATTCTGAATTATTTCAGGAAATATCCAATCGAACGAAGGTCTCGGGAATTGCATCGATTATATCAGAGGCAATAGTCCCTCTCCGCTTCCCCTTTCCGGCGATTTCTCCTGCCAACCCATGCTGATACACCCCGCAAATCATAGCAGCCTCAGGACTGTATCCCTGCCCGAGAAAGGAAGTAATCATCCCGGTCAGTACATCACCCGAACCTGCAGTTGCCATATAGGATGTACCCGAACTATTGAAAATCTGTCTTCCATCAGCCAGACAGATTACTGAGTTGGCACCTTTGATCACCAGGTTCAATTTCCACTTTTTACAAAAGTCGGATGCTTTTCCAAGCCGTTCTTTATGGTTATTCGTCTTTCCCAAAATCCGTTCAAATTCCTTCAGATGCGGAGTCAGTATACTCCCTTTGGGGATTTGCGAAAGCAATTCTGGATGCTCTCCCAGCAAGGTGATCGCATCAGCATCCAGGACCATAGGATTACTATACCCTTCAAAAAGGGACTTCAGCAATTCAGCTTTTTTTTCAAACCCTATTCCGGGACCGATACCAATTGCATCAAAACCTGTTAAATCCTTGGGGAGATCAAAAAGGCACATGACTTCTGGTACCGAAATTTGGATGATATGTCGCTCGGATTCAGGAATTAAAGCGTTCACCAACCCCGAGCCTGTTCGGAGGGCGGACTTGGCAGAAAGGATTGCCGCACCCATTTTTCCAACGCTCCCCGCGGTTATCAAAACTTTCCCGAAATCTCCTTTGTGTGAGAACCGACTGTACTTTCGGTGAAACCCAGAAATATCCTTTTTACGGAGAAAGAAATACGGGCTTTCAAATGGCAAATATTCCTCTTCCCATATCCCAATATCTACTAAAGCCAAGTCGCCTGTATAGTGTCCATGCTCAGGGAATAGCAGGGAAAGTTTGGGAAAAGCAAAAGTAACGGTGTAATCTGCCTTGACACAGACTCCTTCCAACATATCGTCTGAGGGTAATCCACTGGGAATATCAACAGAAATTACCTTTCCCTGAAATGAATTAATGCTGCTGATGATCTCCTGAGCCTCCGTTCGCAACGCTCCCTGAAACCCCACTCCTATAAAGCAATCAATCAAAATCCCCCCGTTCGCAAAATCAAATTCCTGCCAAGACTTTAGCCTGATTTCCTCCGGAAGAAGTTTGAAATTGATGGATGCATCCGGACTCAGTCGTGTAGCATCTCCAAAACATTTATAAACTTGAATATGGAATCCGGATTGATACAGTAATCTCGCAATAGCAAATCCGTCGCCACCATTGTTTCCGGCACCACAAAACACATAGATCGGACTGTTTTTATCAAAATTTTTACTTTTCCACCAATCTATAAAACCGGCGGCAGCGCACTCCATAAGGTTTAAGCTGGAAATCCTTTTCAATTTCACATGAGCGGCATCGAGTGCCTTGACCTGATTACCTGAAAGGATTTTTAGCATCATCGGATAACTTGGGGCGTAAATGACTTTTTAGGAATACTTACAAGTAAAAGAAAGCCCAATCCTACCAAAAAGAAGAATCCCAAAGAAACAGCGCTATTTCTCATACTACCGGTCAACTGCTCAATAGCGCCGTAAGTGAAGGTGCCGATGACAATGGCGAGCTTTTCAGTCACATCATAAAAACTGAAAAAAGAGGCATGCTCGGTGGTTTCCTCTGGAATTAACTTAGAGAAAGTAGAGCGCGATAGCGATTGAATTCCACCCATCACCATTCCCACCACAAAGGCCAAAGCATAAAATTCATATACTGAATACACGTAATAGGCTGCCCCACAGATCCCGATCCAAATAAAGACCATGATCATCAAACTAATTTTATTGCCGAAGATTTTGGAAATGAATGCAAAGAGATAACTTCCTCCAATCGCCACAAACTGAATAATGAGAACAGTAAGGATCAATTGATCTCCCGGCAATCCCAATTCCTTATCCCCAAAAGAAGCGGCCAGATACATAACGGTCTGTACCCCCATGGAATAAAAAAAGAAGGACGCCAGAAATCGCTTCATGACAGGTATTTTTCTGACCTGAGCAAACACCTTACTTATTTCTTCATATCCTTTAAGGAGGAATTTACTTTCAATTTTCTTTTTGTAGGGATTTTTAGGGAGTATCCGAAAAGGAATCTGGGAAAATCCTGCCCACCAAATACCGGTAATCAAAAACGAAAACCGAGCTGCAAAACTTCCTTCAGGCACCCCAAACCATTCTGGAAATTGAATCATCAAGAGGTTAAAAACTAACAAAATCACGCTCCCAATATATCCCAAAGCAAAGCCTCGGGCACTTAGAAAATCGTATTCGTGCTCTTCCGCTATTTCAGGAAGGTACGCATTGTAAAATACTATACTTCCGGCATAGCCTATACTTGCCAAAACACTGCACATAATCCCAAACTCTAAATTATCTCCCTCAAAGAAGAATAATCCAATACAAGAAATTGAACCCAAATAGGCAAAGAATTTCATGAAGGACAGCTTTTTCCCCGAAGCATCAGCTATCCCTGAAAGTAAGGGAGATAAAATGGCGATGATCAAAAAGGAAAATGAAATAGAATAAGAGTACAAAACAGTGTTGACCACTTCCCAACCAAAAAAATTGACCCGATCGGAGCCATCAATTCCCCTAGTTACACTGTTGTAATAAACAGGGAAAATCGTTGAGGTAATAACCAAACTATAAACAGAATTGGCCAAATCGTACATAGCCCATGCACCTTGAACCTTATTTTTGTTGGAGAGCGTTAGTTTCATTTTTTTCAAACAAAAAAGCCATTCGCTTAGCGAATGGCTTTAAACATAAAGGTTGAAAACTTAATTTGGAACTTTGCCTGTTGAGGCATATAAAACCCTTCGGGCATCCGCATTTCTTAATTCGGTTTGAACATCAGAAATAGGGCCCATTTTCACTTCTTTATCAATTTTCATGGAAATGGTAATCAATCCACGATCTGATTCAGGAAGCATGTCACGCTCTTGGTTGACCCATTGAACAATTTCAGGCGGACTAATCAAAACATCATTAGCCTGAATTCTAGGCTCAGATCCATACAATCCCGTATTTTTCGGCTTCCCGATAAAGAGATAGGAAATCAAAGTTTTCTTTTGAAGCTTCTGAAGTTGGGTAGCCTGAGGGATCTTCTGTTCAACCAAAAGATCCTGCTCTCTGAGTACAGTAGTCACCATGAAGAAGAACAGAAGCATGAAGATAATATCCGGCAACGCTGAGGTTGGAATATTGGTAGTTGTATTAGTCTTTTTCTTAAACTTTGACATATCAATTCCCTCCTATTTTATTTGGTTCTGCAATTGAAATTGCCATAGGAATTCCCTCTTTGCCGCGATCTTGGAGAAGTTTTGAAGCTTCATCATTACCGGTCAAGGCTCTATATTCATCTGCGCCAAGACCCACGCGCTCACCATAAACTTCGAAATATGCCTTTTTTGCAAGGTCAAAAACCTCCAAATAAAGTTCATAACTGGTACCACGGTCGGTTTTTATGGAAACAACCGCTTCTTTCGGGTGATCGGAGGACTCAGGTCTACGTTGCGCCTGAGCCTGAAGAGACGCAGGTAACGAATTAAATAACACTAAAGCTTCTTCGTCAGGTGCTCCAAAGTTTAGGATAAAGTCTTTGATTTCACTATCCAGCCCTTCAGGTGATCTTCTGTATTCCCCTTCAACGAGTAGGTCGTCATTCGCATTTATCAGAATATTGAAGATATTTCGCTCATTCTTCTTAATATCCGGAGGAGGAATGTTTGGATCAAGCTTTGGAGGCAGGATGTTCAAAATCCCCTTGTCCGAAGCGATCGTGGTGGTGACGAGGAAGAAGATCAACAGCAGAAATGCGATGTCAGCCATCGAGCCTGCGTTAACCTCAGTAACCTCTCTGCTTTTCTTTCTTGCCATTTTATTAGTTGATAGCTTTGTTGAATTCTGTGACAACGATGCCGACAAGGGCAACAATGGTCAACACATAAGTCGTGATCATGAGACCACCGACCATTTGAGACATGGCAGGTGTCAAATTGAAGGGATCACTTTCAAATTTTGGTAATACTTCGTTGCCGGATATGCTATAGCTGACAAAGAAAAGAACCAAGATGGCTACAATACCAAGGCCTGTTTTCAGGAGGCTTTTCGGATCATCTAGCGATTTGAAAAGAGGCATCAGAATGGAAACTACAGCTCCAATTCCAACCAGTGCATAGCTCACATAGAGCATGATATCATAAGTATCCATAGTATCGATTCTTAGTTAATTGGATTGATTTGATTTAGTCAAAAATTGACTGATCGGATTATTTACCGGTCAATTTGTGCTTTACCAACACGTCTACCAAAGAGATGGAAGCATCTTCCATATCGTTAACCAGAGAATCAATTTTCGATACAAGGTAATTGTAGAACAACTGAAGGATGATCGCAACGATCAAACCGGCAACCGTAGTCAAAAGGGCGATTTTAATACCACCTGCTACCAATGAAGGAGAGATATCACCGGCTGCTTCAATTGCATCAAATGCTCCGATCATACCGATTACCGTACCCATGAAACCCAACATCGGTGCAAGGGAAATAAATAGGGATATCCATACCAAACCTTTTTCCAAACGACCCATTTCAACAGAGCCATAAGCAATGATGGACTTTTCTACCATTTCAATTCCTTCAGAGTATCGCATCAGGCCTTGGGTGAAAATTGATGCTACAGGACCTTTAGTGTTTCTAGTCACATCTTTAGCAGCTTCGATTCCACCAGTTGTGAGTGCGTCCTCAACTTTCAAGATTAATTTTTTGGTGTTGGTAGTTGCCAAGTTAAGTGAGATGATTCTCTCAAGAGCAATAGCAAGACCCAAGATCAAACAGATCAATACAGGAGTCATGTAAAGTGGATCTCCTTCGATAAACTTTTCTTTGATCACCTGATGGAAGCTTTGTTCCTCGGCGACAATTTCGTCGTCAACGATAGTTGGAGATGCAGCTGGAGCTGCTTGGGTTACTGCTGCAGCAGTATCTGCTGATGCATCTTGTGCGTTAGCAAAGACAGGAACGAACATGATACCTGCAAGCATGAACAAAGCGATTAACTTTCTCATAATGTGTTTTGAATTAGACTTTTGATAAGGGTTAAATGGTTTCTAGATTAAAATCGAACTTTAAAGTTATGATTTTTTAAATTCAAAAAACAATGGGCTCTTTTAACTTTTTTGAAAGAATCCCCTGTTTAAATCGAAATTAAGGCAATTTTTACATGAATGGATTAATTAAAACCTCTTTTTGATTTTCATAAAACCAATTCTCATTGTATACCAAAGGAATTTTTAAGCAGTTACATTTAATTAACTTTATTAAGATTCAAGCTTATCCATTTTTTATCAAATTACCCAACTCTTTTCTGCTTTTAATTAAAAAGAAAAATCTCATGCCGATTCATTGGCGGAATTTTTACCAAAAAAGATCTAATTAGGCATTCCAGAATAGAAATATTAACAGAACACTCTCTCCTTATTTTTTTCGGTCGATTTGCTTGAAGGCAATCGGATGTCACTTTTTTAAAAAATAAAAAAAGCCAGCCTTTTGGGGGCTGACTTTCCGCAGAGAGAGAGGGATTCGAACCCTCGATACCCTTGAGGGGTATACACACTTTCCAGGCGTGCTCCTTCAGCCACTCGGACACCTCTCTGTGTTGATTCTTCGCTGATTTTGCGAATCGGAGTGCAAAGAAAATTATTATTCCCGCCGATTCCAAACCCATTTCCAAAATTCCGGTAAAATCACGCAGTAATCTCTCCTGCTATGGACTGGGTTAATTTTTTACATATTTCTTCCCGAGTGTAATTCTGCCCCAATAAATACATCATTTTGGTCACAGCGGCTTCAGTAGTCATATCTGCACCACTGACTACACCTACAGCCAATAACTCCTTGCTAGTCTCATATCTTCCATGGATCACTCGACCACCATTACACTGGGACACATTCAGGATGATCACTCCTTTTTTGATCGCTCGATCCAGAGATCTCATAAACCAAGCTTCCGAAGGACTGTTTCCTGACCCATAAGTCTCCAATACCACCCCTCGAAGCCCATCAATATTGAAGCAAGCATCCATAATTTTGTCCGTAATCCCCGGGAAAAGCTTCAAAATCATCACGCGATTATCCAAGTGATTCATTTTAATCAGCTTCCTTTTGGGTTCAAAGGGACGAATGGCATTCATATTATAATCTATCACTATACCTGCCTCCGCGAGTGACGGATAGTTTTCTGACTCGAAGGCATCGAAATGAATACTTTGCACTTTTTTGGATCGATTGCCACGGAGCAACATATGATTGAAAAAAATACAGACTTCCGGTACGATGGGGCGATCGCTGATTTTTGCCGTAGCGATTTCCAGTGCGGTCATCAAATTCTCACGGGCATCCGACCGCATAGCTGAAATAGGCAACTGAGCGCCAGTAAAGATTACAGGCTTATTTAAGCCCTGAAGCATGTAGCTCAACATTGAAGCCGAGTAAGCCATCGTATCCGTTCCATGCAATACGACAAAGCCATCATAGCTGTCATAGTTCTCATAAATGATATAGGACATGTCAATCCAATGTCTCATTGTCACATTGGAAGAGTCGATAGGCTCGGGAAATGAAATCACGGTAATCGCAATATCCATATTGGAAAGGATCGGGATCTTTTCCAGAATCTGTCCAAAATTGAAAGGAACCAGCGCACCTGAGTCGTCATAGGCCATTCCAAGCGTGCCTCCGGTATAAATAATTAAAACAGAAGCTGTTTTTGCAGTTTTAAGACCGGTATTAAGGCGGACAATTTTATAGTTCATAATGAATTTCCTTAAATAATTTCAACGCATTGGAATTGGTAACTTTGGCAACCTCGTCCGAAGAAACCATTAGAAAATCTCCTACGCGCTGTGCAATAGCCGGTAAATAGGCCGGCGTATTTCTTCTCCCTCTGAATGGAACCGGTGCCAAATAGGGCGCATCGGTTTCCAATACCAAATTTTGAATCCCAATAAAAGGAATAACCTGATCAAGACCTCCATTTTTATAAGTTGCCACTCCCCCAATCCCCAGCAAAAATCCGAGTTTTATTATTTTTTTGGCTTGGCCCAAATTCCCGGTAAAACAATGGAAAATTCCCTTTAACGTACCATCCTGTGCTTTTTCGATAATTTCAATTGTCTCATCGATAGACTCCCTACAATGCAATACGACGGGTAGATTCCGATCCTTAGCCCAAGCAATCTGAATATTAAGCGCTTCCTTTTGTCGCTCAAAGGCACTTTTATCCCAATACAAATCTGTCCCAATCTCTCCTACTGCTGCAAAAGGCCGCTTGTTGAGCCAAGCTTCCATGATGTAAAGCTGCTGTTCAAAATCCTCCCTGACATCACAGGGATGAAGCCCCATCATCGGAATACACAGGTCACCGTATTTAGACTCGCATTCGAGCATGCTGTCGATCGTTTCCACATCCACATTGGGCATATAGATCCGTTCTATGCCAGCCTGCCTGATTTCCGCAATGACCTCATCTCGGTCCGAGTCAAACTTGGAAGAATATATATGTGCGTGGGTATCGATTAAGTTCATGCGTATTTGCGGGATTTCCATTCTACTTGACCGGGCCAAAAGTAATAAAGAATCGTCAGGCTAAGGTTCCATATCTGGTAAAAATCAAACAAGAGTAGTGGTATTGTTCCGATTTTTTGACCGCCCTTTTTAGAAAAATAAGCAAGAAACAGGCTCTGAGTAATGATTTTGGATCCAAATAAAATGAACCCAAGTTGCCAATGCAGTGCTATTAATACCAATACTGCCGGGAAGACCAAAAATTGAAGTCCCAGTAAAATTTTCCAAGCCCAGGAAAGTGTCATGGCACCTGCCATCCATCGTTTTCGTTGTTGAAGCAGCGCGTTCAAGCCCTTCTCGGCTTTGGTTTTGACAAGGAAATTTTCGCTGACTTGATGTCTGATGCTATACCCAACCTTTCTGATCGCTTTGGAAATTTCCAGATCTTCCGTGAGCGAAAATGGAATTTTTTCAAATCCTCCACTAGCCAAATAAGCAGGACGGCTGATCACCATATTATTTCCCAAACCGGTGGTGGGAAGTTTTAAATCAGTTACAATTTTGACAATACCCAAGGTATTCCACCAATCGATTTCCTGCATTTTTCCAAACCAACCCTTGCTTTTGACTTGGGTAATACCCAAAACCAGACCTACTTCTTGACCAAAACAATTGATGCCTTCCAGGATCCAATTTTGAGGAACTTCGCAGTCGGCATCTGTGAAAAAGAAAAAATATCCGGAAGCCTTTTCGCATAAAACGGCAAGCGCATTTGCTTTCCCGTTTCTTTGAATTTCATCTTTTGGTTCAGCTTGGATGGATATCAGGTTTCGATTCGCTCCTTTTTTGGCCCATGCCGCAATTAACAGTGCCGTCTGATCAAGGCTCTGATCGTCTGCAATCAAGATTTCAAGTTTTTCAATGGGGTAATTTAATCTCTCCAAACTCCTCAATAGATTTGGAAGGTCTTTTTCTTCATTTCTCGCGGCAATCAAAACAGAGACTTTGGGAAGCTCTTCGGTTTTTATAAAGTGGTCCTTCCAACCCGTTTTTAAAAAAAACAAAAGCAGCAAGTATTGGATGATCAGTAGTCCAACAATCCCCACAAGCCAGATCATCATCACAAAAGACTGGTTTTAAACCCATTGCTACCTAAGAAATCCAGAAAATCGGGAAGTAATTTTCGCAAAATCTCCTTGGTTTTTTGTTGATCATGGAATAGGATTATACTTCCTGAACGGGTATTCTGAATACTTTTGGTCAAAAGCCGAGAAGGTTCAATAGACAAATCAAAGTCTCCTGACAACACATTCCACATCACTACATCTTTCGATTGCATCACTGCTTTCGCTTGTGAATCCCTCATGAGCCCATAGGGTGGACGAAACAGCTGAGTCTTAACTCCCAAGGTAGTGTCTAACACCTGATCAAATGCCTGAATATTTTTGAGGTAAACGGCATCATTGGTTTTCCATCCATTGAGGTGATTGTGGGTATGATTTCCGATCCGATGCCCTTGTTCCAAAACTTCATTCCCCAGTTTTGGGAATTTTTGGAGATTGTCCCCGACCATAAAAAATGTTGCCTTTTGATCCCGAATGGCCAATTCATTCAATACAAAATCTGTGACACCGGGTACAGGGCCATCGTCAAAGGTCAGGTAAACGCGCTTATCCGAGGAATCACCTTTCCAAACCCGTTTTGGAAAAAGCAACTGGACAGCCCGTGGAACAGTGTGCCAAACCATAGTCTAACTGAATCTCAGGCTCAGCAAAGTCAAATCATCCCGTAATGCGACCTTTTTGGTGAAGGATTGCATTTGGCCAAAAAACTCCTGGTGAAAATCTTCGGGATTCATGCCCAGATGCAAGTCCACAAAGCTTTGAAAGCGCTCCTCTCCAAATTCTTCCTCTTCAGGGTTCATCGCCTCTGTGAGTCCATCGGTATACAAATGGATAGTGAAATTGGTCAGGTTTTCTCGCTCCCCTATTTCAAGAAATGGAAGTTCTTCAAAAGCTCCCAAAATTGTTGTTCCAGCCTCTAAAATTTCACTTTTCATAAATTTTTCCCAACAGAGAATCGGCGGATTATGACCGGCATTCACATACCTGAGTTTTTTCGTTTTGCGATTATATTCTCCAAGAAAAAAAGTGATAAATCGTTCACCCTTGGTGTTTTCAATCAGCGTGTAATTCAACTGCTGGATAATTACCCTGAAGTCTGCATCACTGCGAAGCAACGTCCGTAATGCGGCTTGGAAATTAGACATCAGGAGTGCGGCGGAAATTCCTTTTCCGGAAACATCCGCAATGCAGAAGTATACGATATCTTCCGATTTCTCAATCAGGTCATAATAATCCCCGCCCACCATACTGTGTGGATAGTAGGTGACCTTGGCTTTGAGTGCTTTAGTGTTGGGAAGGGAAGCCGGGAAAAGCATCTGTTGAACCTGTGAGGCAATGGCAAGCTCACGGTTGAGAACTTCTTGTTCAAGCTGTTTTCTGGCGAAGCGTTTATTTTCCAAAGCAACCACAAGAATATTGGCCAGGGCTTGCGTGAAATTCAGATCCAACTCTTGTTCCGCCGACTTTCTTTTCAGAAAAAGAATTGCCAGCATGTGGTCTTTATGATAGACAGGCAGATAGGTCTCAAGCTCCTCAAAAGTGTATTCTTCGCTCAGTTGAATTTGAAGTTGTCCGCTTTCCTTTTTGTCTATGACATCTGAAGAATGAAGAGTCTGGGGAATTTTTCTTTTGACACCATGCGAAATTTTTCTTTCAAAAACCTCACTTTTTGCCACGTACAAGATCAGCGACTTGATATCGAGATGGACAAGGCAGGTAAATTTAAAAATATTGATTAGCGTCGCCTCAGACTGATTCTCATTGATCGCCTGAGTGATCTCCAGCAGCGCCTTCAGCTCCAGTTCTTTTCTTTGGTATTTATAGGTCTCGTCGATCAAGGATTATAGCGTATTGTGGGCCATGAGACCCTTTTTGGTTGCGAGATAGAAGAGATTTTTTCCTTCTTTAAATAGATCCACCTGGTCAAACCGCTCCGTATCCGGTGCACTCAGACATTTTATCATTCCCGATTGATATAGGGAATTCAGTGTCTCCAGCAGTAGCTCATCTTCCCATTTCAGGGATTCTTTAATAAAGTCGTAGGTCTGTACAAAATAAAGCTCATCGAGCAAGTCAAATTCCGTGTCGCTCATAATTTTCAATTCAAAAGCTAAATTAAGGATTCTTCAATTGGCACGGCCTTTCCATGTAAATTTTCCCAAAATCGCACCAAAAGCGACAAGAATAACATAGAACGGATGGGCTATTGCGGTTTTGACAAAGTCAATAAATGAAAATCTAAGTGATAAAGTATTCAAAACCATTCCCAATGCCATCCTTTCCGAAAGAATCTTTCCTGTCCAAACCAGTAGAAAAACCATGAATCCTACTTTGCCTAGTCCAAGTAAAATCAGACTTAAAAGCCAAGTAAGTTGGGTTAAAAAGGAAAGCAACGCTGAAAAAGCATGAACAAAACTCCGATGCGCCTTCCATTTTCCAGCCCATCTTATGCGTTGGTTTAGCAAGTCGGATAATCTTTTCTGAGGCTGGGTACAAACCAGACTCCCAATAAAGGGGAGGTACATGCAGCTCTCTTTACCATATCGTGCTGCTATTTTCTTCAGCAGAAACTCATCATCTCCAGACAAATACTGCAAGTTTTGACCATAGGCATTGACGGATTGAAAAGCTTGTCTCCGATAGGCAAGGTTTGCTCCGCTACACATCAATGGCCGCTTGTGACTGAAAAAGAACTGAGTTAGCAGCAAAATACTCGACCACTCAATCTGCTGAAATCTTTGAAAAAAATTATTTTGACCAGCACTGATGACCGGTCCGGCTACCAGCTGAATTTCCGGATCCATAAAAGGCCCCACCATTCGCTCTACCCAATTATTTGGATAGCGACAATCTGCATCCGAACAAAGAATCAAATCTCCTTCGGCGGCTTGAACACCAATTTCAATTGCTCTTTTTTTACCGATACCGGTACTTTGAATGACATGGATCCGGCTGTCTGTCTCAAACTTCTCCTTAAAAAGCAAAAAGGAACCGTCTTCGCTTTGATCATCCACCAGGAGAATGCGTAAATCAGGATATGTCAATTTGGATAGCTCCTCTTCCAGATTCCCGAGATTTTCCAGTTCATTTCTGAAAGGAATCAATAAAGTTACTTTGGGAAAAAAATTATGAGAATCGTCACTGGATTGTTTTTTAGGCCATCTCATTCCAAGTAAGCAAAGCAAAACAAAATAGCACCCTGTCCAAAGGAGGTAAAAACTGATCATCTTTTCGGCTAACTTGCGGCAGTGAGTAAAGAAGAGAAAAAAGAGCCAAACGAAAAAATTATCCTAGGCATCGATCCGGGTACGAATGTGATGGGCTACGCACTGGTCACGACTGAGGGTAAAAAGTATAAAATACTTCAATATGGCGTCATTCACCTTAAGAAGTACGAGACCCATGAGCTGAAACTGAAGAAGATTTTTGAGCGGGTCACAGGAATTATTGATGAATTTTTGCCCGACACAATGGCCTTGGAAGCTCCGTTTTATGGGGCAAATGTGCAGTCCATGCTGAAATTAGGAAGAGCTCAAGGAGTAGCTATGGCGGCCGCTTTGGCGCGTGAGATTCCCATTACCGAATATTCTCCAAAAAAAGTAAAGCAATCCGTCACAGGGAACGGAAACGCGTCAAAAGAACAGGTGGCTGCAATGCTACAAACTTTGTTCAATCTGACTGAATTGCCAAAAATGCTCGATGCTACCGATGCATTGGCTGTGGCGCTTTGCCATCATTTCCACGAGGGAAGAGTCCAAACCCGAGGCAGAAATGAAGGCTGGAAATCATTTATCGAAGACAACCCAAACCGAGTTAAAAAATGAATCCCAGCCTGATGGCCGGGATTAAGATTTAGTAGTTATTCATTATTACTTCCAAAAGAATACCCTAAGGAGATTTTGAATACCTGATTTTTGACATCTGTGTTGTAGTAATTGAGAGAACTGAGCCCAAAATCGTAGCTTGCCTGTGCATTAAGACCCATTGGCAACTTTACCTGGGCACCGACTACTCCACCGAGGTCATATCCTCTGATGGCTGCAGAACTGTCAAAAGTATCATCACCCAATTTGTAAACGCTTGATGCTAACAAAGAAGCCTGAGGACCAGCGAAAATATTGACGGACGGGATCAAATTCAACCGCACAAGAACCGGTATATCTATATAACCTAACTTCTCATCGACTGATCTACCGGTGCCAGCCTCTGTCGCTTGATACCCTTTTTGGGAATATTGGATTCCAGGCTCAAACGAAATAAAATCAGTCCCAATCGAATAATAGGCTCCTAAATGAAATCCGGCTTTTGCTTCAAAATTGGTATTTGAGAAGTTAGCTGAATTAAAACCTGCCCTTACTCCAAATTGTGCCTGTGCTGTGGCCGCTATTCCGACCAGAAAGAATGCCATCAAAACTTTTCTCATGATTCAAATATTTATAATTTCCGTAAAACTAACGTTTGATAACCCAATTAGTAATTATCCTTGACTTTTTTAAAAAAACAGATGAAGAATAACATTAACATGTTTGACCAGTTTCCGGGCCTTGGCGAGGAAGCTAAAATTGCCTTTGAAAAGGAACTGGATTCACTTTTGGTGGATAAAGGGGGATTGCTTGAGCAAGAAGGGAAAGTTTGTGACCACTTGTATTTTATAATAGAAGGCTCGGCCAGAAGTTTTTACAGAAAAGAAAACAAGGATATAACCGTCTCATTTTCGCTGGAGGGAGAGTTTTTGACAGCGATGCATTCCTTTATTTCCAGAAAACCTTCCTATGAGAATATCGAGGCAATGGAAAAGACAAAGGTTGCACGGATAAAATATGAATCACTTTTAAAACTATTCGAGAAACATCATGACCTCGAACGAACCTACAGGCTGATTCTCGAGCGGTATTATGTTTCACTTGAGGAGCAGTTGATATTTTCAAAATTCAAATCTGCCCGAGATCGGTACCTGGATCTGATGGATTACCGCCCAAAAATTATCCAACGAGCATCCGTCGGACAGATTGCCACTTATTTGGACATGAGCATTGAAACCCTAAGCCGGATCCGGGGAAAAATCTGATTATTTGACTTTCCTCAAAAGATTATTTTATGGCTATGCGGTAGATTTAATTATTATTAACCCAAAGCCTAGAAATCACGATGAGAAACTCTCTGAATTCAATCCTCCTTTTGATCGCGGGACTGGTCTATTTTTCCTGTGGAAGCAGTACTACCGAGCAGACCTTTGACTCATCTAAGTTGACACGAGTGCCCCGAGAAGATGTTGATAAAATCGTTGAAGCCTTCATCATGGCCGAAGATTCCTCCACCATTGAAATCCCTGCAGGATTCTATGAAATGAATACTCAATTGATCCTGGACAACAAAACTGCTGTAAAAATAAGGGGGGCAGGTATGGATCAAACGGTCCTCTCATTCCGAAATCTGAAAGCCGGGGGAGAAGGCGTGAGAATCGTCGGAAACAATATCAGCATAGCCGATCTAAGCATTGAAGATGCACCGGGCGATGGCATCAAAGCACAACATACCGACGGACTGACCTTCCGCAGAATCAACGTCACTTGGACGAACGGTGATAAATCCAAAAATGGAACTTACGCCATCTATCCTGTACAGTGTAAAAATGTGGTGATCGATGAATGTATCGCCTCTCACTCCAAAGATGCCGGAATCTATGTTGGCCAATCCGAAAATATAGTGGTCAAAAACTCCCTTGCTTTTGGAAATGTGGCAGGTATTGAAATCGAAAATTGCGATAACGCGGAGGTTTTCGGCAATACGGCGAGGAATAATTCGGGAGGAATCTTGGTATTCAACCTTCCCGGTCTTCCAAAATCTGACGGTAAGGGCACTAAAATCTACGATAACGACATCATTGACAACAACCATGAAAATTTTGCGACTCCCATGGGCGAAGATCCAAATGGAAATACCGTAACGATGGTTCCTCCGGGATCCGGAGTAATACTCCTGGCAGCTAAAGAAGTAGAGATCTATGGGAACAGAATATTGAGAAATAAGACTTCCGGAGTATCTATTGCAAGTTATCAAATCACCGGATTTCCGGCTGAAGCCCCAAATTGGTCTCCTTATACATCTGATATCTTCCTCCATGACAATAAATACGAGCGCAATTGGTATCGATTCCCGGATTTTTCCAGAGAGCTCGGCAAATTGGTTTTAGTGTATAACGCCTATGGATTTGGCAAAACTCAGGACATTATATACGATGGAATTTGGGATGAAAATATCAGCTCTACCATAAACTCCAATCCCATGAGGATCTGCATACAGGAACCCGACATCGAAAACCTTCGATTTACAAGGTTCTTTTTATTGGATGGCGAAAAAAATATTGATGCCTTCAAAGACTATCAATTATTCCAGAATTGTAAAGTGGCGGTAAAAACAGATATCACCGGTCTTGCAGGGCTATAATTTGGAAGCTATGAAGTTTAGTCAAAAAGTTACGCAAAACGGAATTTTCACGATCAGTCTCATCTTATTATTCTTCATTTTTTTGATTTCCTGTCAAAATTCTCCCGATAAAACAAATTCTCAGCCTTCAGCACCGGAAGAAGTGCTGGCTAAGGAAGCGGCGGACGGCAATTATCCCTACCGCAGACTTTCGACTTATGGATTTTTTACCGGGGAAATAAAACAATTGATACCTGCTTCAACAGTGATTTTTTACCAACCAGCTTCTTCCCTTTTTACAGATTATGCACTGAAAAGCAGATTCTTATTTATTCCTCCAGGAGAAAAAGCAAAAATTAACGGTGAAGACATAGACCTTCCACATGGATCGGTTTTAATAAAAAATTTCTATTATCCCGCAGACTTTAGAAAACCTGTAGAAGAGCGAAGAATAATCGAAACTCGCCTGATGATTCATGAGAAGAAAGGCTGGCAGGCTTATCCTTACATCTGGAACGAAAGCCAAACCGAGGCAGTACTTAAAGTAGTCGGTGGTGAAATCAATGTTCGCTTTATCGACAACCAAGGAAAGGAGCAACTGATCAATTACTTGGTTCCCAACAAAAATCAGTGCAAAAGCTGCCATAACAAAAATGAAACCCTGTCACCGATAGGGATGCAAGTCAAGCATTTGAACAATGAAATAGCATACGGAACCTCCAAGCCCAACCAGTTGGCACATTGGACAGAATTGGGCGTTTTGGAGGGCTTTAATGAACCTGCTGCCCATCCATCTATGGTGAATTACCAAGATACAAGTCAAGCCTTGGTTGATCGGGCAATGGCTTACCTCGACATCAATTGCGCACATTGTCACCGAGCCGAGGGCCCGGCTAGTACATCAGGATTGTTTCTCACCTATGACCAAAGAGATCGGATGAAGTTGGGAATTAACAAAACTCCAATCGCTGCAGGTAGTGGCGCAGGAAGTTTCAAGTTTGATATTGTTCCCGGCAAACCGGATGAATCGATAGTGATTCACCGCATGAGTTCAACAAAAGTAGGTGTAGCCATGCCGGAAATAGGGCGAACTACTGTAGATCAGGAAGGAGTGGAACTTATCCGAAATTGGATTGCGGAGATAAAATAAGAAAGGGCTGCTTTCGCAACCCTTTCAAACCAACGCTCATATTAAAAAGTATAGCCTAAAGAGACTTTAAAGCCCCTGTTATATACATCTGCATTACTGTTTTTGAATATTGGAGTTAATCCGTAATCATACGAACCTTGGACATTTACTCCTTTGGGAAGATTATATCCGATACCAAAGACAAATCCGACATCGGTATCCTTAATGTTGTTTGTGTTTATAGAAACCGTAGAATTTCCAAAATCACCTTCAAACTTGGACTTGACAAGGAAGGAAACCTGAGGTCCTCCGAAGAAATTAAAGCCTTCTCCAACTTTCAATCTTAATAGAAGTGGAACGTCAACATAGTCCAAAACTGATCGGGTATTGGCCGCATCTTTATTTTGAGTTCCTTTGATCGAATAATAAACTCCAGGCTCTAGAGAGATGGCACTGCCCCCCAGGATGCTTGCGTAAATTCCAGCATGGAATCCGGTTCGATTGGTATAATTATTATCCGCAACATCATCTCCTCCAAAATTAAAGAAATTGGCACCTCCCCTGATTCCAATCCCCGATTGTGCACTTGCACTCGCCGCAATTAAAATTGTCAGAGAAAATATTAAAAGAATTTTTTTCATCGGTTTCTGGATTTAATCTGGAATATAAAAACCCAAAACAATGCCAATACCCAATTCCCCAATGTCAGGATGTTTAGTTTAAACGACTGCCTTCTCGATATAACTGGAGTTCATCAAAGCCAGCGCACCCATATATTTTAGCCTAAAAATCACTGTATCACCTACTTTAAGGCCTTTTTGATTCGCTCCAAGGTTAATGATTAACATATCCGAACTGGCTCCCAAAATTTCAATTTCCGGGTCATTAATGATCAAATATTTCGGATCTACGTCAAGCAATCCGATGTCTAAAATTCCCCGAATTGAGGTCTTCCCGTAGAGAGACTCATCAATATCGGCAAATTCCCCCTGTGGGTTGGCCTCCAAAACGCCCGATGGCAAAAGCGGCTTTTCCTGAAGCTCAATGATCTCAGCTTCCAGTTCAAAAACATCCCCCTGCATTCCTTCAATTACTTTTTCGCCTACCAAATCAACTCCAAAATATAAGGTCTCTCCTACCCGGAAATGGTTGATCCCCTTTGGTAATTGGTTGGAAAATATCAGCGGGATCGTCACTGAGGTACCAGCCGAAACCCATGGGATTTTTCGTCCAAATTTCAACTCAATAATCTGCTTTTAGAGCGAAAGTTGAATCAACTTGTCCGTACTTGGCATGACCCCATTCAGACAATTAAGATTGGTTCCCAGTCCAATCACGTCGATTTTCGGTAATTCAAAAATCTCCTCGTAAAAATCTACCAAATTTCCCCCCATCACTCCTTCCCGAAGGTCGCCAGTTTCCACCATAATGATGATTTTGTGGGGTTTGTCCTGTCTTACAGCCTCTTCGCTGATCATTCGGATCGTCTCCAATTCACTGTTCAGACACACATCGGCAAATTTTACCATTTGAGAGACATTCTTTTTGGAAACAGGCTTGATGTAGCCTGTCTGAATGGATCGATTCAGGGGGGGGGTGACCATAGCCAGATTTGAAATCCGGCTATCGTGAATTCCCCGGATTCCCAGATTAATCAATTCCTGTAGAAAAAGTTTATTCCCGCAAAGCAAATTGGATACTACACCCCATTTCACCTCTTTTTCTTCAAAGAGGTTTTTCAAAAACTCAAAGTTGGTCCGAAGTTTTTCAAAATTTAATGTCAGACTTTCCATTTTATTTCCGGTTTAGTCTCATTTCCAAATATTTATTGGTAAAGCCCAATCGCTCATAAAGTTTACGAGCAGGATTGTCCGCTTCGACATGTAGTGCGACAGCACCATTGGCCATTTTGATCTCCAAGTCCAATGGAAAATCCCCCTCCTACATCCGTAGCTACTACAGACAGGCCAATATGCCAACTACCTATCGAACGCCCGCCTACATAATAATCTTCCTGACTGGAGTTCTTTTTCATGAAATAATATCCTACTCCAAGCATGGCGAGCATGTAGGCTATGAAGATCCCCATATCTATGAGATGCATTACTAGTTTGGTTTTGACTCAAATTGATTTTAGAATATAATTTTTCAAAGGTATCTAAATTGAGCCATTTTCCCAATTTTATTTGGTTTTTAAGTAATAAAATGATATAATAATTCAATTTAGTCTTGAAATAGTGAAACAAAAAAAAGCCAGGCCCAAGGCCTGGCTTTCTTCTTTATTTTTTAAAATTAAAGGTTTTCGCTACTTACTACTGCTGAGAAATATTCTCTGTTCATCCGCGCAATATTGGTTATAGAAATACCTTTTGGGCATTCCGCTTCGCAGGCACCTGTATTGGTACAAGCACCGAAACCTTCTGCATCCATTTGAGCCACCATTTTTTCTGCTCTTGTTTTTCGTTCCACTTGACCCTGCGGAAGTAAAGCTAGTTGGGAAACTTTGGCAGAGGTGAAGAGCATTGCAGAGGCATTTTTGCAGGCCGCTACGCAAGCACCACATCCAATACACTGGGCCGCATCCATTGCGAGGTCAGCGATAGTTTTTGGAATAGGAATTTCGTTGGCATCAGGTACTCCACCCGTTCCGACAGAAACATAACCGCCGGCTTGAATGATTCGGTCAAATGCATATCTATCTACCACCAAATCTTTCAGAACCGGAAAGGCTTTTGCCCTCCAAGGCTCAATGGTCACTGTTTCTCCATCATTGAAAGACCTCATATGAAGCTGACAAGTGGTAGTTTGAAGTGGTCCGTGAGGCTTGCCATTGATGTAAAGCGAACAACTTCCGCAGATACCCTCCCGGCAATCGTGATCAAAATGTACAGGATCTTGCCCTTTTTCAGTTAGTTCTTCATTCAACACGTCCAACATTTCTAAGAAAGACATGTCTTTGGAGACATGATCCACCGGATAAGTGGCAAATCCACCTTTGTCCGATGCGTTTTTTTGTCTCCAGATTTTTAAAGTCAATTGCATATTACTATGAATTTTTGTCTTGAAGTTATTTGTAAGAGCGCTGGGTAAGCTTCACATTTTCGAAAACCAAAGGCTCTTTGTGAAGCTCTTCTTCTTGATTTTCACCCATATACTTCCATGCTGCGACATAAGCAAAGTTTTCGTCGTCGCGCAGAGCCTCACCTTCCGGAGTTTGATATTCTTCACGGAAGTGTCCTCCGCAGGACTCCTCTCTGCTGAGTGCGTCATCAATCATCAACTCACCGAGTTCAATGAAATCAGCCACTCGATGAGCCTTCTCCAAGGTGAGATTTAATTCTTCATTGGTTCCCAGCACTTTTACATCAGCCCAAAAATCTCTTTTTAATTCTTTGATCTCGGCTTTTGCTTTCTTTAATCCTTCAGCTGATCGAGCCATTCCACATTCATTCCACATGATTTTACCAAGTATCTTGTGGAAGTAGTCGACGGATTTTTTACCCTTTATTTTCAGTAATTGGCTGATTCTGTTTTTTACTTCTTCAGCTGCCTTGATGAATTCAGGATGATTTGCATCGATTGGCTTAGGAAGGGTCTGAGCCAAATAATCTCCTATAGTATATGGAATCACAAAATATCCATCCGCCAATCCCTGCATCAAGGCAGATGCACCAAGTCGGTTGGCACCATGATCGGAGAAATTCGCCTCACCCAAAGCATATAATCCCGGGATTGTTGTCATTAAATTGTAATCTACCCAAAGACCTCCCATCGTGTAGTGAACCGCAGGATAGATCATCATTGGTACTTGATAAGGATCCTCTCCGGTAATCTGCTTGTACATGTCAAAAAGGTTACCATATTTGGAGGCAATGATGGCTTTGGTGTCACGCTTGATTGCGTCACGGAAATCAAGGAATACAGCTTCACCAGTTTCATTTACACCTCGACCTTCGTCACAGACATATTTTGCATTTCGGGAAGCAACATCTCGAGGGACAAGGTTACCAAAGGAAGGGTACTTTCTTTCCAAGAAGTAATCCCGATCTTCTTCCTTAATGTCATTCACCTTAATTTCTCCTTTTCTGAGTTTTTCAGCGGTTTCTTTTGTAGCCGGAACCCATACCCGTCCGTCGTTTCTCAAGGATTCGGACATCAAGGTCAACTTGGACTGATGGTCACCGGATACAGGTATGCAGGTCGGGTGAATTTGAGTAAAGCAAGGGTTCGCAAAGTAAGCGCCGCGCTTGTGAGCTCTCCAAGCCGCCGTTACATTGGAGCCCATTGCATTTGTTGAGAGAAAAAATACGTTACCGTATCCACCGGTACACAGCAAAACCGCATGAGCGGTGTGAGTCTCTACTGCGCCTGTAATCAAATTTCTTGTAACAATACCTCTGGCTTGGCCATCAATCATAACCACATCCATCATCTCAGAGCGAGGATAGAGTTTCACTTTACCATTGGCTACTTGCCTGCTTAGTGCTGAATATGCGCCTAAAAGCAACTGCTGTCCTGTTTGTCCACGGGCGTAAAAAGTTCGGGAAACCTGAGCTCCTCCGAAAGAGCGATTAGACAACAGTCCACCGTATTCGCGCGCAAAAGGAACACCCTGGGCTACACATTGATCAATGATTTTAACCGAAACTTCTGCAAGGCGGTAGACATTGGCTTCACGGGCACGGTAGTCACCTCCCTTTACAGTATCGTAGAAAAGTCTGAATACAGAGTCACCGTCATTCTGATAGTTTTTGGCAGCATTGATACCACCCTGAGCGGCAATAGAGTGTGCTCTTCGTGGACTGTCATGGAAAGTAAAGGCTTTGACATTATACCCCAACTCCGCCAGGGAAGCAGCCGCCGAAGCACCTGCGAGGCCTGTCCCCACAACAATGACTTCGTACTTTCTTTTATTTGCCGGATTGACCAGCTTGCTGTTAAACTTGTGCTTAGTCCATTTTTCAGCCAAAGGACCAGCAGGTATTTTGGAATCTAGTATCATACGGAACTGTTAATTAGCTCGTGAAATAAATATAAAGCGGCATACTGGCGAAAAGAACCGGCACCAAAACGCAATAAATGCTGCCCAATGTTTTGATAGCAGGAGAATATTTTTTGTGATTTAAGCCTAGAGTCTGAAAGGCAGAAGCAAATCCATGAGATAAGTGAAAACCTAAAAATGTCATCGCAACAACATAGAGTGCTACCATCCATTCTTGCTGGAAAGCTACCTTAACCACACTGTATAGGTCTTTGTACTCTTCTCCGGCGTAAGTCACAATAGGCACATCTCCCCAATGAATTTGAAACCAAAAACTATACAGGTGCCCTGCTAAAAACACCAATATGATCGTGCCTAAAATCCCCATGTTGCGTGATGACCAAGTACTGTTGGTGAATGCCCCAGACTCCGCATAGCCAATAGGCCTTGCCGATTTATTAAGTCTATTTAATGTAATGGAATAAATGACATGTCCGATTACTGAAATGTAAGTCAAGTAAGAAAGTAGCTTTACCGCAGGATTGGTGGTCATAAATTTGGCATACATATTAAATGCCTCTCCTCCATCTCCTTTAAATAACAATAAGTTTCCTGATACGTGGCCAGTCAAAAACAGAATCAGAAAAAGCCCTGTCAAGGCCATGATCAACTTTCTACCGAGGGTGCTTTTCAATGTTTTTGTAACCCAACTCATACAAATTTGTGATTAGTTTAGAACGAAAGTCTTTAATTATTTGTGCTGCCAAATTTACATGCGGAACAGGTAGCAAACAATGAAATCAAATTCCCTTCTCTTATTTTAAAAGGTTCTAAATAGCCTTTAAAACGGATTATCTTTTATTACATATTCAAGCTTTTAACATCCTGATTAATTTTATTGTTTGAATTTCCCGTGAAATTCTCCTTACTTCCTGTTATTTCGTATAGTATAAAAATCTAAACTGAAGAAAAAGGAATTAACATTTAGAATTCCTTTGACGTTTTCAGTTAAAGTATTAGCAAAGTCGACCAAATATGAAATTCAAATTTTCTTTAGGACTCTTTTTTATTTACCTGATCACAGGTGTTACTGCAGCTTTTGCCACACACATCCGAGCAGGTGAAATTATCGCCGAGCGAATTTCCGTTCAAACACTCACTTATCGAATCACAGTGGTAGGATATACTGATACCCGCTCAAGTGTCATATTTGGCCCGGGAACTATAAATTTTGGAGATGGAAGAGTAGTAGAAGGTCTAAACACCCAGAGCGATTTTTCTTTGGTTGAAAATCTTGGAGATCAAATCGAAAAAAACACATTCGTCATCACCCATACCTTCCAGGGTCCGGGGAAATATAAAATTCGCTTTCAGGAATTTAATCGGAATGACCTGACATTGAATATGGATAATTCGGTGGACACCCCTTTCTACGTGGAAACTGAAATCAATATTGATCCTTTTTTTGGTGTAAATAACTCCCCGGTTTTGACTATTCCTCCGGTGGACAATGGAGCAGTAAACGTAAGATACATTCACAATCCGGGGGCATACGATCCGGATGGTGACAGTCTTTCCTATGCGATGGACATACCTAAGCAGCAATTTGAAAGGCCGGTAAATAATTACAGAAGTCCTGCCAGCCCTGAATTCAGCAGAAATCAAGAGAACGGAACGACTCCTGCTTTTTTGAGAATTGATCCGATTTTCGGTGATTTGATTTGGGACGCTCCCGGCACTGCCGGCCAGTTCAATGTAGCCTTTCGAATCATTGAATGGAGAAAAATTGATGGTAAATTCATTCAAATCGGGTATGTGGTCCGGGACATGCAGATCATCATCGAAAACTCCAATAATCGACGTCCTGTACTAATTTTACCTCCCGATCTCTGCGTGGAAGCAGGTACACTCATCCAAAACATCATCCAAGGATCAGACCCGGACGGTGATCCCATAAAAATTGAAGTTTTTGGAGAACCAATTGAGATTACTACCTCTCCGGCAACTTATGATCCAAAGAGTAAATTTCAACCTCAGCCCGGTATAGTAAATTTCAAATGGCAAACAGTCTGTAACCACGTCAGAGCCCGGGAATATGAGGTTCGGGTACGAATCACAGATCAGCCTCGATCGGGACCAAAATTAGTTGATATTAAAACTTGGCGGATCAAAATCGTCGGCCCCCCGCCTGTCTGGAACGAAATCGAACAATTGCCGGGAAGAAATGTGAATTTAAAGTGGGATCCCTATGTCTGTGCCAACTCAGCCAGCGAAATGCAAATTTGGAGAAGAATCAATTCCAATCCCTACCAACCTGACAGTTGTGAGACAGGCATTCGTGCAGGATATGAATTGATCGGAATCACCAATATGGCCACCTTCTCTTTCAATGATTCGAACGGCGGAGAAGGACTTGCTCCGGGCAATACCTATTGTTACCGATTGGTGGCAGGATTCCCTCAACCTAGATCAGGAGAAAGTATCGTGTCGCAAGAAATCTGTATTACCATTGATGTGGACGTACCGATCATCACCAATGTCAGTATTGAAGAAACTGATCCTGCCACTGGAGAAATCTTCATCAAGTGGACTCCGCCTTATGATATTGACAAATTACAATTTCCCGGGCCTTACACTTATGAGCTATTAAGGAGTGAAGGGTTCACGGGAAACACCAACAGGATCTCCTTGGGAGTCACCTCAGATACGCTTTTCACCGACAGCGGATTGAATACTGAAAACTTGGTTTACAATTATCGGGTAGTCTTACTGGATAATAATGTCAAGATTGACACCTCCTCATCCGCTTCATCAGTGCGACTGGAGCCAACCATAATCAATGAAGCAATTGAACTCAAATGGACGTTTAATGTACCTTGGAACAACCAAATTTCAGAATTCAAGCATGAGGTATATCGAAATAGGACTGATCCTGCCGCCGCTGATGCTGATACATTTGTGAAAATTACAGAAGTAGACGTAACCAAAGATGGATTTAAGTACCTCGATAACGGAAGTTTTAACGGCAAACCTTTAATCAAGGAATTGGAGTATTGTTACTACGTGATAACCAAAGGAGCATACAACGTCGCAGGGCTGGTTTATCCATTGGAAAACAAATCTCAAATCACCTGTGCTTTGCCGGATGATAACAGACTTCCTTGTCCTCCTGTCCTGACATTTGAAGGTCCCGAGTGCTCTGCCTATGTAGCCGAACAGCCCTGCAACAGTAACTCCTTTGTTCATAATCTGAGTTGGAAACCAAATTTCACTGGAGATTGCGACGACGAATTGAGCGGATACAAACTTTATTTCACCCCAGACGGGGAAGAAGGAACCTTTAATTTGGTAGGGCAATATTCTTCGTTGAGTTTGAGTGCAAGGCTGAATAATCTCCCTAATTATCGTGGGTGCTATTACATCACTGCTGTGGACCGTTCGGGCAATGAAAGTGCAGCCAGTAATGTGGTATGCGTGGACAATTGTCCTGTGTATAATCTTCCAAATGCATTTACGCCAAATGGTGACGGGAACAACGATACCTTTATAGCTTTCGACAATCCTTTTTCACTATGCCCACGATTCGTATTGGGGGTTGAAATATTCATTGTCAATCGATGGGGAGTGGAAGTATTCAGCTACAACAGTCTAACTTCCAACGAAAATGACCCCCTCATCCGTTGGGATGGTCGGGACAAAAACGGAAATGAATTGCCTGCAAGCACCTACTTCTATTCCGGAAAAGTCACCTTTGATGTTCTTGATCCGACACAGCGAACACGCAGCTTGAAAGGCACTATCCAAATCCTGAGATGACCTCAGAAAAATCTGTCATACTTTTTGACGGAGTCTGTAACCTCTGCAATGCTTCCATTGATTTTATCCTAAAACGGGATACTAAGAATCAGTTTTTACTGGGAGCATTGCAGGAGGATGCGGGCAAAAAACTACTTTCCCGATATGAGGTCAATCCAGAATATCTGGATTCGTTGGTTCTTATCGAAGATGAAAAAATCTATTTCCGAAGCACTGCCGCATTAAGGATAGCCAAAAAACTTCCAGGATTGTGGCCACTTTTCTACACACTTATCATTTTGCCCTCAGCGATAAGAGATGGGGCTTACGACTGGATAGGCAGAAATCGCTACCGATGGTTTGGAAAGAAGAACACTTGCAGACTTCCATCACCTGAAGAAAAGATGAAGTTTCTTTCCTAAACAACCTCTCAGCTCAAAATAACTGGATAATCATCCAATAGATCGGCATGCCGAAAGTCAGATTGAAAGGGAAAGTGATGGCCAATGCCATAGGTACATAGAGCCCTTCGTCCGCTTTGGGATTGGCCAATTTCATTGCTGCAGGCACAGCGATATAAGATGCGGAAGCTGCTAAAATCGCAAAAATTAGCCGGTCTCCCGCTTCAGGCGCTATCCAATGAGTAAGGAAGGCAACCATACTGCCATTGACTAGGGGAATCAAAATGGCGAAAACCGTAGAAAAATAACCGTATTTGAAAAAAGACTTAAGCCTTCTGCCACTGTTGATCCCCATATCAAGGAGGAAAACTGCCAAAAATCCTTTAAATAGATCTGTCACAAAGGGTTTGATTCCTTCAGCTTGCTTTTCATCTGCTATAAATCCTATCCCTAAACTCCCCAAGATCAGAAGCACGGAACCATTGGTAAACGCATGGAAAACTATTTTTCGGATTCCCCCTTTTTCTTTCTGTTCAGAATATTTTTGAAGCAAAATTACCGCAGAAATAATTGCCGGAGCTTCCATCAAAGCCATCACTGCCACCATATGCCCTCCAAAAGTCACACCTTGCATATCCAAAAATGCTACCGCAGCGACAAAAGTCACAGCAGAAATTGAACCGTAAGCGGCTGAAATAGCCGAGGCATTGGCCACTCCCAATCGCTTATTGAGAAGAAAAAAGGTATAAAATGGGACTGTTGCAGACAGAATTACGCCAAAGATCAATGCGTAAACTATCTCAGAACTAAAATCACTATGGGAAAGCTCTTGCCCTCCTTTAAACCCAATCGAAAGCATCAAATAAAGTGCAATAAACTTTGCACTGGTACCTGGTATTTCCAGATCACTTTTCAGTTTGACTGCAAGAATCCCAAGAATGAAAAACAGCAAACTGGGATTGGTTAAATTGTTAATCAGAATTTGAAAATCCATGCCGCAAAAGTCCGACGTAGATTTTTATAATTTTTATTTATATTTTATCTGTTAACCATTAATTATTTTTATGAATGAAATTGAAATTAACTTGAAATAATTTTTGTGGTTCGAAGCTCCCTGAGTAACTCCAGAAAAAGTGAAAAGTAGAAAAGACTTATATTTGCCACGAACCAAAAATTAACGAATGAAAGCATTTGTTTTTCCGGGCCAAGGCGCCCAATTCCCAGGCATGGGGAAGTCCCTTTATGAAGAAAACCCTGATGCAAAATCCCTTTTTGAAAAAGCCAATGAGATTCTGGGGTTTAGGATCACAGAAATCATGTTTGAAGGAACAGATGAAACGCTCAAGCAAACCAAAGTAACGCAACCGGCTATTTTTCTCCACTCGGTCATACTTGCCAAGACCACTCCTGATTTTGCTCCGGAAATGGTGGCAGGGCATTCATTGGGTGAATTCTCTGCATTGGTAGCCAATGGAACCCTCGCCTTTGAAGACGGATTAAAGCTGGTTTATCAACGTGCTCTGGCGATGCAGGAAGCTTGTGAAATCAACCCATCAACTATGGCGGCTATCCTCGGACTGCCTGATGAAAAAGTGGAAGAAATCTGTTCGGAATTCAAGGATGAGATTGTCGTTCCGGCGAATTACAATTGTCCGGGGCAGTTGGTGATTTCGGGCTCTATCAAAGGAATTGAACTCGCATGTGAAAAAATGAAGGCAGCAGGTGCCAAGCGGGCCCTACCCCTGCCCGTCGGAGGTGCATTCCACTCCCCTCTGATGGAAACTGCCCGTGAAAAACTCCAGAAAGCCATCGAGGAAACTCACTTTACTACACCGATCTGCCCGGTTTACCAAAATGTAAGCACCACAGCAGTATCCGATGTGAATGAAATCAAGAAAAATCTGATCATGCAACTTACTGCCCCGGTCAAGTGGACTCAGTCGGTGCAAAATATGGTCAAAGACGGTGCAACGCAGTTTGTAGAATGTGGTCCGGGAAAAGTACTTCAGGGGTTGGTGAAAAAAATCCATCCGGAAGCTGAGGTTTCAAGTATCTAAGAACAGTGAATCCCGCCTAAGTGGCGGGATTTTTTTTGAATAAAAAAAGGATGCTATTTTTTCCAGATTTTCACCTGGCTCAAATCATTACATTCTTCGAGCATCCTCAAGGTATTTTTTCCTGAAATCGGATGTTCTTTCTTAGGTAACACCTCAGCCAAAGGAACCAATACAAACCTGCGATCTTCAATAAATGGATGTGGGATTACCAGCTTTCCAGTATTAATAACTTTCTCACCATAATATAAGATATCAATGTCCATGGTTCTATCTCCCCAAGGTTCTTCTCGAGTGCGGCCCAGGTTGGTCTCAATCTCCCGAATGATTTCGAGTACATCCTCTGGTTCGAATTCGGTAGAAATGATGACAAGTTGATTCAAAAAATCCCCTTTGGCAACTCCACCCCAAGCTGAGGTTTCGAAGATTTTGGAAACTTTCAGCAATTGAAAATGATCATTTAATCCCTCAATGGCACGAAAAAGCAACTTTTCCCGATCACCTTTGTTTCCTCCTAAACTTAACACAACCTCAGTTTGCATCGCTTGTCACTTTTACAATTGTAAAGGTGAATTAAAATGGGCAATTTTCGAATTCAAATAATACATGTATGAAATTTCTAGGCAATGTACTGGCCGTGATCGTCGGCCTTTTCATTTTTACCATCCTAAGTACACTCATTTTCTTTGGAATCATCGGAATGATTGCAGCCTCTTCGGATCAAAAAGTGACTGTAAAAGAAAATTCCATTCTTCATTTGAATTTGAATGGGAGGACTCTCGTAGAAAGAACCGCTGAAGATAAGCTCGATTTGGGTGCATTTGGAAATCCTTTTGGCCCCGATATGAGCGCCGGTTTGATCAATTTAAAAAGGGCTATTTCTGAAGCTAAAACCAACGAAAGTATCAAAGGAATATACTTGAATGTTGGTCTTATTATGGCAGGTCAGGCAAATTTATTGGAACTCAGAGAAGCATTTCTCGACTTCAAAGAATCCGGAAAATTCATCGTCGCCTATGACGAAGCCTACAGCGAAGGGGGTTATTTTTTGGCTTCCGTTGCAGACGAAATTTACCTGAATCCGCTGGGAGCAATTGATTTCAACGGTTTTTCAACCGAAGGAATATTTTTCAAAGGACTCTTCGAAAAAGCGGGAATCAAGCCGGAAGTATTCCGGGTCGGTGAATTTAAAAGTGCCGTGGAGCCTTTTATTTTGACAAAAATGAGCGAAGAAAACAGACTTCAGACACAATTTTTTCTCGACGATATGAATAATCTGGCGGTTGCACAAATTGCTGAATCCCGTGGAATTGCCTTGGACAGTCTGCAAAAGATCAACAAGGAAATGCTTATTCGAAAGCCCCAGGATGCGGTGACTTATAAGTTGGCCACTGCCTTGGCGTATGAAGATCAAGTACATGCCAAGTTGCGTGAAAAACTCGGATTGGAAAAAGACGATGACATTTCTACAATAAACGCCACAGATCTCGGATCTGTAGTGAAATCCAAAAATATCACTTCCAAAAACCGCATAGCAGTAATCATAGCCGAAGGCGACATCGTCGGGGGAAATGCGGAAGGTGTCATCAGTTCTGAAAAGTTTGCAAAGGAAATCCGAAAGGCCAGAAAAGATGATGATATCAAAGCCATTGTCCTTCGGGTGAATTCCCCAGGAGGCTCCATTGTAGCTTCAGATGTCATCTGGAGAGAGATGACGGAGGCTAAAAAGGCAAAGCCCCTAATCGTGTCCATGGGCGAAGTGGCAGCCTCAGGAGGATATTACATCTCCGCTCCTGCCGACACCATTGTGGCACAGCCCAATACCATCACTGGCTCGATCGGGATTTTCGGCTTGTGGTTCAATGTCAAAGGATTACTGAATGAAAAGCTCGGGGTGACCACGGATGTCGTTAAAACAGGTCAGCTGTCTGATTTCATGAATCCTACGCGTGAACTTATGGAAGTCGAAAAAACCATCATCCAGTCAAGTATCGAAGATGGCTATGAGACCTTCATCTCAAGAGTGGCGGAAGGTCGCGGAATGCATCCTGATTCGGTGAAAAAAGTGGCTTCAGGGCGTGTTTGGACCGGTACGCAGGCTAAGGAAAGAGGATTGGTTGACGTACTCGGTGGATTGAATACCGCCATTGAGATTGCTGCAGGAAAAATTGATGCAGGAGACGATTATCGCGTAGTGTACTACCCTGCGAAAAAAACATGGGTTGAGGAATTGTTCAGCTCCTTTGGTGATAAAGTACAGGCAAGAATTCTGCAGGCTCAGTTGGGAGAAAATTTCCACCTGATCGAGAAAGTTAAACAGCTTCAAAACTATCAGGGTATTCAGGTGAGAATGCCCCAGGATATCGTGATTAAGTAATCTGATTAAACACAATACTGTCAGGAAGCAAATTTAATAACTCCATTGGGCCGGATGTCGGGTGTCCGATGTCCGATGAAGCCTAACATTTGGTCTTTTCAGGTAATTTTAAGTCTGATCAAATACTACTGGCAAAGTTCAGTATATGTATATTAAGTATAATTCAAATTTGGATATCCGCATATCCTGGTAAAAACCGATTGATTTATTGAAATCGAGCTTGCTTGGGGCGGACAGGCATGACTAAAAAGTCAAACGCTGGGATGATTATCAACCATGCGAGATTCCATCTGACCATAAAAAATCAATTATAAACAGATGAAATGCCCATGATCCCGTAGGTACGGGATCACACAGGGGAATGATTATAAAAGGGCATTCCATGTGACAGCTAAAAAACAAATTATAAACACATGAAAAATCCGGACTAAAAATCGAACGCTCCAAGAATCAAAAATCTTGGAGCGTTTTTTTATTGCTTCTGCAGAAGGTATTTCCACGCAGTAGAAACATTTCCACTTTCAAGTTCCTCCTTTGCTCTAAGGTGAAGGTGGTCAATCCAAGACTCCGGATCATTTTTAAACCGAATTCGCATTTCCCGGATTTCTTCTGAATTCGAAAACTCAATGACTTCATCTACGGTCGGTAATTCCATCACATTGCCCAGTCTACCCAAGTTGTTCCCGGTCAAAATAGGACTGTTTCGGATCTCCCCTGGAATCTGATCTACCCCAATTCCCAGATTTGTAAGCGGTTTGGGGATCTGAAAAAGCGAATCCGGAGTGATTCTGGAATACCAACTTCCGCCCAACCTTGCCACAGGACTTAACCTGAACGGATCGATGGCTCCTTTTTCATCCAAAACAGATTCATTGATATGAATCGCTACCACCTCACAGATAACAAGATTTCCCGCACCACCTTCAATGCCCAAAGACTTCACTTCATTTACTTTGCATTCCAGGGCAACCGCCGCTTCTTTTACCCGTGGCGGCGCAATCAAATCTGACTTGACTGGAGTAAGTCCTGCTTTTTCAAATTCATTTACCCCTTTTGGATATTCGGTACTGGCCAATGACATCTGCTCTACCCGATCGAAACCGACGATATGAATCACCACTTCGGGAACTTCCAGGACATTTTCGAGCGTGTGCTTGGTAGAATTATCCCGCACTCTTCGGGAGGGCGAAAAAATCAGAATCGGAGGATTGGCACTGAACATGTTGAAAAAACTAAACGGACTCAGATTCACGTTTCCAGCTTTGTCCACTGTACTTGCAAAAGCTATCGGTCGGGGTGTCACTGCACCCTGAAGTAAATTCTGGACTTCGGCTGTACTCAGGTCTTTGGGATAAAAGGTTTTCATGTGATTTTAATTGTTTTTATTGGTCACATGGAATCTCGCAAGGTAAAAAACAATCCTATTGTAACATTTTCGATGCGCTCGATTTCATATATTCAATTTACCATGCAACTTTAAACAGTTTAAGCCATTTTCCACGAAATAGTTCCTGATTTATGTTTCAAAAGACATTTTCCACCCTGTTGTTGACAATCACCCTGATTTTTGGTTTTTCAGAAAATCTGCTGGCACAAAGTCACCGGATCGCCACATTCAATATTCGCTGGGATAATCCCGGAGATGAAGGAAATCTCTGGAAAGACCGATTGCCTCATGTGGTAAGCCTGATCCAATTCCACCAAATCAGCCTGTTTGGGACGCAGGAAACACTCGTTCATCAATTGAAACAAATCAATGAGGGATTGGGCTACTTATCAATCGGAGTCGGACGGGATGACGGGAAGGAAAAAGGAGAATTCTCCCCCATTCACTATGATCCCAAACAGTATCAGCTGGAAGATTCGGGTACTTTTTGGCTTTCTCCCACCCCTGACAGTCCAAGCAAAGGCTGGGATGCCGCCCTCAACAGAATCTGTACCTGGGGCAGATTCAAAGATAAGAAAGGTAAAAAATTCTACGTCTTCAATGTCCACTACGATCATATCGGTCAGCAGGCACGCGAAGAAAGCAGCAAACTTCTTGTCGCCAAAGTCAAAGAAATCAACACCAAAAATCTTCCTGTCATCCTGATGGGAGATTTTAATGTCACACCGGAGAATCCGGCTTATGCTACTATCACCTCAGATCCAAGCTGGAAAGATGCCCGATTGGTTTCAAAAATCCCTGCTTATGGTCCAAAAGGGACTTTCAATAGCTTTGATTGGAACAAAATGCCTGATGGGATCATCGATCATATCTTTATTCAGGGAAAAATACAGGTCATCAGGCATGGGATTCTGACAGACAATTATGGGAAAAAATACCCTTCAGATCACTTTCCGGTGCTGGCCGAAGTGGTTTTTTAAACTATCCCGGAATTTTAAACTTTTCCAAAGTTCAAAACTTTGGAAAAGTTTTATAAGCCTAAAACAAAAAAGTCCCGCCCGAAAGCGAGACTTTTTTTATTCCAGACCTGTCAGGTTTTAAAAACCTGACAGGTCCATTGGTGACAAATCACTCTGCCAAGGCAGCTACTCCGGGAAGCACTTTGCCTTCCATGTGCTCAAGCAATGCGCCACCGCCTGTGGAAACGTAGGAAACCTGATCGGTGTAGCCAAACTTGTTGACCGCAGCAGCCGAATCACCACCACCGATCAACGAGAAAGCTCCATTTCGGGTAGCTTCAGCCACATACTCTGCGATTGCTTTAGTGCCTTTGTCAAAAGACTCCATCTCAAAAACCCCCATTGGACCGTTCCAAAGTACAGTTTTGGACTCCAAAATTGTTTTTCCGAAGAGTTCACGGGTTTTTGGCCCGATATCCAAACCCATCCATCCATCAGGAATTTCACCGCTGTTGGCCATACCCTGATTGGCTGTATTTGAAAAGTCATCGGCAATCACCGTATCCAAAGGAAGAATCAGATTCACTCCTTTAGCCTTTGCTTTTTCCATCAACTCCAATACAAAATCCATCTTATCAGCTTCCAAAAGGGAATTCCCGATTGATCCACCCTGTGCTTTTGCAAAAGTATAGGACATTCCGCCTCCGATGATCAGGTTATCGACCACATCCAACAATCGCTCGATGATCAGAATTTTATCGGCGATTTTGGCCCCGCCCATAATAGCAGTGTAAGGCCGCTCAGGATTGCCCAGAACCTTATCCGCATTCGTCAATTCCGATTCCATCAGGTATCCGGCAACTTTTTCTTTGAAAAACTCCGCAATCACCGCTGTGGAAGCATGCGCTCTATGAGCAGTTCCGAAGGCGTCATTCACATAGACATCGCCCAGTTTCGCCAACTTCCCAGCAAAATCTTTATCACCCTTTTCTTCCTCTTTGTAGAATCGAAGATTTTCCAGCAACAATACTTCTCCTGCCTTCAAAGCTGCGGCTTTACTTTCCGCCTCTGCTCCGATACAATCAGATGAAAACTGAACCGGAGTTCCCAATGCCGCTTCAACAGCTGAAATGATGTGTTTTAAGGAATATTTTTCCTCAGGACCTCCTTTGGGACGACCCAGGTGAGACATCAGAATGGCTGATCCTCCATCGTTCAGAATTTTTTTGATACTGGGCACTGCTGCCTGAATTCTGGTATCATCAGAAACGGTGAAATCTTCATTCAAAGGGACATTGAAGTCCACTCGGACAAGGGCTTTTTTACCTGCAAAACTCAGGCTATCGACATTTTTTACAGTAGAACTCATAGGATTTGTTTAATGGGTTTTGAAAGATTTCTCTTAAAAAGAGCCTGAATTTAAGCCAATTTCGGGCAAAATCCGGCCATTTCTAAGGATCAATTTGGGAATTCTTTGAATTTGGATTTCGTAATCGATTGTTTTGATTGAAATATTGAAAAATTCAAAAATTGAAAAATTGCTAATTGAAAACTGAGACAGCAAACTTCACTGGGCTTCGACTTTTGTCACACTGAGCGAAGTCGAAGTGTCAACCTGACAATTGCGAACTGATCATTGAGACTGTGACTCGGAACTGCTAACTATTTGACAGCCGCTCTTCTAAGCCGGTCATTGATCGCCCTTCCAAGCCCAACCTCAGGCATCAATTCCGCCAAAATCACAGCTGAATTTCCTTCATCCAGCTTTCGCATGGCTGCAAACAGATTTTTAGCTGCTTCGTGAAGGTTTTTATTTGGGCTTAAGGCAATCTGATTTCCTGGTAAGATCCCGGGGAAATAATCAGAATAGCTCAGGACGGCGAAATTGCTTTTTGCCTCTATATTTTCAGCTATCAATTGCCTCAGATCCCCTAAAATAAAAGGTTTTCTAGGCGCATAGTGACTTTCCAGAAGTCCGGGAGCCTGAGGATTACTGGAGCTATGATCTTTTATTATGACTGGACCCACAATCTTTTCGATTTCCGAAACCTCCAATCCTCCCAATCGATAGACCACAATTTCATCTTCCTCCAATCCCACAATCGTGCTTTCCAAACCCACTTCACAAGCACCCCCGTCGAGAATGTACGGAATCTTTTCACCCAACTGAGCGGCCACATGAGCTGGCGCAGTCGGGCTGATGTATCCAAATGGATTGGCACTCGGTGCTGCCAAAGGGAAATCAAGGGATTCCAACAAAGCCAAGGTCAGGGGATGCTTCGGAACCCGAACAGCCACCCGATCCAAACCCGAAGTCACCAAATCGGGAACAATCGGTTTGCGCGGCAAAAGCAAAGTCAATGGTCCCGGCCAAAAATTTTCTGCCAGCATTTTAAGCTTTTCAGGAAAGGATTCCACAAAATCCTCCACGCGCTCAATCGAGGAAGTATGCAGGATCAATGGATCAAATGAGGGGCGGTTTTTGGTTTCAAAAATCAAAGCCACGGCTTCCGCATCCAGCGCATTTCCGGCCAAACCATAGACGGTCTCAGTAGGAATCGCAACTAAGTCTCTTTCCTCTAAAAGTTGTTTTGCCTTTTCAATATCTTTTCCGATTTCCGCCATTTATTCACAAAAATCTGTAATCCAAGTCTGTGCCTCGGCATAGCCCAGCGAAAGTGCCATTTTCAAATCTGCACAACCTTCATTTTTCTGCCCCAAAGCACTCATGCGAGTAATACCAAGGAGGTAGTAGGCTTCTGCATTTTTAGGGTCGAGATTTACGGTATTGGTAAGGGATTCCAAACCATGTATCGGATCGTTCATTCCCAATTCGGCTTTCGCTTTTCTAAATTGAGCCTCTGCTTGGTTTGGATTGTTTTGAAGTACGGTCTGAAAATCCAATAGTGCATCTTCGTACTCTTCCATATTCAGGAGCGCTGTACCCCGATTGAAATAAATATCTGTTTGCGTTGCATCCAATGCCGTGGCAATATTGAAATCTGCGAGAGCGGCTTTGTAGTTTTCCATCTCCATTTTGGCATTTCCGCGATTAAACCAAGCTTTGTAACTAGTGGAATCGGCCTGAATCGCCAAATCAAAAACCGGAATCGCTTCCTGAATTTTCCCTTGCTGAAAAAGTGCGACACCTTTTGCATTTAAGGCGGTTGCATTGGCTGGATTTTTCTCCAAAAGCTGATCAAAATAAGTCACCGCCTCTGGCCAAGCTTGCGTATCCATTTTTTCCAGTCCTACTTTCAGCAATTCTTCCTCACTAGGGCTACAGGCGAAAAGGCTAACACAAAGCAAGCCCAAAATCCATAATCTCATCACGGCTAAATTTTCGGCAAAGATAGGGAAAATGGATTTAGGAGAAGATTTACTTAAGGTACTATTCCTTTTATGATAAACTTTCCGGTGAGTGGAGACACTCACCGGGGCAAAAAGATTGGGGAAATGGATTTAGGAGAAAGGTAACTTCAAGCGCTTTTCCTTTTGGACACCGGTATATTTCCAGTGATTGAACCTTCCGGTGAGTGGAGACACTCACCGGGGCAAAAAAGATAGGGGAAATGGATTTAGGAGAAAGGTAACTTTAAGCGCTTTTCCTTTTGGACACCGGTATATTTCCAGTGATTGAACCTAACTTTACCAGTGAGTGAAGACCTGCCTACCGGAAGGCAGGCACTCACTGAGGCGAAGAGACAGCTAACTTCAATCGGTATTCTTCCGGGACAGAAATCGGCTTCATCGTTTTCATATCCACGGAAACCATGACGCATTTGCATTTCGAAAAAACCCGGGATTCGCCTTTGCTGTCTGTCCCTATCAGGTATTGCTCCAGATCAAAAGATGAATTTCCGATTCGGGTGCACTTGACCAGGGCTTCGACCTTATTCTCCAAGTGGATCGGACGGATGTAATCGATCTCGATTCTACCCACGACCGTCCCGATAGTCATCACATTCCAGTCACACACTGTGTACAAAAAAACTGCTCTGGCATGCTCAAAATAGCTGAAATAAATCCCATTGTTTACATGAAGATAGCCATCGATATCCGAAAACCGGATCTGAACCGGGGTTGAAAAAGAAAATTGAGATTTGAGTTTGGCCGGATCTAGCACTTCCATCAAAGCAGAATTTCTGATTTACTGGTTTTTTCAAGCATCCGAAGTATGGACGGATTGTACCCGATCATGTCCACCACTGAGTCAAATGTAATCCACGCCAAAGAGACACTTTCGTCACTTATGATTAGGGGTTCATTGATATCAGCTTCGAAGAGATAGCGCACATCAAAATGAAAATGCTCCTTCACATGAGGTCTTTCGGGGATAATGTGCTTGTCTAAGTCAAAAATTGTAGAATCTACAAGTTCCAACGAAGTCAGACCACTCTCCTCTTCAGCCTCCTTCAGGGCAACCTCGATCAGATTTTCATTTCCATCGGCATGTCCGCCAAGCTGAAGCCACCTACCCAATTTACGGTGAAGGGTAAGTAAAGTGTGGGTTCTGCTTTTGTTCACTATCCACGCAGAAGCTGTAAAGTGCCCCTCCAATTGCTCCCGCTTGTAGCCCAGCGGATCATGGGTCAGTTCCGAGAAATCCGCAATAAAAGCAGATTCTTCCTCATAGGGTGTCCGATAATTTTGAAGCTGTTGTCTTAATCCTAATCTATCCATTTCAATATTTTTCAAATATGCCATCCATCAATTGGTCAAATGATTTGGCATCCTGATAAAGACGATCGGAATATACCGTCGCCAGTAATTTGATATAACTGGGTTCATTATCAATAGTAACTTTCTCCAAGGAGACATTTCCGTATAGCTGAGAGATCAATTCTCCTTCAGCCGGAAGCTGAATCGGAGGCTTGAAATAGAACTTCTCAGTCACCTTTACCCGATCGTTGATTTCTTCAAATTTTCGATCCAGGCTGACTTGCTCATAACCCAAAGCTAGAAGCCTTTGGCTAAAAGCCAAGAAAAGCCTGGAAAATGATTTCGCATTAAATGGATTTTCATAGGTCACAGCGAAGCCATTGGCATAGGGAGAATCAAATATATGAACCTGTGGTTGCCCGTTAATCCCTGTTCGCTTGAAATGGTAATTTTTGTAAACCAAAGCAAAAAGCTGCGCTGATTCCTCAGATTCTATCCATAAATCGAGGTCTGTTTGTTCTAATTCCTTTATCAAAAAGTTTTCCTTCAGCCTCATCGGGGATTTATCCGAGGGCTTAAATACTTTTTTGAAAAGATCATCAAGGAAACTACTCATGGGATTTTAAAGAAAGAATGTCATCGGCAGATCTGCTCACTTGATCCTGATCAATCAATTGTCGGATCAGACGTAAGTTGGCGTCGGAAGCGGGTTTTTTTAATTTTTCAAACAAAACCCGTTCAGATAACTCGCCCGATTCCGCTAAAGTTTCAAGTATTTTCAGCTTCATTCGGTCTTCTTGGGTCTCCGGAGATTGACTTTTCTTCATTTCTATGCATACATCACAGATCCCACATACAGAATCTGTCTTTTCTCCAAAATATTCCTGAATGAATTGTGTCCGGCAAATCCGAACCTGATTTACGTATTCTACCATGCTTTTGGCTTTTTCCATGGTCAGTTCTTTTCTCGCCTTAATCCTAGAATGGTTGAAGGGAAGTTTGCCTGCATCATAGCGATGAGTCAGAAAAGTAAGCTGCGGCTTGTCTTTACGCTGATCATAATCCATCACCTCGAGTTTTTGGATATCCAAAAGGGCCTTGATCAACTCAGACTCCCGCATCTCGAGGGATTTGGCAAGTTTGCTTTCCTGTATCTTGATGTATTCCGAAAAAAGATTTCCTCCATACGTTCTGAGCATCATTTTGATGATCGGGTCAAGCTTTGCATAGGCGATCTGCACTTCATATAAGCGACTAGGGTCCACACGAAAGTGTACCCGGGAGGGAGCAAAGAAACTCTCATTGATCGCCAAGAAACCTTCCTCCCCCAATACTTTGAGCGCGTAGAATGTCTCCAAAACAGGCAGCTCATAGGTATGGCAAAAGTCTGAAAGATCAAAGTCAAAACTGCTGAGCATGTTACTGCCTACGGCGAGTTGAAAGTAATTAGCCAAACATTGGTACACTCGTTTCAAAAAATCAATTGGAGGATAAACCAAGGCCGATCGATTCAACACCTGCTCAAAATCCTGTTCATTCGCCAGTAAAACAGCAAAGGCCTTTTCCCCATCCCTTCCGGCACGACCGGCTTCCTGATAATAATTTTCAAGATTTTCCGGTAGGTCATGGTGAATGACAACCCGCACATCAGGTTTGTCAATTCCCATTCCGAAGGCATTGGTACTGACCATCACCCTTACTTTATTGGCTTTCCAAGCTTCCTGCCGATCACCCCGATCTGCATTGGAAAGTCCGGCATGATATGCCGCCGCCGAGATTCCCAATTGGGTGAGCGCTTTGGCAATCTGATGGGTCGCCTGTCGGTTTCGCACATACCAAATGGCAGTTCCGGGGATTCGCTTAAGTATTTCGATTCCTTTTTCAAGCTTATTTTCCACCAGCCTAACACTGTAGCTGAGATTTTTCCGCGAAAAGCTCTGATGAAACTCCCGATAAGATTTCATTTCCAGCTTTTCTATAATATCAACACAAACCTGAGGCGTTGCAGAGGCGGTCAAAGCAAGGACATTTACTTTGGGGTGAAAAACCCGGATGGCGGCAATCTCAAGATAAGGAGGACGAAAATCGTAGCCCCACTGAGAAATGCAATGTGCTTCATCCACCGCGATCAGATTGATATTCATCTGCCGAAAGCGCTCGATGAACAACTCCTGCTTGAGTCGCTCCGGGGAAACGTAGAGAAACTTGAAATCCCCATAAATACAATTGTCCAAAGTCGTGTCGATCTCACGATAACTCATCCCAGAGTAGATCGCCGAAGCCTTAATTCCCTTGGCTTTCAGATTATCGACCTGATCTTTCATCAATGCGATCAAGGGTGAGATCACCAGGCAAATCCCCTCCTTGGCTAATCCGGGAATTTGGTAACAGAGGCTTTTTCCTCCGCCTGTCGGCAAAAGCGCAAGCGTGTCCTTCCCCTCCATCACCGAGTCGATGACCTGCTTTTGAACCGGACGGAAATCTTCCAGCCCAAATACATTCCTCAGTATAAGATGGAGGTTCGTTTCCAATTACCAGCTAGGTTTGGTCTTGCTTAAAAATGCGGCAACCCCCTTGATACAATCGGAATGGCCACGGGCTTTTGCATTGGCCTCTGCCGCGAGGTCCAATGCCTGATGCCGGACACTTTCATTCAAGCTTCGGAGCAATCTTTTGGTTTCCTTCATGGAAAAAGCAGAATTTTCAGCAACCAGTTTTGCAGCGAATTCACGCGTCCTTTTTTCCAAAAACTCACCCTCAACTACTTCTGTAATCAATCCCATAGCCACAGATTTGGAGGAAGGGATCAATTCACCGGAAAGCAAGAGTTCGGTTGTTTTAGCCTGACCAATCTGCTCAGTAAGAAAGACCGAAACCAAGGCGGGAATAAAGCCGATTTTCACTTCAGTATATCCGAAAAGTGCTTCCGGCGCTGCAAATGCAAAGTCACACACGCTCACCAAGCCACAGCCTCCGGCCAAGGCATGACCCTGGACTTGAGCGATGACGACTTTTGGGAACTCGTAGATTTTTGAAAAAAGGGCTTTCAGCCGATTGCTGTCTGCCAAATTTTCTTCATAGGAAAAATACTGCATTTGCTGAATATAATCCAGGTCAGCACCGGCACAAAAGGCCTTTCCGGCAGCCTGCAAAATGACCACTTTTACCTCATCATCCTGCTCGAAGGCTGAGAATGCTTTATCCAATTCAATGATTAGATCGGGACTTAGTGCATTTCGCTTTTCCGGCCGATTGAGCGTGATAAATCCGATGCCTTGATTGATTTTGGTGAGTACAGAATTCTCCATGCGTTGATTTGGGCTTTGGGAGTATAAATTACAGGCATAATCTGCCACTGCCAAGTAGCCGGTCAGAAAACTATCTGAAATGCGCCACTTTTTGCATACAGCGAATCCGAAATAGGCAATTCTTTGAATTTAGAAAATGAGAATTCTCTCACAGATTTCGGCTTTACGCTGCCCCAGTGAATTTTTTGGGAGGTGGGATTATAGCTGAAATCCCAAATGGGAAAAGTAAGCACTGAATCGGTTTTGTAGGCCACTGTGGACTCCGGAAGCTGCGGACGCTGAAATGCGATCCGATTTGGGTCAATAGAAAAGCTAATCTGTTCTGTTGGGAAATTTTCGTTCCAAGAAAAATTCTTGCTCCCAATTTTGAGATCCATCAGCGTTCCTTTTCCATCGGAAAATAGCAACATTTCTTGGGCAGATTGATTCCATTCCCTGACCAATCGATCCCCAGACCAAATCAAAAAGAGGCAAATTGAGCTATAGACAAGCTTTCTCCTGTTGCCCAACTCCCAATTAGCCCAGATGATCAAAATGCTCCAAACCAGAAGCATCCCTGCAAATGTAATGGTCAGACGCTCCAAATTGCCGCCAGGAAAAAGCTGAATTGCACGGGTAATCCAGTTTTGAACCCCGATCAGGCCGCTCACAACCCAACCTAAAAAGGCCCCAAGAAACGGAACCCAACTGAACACCAAAAAAGGAATCCCAAATTGCATCACCAGAAATGAAAGTGGAATAATGACCAGATTTGCTATCAAAAAGTAGCTGGGGAAAATATGGAAATAGTAAACCGAAAGCGGAAAAGTCGCCAACTGAGCAGCAATACTTACTGCTGTTAGTTGCCAAAAATATTCCAAAACCATATTGGGAGGAATCCAGAACCGCGCGATCAGTGGCTGAATCAGCAAAATTCCCGCAACTGCTACATAGGATAGCTGAAAGCCAACCTCGAAAATCACATCGGGATTGATTACGATCATGATCATAGCCGAAAATGCCAAAATATTGAATGAGGAGGGTTTCCGCTCCCGCATTTGGCCGACAGTAAATAGTGAAAACATCGTGGCTGCCCGCACTACAGAAGGAGAAAAACCCGTGAGAACTGCATAAGTCCAAATCAGAATTATGACTGCAAACAGATAGCCTTTCTTTTGTTTTGATCTAAGCCGAAGTCCTTTGAGCGGGAAAAGCAAAATCGCATAAATTATCCCTACATGAAGCCCTGAAACAGCCAGAATATGCATGGTTCCGGTCTCGGCATAGGCGTTTTTGATTTCCTTGTCCAAGTTCTCCTTCTGACCCAAAAGCAAGGCCGCTGCAATCTGCTGTGATTCAGGATCAGGAACTTTAGTCTGGACTATACCAACCAATTCCTTTCGAAAATTACTGAGCCAATATTTGGGATGATCCACTTCTGAGGAATCAAAAATGACGAATTTCTCACCGATAAACTGACGAAAATGAATTCCCTTTCTGGCTAAGAAACCACTGTAATCAAACTCGTTGGGGAAAATCGGAGAAGGGATTTTCTCGGGAGATTTTTCAACCAGAATTACCTGACCGGGTACAAAAGGCAGCTTGCCTTTGTGATAAATCAAAACCTTACCCTTGGATTTTTTCCAACCCAAACTGTCACTTACCGCGATGACCTCTAGCAGATTTTCGAAGGAATTCGGCTTTTCCAGATCGTATTTTTCCACGCGGGCGAGATAGGATTGAGCATACTCAAGATTATGATTTACTACATAATAGGAGCCTTTTTTTTGAATTTCCGAAAACAATAAACCTGCCGTGAATAGCATCAAATAGCCTAAAAAGGCGGGAGTCAATTGTCCGGAACTTTCCTTTTGCGAAGCCAAAATCAAATAAGCAATCCACAATACCGCGATGAAAGTAGATGGAATCCAAAGTGGGATATCCGTTTTCGCTTGCGAAAAAAGAACTCCGGCGATCAAAAATGGCAGATACCTCAAAAATGGAAAGTCAGCGAATCTCATTTTTTGAAAAAATTAAACTTAAGGTAAAAAAATATAGGCAAAAAAAAGAGCCTCGAAAGGCTCTGAATAATTAATTTTTAGAGGAATTAGAATCGATAACCAAGGCTAAAACCACCATTCAGCTCAACTCCTGTGAATTTGCTAGACACAGCATCACTAAAATTCCGCGCGACACTGAGATAAGGGCCAAATGCGAAATGTTGAGAAACTTCCCACTTATAACCCGCGCCTGCACCCAAAATAAATGCTGCCATATCAGTGGTAGAAATTCCTCCGGGCGCTGATTCTTCATAATCCCCAAACCTGAATTTCACAAAAGGGTACACATGAAATCTCCCATTAGGGTTGTTGCCAAAATAGAAATTCATCCCCGATTGGATAGAATTGGTTTTGAATGTTTTGCCATTACCTTCCGCGTTATAGCCAAAGCGATCATTAATATGAAGCTGAATATCAAGGGAGTGACTTTCGCTAAGAAATCGCTCATAGCCCACCTCAAATGCCCCAAGTACAATCAGGTTAAGGAAATTGAATTTTACTTCATTTTCAAAATTTCCCAGATTGGGATTTGAAATGCCTGATGATGAAATGACTTGTTGGGAAAACGCTGAAACAGCGAGTGCCATGACAAAAAAAGCGGATAGCGTAATTTTTTTCATAATAAACTAGTTGGTTTAATTTATTTAGACAATGATTAGGCCAATTCCATCTTGTAATGCTGGATATTACATTCTTCAAACATATCTCCTACTTTTTCAAAACCGAATTTGGTATAAAGAGGCATTGCAGAAAGCTGGGCATGAAGGTATTTGGTTTTACCGGCAGCCTCCGGCGTAGATTTCAAATCCTCCAAGACAGCAGCAACAAGCGCCTGTCCCACTCCTTTTCCACGAGCTCCTTCCAAAACAGCAAAACGCTCCAATTTCACGCCGTTTTTAGTAAATCTCCATCTCGCCGTTCCGACAGGTTTTCCATCTATTTTGGCCAGAAAATGCCGGGACTCCTTTTCAAATTCATCATACTCCGCTGCCGGGTCTACCCCCTGCTCTATGACGAAAACCAATTCGCGGATTTTGAAGGCTTGATCAAAGGATTCCTTATTCGTTATTTTTTCGACTATTGGCCTCATACCGTCTTTGTTCTTCTGATTCCTGATTCACCTCGTAGGCCTCGATGATTGCCTTCACAAGTTTGTGTCGGATTACATCTTTTCCACTCAGGCTTACCACGCCGATGCCTTTTACATCTTTCAGGATTCGAAGAGCTTCAGACAGTCCTGATTTTTGTCTGACTGGCAAATCCACCTGAGTCTGATCACCGGTGATGATCACTTTGGAATTAGGACCCATTCGGGTTAAAAACATCTTGATTTGCTCACTTGTGGTATTCTGAGCCTCATCCAAAAGCACAAAAGCATCGTGAAGGGTACGCCCTCTCATGTAGGCTAGCGGAGCAATTTCAATTACCCGGGTTTCCTGGTAATATTTTAATTTTTCGGGCGGCACCATATCCTGAAGCGCATCATAGATTGGCCGCAGGTAGGGATCGAGCTTTTCCTGAAGATCTCCTGGGAGAAATCCCAGATTTTCACCCGCTTCCACGGCAGGGCGCGTGATGATGATCCGCTTAACCTCCCGGTTTTTCAAAGCCCGAACTGCCAAAGCCACAGCGATGTAGGTTTTGCCCGTTCCCGCAGGCCCGAGGGCGAAAACCAGATCATTTTTCATGGCAGCATCTACCAGTTTGCGCTGATTCGGTGACTTTGGTTTGATCACCAGCCCTTTGTTACCAAAGACAATCACTTGATCCCGGTTGGCCTCCTCAAAGGGAACCCCTTCGATATCGAGGTAATCCTTGACATTTTCGGGAGTGAGATGTCCAAACCTGTCAAAATGTTCCAACAGGAGATTGATCAGGTCATTGATCCGCAAAATCTCCGGTGCACCACCTTGGATTCGGATTTCATTGCCACGGGACACAATTTTGCTTTGGGGAAAAGCTTGGGAAATTTGCCGTATATTTTCATTGGCAGTGCCCAAAAACTCAGCCAACGGGACATTCTCTAAAGTGATTACTTTTTCGACCAATCTTTTTTATGATTTAGGTTTACCTTAAGGCAAAAGAATAAAATTTCTATTTTTGTTCGCTCCCCTCAAACAAAATTACACAATTTTAATAGACTTGCTTGTATGGCTTTAGTGACATTCCTCTCTGACTTTGGGGATAAAGATTACTACGTTCCGGCCGTGAAGGCCAAAATGCTCTCGATCAATCCTCAGTTGAATATTATAGACATTTCTCACAGTATCGCCCCTTACGATATCGAGCATGCTGCTTTTGTGCTTCGGTCGACCTTTCGGGAATTCCCCAAAGGAACCGTGCATCTGGTAGGGATCAATACTATCGGCACAATGACTCAAGGGTATATCGGAGTCAAACTGGAGGAACATATTTTTGTGGGTCCAAACAATGGGATATTAAGCCTTTTGGCAGATCAGGATCCCGGTATTCTGGTGAAGTTTGCAGATATCCACTTGAAAGATTCCACCTTCCCTACCCGGGATATTTTAGCACCGATTGCGGCAAAAGTCGCCAGCGGAGCAGCCATTCACGATTTTGGAGGTCCTTTGACTGGTTTTCGCAAATTGATGTCCAGACAGGCCAAAGCCACTAGGGAGCATATCATCGGTCATGTGATCCGAATCGATCGCTACGGAAATCTGCTGACCAACATCCGAAAAGAAGTTTTTGAAAAGCTGAATCCGGGTAAGTTTACTATTCAGTTTGGAAGGGAATCTGTGGACCGCCTTCAAAACGGATACGATCAGGTGGAAGCCGGTGATCCTTTTGCTTTTTTCAACAGCCTGGATGTATTGGAAATCGGGATCAATCACGGTCATGGCGGAAATTTGCTAGGCTTAAAGCAAGACAGTGTGGTTTACATCAACTTTGGACCCTGATGCTGATACGAGTTGTACGAATGAAATTTAGACCCGAGGCGGTTCCTGCTTTTCTGGAAAACTTTGAGGCAAATAAGAATTCTATTCGAAATTTTCCAGGCTGCCAGCATCTGGAATTATGGCAGGATCATGATTCGGAAAATATTTTCATGACTTACAGTCACTGGGAAAGCGAAGAGGCCCTCAATCAGTATCGTGATTCTGAGCTATTTAAATCAGTCTGGAGCTTTACCAGGGCGCTTTTTTCCGAAAAACCACAGGCATTGAGTTCAAAAAAAATGCAGGAAGTCGGCAAATGAGTTTGTAGGAAATCAATTTTGTTTTCATATTTGCAGCCCGTTCAGCAAGGATCGGGAATCATTGAAATGCCCAGATGGCGGAATTGGTAGACGCGTTGGTCTCAAACACCAATGAGGTTACACTCGTGCCGGTTCGACTCCGGCTCTGGGTACAAAGGCTCACAGAAATGTGGGCTTTTTTGTATTAGGATGTATTTTTTTATGAGAGAATTCTTCGTTTACGCTATAAAAAGCTTTTTGAAAAATTATCTACTTAGGGCTTTCGAATAACCCTGAAAGACGATTTCAGGAGCATAATTCTGGAAAAGGCCGAGCCACAAAGCCTTATGCTCCATTTCGATTGATTTATTTGGAAAAAATCGGGACCCACGAAAACGCCAGAATAAGGGAGAAATATCTAAAAAGTGGTGTGGGTAAGGAATTTTTAAAGAAAATGCCCTAACCTTTTCTGACTCATCCCCTCGCCGCCCAGATGGCGGAATGGGTAGACTTGCCTGCGGTAGCCCATAGCCGTCAGTTTAGCAAGCCAAAACACTGGTAGCGAGTTCATTTATGGTTTGGACGTAGATCCCCATTGGGATCTTTCTTCCTTTTGCCCATATTTGTATAATGTTTTTTTAGTTTAAAAAGGCGGTCGATTTCACGGTTTGTCGCCTTTTTTCTTCTCCCAATATACGGATTAATAGGGTATAAATTAAAGATAATCAATGGTTTATACATAAAAAAGACCAGATTTTAAAAGAAAAATTTCTCTTAAATTTCAACCCCAAATCCATCAATTCTTTGGCCAAAGAGGCCGGGTATTCGATCAGGAAGTCGAAGCTCGATGGTTTCGGTTTTCTGTTGAGTTTAATGTTTTCTTATCAACGGGGGAAAGATTTCAGTCTCTTGGACATGGCTTCCTTTCTCTTTCAGGAATTCGGGATTAACATCACAAAGCAGTCGCTTCATGACCGGTTTGCTTCACCCGCTGTCGACTTTCTAAAAAAGTGTCTCGACTGTCTTTTGACTCAAAAGATCAGTTATAGTGGCGAAAAGCAGGCACTCAAAACCCATTTCAACCGGATTCGGATTAAGGATTCTACCAAGTTTGCCCTCCCAGATTCTTTTTCTGCAAAGTACAAAGGGTACGGAGGGGCGCTTCATCACTCCTCTTCGATGATCAGTATCCAATATGAATATGATTTTCTCAGTGGAAAAAGTCTTGATCTCAGGCTAACCTCCGGGGTGATGAATGATCAGTCAGACTCAGCGGATTTTACCCATGATATTCAGGAAAATGATCTTTTTCTCAGAGACATGGGCTATTGTACCCTGAGGTTTCTCTCCAAGATTCACTCAGCCAAAGCCTACTTCCTCAACCGGTTGACACCACAGGTGAATATTTATTTAGAACGGAATTCAAAAGATCCAGTGGAGATCAACTCCTACCTTAAACAACTCAAAAAAGATAAGTTGGAATATCTGGAAGTGTATGTTTTTCTGGGAAAAAAAGAAAGAGTTCCAGTTCGGCTTGTGGTTTCGCTAGCCGATGAGACTGCGTATGAGAAAAGACTCCGAAAAACCTCAAAACAGGCAAAGTCTACAGGGAATAAGGTTTCGGATAAGTTTAAGGCAAGGGCAAGGTTGAATATTATGGTTACCAATGTTCCCGCTGAGATTCTGAAAGGAAAAGACATCAGGAAAGTATATTCCTTACGCCGGCAAATCGAGCTGATCTTCAAAACCTGGAAATCGCTGGTTACCATTGACGAGATTAACACCAAAAAAATCCATCGGTTTGAATGCCAGCTTTATGGAAAATTGATCTGGATTATTCTTAATCTGACCATTTTCAATTGGTTACAAAATCAGGTATTACAAAAGAACAACGTGTTATGCAGTGTTTGGAAATACTTCAGGCTGATCCAAAACATATCGGATCATCTAATCAATGCTTTGAAAAGCCATAAAGAGTTGATAATCTTACTTGATCAACTCAAAGAGTTTACTCCTAAAATTTTATACCTCGAAAGGAAAAAAGGAAAACTAGCCTTAAATGAAATACTTACAACCTTAACCTGACGGCTATGGCCTGCGGTAGGCAGGAAGTCGAAATTCGGCTGTACTCGCTGCGCTGCAAATGGCCTTCGACTCCTGCAACACTGACCCTTAGACTCCGCTCAGGCTGACTGGAGTCGAAGGGTCAGGTTGACACCACCAGTCCTTTTGAGACAGCCTCTTTTGGTTTAATTCAGGTCAGCATCCCCCTGATTGGAGATCACAAACTGAATAAGTTCTTCCAGGGGAATTCCGGCCCGTTCGCTACCGTCCCGAACATCTTCCCTACTAACCTGAGCGGCGAAAGTTTTGTCCTTTAATCTTTTTTTCACGCCCTTCACTTCCATTCCCAAGTAGCCTTCAGGTCTCATCAAAGAATAAGCATGGACAAATCCACTTAGCTCATCAAAAGCATAGAGCATTTTGTCCATTTCAGAGATTGGTTCTACCCCAAAATATCTCGGCCCATGCGAGGCAATCGATCGAATGATTTCCGGGTCAATTTGTCTTGATTCGAGTTCTTCAATGATTTTTTTGCAATGCTGATCCGGCCATTGGTCCCAATCAGCATCGTGCAGCAAACCTGCCAAATACCATTTCTGCACTATCAGCTCCCCGTAACCCTTTGAAGTGGCGAAAGCCTTCATCAAGTGCCCCACTTGCTTCATGTGAATTTGGAGTTTATCATTTTTCACCCAATCGTTCAAGAGTGTTTTCGCCTCCTTTTCGGACAATATATTACCAATATGAAGGGCATTTCCAAAAGAGGAGCGATTTAAAAAAAGCGGATTGTTTTCCATTATAAATATATTTTAATGTATTTTGTATAAATTTTATTGGTTTACATATTTCAAACGAAGATTTCATTTAAGTTTGCACAATGCAGGATTGGAATTCCATACAGGTTTTGAGCAATCTAGCCATTACCTCTGAATATTTTCTCCAGGTGACTTTTGACAAGTCTGGGAAAGTCATGTCTTCTGACTCCGGCATTGGGCCTATTCCGTCACTTTTTGACCACAAAGAAAAACCAATCTATTTCGCAGATTGCTTTTTGGCCTCCGACTGGTCAAAATATGAAAATCAGCGAATAAAAGCTTGGAAAAGCAGCCATCAATCTTTTCTGGTTGATTTACAAAAAATCAATCATCCCGATGGAAATACAGTTTCGACCAAATGGGAATTTTTCTTTATCACCGAGGACTTTGGGACATGCCTTGGACTTGGCCATCCTATTGAACCACTACGTCCATATAACATAGGTTTGGGAGAATTTATTGATGGCACTACAAACGGGAATGAACTGGTAGATATTCTATTAGAAAATAAGCTACTTGGATTTTGGGATTTTGACCCTAGCACCAAAAGAGATTACATCAGCAGAGGAGTGGCACAAATGCTGGGATATTCAGAGAAAGAAATTCATAGCATGAAAGAAATTTCATGGCAAAAGCACATTCATCCGGACGATTTTCAGGAATTATTAAGGGATCTTAATTTACATTTTAAAACTCCCGGAAATCTGCCATTCCGTAAGGAATTCAGGATTGTATCCAAGGGAAATCAAACAATATGGGTCGTGGGCTTTGGCAAAACCACCGACTGGGATTCCACAGGCCATCCCCAGAAAATGCAGGGATTACTCATAGATATCACCGAAAAAAAGAAGCAGGAAATCTGGCTTAGAGAGCACCACTATTTTCTGCGGGACCTGGCTTTTCAACAATCTCATTCGTTAAGAGCGCGAGTAGCAAATATCCTTGGTGTTTTGGAAATACTGGACACGGAGCATCATACTCCGGAATCCAGAAAACTTCTTGAAATCCTAAAAACAGAATCCAAACAGCTCGATCTATCTCTAAAGAAAAGTATCAAGGAATCTGTGAATCAAAATGAATCCTGGGAACGTGGAATTGGTCCATTATGATTACAGGTTTTTGATTTTCCATTTAGCTTTCAGATAGCCCCAAACTATGCTGGGGCTTAGGGCTTTTTTCCTCTAGACACCTCCATCATATCCCACATTTCTTGGGGTATCTGATCTAAATTATTGAACTCTCCTGCACCTTTAAGCCACTCCCCACCATCAATTGTGATTACTTCTCCATTGACATAAGCCGAAAAATCAGAAACCAAATAGGCCGCAATATTTGCCAGTTCCTGATGCTCACCCACTCTGCCCACCGGAACTTTTTTAGCTGGATCGAATTTTTTTAACAAATCTCCCGGCAGCAATCTACTCCAAGCACCCTCGGTCGGAAATGGCCCCGGAGCTATCGCATTGGATCGAATTCCATATTTTGCCCATTCTACTGCAAGGGAGCGGGTCAAAGCTAGTACTCCTGCCTTTGCTGCAGCAGAAGGGACCACATATCCAGACCCTGTCCAGGCATAGGTTGTCACAATATTTAAGAATGTTCCTGCCTGTTTATGTGCAATCCAATCCTTTCCGGCAGTAAGTGTGACCTGAGAAGTCCCTTTTAGTACAATATCCAACACCGTATTGAACGCATTGGTAGACAGTCTTTCTGTCGGACTGATAAAATTACCGGCTGCATTATTAAGTACTACGTGGATTTGACCCAACTCGGATTTTGCTTTTTCCCACATCGCCTCCACTTGATCGATGTCACGGACATCACAGGCTACAGGAATGACTTTGCCTCCGTTTTTTTCCATCATTTCTTTGGCAGTTTCTTGAAGGACATCGAGTTTTCTCGATGTGATGACAAGATTAGCTCCCAGCTGCAAAAAATATTCACCCATAGATCGACCAAGACCTGTACCACCTCCGGTCACAAGAATGTTTTTACCTTTAAGTGCTCCCTCACGTAGCATTCCTTCGTTAAATTTCATGTGTTTATAATTTGGTTTTTAATTGCCACATGGAATACCCCCAGATAATCATGCTCCTGTGTGTCGCTCTTTCGACATGGGTATTTCATGTGTTTATAATTTGTTTTTTAGCTGTCACATGGAATCTCGCATGGTCGATAATCATCCCAGTGTGTGATCCCGTAAATACGGGATCATGCTCGATTTCATGTGTTTATAATTTGTTTTTTAGCTGTCACATGGAATGCCCTTTATAATCATTCCCCTATGTGATCCCGTACGTACCTACGGGATCATGGGCATTTCATCTGTTTATATTTTGTTTTTCAGTGTCTATTTCCATTATCTCGCAACCATCTACCTGAATAAGGCAGGCCAGATTTTATGCCTTTGAATTCTTTCGTTAAAGCCAAGATAGCAATCAGGCGCTGAAATTGAAAGCATCTCATTATTCACTATTCAAATGAAAAAATTCCTTCTTCTTATTTCAGCTTCGATCCTCTCTTGGTCTTGTACAGAAGATGTCAGTAAAGACATCGCCACTGACTTAAGTCAGGAGGCGAATCAGTTTTTTCGGTTTTCTGAAGCATTAAATGAAAGCAGTTACCTCGGAAATATTTCCTTGACTGAGTATTTCAGGACATTTCCGGAAGAATTACCAGGATGCCCTGAAATTATCCTCAGTCCCGGTTCGAGAATCATTGAGCTGAACTATTCTAATGCACAGGAGTGCCAGCAGCCGAATAAAACACTCAGAAAAGGCAAAATCATTCTGGACTTTACGCTTTCCAATACTTCAAACCCGTCTTGGTCGATGACCTATGAAAAATATTTCTTTGGAAAGACGTTAATTGACGGAGTCAGATATTTTGTAAATCCTTCGTTCAATGAAAACAAGGAAACTTTTGAAAATCTACAGGTTGAGCTTGAAAAAAATCTTGGTTTTGTAGCCAGCGGCTCCTTTTCCTATTCCGTGGCAAGGCTTGGTTCAAGGCCCTTTGCGCTCAGTACACGAGGACGAATAGAAGGAATAAATCCTGCGGGGCGTGATTTTTCCTTGGTCATTACAGAAGCAAAAGAACAGTCTTTCTCATGCTACAGGGATGGCTGGGAATTGCCTCAAAGAGGAAAAGAGAACTGGATCATCTCAAGAAGCCCCTCCAGTAGCATAGATTATAAAGTTCGGTTCGAACAGAGCATAAATTGCAATCCCGTTGTGACTTCAACTTTGCCAGATGGAAGATCGCTTCAGTTAAATCCATAAAAAAGCCCCGAATTTCTTCGAGGCCTCTCTAAAGCAACTCTTACTCTGTTAATTAATATCTGTAATATTCCGGTTTGAACGGTCCTTGAACCTCCACTCCTATGTATTCAGCCTGATCAGCGGACAAGGTGTCCAATTCAACGCCCAATTTAGAAAGGTGAAGTGCTGCCACTTTCTCATCCAAATGCTTGGGAAGCACATACACTCCCGGCTGATAATTCTTGTGGTTGGCCCACAGCTCAAGCTGGGCCAAAGTCTGGTTTGTGAATGAATTGGACATCACAAAAGACGGGTGACCTGTTGCGCAACCTAAATTCACCAATCGACCTTCTGCCAAAACAAGAATTTCTTTGCCCTCCAAGTCGTACAGGTCAACCTGCGGTTTGATTACATTTTTGGTATGACCGTAGTTTTTGTTCAGCCAAGCCATATCGATTTCATTGTCAAAGTGGCCGATATTACATACGATCGCCTTGTCTTTCATAGATTTGAAGTGTTCGGCTGTGATGATGTTTTTGTTGCCGGTGGCAGTGACGATGATGTCACCCTCTTTCACGGCATCCTTCATCTTTTTTACCGCAAAACCATCCATAGCAGCTTGCAGTGCGCAGATCGGATCAATCTCCGTCACAATCACACGTGCGCCAGCACCTTTCAATGAAGCCGCAGAACCTTTTCCTACATCACCATATCCTGCCACAACGGCTACTTTACCAGCCATCATCACATCAGTAGCACGACGAATCGCATCCACTAGGGACTCCTTACAGCCATATTTGTTGTCAAATTTAGACTTGGTTACGGAATCGTTCACGTTGATGGCAGGCATTGGAAGCGTACCGTTTTTCATTCTTTCGTAAAGCCTGTGTACTCCTGTGGTAGTTTCTTCAGACAATCCTCTGACACCGGCAACCAACTCAGGGTATTGATCCAATACCATGTTTGTCAAGTCACCACCGTCGTCGAGAATCATATTCAATGGCTGTCTTTCTTCACCAAAAAATAAGGTCTGTTCGATACACCATTCGAATTCCTCTTCAGTCTGACCTTTCCAGGCATAAACCTGAATTCCTGCTGCTGCAATAGCCGCTGCTGCGTGGTCCTGAGTGGAGAAAATATTACAAGAAGACCAGGTTACTTCTGCTCCTAAGGCAACCAAAGTCTCAATCAAAACAGCAGTCTGGATTGTCATGTGAAGACAGCCTGCAACTCTGGCCCCTTTCAAAGGCTGCGATGGGCCAAATTCGGCTCTTAAGGCCATTAATCCTGGCATTTCTGATTCCGCCAACCTGATTTCTTTTCTTCCCCACTCGGCAAGTGAGATGTCTTTTACTCGGTACTGAATGAATTTTTCAGATTTAATTTCTGACATGTTATTGATAGTTAAAGAATTAAACTCTTACAAGAACAGCAAAGTTACTGCTTAAATTTGGGAATAGAAAACTTGCTAAAGGTTTGGGAAGGTGATTTCCTTAAGGCCAAAAAACCGCTCAGAACCATCTTTTAGCATTATTTGAAGTTTTCCATCTTGAGAAACACCGACTATTTTTCCATCAAATTCGATTTCACTTTCTGTGAAAGTTTCCCATCTGTCTTTTAAAAACAAATGACTCAGATATTCCTTCCGAACCTCTTCCATTTTTCCCTTTTTTAAGGAAATGTAACCTTGCTCTAAGTGGGCAACGAGTAGTTTTAACAGCTCCTCAAGTTCATAATGTCCACCTGTAATCAAAGACAAAGAGGTGGCGTTTTTGTTTAGGAAATCCCGTTGATTGATGTTCAGTCCAATTCCAACAACGGCAAATTCCCATGCGGATGAATTGACAATATTTTCAATCAACACACCTCCGATTTTACCACGGTCAGGCACTACCAAATCGTTGGGCCACTTTACTTTCAAGTCAGGGAGGTAGTCTTGAAGCATTCTGCGAATACTGTTAGAAATCACCATGTTAAGAAAAAACTGTTCGGACACATCCAGAAAATCGGGCTTCAAAACCACTGAAAAGGTCAAGTTTTGACCCGGCAGAGCTTCCCAGGTGTTGCCTCGCTGACCTTTTCCCTGAGTTTGATGGTTACAGATTACAATTGTACCTTCATTGGCCTTCCCGGATCGGATCAGTTCGAGAGCTTTGTCATTAGACGAGTGACACTCTGGCAGGAAAAGAACATCTTTCCCCAAAAAAATCGTGTTGGCAAGAATTTTATACATTATTTTTCGGTTGGGCTAATAGGGTTACTTACATCGTCCCGTAATATTAAATCAATATATGACAGCAGAAGCACTGAGCAAGGTGATCGTCAAAGGAATGGAAGAAAAAAAAGCTTCTGAAATTTTAGTAATGGACCTTAGGAAAATAAAAAATTCAGTAACTGACTTTTTTGTAATCTGTTCCGGTAATTCAGACAAGCAACTTGAAGCAATCTCAGAATCAATAGAAGCCGAAATACAAAAGGTAAATGAAACACCTGCACGAAAAGTTGAGGGGAAATCAAACGGCGAATGGGTCTTGATGGATTATTTTGATGTCGTAGTCCATATTTTCCTGAAAGAGAAAAGAAATTATTATGGTTTGGAAGAGCTTTGGGGAGATGCCAAAACCACCCGAGTGAATTAAATGCCCGAATAAACTTTCAAAAGGTTAATCCGTTTTAGCATAATCTTAAAGAATTACCACAAAAGCGATGAGCGAAAAAAATAAGAATAAAAGTTTTGTCCCTAAGGCACCTCAAAAACCCAATTTTCAACTTTGGTTGATTATTGCTGCCGTAATGGTACTTCTGGGATTGACATGGATCCAACAGCGCGGGGCAGTGATTGATATCACGCAGAAGCGCTTTGAAGATATGTACATGTCCGGAGATGTCGCCAAGGTAGTAATCGTCCGAAACATGAACAGGGTAGATGTTACCCTGAAACCTGCCGCTTTACAAAACGCCAAATACAAGACTGAGTTAGAATCCAATTCTTCTTTTTTCAATCCGACAGGGCCACACTATGCGCTGCAAGTGACCACTTCGGATAAGTTTCAGACTGACTTTCAGGCTATGGAAGAAAAAATGCCTGAAGAAAGCAGGATTGGCGCTTCTGTGACCAATGAAGAAAACTGGAGCAGTTATTTCGGAAGCTTTGGGTTCCTGATTTTGCTATTTGTATTCTTCTGGTTTATGATGCGAAGAATGGCCGGACCCTCCGGGCCGGGAGGACAAATCTTCAACGTGGGTAAGTCAAAAGCTCAGCTTTTTGATGCAGAAAACAAAGTCAAGATCACTTTTGACAATGTTGCCGGATTGGATGAAGCTAAAGAAGAAATTCAGGAAATCGTCGAATTCCTCAAAAACCCCGGGAAATTCACCAAACTGGGAGGTAAAATCCCAAAAGGTGCACTGCTGGTAGGCCCCCCGGGCACAGGTAAAACTTTGCTTGCAAAAGCTGTAGCCGGTGAGGCAGGAGTACCATTCTTTACACTTTCAGGTTCTGACTTCGTCGAGATGTTTGTCGGTGTAGGAGCAGCACGAGTGCGTGACTTGTTTAAGCAGGCCAAAGAAAAAGCACCCTGTATCATCTTCATTGATGAAATTGATGCAATTGGTAGATCCAGAGGAAAGGGCCAAATGCCTGGTTCAAATGACGAGCGAGAGAATACCCTGAACTCGCTCCTTGTAGAAATGGATGGCTTCGGCACCGATTCCGGTGTAATCGTACTTGCCGCCACCAACAGACCTGATGTCCTAGACAGCGCTTTATTGAGAGCGGGTCGATTTGACAGACAAATATCCATCGACAAGCCGGATATCAATGGCCGTGAAGCTATCTTCAAAGTGCACTTGAAGCCGATCAAAATTGCTGAGGATATCGACCCTAAAAAGCTGGCTGCCCAAACTCCGGGATTTGCCGGTGCCGAAATCGCCAACGTGTGTAACGAAGCCGCCTTGATTGCCGCAAGAAGAAACAAAACTGCGGTGGATATGCAGGATTTTCAGGACGCAGTGGATCGTGTGATCGGCGGATTGGAGAAGAAAACCAAAATCATCTCCCCTGATGAAAAGAAAATTGTTGCCTATCATGAGGCGGGACACGCTGTAGCAGGCTGGTTTCTTGAGCATGCCGATCCTTTGGTAAAGGTGAGTATTGTGCCTCGTGGAGTGGCGGCTTTGGGTTATGCTCAATACCTGCCAAAAGAGCAATTTCTTTATCAGACAGAGCAGTTGTTTGATGAGATGTGTATGACTCTGGGTGGACGTGCTGCTGAGGAGATCATCTTTGGGAAAATTTCAACCGGTGCACTGAGCGATCTGGAACGGATCACCAAGATGGCCTATTCCATCGTTTCGGTCTATGGAATGAATGAAAAATTAGGACACATTTCCTTCTATGACAGCAAGGCTGACGGTTATAAAATGACCAAGCCTTACTCTGAAGCAACCGCTGAGATGATTGATCAGGAAGTGAGCAAATTGATTCAATCTGCTTATACCCGTACACTCGATCTTCTGAAAGAACACCGGGATCACTTGGAGATTCTGGCCAAAGAGCTTTTGGAAAAAGAAATCCTATTCCAGGCTGACTTGGAAAAACTGATCGGAAAGCGGCCTTTCGACAAGGAGACGACGTATCAAGCCTTCACCAACAAGAAGGACAAGGTGATCATCGCCCCGGAAGAAGTGAAAGAAGAGGCCAAAGAAGCTGAAACCGAGATTGAAAAAGTAGAGCTACCGGAAGTCAAGACAGAAAAATAAGTACAAAAGCCCCGTTCCAATCGGGGCTTTTTTATTTTTGCTCCACGACATTATCTATTTACATGCAAGCTGCACCTCTTGACTTTTCTCTGAAAGGAAAAAAACTCTATTTTGCCTCTGACTTTCATTTGGGAGCACCGAATGAAACGGAAAGTAAAATCAGAGAAAAACGAATCATCCGTTGGCTTGATTCGATTTCAAATGATGCCGCAGCCATCTTTTTGGTAGGAGATATTTTTGATTTTTGGTTTGAATACGGTGAAGTCATTCCTAAAGGGTTTATTCCATTCATCTCAAAGATCTCCCAAATCAGGGAGCAGGGTGTTCCCATCCTATTTTTCACAGGAAATCACGATCTCTGGATGAAAGACTACTTCACCAGAGAGCTGGGAATACCGGTCTATCATCACCCGATTGTGCTATCTGTTGAGGGAAAAAAAATCCTGATCGGACATGGAGACGGCTTGGGCCAGGGGGATAATTCATATAAATTCCTCAAAACTGTTTTCACCAATCCCTTTGCAAATTGGCTGTTCAGATGGCTTCATCCTGATCTTGGTGTTAAACTTGCCAAAGCATGGTCAAGCCGAAGTCGAATCACCAACATGGGAAAAAATGAAAATCGCTTCATGAATGAAGATGAATGGCTATGGCAATATTGCAAAGACCTGGAATCCCGATTTCATCATGATTTTTACATCTTCGGACATCGGCACCTTCCCTTGGAGCTTCCAGTTGGTGAAAAATCGACCTACTTCAATCTGGGGGAGTGGGTCTCCCAAAATACGTATTTGGAGTTTGATGCAGCAGGTGGAAAACTTTTGACTTTCGAAAAATGAAGCAAGCACTGATTCTGGTTTTTTGGCTGCTCTCCAATGTGCTTTTAGCTCAGGATAAACTTGAGTACGGAAACCCGATTTCAGAGATCAAGTTGAATAACTTAGATTTGGTTTCTCTCGATACACGGGACCAAATTTTTGTAAGTAACGCTACAGGTGATGTATACCTTTTTAACAAATCCGGTAAGCAGCTTAACCTCTTCTCTCCTACCCGGCAAGCCAGGATTCACCAATTGGAAGCTTCCTGGACGGTCAATATTTTCACATTTTCGGCCGATCTTCAAGAGTATCGAATCATGGATCGCTTCCTGAACCCGATTGCCGAAAACAGCTTATTACTCAATACCATCACCCTCCCCAAAGCTGCAACCTTGGGAAACAACAACATCATCTGGATTTGGGATGAATCTGACCTATCACTGAAAAGTCTGGATTACCTAAGAAAGATCATCATCCAATCGCAGCCCCTCAATTTGATTTTAAATTCTGTTGATCTGAAAGTGACCGAAATCCGGGAGTTCAAAAACCGCCTATTCATGAATGTCCCGACTACGGGAATTTTCATTTTTGACAATCAGGGGAATTTTATCCAAAAAGCGGATCTCCAATTCGACCAAAGGATGTGTTTCTACAACGAACATCTGTTTTGGGTCGATGGAGAAAATCTGAAAATGTATTCGATTTCGACCAAGGTCGTAACTGATTTGGGACCAACCCCTGTGAAAGGAATAGAATCAGTGCAGATTGGTCGGGAGATTTTGACGTTCATGGTAAAAGATGGAATCAAAGTCTATGCGTTGCCTGAAGATTTGAAGCGAATAAACTGACGTCTGACGCAACTCCTCCGAAGTGAGTGTCCCTTCGCCCATCCTGCCGAAGTGAGTTTTTCCATTCACAGCATGTAAAATTATTTTAAAATTTCTTTTAGACAGGTAATGGAAAAATGAATAGCCTGGGATTCACAAAAGCTGAGTTGAAAATCAAGTGAGTGCTGACCTCAGTTTGGAAAGTTGAAAAGCGAAAAACAGGTGTGTGAACACGCTCACTTGGTCTAAAAGAAACAAAAAAATCACGTGAGTCTCGACACTCACGTGATGATTGTAACTTCTGATCCATCGTTTTTTTCAGAACTTCGGAATCCCTACGAAGTACAAATCAAATCCTCCCAACCCCCCTGGACGGTTGGAGGAAAAGATCATCAAACGATTGCTAAATTCTGGCTGTTCAGAGACGACAGGCCTGTATTCATCAAATTCGGAATTGATCTTTGGACCAAAATTGATCGGCACTGTCCAACCATTGGCAGTTTTCTGGGAATAATACAAATCATACCCCCCAAATCCTCCCGGTCGATCGGAAGAGAAGACCAACAAATCGCCATAGACGAAAGGCATGTGGTCATTAGAGGAAGTATTGAATGCCAGCTTTTGAATAGTTTTTGAATTGCTTTGGCTAAGAAACTGAAGTGGGCTTTGACCTACTGGAATAGCTGCTTCATAGATATCAAACTTACCATCCTTATCAGAGGAAAAAATCATTTTTTCAGGACGCGAAGGTGTAATATCAATTCCTTTTATAAAATCTTCCCCATAAAAACAGGGGTACATTTCATTAGACTTTTCATTCAAAATTTGATGATTTTGAGTAATTCTTGCACCGATAGATGGTTTTTCTTGTTCAGAAAAAATTGAATAAACTCCATCATTTTCTCTACTAAATAGAAGCACCCGATTGCCTTCACTTTCAAGAAAACTGTAAGGCCCCTTTTCATGGGCGGGTGATTCTGTTCTGCGAACCATATCTCTAAAAGATTGAAATTTCGCATCGAAAAGTTTGTTTGAAGAATTAACCAAAAGTATTCCATCAGATCTATCCCAATTAAAATCAATACTTGAAACAATCAGATTAAAATCTAAAGATTGATTATTTCCACGATTTGTTGAAAAAACCAATTGAACCTCGTGGTTTACAAATGGAATATCAGAATTTATATCATCGAAAGATGAGTTAAGTTCACCAAGATTGACAGGATTTTCGGGGAATTGACCTGTATTAAACTTATCACAAGCGAAAAGTAAGATAAGGAGTCCAAAAAGACTTAAGTTCTTTTTCAACTTAGTTATACCACATTCATACCTAAAAGCTAAAATCTCCAAATTTCTCACAGGGAAATCCCCAAAGGGTTTGATTGTATGATTGTTTGATTTCATAAGTTTTCAGAAAAGTTTATGGTTAAATTGAAGAATATCAGAAAAGTAGAGCTAAAAAATAATCAGAGCAATACCCTATATAGGGTATTTTTTGATGGTTTTAAATCTCCGCCTCCGTGAGTGTCGCCACTCACGGTTCAATTTATAATGTTTTTGCTTTCTGCCGAAGTGAATATCTCCACTCACTTCATCCCAAATGGATCATTTGCATTGTCTGTGTGTGGCTTGAGAATCAATTGAGCGGAGACATTCACAAAAGCAAAGATTTTGAATTGGAAGATTAGGAGTGGGAAATCACGTGAGTGGAGACACTCACATGGGCGATTCCTACTACTGAGTTTTCGGTAAAAAAATCTCAGCCATCATGCACCTGACACTGCCTCCACCAAGTTTTTCGATGGTCGGAATAGCAGGACTGATGATGGTCGTGTACTTTTCGATTTGCTGGATCTGTCCCACATTGAGCGCATCCAAGGCAGCTTGAGACATCACGGTGAATTTTTCGCCCCCATCATTGCTTACTTCCAGCATATTTCCCGCAAAATTGAATTTTTGCTTGGCCGTAATCGGAATCAATTTCTTCCCGGATTTAGTCAATGATTCCTGCACCATTCTTCGCTCGGAAGCTTTGGGGATGCTATCCAGGCACACCACTGCCAAATCGGTACCCACGTGCATCATCACATTGGTATGATAGATCTGACTGCTCACACCGTCGATCTCCTGAGAAGCTTCAAAGCCAACCACGGAGTACCCCAGAATCTTGGCTACATAGTCCAAAGGAAAAGGATGCGTGCGTTGGGAATAGCAGGCATAAATCACCTTAGCCTGATGGTCCATCACCATGCTTCCCGTGCCTTCCATGTATTGCCCACTGTCCTCAAAAAAACTCAGGTCAATGATTTCATTCACTTTAAAACCCAAGTGCATCAGTCGCTCGATGATTTCTTTCCTTCGTTCCAGTCTGCGATTCGGAGAAAACATCGGATAGAGAATTAACTTCCCATCGGGATGCGTGCTAAACCAGTTGTTGGGAAAAACCGAATCTGTCTTAACCGGCGAATCCGTATCCTCGATCACCACCACTCTCACACCCTGATCACGTAGCAGAGCTACAAATCCATCAAATTCCGCTCGAGCCAATTGTCGGATTTCTTCTTGGGATCGGGAATCCTGCTTCTGGTAAAAGTTATTTTCAGCCGTCTCCGGATTGAATCCAAAGTTGGCGGGGCGAACCATCAGAATCGTGGAGCTGGTCTGCATAACTTAGTATTTGGCTGGATAGCGGTACAAAACCGGATGAATATTATAGCGCTTTTCACTGATGGTGTAATAGGCTTTTCCGTCCGGCTGAAAGCCAATGGCCTCCCCTTGCGGCTCGGGAACGTAGGGCAATTCCTTCGGGCTTCTTAATAGAGCATCGGCCACGGTTTCACCCTGTTTTCTATCCCAATAGTAAATTTTAAAGTAGTTTTTAATCAGGATTTTTGAACCATCCTGACTGATGTCTGCTGCCGTTGCACTGGTAAATGGGAGTTCGCCCACCGCTGTTGCGACTACCTCTTTTTTTCCAAAATCATCGGATTTCAGGCAGAAAACCGTGTTTTTCTTATCCCGCTTGGACACAATAAACAAATCTCCCGAAATAGGATCCACAAACAAACTCTCTGCGTCCATAGCTCCCTCTGGGTAGGTGAATTTCAAAACCTCGGGCTTTACGGTGATCTTCTTTTCGATTGTAGAGGGTTCCAAAAAGCGATAAATCTTCACAGACTTATGGACACCTGCATTATCCCCGATTTCCGCCACATAGACATAGGATTTTCCACCAGGTCCAGGCCCCACTGCGATATCTTCCCAATCCCGATTTTCTGTATCCTTCAGCACAATCTTCCCGATTTCATTTCCCAGAGAATCCAATATATAGACAGTCGCCTCTCCCCCACTGTCGGTATGCGTGTAGAATTTATCAGGATGATTTTTGGAAAAAGCCAAGCCACTCATTTCCTCCAAAACAGGATTTTCAATTGATCGAATCAGAATTCCGGATTCAAAGATCGAATCAGAAACTTGCTGTGCAAATCCTGAAAATGAAAGAAGTAAAAGGAAAGGAAGTATATTATGCATAGGGAAAAAACATCTTGTCCACAGACGACGGTCCACAGTCAACAACTGTGCGCCGCGGCGTAGCTGGTACCAAGGAACTTCTAATCTCATTTTATTTAATTACTGGGAAGAAAACAGATATTCAAAAATACGAGAAAAGGCGGTCTTTCTCTGAGAAGGTCTCAGTCTGCACTTCGGTTTCGGAAATTGAAATTTATTAAGACCTTAACGAGGAGTTTCAGTGCTAAAGATTAATTTTTTGTCAACGGACCACAGTCGACAGGCAATCGCTGTGGACCGTGGTCTATCGACCGTTGACAAAGAAATTCAAGCCTTAAAAGGCAACTCGTAATTCCGCTTTCCTGTCAACTTATAAATCGCATTTGCCAAGGCAGGAATAAATGGCGGAACAGGTGGCTCCCCTACTCCTGTGGGCTTCTCCATACTTGGAATAATCTCAACAAAGGTCTTTTTGGGAGCTTGCGGCATCCGGATGACCTTGTAGGTGTCAAAGTTGTTTTGCTCCTGTTTTCAACATTGCAGCACCCGAGCTAAATTTTCATAGCCATTAGCTGCTCTTGAAGTTCATTTGGAGTCAATAATTGATGTTTTAGCT
>NZ_FMXE01000050.1:5516-24052 GCF_900103735.1 Algoriphagus alkaliphilus | reverse complement strand
AAAGATCATATTCTAGTTGAATACGCGACTGAAAGTATTAGTAATCAGTTATTCATAAGTAAATACCAATTATACCTACCTGATAAAAGACAATTAGAAAATGAGCTAAACAAGGTGTTGGAGGGTGAGTAGTTTTAGTAATGAAAGTACCAAGTACCAAAGCTCAACATCTACCTCCCCGCTGCCGTGGACCGTGGACAGTCGACCGTTGACTAAAAATAAGTATCAAGTAGCAAGACGCAAGTAGCAAAACACTGGAACCAAGTACCAAGAAGCAAGACAAACTACCAACTGAACATCCCGCTGCCGTGGACTGTGGACCGTGGACCGTTGACTACTGCAAACTGCCCACTGCCTACCGCCCACTGCCACCCGAACATCCCGTTGCTGTGGACTGTGGACTGTGGACCGTGGACTAAAAATAAGTATCAAGTAGCTAGACGCAAGTAGCAAGACTCTAGAACCAAGAACCAAGAAGCAAGACAAACTACCAACTCAACATCCCGCTGCTGTGGACCGTTGACCGTTGACCAATTCAACAATTAGCCAATTCAACAAATCCGAAATCCGAAATCCGAAATCCGAAATCCATTTGATCCCCGTCACCAAGCCCTTCCTTCCCCCTCAGTCTGAATACCAAGCCTACCTTGATGGCATTTGGGAGCGCAATTGGCTGACTAACAATGGCCCGCTGGTCAATGAACTGGAACTTAGCCTCAAGGAATACCTCGGTGTCAACCATCTGCTCTATACAGGCAACGGCACCATCGCCATTCAGATTGCGATCAAAGCCATGGAACTTACCGGAGAGATCATCACCACGCCATTTTCCTATGTGGCGACCACGAGCAGCATCGTATGGGAAGGATGCAAACCGGTCTTTGTGGATATCGACCCGGCTACCTGCAACATCGACCCGAACAAAATAGAAGCTGCGATCACTCCGCAAACCTCCGCCATCTTAGCTACTCATGTCTATGGAATTCCCTGCGATGTGGAGGCCATCGATCGGATCGCAAAAAAGCATAAGCTCAAAGTAATCTACGACGGGGCACATGCATTCGGGGTCAAGGTGAAGGGCCGCTCGATCTTCAGCTACGGGGACGTGTCGACGTGCAGCTTCCATTCCACCAAGATCTTCCATACCATCGAGGGCGGGGCAGTGTTCACAACCCAACCCGAACTCCTGAAGAAGATGGCCTATTTCCGCAACTTCGGACATGATGGGTATGAAAACTTCAACGGTGTCGGCATCAACGGCAAAAACTCCGAGTTCCATGCAGCCATGGGCTTGGTCAACTTATCACATCTCCCTGCCATCCTGCAAAGGCGCAAGGAACAGTCCGATACCTATCGCCAAATCCTGAGTGGGCTTCGGGTAACCTATCCCGATATCCAAGGCATAGAAACCTACAACCACAGCTACTTTCCCATCATCTTCTCCTCGGAGGAACTGATGCTTCAAAGCAAAAAAGCCCTGGCAGATCACGAGATCTCCGCCCGTCGCTATTTCTATCCCAGCCTAAGCACCCTGAACTATACCGAGGGTGACTGTCCCATTTCCGATCAGATCGCCGCCCGGGTTCTATGCTTGCCGCTGTACCACACGCTTTCGGATGTGGAGCAAAAGATGATTGCGAGGATATTGTTGAGGGTGCAAAATAATTGATTGTCGTCACTGCGAGTGAGGTACGAGCGAAGCAGTCTATTAAACTTTAACTCTTAATAATTAACCCCCAAACTTTTGATCGTAGCAGGCGCAGGTGGACATGCTTTGGAATTATTGGATATTCTGATTTCTCAGGGAATGACGGAAAACCTTTATTTCTTCGATGGATTAAACCCTATATCGGTTTTTCAGGATAAATATCCGGTTCTAAAGACAATGGATCAGGTGAAGGCGAAATTTCTGGAAGATCCTAGGTTTATATTGGGTACAGGGAATCCCAAAGTCAGAGCCATGTTTTTCGAAGATTTCACCAAAGCAGGAGGTATTCTATTTTCCGTTAAGGGAACAGGAATAGCCTATAGTAATTTTGCATTCAATAACGATGCGGACATTTTCAACCTCTGCTTTATCGGTGCAAATACCAAAATCGGGAAAGGCTCCCTGATCAATACAGGAGCACAAATACATCATGAAGTCAAAATCGGTAAGTTCTCTGAGATCAATCCCGGAGCTATTCTCCTTGGCAAAGTGGAAGTAGGAGATTTCTGTTCCATAGGAGCAAATGCTACCATACTTCCGAAAGTCAAAATAGGAAACTATGTGACAGTAGGGGCAGGATCGGTGGTTACTCATAATGTTCCGGATGGGGTAACAGTATTGGGAATGCCTGCGAAGAAGATACTGGAATCAAAAGATTAAACCTTTACAAAAAATTAATTTCCCGCAGATTTTTCTATCCATAATTAAAAAAAATATATAGAAGGTGCCTGCCCCATTTCAGATCAGATCGCAAAGCGCATTCTCTGCCTTCCGGTCTATCATACCTTATCAGAAGCGGAGAAAAAAGATGATTGTGAGGACACCATTGAGGGTGGATAATAATTGATTTAATTTCAATTATAAAGAGAATTATAAAGAAAAATCATAAATAAGCATTTATAATATATTCTATTGAATAATCTTTTAGATATTTTTTTAATTTTCTTAACATTTAATGGAATTGTTTTTTTAATTAATTCAATTAGGAATAATTTTTTCTCATTTTTTGAATCAGCATCTCTTCTTATTTTATTTTTAGTTTCAACTTATGCAGTTTGGAGAACGTTAGGTTTTAGCATTTATACTTTTTCGATATTAACAATTGGTTTTTATTTTTTAAAAACAAGAAAAACCTTTTTTTTAATAAGACCAAATTTGCAAGATTTATTGTATCCTAATTTAATTTGGCTGCTATTTGCATTGGTATATTTTGTGATACCTGGATGGGATTTTGGATATCCTCATGAAGATTATATTATTTATAGTAGAATAGCCTATTATAATGATAGATTTGGAGTAGAAAACACTCAGACCTTTTACAATATTATTTCCAATCCGGGTAAAATTGAAGTTTATCATTATGCGGAATTATGGTTGAGTAGTTTGTTTAAAAGGATTAATGGATTGAGTTTTATTCCAAATCTAATATTAATATCCTACCCATTGATGTCCTACTTTTTGTTTTTGGGAATTAATGACTTACTAAAAAACCAAACCAAGTTTCATGGGTTTTTAGTAACATGCTTAATTTTATTAGTTTTCAATCCTTATGATGAGGTATTGCGTTTTTTTGACATTGGATTACCTCTTGTTGGATTTAGTAGTTTAATTTTTAATTTGAAAACACTATTCATATTACCTCCTATTATTTTGGCTTTCAAAGGCATTATTGATGATAATCCAAATTATTTTTTGATTTCAATTTTTAGTTTATTCTATCCATTAATTATTCCAGTTTTGTTTATTGGATTAGGCCTATATGAATTTTTTATAGGAAAAAGGAATAAGAGAAATATCTTAATTATTATTGGTTTCTTAGGATTGTTTGGCTTTTTTTCTACGTTTTTTAGATTATCTGGCACCGAAATTAATTTTAATTATTTTTTCGATATCAATGTAGTGAGTAAAATGATTTGGATTGCTTTCATAGTTCCAGGTCTTTTATTATCGGTTCCAATTTATTATTTAGACAAAAACTTCAGAGAAAGGACTATTGACTTTCTTTTTTTTACATTTTTTGTTTTTATAACTGGTGCTTTTTTTTACATTTTATTATTTGAAAACATTGATTCTAATCAAATGTTTAGAAACATATCAAGTGCTGTGTTTTCAATATTATTAGGAATTGGAATTTTTTATAGTTTTAAGTATAATAAAAAATTTGCTTTCCTTTTACTTTTTCTATATTGTTTTCCAATAACATTTAATGTTTTTTTACCAAAATCAATAAAAGTATCTGAAGAAATTGTTTCTTTGAATAAAGCTTTAGTCCCATATAATAAATTAATATTTATTCCAAATAGAGAATTTGTTAATTCTGTTTATCAATATAATGAAAGGTTAAATTTACAGATATTAGAATTTTTTCTTATAAGAGAGGATATTGATTTAATTAATATTTCTGCGGCATTTCCAATTAGTGAGAAAATCAATAATTCTGTCACTATCAATATGGTTTCAACTTATAAATCAATTTCTCCGTTTGTTAGTTATTGTCATGATTGGACATTCGAAAATGCAGATTGTCTAATAGATTTTGCCAAATCTGTTAAAGCTGAAGGCATATTAATTAAAGGGGATTATATTGATTTTTTCCCTATTGAGACTACATCGCTTCCAGGAAATTTCAAATTAATAATTTTTAATAAATACGATTCGTGTTAAAATCTGTTATTAAAGTCCAAAATCTCTCCAAACGGTACCGTATAGGTTTGGAAGAAAAGCATTCCGAAACCTTAGCAGGTCAAATAGGCAATATTCTTAAATCTCCTTTTCAAAATTTTAAGAAACTTCAACAAATGAGTCGATTCGGTGAAGAAGACGAATCCGTTTTCTGGGCATTGAATGATATTAATTTTCAGGTTAAAGAAGGAGAGGTACTTGGAATAATAGGTAAAAATGGAGCTGGTAAATCAACTTTGCTTAAAATATTGTCTCAGATCACTCAACCTACTTCGGGTAAGATCGAAATCCATGGGCGTGTAGCCTCGCTTTTGGAAGTCGGAACAGGATTCCATCCTGAGCTTTCCGGTCGGGAGAATATCTATATGAATGGCACCATTCTGGGAATGACACGCCGTGAAATAGACTCTAAACTTGATGAAATTATCGATTTCTCAGGAATCGAAAAGTTTATCGATACCCCAGTTAAATTTTATTCCTCGGGAATGAATGTTAGACTCGGGTTTTCTGTTGCAGCCCATTTGGAGCCAGAAATTTTGATTATTGATGAAGTTTTAGCTGTTGGAGATTTTGAGTTTCAAGCAAAGTGTCTTGGGAAAATGCGTGATGTTTCGAGACAGGGTAGAACAGTATTGTTCGTTAGTCATAATTTAGAGGCAGTTAAGACTTTATGCGATCGGGCTATTTTATTGGAAAATGGTCATATTGTGTTCGATAATTTAGCCATAGATACAGTCAAATTTTACCTAAAGAAGAATTCATTTTCATTAAACTCGATGAATTGGATTCCAATTAAAAGGCCTGGTAATGAATGGTTAAGAGTTAATAAAATTGAGATTTCAAATAAGGGGTTTCAGGAAAATGGTTTTTTTGAGAGGATGCATGATTTAACATTGATTACTGAGTTTGAGCTTTTAAAAAACTCAATTGCTACAAACTTAAGTATGTTTATTTGTTCAGATACGGGTGAAATTATATTTAATTCTTATTCCCAACTCCCAGTTCCAATATTAAATAAAGGCGTTTATTCAAGTACTTGTATTATTCCGGGAGGTCTTTTAAATGATGGGAGCTTTACAATTACTATGCTTTTTGTGAAAGATACATCAATCATAATGTTCAGCCTTGAAAATGTACTAAGATTTGAATTAGTTGATACTGAGATCAGAGGTACTGGTTGGCATGGTAAGTTCCCCGGATATGTAAGGCCAAAACTGGATTTTAAAATTCATGTCTAGTCAAATTCCTTTAGTATCTGTTTGCATGATAACCTTTAATCAGGCAGAATTTATTCAACGATCAATTGAAGGTATTTTAATGCAAAATGTTGATTTTGATTTTCAATTACTTATTGCGAATGACGCATCCCCTGATTGCACAGAAGAACTTGTAAATAAATATATTCATGACTATCCTAAAGGCAACCGGATAAAATACATCCGTCATTCTAAAAATTTTGGCATGATGGCGAATTTTATTTTTGCTCTAAAGGAATGTAATGGCAAGTATATAGCCCTTTGTGAAGGCGATGATTATTGGACTGATCCCTATAAGCTTCAAAAGCAAGTTGATTTTTTAGAGGCTAACTCTGATTTTGTTTTGTGTTATCATCCTGTAAATGTGCTTTTTCCGGATGGTCAAATTGATGAAGACTATCATGTGAAAGGAATAATTGATAAATCTGAATCCAACATATATGATTTGGCAGCAATAGGGAATTATATCCATACTCCCAGTGTGGTTTTTAGGAATTTATTGAATACCTATCCTGATTCTTTTAATGAAACCCCCATAGGAGACTATTTTTTATGGATGCTTCTTGCGCAACATGGGAAAATTAAAAAGCTTCCTGATGTAATGGCAATCTACAGACATGGTGTTGGAGTTCACTCTACTCAAAATGATGATATGCGCAGTGATTCCTTTATAAAAACTCTTGATGTTTTATCGAAAACTATCTCCGATAAAACAATTGTAAAGATATTAAGGAATAGAATTCTCGCTATTAAATCCGCATCTCTTCCTTATCCAGTAAGAGCTTTAAAGAATTACAGAGATTTGACAAAGGCTGAGATTTTGAAAGATTATGTTGATTTTGGTCAATTGGTCAAGGCTATTTGGCTTAAAATTCGGAGGAAGTTTTAATGGTTTCAATCATTGTCCCTAATTATAATCACCATAAATTTTTACCGATCAGAATTGAAAGTATTTTAAATCAAACCTTTCAGGATTTTGAGTTAATCCTCTTGGATGACTGTTCCACGGACGGGAGTTGGGAGTACTTGGAGTCTTTCACTACTCATCCAAAAGTTTCCCATTGCATACGCAATGAAATCAATTCAGGAAGCCCGTTTAAGCAATGGAAAAAGGGAATTGAATTAGCTAAATATGAATGGATTTGGATTGCTGAAAGTGATGATTTTTGTGAACTCGATTTTCTTGAAAAAATGATATGCAATCTTCAGACCGATGTTTCATTGATTTTTTCCAAAAGTAAATTCGTTGATGCTAATGGTTCCCAATTGAATTTGGAAGACTTCAAAATTGATGAATCCAAATATGATTTTGGGGATTTTGATTTAAAAAGGAATGGTATTGACTTTATTAAGAAGTTTCTTTTGTATAGAAATAGTATTGTAAATGTCAGCTCTGTTCTTTTTAAGAAACCTTCAGAGTTTCCTGAAGAAATCCTGGAAATGAAATTTGCGGGAGATTGGTTTCTTTGGATTACATTATTATGTAAAGGTAAGGTATATTATTGTTCAGAAGAGTTAAATTATTTTAGGTTTCACGCTCAAACTACCCGTTTCCAAAAATCAGAGAGTTTGGAGCTTGATCGATATCATGAATTTTTTTCTTGTATTTATTATGCTAAGCGAATTTTAAAGCTTTCTGGTTTTTCTTTAACCTTTGATTATGGCTTTTCTGAAATCATATTAAATTATTTTAAAGTGAAGTATAAATATGGGAGGAGTAGATTAGTAGCTCTATTTCCTGATATTCCTTGGTTTTTTTATCCATTATATTACAGGTTTTTTTTTAAAAGTTTTATTCAATCTCATAGTGAGCGATTCTAGCCTAAATGTTAGTTTCTGTTATTATTCCAGTATATAATTGTCAACGTTTTTTAAAAAATTCTATTAAAAGTATTTTAGATCAATCGTTTAAGGATTTTGAATTAATTTGTGTTGATGATGGATCGACTGATAATTCAACAGATATAATAAGAAGTTTTTCTGATCCCAGGATTAAATTATTGGAACACGGTATAAATAAAGGGATTTTTGAGGCACTTAATACCGGTATTGATGTGAGTTGTGGAGATTTGATATTCCGAATGGATGCTGATGATGTGGCTACATCTAATCGAATTGCGCTCCAAGTCGACTATATGAGGAATAATCCAAGAATTGGGATTAGTGGGACCCTTGCCCAATTTTTTGATGGTAATTTGTTAAACAAACCGGTTTCCAATGAATATTTGAAACCCTCTTTGTTATTAGATTGCCCATTTGTTCATCCAACTGTAGTGATACGTAGAGAAGTTCTGATTAAAAACCAGTTGAAATTCTCTGGTTATTTAGAAGATTATGAGTTATGGGTGAAACTTAGTCAAGTAACTGAATTTGGTTTACTACCTGAAGTCTTGTTGAAATATCGTCAAAGTGAAAATCAATTTACTGCTCAAAATTTTGAAAGGCGGGAAAAAGAGGCGGATTTGTTGAGGGTGAGGTTTGCTGAGCAATGGTTGAATCGCAAGCTTACCTCTGAAGAAATATCAATAGTAATTCTTGGAACCTTACCTTCCAAACAACCTGAGTTGAAATTGGTAGAGTCTTTTTGTAAAGAACTAATTAACAATAATTCTTGGGGCTCTAAACAAGCCACTCTTGAGGTTGTAAAAAAGCTATTTTTTCGAAATTATTTTAGATCAAAAGAAAGTGGAAGAATAAGTTTTACTGTGCTCAAAAGCTCCCTTCTTTCAGTAAGGGAAAAATTTAATCTTTTAAGGAAATCAAAATTTTCTTTGTCCTGATTTATGCCTAGGATTTCCATTGTTATGCCTTGCTTTAATTCTGAATTGTATTTGCAAGAAACTCTTGATTGCCTAATAAAGCAAAGTTTTACAGATTGGGAGTGTGTTATCGTTAATAATGGGTCCACTGACAGTACAAATGAAATTGCAAATACCTATGCTCAAAAAGATCCTCGTTTTCGTGTTCTTACAAAAGAGCATGGGGGTATATCAAGTGGAAGAAACTACGGAATTATGGCTGCAAAAGGAGAATTTATCCAGCTTTTGGATTCTGATGATTTGATCACGCCGAACAAACTGTTTAATGAGATTGAATTTCTGAATCATCATCCTGATGTGGATATTGTTTACTCCGGAGCCAGATATTTCTATACAAATGATCATGAAAGAGCTTTACATGTATACAGCGATAAAGGCTGGACTGGTACAATTGAAATTGATCGTTCAGATAAAGTAGTATTGGATGCAATCATGAAAAGAAATCCTTTTGTGACCTCAGCCCCATTGTATAGGGCTTCAATCTTTAAAGAGATTGGTCTTTATGATGAATCGTTACAGTATATTGAAGATTGGGATTTCCAAATTCGTTGTGCCTTAGCAGATAAGGTTTTTCACTACCTAGGATACAAACCTGATCAATGTACTTTGATAAGACTTCATGATAGAAATATTTCAAAGAACAAAGATGCAGTCCAATCAGCAAAGCGAAAATTGATGGAAAAACATGCAGTACTTTTCAAAATGAAAAAGAAAGAAAGAAGGAAGATTAGTTTTAAAGATTTGATTCCACCAATCCTTCTAAGTCTAGTTAATCGGTTGAGATAAAATGAAATTGAAGCCTATTGCATTTTATCTACCCCAATTTCATCCTATACCTGAGAATGACGATTGGTGGGGAGAAGGATTTACCGAATGGACCAATGTAAAAAAAGCAAAACCACTTTTTAAGAATCACTACCAGCCTCATGTTCCTACGGAGCTTGGATATTATGATTTGAGGGAAGAAGAAGTCCGGATCAATCAATCCAAACTGGCCAAGGAGCATGGGATTTATGGTTTTTGTTATTGGCATTATTGGTTTGGAGGAAGAAAACGACTACTAGAAAAACCTGCTCAGGACTTTTTGAAATCTGGTAAACCAGACTTTCCTATTTGCTTTGCATGGGCAAATCAGACTTGGTCAGGGATTTGGCATGGAGCACCCAACAGAGTTTTAATTACACAAGAATATCTTGGAAAGGAAGATGATGAGGCTCATTTTCGAGAGCTTTTGCCCTATTTTCAGGATTCAAGATATATTCAGATAGATAGTAAGCCCTTATTCCTGATTTATCGACCATTCGATCACCCTTATTTGGATGATTTTATTTCTCATTGGAATTTACTCGCAAAAAAGGCTGGATTAAACGGGGTTTATTTTTTGGGGATTTCTTATCAAAAAGAAAATCCTTTCAAATACTTAAATGGATTTGCGTTTCATGATCAATATTTGAAAAAAGAGAGATTTAGTTTTTTTGAAAAGGCAATAAAGAAACTAACCAAAGAGTACCCTGATGAAATATTAAGTCGGTGGACCAGGGGCTGTATAGTAACTTCCTTTGAGGAAATGGTAATGAGAACCCATAATCATAAAATGAATCATAGTCACTTCCCTACGCTACATACTGGATGGGATAATACTCCCCGGTCAGGTAAAAGAGGTGTTGTTCATCAAGATTTTAGCCTTGACCTCTTTAGGTTACATCTTGAAAAATTGATTGACTGCATCAATGAAGAACAAGAGCCTATTTTTTTTATAAAAAGTTGGAATGAGTGGGCAGAAGGAAATTACCTAGAGCCAGATAAACGGTTTCAGAGAGGTAAATTAGAAGTCATTAAAACAATCTTGGAGTCAAGAATGAATAAAAGTTAAAATGAAAAAAACGTTATTAATAACGGGTGGAACTGGATTTCTTGGAAGAAATTTGGCTTTAGCCTTAAAAGGCGATTACCGGGTAATCTTAACTGGGAGAAACAATAAGCAAAATATGTATGCAAAATCTGTTACAGGTTGCGAAGTTGCTCCAATGGATATTGTAAACATTGAGTCAATCAGGGACATTTTCTCCCAATATAAGCCTGATATTGTCATCCATGCTGCAGCCACCAAATTTGTAGATCTGGCTGAAAAATTTCCAATGGAATGCACAGATGTAAATGTGATTGGGTCTCAGAATATAGCCCGAGTAGCTTCCGAAAGAAAATGTGAAATGGTTGTTGGTATATCTACCGACAAAGCAGCCCCTCCCATTAGAAATTTATATGGAATGACAAAAAGCATCATGGAGCGCCTTTTCTGTGCTATGAATGAGAATTCAGAAACAAAATTCTGTGCAGTCAGATATGGAAATGTAGCATGGTCAACAGGCTCAGTATTGCCTATTTGGGATGAAATGCACAAGAAAACAGGTGTAATTGGTACAACAGGTCCTGAGATGAGACGCTTTTTTTTCACCGTTGATGAAGCAGTGGAATTGGTAATCAATGCCATTAATCATATGGACCTAGTTCAAGGAAAAGTTCTATCACGATATATGAAGGCTGCCCAAATTGAAGATATTCTTAAAGTCTGGATTGAAGAAAAGGGAGGTAAATGGGAAAAGATTGCAGAAAGACCAGGAGAGCGAAATGATGAATTTTTGATTGGGGAATTGGAATTGGATTATACCAAAGAATTAGAGATGAATGGAATAAAGCACTATTTGATTTCCTTTAATGAAAAGGAGGAAAGACCACTCTCTTTTGGTCTTTCCTCCGCGAATACTGAGAAACTTTCGAAGGAAGAAATTGTGAAATTAATTTTTAATTCTCCAAATGAGTAATTTGAAACAAGGGATCCGTCACGGACTAATTATGGCTGCTGGTAGAGGGACTAGAATGGCTCCTTTGACCGATTCGATTCCAAAGCCGATGGCTCCTTTGTGGGGTTCTACTTTGATTGCTAATGGGATTACAAAAATCAAACCTCATCTTGAAAATCTTCATATAACAGTTGGATATAAAGGTGCTGACTTGGCGAAACATGTGATTGAATTGGGCGTGTCCTCGGTTATAAATACAGAAGGGAAAGGTAATGCTTGGTGGGTTTTTAATTCATTACTTAAGAATTTAGATGAGCCTGTGCTTGTCATGACGGCTGATAATGTGACAGACTTCACAATCGAATTACTTTTTGAAGAATATAAAAGATTGGGATCACCCCCTTGTATGGTAATTCCTGTTATTCCTGTTCAAGGTTTGGATGGAGATTTTATTCATCAATCTAATAATCTGGTCTCGAAACTAGATCGAACCGAACCCACTAAGATTTATTGTTCAGGAATTCAGATTTTAAATCCATTTTTAATAAATCAGATTATGGATAAGAAGGAAGATTTTTCCGAGGTTTGGAATGAGTTGATCAAAAAGAAATGCCTGTTTTCTTCCAGTATTTTTCCTGATAAATGGTTTACTGTAGATAGTATTCAAAGTCTAAGTGATGCACATAAGTTAAAAATTTAACTTTTCAATGGGTATTTCAATTATCGTCCCGACTTTAAATCGACCAAACCAACTTTTTGAATTATTAAAAAAGCTTAGCAAAATAATCGCGGATGATGAAATTATCATAGTTGACGACAGTCAAAAAAGTCAAGAAAAATATATAATGGAAAGTTTTTCTTCTCCAATAACCTACATCAACAGAGGGGAGAAGTTAGGAGTGAGCTCCGCTAGAAATGTTGGAGCATTCAGTGCAAATAACACTTATTTAATTTTTTTGGACGATGATGATGAGTTTACCGAAAATTGGCTTAACGATTTTCGAAATTTAATTTATAAGAAGCCAGATTTGGTGTTTTGTAACATGGTTCGCGTAGAACCCAATGGAAAAAAGATTGATGTAAAAGTTTCTGAGAATAGAAACGGTGCAATGGGAAACAGTATTGTTATTCCAGGATCCTGGATGATTAAGAAATCTCTTTTTGAAAAAATAAAGGGATATGATGAACAGATTCTTTTTGCAGAAAACACTGAATTATTTTTTAGGGTCTTTGAAGCAAAACCAACTACTTATTATATCAATAATTTTAATTTTATCTATCACCCTTGTCCAACAGGAGGGTCCAAGAACCTCCAAAATATGATTGATTCGCTAACTATTATTTTGGATAAGCATTCTGAAATTCTCACTTCACATGTCAAGCACTTGTACCATCAAATTATTGGGGTGAATTCGATGCGTTTTCGGAATTTTTCTCAGGCTCGCTATCATTTATATTTGGCCATACGATATAAGCCTTTAAAAGCATCAACGTATGGCCGATTGGGTTTAGCTTGTTTACCTTTTTTAGCTAAAAGACTGTACACTGAAAAGGTAAATTATGGTTAAGTTAGGTGCCTTCATTATTACATATCATCGTCCCGCCATTCTTTTAAAAACCATTCATTCGATTTTTTCACAGACCAACCCTCCAGAATTTATTTGGGTAATTGATAACTCTAGTAACCTGGAAACTGATCAAGCTGTAGCAAGTCTATTAAATCCAAAAATTCGATATCATTACATGGGTTTCAATGCAGGTCCTGCTGGTGCTGCGGCAATAGGTTTAAAACTTTGTGAGCTGGATGGGGCAGATTGGATTTATTGGGGCGATGACAATGATCCGCCTTTTCGATCTGATTGTTTTGAACGATTATTAGCAATCCGCGACGTCAATCCTTTCTGTGGAGTCTTGGGAGCCGTGGGACATTTTTTTGACCGAAAAAAGGGAGTTATTAAACGGATTCAAACCCGCCTGTTAGAAAAAAAGGAATGGATCGAAGTAGATTCAATTGCAGGAGGAATGTGCATGCTCGTATCTGCAGATGTTACAAAACAAGGCATTCTTCCCGATAAAGACTTGTTCTTTGGATTTGAGGAATTGGACTTTTGTTTGAAGGTGACACGGAAAGGGTATTCCTTGGTGGTGGACTGCAAATTATTTTTGGAAGCTAGAAAAGACACTGGAAGATTACAGTTTGAACGGCCTGCATACCAACTAAAGAAAAATCTATCAAGAGAATATTACAGCCTACGAAATCTCCTTTACATTTCTGATTCTCTCACTTTAAATACCATGAAAATGCAGTTGATTTTGAAATGGACTGCAAAAGCCTTTTATGGTTATCGATATGGTTTAAGCTATGGTTGGAAAAATATGAGAATGATTTTTTTGGCATTTTGGCATTATTTCCGGGAAGTGAAAGGAAAGACAATTGATCTCGCCTAAATCTACAATTATTAATTTAAAAGATGGCCTTCAAGTAGGAGGGGCTGAGCGTAGCTTATTGATGCGATGTCACCGTTTGGAATCATTTATAACGACTGTAATTGTCCTTTCAAATTCTTTAGCTCTCCTTTCCAATTTTGTAAATTAAGGAATAAAAGTTCTGGTCAAGCCTATTCTGAGTAATTATCGATTCAAAAGAAATGCACGGAAACTTAAGCCAATTATAGATTCTTTAAGATCGGTGAACTAATTAATGTGGTATTTTGAAGCCTGAGTTTTCGGTAATTATCCCCACTTTCAATAGGGCATCTACTTTAGGCAGAGCAATCGAATCCGTGCTTCATCAAACCTTTCCTCCCGTGGAAATTATCGTAATTGATGATGGGTCCTTTGATAATACCGCTGATTTGGTTAAGAAATACCCAAGAGTAAGATATAGACATCAGTTCAATCAGGGAGTAAGTTCGGCCCGTAATCTGGGCGCAGAGGAATCAATTGGCGATTGGTTGATTTTTTTGGATTCGGACGATGAATTGCTTCCGTGGGCATTGGAGGAATTCACCAATTTCATTAAAAAGCAACCTGAAAAAATAGTCTTTACAGGTGGGTTTTTACTAATCCTTGGGAAGACCAAAAAAAAGATTCTTCCCTCTCAGGGAAAGGATATAGGACAGATTCCAGGAAGTTTTACCGTTCGGAGAAATCAATTTTTACAATTGGGTGGCTATGATTCTCGGTTGAATTTTGCGGAGAACACCGAACTATTTTTCCGTATCCAATTGGCAGGGCATTCTCCTGCTTTGGTTCCATCCCCATTGATGTGCTATTATCAGTATCCTAGCGGAGGGAATAATAACCTAAAAAATGTAAGCGATTCAATACTCTGGATTCTTGAAAAACATCAGGAGCTTTTACCCAATCAAATTAGGCGATTATATCATCAGATTTTGGGAGTAAATTTTATTCGATTTAGACAGTTTGCTGAAGCGAGAAAACATCTGGTTCTTGCCTATTCACTTGATATGAAGAAATTGGATACTCTTGGACGATTATTTATTTCCTGCTTGCCTCCTTTGGCCAAACAGCTTTATTCGGAAAATCCTCGGTTATAATTCGATTTGGAGGTTTTGTAATTACATAAAATCGGCCGCAGAATATGCTTCAAACACTAGAAAAGGTCTTCGAACATTGGATGTCGATAATTCCAAAAATTTGGAAACGGGATATGCCTTTATCAATTTGGGAGAATCCTGTATGCAATATTTTAGAATGGGGTATAGATAAAAGAAAACACGTTCTCACTGGCCAATGAATCTAGGTGACTCTTCATTTGCTGTGCTTTTGGTTACTTTTAATCGACATGAGTTATTGTGTCAGATTCTTCGGTCTATTCAGGAGTTCAATTGGCAAGTATCCAATTTTATTATTGTAGATAATGGAAGTGAGGATGAAACTTCTCTTATACTAAAAGAATTTGAATCTAGCCTAAGTCTTTCAATTATTTCACAAAATGAAAATATTGGACATGGAGCAGGTCTAGCCGTAGGTTTGGATTATTTAAAGGCAAATTTGCCTAGCTTGGAGTACGTGGTTTTTCTTGAAGATGACAGTATTCCAACAGCTGGATATTTGGATTTTTTGTTGGCTAAGATTCAGAATTCAACCTACACTATGATTTCCTCTTCGGGTTCCTTGGTGAGTCTAGGAAAGCGAAAAAAGCTTATTCCTAGTGACACCGAAATATTGGCAGCGGATTTTGCCATATTTGACGGAGCGATTGTTCGATTCCAAGATCTATTAAAAGTCGGTTTTCCAGTTCGAGATTGGTTTATGATGTTTGATGATTTTGAGTATTGTTATCGGATAAGAAAGTCTGGATTTTCGATTGGTGTTGTTGCCAATCCCTACTTAGAAATATTACATGAAGGTTGGGGAGAGGGGACATCTCACTCATTCATATGGAGAACTTATTTTCAGTCAAGAAACTTCACTCTTTTTATAAAAAAATATTTTACACTTTTTAATCTTCTGGATTGGTTGATTTTGCAATCCAAGCGATTGCTTGGAGGTATTTTTTTAAAAAACGGAATGCTTGTATTTAAAATGACCATTCTAGGCATTCGAGCTGGTGTTCTTGGGAAAACCGGAAAATCTTTAGATTTGAAAACTTTAAAGGAAATTTGATCAAAAGCCTTAAAAAGGGACTTTACAAACTAGCTGAAGACTTAGGTTTTAGAGCTCAGTATTTGATTATTTTATTCAAAATCAGAAAACTCCTAGGGCTCAAGTCCTTGGAAGAAAAGAGAATTGAAAAATTTTATGCTGACCTATTTAATGGCAGGCTTTCCCTGATTTTTGACATTGGTGCAAATGTGGGAATCAGAACTTCGGTCTTCTCAAGCCTAGGTAATAAGGTTGTTGTATTAGAACCAAATCGAGAATTAGTATCAATCTTGAATTCTAGATTTAGCCGATCCAATGTAGAAGTTATAGACAAGGCCTGTGCAGCTTCTTCGGGAACCAGAGAATTCCATCTTGGCGATAACCACTTAGTTTCAACATTGTCTACCCAATTCATCCATCACAAACAGGAAAGTGGAGCTAAAAACAAATGGGCCAAGAAATCTCAGATTAAAACTATTTCGCTGGACGAATTGGTGAAGATTTATGGAGTTCCTGACTTTTGTAAAATAGATGTGGAAGGCTATGAAAAGGAAGTTCTTTCAGGCTTAAATCAAAAAATTGGAATGATTTCCTTCGAGTTCAATTATCCTGCTTTTGAGTCAGACACCTTATGGTGTTTAGAAAAATTATCTTCATTGGGATATACTTCGTTTAATTTTTCATTAGGAGAGACATTAGAATTTCATTTTAGTGAATGGGTTTCTTACGAGGATATTTCAGCAATCTTTCATCTCAAAAATTTCCCTTTTGGGACATGTTATGGAGATATTTATGCGAGGTAATAATTTTCCTCGGTCTGTGTCCCTGCCTCCCCCCGGTCTGTGTCTTCACAGACCGGAATGTAGCCCCCACAGACCGAAATACTCAAATACCAAAACATCAGTAATTATTCCTTGAAACTCCTTTTCACCCAAGATGCTTTAGTAAATGCCGGTGCTGAACGCAACCACATTAACCGTGGTCTGTGCCTGCCCGTCCGTCAGGCGGGTCTTCACAGACCACTATACACGATCTAAGTAATTGAAAATCCTTTTCACTCAAGATGCTTTAGTAAATGCCGGTGCTGAACGCAGCCACTTGGATATTCTTTCCCGATTTTCGAAGGAAATTGATGTCGGTTTTGTCTATTTCTATCCTAAGCATGACCTTAAGGAGGCCTATGAACGAGCCGGAATCCGGCTCTTTTTTTTGGATATCTCCGAGTCCTACCATTTCCCCCTTGCCATTTCCCGACTGGTAAAACTTATCCGCCTGGAAAAACCAGACCTCTTGGTTTCCTCCCTGTGGCGGGCAGATATCATCACCCGGATCGCATCCGTCATCACCGGAGTTCCCCTAGTTGGCACCCTCGTCAATGACAGCTATGGCCCCATGGCCTGGAAAGATAAGCAGGGCCTGAAGTACAAGTTGGTCTATTGGTTGGACCGCCTGACCGCCCGCATCCCCATCCATTGGATTGCAAATGCTCAGGCCCTTTCCGATTCCCATGTAAAGACTTTGGGACTAAAAAGAGAAAAGATTTCTGTTGTCTATCGCGGTCGTCAAGTTCCGCCCCGGTCTGTGCCTCGGTCTGTTCCTGCCCGTCAGTCAGGCGGGCCTGTCTTGCCGGTAGGCGGATCTTCACAGACCGAAACGCAGTCCCCACAGACGGAATTGAGTATCAAGAAATCAGTGTCCTGTGAGGACACAGGCCACGGTGATAGAAAAAATATTGAGAAATCAGTGTCCTGTGAGGACACAGGCCACGGTGATGAAGACAGAGGCCACGGTGATGAAATTCGACCTCGGTCTGTGCCTCGGTTCGTTCCTCAGTCTGTGTCTTCACAGACCGAAATGGATAAAAATGGAGATCGCTTCCCCGAACAATCGGGGCAGGCTGTTCCTCGCGATGACGGAATAATCAAAAACTTCATCTCCTACGGCCGTCTCCTCGAGCGAAAAGGCTTCCAGGATGCCATTCAAGCCTTTTCAGAAATTATTCAAACGTATCCCAATTGCACCTTGACTATTTTTGGAGAAGGTCCTTTTCGGAAAGAACTTGAAAAACTTATTCAGGATCTTGGCCTTAAAGAATCCGTCTTCCTCCCCGGAAAAATCTCAAATCCAATGGATTTACTCATTTCGGGTTTGGGAAAACATCCGACATCCGACATCCGACATCCGACATCGTTCCACTGCTTCCTCTTCCCCTCCTGGTACGAAGGCTTTTCAGGAGCGCTGGTCGAAGCCATGATGGCAGGAATCCCAATTATTGCCTCGGATATCCCAATGAATTTGGAAGCTTTGAATGATCAAGAAAGCGCCCTGGTTTTCCCCGTTGGTAACAGGAATGCCATGAAAGAAAAGATGATTTATGCGATCGAAAATCCCGAATTGATGCTGGAATTGGGAAATCAGGCAAGAACTGTGGCAAGCCAGCGATTTGATATTGAAGTGATAGCCAAGGAGTATGAGGGGGTGTTGAAATCTTTACCCCACCCCGGCCCTCCCCTTTAGGGGAGGGAGTCTCCCGGACATATACGAATAGTAGGTTTTGGAACAGTAATACTAAATTAGTTTCCGCCAAAGTCCCCCTAAAGGGGGATTTAGGGGGTAGAAAAGGCTATGATGAGCAGCATTTCCAGTATTTGGAAAAAAA
>NZ_FMXE01000050.1:0-5131 GCF_900103735.1 Algoriphagus alkaliphilus | reverse complement strand
GGTGAACAATAAGTAATCTTGAAATTTTTGTTTTTGGTAATAAAATCTAACTCAACCATTCCGCCAAGTCCCCCTCAAGGGGGATTTAGGGGGTAAATGGCAGAAGATACCTCATGACCTATTCAGAAAATCTCTTTTACGGAGCTAGTCCAGAAATCCATCGAAGGGCAAAAGAATTAAGGAAACAAATGACTCCTGCGGAAAAAATCCTTTGGGAATTGCTAAAGGAGAAATCACTGGGAGGATATAAATTCCGAAGACAACACCCAATAAATAAATTCATCGCCGATTTTTATTGTCATGAGCTTGGATTGGTAATTGAATTGGATGGATCAGTTCATGATTCATTGGATCAAACGGAATATGATTCAGGAAGAACCTATGAATTGGAAGAATTGGGTTTGAAGGTGATTAGATTCAAAAATGATCAAGTAATAAATGAATTGTTCAAAGTGTTGGAGGAAATCAGGCTATTATTACCCCACCCCGGCCCTCCCCTTTAGGGGAGGGAGTGCAGTCCCAATTGGTATATCTGCTAATTTTTGAAAATAAGTAACTCGAAATATTTGATTTTGGAGAAAAAATTATCCTACCATCTCCCTCCAAGTCCCCCTAAAGGGGGATTTAGGGGGCTAAAGTCCCCCTAAAGGATTAAGTTTTACCCCACCCCGGCCCTCCCCTTAAGGGGAGGGTGTTTAGTCCCAACGAATTATTCTGCTAAGTTTTAAAACCAAAACTACAATTTGACCTCTCCCTCAAAGTCCCCCTCAAGGGGGATTTAGGGGGTAGTAAAGGCCATGATGAGCAGCATTTCCAGTATTTGGAAAAAAATACAAAAAGAACATCTCCCTCCAAGTTCCCCTAAAGGGGGATTTAGGGGATTAAGAAGCATAGTGATCCAATTTCAGTTCAGTCTTTGTTACCAAAATTTAAAACGAACCTCTCCCTCAAAGTCCCCCTCAAGGGGGATTTAGGGGGTAGGGGGTAAATCAATAAATTTGATCCGCATAGGAATTCTTCTGGATAGCTTAACCTTACAGGCTTGGCAAACTGAGACGATCAGGCAAATTATGCACACGCAGTTTGCTGAAATAGGGCTTTTGATTGTCAATCAGCGCCCCAAACCTTCCGGAAATCCTTCCCCATTTTTATATAAAACCTACCGGAAAATTGACCGGATTCTGTTTAAAACGGAATTGGAGGATGCATTTACCAATGAGTCCATTTTTTCTGTCCTGGATAAATCCACCAAACAGCTTCAGGTCATACCTGTTCAGAAGAAATTCAGCGACTACATTCAAGCCGAAGACATCGCTCAAATCAAGTCCCAAAATCTGGATATCCTGCTGCGTTTTGGATTCCGGATTCTAAAAGGAGAGATTCTAAATTCAGCCAAGTATGGAATCTGGTCCTTCCACCACGGGGATCCCGAATACTATCGCGGTGGCCCTCCCGCCTTTTGGGAAGTCATGAATGCCCAAAATCTCACCGGATCGGTACTGATGCAGCTTTCCGAATCCCTCGACCAAGGTAAAATCCTCTATCAATCCTGGTCCCAAACCGATCCACTGTCAGTCCAACGGAATGCAAACCGTACCTTTTGGACTTCTGCTTTCTTTGTATCCCGTGTCTTGAATCAGATAAGACATGGAAGAGAGCAAAATTGGCTGAATCAACTTGAAAAGCAGAATACCCCAATCAAATCTCAATTACTTGCCCCCCCAAATACACTAAAAATGGCGCAGCTTTGGGCTAAACTTTTGATTCGGAATCTAAAGCGGAAAATTCAAGAATCGATCAAAAAGCCACATTGGGAAGTGGGACTAGTCAAGAGAGAGGAGTGGGATATTTCTCAGCCCCTGAATTGGGATAATATCAATATTTTGGAAAACCCAAATTCATCCAAAACCTTTTGGGCTGATCCATTTCCAATAAAAACCGCTGATCGAACTTTTGCTTTTTTGGAAGAATGGGATAAGAAAAAAAAGAAGGGGCGGATATCACTCTGGGAAAAAGGCAAGGAGCCCAAAGCAATTTTGGAAGAACCCTGGCACCTTTCTTATCCATTCCTTTGGAAGGAAAAGGAGCAGTTTTACTTGATTCCTGAATCGGCCGCGGCGGGTAAATTGTATCGGTATGAGGCCTTAGACTTTCCGGACTCCTGGAAACCCGGGGAAGAATTTTTTCCGGGGGAAGCCTTTGATCCCACAATCTGGAAAACAGATGAAGGTTATTGGCTTTTTGTCAATCAAAAGGCACACCCTGCCTGTTCTCCTTTCGATGAATTATACCTGTATTTTTCCGAGTCTTGGGAAAAACCGGAATGGAAATCCCATCCACAGAATCCCATCGTTTCCGATGTCAGGAAGTCAAGGCCGACAGGAAGTCTTTTTGTCCATGATGGAAAACTTTACCGCCCTACCCAGGATTCTGAACTCCGATACGGACACCGAATCCGAATTCAGGAGGTGATTCAATTGGATAGAAACACCTATCGAGAACAGGAAGCAAATATTCTCAACCCGCCGCTGAAAAATGGAATTTTGGGTATGCATACCATCAATTTTACAGAAGATATCGTGTACTTGGATTTTTATTCCAGAAGATGAGGGTACTTTTTTTAATTCATGGAATCCAAGCTCGGGGGCAAGAAATCTTCGCCTGTCAGTTGGCTGATCATTTGGAAAAGCTTGGACATACCCTGAAAGTTATTTCCCTATATCCGGGAGAATTTCAACTTCCTTTTCCTGTGGAGCATTTTGGATTGACTTCCGCAAAAAGTGTTTGGAGTCCCGGATTTTGGAAGAAGTTTCAACAATTGGTTATTGAATTTCAACCTGATATTATTCAGGCAAATGGGGGAGACACCCTAAAATTCGCAGCTTTGGCACGGATTGTTTATCCTTATCGGGGTAAACTGATTTTCAACAATGGGGGTGTGGTAGGACACTATTTTTCCAATTCTGTGCAAAGAGCATTTTACAAATTGCTCCTCAAGAAAATCGATGCGGCCATTTCCATTTCTGATCATGCTGCCCAAGATTTAGCCAGACTTTTGAGCACCAACCTTCCTCAAACCAAAATTCCGGTTGGGATTCCCATGAAAAGGGAATTAAAGACGGCTGAAACAGTCCCTTATCCTGTCATCGTCCATATCGGAGGATTTACGCCTGAAAAGAATCATGAATTCTTGATTGGAGCATTCTATGAATATCATAAAATACATCCTGAAGCTCAGCTATGGCTGATTGGTGATGGACCATTGCGGAGAGAAATGGAAGTAACAGCTAAAAAGAATCTTCTGAATTCCATCCGGTTTTTTGGCTCAATTCCGGATCCATGGTCGAGCATCCCTTCAAATTCGATTTTGTTGCTTCCCAGTAAAATCGAAGGGATGCCTGCTGTAATTGCAGAAGCTTTTATCAATAAAATTCCAGTGGTGGCCACTAGGGTAGGGGGAATCGAAGAAATGGGAAATAGAATCGCCTCATGTGTATTGATTGAGCCAGGAAGTCAGGCACAGCTCTTAGCGGGAATGGATTATTTCAGAACCCTTCCACCTTTGGATATGGAGGTGATGTTGATGGATTCTAAGGTAAAAGCATTGAAAAGATTTTCGATGGATAAAGTTGCCTCCTCATTTTTGGAGTTTTACAAGAAAAAATAACCAGCCAAAATCTTGCAAATACAAAAAGGAAATACGTTTGAATTTCAGCAATTGGCGATTCCCTCCGCCGCGGCGGAGGGCAAGGGGGATTTCTTCAACTAAAAAAATATGAAAATCGTCCAATTGATTACGCGCCCACAGCGAAGGGGAGCGGAGATTTTTGCCGTTCAACTGTCGGAAAGGCTGAAGCAGTTGGGTCATGAGGTTATTGTTGTTGCCCTTTATGAGGGGCCGGGGCACTTAAATTATTCAGGCGACTTTATTCAGTTAAACCTTCCCTATAGAAGCAAATTGGATTTTAAGGGATTTCAGATTCTTGCCAACACTTTAAAAGAGCGCAATCCGGATATCGTCCAAGCCAACGCTTCACACACCCTGAGAATAGGCGTCATGGCAAGAAGAATTTACGGTGGGGAGTACTTGTTTGTCTATCGGAATGCCAATCAGTTAAGCCACTTTATCAAAGGGAAATTACAAAAGCTTTGGAATCAATGGCTACTGCGTCAAGTAGATGCGATAGCTTCTGTGAGTCATGCATCCAAGCAGGATTTACAGTCCAATTTTCCATTTTCAAAACCCATAGAGGTGATTCCAATTGGAATTGATTCCAGGGAAATTAAAAATAAAACCAGAGCAGAAATTTACAGCCAAGATCAACCTTATATCATCCAAATCGGGGGATTGGTTGGGGAAAAAGATCCTTTGGGAATGTTGGAGATTTTTTCAAGACTTTCGGATCAAAACATCAGACTCGTTTTCTTAGGATCAGGTCCACAGGAGGAGAGCCTGATGACAAAAATCAAGGAATTGGATTTGGAGTCACGGGTAAGAATCATTTCAAATCAAGCCAATATTTTTCCGATTTTAAGCCAGGCCTCAGCGTTAGTCATGCCATCAAAAATCGAAGGCTTGCCTGCCGTAATTTTGGAGGCCATGTATTTACGAGTCCCCATAGTGGCCTATGGAGTTGGCGGTATTCCGGAAGTTCTGAAAAATGGGGAAACTGGTTGGTGCGTACCTCCAAATGATCAAAATGGGTTTATATCTGCACTAGAAGAGGTATTATCGATGGATACCGACTCCAAAGAAGCTATCGTATCCAATGCCCATGATTTAGTCATCTCTGATTATACCATCGAAAAAGTCACCCTTCAATTTGAAGATTTTTATTCCCGATTAATCGGGAAGTAAACCCCTTCCTGCTTTACCACTTTACAACTCCTCCCAACCTTACAACCTTACAACTTTACAACTTTACCACCTACCAACTCCCCCTTGGACTCCAATTTTTATTGGAACGTTTCAGGCTTATCAAAGGGGGTAGGGGGGATTTTTTCTCCGACTTTTCATCAATTCCTCCTCGGCATCTACATCCCTATCCTCACAATATCTATGCGCCGAGGCCAATGGCCTTTTTTTCTTTTTTTACCTAGGGTTCCGCTGCGCTCTACCCTAGGCTACCAA
>NZ_FMXE01000004.1 GCF_900103735.1 Algoriphagus alkaliphilus | reverse complement strand
ATGCAGTGTTTGGAAATACTTCAGGCTGATCCAAAACATATCGGATCATCTAATCAATGCTTTGAAAAGCCATAAAGAGTTGATAACCTTACTCGATCAACTCAAAGAATTTGCTCCTAAAATTTTATACCTCGAAAGGAAAACTAGCCTTAAATGAAATACTTACAACCTTAACCTGACGGCTATGGCCTGGGGCAGACAGGCATGACCAGTACGTCACACACTGGGATGATTATAATTCATGCGAAGATTCCCTGTCCGACTACAGGCGGGCATCTGACCACTGAAAAACAAATTATAAACAGATGAAAAAGCGACTTGAATTAATAGATTTTCAGAAGGGAATTATTTCGGGTAACCGGGCGATTCTGAGTCAGGCGATCACCTTGGTGGAAAGCACGCTTGATTCTGACCAGGAATTGGCCTCCCAGCTTGTCCAATCCTTAATTACACATTCGGGTAAGTCCATCCGAATCGGGATTACGGGTGTGCCCGGAGTCGGGAAAAGCACCTTTATTGAAGCGTTTGGAAAGATGCTTCTGGATCTGGGCAAAAAAGTGGCTGTACTTGCCATTGACCCGAGTAGTCAGCTGACCAAGGGAAGTATTTTGGGTGACAAAACGCGGATGGAAAATCTGGCAGCTGACAAGCGCGCCTTCATCAGACCCAGCCCATCCGGCACTACATTGGGCGGGGTCAGCGGTAAGACCCGCGAAGCGATGTTGCTCTGTGAGGCTGCCGGCTTTGATGTGATCCTGGTGGAGACGGTAGGAGTGGGGCAAAGCGAAACTGCGGTGAAAAATATGGTGGATTTTTTTCTGCTTCTCATGTTGGCGGGGGCAGGAGATGAGCTTCAAGGGATCAAAAAAGGCATCATGGAAATGGCAGATGCCCTGCTCATTCATAAAGCGGATGGAGAGAATATCGAACCTGCAAAAAAAGCAAAAGTCAACTATCAAAACGCCTTACACTTGCTTCCCAATGCTGAAAAAAACTGGAATCCCAAAGTTCTACTTGCATCCTCAACCACAGGATTAGGGCTGGAAAAGGCCTGGGAATTAATTTCCCAATACAAGGATGCAATGACAGAAAATGGGTTTTGGGAGACCAACAGAGCCACACAGCGGATTAATTGGTTGGATTATCAAGTTCAGTTTCTGTTGGGGCAGGCATTTAATCGAGATCCTGTAATTCTTAAGATTCTAGAAGCGGAAAAACCAAAAGTCCGGTCTGGAGCTCTGAATCCAGGAACCTTGGCAAAGTCCTTGATTCAGATTTTCCTTTCAAAAAAATAAAACCAATGAAGATTCTTTCCTTTGCGATACTGGTAGTGACGATTTCCTGCGCCCAAAAATCCGGAGTCGAAGAAAGCGTCGTCGATCCGACACTTTCATTTAGGACTGAAACAGTCGTAAGGGAATCCTGCGTTGGAGAAAATTGCGCCAAACTCAGACTCTCTTGGCCGGTTGCCTCAGGGCCGGCAGCGGCTGGCAAGATCAATCAATATATCCGGGATCAGATGAGCTTATTCGTACAAACGGGCGAAGATGCAGCGCTTTTGGACACCATGATAGTGGCGTACTTCAGATCGTTTGATGAGTTTAAAAGTGAATTTCCGGACTCCTTTGGAGGATGGGAAATCGAAGTCGAGGCAAAGGTTTCTTACCAGTCTGACAAGACCTTAAGTATTTATTTTTCTCAGTTCAGCTACCTGGGTGGTGCTCATCCCAACAGTGCTGTATCTTTTTTAAACATTGACCCAAAGTCCGGCGAGGCCTTAAGTCTCGATCAGTTGGTTTTGGATGAAAATAGCCTGTTGAAGCTTTCAGAACAGAAGTTTAGAGCATACCATGAAGTGGAAGAAGGGCTGAGCTTATCGGAGGATGGGCGGTTTTTTCTGCCTGAGACCGGGTTTTTCCTGGCTAATGCGATAGGCTTCAAGGAAGGGAAGTTTTGGGTGATCTATATTCCCTATGAAATCGGGCCGTATGTGATGGGTTCCACAGAATTGGATTTTTCCAAAGAGGAACTTTCAGGTGTGGTGAGATGGTGAGTTGGTTTTGGGGTCCTTAAAAATTATAAATCATCCGAAATCCTTCTAAATCCAATCGATTTCGGAATTAATCAATCCGCTTTCTTCTATTTAATCTCGAAAGCGACTAAGTTAGAGTATGCGAAAATTGACTGTCCTTATCCTGCTTTTACCACTTCTGCTGGCTTGTCAAAAGCCCGAATTAGAAAGTTTGAAAAATCGATTTCAGGAGGATTTTTTTATAGGAGCAGCGGTAAATCTGGCTCAAGTCACAGGAAGGGAAGTGGGGGCAGATTCGCTTTTAGAACTTCATTTTAGCTCCATTACATCAGAAAATGGGTTAAAATGGGGCCCGGTACATCCCAAAGAAGGCGAATACAATTTTGAATTTGGGGATGCCTATGTTGCAATGGGAGAGAAAATGGGTGCATTCACCATTGGGCACACCTTAGTTTGGCATCAGCAGACTCCTGCATGGGTTTTTCAAAACGGAGAAGGACAGTTTCTTAATCAAATGGATTTGATCCGGCGGATGGAAGATCATATTGCGACCGTAGTGGGTAGGTATAAGGGAAAAATTGACGGTTGGGATGTGGTGAATGAAGCTTTTGAAGACGATGGAAGCTGGCGTAAGACGCACTGGTATAACATTACCGGGACGGAATTCATCAAGGCTGCTTTTCGTAAGGCAAATGAAATCGATCCGGATGTGGAGTTGTATTACAACGATTACAATGTTTGGAAACCCGAAAAGCGAAAAGCGATTCTAGCCTTGGCAAAAGAGCTCCGTGCCGAAGGGATTCGGATTGACGGGATTGGGATGCAAGGGCACTATCGCTTGAATTCACCGTCGTTGGACCAAATCGAACAAGCAATTGTTGAGATTCATGATGCCGGATTTCAGGTGATGTTCACGGAACTTGATGTGGATGTTTTGCCACGACCCAGCGACAGTGAAGGCGCTGATCTGAATATCAACTTTGCCGAGTCTCCGGAGTGGAATCCGTATGCCGATAGTCTCCCTCAGGCTGTAGCACAGGAATTGGCAGCTCGATACGTCTCACTTTTTCAGTTGTTCCGCAAGCATTCGGATAAGATCAGCCGGGTGACTTTCTGGGGACTCCACGATGGTCGAAGCTGGCTAAATAACTGGCCTGTCAGAGGACGGACGAACTATGCCTTGATTTTTGATCGGGAAATGAAATTGAAAGCAGGATTTCTTGAAGGAATTGAATAAACCTGATTTAATGGCTTGATCGAATAGTGTTTTTTTCACTTCGCTCGACGAAAGTTATCGGGACAAATTCATCAGTTGGAGATCCTATGTAATAGACCATCCATTTTGGGTCATGCTTGGCTAATAGCTCAGCGATGCAATCTGCGCGGTGACCTTGGGGGTTTTTGCAATCATCCCAATAGAATAGCTCGACTTTATAGTGAAGGGACTGCTTTTGATTGTTGACTGTGACCTCAATCTGGATGTCTTGTTTTCCCTTCTCACGAGGGATGGGTATAGCGATGTAACTCATAATTGTGTGGATTTATGCGATGACAAATCCACAGTTACTATGCCAATGAAAATCTATAAATGCACTTAAAAACAGACATTTTAAATATAAGTTCACTCAATTAGCCGAACAAAATTGTACGAAAAAGAACAAATAAAGAATTCTTTGTTAAATTCAGTATAATAGAATTTCACTTAGAGAGAAACTCCGTCAATTCAAATCTAAGGGTGAGTAATAATTTGATCTTTTATTCCCACTTTTCCAGCTCGCCGATTTTTTCCTTTAAATAAAGCATGCTCAAAGGGAGTGTTTCCAGGCCATGGCCAGCTTGATATACCTGAATGTCTTTTAGATTTGAAATCAACGCTTTAGCATTGGAAATGGACTTTTCTACCGGAAAAAGCAAATCATGATCTCCTAAAATCAAATAAATGGCTGATTTCGCATGTCTTAGTTCCTCGTTCATAAAATAAGGCTTTTGGGTTTTGTCCCGGTACCGAGTCAGGGCAAAAACCTCGTAACCCACAAGTAGGTCCCAGGCTTTCGGTGAAAGAAAGTGATTCGGTTTGTGAAAAATGGCCTTTTCAAGAAATTGCTCCACATTTTTCCGCTTTGGACTGAAAATTGGCAGAAGGTTGTAATAGAGATTCTTTAGTGAAAGTGAAAATGGCTGCAAACATCCAGGATTATAGAGAATGGCAACTTTGATTTTTTCAGGATTGGTGATGCTGAGTTTCATGCAAATTGATCCTCCAAAAGAGGCTCCCGCCACGTAGCTGGACTTGAGATCCAACTTATCCATTATTTCCGCTGCCCAATGTCCGTAATCCAAGGATTTGATGTCCGGTGTATCGCCATCGCTGAGATTTGGAAGGCCGTTGGTTTCAACCAGGTAAATTCGAAAGCGGTCGAGGAGATGATCCAGATTTCGATCAAAGTCCCAAATCAAAGCTGTTGTTCGTGCCCCGGGAAAAATCACCAAAGGTTCTAGGGCCTTATCAGAAGTCTGTAATCCGTAGATCATCGTCTTTCCCAAACCGGTTTCTACCTCGATTTTTTCATAAGTTCGGGCATTGATTTCTTCGAGTTGGTCTACCCAATTTTCGAACCATTGCCGGTCTTCGGTGGGGGATTTGAAGGCAGAGGAGAATTTAATTTTCATTGTTGAAAAGGGTGGGGTTTGGAATTGGGTTTTAGGTTTTCGGGAGCAGTTTGGGTGAAGGCGGCTGTGATTAAATCCCTGATTATTTCCTCCTCCATCTCTCCGATTTTGGCTAGGGTCCAACCCTTTTTCCCCCACTTATTCGGAACCGGGAAAACCAGTTTGGAATCGAAAAGTGAAAAGAGATCCTGGTCTTTTTCGGAGAGTTTCAGACAGGCCAATTGAGTCTTGAAATCGAAAGTTGCGAAGATCTTTTTGCGGACCCGAAAGGAGGTCTTATCGAAGTGTGGCGCTTCCAATGTTTCTGGAAATGAAAGGGCGAAGGAGCGAAAAAAATCAAGCATAGATTCCGGTGATTATTTTTGAAACTAGTCATAATTAATGAAATCAACCAGCTTAAGTTGCGAGGATCAAGAATTCTGAAATTATTCATTTTTGAGGACATTCTCATTTATCCGCAGGAAGAATGTAACCTGTGTATAGGATGTTTTTGGAGGAGATTTGGATCGGAAATTAAAATTTAGACTCATCTAAAAATACAACTTTATTAGCTGGTATTTGAAGAGAATGGTTTTCCTTAGGAAAGAGACTGCAAGTGCAGTAATTCGGGTAAATTTTACAGAACAAAATAATATTCTGCTTTTTGAAACTTCAAAAAATCTGCATCTAATCAGTGAAGAGATGCAAATCAAAATATTTAAAATCAGTTGATTATAAGTTTGATTAATTTGAAGAAAAAGGAAAATTCAGGACTTGACTTAAGCGGTTTTTGGGTGAAAAGTGAATTTCCAAAAGTATAAACAGAATCTCGATTCAACGTTAAACAAAACTTAAAAAATGATCTTTAACCGCAATTAAATTATCAATAATCGTACCTCAATTTTTGACATTGACTTTGTGGGGTTCATGTAGTTTGTGCTGAAACTAGTAATAGGTGCTTTGCGAAAGAAGAACCTTAAATATCAACCCAAAATCGGGTAGGAAGCAGGGATATCATCCCACCCAGACTTCAATTTTTTGCTGGTGATGAATTTGGACTTTTCTCAAAGTATCTCCTTTTTAGTTTAAAAAAATCAAATCGAAATCACTCCAAAAAGGCAAGGGGCGAAAGCTTTGGAAGGCTTTCCCTGTGGATGATAATTTGATTTATTTTGTGTTTTTTGGAACCAGGCTTTTCCAACGAAGCGAAGCAAATAAAAGGTGAAATTGGTTGCTTTATAAATCTAAAATCAACTCATCTAACTCGGTAATTTTGGAACGAATTGGAGTGTGGAATGGAGGTTCTAAATCATCAGGATAAAAGCATGAACTGCACCTCAATCTGTCGGTCGAATGCCCAGCTTTTCCAGATCTCTGAACTGGCTTATTTGATGAACCCTGCTTCGGAAATCAAGGTCAATAAAGCAAGTTTGATGGCATCCGTTCCCTTGTCATCCAGCCACCATTCATCGAGTGAGTGAGCTTTGTCGCTCTTCCCGCCCCAACCCAAAGTCACTGCGGGAATGCCTTTTGAAATTGGCCAATTTGCATTGCCCGACATAATAAATAAGGTAGGCTTAATACCGAAAGATTGAATTGATGCCGTCGAACGTTGAACGAGGGAAGTTTCGGTAGAAGTTACTCCTGAAGGCCTAAATCCGATTTGATCGATTTTCACGGTTAGTGCTGGGCTAGTCTTTCGGTTGCTGTTGTATTCTTCCAGTCCCTTTTGCATTGAAGCATTGAAAATTGAGTCCATTTTCTTGAGGCTTTCATCGTCTTCCGAACGCATGTTTACCTCCATCCAGGATTCGAATGGAATTGAATTGACCGAAGTTCCTCCTCCGATTTTGCCAACATTGAAACTGGTTTTTGTCTTGGCAACAACAGAAAATTGAGCAGCATTATCAGAAAAGTAATTGATCATTTTCCCAAGAGCATGATGGGGATTTACCAAACCAAAATCACCCCATGAATGTCCACCCGGTCCTAGGACGGTTACTTTATATCGGATAGATCCAGTTCCTTGTTTTGAGATTCCACCCGTTCCGTCGGAGTCAATGGATATCCAGGAATCTATCTTTACCTCGTTATTTTCAAATAAATACTTTACCCCTCTTAGGTCTCCGTTTCCTTCCTCACCCATGGTAGCCACAAACAGAATATCGTCATTGGTTTGGATTTGGGATTTTTCCTTGGCTCTTAATACCGTGAGGAGAACCATCAGACCTCTTGTATTGTCTCCGATGCCTGGAGCGAAAAGCGTGTCCCCCCTCTGCTTGACTGTGACATCTGTTCCTTCCGGAAAAACCGTGTCCAAATGTCCGTCGATTGCCACAAGTCGATTTCCCACTTTTCCTTTTCTTAATGCCAGGACATTTCCAATGCTGTCAATCCAGACTTTCACACCGCCGACATCCTCCAACATTTGCTTGTACTTAATTCCTCTCACACTTTCCATGAAAGGTGGAGCAGGGATTTCAGTGAGCGTGATTAATTCTCCAATTGTCTGGGGATTCAACCGATCAATTTCTGCAAAAGCAGCTTTAATCGCGCTATTTCCTGAAATTTTAGAGATCTCTGTTCTGTATTTTTCCTCCGCACTTTCCTTCTGCGCTTGGGCGAAGGAAATCCGAATTACAAGAAAACAGGCTGCAAACAGAATGAATTTCATGTGTTTATAATTTGTTTTTTAGCTGTCACATGGAATGCCCTTTATAATCATTCCCCTGTGTGATCCCGTACCTACGGGATCATGGGCATTTCATGTGTTTATAATTTGTTTTTTAGCTGTCACATGGAATGCCCTTTATAATCATTCCCCTGTGTGATCCCGTACCTACGGGATCATGGGCATTTCATGAGTTTATAATTGTTTTTTTTTGGCCACATGCCCGCCTGTAGTCGGACAGGGAATCTTCGCATGGATAATAATCATCCCAGTGTGTGACGTTTTCGTCATGCCTGTCTGCCTCAGGCAGGCTCAATTTCATGGTAAATTTGATTTAGGGCTTGATGGGTCAGCCTATTCCGGATTTGGTTTTTAAAGCTAAAGATTTATCAGGTTTTTTTGATGGGAGGCTTTTTTTAAACACCGCACAAGTAAATTGGTTAAATCAAAAAATACAACCATGAAGCAATACCCAATTTATAGTCTAATGATTGTGAGTTTTTTGCTTAGCTTTTCCTGCCAAGGTCAAAGCAAGCAGAATTCTACTGATTCTCCCTATTCTTCCAAAAAGGCCAGTTACGATGGCATAGGCAAGGTATATATGGGAAGGGAAATATCATTCGTAATGGGCTTCGAAGGTAGAGGCTGGTTAGAGCGTCAAAGCCGTGAACAGGAGGAAAGCGTGTCTCTGGCAATCGCGAATCTTCCTGTAACAGCCGAAAGCGTAGTGGCCGATTTGGGTGCTGGTTCTGGCTATTACACATTTAGAATTGCACAAAAAGTCCCGGATGGAAAAGTCTATGCCGTGGAAATACAGGATGAAGCTATTCAATACCTCGAAAACCGGAGCAAGGAACTGGGTTTCGAAAATGTTACTCCCGTAAAAGGTTCCGAAACTTCTCCCAATCTGCCTGAGAATGGACTGGACTTGGTGATTATGGTAGATGTTTACCATGAACTTGAATATCCTGTTGAAATGTTGGCTGCAATTCGGAAATCATTAAAACCGGACGGGAAAATTCTTTTGATCGAATACCGAGGGGAAGATCCAGCAGTGGCAATCAAACCGCTTCACAAAATGACGGTCAAGCAAGTAGAAAAAGAGTTGGAAGCCAATGGTTTTAAACTGGTTAAAAATGGCCAATTCATGAAAATCCAACATTTTTTGATTTTTGAAAAAAGAAATTAGGTATTAAGTTTTTTTAGCCTCGTTAAATCCTCTTATGTAGTTAAATTAAAGTTTTGTGGGTTTGGTGAAATAAAGAATAAAATTTCTTTAATGTTTTTAATTTAGAATAAAAGGTTGTTTTTATATATAAAAATAAATTATTCGGTATAAAATTTTAAATCATATTTTTTTTTGAGCCGTAGTAAATCATAGCTTTTGCTGATTTTGGTCATCTTTTATACGGGGTATATTGTGGACTTTTGTCTCATCAAATTACTCCAAATGATGATGAAACTAACGAAACTTTCCCCATTTTACCTGCTGGCCTTCCTGCTTTTACTGGTTTCGGTTGACAGTGTTGCACAGACTAAATATGTGATGTCTGGCACTCCCATGTTCAAGGTGGATGGTGGATCATCTCTGCACGATTGGTCTATGACCTCCCAAACAGGAGTGGGTGAAGGGTCCTTTGTGATGGCAGACGGCAAACTTAAAACTGTAAGAGCTCTGACGGTCAATTTTGTCGCAGAAACATTAAAGAGCGGTACTAAAGGACTCGATACCAATGCTTACAAGGCACTCAACACCAGTAAAAACAAAGAAATCAGATTTGATCTCAAAGAATTTTCAAGTAGCGGTACATCCTACCTTGCCAAAGGCGACCTCACGATTGCCGGAGTAACCAGGGCAGTAAGTTTTCCGGTAAAGCTGACTACATCAGGAAGCAAACTGACTTTTGAGGGAAGCTTTGATACAAAACTGACCACCTTCTCGGTGACTCCCCCCACTGCCCTTTTGGGTACAGTCAAAACCCACGATGACATAAAAATTTCTTTCAAGTCTACATTCCAACCAATCCTCTAACCCCAAAAATTATGAAAAATTATCTATTATCCGCAATTCTTGCTGCGGGAATCTCTGCCACAGGTTTGGCACAGGGATTACAGCGTGACGTTCAATATTGGAGACCTTATGACCAAAGAGGCATCAATGTCTTTGAGACAGGCAAAGCCGATACCGTGGCTTTCGAGGGGATTAAGGTCAGAGTGGGTGGCCACTTTACACAACAACTCCAAAACCTGAGTCACAAAAACTCTTCCTCACCAGTACTTAATTCCAGTGGCGTAAACCTCAACAAGCTGGTGGAGATCGGCTCAGGAAGCAACTTGGCTACAGCTAATCTTAACATTGATGTAGAAGTAATGGATGGTGTTCGATTGAATCTGATCACATACCTTTCTTCCAGACACCATCAGGATACATGGGTTAAGGGCGGTTACCTGCAATTTGATAAACTCCCTTTTCTGGGCAATCCAGAGTGGTTTTCTAAGTACCTCACCCTACGGGTAGGGCACATGGAGATCAACTATGGCGATGCGCACTACCGAAGAACTGATAACGGTAACGCGATGTACAATCCCTTTGTAGGGAACTACATCATGGATGCATTCACTACAGAGGTCGGCGGTGATTTGACTTTCCAAAAGAATGGAATCATTCTGGTGGCGGGAGTAACCGGCGGCGAAATCCAAGGTGGAATTACCAGACCTGATGACCGTGAATTATCCTGGATCGGTAAAGTGGGATATGACAAGCAACTTTCTGACGATTTGAGAGTAAGATTGACTGGCTCAGTTTACACGACTTCAGGCTCTGCAAGAAATACGCTGTACGGAGGTGACCGTGCTGGGTCTAGATACTACCTTGTGATGGAAAATACGCTGGCCACCACCAATGGTAACTTCACTTCTGGCCGAATCAACCCAGGTCAAACTGATAACATCACTGCGACCGTGCTCAATCCATTTATCAAATTCAAGGGCTTGGAATTCTTCGGGAACTTTGAGCAATCCAAAGGAAAAGCTGCCAATGAGACAGTGGATCGTACTTGGAATCAAGTGGGTGCAGATCTGGTCTACCGTTTTGGATCCAATGAGAAATTCTACCTGGCCGGACGATACAATAAAGTAGACGGTAAATTAGCGGGTAGTGGCCTCGATGTCTCCATTGACCGCACACAGCTAGGTGGAGGTTGGTTTATCTCTAAAAACATTTTGGCCAAGCTCGAATATGTGACTCAGAATTACAGCGGATTTGCTGCAAATGATATCCGAAATGGCGGTAAATTCAACGGATTGATGATTGAAGGAGTCATAGGTTTCTAAATCAACAAAATTATGCAAGTCCTCATCCTAATGATCTTTCTCTTCTTCTCAGCTTTGGCACAGGACAGAAGCGAACTGATCATCACCGACCAAAGAATACAGGTAAGCGGATACACCACCTTAGGTAAGTTCAACTGTGATTTCTCTCGGATGGGTATGAAGGATACGCTGAAATTAAATTCCACAGGGGATCTCAGAAAATTGGAGTTTATTATTCCCGTAAAAAGCTTCTCCTGTGGAAATTTCCTCCTCAACAATGACTTTCGGGCTACCCTGAAGGAAAAGGAATATCCAAATGCTTTGGTAACTGTCTCCAATTTTCGACAGAAATCAGGCAAGGTTTATTGTACCATGGTCCTAGACTTGGTGGGGCAAAAGCTGGAGTTCCCGGATATCATTCTTGAAAAAAATAAGGAAGGCCTCAGTGCCAACTTGATTCTCAATTTTGACATGCTCAAGTTAAGTCCACCCAGCAAATTTGGAGGACTGGTCAAGGTAGAAAATCAACTGGACTTGGAGCTTCACCTTGGAATGTAAACTCAAAAGCCTCGTTTTCGAAAAACGAGGCTTTTTTACTTTTTAAACTTTACCTGGGAGCTGGATTCTCCTTGTGAGTGATTTGATAATTTTTCCCTCGAGAAATAGCATCAAAGCGATTACTTGAACCGGAATGCATTCATCATCTTATGGAAAATCTCATTGTTTTCATAAAATCCCGCAAATTTCTCAGAACCCGGACCATAGGCAAAAACAGGAATCATCACCCCGGTATGACTGCCCGTGGTGAATTTTCCCTCAACCATGCCAGTTTTGGTATCTCCCTTGTTGATGGAGAATCCCCCCGTCTCATGATCTGCGGTGATGATGACCAGCGTGTTGCCGTCTTTTTTCGCAAACTCCAAAACCTTACCGATGGCATTGTCAAAGTCGATCATTTCGTCCACAATGTATTTGGTGTTGTTGGCATGTCCGCCCCAGTCGATTTGAGAGCCTTCGATCATTAGAAACATCCCTTTTTTATTCGTTTTCAGGAGATTCAGCGCCACTTCGGTTGATTTTACCAATTCGTCTCCCCGTCCTTCGGAAAATTTGGTCTGCTGCTCTTCGGCAAGGAAAGCTGCCAATTTTCCTGATTTGATCTGCTGCACCTCTTCGATTGTATTGGCGATTTGATAGCTTCTGTTTTTCAGGGAATCAACCAGATTTAAACCATCGCTTCGATTTGCGAAAAACTTCCTGCCTCCTCCGATAAACACTTCGATATCGGTATTGAGGAAATCCAAGGCGATATTTTCATCCAGAGAGCGGGAAGCTTGGTGGGAGATAAAGCTTGCCGGGGTTGCATGCGTGATCGAACAGGTGGCTACCAAGCCTGTAGCAAGTCCATTTTGTTCTGCAATTTCGAGGATCGTCGGAACGGCTTCACCGTTGGCGTCAACTCCGATTGCACCGTTATACGTTTTTACACCGCAGGAAAAAGCCGTGGCACCGGCTGCAGAGTCAGTTACAAAGGCGTTTGAAGCTTGATTTTTGTGAAAACCGATGACTGGAAACTGTTCGAGATGAAGACTGCCGAAGTTGCCAACCATTCCGGCGTAAATCTGGGAGACGCCCATGCCGTCACCGATCATCAGGATGATGTTTTTTGGGTGTTTGGTTTTTTTTTGTGCCCAGACAGGGCTAAACCAGATTAAAAGACAGAGGACTATTAGTGATTTTTTTATCATGTGATTAGCTGGGTTAAATTATTAGCGAAAAGCTAAAATAGGAGAGATTGCCCGGTTTATAGATTAGCTGCTCCAATTCTTAATCTAAATTTCACTTCAAAGTGGCAGTTTGTACCCCATTTTCGGTAATGATCTTTTCACCGGTATTTTTTATTCAAAAGGATTTAGACAAAAAATCGAGAACATTAATTTCTAGCCTAATAATCAATTATGTATGTCCGCTTTCTTGCCAGAAGCAAAATAAAATAAGGTTTGAAGTTCCAAAAAACGAGCTGTGGACTGTTGACAGTCGTCTGTGGACGATTATCCGCAACTTTATATAGCCTAATCTTTCTTACTGGCAGGATTGCGGATAATCAAATAATCAATTCATCAGTTCACAATGTATCATCCGGAAAGTAAGTTTTCTAAATCCTTGTAAAACTGTATTTCAGGGTAATGGAAACGATTTTTTAAGATTGGGCAGCAGCGTCCCTCATTTTGGATTTTGCTTTTTCCAAGTATTTGCCCGGTGAAAAGGAGCTTTCGTTTTTTTTTTTCAAAATGAATAAGTCAATTCAATATTTGCCAAATGCTTTGCTGGCTTGATTACTGCAATTTGAAAATCATGTACTTGATAATCAAAACCAATTAGTCATGAACACTGCAAGCAAAGGATACAACTTGATTGTGCCAGTCAATACCATCAATATTTCCTATGATGACCTGGGGGAAGGAAGCGTTCCGATCATTTTTTTGCATGGCTTTCCCTTCGATAAGTCGATGTGGAAAGTGCAGCTTGAGTATTTTTCCTCATCGCAACGTGTAATTGCAGTTGACATCAGAGGTTTTGGGAAATCCACTGATGAAGAGTCTGCATTAAGCATTGATCTTTTTGGTAATGATCTGATCCATTTTATGGATGCTTTAGGTTTTGAAAAAGCAATAGTCTGTGGGCTATCTATGGGAGGATATATTGCGCTCAATGCGCATGGACGATTTGCCAATCGATTTGAAGCATTGATTCTGTGCGACACCCAATGCATCAATGATTCCAATGAAGTCACTGCCAAACGCCTAGAGGCAATCACCAAAGTGGAGGCAGAAGGGCCCGGAGAATTTAATGAAGGCTTTGTGAAGAAGGTTTTTCACCCGGATTCTTTGAAGGAAAAGAAGGAATTGTTAGAAGAATTAAAAGCGGTCGTTTCTGCCAATTCACAGCATATTATCGCAGAGGGATTGAGAGTGCTGTCCGGCCGCTCAGAAACCTGCTCAACGCTGGCTGATATTTCTGTCCCTACACTTATTATCTGCGGCAGAGAAGATGAAGTGACTCCCCTTGCTCAGTCAGAATCCATGCAGGAAGCCATTAAGGGTGCCGAATTGCAGGTTATCGAAAAAGCAGGGCATGTATCAAATCTTGAGCAGCCCGAAGTATTCAACGGCTTTTTACAGGATTTTCTTTCCAGAATTTCCTTGGATAGAACCGGATGATGGATGAGTGAAAAAGTCGCTGAATTCAGAATTTAATGGGGGTGGAAAACAAGCCCCGAAGGTTTGATTTACCCTTCTTCAGGTCCTGATTCCTCATCTTCTTCCACCACAATATCCATTGCATCCTCAGCCCACTGCACAATCAGTTGGCGCTGGGCATCGGAGAGTTTGGCTGATGTGTGAATGGCCGTGTAAATGGGCATAGGCATTTCGCCTTCCCTCACTTCTATGGAAATATCGTCCAGCTTTTTCAGCTTTTCCACCATGTCGTAATCTTGCCATACAGAGAAATTGAGTTCCTTTCGGGCATCCTTCACGTCTTTTGCAACCAGCCACGAAAAGGGAGCTACATAAGAATACCAGGGAAATTTGGTCTCGTTGCTATGGCAATCGTAGCAGGAGGTTCTCAACAATCCTGCTACTTCGATACTTACGATTCCACTTTCGATCAGATCTCCAGGATTGTTGATTTCCGTGGAAGGCAGTTCGCCTGGGACTAATTGAATGACTAAAGCAATCAAAACAATCCCTGACAAAAGGTATTGCCAGCCCTTCATCAATTTGATTTCTTTTTGCCCGCGCTCCATTCCAGCAGGGTTGCCAATTCCGCTTCGGTAAGTTTTCCCTCCGGTTTATTTTCCAGGAATTTAGCGGGGGGCATTTCGCCTGCTTCCAAGGCTTCGGCTATTTTGCCTTTTGTCGCCATTTGCTTTGCCTTTTTAGAAGCTTCGAAGGCATCCCAATCCAGTTTGGCTTTGCCTTTTTCATTTTTAGACTCAGCATTGTGGCAGCCGTAGCATTTTTGGTCGACAATCGCCTTGATATTGGCCGGCATGTCCGGGGAAAAAGCAAGGTGAGAAGAGGTAGCCTTGTCCTCTGGTTTGGTGGTTCCCTGAAAGAATAAGAGGCCGAGAAGTGCGGCCATCGGAAGGAAGGTTAATTTTTTCATAGTGAGTGAGTTGTGGGATATATCTGGAATTTCAAAAAGTTTTTAGAAAAGATCAATTTTTCCAAAAAAAATCAATTGAAAATAGGGTTGAAATATCATCAAAAGCGAAAATAGAACAGAAAAATCGCTAAAAACGAAATAATATTTCAAACAGAATCATCTCTGCTTAGGTGTTTTTGGATCAACTCACTCCGAAGACCGTTCGATTAAGAAACTCATTTCTAAACTTGCCCTCTGGGTCGTGCTTGCTAAGCAGGGCCTTGAATTCCTCAATTTTTGGATAGCGTGATTGTAAGGTTTCAGATGGAATCGTAAACAACTTGGCCCAATGTGGTCTTGGGTTGAAGCGGTTTAGCCTTCCTTCCATTTGAGGCAAAAAAGCCATCACCTCGGGAATTTCCTGCTTCCAGGTAGTATGAATTGCAATTGAATCCCGCTGATAGCAGGTACTCATCCAGAGTTCATCCGCTTTGATACTCCGGATTTCTGAAATGAAAAGATAGGGATTGATTTGTTCAGCCATTTCCGAAACGGCAAGAATCGCCTCGTAGCCATTTTCGAGGGGAACAAAAAACTCCGACTGGAGCTCTTTTCCGGCACTGGGCTGGAATTCCATTTTGAAATGCGGAAGGCGATCAAACCAAGGTCCGGCTACTCCCAGCTGCTCAGAGCAACTCTCGGGATCCATATCAGGAACCGGATGCATTTTTACCGTAGCTTTTTTAGCTCCGAATAAGTCCTCCGGAAACGCAGGTTCTTCTCCCGGGAGGAGCTTCTTTTTCACCCAAACTTCAGCGATTGAATTACTCTTCCAGTCAATAAAAAGGCTTACACTGTATCCTGCCCCCATGATTTCGTTGAAATGATCCTTCAGCGATTCCATGGGCATGTTGAGGTAGATTACCTGAGCTACTTCAAAAGCCGGTAAGAGATCCAAAGTCACTTTCGTGACCGGTCCTAACCCTCCCAAAGCGACCACTGCACCATAAAATTCGGGATCTTTATCCCGTGAAAGCGTGACGAGTTCTCCTTTGGCATTCACAAACTCGATGGCCGCTACACTGGTGGAAAGATTGCCATTGCCAAGGCCCGAACCATGGGTAGCCGTGGCAATCGTTCCCGCTACCGAAATATGTGGTAAAGAAGCCAAGTTGTGCAGGGCAAAACCGTTTTCGTGGAGGTAGGCAGAAAGGTCTCCGTATTTTATTCCTCCTTCGACGGTCACCTGACTTTTTTCCCGATCCAAGGAGATTACTTTATTCAAGTGCTGAAAGGAAATCAGGTTGTCTGTGCTGTCGGCAATCCGGTTGAAGGAATGTCGGGAGCCCAAAACACTTAAGTGATCGCATTTCAGGACTATATCGCCAACTTCTTCCACAGTTTTAGGATAGTGGACATTGGAGGTGCTGAACTCAAAGTTTTCAGCCCAGTTTTTCAATCGTTCAGGTGTGATAGTTTCCACAGGTTTTTTGGGAGTGCAACTTAGGATGGGATGAAAAGCAGCCCCTCCGATCAGAAGTGATGTGTTTTTAAGAAAAGTTCTTTTGTCCATTTTGGGTTCGGATAGGGCGATTTTTCAATCAAAACGAGTTTGGATCCTCTCGATTAAGGAGATGAATGAAGTTGGGGAATATTGGTGATTATCCCTAAAATATCGGTGGGATTTGTGCAAAATGAGCATCAATTCGAGATGCTAGGAAAGAATTCCAAAGCCCGTCGGAATTGAAAATCTCACCCTAAAAGTACAGTTTTAGATTGGTGTTTGGTAATTGAAAATTGCTACTCTTAGGAAATCAGATTCCCTGAATAAAGGTCTATTTTTAATTTTTGAGGCAGAAATCCTAACTTATGCCATACTCAAACCCCAAACCTATGAAAAATCTCATCACGCTGATTTTTTGTTTTCTTACAGGATTTGCATTTTCCCAAACACCCCTGACCTTCGAAGAACCCGTCAAGCAGCGGGTGTTAGTGCTGACAGACATCACCAATGAGCCGGACGACCAACAGTCCTTGGTTCGATTTCTGGTCTATGCCAATGAATATGACATCGAAGGAATCGTAGCAACGACTTCTACACACTTGAGGACTCAGGTGCGACAGGATAAGATCGAGGAGTTGATCCGGAACTATGGAAAGGTGAAGCCCAATCTGGACAAGCATGCCAAAGGATTTCCTAGCATGGAACAATTGCTAAGCGTGACCACCCGGCACTTGCCCCTTTTCAGCATGGAAGGAGTGGGAGAGGGCAAGGATTCTCCGGGTTCGGAACTGCTGATCAAAGCCGTGGACAAAGCCGACGATCGGCCACTTTGGGTCTCGGTTTGGGGTGGAGCCAATTGTCTTGCGCAGGCGCTGTGGAAGGTGAAAGATACCCGATCTGAAGAAGGATTGAAGAAGTTTGTAGAAAAACTCCGAGTCTACACCATCTCCGATCAGGATTTTGCAGGTCCTTGGATCCGACACAATTTTCCCGGGATTTTTTACATCGTCGATGCAAGTGCAGGGGATAACTGGCGGGAATACTACAAAGCGACCTGGACTGGAATCAGTGGAGATCGATGGTATAAAAATGCTCCGATGTATCAGTTTGAGCTGGTGGACAATCCTTGGCTAATGGCTAATATCCGGGATAATCACGGTCCATTGGGAGCCAATTACTTGCCTGCCGAGTACATCATGGAGGGAGATACGCCTTCTTTTATCGGCTTGATCCAAAACGGTTTGGCTTGGTATAAAAGCCCGGCTTGGGGAGGCTGGGCAGGACGGTATGAGCTCTGGAAATCCTATGGTGAAGTGGATAAAATCTGGACTTCTTCCATCGACACTCAGGATGAAGTGACGCTGCCTGATGGACGAAAAGAAGCTTCCAATCAGGCAACCATCTGGAGATTTCGGGATGCCTTTCAGTATGATTTTGCTGCGAAAATGGACTGGAACATTGCTGATTCTTTTGAAAAAGCCAATCATAACCCAATTGTTGTTGTTAACGGAAACGAAGGAAGAGCTTGGGCAAGGGCAAAAGTCAAAGACGGGGAAGAGGTCATCCTTTCAGCAAAAGGAAGCCATGATCCGGACGGAGATCAGATTCAGCTGAAATGGTGGATCTATCGGGAAGCGGGAAGATTCTCCGGTAACTTGGAGATTTTCAATCCTTATGGAGAAGCAATCAAATTCCGGATGCCCAAGTTAGGGGAGGGGCAGGAGCTTCATTTGATTTTGGAAATTCGGGATTCAGGAACTCCCACCTTAACCGCGTATCGGAGGGTGGTGCTGACGAATCTTTAAAAACTACTCAACTAATCACCTGCTCCAGACTTGCAAAATGGTCTGGAATTTCAAGCTTGGGAGGAGAGGGAGGAATACTCTCATGAAGGGGTATGTATAGGAACTTTATGACAGAAGATTAACCAATGCTGTTTGGGGAATAAATCGTACAATCCAAGACTTTATCCTCTCCCCAGCATTAATGCTCAATATCGGGCTGTAATTAGATCCAAAAAACAACAATCCATTGCAGCTGACTTCGCTGTCATTAGTGTGAATGCAATAGAATGCCCTGTTGAAAACCAATGCAACCCAGTTTGACCTGTGGTCCTCAAAGTCTACCTTTTGATTGGAGGTTGAAAAAATAATTCGCTGGGAAAGCACGCTGATAATCCGATTATCCAAAATCAAGTTCTTTGCATGATCGGTTGAATTCCATAGGATTAGCAAGTAACCGGGTCGATTAAAGTACGCTTTCAATGCCTCATTTTCCACTATCAGGGAGAATTCCGCTTCCAGGTGTTGGTTCTTGTAGTGTAAGGTCATAAGAATTGCAACAAATATTTTCCTTCTGGTCCGGCGACACTTCACATTTCCTTCAATCCAAAAAAAGATGAATCTCCCCCGACCGAATAAATGAGGAATTAATAGCAGCTTTTGTGATTGGCGACATTTTAAAAGGTTTGTAAACGGCCGGAAAGGCGAAATGGCTTTGTTAGTTTGATTGAAAGTAAGTCTAAACTTTGGTTTAAGAATAAATCAAAAAACACCTTCTACTTATTGTTGAATTGAAAGCTTGGCTTGAGGAGAGGAGCCCTGCCAAAGTGCTGAAAAAATGAAGACACTGTGATTAGCCAAAAATGCCGCAGATCGTATTCAAAGGTGATTCTGTTTCCTTATTTTTTCTCAAATAGCTCAATCGTGTAATCCAGTAATTCAGTTCCACCGATCTTACCATGTCCCGGAATCACAAGAATATCTTCAGGAAATGCTGATTTCACCTTTCTCACAGTGCTTGGCCAGGCTGGGACATTTGCATCTCCGAGGTAGCCATTTCCCGCTCCAAATTCTTTGATCATGCATCCTCCAAAGAGCACCTTGTCCGATGGGACGTAAGCCACGAAATTATCCTTGGTATGACCTTCCCCCATAAATTGATTGATTACGATGAGGTCTCCGACTTTCAGATTCATTTTCTTTTTGAAGCCTTTCTCTGGAGTGGGATATCCGGCGGCCTTTGCCAATTCAATGGTTTTTGTGGAGGCATAAGATGGGATCTTTTTGGCATAGAATTCATTCAGTCCGCCAAGGCAATCCCAATGGAAGTGCGTAGCTACCACTCCTTTCACTTTGGATTTTTTATCATTTTCCAGCCAGTTGATCAGTTCTACACTTGCCTCCTCATTGGCGGGAGTGTCAAAAACCAAGGCTTCCCCCTCATGGACGACAAGCATCCCGTTGCAGGCGACTTTGCCAAAGTCGTTCGTGTTCAGATAACTGATATGGACGAAGGTGTTTGTGCTGATTTGCCCGATTTGGAGTGTTTCTGAGGTATAGACGATCCTCATCTCCTGAGCAAGGATTTGGTGGGTATTGAGTTGAAAAAACAGGAGTAGTAGTATCAGGTAAGAAAGGGTGGGTGACATGGTCGGAAAAGTTAAATAGGATGGAGGGTGAACGCAAAAAACCAACCGGGTATACGGTCATAAACCCGATACCCGATTGGTGATTTTTTATTTGTTCTTAATTTTTCCCATGATAGTGCCCAATTTTGCCTTCATTTTGTCGACAGCTTCATCCAGGGCTTTTTCTTTTGAACCACTTTTGCCCACCACGATTACAGGCTGAATACCTTCCAGTCGGGCTTCTATTTTGCAATGAATATCGTCACTACCGCCTTTATCGGCATTTTGGTCGGAGAGGTGCACTTCTATTCGGGTGATATTTTCAACGAAATGTTTTAAGCCGCTATTGACCTTTTCAGAAACAAATGTTTCCAGTCCTGCGGTGCCTTCAATGTTTTTGTCAGTGTTGAGCTGTACGATCATAATACTTCTTTAATTAATGAAATTAGTTTAAGGGATGTATTCGAAAATCTAATTTACGGGATATATCGAAAAAGGATGGCTTTGGACTGTGCCGGAAAGAAACTGTGGGAGCAAAGAATAGATTTCGGGTCAAAGAAAATGTCACCCGTCCCGGAGGGAAGTGGGCAAACTACCGGCAGTCCAGCTGTCGTTTGGTAACTGATCAGGAAAAGACTGGACTACGCTCAGACTGGACTTCTACTTTTTCTTAGCCACAAATACCCCATTTGGCTGCGTAAATTTGGCTTCTTTGATGTTCCCTGCGTCATCTTTCAAAAACTCAATCACAAAGCCCTCTACAATTTTCAGCGTGAATTTATCCTCGCCAATTGACAACAAGTCATATTCCGGCTGGCCGGGTACAAAGAGGAAAAGCGTCGTGTCATTTCCCTCTTTCAGGTAAAATTTTACCACCTGTCCACTGAGGTCATAATCCCCCGCATATTTTTCCAGTGTTTCTTTGTCTACCCCGATTTCTTTGGGCTTTCGCTTGAATTCTATGGCATCGATGGTAGGTTCTGCCTTGAAGGATAGGGAAGCGATCTCACCCATGTTGTTTATCCTGAAGTTGAACTGCATGGGTGAAACCATCGTGGTATCCACCTTTCCATTTTCCATGCCCACCAAGGAAAAGATATTGTAGTGAAAGTGTTTCAGCCAGACTTTTTCATAAGGGGTGGTGGCAAAAAGGGAATCCCGTTCAAACTGTACATCAACAGTTCCATAGCCCGGATGTGTGTAGTCTCCCGTAAATTCTGCAGGAATGTGAGAAGTTTTAGTACCCTTTTTTTGAATGGAACTGGATTGTGCCCGACCAGCATCAGCCTGCTTTTTGGCTTCATCGGCTTTTTCTTTTTGGATCTTGTTCCAATCGGTTTTGCCCACTTTCAACATTCTGTCGCTGATGATATTCCGAACAATTCCGGGAATAGCTGAACCGTTTTGATTGGACAAAACTACGATGCCGATACTATCCATCGGGAAAAAGGCAGCATTTGCAGAGAATCCATTGATATTCCCGCCATGTTCCACCCGGTAATGTCCTTTGTAGGAAGAGACCATCCAACCGTACCCATAGTTACTAAGATGCATGTCTGGAAATTCCTTGTCAGGAATACTGTTTGCCATGATCATCTGAGGACTCATGGCTTCCTTGACATAGGCTTCAGGAAGGATTTGATTGCCTTTGAATTTACCCCCATTGATCCAGGCGATCAACCAATTTGACATTTCATTGATGCTGCTGTTGATACTTCCCGCGGGACCCATGGCGGCGATGTCGTAATACTCCATCTTTTTGATAATGGAATCGTTTTTCACTTCGTAGCCAAAGGAAACATCATTTCCCTTTTTTAGACCTTCAATTACCGCATTACTGGCTTTCATTTCCAAGGGATCAAAGAACTTTTCTTTAATATTCTCTTCCCAGGACTTCCCTGTAATCCGTTCGGCAATTACCCCTTGTGTCAAAAACATAAAATTATTGTAATACCATTTTTCCCTGACTTTGGCGAAAGGTTCTTGATATTGAACACGTTGCATCAAAGAATCTCGCGATTGGGTAGTGAAATAATACCAACTCAGGTCATGCCTTGGAAGTCCGGTTCGATGCGTCATCAGATCCTTGATGGTGATCCCGTTGTTCATTTCATTATTGTAAAACCTGAGTTCGGGGATGTGTTTGATCGGACTGTCATCAAAAGACAAGTTGCCATCTTCCCTCAAAATCCCCAATAGCCCGGATGTAAAAGCTTTACTGCTTGAGCCGATTGCAAAAAGTGTGTTGGGAGTTACCGGGACTTTATTTTCATAATCCCGATGCCCGAAGCCTTTGGAGTAGATGATTTTATCTTTCTCCACCACCGCCACGGCAAATCCGGCAGCTTTCCAGGTGTCCAGGACTTTTTCGAGTTCAGCATCCAAGCCTGCAAACCGATCGGGAGAGGTTTTTTTCTGGGCAAATGAATAGGATATGGTGAAAAATAAAAGGAGAAAAAGCGGAAGATATTTCATGGCCTAGACTTTGATTTTTTCATAAATTAAAGAAAAAATTAAAACTAATAGGGGGTAGTGAGAAATAGAAATGCTTAGGACCGGAAATAGGTCATTCCCGACAACTGTACTGAGCAGGGCAGGGCAAATCACGCTCAGTTCAGCGTCAATTTGGTAAGCAGTCGGAAACTAGATGACTAAGAGAAGGTGGAGTCAAACTATCCCAAATCCATTATTAATCTGAAAATAGAACATGGAAAAATGGACCTTAACTAGGTGGGTTGGTTAGACTTCCTCAGCTATTATGTCATCAAATGAAAATACCTTTTTCTATTCTCATAAATTATCCAAAACAATACCGCCTAAATTACAAGGGCGATGGGAAATCCACTTGGGGCTACAAAAATATGAGTTAGCAAAACGCCAACCATTACAGGGAAGATAACCAATGCTCCCAATGCCCTTGTTTTTGGAAAAGCGATAAGAATGCCACCAACTATTTCTGCTAATCCCACCAAAGGGATCAACCATTCTATTTCCATAAGAGCTGTATTATCCTTAAGTAATTCTGAAGGTAAATCTTCAGGTATAGGCATGTAGTTCAAGAATTTATTTAACCCTCCGTTGATAAGTAAGAGGCTGAAAATAAACGAGATGATGTCGAGAATTTTATTTTTCATGTGTTTATAATTTGATTTTTAAAAGCCACATGCCCGCCTGTAGTCGGACAGGGAATCTTCGCATGCATTATAATCATCCTCCTGTGTGATACCGTACGTACGGGATCATGCATGATTTCATAGTCTAGTCATATTTTTTGGTGGTTAATCATCCAATTGATTCCAAACTGGTCTTTGAATTCACCAAAGTAGGCACCAAAGAACATGTCTGCTAAGGGCATGGATACTTGCCCTCCGGCAGAGAGTTCATCAAACAGGCGTTTGGCCTCCTCCCTTGTTTCCGGTTCAAGGCAGATGTGCATGTTGTTCCCGGATGTTAAAGTAAATCCCATTTCTTTGGGGGCATCGGTTCCCATTAAAATGTGCCCGCCAAGAATGGGAAGTTCTACGTGCAATACCATTTTCTTGATAGCGTCAGCGACGGGTGGATGCCCAGCATCAGCCGGAATATCTTCAAAGCGTTGAATTCCATTGATGAAATCTGATTTAAAAACAGATTTGTAAAACAGGAAGGCCTCTTCTGTGTTGCCCGGAAAGTTTAAATAGGTGGTTACTCTTGCTTTGATGTCAGACTTTTTTTGCTTTCTTAACCGAAATTGTGCTTCAAGATATTGGTCAAGGTTTTCAAGAGCCATTGTAAAGCCTTGTTGAAAGCCCATTTCAATTACTTTTTCCAAGTCAGAAAGTTGATCATACCTGGCAGTGATGTTTACAAGCGTTGTATTTTCCTTTTCTGTAAACACATTTGTCCAAACAGTTCTGGGCATTTCGGTATTCACTGTACCGTTTTCATCGCAAAATGCATCCAAACCCGAAAACATGGACTGATGGATTATCTTGTGGTAGTCATTTTTGCACCAATGGATTTCATTTTCAGGGCTTATCATGGCGTACAGCCACATTCCTCCTTCTCTGAAATCCATTGATTTGGTTTGGTTACGGTAAGGTTTTGGTGCCCACCATTGGTCAAGAATTTCGGGATTTGTCCACGCTTCCCATACCAAATCTAGGTTGGCAGCGAATTCACGGGTTACATTAACGGTGTTGGTCTCTTTGTTGACGATAAAGTCAAATTGTAGTAGGCTATTCATTTTCTTTTTGTTTTAAGTTGTTCTAAAACGACGTCCAATTGGTCGAAACGCTTGGCAAGTAATTGTTTAAATTGCTCCAGCCATTTTTCGATGTCTTGCATTTTGGCGGCATTCAGGTGATAGTGGATTTCCCTGCCTTGTTGCTCTTGCTTCAGTATTTCGCATTCGGTGAGAATTTGAAGGTGTTTTGAAACTGCCTGTCTGCTTGAATCAAAGTGTTCTGCAATGGCATTTGGTGTTAATGCGCCAACAGTCAAGAGTAGGATGATTGCCCGTCTTGTTGGGTCTGCTATCGCTTGAAATACGTCTCGTCTTACTTCCATTCTTTTTTTATGCTACCAAGTGGTTGCTAATTTATGTGCAATTATTTGGTTGCGCAATAGTTATTTGATTTTTTCTTTTTTGGAAAATATATTCCCTGTGTTATTTCCAGTTTGTAATTGGATTTAGCTATTCAAGGTTTTCTTTTTAAAGCGAATTGCAGACTTGCATGTAGGGCAAACTTCGCTCAAGCAAACGTCAAACTTCGCTCGGACGGGAAAAGGAAAGCTTACGAGCAGAGAGGGCTAAACAACACTCATTTTGGAAATGCCAAAAAGCTAACTTGCAACTCCCCTAATTTTTTGTAGCCCAAATAATTCATGTGAATCGGGTCTCGGTAGAATTTGTCTTGATTGTAGGTGTTGAACCCAGCTAAGGTAAACTGATCCAAAACGGGGATGCCATGTAAAGCGCATATTTTCTTCTGGTTTTCCACAAATCTTGACATACCAATTTCAACTGAAGGATCGTGGGCACCTCGATTCACAAAAGCCTTGCTTGAGGTAAAGAAATAGATGGTTGCATCGGGATTTTTTTCATAAATCTTTTTAATACAATAGTTGATCCCTCCTGCCTGAGTGATTAGTTTTTGTTCGTCATACCCGTCCAACTCTGTATAATCTGTGTATTCTCCAACAGCTCGATTATTTGTATAATCATTCGTAGAGGCCCAGAGAATGTAAATATCAAAGACTCCTGCCTCATCTACTTGCTTTTGGAGGGATTTCCCTTGCAGAGAAGAAAACCCTGCTCCGGGAACTCCATAATTGGTGATTTTGAGATTGAGATATTTTTCCCACTGCACTTTGGCACTGTCACTTGGAGGGATAACGGAGACTGAACCTCCAAAAACGGCAACAGATTTTCCATAATTAAAGGATCCTCTTAGTTCCTCCATTTTCCTTATTTCTTGGGCTTTGAGACTTACCGAAACCAGGAAAAAAAGAAAAACAAAAGAGGTGATTCTAAGAAAAGCTTTCATAGGATGGGTTAGGTTTTAAAGTTTAATTCGGGAATTTAGAATTTTTCCCCGCGCACTGATATTTATTTCGCACTAAACCAATCCATTCCATCAGGATTCAGAAGGTCGGGTATTTCTTTGATTACCGTCCACGTGTCGGTGTCAATCACGACAAGCTTGTCGCCGGCGCTTACGGTATAGTATGCCCGAGGACGTACCGGATCGATGAAGATTCCTTCCCCACCGGCACCCACGTCAATACGTTTGACTTCCTTTCGGGCAGCGACATCCCAGACACGTAGCTCCTTGCCCTGAAGCTCATTCATTAAAACATATTTTCCGTCCTTGGTAAACTTGATCCGGTTGTTCAATCCGCCTTCAAAGGAAATTGTGCTGACCAGTTTTTTCTCAGGCACGTTGATGATCGATATTTTTTTTGCATTCATGTGAAGGGTCCAAAACTCCATTCCATCCGGTGAAAGCGCCATCCCTTCCATGCGTGTGTCGCCGGGAAAAGTAGTGAAGTCTAAATATTTCTGGCCTCTTTCATTTGTTACCCGATCGATAATGGCGATGATCCTGCCATTGCTGCTTGCAGTGAAAATGCGCTGTTCATCTGGAGTGACGATGAGCATGTGGGATCCGCCGGGAAGTCCGATGACCTCGTTAAACTTTTTTTTCACCGGATCATAACGTGAGATCAGGCGGTTGGTCTCATGACCCACATAAAGGTGACTTCCTGCAAAAGTAATGGCATGACGGTCTCCAAATGCGCTGATGTCAATGGGCTCAACCCGCTTTTGAGCCATCACATCCACCACTGTAATTCCGGGAAAATTGGATCCTATATACACATACCGCCCATCGGTTGCCAGTTCATGAAGGTTTCCCCCTGCCGGAATTCGCGCCACTATTTCAAGTGTTTCGGGATCGATAATCACCAGACGGCCAGCATCCTTCTCACCCACGAGCAAGGCCTCCCGGGGTGTAGGTCCAAAGCTTACCACAGGTGAATCCGGATCTACTGCCCGAATCCCGCCTTGGGCAAGCAATGGCTGTGATTCAAGAAGGAAGAGGCTGATCAGGAGCAGTAAAAAACCGGTTATTTTTAGCATGACAGGATTGTTGGACCGCTGTAGATATGAAAAGTGCCTTCAGGAATTGTCCTGTGCTGTCTTGAATTTTACCGATTCAGTAGTCATACTAGAAGTAAAGAGCTTTTTAGCGAATGGCCAGTCCCGACAACCGTACAAGAGCAGGGTGGGCAAACTACGCCTAGGCAAGCGCTCTTGTGGTCACTGATCGAGAAAGAAAGGACTTTGCTCAGGAGGAAGTAGACTACGCTCAGGTGGGGGAGTTGACTACGCCCAGGTGGGGCGAGCAGCCAAGCTGCAGGGTGGGAGGAATATTCTTGAAAAAATGCCGTAGGCCTGCCTGTTCGGCAGACAGGCATGACCGAGATACTTTAGCCAGCCATTTCAATGGCTGGTAAAAGGAATAAGGAGTTCATAAAAATGCCGTAGGCATAGCCGATTTTTTTTAAATTAGTTCAAGGCCAAACCCAATTTGTCATGCCAAATACCTATTCAAAGATGTATTGTCAGGCCGTCTTTGCGGTGAAATACAGAAAAGCAGTTATTCAAGATTCCTTCAAAAGCGAATTATATGCAGTGATAGGCAATCTGATCAATGAGACAGGGGCAAAAACGCTAATCGTGAATGGACATTTCGACCATGTTCATTGTCTGTTCCGGTTTTTTCCGAAGCAAGCTATCTCGGAAATAATGAAAAATGCCAAATCCAAATCATCCAAGTGGTTAAATGAATCAAAGCTACTTGAGCATAGATTTGAATGGCAATCCGGTTTTAGTTCTTTTACCTACAGTGAAAAAGAAATTGCGGGTGTTTTTAACTATGTGAAAAATCAGGAAATCCATCATCAAAAAATGACATTTAGAGAGGAATATCCTATGATGCTTAAAGCCCATAATGTGGAATTTTCACCTGAATACCTTTTTAAAGAATTGGAATAAAATATCGGCCGTCCCTGCGGGACTTTACCTGTATTTGTCGTCGACCCTAAATCCAGAGGTTGAAACCTCTGGCTAGAAGATGGGGCGTCCCTACGGGACTGTAAAGAAAAATTTCCCAGTGGACAAATCCAGCGAGCAGCCAGTCGCGACAATTTTACGGAAGTAGGGTAGGATATTTTCGGAATTAATGCCGTAGGCATGACCGATTATATAGCCAGCCATGGTTGGTGAGCGGTGGTTGGTGAGCGAAGTCGAATCAAGTCGAACCATCAATGGCTGGAAAAATGGTTTAGCATTGGTTTTCCAAAATGCCGTAGGCATGGCCGATATGTAATTTTAAAAATCACGATTTGGTTAAAAGCGTTTGAATCGATATCGTCCGTCCCGATGGGACTATGCCAGAAATTCATCGTCAATCCAAAATCCAGAGGTTGAAACCTCTGGCTAGAAGATGGGGCATCCCTACGGGACTGTAAAGAAAAATTTCCCAGTGGACAAATTCAGCGAGCAGCCAAGCTGCAGGGTGGGAGGAATATTCTTGAAAAAATGCCGTAGGCATGACCGATTATATAGCCAGCCATTTCAATGGCTGGTTAAAAAGGATAAGCATCGGTTTCCCAAAATGCCGTAGGCATGGCCGATATCAAGAATTTAGAATTGAAAAACCTCCCTGATCTGATATGCTTCACCCATAAAAGAAATTTACGTTTTGATCCTCAAATTGCAAAGACTGCTACTTGCAATTGATTTGAAGGTACTCAGGATGCTGGGTGTAGTTTGCAGCAACTACACCCAGATATCCTTACCAATTTGCAATTGGCTAATTATCCCTCACTTCCCCAAACCCTCCAAATAACTCACCAGATCCACCAATTCCTCTTCGCTGAGTGGGAATTTGGGCATCAGAGATTCGTTGGATTGGGTGATGGATTCGATGTCGGCTAGCTTGTAGATGGTTTGTTCGCCCATACCGACTAGCTTCACGATCAGGTCGTTTTCGGTCTTGGAGTTGACGATGCAGCGGATTTCCTTGCCGTCTTTGAACTTGACCACTTGGGCTTCGTAGCCGAAGCCCATCCCTTCGGATGGATTGATGATGGAGTTAATCAAAGCTTCCTTGCTGAGTTTGTTGCCGATCTCGGTTAGGGCAGGACCGAAGTCTATGCCTTCGTTTCCGATCTTATGACAGGCCGTACAGTAGCCGGTAGCCAGGACTTTTCCCTTTTCAATATTTCCGCTTGCGGCGAGGAGTTTGGGAATGTCGTAAGCTGTGTTCATGCTACTGCCGTACTTCTCGGTGGCAAGTTGACGGATATTAGAGTTCCAGGTGGACATCAGGATTTTCTGAGCGATAGGCAGGAGCTCAGAAGGAATCTTATCCACTTTGGCAAATTCCCAAAGTGCTCCCTCGGACTGGTAGCCTTTCATTTCTTCCATAGCGGCAGTTCGGATGGCTAGCGGGGCATTTGCATCATTCCAGAATTTGCTCAGGAGCATCGCCATTTCGGTATTATCAACCACGCCAAACTTGCGGATCGCAGCGATGGCCTTGGTTTGATCCGCATCCTTCATCGCTTTTTCCACTTCTCCCAGTCCATAGAGGCTGGTGAAGATTCCAGCTGCGGCACTGGCTTGTCTGTTATTGTTCTCCTGATAAACGATGCTTAGCAGTCGATCCTTTTGGTCTTTGAGTTGGTATTTGCGTACGATATCGAGGAAATCCTGATCGTCGGTGATTTCACCGGACTTGGCTTTGGCCAAGTTCAGAAGTTGGGTATCAGGCTTTTTGTTGTCGAAGGAAGCCTGTCGGAGGATGATGACCTGATCTTCATTTTGGCCTTTGGCAAGCAAGTTTTTGAGCGTCTGGTTTTTCAGGTCTGTATTTTGGAAGTCCAGTGCCCGGTAGTAGCGAAGATCGGCTGGGCTATTTTCTGCCAGGATCATTTGCTCGAGCAGTTCGGGAGTTTTCGCAGATCTGGATCTCCAGACCAGGTCTTTGGCTTCGGGGGATGTAGCCCAGTTTGCTCCGGCTTTCTCCAAATAGGCAGGCAGATAACTGTCCCATCGGTATTCCGCTGCAATGCCAAGCGCCTCCAAGTACCAGCGGTCGCCGGATTTGTAGGAATCGGCCAGTTTTTGCCAGACGGCAGGCTGATCCTCATAGCGTATTGCCACAGCCACTTCTCTACGGACTTGGGCCGATTCATCTCCTGCCATGGTGAGCAGAAAGTTGGCATCCTTCATGTTGTTGATTCGCGAAGCGCGGACGGCAGCCACACGGATATTTTCATCAGAATCGGCAGCGGCTTTTTGGATGTACTCATTTCCATTCGGCAACTTGCTCAGCAACCAAAATGCACGGGCTTTCATGCGGGAGTCCTTGGATTCGTAGAGCTTTTCCAAGGCTTCTTTGGCCTCTGCTCCTTTTTCTTTCAGCGCCATAAAAGCCTTGAAGTGAATGGCTCGGTTTGGATTCTGAACCAACTCGATCAGGGATTTGACGGAAGTATAGTCGGGAGTGGAGACCTTGTATTTGGACTTTTTGGGTGCAAGACGATAGACCCGGCCTTTGTCCAAGTCGCCCACGGCATGACCGCCCACGCCCGGATCGTACCAGTCGGAGACGAAGACCGAACCGTCAGGTGCGACCGTCACATCGGAAGGGCGAAACCAGTTGTCCCGTTTGTTGCCATCGAGGATCGGGGTCACCGAACCTGTGAAACCCGCGCCGCTCGTCTCCACCGGATACATGCGGATCACATTGGGTCCGGCATCGGCGTGGATGACCTGATTTTGGTATTCGACAGGGAGGAGTTTGCCTTCATAGACGAGGATGCCCGTCGGCGAACCTGCATAGGTTTGCACCAAGTTGGGTACGACACCGGGATCATTCAAGTGCCAGTGCTGCTGCCAGACGGAGTCTTCCATATTGATCCGGCGGGTTCTCCAGTCGGACTTGGTCATTTCGTCTTTGAAGCCGTAGTTGCCATAGTCCATCACAAAGTTGATGCGCGTGGAGCGGTTGCCGTCGTCATCGTTGTCACTTTGCCACATGCGTCCGTAGCTGTCCACGGCCACTTCGTAGTTGTTTCGGAAGTTCCAACCGAGGATTTCCACGTTACTTCCATCTGGATCGCAGCGGAAAACCATTCCTTCCTGATAGGGTGCTGTTTCGGAATTGATCGGTCGGCCCATCGGATCAAGGATAGGCGTACCGTCCCCTTTGTGCAGGCCTTTGCCTTCATTTCCATAGTTGAAATAGAGCTTGCCGTCCGGCGCAAAAGTGAAGGCATGCATGCCGTGGTCATGCTGCACGCCACCGACTCCGGTGAAGAGCACTTCCTTGTTGTCCGGCACGTCGTCCCCGTTTTCGTCCGTGAAGACAAAGACATTCGGGCTGACGGAGACGAAGATTTTATTGCCAAAAACGGCGATGCCCAAAGCGGCATTGATGTCAGTGCCTTGGTAGAAAACCGTGGATTTGTCCGCCTTGCCATCTCCGTCCGTGTCTTCTAGGATCAGAATCCGATCACCTTCGGCTTTGGTTGGATTTTTTGGGTTGAGTTGTGTGCGGTAGTTGTAGGCCTCCGTGATCCAAACCCGGCCGCGGTCGTCGATGTCCATATTGGTGGGATTGGTCATCATGGGTTCGGAGGCAAAAAGTGTCAGTTCGAGTCGGTCGTCCATCAGGTCGATGCCGTCGAGTGCATGTTCCACAGAGCGTTTTTGTTCGTCGGTGAGGGCGGCGTATTCTTCTGCCGTGAGTTGGGGAATGGGTTTTTCGCAGGAAAAAATCAGGAGGCTGAGTGTAGCCAGGGCTAGAATAGGTTTCTTCATAGGTTTTTGGGGTCATCGCATTTGATTTCTTTTGAAAATCAATCGATTTACAAAATAGGAGGAATGCTTATGAGATCAAAGAGCAAAGGTGGTAGAGGGGTTAAAGAATGTTTTTAAGAAAAATTTTCCCTGGCAGAAATTAGGTGGATTTAGGCGAAAAGGATTTTGGTTTTGCTTAAAAATCCTCTAGTTAAAAAAGGTGTCAAAAAAGATACTGTACCAATTCCTCTACTTTGGAGAACTTCTGTCCTTTGTACAACATCAAAAATGGTGTACCGGAAACAGAAAGCACCGAATCCAATTTTTTAATTCCCGCCTTGTTAAGAACTTTTCTCACCCAAAAAACGAGTTCGGGTGGCCCCTCAATTTCAAATCCCGAATCCAGAATCTCGAATTCCAATTTCCCTCTTTCCACGCTGAACTTAAACTTTTCCCCCGGCAGCAACTGATTGATTTCTCCGGAAATGATCAAATCTTCCGGCTTGCCTGAGATTAGGGGTGTCCCACAATTCAGTAACCAAAACCGGTCAGCTGTTTCCACTGCTATGTCGAGATCATGCGTGACTACCAGCACTGCTTTTCCTTTTTCGGAAGCTATCTCCCGGAGGAGCTGCATGATTTCAAAGCGATTGACCAAGTCAAGGTGAGCGGTCGGTTCATCCAGAATCATGAGCTGTCCGTCTTGTGCCAAAGCTCGGGCGATCATTGCTTTTTGGCGCTGCCCATCGCTGATTTCGCTGAGTCGCTCGTCGCGGAGATAGGTGATTTTGGTGTCCGAAAGTGCCTTTTCGACAATCTCACGATCAGTTTCACTGAGCTTTCCCGACCAGCCCGTATGGGGAGTTCTTCCCAAAGCTACGAGTTGCCCGACAGTCATATTTCCGGGAAAAACAGGGTCTGTCAAAACGACAGAAATCTGTTTGGCGAGGTCTTCTGTTTTCAGGGTTTGAATGGCCTGACTGCCTAGAAAAATCTCTCCCTGCCAAGGTTTGATCTGGCCCATAATAGCTTTGATCAGGGTGGATTTCCCAACACCGTTTGGGCCGAGAAGGCAGGTAAGTTCGCCTGAAAAGAGCTGAAAATCCAGATCGGTAAGGATTTCTTTTCTGGCTTTTTGGTGAAAATAACCAAGTGTCAATCCTTTACCTTCCAGTGCGATATGTTTCAGGAATTTAGTCATTTCAAAAGATAGAGTTCCTCGTTTTTACTTTTGGTGCTTGTTTGACGAACTCCCCCTTTTCCAAAGGGGGCAAGGGGGATTTTTAAACTGGTAAATAATGAATTCATTCTAAAAATCCCGACTAAAGTTCCGTTTTAAAATCAACCCAATCACAATCGGTGCACCGACCAGCGAAGTCACCGCATTGATAGGAAGTGTGCTTGCAAAGCCCGGAAGTTGACCCGCTGCATCACAGAGTAAGAGCAGAATCGCGCCGATTAATGCTGAAGCCGGAAACAGGATCCGGTGATCCGAACTTTTCCACACAATTCTCGCCAGGTGCGGGACTGCAATCCCCACAAAAGCGATTGGCCCGCAAAATGCCGTAATTCCACCGGCTAATATTCCTGTGCTGATGATCATCAGCCAGCGCATTTTTTCAGTACGGATTCCCATGCTCTTGGCGTAGGCTTCCCCAAGCAAAAGCGCATTGTAAGACTTGACCGACGCATACACAGGAATACTTCCTATGACGATCAAAATTGCCAATATCCCAACCTGTGACCAGCCCAAAGCTCCCAGACTACCCATTGACCAAACCGTAAATAGCTTTAAGGCTTCTGCTCCACTGAAGTAAGAAAGAACTGAAATCACTGCTGAAACAGCTGAACCAAACATCAATCCTACTATCAAAAGCGTCATGCTGTCTTTTACTTTCCAAGCGACCAAACTAACGGCTGTCAAAACTAATCCCGCCCCAAAAATCCCCGCTATAGCGATCGCCCAGGAATTGATCCCGCTCATTGCGAAGCCGAATGCTGATCCTGCAAGCATCAAAATAGCAACTCCCAGTCCGGCACCGCTGCTTATCCCCAAAACGAAGGGGCCAGCCAGTGGATTGCGAAAGAAAGTCTGCATCTGAAGTCCACTCAGACTCAATCCGATTCCTGCAAAAATGGCTACCAAAGCTTTGGGAAGTCGATAATTCAGGATGATTTGCTCCCATGAGATTTTGCTCCAATCGCCGGTAAATAAACCCGAGACTATTTCCCCAAACGGAATCCATACCGAACCCAAGCTCAAGTTGAGCAGAAAGCTCAAGATGAGTAGGAGGAGGAAGAAGGGGAAGAGGTAGGAACGGTTGGGCATTAAATTTTATTTTGGAAGAGGTTCGTGGAGACACGAACCTTGGCGATGATTATCTATTATTCAAGTTTCTGATAAAAATACAACTCATATTCCGGCAGCAAATCAGGGTGGAGGATTTTGATCAAATCTTTGAGAATCAAGTCAGGTCGTACATAGCCGAGTTCGAAATATTCCAATCCTCCGGTTGCTCCTTTTTTGGCAGTGTAGGTATAGACTTGACCGTTTTTCCAAGGGGTAAATGCTTGATATCGAGGTTCGGAATTCCCCATTGCTTTCAGATCAGCAAAGTCCGCCGAACCGATCCAAAAGTCAGTTTCCAAGCCTCTGTCCAAGACAAATTCATAATTCAATTGCAGGCTTCCGGCGCCGCTCTGATCTGCGAAAATGTAAGTTCCTCCGGCGTTTTCGAGGATCCTAGCCCCCCAGCTTTCGGCTCCCGGCGCATACCAAATGTCCTGATACATTACCCCGCTCAGGACGGTTGGTTTTTCGCTTTTGGGCAATTTTTCAGTAAGTTTTTCGGCAGCTAGGTAGGCTTTTTCGATCTCCTCAAAAACCGCCACCGACTCTTCATATTTCCCAAGCAAAATTCCCGTGAATTTGATCCATTCGGCCCGTCCAAGTGGGTTTTGCTCCACGTATTCCCCATTGATGATCGCCGGGATTTTCGCCTGCGCAAAGAGATCCAAATACCGCAAATCCTCTCCCAAAGTGGAGATCATCATCCAATCCGGTTGCAGGTCGATGACCATCTCCGGATTGGCGGAAGGTCCGTTTCCCAAGTCAGTGACTTTTCCGGTGTCAATCAGCTTTCTTGTGTTTTCGGAGGAAATCAGATTGGTTTGGGGAAAACCGATCAGTTTTTCAGTCGAATTAAGCAAATCCAGGTGGGGGATATGAGTGGTAGAAGTCACGACTATTTTGGAAACTGGCAACTGAACTATGGCATCAAAACCCGATTTTTCAGCCTCAGAATTTTCCTCCAAAACCAAATATCGAAAGGTCTTGTCAGCTCCGGTGTAGCCTTGAGTCACGTGGATTTCCCAGAAGTCTTTTCCCTGAAAAATTTCAAACCCTTGAGCGTAACTCAGCAGAATCGGAGTTTTTTCAGTGCTGGATTCTGATTTTTTTCCGCAGGAGAAAAACAGTAGCCAAGCGCAGATCAGAAGGAGGTAAGCTGTTGATTTTGAGGAAAAAATGTTGTTTTCGAATTTTTTTAACATAGGACTAACCTGACGAAATTTTCTACCAAGGTAAATGAGATAATTCCTCCTTTCCAAAATTAGTATTGGTCTCCTGCTTTTTTACCAAATCAAAATCGCTTTACTTTGCCCCCGATGAAGGTTCCCCATCCTCCCGATAGCTATCGGGATCGGCTCTGGGGATTAAAAGGGAATCCGGTGTAAAACCGGAGCTGTCCCCGCAACTGTCAGTCTGTCTTTCCTTGCTTTTTGGGAAGAAATAGTTTTTGCTCCACTATGCCATTGTCCCGATCCGCCACGGCGGACAAGTATCGGGATGAGAAGGCCGGCAAAAATCAGATGAGCCAGGAGACCTGCCTTGATCTGTTGATTCTGTGCTTTCGGAGGAAAAGCGAAGAAGACATGTCGATTTCCAGCCGGGTTGCCTTCGTACTGATTGCGTTTAGGTTTGGATAGTTTTCATTTCTTCCCATTTCTCTTCAAGCCCGAATCGAATTGAGTTTTAACTTATTCGATCAGGCATGACTGTGTTGTTTTGGGTTGTTTCTGTGTTCGGCTTTGTGCCGATGCAAGACACCGTTTCGTTGGAACAGGTGGAGGTTTACGCACCTCCTCTGGATCGTTTTGCCAAAGGGCAGAAGTTGGTAAACTTTGATTCCAAAGTTTTGGAGGCGTATGCTGCCCGATCGTTGGGAGATTTGTTGCAGGAGCAAAGCCCTGTTTTCGTCCGTCAATACGGAGCAGGGATGTTGGCTTCTCCGTCTTTTCGGGGCACTTCTGCGGGCCATACGGCGATTTTTTGGAATGGACTTCCCGTCAACAGCCCCTCACTTGGGCAAAGCGATTTGTCGATTCTGCCTGTGGAGGCGATCGATCAAGCCCAATTGCATTTTGGAAGTTCGGGAGCACTTTTTGGAAATGAAGCCATAGGCGGAAGCTTGCATTTGGGTTCGAAAACAGAATTTGGAAAAGGATTTCAGGGAAAAATTTCCCAGACTATCGGGAGTTTTGGTCTGTTCAATTCGGCCATTTCCGGAGGCTTTTCTTCGAAAATGTTCAGTACCAAAAGTCGATTTTATCGGCAGTTTGCTCAAAATGATTTTAGCTACAGGGACATTTCCAGGCCGGGTACTCCTGAAACAAAAGCTCAGAATGCCGCTGTGGAACAGCTTGGCTTTGTTCAGGATTTTGCTTGGAACGTGAGTGCCAAAGGTCAGTTTAAAGCGGCGTTCTGGTGGAATAAAGCCGATCGTCAGATACAGCCGGTGATGGGTTCCAACACAACGGATCGGCAGTCTGATGAGAATGTCCGTGCGGTATTGGATTATTTCAGATTTGGCACAACCTCCGTTTGGAATCTGAAAACGGGATTTGTACGTGACAATCAATTTTTTAATGAAAGCCAAAATCAAACCCGACAGTTCTTTTTAGCCTCGGATTGGGATTTTGCAAAAGGGAAATCCTGGCAGTTTAAAGCTGGAGCGAGATCCACTTTTATCAGAGGCGATCTGAGCACCTATGCTGCCACGGACCAGCGGTTTGAGTTTTATCAATCCGCCCGCTGGCAAACAGCTGAAAATCTCACGGTCTCACTTAATCTTCGCCAATTCGCCTACCTCGATAATTTTATTCCTTTTCTGCCCGGAATTGGGGGGGACTGGAAGTTTTGGGAAGGGGAGAAGCAGGAAATTTTGCTCAAAGCTTCTCTGGGAAAGGGATTTAAAGCACCGACACTCAACGATCGATTTTGGAACCCCGGAGGGAATCCTGATCTATTGCCTGAGGAAAGTGTAAATGGGGAGATTGGACTGAATTGGCTCAAAAAAGGGGCGTTTTCCTGGGATCAAAGTCTGACTTACTATCGCATGCAGGTCGAAAACTGGATCATCTGGCTACCTCGGGGATCGATCTGGAGCCCTGAAAATATCCGCGAAGTGCAAAATCAGGGCATTGAATATCAGGGAAATACCAAGTGGGAGTGGGGTACATTGAATTGGGAAATGGGCTTGAGTTACACTTTTTCACAGGCTCTGGACCTGACTTCCGAACCCGCGAATCCACGTCAATTGCCCTATACTCCCCAACATCAGGCAAACGGAAATCTTTCGGCAGGAATCGGAGGGCTTGCAGTGAACCTCAGTTCCTTCTATGTGGGTCAGCGGGCCATCGGAACAGGAAATACCCGGATCCTCGATTCCTATCAAATCTGGAATGCGGGTCTGAGATTTTCGGATCTGAAATGGGGAAAAACCCGCTTTCCAATCAGTTTTCAGGTGCTTAATCTCCTTGACAGAGACTACCAAGTCCTCTACCTCCGGGCTATGCCCGGCCGCTCGTATCAACTTAATTTAACCATACACTTATGAAGTTTACCTTGAAAAACCAATTTGGAGCTTTGGCTCTGATTTTCCTGCTCTTTTCCTGCAACGAGTCAGGAAGTGAACGACCCCTTGGGGTCTATGATACCGGAATATTGATCATGAATGAAGGTGCCTTCGGGGCCAATGACGGAGAAGTGTTTCATTTTGACCCAGTTACCGGTACGGCGAAAGTGAATGTGTTTGAAGCCGAAAACAACCGTCCTTTTGCCGGGCTTTTGGAAGATATGGTTTTGGAGGAGGATCGTCTTTATCTGGTCGCAAACACCGGAAAAGTGGAAATCGTCAACCCGGGAGACTTCAAATCAAGGGGTGCAGTGATCGGAGATCTGAATCAGCCGAGGTCATTGGCAACTTCCCGTGGAAAATTGTTTATCTCCGACTATGGCCCATACGATGCGAGCTTTAAAACACCGGATTCCTACGTTGCTGTAGTTATCGGTTTGGATGGGGGTACTGTCAAGAAAAAAATCAAAGTATCCAATAAGCCCGAGGACTTATTCACTTCGGGTAAATATGTATTTGTGGCCGGATCAGAAGGAGGGAAAATTGAAATCATCGATGCTGATACTGAAACGCTCACCAAAACAATCGATGTTGAAGGTAAGCCAGTTCAGTTTTTTGAGCAGCGGGGAGATTTGTGGGTGTATTCTTATGATTCCGAAAAAATTTACTTCCAATCGTTTCACAGGGAAAATCTGACCAAAAAGGAATTTCGTGAATTGCCACTTTCCAAAGCAACCGGGCGAATTGCTTTGGGTGAGGACGACAGAATTTATATTTTGACCAGCACAGGTTGGCCGAATTATAATGATGGGATTGCGGTGGTTTCGATCTATGACAGCACACTGATTCCGAGCTGGAAGACGGGTTCAGGCTTTTATGGATTGGGCTACGATAAGGATCGGAAGGAAATCTACGTTTCGAATTCGAAAGGATTTCAGGGCAACGGTGAAGTGGCTATATTCAGTAAAGCTGGCGTAGCCGTGAAAAAGTTGGAAGTGGGCAGAGGGCCTTCAGGGTTTATGTTCAGATGATTGGAAGATTGAAAAATTCCAGATTGGAAGAACTTGACCGACGTGCCGGATTGAAAAATTACTTGGCCTGGTCGATAGATCGGGCTTTTTTGAAATTATTTCCCGCAGATTATCACAGAAAAAGACACAGATTTTCGCAGATCTCTCTTCCTAATTTTCAGAAAATAATCATCAATTTGGGAGTGGCAATTTTTCCACCTACTGCCACTGCCTACTTGCCTACTGTCACTGCATACTGATTAGGCCCTTCACTCCTCCAGCTTTTTTGTCATTGTTCGTTCGAACCGCTCCAGTAGACGGATGTATTTTTTTCGGATGTTTGACAGAAAAGTAGCCTGAGAGTCAATGTTGTATACCGGATTGTACTGAATCCGGTCGATGATCATGTCCAGCCAGCCTTTGCCATCGTCGATGAGTTCGGCGTGAAAAGCCTCAACCGTGGCGTCTCTCGATCCTGAGAAAGGGCCCTTTTTATGCTTTTCAAAAAACTTGGCGATCACTTTCAGTGCCAATTCATGGGTTATTTCAAAATTTCTGATCAAATCCCTGGACTGAGTTTCAGTGTATCCGGATTTGTCACCTCGACTGGCAAAAATCACAAGCTCTTCCAATGCGTTGCTAAATTTTTCCAGGCATTCCTCGCAGGTTTGGGGTAGGGTTTTCATCTGTTTATATTTTTGTTTTTTAATGGTCAGATGGAATGCCCTGGATAATCATTCCCCTGTGTGAGAAGCCTTTCTCATGGGCATTTCATGTGTATATGAATTGATTTTTATTTACCACATGGAATGCCCTGCCCCGATAGATCGGGGCATCCCCCTGTGTGATCCCGTACCTACGGGATTATGGGCATTTCATGTGTTTATTTTTTGTTTTTTAGAGGCCACATGCCCGCCTGTAGTCGGACAGGGAATCTTCGCATGGTCGATAATCATCCCAGTGTGTGACTTTTTAGTCATGCTCGATTTCATCTGTTTATAATTTGATTTTTAAAGGCCAGACCGGCCTGCCGGCAGGGTAGCATCCCGATTTTTCTCCGGGAGATTCTCGCATTACGGATAATCAATTCCCCGTGTGTCGTCTTAAACTTGCTCGATTTCATTTTGAGTTTAGTTTTTCTGTTACTTCTACTTTTAATTTTGGGAGATGGGTTTTAGCGATCGCCCAAATTATTGTGAGATCAATCCCATCATAAGCATGGATCAATCGATTTCTCAATCCAATTATTTCTGATTGACTTGTAAATTTAAGGTTTGACTCTGCTTTTCTAAGTTGACTCAAAACCTCGCCTATTATCCCAAGTTGTCTTTCTACTGCTGATTGTGTTTTGATATCTACCGAAAATTCACCGAAAGATTGATTTGACAAGAAACTCTCAATTCTTAAACATGAATTAATGATATCAATCAAATACTTCTGCTCCCGATCTGTCATAGATCTTCATTTTATTGGCATCAATCGATTTCTTTAGAATTGGATTTGTCAAACTCTCAGGAGTAAGAAGATCCACTTTCCGATTAGTCAAACTTTCCAATTTATCCCAAAGACTTATTAATAGCTCACCTTTTACCAACGGATCGGCTTCATCGATTTCTACCAAAAAGTCAAAATCGCTGGTATTTGAGTCAAAATTTTCATTAAGAATAGACCCAAATAAATAGGCTTTATTTACCTGATGGTTTTCCAAAAGGGGTATTAATTTTTCCAAGTCCAAGAGCTTATTCAAATCCGGTTGCATAATTGAATATACTAAGTTTCTAACGAAAGTTAATCAGTTCTGAAATTACCTCACATTGTAGCTCTGCATGAAAGGCTGACCATTTGGTGCCACGCCTTCCAGTCTCAGCTTTCCACTGAATTCCTCCAGGTATTTTCCTGCAATTTTTGGGTCTTTGGCAGGAATCTGATTGATATGTGTAATCACAAAGCCATCCCGGAATCCCAAGTCACGTAAATATCCGTGGGTCATGGAGGTGATCTTGATTCCGTAATGTACTTTGAGACGGTCTTTTTCGATTGTATTTACAGACTCCAATTTGGCACCCAGAAGCACCGAAGTGAAAAATTCCCGCTTAATCTCGCCTTCTCCTCCTTCGAGATTCTGAAGGGTGAGTTGGGCGGTTTTCAAATTGCCATTTCTCATGAATTCAACCGTAACTTTGCTTCCGGGATAGAAATAGGAAAGTGCCTCTTCAAAGCTTCCTTTTCCGGTGATTTTCCAATCGTCGATTTTGATGATGACATCATCCTTTTGCATTCCGACTTTTTCCGCAGAACCTCCTCTTAGAATATGAGTGACAATTACTCCGTCCAGTGATTTCAATTTCATTTCCTCCGCCAGTTCGGGTGTCAATTCGACAACGTCGATTCCCGGGATGGCCTTTTGAACTTCTCCGAACTTGATCAGGTCATTGGCGATTTTCAGGGCGATATCTACGGGTACTGCGAATCCGTAGCCAGTGTATGAACCGGAACGGGAAAGTATCGCCGTGTTGATTCCGACTAATTCGCCTTTTATGTTGACCAAAGCCCCTCCTGAGTTTCCGGGGTTGATCGCTGCGTCGGTTTGGATGAAACTTTCCAATGGAAAATCTCCACCGAGAATATTGATTTGTCGCTCCTTAGCTGACACAATCCCTGCAGTGACAGTGGATTTCAGGTTAAATGGATTACCAACAGCCAAAACCCACTCACCGATTTGGAGACTTCGACTGTTGCCACGCTTGATTTCGGGTAGATTTGTTGCTTCGATTTTGAGGACTGCGATGTCTGTGTTTTTGTCAGTTCCGACCAGTTTGGCGGAGTAGGTTCGTTTTTGATGGACCACCTCGATGGTCTCGGCACGATCGATCACGTGGTTGTTGGTGATGATGTACCCATCCTTGGAGATAATCACTCCTGATCCGGTGCTGACCTGCTGGGTGGGCCCTGTGCCGAAGAAATAATCAAACATGCTGTAGCGTCTCGGATCGGTTCCGGAAAAATTTTTGATGAAAACGACCGACTCGGTGCTGTTTTGCGAAGCTTCGACGAAGGAAACGGGTAGCGTTAATCCATCTGCTTGAGTCACCGGGCGAAACGCAGAAGTAAATTGCATCTCTGTATTTGGGTAATTTGCCGATCCAATCTCACTGGTCTGAGCAGGATTAATTTCAAGGAAAGACCAACAAGCCGCTCCGGCAATCCCTGCCAGAAAAGGTAATCCGATAGATTTGATGAGTGAGTTCATAGTATGGTAAGTTACTCAATAAGCGCACTGATAGTTTCTGGGCCTGTATTACTTCACATTTTTTAAGATGATCCAGGAATAAAAAAAACCAAAAATCATCCCATTCCCCAAAAAGTGACGAATTGTACAAGGAAAAGTCTGGTCAATTGGTAATTTTGTCATCCCGAAACCGAACTTTAGCCAAATGACAGAGTTTTGAATCGGAATGTAACCCCCTTCGAATGACAGATAAAAAGCGCGTAGCCATCTTGGGCAGTACCGGAAGCATTGGCACTCAAACCCTCGAGGTGATTCGGCAACATCCCGAAGATTTTTTAGTTGAAGTACTCACGGCTCAAAATAATTGTGACTTGCTGATTGCCCAAGCGCTGGAATTCAATCCAAACGCCGTGGTGATCGGGAATGAGGACAATTATCAAAAAGTCAAAGCGGCCTTGCTTCCCCACGATATCAAAGTTTTTGCCGGGCAAAAAGCTATTGCACAAATCGTAGAAATGGAAACCATTGATGTGGTGCTTACCGCATTGGTAGGCTATTCGGGATTGATTCCAACGGTAAATGCAATCAAAGCGGGAAAGCAGATTGCACTGGCAAACAAAGAGACGATGGTCGTAGCGGGAGAGATAATTACCGCTTTGGCCAAAGAAAACCGGGTTAATATTTTCCCTGTAGATTCAGAGCACTCGGCGATTTTCCAGTGTCTTGTCGGTGAATATCAAAATCCGATTGAGAAAATAATCCTGACTGCTTCGGGCGGGCCATTTCGTGGGAAAGATCGAGCTTTTCTCGAAACTGTCACCCTTGAGCAAGCTTTGAAACACCCCAACTGGGATATGGGTGCCAAAATCACCATTGACTCCGCCTCGCTGATGAATAAAGGCTTGGAGGTAATCGAAGCAAAGTGGCTTTTTGGCTTGAAAACCGAACAGATCGAAGTCATCGTTCATCCCCAAAGTATCATCCATTCTTTGGTACAATTTGAAGACGGATCGATCAAGGCACAACTTGGCTTACCGGATATGCGTATCCCGATTCAGTTTGCCTTGAGTTTTCCGTATCGGTTGAAAAGCGATTTCGAGCGATTTGACTTCATGAACTATCCACAACTGACGTTTGAGCAGCCGGATTTGAAAACTTTCAGGAACCTTCAGCTGGCATTTGATGCTTTAGCAAAGGGAGGAAACGCTCCATGTATCCTAAACGCTTCCAACGAAATTGCTGTGGCGGCTTTCTTAAACAAGGAAGTGGGATTTTTGGAGATGTCTGACCTGATAGCCGATACTTTGGCAAAAGCAACCTTTCTTGCACATCCTACTTTGGAAGATTACATAGCTACCGATCAGGAGTCAAGAGAAATTACAACACAACTAATTAAGCGTAGAAAATAATGGAAACATTGATTATGGTGGGCCAATTGCTCCTGGGATTATCGATCCTGGTAGGGCTTCATGAATTGGGTCACTTGCTTACAGCCAAGATGTTTGGCATGAGAGTAGAGAAATTTTCAATCGGTTTTCCTCCCAAAATTGCTGGATTCCAGTGGGGAGAAACCGAATATTCGATAGGGGCGATTCCTTTGGGAGGATTTGTGAAGATCTCCGGAATGGTAGATGAGTCCATGGATACCGACCAGATGTCTTCCGAGCCGCAGCCTTGGGAATTTCGGTCCAAGCCGGCCTGGCAGCGATTGATCGTAATGCTGGGTGGGATCATTGTCAATGTGGTCACCGGGATTATCATTTTTGTGGTTTTGGTTTACAAAAACGGAGAAACCTTCTATTCCAGAGATCAGGTCATCCAAAACGGGATCGTAGCCTATGAATACGGGGAAGCTATTGGCTTTAAAACCGGCGATAAAGTCCTATACATCAACGGGGAACCCTATCAGGGAATCAACGACTTGACGAGCGGTTCGGTTTTGCTTAGCGAAAACGGCTACTACACGGTAGATCGAAATGGTGAGCAAATTAAAATTGACATCCCGCGTGGATTTATTAACACCTTTAATAGCGAGGAGTCATTTAGCAAATTTGTTCAGATCCGCTTTCCGTTTGAAGTGGGTGCAGTGGACAAAGGAAGCGGCGCAGAATCTGCGGGAATAAAGCCGGGAGATAGAATTCTGGCGGTCAACAATCAGCCGATCGAGTATTTCGATGAGATGCAGTCAGCACTTCAGCCTTTGGTGGGAAAGACGGCACAAGTGGTCAGACAAAATGAAGCCGGAATAGACACCTTGGCAATTGCGGTTACGAATGAAGCCCGAATTGGCATCGCTGTACAGACACTCCTTGAGCCAACGCGTAGGCAATTTGGCTTTGGGGAAGCAATCAGTAAAGGGACTTCCAGAGCATTTGGTGTGGTAATCGTGAATGCCCGAGCCTTGGGTAAAATGTTCACAGGGGAAGTTTCCGCCAAAAACGTAAGTGGTCCGGTAGGCATGGCGAAAATCTACGGTTCCACTTGGGACTGGGTGAAATTTTGGAGTATTACTGGTTTGATTTCGATGATTCTAGCCTTTATGAACTTGCTTCCGATTCCTGCTCTTGACGGTGGGCATGTGGTATTCTTGCTTTATGAAATGGTTTCCGGCCGAACTCCATCTGATAAGTTTCTGGAAAATGCGCAGAAAGTCGGCATGGTGATTTTGTTGGCCTTGATGGTCTTCGCTATTGGGAATGATATTTTGAAGTTGTTTAGTTGATCATTATCCAATCAAAGCCTAACAATCCGATATAAGCGCAATTTATTCGGCATCTTATCTGCCAATTTGACCCGATCCTCTTTTGGCATTGACCTTGACTTATTGGGGAGAACCTTCGTATATAGAGGGTTCTTCTTTTATTTTAGCTATTCACTGACAGCCCGGCTGTCAATCTGTCTATATGAACCAATTCGCAAATTCTTTATTTCAAAATCTCATGTCCGGTGATTACGCTGGGGAGGGGGATCTCATCCAATTGATCACTGACGAGGAAGAAGGTGATCCAAACAATGAGTCTTTTGAAGAAGAAATCCCCATTCTGTCAGTTCGGAATACCGTCCTTTTTCCCGGTGTAGTTATTCCCATTACCGTGGGTAGGCAACGTTCTATCCGCTTGGTGAAGAAAGCCCACAAGGGCAGTAAGCTCATTGGAGTATGTGCACAGATCAACCCTAACAATGACGATCCTGGATGGGAAGACATTTACCAAGTGGGAACATTGGCCAAAATCATCAAAATGATCGTGCTCCCTGATGGGAACACTACGATCATTATTCAAGGCAAAAAGCGCTTTAAAATCCGGGAGCAAGTCACAGACGATCCCTATTTCATGGCTAAGGTTGATTACTTGGAGGAAAGTTTTCCGAAGAACTCCAGAAAAATCAAAGCCCTGGAGGAATCTCTAAAAGAGGCTGCAAGCAAAATCCTTCATCTCAACCCAGAGATTCCCCGCGAAGCTCAGGTGGCTTTGGATAATATTGACAACACGCCTTTTCTGACGCATTTCCTTTCTTCCAATATCAACGCTCCTGTAGAATCCAAGCAGCGCCTGATCGAGATCAATGACGGAATAGAGCGTGCGACCCTTCTTTTGGAATACATGATGAAAGACATCCAAATGCTGGAGTTGAAGTCTGAAATCCACAAGAAAGTACACACAGATATCGATCAGCAGCAGCGGGACTATTTCCTGCGTCAGCAGATGAAAGTCCTGCAGGATGAGCTTGGAGAAGATGGTCCTGAAAAAGAAGTGGAGGATCTGAGAGAAAGAGGGGAATTGAAACATTGGCCAATTGAAGTCAAGAAGCACTTTGAAAAAGAGCTGGACAAAATCCTTCGGATCAATCCTGCCGCGGCTGAATATCCCATTGCGCTCAACTATGCTGAAACCTTGGTAGATATGCCATGGAATGAGTTTACGCTTGATAATTTTGATCTAAAGCATGCCAAGTCCGTACTTGATGCGGATCATTTTGGTTTGGAAAAAGTAAAAGAGCGGATCATCGAATACCTGGCCGTACTGAAATTAAAGAATGACCTGAAAGGCCCGATTCTTTGCCTGTACGGACCTCCCGGCGTAGGTAAAACTTCTCTTGGTAAATCTGTTGCTGCGGCTTTGGGGCGAAAATATATTCGAATGTCACTCGGAGGTCTTCATGATGAAGCGGAGATCCGTGGACATCGAAAGACCTATGTCGGGGCGATGCCAGGTAAGATCATTCAGAATATGAAAAAGGTAAAAATCTCCAACCCGGTATTTGTGCTGGATGAGATTGATAAGCTTTCCTCTGACTTCAGGGGTGACCCTTCTTCCGCATTTCTGGAGGTCTTGGATCCGGAGCAAAATTTCGCTTTTCTGGATAACTACCTGGAAGTAGAATATGACCTGAGCAAGGTTCTGTTTATAGCTACAGCAAATTCTCTGGATACGATTCAGCCTGCCTTGCGGGACCGAATGGAGATCATCGAAGTGTCGGGATATACTCAGGAAGAAAAGCTGGAAATCGCCAAGCGTCATCTTGTACCCAAGCAGCGAAAAGAACATGGATTGAAAGCCAAAGATATCAGCTTTGATAAGGCTGCATTGGCCAAAATCATCGAAGACTATACACGCGAATCAGGTGTGAGAAGCTTGGAGCGGGCAATTGGTAAAGTGATACGAAATATTGCCAAGTCCATTGCAATGGAGGAGGAATACGATCATAAAATAACACCGGCGGCAGTTCGTAAAATTCTCGGCTCCGAGATTTTTGACAAAGAAACCTACCAGGATAACAGTATTGCAGGTGTAGTGACAGGGCTTGCCTGGACGAGCGTAGGAGGAGAAATTCTCTTCATTGAGTCAAGTCTTAGCCGGGGAAAAGGCAAATTGACCCTGTCAGGTCAATTGGGAGAGGTGATGAAAGAGTCTGCCATGACGGCACTCTCTTACCTGAAATCAAAAGCCGAAACCTTAGGTATTGACCACCGTGTTTTTGATCAATATGATCTTCACATCCACGTTCCGGCAGGGGCTGTACCAAAAGACGGACCATCCGCCGGCATCACCATGCTGACAGCTATGGCCTCAGTGTACACCCAACGTAAAGTGAAATCAAAAGTCGCAATGACCGGAGAGATCAGCTTGATCGGTAAAGTGATGCCTGTAGGGGGAATCAAGGAAAAAATCCTTGCTGCCAAACGTGCCGGAATAAGGGAAATCATTCTTTGCAGAAAAAATCTTCGGGACATAGAAGAGATAGATCAGCAATATATTAAAGGAATTGAATTCCATTTTGTCGATAAAGTGGGAGAGGTACTCAATATCGCTCTGACTCAAAACAAGGTCGACAATCCACTCAAATTCACATTTTCAGAGCCTAAATCTGCTCAGGAATAACCAAAAAAGGCTTCCCCGATTGAAGGGGAAGCCTTTTAAGTCTTTTTGATACGAAAATCAGTTTCACTTTCAGCACCACACACTACCCATGAGGCAACTTGATTCACTTACTCCAAGGCAAATCGTTGAAGAGCTTGACAAATACATCATCGGACAAAAGGACGCAAAACGAAACGTGGCGATTGCCTTGCGCAATCGAATACGTCGCATGATGGTGAAGTCAGATATTCAAAAAGATATCGTTCCAAATAATATTCTACTGATCGGAAGCACGGGGGTGGGAAAAACAGAAATCGCACGTCGATTGGCTAACATTGCCCAGGCTCCCTTTACCAAAGTGGAAGCTTCAAAATTCACAGAAGTTGGATACGTGGGGCGCGATGTGGAAAGTATGGTGCGAGACCTCATGGAGCAATCTGTTCATTTGGTAAAAGAGGTAAAAAACGAAGCAGTAAAAGTAAAAGCAACTGAAGCCGTAGAGGAAGTGATCCTGGATATTTTGATTCCGCCGGTAAAAAGTGCGGGATTTACACGTCCAATGTCGATCAATATCGAAACTCAATCTGAGCCGGCTGTTGACTCCGAACTGAATGAGCGGACTCGGGAGCGTTTTCGCGAAAAGCTGAGAAATGGCGAATTGGACGAACGAAAGATTGAAATTAATGTCAAAGCTTCTTCGCCTGTGGGGATTGGGATGATCGGTAATGGGATGATGGATGATGCCAGCATGGCGGGACTTCAGGACATGATCTCCGGTATGATGCCCAAGAAAACTAAAAAGCGCAAATTGACAATAGCTGAAGCAAGAAAGGTGCTTTTGGAAGAAGAGATCTCCAAATTGGTGGATTTTGACGAAGTCAAAGAGGAAGCCATCAAACTTGCCGAAAATAACGGAATCATCTTCATCGATGAGATCGATAAGATTGCTTCCAAAGCCGGAAAAGGTGGTAGTGGCCCCGATGTCAGTAGAGAAGGAGTGCAGCGTGATTTGCTCCCAATCGTAGAAGGTACCGCTGTGAATACCAAGTATGGTGTAGTGAATACCGATCACGTATTGTTTATTGCTGCTGGAGCATTCCACGTGAGCAAACCATCGGATTTGATTCCTGAATTGCAGGGGCGATTCCCGATCCGAGTTGAACTCCAAAGTTTGACACAGGAGGACTTTTCTCGCATTTTGCGGGAGCCAAAGAATGCTTTGACCAAGCAATATCAAGCGCTGTTTGAGTCCGAACAGGTGTCCCTTGAATTCAATGATGAGTCCATTGAAGAGATCGCGAGACTGGCGTTTTTGATCAATCAGGAGGTGGAAAATATCGGTGCAAGGAGACTTCATACTGTGATGAGTCACTTGCTGAATGATTTCCTGTTTGATGTCCCGGATGTCATCCAGGCCAATTCCAAGATCATGGTCACCAAGGAAATGGTAGAGGAAAGATTAAATGCGCTGGTGAAAAACAGAGACCTGTCGCAATACATTCTGTAAGGCGATAGAAAAAAAAGAGGCTGTCTCATAATTGCTGTTTGTCACATTGAGCACCTGAGCAACGAGAGTTACGAAGTTCGAAATGTGGCTTCATTAGCTGTAAATGGCCTTCGGCTTCTGTCATCCTGACCCTTCGACTCTGCTCAGGGTGAGTGGAGTCAATAGGTCAGGCTGACATCTTAAGACCTTTTGAGACAGCCTCTTTAACTTCATTATGAAAGCACTTGAATTCAATAATTACAAATCAAGATAAGTGATGAAATCCCTTCTCATCCTCACCGGACACACCAAAGGTCTGGGGAAAGCCATTTTGGAAAGATTTTTGGCGCTTGATAATATCAGGATAGTTGCTGTATCCCGATCAATATTGAATTTGCAAAATCCGAAACTGACAGAAGTACAGTTGGATTTGAGTGATTTGGACGCACTGGAGTCTATACTTCCAGCGTTATTTCCAAGAGGGGAATTTGATAAAGTAATCCTGATCAATAATGCAGGCAGGATCGGCGAAGTCAAATCTATAGGAAAGCTTCAACTGAAAGTAATCCAAGGCGTGATGAATCTGAATCTTCTTGCGCCAATGATTCTCACCAATGCTTTTGTGGCGGCCTACTCCGGAACCAAAAGCGAAAAGCTGATCTGCACGATCAGTTCCGGTGCTGCGCACAAGCCTCTGGCGGGATGGAGTGAATACTGTGCCGGAAAAGCAGGCTTGGCGATGTTTTCCAAAGTGGCAGCAGAAGATCTTAAGGAAAAAGGATTTCGGGTTTTTTCATTGGTGCCGGGAATCATCGACACCGAGATGCAGGCTGACATCAGAAAGGCAGATCCATCGGATTTCCCTGCTTTGGAGCGTTTTGCTCAATACAAGTCAGAGGGCCATTTGAGTTCGGCATCAGAAGTAGCCGAAAAAGTCTATTACCTTTTGGATAACCCCATACTTTTTCAAGAAGTCGTTCAGGATGTCCGAAATTTTGATTTGCCTTAGCTTTTCTTTTTTGGGAAATCAAAAAACCATATCTCGGCAGTTTCCGGTTTGAGTTCTGCCCAATGTTCAGTTTTTAATTTGAATCCAAACTGTCCGCTAGTTGGTAAATTATCCAATTCTCCGCCGAGGTATGTAATCAGATCGTTAAATCCGGGATTATGACCAAAGACCAGTAAGGTATTGACTGAGTCTTTCTGCATTCGGATGATCTTGAGGATTTGATGTGGGGAAGCATGAAAAAGACCCTTTTCCCAAGAAATGTCATCCTCTGGAACCTCCAATATTTTAGCTGTGATTTTAGCTGTTTCAGCGGCCCTTAATGCGGTAGAACTCAGCATCAGATCCGGATAAATTCCTTTTTTCTTAAGCCGATTGGCCATTTTTGGAGCATCATCAAGTCCGCGCTTGGCCAAAGGCCGATCGTGGTCATTTAGCCAAGGGTTATCCCAAGATGATTTTGCATGCCTTACCAAAATTAATTTCTTCCTTTGAGCCATTTATATACTATTAATTTGTTTTTTTCGATCTAATCTTTACTTTTAATGCTATTTTACATACAATTTATAACAATTCATTATGTTTACCGGAACAGTAAAATTTTACAATGAAGCCAAGGGTTTCGGATTTATCGTTGATGACCAGACTCAGGGAGACGTATTCGTACACGCTACCGGGTTAGTAGACAAAGTCGAACAAAACGACAAAGTAATCTACGACATCAAGGAAGGTAAAAAAGGGCCAAACGCCATCAACGTCAAAAAAGCCTAAGAAATTCAAGAGAATGTATTAGTGTAAATTATCCCCTGAATCATTGGTCAGGGGATTTTTTTGTTTTTTCTATTCGATTTGAACCGGTTTCCTCGTCAATTTTTAATTCGAGTATATTTTTAAAATTTATGTCCCGCTGTGGGAATGGAATTTCGATTCCATTTTTCTTAAAAGAAGCATAGAAGGAGCTCATGACTTCATGCCTCATATCCAGCCAAATATCCATGTCGTCCACCCAAAAGAGTACTCTGAAATCCACTGAATTATCCCCGAATGTCTGCATCAGTACTTTTGGGGCCGGATCTTTCGAGATTTTGTCAATTTCCAGTGCATCTTTAATCAATGATTGGACAAGAGTCATATCCGAGTTGTACGCAACACCGATAAGAAGCTCCACCCTTCTGCGCTTATCAGAAAGCGTCCAGTTGATCAATTGTTGGGAAAGCAAATCACCATTGGGTACAATGATCTCCGACCCGTCGTACCCCTGGATTTTACTGGCTCGTATTCCGACCTCTTTTACCTTTCCGGTCATGGCACCCACCTCAATATCATCTCCGATTTGAATGGGCCGCTCGAAGGCCAAAATGACGCCCGAGACTAGGTTGTTGATGATGGTTTGAAGACCGAAACCTATACCGACTGATAATGCTCCGAGTACAATGGTGATGTTATTTAATGGGATGTTTGCCGCCGTAGTGGCAATTATAAATCCGGCAATCAGGATTGCCAATCGGATCAATAAGACAGAACTTCCAAGCCGTTTTTTTCTAGTAGAAGGTTTTTGCTGGTCTTTTATTGTGACAAAATACGCGATGTTGTTTGACAAGAGGTACGCGACGTAAATCAAAGCACCAAAAAGGAATATGCTCCGGAATGTAAAACTGGTTTCACCGAGAAATCGCTCCGTTACCAGAAATTTCTCAAGTGTTTCAAATACATAATCGCTTAAAGCCAGATTTTGTAATAAGATGAAGATCCAAAATACAAAACCCAAAAACAGTAGAACTCCCCTTATCCGCTTCTGAATACTGGTGAAATCAATAAATGAGGTAAAGGAATCTGACTCTTTTTTATTTTCAAGCAGCACATAAATTATCTCCATGATCACTTTTACGAAAAAATAGAGTGTGATCGCATGTACAAATCCAACTGATCCGGCAACGCTGAGGATTTTAGCCAAACTGTATCTTCCCAATAGGTTTGCAAGAATCCCAAATGTCAATAAGATCATAATCAGGACTCGAGAGTTTTTTAAAAAATTCAACTCTTTGGGGTCATCTGAGGAGAAATTTTCGGGGATTTTCCAAAGGATGTAAATGATGACGATATTCCCGATTTGAAAATATACGCGCTCCTGATAGGCGATCTCCCAATAAAGATTGCTGATCGTGAAAAAGACAAAAATGACTACCAATACCATCCATCGCAGGAAGGTGGGTTTTGGAAAGGAACTGTGAATCAACACCGAAGAAAAAAGTACTTGCATGTAGATAAAAAAAGTAAGCAAGGCTATAGAACCGGTATCAAACATAAAAAACACCAGTGGAAGCAAGCCGACCAGGACCGAAGAAATAGGGTTAACATCCAGGTATTTTAATCGGTTAAGAATTATTTTCCCGTATTCTTTATCTTTTTCAATGCTTTTGACCACTCTTCTGATCCCTATACTGGCAGCGATCAAAATTAGAAGGGCGAGATAGGAAATTATGGGATTTGCCATCAGTTCCTTTTTGAGGATCAAAAAATTTAACTGAATAGAGTCGGAAGTGATGTCTAGAATTGATTTTGGGGAAGGAATTGAATAACTCTCCCAGATGTAATTGATTTCTTTTTTGAACAGATTTCTTTCCAGGATTGATTTGTTGATAGTAACATAGCGCTTAAGCTCTGTAATTCCCATTGAAATACGACTGATATCAGACTGATACCTAGCGGCTTGAAGTTCTTGACGGTAAATGGTGCTGTCAATCCGATAGATGTTTTCTTTGAGGTTTTGAATCTCTCCTGAATACATCGGTAGCAAAAGAGTGTCCCGGATCTTGTATTTAAAAAAATCATCATTTTTCACCATCGTCATAAGGCTGTCCAAAATCTGAAGGCGATCTAATCTCGCTTCAATGATTTTGTCCAAGTCCATGTTGGTCTCTTCGGTAGTTTCCAAAAGGCGAAAGAGCGCATTGACATACCTGAAATTAAATTTTGTGTTGGCTGTCCTAATCCGATCCCGAATAGAAGCCAAGGTCTCGTTCATGTTGGGGATTTCATTGACGAATCTCGTAGTATCCAGTGACTCTTGAAGCTCCAGCATGATTTCATTTGCCAGAAGCGTATACTTTCTTCCCTTCCTGATGAGTACCTCCAGCGAGGGGGTAATGTAAAGTGTATCGGAATTGGTGCCACTTAGGTCAGGATCTAAAATGATCAAACTGTCTTTTATGGAAGTGAGTAGACTATCTATTTTTTGATTAGCAGTAGTGTTTTGACCAAAAGCGGGAATTTGAAAGAAAATGAAAAAAAAGATTAATAATAGCAGAAGGTTTTTCATCAGGTGGATTTCTTGAGATATAAATAGGTATTAAATCTAGGTTTGCGGGCTGAGTGATCGCGATGATTTCTGTCAACCTTAAGTCATATATCCCGCTCTTATTTCGGCCATAATGACTGAATGAAGATAAAATTTTTAAATAAATAAGACAAAAAGGCTTGAATATAGGTGTGGAACATAATTTAAGGGATATGCACTGTGTAACAATTTAACCAATTACGTTATGAAACTCGTCAGATACAACCAACTCGAACCCCAAATGCCTGCCTCATTCAGTGGAATGTTGGATCGATTCTTCAGCGATTCGGTGGGTGCTACCTTGAAGCAGTTTAATCCTGCGGTGGATATCGCAGAGGATGAAAAATCCTATGAAATCCATGTTGCAGTGCCTGGGATGAAAAAGGCAGACTTCAAAATTGATTTGGTGGATGGCAAACTGACCATCTCCGGAGAGCGAAAATTGGAAGAAAAAAAAGAAGGTAAAAACTTCCACAGTATCGAGACCCAGTATGGTTCATTTAAACGGTCCTTTTTCCTCCCTGAGGATGTAATCGTGGAAAATGTAGTAGCAAGCTATGAAGAGGGACTGCTTAGACTTTTGCTGCCGAAACAAGAAAAGAAAGTCAATAAAGCTGTCATTGAAGTGAAATAATTGAAGAGTGGGAAAACCCACTCTTCTTATTTGGGTTATAAGTAATTCAAGTCCTCAAAAGCGGTTAATTCTTGTTAATTTGGCCCACTGGACTAATCCAAAAAGTTTCAAATTGAGTCTATACCTTGATACTTTGTTGTAGAATAAGAAAACCATTAAAATTATGAACAAGCAACAGTTTTTCTTGGGGATGCTACTGGCGGCCCTGATCGGCGGGGTAGTCGCACTGGCAGGTGTAAGTTTCCTGATCAAACCACAGAATGCCGGGACATTTGACGAAAAGCAACAAGCTTCATTTGTGAACTTATTGTCAGGTGAATCATTCAAAATTCCTGATGGAATCAATTTCGTGGCTTCAGCGCAGCTAGTCACTCCGGCAGTGGTACACGTGAACAGTCAGGTTGCCATCACCCCGAGAACTGAAAGAGACCCTATTCAGGAGTTCTTCGGGTTTCCCGATCCGCGTAGAGACGGGGGACAGGGACGGGGCGGTCAGATGCCCGTAAGTTCCGGTTCGGGAGTGATTATATCAGCGGACGGATACATCGTGACCAATAATCACGTCGTGGAAGGAGCCACCAAGATTGATATTTCACTTGATAACAATAAGCGCTATGAAGCCACTGTGATAGGTACAGACCCTACTACCGACCTTGCCCTTTTGAAAATCGAAGCCACTGGTCTTACTTTTGTCAGGTTTGGAGATTCGGATGATACCATGGTAGGTGAGTGGGTTTTGGCTGTTGGAAATCCCTTCAATCTCAACTCGACCGTCACTGCGGGGATTATTTCTGCCAAAGCCAGAAATATCGGTATCCTAAGGGGAGTAGAGAATAATCTGCAAATCGAATCCTTTCTCCAGACTGACGCCGTAGTGAATCCGGGCAACTCAGGCGGAGCATTGGTCAATCTCGCCGGTGAATTGATCGGTATCAACACTGCGATTGCTACTAATACCGGCACATTTACCGGATATTCGTTTGCTGTACCAAGTACCCTTGTCAAAAAGGTAATGGACGATCTCATGAAGCATGGTGCAGTTCAGAGAGGTCTGCTTGGGGTGAGCATAAACAACGTGAGTCCGGAGTTAGCTGATGCCTTGAATTTGACATTTCCGGTCGAAAGGGGAGTGTATGTCGGAGGGGTTAATGAAAACTCAGCAGGCAAGGAAGCTGGTTTGAAAATAGGGGACATCATCATTGCAATTGATGGTAAAACAGTAAACAATGTAGCCAACCTGCAAGAACTTGTTGCCCGAAAGCGTCCCGGTGACAAGATTGATGTAGAATACATCCGTGACGGAAAAACCTCAAAAACCTCTGCAACGCTGAAGAATTTCTCCGGGGATACAAATATTGTAAAGCGGGAAATACCTAAAACCTATACCTTCGAAGGTTTGCAGTTTGAAGATGTCAAAGAGGATGCAAAACAGAAACTGGAGATCAAAGGTGGTGCTGTCATCAAAATGAACAGCAATGAAAATTGGAAAAAAGCGGGTGCCAGAAATGGGTTTATTATCACCTCAGTAATTTCAGACAAAGGCAGAGCCAAAATCAACAATGCACAGGAAATGATCGATTTTCTGGAAAAATCCAAAGGAGAAGAAATTGTAGTTCTGGGAATGTTCCCGGATGGTACAGAATACTACTTCGAGGTAGAGAGGAATTGAGTTTTCTGTAATGTCGTAAAAAGCCGGTGTGAGCCGGCTTTTTTTATGCCTGTTTTTTCCTACTTTCATCGATCTTAAACCCACCTAAGCTTATGAAGAAAAGGCTTATACTCCCTTTGATTTTCCTCTTTGGAATATCTTCCCAATTGTTTTCTCAGACACTGACTTCTGCCGGGAATCAACCTGTCACCGGAATTTCAAAAGAGCGACTTACCAAAATCAACGCCATGCTGGACGAGGCTGTTGTCAGCCAACAAATCCCCGGATTGGTGGCTATGATTGTGAAAGACGGTAGAATTATTTACCACGAAGCCAAAGGACTGGCTGATGTGGAGAGTGGAAAAAAAATGGAGAAAAACTTCATTTTTCGTATAGCTTCCCAGACTAAAGCCATTACTTCAACTGCTATCATGATGCTGTGGGAGGAGGGTAAATTCAGATTGGATGATCCGATATCCAAATACATCCCGGAATTCAAAAATCCACAGGTGCTGAATACTTTTCGCTATGGTGACACAACCTACAGCACCAAGGCTTCCTCAAGGGAAATCACTATTCGCCATCTTTTAACCCACACCTCCGGCTTGGGCTATGGTGTGATCGATGGGGATGAACGAATGAAAATGATCTATCACAAGGCTGGAGTAATGGACCTCTTCACCACAGAAAATATCACCATCGGGGAAAGTGTCAAGCGATTGGCCAAACTACCTTTGCATCACGAGCCCGGTACTAAATACACCTACAGTGAAGGCCTGGATGTCTTGGGCTATTTGGTGGAAATTATCTCGGGAAAATCATTTGACGTGTTTTTGAAGGAGCGTATTTTTGACCCGCTGGGAATGAACGATACCCGCTTTTACCTCAATGAGGCTCAAGCACCTCGACTGGTCACCGTGCACACCCGCAAGGACGGCAAATGGGTGCCTTTTCCGGTTACTTTTTACGATCCGGCTTATCCAAAGACCGGGGCCAAGGCATTTTTCTCAGGAGGGGCAGGACTATCCTCTACCACCGAGGATTATGCCAAGTTTCTACAGCTATACCTCAATGGGGGAATCTACAATGGCAAACGCATCTTGAGCCCACATACCATCACCACGATCATGACCAATCAAGTGGGCGATTTACTGGGCGAAGGAGGCAAAGATTATGGATTAGCTTTTGGACTGGTTGATGAAAAAGGCGTGCAATTGGGCGGAATCGGCAGTTTGGGTACCTTTGATTGGGGAGGATATTTCAATACGCAATATTTCGCAGATCCTAAGGAGAAAATCATCGGTTTGCTATTCAAGCAGACATCCGGTGCCGGAAATGGGGACGAGACGGGCTGGAAGTTTAGACAGATGGTGTTTGCTTTAATTGAATAACAATGTGGTTGGTGAGAACTCCAACCAGTTAGAGTGAGGATTTCAACCGGGCTGGTCACAAATTCTAAAATAAATACCTGAAATTCAGTAACCTTTGCAGTGTACTAATCCAAGAAAGTATGAAAAAGCGGGAATTTTTGAAGAAAACCTTAGCAGGTTTTGGTACGATCGTGGCAATACCTGTGATGGCCTGTGACACCAAAAGTGATCTTAAGGGAGATGATCCTGCCTGTGAAGTTTCACCGAAAGAAACTCGGGGCCCTTTTCCCAATAAATCACCTGCGGAACTGATGCGAGCGAATATCGTAGCCGATCGACAGGGTATTGCGCTTCTGATCAATCTGAAAATCCAGGATCAAAGCGTGGGTTGCTCGCCGATTACAGGTGCTCAGGTAGATATCTGGCACTGTGATGCAGAGGGATATTACTCTGAATATGGCAATCACCCGCTCCAAAAAGCAGATTTTACAAAAGTTTCATTTCTCAGAGGTCGTCAGACTACTGATGCCAATGGCGAGGTTTCTTTCATCAGTATTTTTCCGGGATGGTACCCCGGTCGCGCTCCCCATCTTCACGTAGATGTGCTGAGAGAAAACAAAATTGTTCTGAGTACCCAGATTGCATTTCCGGAGAAAAGTACATCGGAAGTCTATGCCAGTCGGGGATACAAAGGCAAGGAAGATACTCCAAACGAAACAGACGGGGTTTTCCGTAACAGCTTGGCAGGCAATATGGCCGACTCGGTGTCCGGAAATCTAAATGACGGCTTTACCTTGACAAAAGTGATTACGGTGGGATAAATCATCCTTGGGCTCTTAGACTCTCCCCGTCTCACCCGTGTAATCGTCGGAAAACCAAGGGCGAAAGCATAGTTAAACTTCCAAATACCAAAAATGTATATCGAAATGCCTGATGAATAACTCCTTGGACTAGATGTACATCACCTTCAAAAAGTTTGAGAAGAATTAAACCAAATGCTACTCCAAACCCAATGGCCAATTGTTGATTGACTGAAATCAGAGAATTTCTGCTGCTGGTATGTGCGAGTCGGAGATCAGCGAGTGAATTGGAATTCCTGGAGGTAAACTGGATGGAATTGAAAATTCCCAAACCTTCCTCCACAATTAGGATAATAATTTTTTTAAAAAATAGTTCAACTTATGTAGCTGACAATTATTGGGAGATGTATTGAATGCTCAACTATCTGCCAAGGTATTGCCTGCCTAATTTGCCCCATAAATGCGGAGGAACTGATTTTCTGCTTCGACGGTTCCGATCAGTATGATTTCAGCGCCTTCTTCCATTATCATCTCTGGTTCAGGGTTGATGGTCATTTCTTCACCGGTTCGAATGGCAATGATCGTACACCCCGTCTCTTTTCTTATCGAAGATTCTTTGATAGTTTTGCCGGTGAGTTGTTTGGGGATTTTTACTTTGATCAAATCGAGGCCCTCAGCCACCATCATGATATCACTTCGTTGCAACAAATTCAATATGGTGTTTGCACCAAGGGAAGCATATGACATGACAAAGTCGGCACCTGCCCGATGCATATTTCCCAAATTCCTTTCAAGAGTCGAGCGAGTGATAATTTGGATATCAGGCCGAATCAATCTACAGTAGATGGTTAAGTACACATTGACATCGTCGTCATGGGTAGTGATGATCACGGAGGGAGACTCCATAATTCTGGCATGGTGCAGTACTTCCCGATCTGAAGCATCACCAACAATCGAATTTCTTACGCCTTTGACCCGAGAGGGATCTTTTTCAACAATCTTATAGTCAAGATTTCTTACAGACAGGGCTTTTCCGGTAGCCCGACCGACCCTTCCTCCTCCCAAAATCAAAACAGGTGCATTTAATTCTCTTTTCACACCAAATGTCTTGTTGTAAAGTTCCATCTGATCTCCCGAACCTGCCAAAACCAATACGGTGCTTTGGGAAATGAGAGTCTCAGGCCTGGCGGTTTGGAAGTTTCCCCGCTCCCAGATTCCAACCACACTGACTCCGACTTTTTGCCTCAGTTCGGTCTCCTTTAAGGTCATTCCAACCAAAGCTGATCCGGTGACGAGGGCTTCGGCAATCTGTAACTCCCCAAAACGTCCAACCACATGCGCACAGGCATCTCCGGCATTCGCTCTTCGTGATAGTATTAAGCCCATTATTTCTCCTAATTGAAGAACATTATTGCTGCCTGCGAGCTTTAGAATATCTACAGCTGCATCGGTATTAGCCGTGGAGATAATGGTGACCTCCTTATTGATTCCTCTTACTGTAAAAGCAACATTAGTATTGAGTACATCCGATTCTGTCGTCGCTACCATGGCGGCTTTTTCAACTCTGGCGTTTCTGTAGGTTTGGGGATCAACCAAATCTCCCAGCATGACATTTATCCCCATTTCTTTCAGACGTAGCCCTTCTGCTAGATCTGCTACCAGAACAACGTATTCGTAATTAAACCGATGAAGCTTTTTGATCAGCGGTTCGGTGATCGGGCCGTAGCGGGTTAGAATAACATGCCCTTGAATGGTTTTCGGAAGTTCTCTGGGAACACGGGATTGATCCTGTGCCTTTATCCAAGGAGAATAAAAGAAGTTGATAAAGGTAAATGGGAACAATACCAATAAAAACAACATCCCCGACAGTAAGACCACTATTGAAAATAATCTTCCAAAATCACTGTGGAATGTGATGTCTCCAAATCCAAGCGTAGACATCACGGTAAGTGTCCAATAGAATCCCGTCAACCAGGAAAAGGTCTGTCCTTCCCTGAGCATCAAAAGATGAAAAATCACAGAGAATACCGTAATCATTCCAAGGAGTACCAAGAGAAAATTAAACAGTAACCGTAAGTTTTTTCGGTCAGGCTTATTCTGTAGCAAAAATGAAATCTGTGCTCCTAGAAACTTCATACTATGATGAGTTTTTATGCTGAAATCTTGCTAATTAAAATGAAATCTTGCACACCTGTCTTAGGTGGAAAGGCATGGCACAAGCGTCATAAACTGGTACATTATTCACACTGAAGGAAGACAGGTCTGACTACTTTAATCAAATTATACTTTGATAAAAATAATGGAATAATTTAGTCTTCATGAAATTTATGTCGAATCCGGGGATGACGGAAAAATGAATATCTGATGATTTCCTCAACGGAAACTGATACATTTTCAGAATAATTTTCCGGTATTCGCTTTTGTCAGCTGATAAAATCGCTCAAGTTTGGCAAACATGCATTTGAATACGATTTATTAATAAGTTTTTCAGCGCTGTTTCTGCCCAAAGTATCGGATCAAATCACTTTCCGCTGCAAGATACCCAAAGGAGGAAAATGCTTTATCGTCGACTAATTCCTGCATCATTTTTCTTGCTTGAGCGGTATCTCCATTGTATAGAAACCAATTGGCTACCCCATAGCGAATCGCGTCATTGGAGGGGCTCGCAGGTCCATCCGGCAATAGGGAGTCCACGGGGATCCAGCCTTTGTAAAGGCGACAGAGATCGGCATAGCTTTGATTTTCGATTACGGTGGAGTCCTGATGGATGGGGGATAACATGGACTCAGCTTTTTGGGAATTGCCGAGCCGCCGCTGAATCATGTAAAGCCAGTGTGTGCTTGAAACAATATTATCATAGTGATTGCCACTTTCCCGACAGCGCAGATAAGCGGTATTGGCTTTTTCATATTGATGGCTGAGGTAATAGGCCAATCCCAGATGATACCAAATGTTGCCGTGTAAGCTGCTTACCGGAATATTCAGCGCATTGGGCATGCCGTCGGGTTCAACCTCATCTGCGGTTCCCTCGATCAATTGCGCAGCCTTTTCAAAATCTGAAATCGCGCGATCGTATTCCCTGATACTGATGTAGCGGTGTCCCCGATGTCGGTAGAGTCTTGGGTCATTGGGGAATTTCTCCAGACCTCTCGTGTAGATGGCTATGGCTTCCTGATACTGCCCAAGGTAGGCTGTCCGCCGCCCAAACCAGATGAGGGCATCCACATTCTCAGGATTGGCTTCAAAACTTGTTTTTGCTTCCTGATATTGAGCCAAAAGCTTTTCAGAAGGCACAGGAATAGGGAAGGTTTTTCCCAAAGGAGTAGTGAAGATGGAATCCTGCAGGATTTGGTTTTCAGATAGATCACCTGCATCTTTTTTTTGGTTACAGGCGATCAACATAGAGAAAACAGCGACCCAAAGAAGGTTTTTCATATTTTTTGTAGCTAAGGCTTTTTCAGAGCGGTCGAGGATACTCCTCTCCCAAAAGAATCAAGTTACTTAGCCTTGAGCGAATTCCAAATTCATTTGGCTGTAAAGACAATCTGTGATTTTAATTTCGATTAAAAATCAACTCAACCCTTTCATGGAAGCCAATTGAACGATTATTTACAAAGGTGATCTTCTGACTAGGCGAAATGATGAAACTCTGGATTTGTAAAATGTGGAAGGAGTCACTGTGTTAGATTCTTCTGATGGGATCGACAAAGAAAATGTTTTTGGGTTTCACATGATTGTCAAAATAACCGGTTTCCATCAACTCCAAAAGCAATGCTCCACTTGTGGAAGATCCCACAAAACTGATTTTTGTATAGCCCAGATTTTCCAATAACTCAAATTCCCGAATAATGGCGGCACGCCAATCTTCCCACTTGGAGGCTTTGAAATCTTCATAGCTGCGGCCATGCCCATCCAACAAGAGAGTGGAAACCCGATAGTCCGCATCGGCTGACCAATCCACAAATTCCTGCCACTCAAAGGTGGAAGCAGAGTAACCATGGGAAGCGATCAAAATGTGTTTGTCCAGGTCTTCAGCACTCGGATTCGGAAATTTTGCAGAGGCCAGGTAATCCTCAGGGGAATAAAGGGAGGGGTCAAAAATCACATTCCCATCAAGAAGCGAGTCATTGATTTCCGGTGCATCGCTGCAAGCAGAAAAGAGTAAAACAGCCAAAAAGAGAGGACCCGCGATCAATATGTTTTTCAAGGGAGTTTTCATGTGTTTATAATTTGATTTTTAAAGGCCACATGGAATCTTCGCATGCATTCCCCGATAGTTATCGGGGCATCCCTCTGTGTGACACCGAAGGGTCATGCTTGATTTCATTTTTTATTTTCAAAAAGTTTGTAGTACAAGGTCAAATGGTAATACAGCGGCTGAAAGGTACCGGGAGTTTTGCTTTCCTCCTGCATATTGACATAAAACCCAATTCCGGTGTTCAAGGAAAATGGGAACTGCTTTGGCGAATAATTCAAGCCCAATTCAGGTGCCAGGAGAAAAGCAGAAGATGGGAGTTGGGCAAAAATATCCTCTTCCAAATCAGTAGTCAAATAACCCGTATTCAATCTTCCGACAAGATGCACTTGGCGCTTTTTGAAGAAATGCCAACTTCCCGAAAATATATAACTGTCTTGCTTGAGTGCATTGGAATTGAAGGCTGATCCAAGTCGTGAAGTCACAAAATCAAAGCCCACAAAAAGCCGATCCGGTTTGAAATTCGCAAAGGAATACTGGGTAGAAACCCCATTTTCCCAATACATCTGATGGGTTTTCTGAAGGCGAATGCCCACATTAAACTGTTGCGCCTCTACTATGCCGGTATAAAATAGAAGGATAAATAAAAAGTAATTCTTCATAAATAGTTCATCAATATTTCGCGATAACTAATACTTTGAAATCGCTTAGAAATCGCTTAGAAATCCAATCAATTTCAGGGACTTCCCAACAGGCCAAATTCAAGCTTTGTCCCCAGCTGGATGGAATTCTACATCTCAATATTCCGATCAACAAGTAATTGAATCACCCGATTTTCACTCAAGTTTATGTAGCGAATTACAAATCAGGTTGGATGGAAGAGTGTTTTACAAACTATGCTCAGGTGGGGATCAATCCTCCAGATCCAATACAATTTTAAGGTTCTCCTTGACTTTTTGAGAGAGTTCGTTTGACAGACTTCCGATTCTCTTAAGCAGTCTTTTGTTGTCGATAGCCCGGATTTGATCAATCATCACATCGCAGTCTTCAATGACTCCTGCGACACCTTTTTTGAGCTGAACCCTCAGAATTTTGCTTTCGGGTTTTACATTCGTGGTAATGGGGCAGATTAAGGAGGAGGGGTGAAATTTGTTCAGCAGGTCACTTTGGATGATAAGAACGGGTCTGGTTTTTCCTGCCTCAGTACCAAATCTTGGGTCAAGATTTGCGAGCCAAATCTCATTTTTTTTAGTAGTCATACTCCTCTATATCGTCAAATTCCGAAAGTACTTTCATCGATTCTTCGCTTACAAGATTGGACTCAAAGGCAAGTCGCTTGGAGAGCAGCTTTCTTTTTTGGATTCGGTTGTAGTACTGAATTGCCTCGTTGATGTACCGGTTTCGCGGCTTATCAAGTGCTCCGATTACTTCTTCAGTTTCCTGAAAGATCTGATCATCAAGTTTGAGAGAAAGAGTTTTCATTTTGCGAAGAGTATGTATGTATCAAAAGTATATACTTTGATGGAGTATTTCAAAAGATAAAATTTGAATTATAGCTCTAAGCCAGGAAAGGAATACAGATCCATAAGGTGCCAGGCTATTTCTAGGTATTGTAATTTGTTCTAAAGCGAATTACAAATTCGTAATGATAGTCGAGCATTTTGTAAACTACGCTCGGGCAAGCCTCAAGCTACACACAGGCGGGGCAAATTATACCTAGGCCAGTATTCCAAGCCTAGCGTTGGCCGTTAACTTTGAAATAACCTAGTGTACCACTGCGACATTCTATCAGCACCGCGCCACCTTGATTTTTTTCAATATTGCATGCAAACTCCTCGAGCGTATGAATTCTTCGATTGTTGGCTTCGATGATGCCGATTACGTAATAGCCAAAGGCTGGAATGCAGGAAAGTGAAACAACAAGAGTCAAGTGGGGCAGGCATTCAATCGCAATACCATTGTGCTTGCGTACCCAACTGCCGAAAGCTACCTACTTCAATCCTTGCTGGCATGATTGTGGATATAGTCGAACTGTAATATTTCTTACTTATGAACTTAAAAAGAATTTTCGGAGCCATACTTACAATTTTGGGTATAGTAGGACTTATTTATGCCGCTGTTACATTTGCCAATGAATCAGCAGACGCTAAAGAAATGATTGTGTTTGGATCATTAGGTCTATTATTTTTCATAGCTGGTATTGGCCTTGTCAAAACCACCAAGGATGAGGTCTGAAATGTAATTGTAAGTAAAAATCAAAAAATCTGTTACCCTTAGGAGATTTGAAATTCAATTGAATGCTGGATTCAATCCAGATTGTATTATTGATTGAAATCCGGAATCGCTTTTACATAGGATTTTCAACTATTGTAAAACTCGGTTTGATAGAAAGGTTTAGTTATAAAAGTTAATGCCTATGGCTAGGCTATAACGCCAAACTACAGTCAGACTGAGGATTCGGATCATAGTTTCTGAAACAGTTCTTCGGAATTGTAAAATCTGGGGAACGGGTAAATCAGTCTTTGAGGAATTTTTTGAATTCAGTTGGGCAAACTCCGCTTAGGCATACTAGTTGGATCACTTTTGAATGAGAAGAAACAACTCATCGGTAGAAATTAACCTTTTCCAGTTTTTCTTAGCTAATCCCGCAATAAGCTTTTTGTCTCCCGTCCATAATTTGGCCTTAGCATGCTCAGACAGAGCTACAAATTCTGTATCGTCAATGTCTATATCCCCCACAATGGTTTCTGCCATAGCGAAAATTTCTATCGGTATCAATTTGATGTTAATGAACCGGATTTTTTGAGTAATCAGACGTATAACTTCATCAAGTTCAGAATCCGAATACCCAGAGATAAGTTTTAATTTGGTTTTGTGTTCTTCTAATTCCTCCAAAAGTTGATGGGTGGAGTAAAAATTTAAATTGGTTTTTGGATGGAGGATAATCCTTCCAATTTTGCTGTTGCTATTCAGTATTGCGCTAAAAGCAATATTGGTGTCAATAACAATTCTCACAGTCCCAATTTATTCTTCGTTTTTTCCCAGCGACCTCTTTTTATATCACTGACGAGATGGTCTACGTCTTCTTGAGTAGCCTGCGACTTACTTGATATCTCCTTGTATCGGAGCAAATCCGTCAAATCCTGCATATCGTCCACATTGACTGAGGCAGGAATCCGAATAATCACTTCCTTCTTTGTCCGTTCGATTTTCATAGCTAGCTTTTTTTAAATATACAGGATTCATAGGAAAAGGTTGATTTGTAATTTGTCCTAATTTGACTTTAGAAAAAATCCGAAGGATTGCTACTTTTCATGACCTCCGGTGACTGAAAGGAGCCGGAGGTTAAGGTGATGGTAAGTCTTGAGAGCCCCGAAGGGGTGATTTAATGTATTGAAAAACAAGTTTCACCCTTGCGGGGCTATTGTTTGTTGTTTTCAGGATTTACTACGGGTTGGACCCCCGGTTAGGAATGGTTAGGCTCCTTCGGAGCCGAATTCCCAATTGAGTTAGTCAACTATTCATTTGGAATGGATATAGCGAATTACAAATTCGTTTGGATATAAAGGCGTAGTTGCAAACTACGCCTAGACCAGCGTTCAAACTACACTCAGATGGGGATGGGGAGCAGGCAGGCAAACTTCGCTCAGGCAAGCGGCCAACTGCACTCAGGAGGGCAGCACCCGCGGTCATGAATGGTTGGGCTCCTTCAGAGCTGGCTTCTCATATTGGATTAGTCAATTAGTCGTTGGGAATGGAGAATTTAGTTCAGATCTAGTTTAGCCAAAAACTTGATTTCCTTAAGTTTTTCAAATCACCAGACTACCTTTAGACCGACTCCGCGATAGCGCTGGATGTTTTCATCAGCTGTGATAAGAGTCAGTCCATGGCTTAGCGCTTGCCAGATCAGCATTCGGTCAAAGGGATCTTTGTGAATGGAAGCATCGAGTTTGAAGATCGTCGTTGCATCAGCCAGGTCTAGATTCAACTGCCGGAAATCAAAGTATTGGTCAAATCCCGCTTTTAGAATTTCTGGATTATGGCCTTTTAAGTCTAATTTTCCCGACTGGAATTTCAAACCGATTTCCCAAAAACTCACAGCGCTCAAGAAAATCTCATTTTTTGGATCAAGCAGAATCTCTTTTGCCGCTTTACTGAGTTTGTCGTCTTCGTAGGCTAGCCACAAGATAACATGTGAGTCGAGTAGGTACTTCATAGCCCAAACTCTTCCAATTCTTGATCAGACCACTGAAGGTCTTCTTGGTTGATGGTCGCTCCTTGCGTATTGAAAAATCCGAGGGTTCGTTTTGCCGGTGCCGATGGTTCCAGGTTTTTGCCAAAATAACCGACCAGATCGCCTGATTTACCTTTGATGACCTTGATGGTTGCGCCGTTTTTGATGAGTTCTACCACCTCCGAAAAGCGTGCTTTAAACTCTCCTATGTGCATCGTCAGTGTCATTGTTGTCTGATTTTAAGCTAAGTTAAGTCTTACTTGACAAGTTGTCAAGGAAAAGTTGGGTTTGGGAATAAATCAAAACCAATTTGCCATTGGCTAATGCACTCGGATTACCAATAATCCACTTCTATCAATCCTTTTATTCCAGAATAATTTCTAGCACTGGAATAAAGATAATCCTCTGGTTTTTCTACTAAACCTGCTCTGACCGGATTCTCATGAATATAGGTCATCCTACTTTCTATCATCTCTGGCCGATGTAACTCGATGGCATGGTTTTCATGGGTCCAAAACTGCAGATCTCCTGAGCGCTTTTTGAATTCAGCATGATATTCAAAGATCATTTTTAGCCATTCTTTTCGGCTTTCATCTGTTTATAATCTGTTTTTATTGGTCAGATGGAATGCCCTAATAAATCTTTTGACAGCGTGAGAATTTTGTCAGGGCATTTCCTGTGAATTCTCAAGAACCATTTTTAACAGTTTCTTACTCGTAAATTTCTTAAAATCTCGTACCCAATCCGATAATTTTCCATCCTTTTGCTGAACAACCAGATGAATGTGATTGCTCATGATTACATAACCATACAAATACAATCCCTTCTCTTTTCGGGAATAGGGTCAAGTTTTCAAGAATGAAATCCCGGTAGATTTTCCGTGTGAAGACATCAGCCCAGCCCACGACCTGAAAAGTCAAAAAATAAGGCATTTCTTGGTCCCGTATCTGATATGCTTCACCCATAAAAGAAATTTACATTTTGACCCTCAAATTGCAAAGACTGCTACTTGTAATTGCTTTGAAGGTACTCAGGACGCTGGGTGTAGTTTGCAAAACACCCAAATATTCTAACCAATTTTTAATTGGCTAAATATCTAAATTGATAATTTCTGGCGAATTACAAATTCGTTTGGATAGTCGAGCAGGATCGAGCGTCAAAAAAGCTTCAGTGAAGCTTTTTAGCGAGAGGCCAGCTTGCAGGGAGGGGGATCTACGCTCAGGCCAGGGCCAAACTAGTCCATCGTTTAAACAGCCAGAAAAGGCAGTTTTAAAAAATCCGATACCACAAATTAAGCCCGGCACTTGGGAAAATTGGAAATACAATTTCATCATTGTATTGTGGATTGGGGCCAATTTCTTTACTTCTACTTTTAATTCTCGTTATTATTCCTGCGTCAAGGCTAATTCCGATTCTTTTCGAAATATTAAACTCTCTACCAATTCTCGAATTAATTAGCCATGTCAAAGTTCTTAAGCTAGATGTTTCGTCCTTGTACAGAACCAACCCACTCCTTAAATACCATGACCTTCTGGTACTGAGTTCGGCCTTTCCGGCAAAGTGATAAAAAAATTCACCAGTAAAAATTTCAGGTCTATTTGTTCCTCTTCTTTGAGCGAAGATTGTACCGAATCCAATGCCATATTGCATTTGATTTTTTTGAAACCTAATACCAATATCAGAAGATTCATTAGGTCCAATTCCAATTGAAACATTCAGCCTTTTCTGATCTTGACCGAAACTTAGGTTTGAAACGGAAATTAGAAACAAGAGTAATAGATACGATTTTGGCATTGTTATAATCTCTTACACATTTTTATTTTTTTAATATTGTTGTGATCTCTGATTTATTATTATTTCTTGACAAAACCAGCAACTATGAATACCCCCCTCGCGGTGTAGTTAATTTTAGGTCTAATCTGGCTGGGATTTGCAATTCTACCCTCGTATTCTTAACAATTTTAAATTGGTTCAAATCCATTTGATTTTCATTTATAAGCAAATCCCCCCTGAGAGCAGTTGACTTCTTTTTGCATTGAAGCTCAAATAGACGCTGGGTGTAGTTGGCAACTACACTCAGCGCTCAAATAATTTTTTTAAATCACTTCACAAACAACACCCCAATTCCCTTCTCACTTGCCAGTTTATTGAATGCCGGTACAGCGGTTTCGATTAGGCGTTTGCCTTCGGCTTGGAGGGGTTTCCACTGGTCCATCAATTCAGTGTAGCGGGCTTTGGTGCCTTCGTTGATTCGAGGGATGCTGCTTTCTCCATGGTTTAGCATAAACATAAAGTTGGCGGTGAACTTATTCGGGAAGTTCTCCACATCATCGTAGGCGGTGGACTTGCGTTGTACCATGTCCTCATCCCAGGCTTTGAGTTCCTTGATCAGCTTTTCGCCTTCGGTTTTTAGGGCAACATACTCGGCTTTGCCTTCCAGTTTTTTCAGCAATTCGGCCAGCTGATCCTGATAGGATTTGGCTGTATTGACCATCGTGTGCATGGTAGTGACATCGGCTTCCAGTTTGCTCATCCATTCGTGGTAGGCTTGGTAGTCGGCCGGAGTCAGGTTGTAGGCAGGGATATCTTTGATGATGGCTTTGGTTTCGGCAGTCTCGGCACCTGAACTAATCCTCAGCGTGTAGATGCCCGGTATGGCTTTGTGTCCCCGATAGCTGGACTCAATGTATGCAGTTGGAACCCCGGGCATGGTAGGGTAGCGGAGATCCCACACGAAGCGGTTGACTCCTTTTTTCACAGCGATGATAGGTTCGGGTGAAGGTCCGCCCGGATAGGATTGGAAGTCGGGGTTTTTCTTGGAACTGATCTTTCGGACCAGGTTTCCCTTTTCATCCAAAATCTCCAGGGTTAAAGCGGTCGAATCGCTCAGGGTCTTCGGAAGGTGGTAGTAGATCACCATGCCATTGGCCGGGTTGATTCCCTGAAATGGATCAGTTCCCTTGAATCCATCCAGGTTGCCGTTCATCGGGCTTCCCCAACTTCCCAGAATTGTCTCCTCAGGCGTGTAAATGGTGATTTTATCGGCTTTTGCCTGGATCTCCCGCACCAGATTCAGGTCATCGAGAATCCAGTAGGATCGTCCTGCTGTAGCCACAATTAGGTCATTGTGGGCGACTTTCAGATCGGTGATCGGAGTGAGTGGCAGGTTAAGTTGGAAAGGAGCCCAATTCGTACCACCGTCTTTGGAAATGTACATACCCGTTTCGGTTCCTGCGAAAAGTAGGTTTTTCACCTTCGAGTCTTCTCGCACTACCCGGGTAAAGGCCCCGTAAGGAATTCCCTTGGAGATATTGGTCCAGGTTTTTCCGTAGTCCGTGGTTTTGAATAGCGCCGGGGTGTAGTCGTTAAACTTGTACCTTGTGGTGGCAATGTAGGCAGTACCCGGATCATGGGGGGAAACTTCGATGGCATTGACTAGGCATTCGGTCAGGCCTTTTGGAGTGACATTGGTCCAGGTTTTTCCGTTGTCTCGAGTGAGTTGGACGAGTCCATCATCCGAACCGGTCCAGATCACTCCGGCTTCGTGAGGGGATTCGATTACATAGGCAAGAGTACCATAGTTTTCTGCACCCACGGCTTCGTTGGTGTAGGGTACACCGCCTTTTCCTTGTTTGGCTTTTTCATTTCGGGTCAGATCGGGTGATACTTCCGTCCAGGTTTTTCCCCAATCCTGAGTTTTCAGCAGCACTTGGGCCGCATGGTAGAAGGTGTTTGGCTCGTGCTGAGACCAGATGATCGGCGCATTCCAGTTGAATCGGTATTTCATGTCCTTGGCATCCATGCCGAGGTATTGGATTGGGGCGGCCATGATGTTGGTTGAGCCCTGAGTCTGCATGTCGAGTACCTCGATCGTGCCCTGATAGCTTCCGCCGAGGACGTATCGAGGATCATCTGGATCGAATGCCAGGAAGGCGCTTTCACCCCCTGCGGAGTAGTTCCAGTGTTCCTGAGAAATCCCACCACGGCCCAAGCCAATGCTGGAAATCACCACAGAAGTATTGTCCTGCTGACCTCCGTAAATGCGGTAGGGAAACTGATTATCGGTGTTGATGCGGTAGAATTGGGCGGTAGGCATATTGCTTTGGGTAGACCAGGTTTTACCGCCATTGAAAGAAATGGAGCCTCCGCCGTCATCGGCGAGGATCATGTTGTTGGCGTTTTTGGGATTGATCCAGAGGTCATGGTAGTCGCCGTGTGCTCCGTCGATGTTTTCGAAGGTTTTTCCACCGTCAATTGATACCAAAAACGGCGCACTCAGTACATAGACTTTGTGCTCGTTCACGGGATCGGCAAACACTTCGATGTAGTACCAAGCCCGCTGGGTGAGTTCGTTGTCTTTGTTGATCAGAGTCCAGCTTTCGCCCGCATCATTGGAGACGAATAGTCCGCCGAGGTCCTTTTCGGTATCGCTTTCGATCAGTGCGTAAACTTTGTCGGAATTGGCTCGGGAGACGGAAATGCCCATTTTTCCTTTTTCTTCAGGAAGCCCCTTGTGGATTTTCTTCCAGGTTTTGCCCGCATCAGTGGACTTGTACAGGCCCGAACCCGGACCTCCGGAGATCACCTGCCAAGGCAGACGCTGGTGCTCCCACATCGCAGCGTACAGAATCTCAGGATAATTCATGTCCATAGAGAGTTCGACTGCCCCGGTTTTGGCATCTACGAAGAGGACTTTTTCCCAAGTCAAACCACCGTCAATGGATTTGTACACGCCCCGGTCCTCATTGGGTGCGTGAAGTGCTCCCTGAGCGGCGACATAGAGGATATCAGGATTAGTTGGATGAATCTGGATTCTGGAGATATGCTGGGTTTTCTCCAAACCAAGCTTCTTCCAGGTTTTGCCCGCATCTGTGGATTTGTACATGCCATCGCCGTAGGAGGTCATCACGCCACGTGGCGCATGCTCGCCCATACCGACGTAGACGATGTTGGGATTGCTTTCGGCGACAGCAACTGCACCGACCGAACCTGTGGTGAAAAATCCGTCAGAGATATTCTCCCAATGCTGTCCTGCATCGGAGGTTTTCCAGACTCCGCCACCCGTGGTACCGAAGTAGTAGGTAAGTGGATCATTGACCACCCCTGTGGCAGCGACCGAGCGTCCACCTCGGAAAGGACCGATATTTCGGTATTTCAGAGGGAGGGAAGTATCGAAAGTTTGGGAATGGGCGGTGATGCTGCTGAGCAGCAGCAGGAGGGATAAAAAACGTTTCATTTTTCAATCGGTGGTTTTGAAACGATAAGATATGGAAAAGGCGAAAGAAGTCAATATTGTCCGGTGTCAGATGACAGATGTCCGATGATTGCTTCGTCAAAATTTAACCATTAAGGCATTTTGGGAATTAAGAATTGAATTTTTTAGCGGTTTAAGTTAAAGTAATCTTAATGCTCTAAATTTCTTAATGTTTAAAAAAACAAAAGCATAAAAAAGGCATGAATCCTTTCGAATCCATGCCCAATAATTGGTTTAGTATCAATTCTTAATTACCCCTGCCACTGCTTCTGCTTGGAGTGCTGCCGCTTGTGCTTGGAGCAGCAGGAGCAGATTGTCTGGCAGGTGCAGGTGCTTTTACTTCCGATGAATTACCGCCACTCTGTATTCTTGAGGGCTGAGTCACTTGAGTCCTCGCCGGTTCGCTGCGATTCACCGGAGCCTGGACCCGGGCCGGAGTTTGGGCTCGCTCCTGAACCTGAGTTCTGGCAGGTGCTTGTGCAGGTCGGGACTGTTGTACAGATTCGCGGGCTGGCGTACTTGGCTGAGTTCTCTGTTCCATATTTCTCACTTCGTTGCTAGGCCTGCTTGGAGCAGCAGTCGTCCGCTGACTTGGGTTTGGCGTCGGTCTGACCTGAGTAGATCTGGCCGGAGCTTCCTCCCTGCTTCCTGAGCTTTGCACCCGACTGGGAGCAGTGTATGTGCTTCGGCTGCGTGAATCATCAGGCATTGGCGTAATCACAGGTCTTTGAGTTCCCTGATTTACCGCAGGATTACTTGATCTGCTTGGGGTAGTTCTCTCAACTGTTCCATCAGTATTTATCGAAGATCTGCTTGGAGATTCCAGGGTTCTTCCACCAGAAGTCCCACTTGCTGCACTTGTCCGGGATGGGGCGTTGAGAACCTGAGAGGATCTGCCGCCTCTTGCCTGATCTGCTTCCAATATTCGGGAAGGTCTCGCGCCTACAGTTCGATCTCGGGACTCCTGAACTTCAGGTCTGTAGACATTGAGCGTGTTTCGGGATACGGAAGTCCGACCCGGCGTATTGCTTGCCTGAACCTGATAGACCGGCACATTTCTGCGGGTTACCTGCTGCAATTCTCTACGTGAAGGGCCGGTCACATAAGTCTGATTGTTATAGACATAGGTGTTGTTGATGATGGTAGTGTTGTTATAGATTCTCACCCTGGTTCGGTGAGGTGCATAGTATCTGTAGGCATGGTGATGATAAATGCGGTGCCTGGGAAGAAATACCCAGTGGAAGCTGCTATAATTTCCTATCATGTTAAAGGAAGCGCCAGGTCCAAGAGGTGCCCAACCGTAATAGCCACCACCTGTTCTCCAGCTCACCCATGCCGGACCCCACTGATACCCGGGGATCCATGCCCAGCTGCGGAAGTAGTCATCAAAGTACCATCTTCCATAGTGGAAAGGAGCCCATCCCCAGTCAAAATATGAGACCCAGGTATTGCCATACTCGGTCATGACCCAGTGTCCGTCCGTTCCATAAGGGTGGAAATTTTGGTCTACCGCAGGAAGCCAGATGTAGCCATGCCGGGCATCCCTTACCCAATCCCCGTAGGGTGCAAGCTCATCGTAGAAAACCTGAAAGCTCACACCGTTATAGGATTCTGCAGTTGCATTTTGCGAAACCAAAAGGCCGGCGAGGAGAAATACTCCCACTACCAGGCTGTTTAACCATCTAGAGACAAAGTTCGTTTTCATAGTAATTGTGGTGTAGAAGTGGATCACTGAAAGGGCTTAAGTACTTGAGTAGCTAATTTTAATTAGTATGCATCAGCCTTTGACTAAGTAGATGCGGGTTAAGGACTGAAGGTTGCACTTGGCTTTAGATTATTTTGATAAGTTTTAAAAATTTATTCGCAAAACATCTGAATAAAGTTTGGTTGTTTTTAAAAATTGCCTAATAATATTTTAGCTTCATTAAATAATTCAATGAAGTTTTGATCTAAAAAAATTAAATTTTAGAAAACCCTATTTTTCTTTGTTAATACTTTCGGGGAATTTGGCATCAAAGACCGGGAAGGTGCTTTAATCCTTCCAATTGATTTGTCTGAATACAATCTCACGGTAATTGTCCCGTTCGTAGATAATCCCGATTTGCGTGTCATTGAGATTTACCAGATCCGAATAAGCGGTCCAGCTTTGCTTTTCATGTCCTGAGGCCCTGTCTACTACGATAGTTTTGCTCCAGGTTTTTCCTTCATCGAAGCTGATTTTCACACTCAGATTGTTACGGTCTTTGGGGTCTGAAGGATTGGAATGCGCGAGGATAGTCTTGCCGTTTTCTGTTCCGAGGTTCAGGATCGAACCCTGACAGACTGGATCGGGTAGTTGACTTTCGAAGTACGCCTCATCCCAAGTCTGACCTCCGTCGGAAGAAAAGGCCAGAATTCGGCTTCGAATGTCTCCTTTCTGATTTCGGATACTCATAATCATTCGGTCATTGCTGAGTTCGGCGGCGATGGATTCATTGGATCCGTCGATGTCCACAGATTCGGACAATTGAAAGCTTTTGCCATGGTCATCGGTAAAAAAGCCATGGGCTTGATATTCCGCGAAATTTTCCCGGGGATTGCCGACGGAGTGATTGGCTGCCACAAAAATTCTTCCCTTGTATTTTCCGCTTTGAAATTGAAAAGCATGTCCGGGAGTATTGGCATAATGTCTCCAGTCCGCCGGGTTTTTATAGTTGGGATTGAATTCCGGATTATTGGGCCGATGGACTTGAAGGGTGATATTCTGTGGTGCTGCCCAGGTTTTTCCCAAATCAAAAGACCGCATCATCCAGACTTCCCTTACCCCGCGATTCATTCGGATATCGTACTCATGGTTGTTTCCGGTATTGTAAAAAAGGTAAACAACCCCCTGTGGGTATCTGGGGTCCAAGAGGTCGACCACAGGTGCAGGATTGCCCGCCTGAAGGGAATCATAGTCCAAAAGAGTCTCAATGCCGGACCAGGTGATTCCTTGGTCGGAACTTCGTTTCATGACCAGATTGACATCTCCGTAGTCGTCGCTGCCGTTGACTCTGCCTTCGGCAAAAGCCAACAGCTCACCATTCGGTAATGAAATTATTGCAGGAATACGGTAGGTGGCGTGTCCTTCCTGCCCTGAAACAAATACAAGCTGCTCCTGTGCAAAAAGAGAAAAAACCAAAAGCGTAACCAATAAGGAAGTGCAGACGAATTTGTGGAACATGAGAGGTGTGATGGCTTGGTATGGACAAATAAAAAAGAAATCTAAGTAATGACTTATCAAATTTCAAAAGGGCAGAAAGATTTTCAAGTCTTGCAGATTGATAGTCAGGCTACCCATTCTGCCCGGCACCCCGTGTCTGCAAGCGATATGTTTTCAGTGCAAAAGCGTAATGTCAGATCGATTTTTGCCTAGTCGGTAAATATCAGATGATTTGAAATTCAGCCTACCGGATTTGCTCCAATTTCTCATTTTTTTACCCGGAAAAGAGATCATTCAATCAGCCTTTGATTCAGCAAATGGATTTATTGAATCAGATAATAAATGGAGAATTTTTTTGAAAAATCTGAACTGTAGCTTTTCAAAAAAAAGCCATGAGATATCTGAAATATTCAATTTTCATTCTTTTCGGAATTCTTTTGCTATCCTGTGGAAGCAAAACAGAGGATCCGAAACCAATAGCCGAAGGTTTTATCCGGTTTAAAGTCAATGGAGTCCAAAAGGAATTTAAGACAAACCCGGTAACGCCGATGTCATTCAGTTTTGACTCCAATGGCCCGGTGCACAATGCAATTCTTCAGGTTTTGGGGCCTGGAAGTACAGGCACAAGTAATTTTATTCAGTTCAATGTGTGGAATGAAAAAACCTTTGAACTCAATGTGGATTACCAGATGCAGCAAGCCATTGCCTATCGTGGAGTTGGTATAGCCCGGATTAATTTCACTTATGCTGATGAACAGGGTCAGGTGTTTAATGCTGTTTTGTTAAAGCAAAACCTTCCGAGTATTGTGGTCAAAAATGATGCGACCGTTCGATTTACCAAAATAACCAAGGATTGGGCAGAAGGCACGTTTACTGCGATTTTGATCGGCCCTGTCACCACCTCGGGTATTGGTAATCAGGAGCGGATTATCTCAGAGGGTCAGTTTAGCATCAAACTGGTAAACCTGACCCCCTGAGTAAGGAGGGCGCAAAAGAGCGAAAAGATTTTTTACCACAAAGGTTAAAGAGGAAAGAGATCGGGGGATTTGTGCTGGAAATGAACTTCAAAGATTATCGGCTCGGGTGGCTTTTTCAAGGTCGCGGAGGTATTCGCTTCGCTCTTTGATGCGGGTTTTTACCACGGAGTTTTTTTTAAGCCACTAAAGCCGCCAAAAAAAAAAGGACTTTGCGCCTTTCCGTCTTTCCGAGATTTTTTAGTGAATAGGATGGGGCTGAGGATTGGCTTCTTTCCCGCAAAGGACACGAAGGATCTCAAAAGAGATTTTTTTAAAAACATAGAAACATAGGGAAACATAGCGTTCTCTTTCTCAAGGAATTTGCTATGCTTTCTATGTGACCAATGTACTTCAGGCTGTGTAAGGAATCAATCCTTCTCAAGGCCTCAAAGTGAAAAGGGGCAAGCTTTTTAAAATTTCACCGCAAGTCCCAGGTTGAGGTAGGATACGCCGTAGCCCAATTCTGCAAAGCCGGCCAAATTATCGCTGAAATAATAGCGCGCTCCTGCGAATAGTGTCAATCCTGCAGAGTTGCCGAAATTTCCGCTATTGCCCGAGTTGAAACCCGTATTGTCCTCATAGCTGTAGTTGAGCAAATTATAACTCGCCATCACTCCGCCATAGAGATCGAGGTTTTCCTTATCAATTCCTGTAAAGTGTAATGCCCCTCTCAGTCCGATGATGGTGTAATTCCACTTTGATTTGGACTCGATAGTACCGGATTTGGTTTCCCAACTGAAACTCTTGAAGCCTACATATCCTCCAAGACCGATGACTCCCACGTTGCCTGCCTGTGCGATTCCCTGTTCATACATTAGGCTGATTCCGGGGATTTGGGTGCTGTAGTCAAAACTCCCAAGTGAGCTACCGATGCCGATTCCCAAAGAAGCCACTTTGGTGCCTTTGTCAAAAGATTGTGCCCCTGCTGTGCTTGCCAAGCTCAGGATTAATCCCAGAAAGTAAAATTTTAGATTTTTCATACTATGAGTAAGGTTTTAAAAAGGGAAGTTATTTCTCACTTTATGATTTTGCTTTCCAGATTTATTTGTTGGGGTATTTTCCTTATTTCATGCCCAGAATTGCTCATTTTTTGCAAATTTTCCCTACATTTTTGTAATCTATTTCCCAGCAGATGAAGCCATTGTCTTTTTTTATTGTTCTGGTGCTTTTTGTATGTCCGGCTTGGGGCCAAAAGCAAATCGATTCACTTCGGAATGAATTGAGAAAATCCGGACTGCCGGACAGTACCCGGGTGGATATTTTTAACGACCTCTCATTTTATTTTGCGGGAGTTGACCCGGTCATTGGACTCAGCTATTCCGATTCAGCCTATTCATTAGCAAGCAGCTTGGGATTGGTCGCCCGCGCTACTGCTGCAGTCAATAACAAAGGGGTGAATTATTGGTATCAGGGCCAAGACACCCTGGCTTTAAAAGCCTATCAATCGGTGATGATTGCCCATCAAAAATCCGGAAACCGAAAAGGTCAAGCCAGTGCCATGAACAACATGGCGCTCATCAAGTACAATCAGGGAGATTACCGGGGTGCACTCGAAAATCACGAAAAAGCCACTGCTATTTTTGAAGACTTGGGATTACGGAAAAATATCCTAAACAGTCAAATGAATACCGGCGTGGTATTTCTGGCCTTGGCAGATTATCCCAAAGCGATAGAATATTTCCTGAAAGCCTTGAGCTTGACCGAAGCAGGAGATACGTGGGAGCTCGGGAATCTCTTTACCAATCTTGGCCTGGTTTATAAAAATCTGAATGAATTAGAGAAATCTGAATCATATCACAGAAAAGCAATCGAACTCTATCGAAAAGAAGGATACAAGCAAATGGAGGCCAGTTCGATGGGGAATCTGGGTGCGATTCTTCAAATTCAGGGTAAAAAAAGTGAAGCGGGAACTTTGTTTTTGGAGGCATTGAGGCTGAACAAGGAAATCGGCAACAAACGAAGGATAGCTTCTGACTTTACAGCCTTGGGCAGCCTATTTTCGGAAAATAAGGACTTGGACAAGGCCAAGAAATACCTGGACAGTGCGGCTAATTTTTATTCAGAAATCAGTGAGAAACTCAGTTTATCTACTGTATTGCTTCAATTGGCAAATCTTGAAAAAAGTGACTGGGCAGGAAATGATTTATCAAAGGCACTGGAATTGGAGCAGAAAGCTTTGACACTTGCACAGGAAACGGAGTCACTTGAGGCGCAGCGATCTGCCTGGAAAGCTATGGCTGAAACCCAAAAAGGGCTTGGCCAATTTCAAAAATCATTGGAATCCTATCAGAATTTTCAGGCTTTTCAGGACAGTATTTTCAATGATGAAAACGAAAAGAAGCTTCTTGGTTTACAGATTGGATATGAGTTTGAAATGCGGGAAAAGAAATTGACTGCTGAGTTTGAGTCCGAAAAGCAACTGCTTCAACTGGAAAAAGAAAGTGAACGGCTCAAAGCCAGTCTGTACCTGCTCGGAATCGGAGGGCTATTGCTCATCGCCGGAGGCGGATTGTGGGGATTTAGGAAGCATTCAAAAAACAAACGGAAGAAGCTGGAATCCGAATTCCGGGCTCAGGTAGCCGAATTGGAGTTGAAAGCCCTCAAAGCACAGATGAATCCGCATTTTATCTTCAATGCCCTGAGTTCGATCAGTAATTTTTTACTTAAAAATCAAGCTGAAGAAGCAGATCGGTATCTGACACGCTTTTCACGCTTGATCCGAAGAATCCTCGAATATTCCGACTTAAGGGAAATATCACTCAGTGAAGAAATCATCCTGCTTCAGGATTACATTGCCATCGAAGCACTCAGATTAGATAAGAAGATCGATTTTGAAATCCAGATTGGAGAGGGAGTGGATGAAATGCACTTAATGATCCCGCCCTTACTTTTGCAGCCTTTGGTAGAAAACAGCATTTGGCATGGCATAGCCCATATTGAAGCACCCGGATTGATCACCCTCAAGGTTCACCAACAGGAAAACTCCTGCCTCTTGGTATTGCGGGATAATGGATCTGGGATGAAAGAATTTGTGGAAATCCCCGAAAAGCATCAATCCATGGGGATGAAGCTGGTGAAAAACCGTCTTGATAACTTGAATATTGAAAGTAAAACTAATGCCTGGTCAATTTTTTGGGAAAATCTATCCCCTGGATTTGAGGTCCGACTTACACTTTCCCAACCTAATTCTGTCCCATTCACATGATGAACTGCGTAATTGTCGAAGATGAGCCTCAGAGTGCAGAGCGGCTGATGATTTTATTGGGAAAATATCATTTCCATCATATTCATGTGGAAAAGTGGCTGAAAACTCCGGAAGAGACCTTGGAATATTTGGGTAAAAACTCACCGGATTTGGTGTTTTTTGATGTGGAAATCAGAGATCAAACGGCCTTTGAGCTGATGAGTCAACTGCCCAAAATTGAATTTAAAGTAATTTTTACCACAGCACATGAGGGATATGCGCTCAAGGCAATCAAAGTGTCTGCTTTGGATTATCTGCTCAAACCTATCGATCAAACCGAGCTAGCCGAGGCAATCGAAAAAGTAGAGAAGAGTAGAGAAAAATCAGATTCAGTCAAACAGATATTGGATTTGATAGCTGATTTGAAAAAAGAAAAACTCCCGTCAAAAATCGGATTGCCGACACTTTTCGGTCAGGAATATGTGACACCTGAGGAGATCATCCGCTGTGAGGCCGATGTCAACTACACCCATATTTTTTTAAAGGGAGGGAGAAAGTTGACCGTCGCAAAAACGCTGAAAGAATACGAGTCCTTATTGGCTGATCAGGGCTTTTTTCGTGTGCACAATTCCCATTTGGTCAACCTCCGCGAAGTCAAATTTTACAACAAGGGCAAGGGAGGTTTTTTGATTCTCAAGGATGGGTCTGAGGTGGAAGTGGCCTCCCGACGAAAAGAAGCCCTGCTTCGGGCTTTGTAAGGGGATGAGTTTAATTTCTTATTAAGATTAAAGGTGCAGAAAGTATAAGACGAGTTTGCAGATTTCTTCCGACTGGTGTTGGACGGACATTTTTACCTTTGGCTCCCTGCGGAAATCGGTCAGCCCGTGGTAGCCTCATTCACATTAGTCTTTTTGGTGATGGTGATTTCGGGCTGGATTCTTTGGTGGCCCAAAAACAAATGAAGAAACCCTCACGCAGGAGTGAAGCAGTAATTCCAGCTTAATTTGATCTGTTTATAATTTGTTTTTCATTGGTCAGATGCCCGCCTGTAGTCGGACAGGGAATCTCGCAGGGTCGATAATCATCCCAGTGTTTGACTTTTTAGTCACGCCTGCCTGTAGCAGACATGCTCGATTTCAGGAGCTTTTCTGATTCTCAGGGGGTTCGGATCAGCTTTTATAGGCCCTGTAAAATTTGTATTCAACAGATTATCAAGGTGGTAATTCCATTTTTATTCATACTTCCCTTTTCTTATTTAGATTTATTAAAAATAATTTGTTTGGTTCAAACTTGTGCATTTATATTTGTGCGCTAATTATAATTAATCTAGATAAGAATTACTGATGAAGAAGATTTCGCTGATTGTGATGTTTGTTTTGTTGGCCTTGAACACAATGGCGCAGAAGAATTTGTTAAAGGGCAAAATCACTGATAAAAACCAAAATCCATTGACTTTTGCCTCTGTTATTCTGGATGGTACTGTCCGTGGTGTGCAGAGTGACGCGAATGGAAATTATGAGCTGAAAGATTTCCCAAAAGGCGATTACCAGCTTAAAATTTCCCTACTTGGGTATGAAGATTCAGTTTTGCCATTCTCTATCACTGAAGCAGAGACCAAGGTTCTTAATCTCGTCTTGACAGAAGAGCCGCTTTGGCTGGACTCTTTTGAATTGCATTCCAGTAGAGGTATTTTGGGACATGGACATTTGCCTGAGGTGGATGACTATAGGATCAACGCCGGCAAAAAGAATGAGGTGATCAGAATTGCTGAACTCAATGCAAACCTTGCCATGAACAACAGCCGACAGATTTTTGCCAAAACCCCAGGTATTACCATTTGGGAAAGCGACGGTTCCGGTATCCAGCTAGGCGTAGCTTCCAGAGGTTTGAGTCCCAATCGTTCTTGGGAATTCAATGTCAGAATGAACGGCTACGACATTACGCCTGACCCTATGGGTTATCCAGAAGCCTATTTCACTCCTCCGATGGAGGTAGTGGAGCAGATTGAAATCATACGCGGAGCTTCTTCTTTACAGTTTGGGCCTCAATTCGGAGGCTTAATGAACTTTGTCCTGAGAAAGCCGGATAAGTCCACCCGATTTACAGCCGAGACGATCAATACTTTTGGAAGCAATGGCCTATTCAGTTCCTTTAACTATATAGGAGGTACTGAGGGAAAATGGAATTACACTGCCTATTACCAAAAGAGAATCGGAAATGGATGGAGAGAGAACGGGTATTTCAATACAGATCATGCGCACATGGAGGTAAATTACGCTGCGAGCAACCGCCTGAAATTAGGAATGGAAATGACCTACATGACTGCGGAAAGTCAACAGCCGGGAGGCTTGACCGATGCAAAGTTTGGTGAAGATTCACGCCAAAGTACCAGAAACAGAAACTGGTTCAGTACTCCCTGGTTTGTGCCTTCACTTTCTGCTGAATACCTGATTTCATCCAACACTAAACTGAGTTGGAAGGCCTTTGGAACACTTGCTGAGCGAAATAGCGTGGGCTTTATGAGACCGATCAATGTGGAAGATGATTTGGGAAACCGTCAGGTAGACCGAGATTATTACACCACATACGGTTCGGAACTTAGACTGAGTTCTTCATACACGTTTTTTGGAAAAGAGAATACCCTCGTAACCGGACTTCGCTACTTCAACGGGCATATCGACAGAAAACAGCTAGGAGTAGGCACTACAGGATCAAATATGGATTTTTCAGTAGCAGCAGGAGATTACAGAAGAGACTTGGATTTTTCTAATATCAACTTGGCTGCATTTGCCGAAAATATTTTCCGATTCTCAGATAAATTTCTGGTCACTGGCGGTATAAGAATAGAGAATATCAGATCTATTATGGAAGGGAAGTTGAATTTAGTCAGCGGAAGTCCTCAATTGCTGGATCGGATCACCAGAACCCGATCCTTCGCCCTGTTGGGAGTAGGGTCAGAGTATCACGTGACTAAGGGCACAGAGTTTTACGCCAACTTTTCCCAAGCCTACCGTCCGGTGTTGATTTCCGATCTTACTCCTCCGGCCACTACGGATGTGATTGATCCCAGCCTAAAGGATTCAAGAGGGTACAATGTGGATTTTGGTTACCGTGGCACTTTACTTTCCTATTTGCAATTTGACCTCAGCTATTTTCATTTGAATTACAAGGACCGAATAGGTACCATTGCGCAGACCAACTCAGCTGGCAGTATTTATCAGTTCCGAACTAACTTGGGTAATTCTGTAAGTAAGGGATTTGAAGGGTATATTGAAGTTGATCCGATCACAGCCCTGTTTGGTAGCTCCAGAATCGGATACCTTCACTTTTTTGCCTCATTGGCATTTATTGATGCTACCTATGGAGACTTTGAAGTGACCTCGGTAAGTAATGGACAAATCACCACCCGAAATCTGGAAGGCAATCAGGTGGAAAATGCGCCAAGAAAGATCAACCGATATGGAGCCACTTATAATTTGGGCAAATTCTCTATGACCTGGCAAATGAGCGATATCGGCAAAGCTTATTCGGATGCATCCAATACAGAAACTCCAAATGCAGCTGCCACGGTTGGGCTCATTCCAGCCTATCAGGTTCAGGACCTCTCTGCAAGCTGGAATCTGTGGAAGCAGCATTCTTTAAAGGCAGGAGTGAATAACCTTACTAACGAAACTTATTTTACCCGAAGGGCTGGTGGCTATCCCGGGCCAGGCATTATGCCTGCTGATGGGCGTACCTTTTATATGACCTTTGCCTTGAAGTTTTAAATTGAATGTTCAAGAATTTTTGAAGCCACCTTCAATTTTTGGAGGTGGTTTTTTTCAAAAATAGCCGAACAAGTCTTTCCTGATTTAAGTGTATGACCAAAAATCTTGGCTGAAGTTTTTTATTCAGGTTTGGTATATTTTGCAGAGATTCACCATCGTATAACTCCCCTGCTGCTATGAGAACCGCCTTTTTGTTCCTTTCGATGCTCGCCGTTTTTTCTTGTCAGACTTCATCCCCAAAGAAAAGTGAGCAGGAATATATTAAAGGTGTTTATGGCAACCCCAGCACCCTGTTGAAAGCAGGATATTCCTTTGATTCCCTAGGGATGAATGCGGTTTTTGTCCGAAGTGGTTCCCTAAACCGTGAATTTTATGAGACCTCCAAAAGGCAAGGAGTAAAAGTTTTCGTGGAGTTTCCCACCTTGAATGGGAAAGAATATTTAAAGGATCATCCCGATGCCTGGCCTATTAACGAAAAGGGGGAAAAGGCTCCTCCTGCGGATTGGTTTATGGGCATTTGTCCTACTCATCCCGGATTCAGGGAATACCGCGCTGAGCAGCTAAGGGAAATCCTCAAGGAGTATGAGGTGGATGGGATTTTTCTTGATTACGTGCATTGGCATGCCCAGTTTGAGACACCCGAGCCGATTTTACCGGAGACTTGCTTTTGTGATCGCTGTACAGGTGCTTTTGCGGCAGCTATCGAGACGGAAATTCCCGGTGAAAGTATTCCCCATCAGGCCGACTGGATATTGGGAAATGCCGATTCCCAATGGAGAAAATGGAGAGTTGGAGTACTCAACACTTGGGTAGAAGACATGGGTAAAATCCTAAAGTCCCATCAACCCACAGCCAAATTGGGAGTGTTTCATTGTGCTTGGTATCCGACAGATTATGATTCGGCCTTATACAAAACCATGGGTTTGGACCCGTTGGCTTTGGCAGAACGAGCAGATGTTTTGGCACCCATGCTTTTTCATCATATGAAGGGAAGACCCACCTCTTGGGTTGGTGAATACGTAACTTGGTTAGGTCAAACTCTCGGGCAAGAAAGATTGTCCAAAACCCAAATCTGGCCGATTGTGCAATCTCATAACAATCCCGGGATCGTCATTCCTGAGGAATTTCGTCAAGTGATGATCGAGGGTTCAAAAACTCCTTCTTCCGGGATAATGATGTTTTCGGATCAGTCCCTCGTCGAGGACCCCAAGAAAATTCAGGTAATGAAAGAGCTCTACTCCAAAGATAGACCCAGGTAGGTGTCCAAAAGGAATTTATTACGAACACGGTAACCCCAATGTCATTCAGTTTTGACTCCAACGGCCCGGTGCACAATGCAATTCTTCAGGTCTTGGGGCAGGGAAGTACATGCACAAGTAATTTTATTCGGTTCAATATGTGGAATGAAAAAACCTTTGAACTCCATGTGGATTATCAGATGTAGCGGGCCATTGCCTATCGTGGAGTTGGAATAGGCCGGATTGATTTCACCGACCCTTGCTGGGCCGCTGCGTTTTTCTCGTCTTCTACAAACATTAAATCCGGACACTTAGCTTGTCGCGCAGTGATCAAAATATAAGTTGGCTGTGGAGTCATTGCAGATCTACTCATCATGTTTTTAGGGATTTGTTTATATAAAAACTCCAAAAAGATTTATAAAATGTAAGTAGGTTTAAAGAATTGATCCAATTCCAACTTACCCAAAGATAGCCATGAAGAATTTTGTATTCTGTTTTCTGATTTTTGGAGCTTTAGGCTTATTCTCTTCATGTTCGCCTCAGATTGAAAAGAAGAGTGATCAACGTCCCAACATCATTTTTATCATGTCAGATGATCATGCGTATCAGGCGATTTCGGCCTACAGCAACCACCTCATAGAGACTCCCAATATCGATCGAATCGCAAAAATGGGCATGCTGTTCACCAATGCCAGTGTGACCAATTCAATCTGTGCGCCGTCAAGAGCTACAATTTTGACGGGAAAACATTCCCATTTGAATGGCAAAGTGGATAACCATTTTCCTTTTGACACCACCAATATCACTTTTCCCCAAATCCTTCAAAATGCCGGATACCAGACGGCGATGTTTGGCAAACTGCACTTTGGCAACAATCCCATGGGCTTTGATCAGTTCAAAATTTTACCGGGACAAGGCTCATATTACAATCCTGACTTTATCACCAAACATGAAGGCAATATCACAGTGGAAGGCTATGTAACTGATATCGTCACGGACATGACCTTGGATTGGCTTGAAAAGGAGCGAAAAGCCGATCAGCCATTTTTACTGATGTATTTGCATAAGGCACCACACCGGGAGTGGCTTCCGGCAGAACGGCATTTACAGGAATTTACAGCTAGGACTTTCCCCGAACCTGCCACGCTTTTTGATGATTATTCGGGCAGGGGAAGGGCTGCCAAAGAAGCTGAAATGAACCTGTTGAAGCACATGAACTGGGCGGGCGACTCCAAGCTTTATCCCCAGGTGATGGATGAAATGGGAATTCCTGATGCTTCTGGCGGGGATAAAGCTGCTTTTGAGCGGGAAGTGGGCAGACTCAATCCTTCGCAGCGGGCCAATTGGGATAAGGCCTACATGAAAGTCAACGAAGACTTCAAAAAGTCCTATCCAACCATGACCGAAAAGGAAAAAATGCAGTGGCGATATCAGCGCTACATGCAGGATTATCTGGGAACAATCAGGTCAGTAGATGAAAATGTCGGTCGGGTCTTGGATTATCTCGAGGCGAATGGACTGATGGAAAACACGATCATTGTCTATACCTCTGACCAAGGATTTTACCTGGGTGAACACGGCTGGTTTGACAAGCGGTTTATCTACAATGAGTCGTTCAAAACCCCGCTTTTGGTTTCTTGGCCAGTGAAAATTAAGGCTGGAACTAAGTCAGATGAGATGGTTCAAAACTTGGATTTTGCGCAAACTTTTCTGGAGGCTGCGGGGATTCAGGTGCCCGCTGATATGCAGGGGGAGAGTATGATTCCCCTGCTGACAGGGCAAAAAAAGAACTGGATCCGAGACGCGGTGTATTATCACTATTATGAATATCCATCGGTACACATGGTCAAGCGTCATTATGCCATTGTGACCAAAAAATTCAAGCTGGTTCATTATTATTTTGATACGGACGAGTGGGAGTTGATAGACCGGCTAAATGACCCGAGTGAAATGAAAAATGTGTATGATGATCCTGCTTATGCTGAAATCAAAAGGGATCTGCATGATCAATTGGATAAACTTCGGGTAAAATATGGGGACAGTTCCGAGCTCAGCCAGCACTATATTGATACCTATTTAGACTATGTCTCCAAGAATAAAGCTTTTAATGCAAATCAGAAAACCGTGAAAGAGATCTTGGAAAAATCCGGACGGAGGATGGAATATAAGCTTGATTAAGCGTGTAGCCTTAGCTGTAATGGGATCTGCTTAGCTAGCTTTTTCGAGCTTTAGCTTTTACAAATAAAAGAGTTTGTTTTGTTGATTTCAGGGTAGAAAATCAGTCTGGGAGTTGGGTTTTAAACCACATTTGCCAGTCTGGTTTCTCCTTTAATCACTTCTACAGCTAAATGCTTGAGACTTTTGGAGGTGAGCATTACTTCGAGTTCCTTTCGGACTCTGACTACTTCAAAATGCAAAGGACAAGGGTTTTTCTCGGAACATTTTGGGAGGCCCAGACTGCAACCGGAAAAAAGGGAGTCTCCGTCAACAGCTTTGACGATGTCTATTAGCGTGACTTTGGCATGGCTTTCATCCACAAAAAATCCTCCGTTAGGTCCTTTTACGGATCCTATCAACTTCGCTTTAACCAAAGTTTGGAGGATTTTGGCAGTAAAAGCTTCCGGAGTATCTATTTTTCTGCCTATTTCTTTGGCTCCGACTTTTCTGTCTTCCAGACTTTGAGTCCAAATATATATAACCGCCTTGGTGGCGTATTTAGTGGCTTGCGAAAACATGTAAGGTGATATTTGCTAAAATTAATTTGAATTCCTCAATAAAACAGAAAAGCCGGATCTAAGTTCAACCCGGCCTTAATGAATAAGAAAACCACAACCTATTTTTTTTACTTTGGCAATAACACTTGATCGATTACATGGATGATTCCATTGGAAGCCGAAACTGTTCCGATGATTTTTGCACCATTGATAGATATTGATCCGTCTGCTGCTTTTGTTACTGTAACTGACCTTCCATCAGCCGTTCCCAGATTTCTGCCATTCGCAAAATCCTCCACCTTGTAGACTCCTAAGAGTACATGATATTCCAGAATATCCCGCAAAGTGCGCTGATTTTCAGGTTTTACGAGGTCGTCCAAAGTTCCGGCAGGAAGCGCATCAAAGGCTGCATTGGTCGGAGCAAAAACTGTAAACGGCCCCACATTGGAAAGAGCATCCACATAGTTGGCAGCCTTTAGTGCAGCCACCAAGGTGCTGTGATCTGCGGATCCCACAGCCACTTGTACCACGTTTGGATTGGAAACATTATCTACAACAGCGGACTGCCCAGGGTTCAGTGCCGCAGCTCCAGTATTCTGGGTTTGATTTTCAGAGGATGAACTTCCGCAGGAAAATCCTGCGAAAGCCAAACCAAGCATCAGGGGATAAAACAACTTTTTCATGATTCTGTGGAATAAAGGGTTATAGTGGATCTTTTTGTCCGAAATTTAAACTTTCACTTTTTTAGCCTACTATTTTGCTTGATCAAATGTATTTAATCAAATAATAAAAGACAAATAAATCCCTTATTATTTTTTATCTTGTCTTAAGTTTGATTTTTATGAAAACAAAATACACAGATAACTATCTAATTGGGTAATTCAACTAATGTACAATAGGGGTATTCGAATTTTAAAGATCAAAAGCTTCAAATAAGGTTGACGGTTTATGAGTACTCAAATTATCCATTACAAGCGTTATTTTTTGGGCATCCTTAAACCAGTCGTCGGCTATTTGTTGGTAAACTTAGCCCAATCTTTTTTTATTTTCCGATCTGTAACCTCGACATTTCTTTTGCCTGTTAATGGTTCTGATGCCAAAAATGTGTTGGCTACCCCCCAGAGCTCGTATTCAAAGTCCCCCTTGGTTTCCTGACCGGGCTTCATCTATATCGGCAGTCTGGTTTCTTTAATCAGCTGTTTGGGTGACTCATCCATGCATATTGTTGGTACAATCCCATCTGCTTTGCGATAATATACTCTGGTGGTAGGCCTGTTTTCCAATGCGGCATCATTGCCTAACTTCTACAAACTTCTTTTTCAACAGATCGAGCGTCCTTTCACCGGTTTAAAGAATTCTGGCTAATTTTTCATTCTTTATTTTATCTGAAAATGCACCTTCATCACAATTGAGTAATATCAATTCATGAATTACTTTTTTTGAAGTTTGTGTCCCTCCTTCAGTGAAGGACTGCAGTTCTTATCTTTCCTTTTGGGATAAGGTAACCTAGTACTTTGCCATAGTTTTTTTATAGAGCTACAAAAAACCATTTAACCGTCAAAGTATTTATGACATGACACGAGTATTTCAAATAAAAATTTGAAATACTCTTTCTTTTAGGGAATGGAGTAAAATCAGAAAACCAAAGAATTAGTATTCTCTTTTTAATAAAGGATAAAATAATCCTTTTTTCATGAGATTTTTCAATTAAGAACATGACGATTGTCAGTTTTATTGGTTTTAAGTTGGACTATATTGGAGTTGCGTTGTAATCGTTGAATTCAATTTAAATCCTGAGAATATGGATCAGAACCTTGTAAAAAAAAACCAAAATACAGAACGGAAAAAGCTCTTTCATTATTTAAGACAAAAAAATCTTAAAATTGGTTTTGTTGTACTCTTTTTGTTGCCAAGTTTGACATTTGGCCAAGATGGAGCCACAATTTTTAAAAGTGACTGCTCTGCTTGCCATAAGCTAGGGATGAAATTGGTCGGGCCTGATTTGAAGCAGGTGACCACCCGAAGGTCAGAAGAGTGGTTTAAACAATTTGTAAAAAGTTCCCGGGCTTTTATCAATTCGGGAAATCCTGATGCTCAGGCAATTTTTCAGGAATTCAACCAGTTGGTCATGCCGGACAACCCTCACTTGAGCGATGCTGATCTGAGTGCATTGTACGCTTATTTGGCCGGTGAGGCTGCTTCAGGAACCGCAGCTTCAACTCTTCCTGCTCCAGCATTGGTTATTAATTACTCACACCAGGAGGTAAAAATGGGAAGAGCCTTGTTTTCGGGATCTGATTCATTTGAAAATGGAGGCACTTCCTGCATTTCATGCCATCATGCCAACAATAAGGATGTGGCAGCCGGTGGACTGCTGGCCAAAGATCTCACGGAGGTTTATACTCGACTTGGTGACGACGCCATTCGAAGCATCGTCAATTTCCCTCCCTATCCTGTTATGTCCGAGGCTTATAAATCACACAAACTGACAGATAAAGAAGTGGTTTTCTTGACAGCATTTCTTCAGGATGTAGATTCAAAATCATCCAATCAAGCCTTGGTAAGCGCTGATTTTGTATTCTTCAAATGGGGACTTGGCGGATTTGCTTTAATCATTTTCTTAGTAGGATTGATTTGGAAAAAGAGAAAGCCTTCCTCTGTAAAGTCAAAAATATTTAAACGTCAATTAACATCCATTTAACCCTAAATACTCCCAAAATGAGCTGGATAGAAGATATCATCTCCCCCAAAACCCGGAAATGGGAGGAATTTTACCGAAACAGATGGCAATATGACAAGGTCGTACGAAGTACCCACGGAGTGAACTGTACGGGCGGCTGTAGCTGGAATATTCACGTTAAGGACGGCATCGTCGTCTGGGAAATGCAGGCTTTGGATTACCCTCTTTTGGAAAACGGATTACCTCCTTACGAGCCTCGGGGTTGTCAACGTGGCATTTCTTATTCCTGGTACTTATACAGCCCTATTCGGGTCAAATTCCCCTTGATGCGGGGGGCATTGCTGGATTTATACAAAGCCGAAAAATCCAAAACCGGGGATCCTTATCAGGCCTGGGCCAATATCCAAAACGATCCGGAAAAGCGGGCTAGATACCAACGGGCAAGGGGCAAAGGCGGCTTCCGGAGGGTTCAATGGGATGAGGTCTTGGAGCTGATTGCCGCCTCCAATCTCTACACAGTCAAAACCTATGGCCCTGACCGTCTGATCGGCTTTTCCCCGATTCCGGCCATGTCCATGATGAGTTACGCTTCCGGTGCACGATACCTGCAGTTGATGGGCGGGGTTAATTTGAGCTTTTATGATTGGTACTGTGACCTGCCCAATGCGTTTCCTGAAATCTGGGGCGAGCAGACCGATGTCTGCGAAAGTGCCGACTGGTACAATTCCAAGTTTTGCGTGTCCATGGGTGCCAACCTGGGTATGACCCGGACACCTGATATCCACTTTTTCTCCGAATCCAGACACAATGGCACCAAGACAGTGGTGATGTCCCCGGATTTCAGTATGGTCGCCAAACATGCAGACCAGTGGATTCCCTGTCATGCAGGTTCGGATGGGGCATTTTGGATGGCGGTCACACATATCATCCTCAAAGAATGGCACCACCAAAAGCAGACTCCTTATTTCCTCGAGTACACCAAACGCTACACCGATGCTACTTTTCTCGTAGAGTTAAATCCAAAAGACAATTATTTTGAAGCAGGGAAAGTCCTTCGCGCCAACCATATTCCCAAGTATCAGGATGTGGAGCACGGGGATTGGAAGTTTTTGTGTATTGATGCAGAAAGTGAGGACCTAAAATCACCAAAAGGTACAGTAGGCTATCGTTGGGGAAAGGAAAAAGGAAAATGGAACCTCAAGTATGAGGATGGGGAGACCAATGAACAATATGATCCGCTCCTGACACTTTTAGGAAAACAGGATGATGTATTGATGGTGGATTTTCCGGAGTATGGTTTAAGCAAGCATAGCAAACGTGGTGTTCCTGTCCGCTACATCGATACGGTTGATGGAAGAAAAGTTCCGGTGACTACCATTTACGACCTCATGATGGGACATTACGGGGTAGGGCGTGGACTTGAAGGGAGCTATCCGGAGGATTATGACAACAAAGAGGAAGCCTATACTCCAGCTTGGCAAGAGATATTCACTGGAATAGGACGGAAAACAGTGATTAAATTTGCCGAAGAATGGGCAAGTACTGCTGAAGCCACTAATGGAAAATGTATGGTGATTGTAGGTGCTGCGATCAATCACTGGTTCCACGGCAACCTCATGTACCGTGCCTCCATCATGACACAAATGCTCACCGGGTGCAATGGCGTCAATGGCGGTGGCATGAACCACTATGTGGGGCAGGAAAAACTGGCACCGGCCGAAAGCTGGGGGGCCATCATGGGTGCCAAAGATTGGCAAGGGGCCAACCGGCTTCAGCAAGCACCCATTTGGCACTATATCAATTCAGACCAATGGCGCTATGATGGCAATCAGGCCACCTACAATTCCATTCCTGAGGGAGAAAACCCTCTCGGCAACATGCACTCCGCAGATTGGGTGGTAATGTCGGTGAGAAACGGTTGGATGCCCTTCTATCCCCAATACAACAAGCACAATTTTGCAATCGTCGAAGAGGCCAGAAAAGCCGGGGCAGACACGGATGAAAAGGTATTCGCGCATGTGGTAGAAAAGCTCAAATCCAAAGAATTGCTTCACTCTGTGGTAGATCCTGATGATCCGGTCAACTTCCCCAGGGTATGGTTTATCTGGAGGGGCAATGCCCTGATGTCTTCAGCCAAAGGACATGAATACATGCTCAACCATTATTTGGGTACCCATCACAATGACATTGCCGATGAAGTGGCAGAAGAGTTTGTCAAAGACATTGTATACAGAGAATCTGCCCCTTCCGGGAAAATGGACCTGGTGATAGACATCAATTTCCGGATGGATACTTCTGCACTCTATTCGGACATTGTCCTTCCTACAGCCTCTTGGTATGAAAAGGCCGATCTGAACAGTACGGATCTGCACTCATTTATCCATCCGCTTTCAGAAGCTATTCCTCCGGTCTGGGAGTCTAAGACCGACTGGCAGATTTTCCAGGCAATTGCAAAAAAGGTCTCAGAATTGGCCGAAAAATACATCCCGGAACCCAAAACCGATCTGGTGAACCTGCCGCTTTCTCACGATACGGTGGATGAGATTTCCCAGACCAAACTTCAGGATTGGTCCAAAGGAGAATGCGAACCCATCCCAGGCAAGACCATGCACAAAATGGCTTTGGTGGAACGGGATTACACACGCATTTATCAAAAGTACATTACCCTTGGCCCCAACATTGCCAAAAAAGGACTTGGAGCCCATGGCAACCATTATATGTGCGAGGATGTCTATGCCGAAATGGTCAATGCCCCTAGAAATACTCTTCAGGAAAACGGCACCACCTATCCTTCCATCAAAGAAGATGTGGAAGCAGCCAATGCGGTATTGAAGCTCTCTACCCTGACCAACGGCAAGCTGAACTACCGTGCCTACAAAAACATGGAGGAAAAAACCGGACTGATATTGGCGGACCTTGGAGAAGGAAGCAAGGATGTTCTTTTAGATTACAAAGCTCTTCAGGCCCAGCCCCGAAGGTACAACACTTCCCCGGTTTGGTCCGGACTGATGAACGATGGCAGGGCTTATGCGGCCTACACTTATAACGTAGACAGGTTAGTTCCTTGGCGCACCTTGACCGGAAGGCAGCACTTCTACCTCGATCACGATGGCTATATCGCCTTTGGGGAGCATTTGCCTACATATAAGCCATCCCCCTTGCCTGAGGTATATGGAGACTTAAGAAAGACGGTCAATGATGGCAAAGCCAAGATGCTCAATTGTCTCACCCCACATGGAAAATGGCATATACACTCCACCTATGGGGATACGCTAAGGATGCTGACATTATCCCGTGGGATGGAACCCTGCTGGATCAATGAACAAGATGCCGCAGAACTGGGCATCAAGGACAACGATTGGGTAGAATGCTACAACGACCATGGAGTCTATTGTACCCGTGCCTGCGTCAGTGCAAGAATTCCGAAGGGAGTTTGTATTGTGTACCACTCTCCGGAGCGGACTTATTCTGTGCCCAAATCACAAGTGAGAGGCAACAGGAGGGCCGGTGGACACAACAGCTTCACCCGAGTCCATTTGAAGCCTAACCTGATGGTCGGCGGTTATGGCCAATTCACCTACCACTTCAATTACTGGGGGCCTGTAGGGGTAAACAGGGACACCCATTTACTGGTCAGGAAAATGGACAAGGTAGTATTCTAATCAATCGTTAACCCAAAGTATCTCAGACATGAATATCAGATCGCAAATATCAATGGTCTTCCACCTCGACAAATGTATTGGGTGCCATACCTGCTCGATTGCCTGTAAAAACATCTGGACCGACAGAAAAGGAGCCGAATACATGTGGTGGAACAATGTGGAAACCAAGCCCGGCACCGGATATCCTACCAAATGGGAAGATCAGGACATCTACAAAGGAGGCTGGGAGAAAAACGGAAACTCTGTTTCCCTCAAGGGAGCTGGAAAACTTCGTGGTCTCAAAAACATTTTCCACAATCCCCACCTGCCCATTTTGGAAGATTACTACGAGCCTTGGACATACAAGTACGAGGATCTTTTCAATGCTCCCGAGGGAGACGATCAGCCCACTGCAAGGCCGGTTTCGCTTGTGACAGGAGAGCCCATCGATATCAAAGCCGGACCCAACTGGGACGATGATCTGGGCGGTTCGCCTGACTATGCCCGGAATGACGTCAATTTCAAAGACCTCAGTGCCGCCGAGCAGGAAAGTCTTTTCCAGTTGGAACGGATGACATTCCACTATTTACCCCGGATTTGTAACCATTGTCTGAATCCGGCTTGTGTGGGTTCTTGTCCCTCAGGAGCCATTTATAAAAGAGGCGAAGATGGCGTGGTCCTGATCAATCAGGAAAGATGCCGGGCTTGGAGAATGTGCGTAACAGCCTGTCCTTATAAAAAAAGTTATTACAACTGGAGTACAGGCAAATCCGAAAAATGCATCCTCTGCTATCCCCGATTGGAATCCGGACAGGCCCCTGCCTGTATGCATTCCTGTGTAGGAAGAATCCGGTACTTGGGGGTCATGCTCTACGATGCGGATAAGATAGTGCAAGTCGCTTCCTGTGATGAAGATCAGCTGGTGGATGCCCAATTGGATATCTATCTGGATCCCTATGATCCTGAAGTGATCCGACAGGCCAAGGAAAACGGTATTGCAGATTCCACGATCAAGGCTGCTCAGGATTCTCCGGTGTATAAGTTTGTGAAGGTCTGGAAAATCGCGCTTCCCCTACACCCTGAGTTCAGAACTCTCCCCAATTTATTCTATGTGCCACCCATGTTGCCAGCCATGGCAAGTGTAGATGCGGATGGCATCTATGATTCCACCACTGAATCCCTGTGGGCAGGAATTGAGAAGTCCCGCTTACCCATGAAATACCTCGCAAATCTATTTACAGCAGGAAATGAGGAAAAAGTAAAGCAGGTACTCAAGAAATTACTTGGGGTCAAAATCTACCGAAGAGACGTAACCGTCGGTGACCTGTCGCAGGAAGAAGTTACAGGAGCCATGTCGGCAGTCAATATGAGTGGGGAGGAGGCAGAAGCCATTTACAGATTGACTTCTCTGGCAACCTTTGAGGAACGCTTTGTGATTCCTCCGGCACATCGGGAGGAATCCATAGAGATGATCGAGGCTACTGCCGATACCAAAGGAGAGACAGGATTCGGCTTCAAATTTAAGCCGGTCAGAGGACTTTAACACAAAAGCATGACTACCCAAGATCAATTATTCCCCTTATTTGCTCCGCTTCTGGAATATCCTACTGCCCAACTAGCAAATCAAATCAAACATTGCATGGAGGTGATCAATGCTGAATATCCTCAAGTTACGACTAGTTTATTTCCATTTGGTGATTTCGTTAACCAAAGTAAACTTGAGCAAGTGGAAGAGCTATACACCAAAACCTTTCACATTCAGGCTATCTGTTTTTTGGATTTGGGCTATGTGATTTTTGGTGAAGACTATAAGAGAGGAGAGTTTTTAGCCCATATGAAACGAGAACAGCGGGAAGCTGGGAATGACTGTGGTACCGAACTTCCTGATAATTTACCGAAAATACTTAGACTTTTACCCCTGCTGAAAGAACAAGACCTTAAGGAGGAACTGATCACAATGATCTTGATTCCGGGGTTAAAAAAAATGTTAAATGAGTTTGATTCGGCAAAAATGAAGCGCAGGGAGGAAGCTATCCTGCAGAAACACAAAGCATTGTTGATGGTAGGCCAATTGGGAGGGAACATTTACCAGCATGTACTCTCCAGCTTGCTGGAGCTGATGGAATTCATGTATAAAGAAGCGTTGGTAGATTTACCTGTTATTAAACCTCCTATAATAAATCCCTTTCTCAACTCCTGTGGAGGACCTCCCGGGTATGGTCATCAAAATTTTACTTCACCCAAACAAAAATCCGATAGGTTATGAAAAAAATATTTGAATCTATGACACAAGCAGAATCACTGCTGGGACTGGCTGTAGGAATTTTGTCAGTTATTCTTTTGCTTTTTGTAGTTTATGCTTTTTTCCTCTCGGGTATATTAGTTAAAAAAAGGCTGGATACAGCCTCTCATAAAAGAGTACTGATGGTAGGGTATTTCATTGGATTTGCTGTCCTGAGTGGGCTGATTATCACAGGCATGGCCTTTGGTTTCCAAAATTCCGGGACAGTCTTCAATACCTTTTTCTTTACCGCATTTCCCTATTTGTGCTTAGGAGTATTCTTGATCGGATCCATTTATCGATATCGGCAAAACGGCTTTCAGGTTTCTTCGCTTTCTTCCCAGTTTTTGGAAGGGAAATGCCTTTTTTGGGGATCACAGCTTTTCCATTGGGGAATTCTGTTCCTTTTCTTTGGGCATTTGGTGGCGTTTCTTTTTCCCAGATCTGTGATTTTATGGAATGGGGAACCGGTTCGGTTGGTGATTCTCGAAGCCACTGCATTTTCATTTGCACTTTCAGCATTGGCAGGGTTGATTCTATTTATTTACCGGAGATTCACTACGGATCGAATCATGATGGTTTCTTCCAAGATGGATTTAGTTGTTTACGTAATTCTTTTGGTTCAGATCATTTCAGGCATTGGAGTGGCCTATTTTGATCGGTGGGGATCCTCCTGGTTTGCCAGTTCACTCACACCCTATTTATGGTCAGTATTTGCCTTTTCTCCTAAAACTGAAATAGCAGCAAATATGCCCATATTAGTCAAATTGCATATTGCATCTGCCTTTTTTATCGTGGCAATCATTCCGTTTACCAGATTTATGCACTTCCTCGTTGCTCCTTTGGACTATATTTGGAGAAGCTATCAATTGGTTTATTGGAATTATAACAACCGAATGATCCGAAAATCCAAGAATTATTTTCCCGGAAAAAAGCCAGCAAACAATTGAGTAGTTGCTTTTAACCTCAGGCTGGGAGTTCAAATTTCGACTCCCAGCTTCTTTTGGTTTTTTGATTTTCCAGGATGACGGTAAAGAACTTAATATCCCCCTCTTTTTCAATTCTTCTGCTGATGACTTTACTGATTTCCCCAGCACCATTGTCCCCCGATTGCACCTGATCTCCGACACGCATCAGAAAGGGAAAATAAATACTCAGTTTCTCATCCTCCGACTCAACCAGTTCGAGTCCGGTTTCGAAGAGGAGTTCCTCCAACTTTTCCCTGAAAAAATCATCCCCCATTTCTTCCTTTCCTTTTTGATCCAATGTGTCAATCCATTCATAGAATTTATCAAAAGTCTTTTTCCTTAGTACTTGATGAATTTCCATGGGAAAAGGGCACCTCACTTGATCGTGATCCGAAAGCCAATGCCTGAAAGTCTCCTGGACAAGGGCGGATGAACTCAGTTTATTTTTTTCTGGTTGGGGATTCATTGCTTTTTGAATACAATGGGTAAAGTTTACTTTGGATATACGCTATTCTGCCAGTAGGCGAATTTTCCATAGGTTAGGGGCTGGAAGACCGAAGACCGAAGAGGGGCTGAAAATTAGAATTTAGGCCAATTTCCAATAATCGCTTTGATCTACCGGCAAAGAAGCGGATAATCATAAAGTTTAATTTTTTTTTTCCAGGATTTACAAGCAAATCTCAGCCCGAGACCTGATTTTCGACAGGGAATTTGGATAAAAAATAGACCAATTTGGCGTAAAATAATCATTTATGAGAACCATTGATCCTAAGACCGGAAAGCGCTTAGTGGAGACAGACCCGGAAACCATCAAGAGTATGAAAAAGAACGATCCTGTCCGAAAAATGGGAGACAAGGATTTTGAACATATCGAAAACTCGCCTATGGATCCTCCGGAGGCTTACCGGCTGGCGTCCCCTGATTTTGACCTTTCTGAGCATGCCATTTTGCAGCTTTTCCGAGCAGAACATCAAATTGCCTTGCAGGAAATCCAACTGTTTGAGTTAGCCATCAGGAATTTCAAGGAGTTGGGATATCATTTTGACAAAGAGATCAATCAGGCATTCGGGAAGTTTTTTGAGTTTTTTGACAACAAAATATTGCTCCATAATCTCAAGGAAGAAAAAAGTATATTTCCGGCTTTACACAAAAAACTGATTGAGACAGGTGAACATAGTCACAGCAATCCTCCAAGGACCGGAATAGATCTTTTGGAAGATGATCATGTCAAATTTATCCAATTGGGAGCCTTAGTGTTCAATCTTCTTGGATTGGGAACCCGCATCCCGGATCCCAGCTCTCGTATGATTGTTTTTGAGCAAGCTTTTTCCAGTGGTTGGGAATTGATCGAATTGCTCCGATTGCACATATTTCGGGAGGATAATCATATTTTCCCACAGGCCGCAAAACTTTTATCTTCCAAGGAATTAGACTTCCATTTTTCTGAGCTTGGAAAACTACCCATATAATCATTCAGCTATGAAAATTCAAATGAAATATTGGAAAAAGCTCACATCCGAGGAACGGTTGAGTCGGGTTCAGGAGGCCCTGAAAGATAACGTGGATTTCTCCAAAGATGCCAATCTGGGTTACCCAGCCTCTCGATTAGATGAGAAAGTTTTTTCCAATGAATCTCTTTTTTTGAGGGAGATGCCTGTCTTGAGTACCTATATAGCCAATCCAAATCATATCGGCTGCCATACCTTTGGTACCTCTGAGTTTGCATTTAAAGGCACACAGGCCATTGAGCGGGAGGTTCTGAATATGATTGCCGTAGACCTTTTTCAAATTGAGGAAGGGCAGTATGATGGATACATATCTCCCGGAGGGACTGAGGCCAATGCACAGGCGATTTGGATTTATCGAAACGAGTATATCAAATATCATCAAGCCAAGCTGGGGGAAATAGTCATTCTGGCATCCGAGGACACCCATTATTCCATTCCCAAGGCTTCTAACCTGCTGATGTTGGACTGGATCAAAGTACCTGTTGATTTTGAAACTCGCGAACTTCAAGAATCGGCCATACGGGATTCGGTCAGGGAGGCTTTGGCTAAGGGTAAAAAATACTTCATTGTGGTGTCGAATATGGGTACTACGATGTTTGGCTCGGTGGATGATCCCAAAAAATACACCCGGATTCTTAAAGAATACCAATTGCCGTTCAGGCTTCATATAGACGGGGCCTATGGGGGTTTTGTGTATCCTTTTGGTGATTTTGAAAACGAAATCAATTTTACCAATCCTGATATTTCTTCGCTAACAATTGATGCCCATAAAATGCTTCAGGCTCCCTATGGAACAGGCATTTTTGTTTGCCGAAAAGGGCTGATTGAAAATGCGCTCACTGATGAGGCAAAGTATGTGGAAGGAATGGATCTGACCCTGTGCGGTAGTCGGTCCGGAGCCAATGCCGTAGCAGTATGGGTGATATTGACCACTTATGGCCCCCACAAATGGTTTGAGAAAATCTCCGTGATCAAGATGCGAACCAATTGGCTTTGCCGACAGCTAGACCAATTGGGGATCTCTTATTTCCGTGAGCCCGAAATGAACATTGTGACTATTCATGCAGAGGCCATCTCGGCAGAATTGGCACACAAATACAACTTGGTTCCCAAGAGTCACGATGAATCAAACGAATGGTACAAAATCGTCCTGATGGATCACGTGGAAATCGAACATCTCAAAGACTTTATTCAGGATTTGATATCATCCAAAAATCTAAGCCCCATTTAAATGGTTAACATCAGGCATAAAAGTACTACCCTGCGAAAATCCATTGGGCAGGCGATCGTAAAAGTAAGTTTGCCCGAAACGATCCAGGCCATCCAAAACCGAACTGTCCCCAAGGGTGATGTGCTCGAATGCGCCCGTGTGGCTGGCCTGTTTGCCTCCAAACGGACAGCCGACATGATTCCGGATTGTCATCCGCTTCCTGTCAAATTCACTGGGGTGAGTTTTGAGATAGGAGCTTTAGGAATTTATTTGGGAACTAGTTGTCTTAATTTGAATGTACTCAAATACATCCTCACGGTTATGCTGTTGTTTGCTGCCATCAAATTGATAGTGGTATGAAGGCATTGAATATTTACATCTTAGCCGGAGGGAAAAGCAGCCGAATGGAACAGGAAAAAGGGCTGGTAGAAATTTTCGGCAAACCCATGGTCAGGCATTTATTGGAAAAAGTCACCGGTTTTGGCCTTCCCATAACCATTATTGCACACCATCAAGATTACAAACAGTTTGACGTACCAGTAATCAAAGACATTATACCTGAAAAAGGCCCCATGGGGGGATTGTATACGGCATTAATCCATTCTATTCCTAGCAGTCCTATTTTACTGTTAAGCTGTGACATGCCTTTCTTGAGTCTGGAGGTACTTCAAAGGTTCATCTCCCAATCGGATGAAAATCAGATGCTCATCACAGAACTGCACGGTAAAATCATGCCCTTTCCTGGAATCTATCCTGCATACCTTCTTCCCAGTCTAAGATTACATATCCAAGAAAATAAGTTGAAATTTCAGCACTTCATCCATAATTCACCCCATTTGAAGCTGAATCTGGATAAAGATTTTCTTCAAAACCCTGAATCCTTCCAAAATATCAATACCCTACAAGACAAGGAAAATGCCATGACATGGCAAAATAAAAAACTTTAACTAATCTATAGGTATGTTGAAATTAGATAACAAAAACATAAGCTATACTGAAGCATAAGCAATATTGAAGACTATCAATCCTATTCGGTTTTTATCGGAGCTAAGTCTATAAATTTATTGAGAATAATTGATCATTATCAAAACGTATAGCAGAAAAATAATTACACACCTAATACCTTCATGTTATGAAAAAACCAGAATTTTTGGACTTTAGCCAGGAAAGAATCAGAGTATTACATTATACATGGATAGCCTTCTTCGTTACTTTCTATATATGGTTTAACATGGCGCCGATAGCCACCACCATGTTAAACTCCTTAGACTGGCTCACCCCTGAGCATATAAAAATATTAGCAATTTGTAATGTGGCGCTAACAATACCCGCTCGAATAATAGTTGGAGCCCTGATTGATAAATATGGACCTCGTGTGGTATTTTCAGGTTTATTAGTGATTATGGCCATACCTGCAATTTTCTTTGCATTTGGCAACTCTTTCATTCAGCTGGCTGTCGCCCGTTTATTTTTGGGTTCTATTGGTGCAGGCTTTGTAATAGGTATAAAAATGGTATCTAACTGGTTTCCTCCCAAAATGATCGGTCGGGCTGAAGGCTTATATGCAGGTTGGGGTAATTTTGGATCTGCCTTTGCGGCCATGACCTTACCTTGGTTTGCCTTAACTGTATTGAAAGATTGGATTAATCTTGGTGAAGATTCTTGGCGCTATGCACTCGCTTTAAATGGTATGGTATCATTGGTTTATGGTGTGATGTATTACTTTTTGGTCAAAGACATGCCTGAAAATAAGCGCAGTAAAGCGGTAAAAGGAAAGGCAGAACCTATGACAGTAACTTCTTATGGAGATTTAATACAATACCTGCTCTGGTCCTTTCCTCTGGTAGGGGCTATGGGGGCTTTGGCATGGCGGATAGGAAAGATACAAATTGACGGAGAAGCGATGATTCCAGATGAAGGGCTTTATGTTATTTATGCAGTCCTTGTCTTACTGTATGTAGGCCATGTAATTAAAACCCTTCAGGTGAATTTACCCAATTTAAAAAAAGGCATACCTGAAAATGAAAAATACAACTGGGGAAGTGTAGCCGCATTAAACAGTACCTATTTTGCTAATTTCGGGGCCGAGCTTGCAGTTGTTTCCATGCTGCCTATGTTTTTCGAAACGACATTTTCTTCACTTGTTGGAGCAAACAATCAACCCATCATGACAGCTACCTTGGCCGGAATAATTGCATCTTCTTTTGCCTTTGTTAATTTGTTTGCACGTCCCTTGGGAGGATTTTTGTCCGATACTATGAAAAACCGTAAACGTACCATGATTATTTATATGGTAGGGATTGCCATAGGCTTTATATTGATGGGCTTTATAGGCAAAGCCGGTCCAGTTGAATACAATGGCATCAATGAACTCGTGCCGACTTTCAATGGTTTATGGTGGTTGGTTGTGGCAGTAATCATTACTGTTTCATGTTCGATATTTGTTCAGGGAGCAGAGGGAGCTACTTTTGCTATCATACCTATGATCAATAAAAAGATGACTGGACAAATAGCAGGTATGGCAGGCGCTTATGGCAATGTTGGGGCAGTTATCTATTTGATTATTTACTCGCTGGTTGACACCAATACTTTCTTTTTTATTGCTTCCGCAGGTGCGTCCTTTAGTACTATATATTGCCTGTTTTTTTTAAAAGAACCCGAAGGCTCTTTTGCAGAAGAACATTAACATTAGTAACTGGTAATTATTTAAATGAATTGAATCAATGATCAACATTACCCATAAATCTCCCACCCTGCGAAAGGCCATTGCCCAGGCGATCGTAAAAGTAAGTTTGCCCGAAACGATCCAGGCCATCCAAAACCGGACAGTCCCCAAGGGCAATGTGCTCGAATGCGCCCGTGTGGCTGGGCTCTTTGCGGCTAAACGGACGGCAGACATGATTCCGGATTGTCATCCGCTACCCGTCGAATTCACTGCGATTTCTTATGAATTAGGAGTGATGGAAGTGACCGTTTTTGTGGAAATCCACACGATTTATAAAACGGGAGTGGAAGTGGAAGCCATGCATGCCGCCTCGGTGGTTGCATTGACCATATACGACATGCTAAAGCCTATCGATAAAAAAATCAGCATTGAGCAGATCAAATTGGTAGAGAAAAATGGAGGGAAGTCTGATCGTAAAAAGGATCTGGATCAGTCCCTGCGAGCAGCCGTCATTGTTTGTTCAGACTCCATTTCGGCCGGTAAAAAAGGAGACCGGGCAGGGATGGTGATCAAAGAAAAACTGGAGAAAGTGGGAGTTCATGTACCCGTTTACCGGATCATTCCGGATGAGAAGGATCAAATCCGGCAACTTTGCGCCCAATTTGTCGGCGAAAAAATGGATTTGGTGATTTTTACAGGTGGCACAGGGCTTTCGCAGCGGGACGTGACCCCGGAAGCTTTGGAAGGGATTTTAGAAAGAAGAATTCCCGGCATCGAGGAAGCCATCCGAAATTATGGCCAACAGCGGACGCCGTATTCCATGCTTTCCCGTTCAGTGGCCGGCTTGATAGGCGATACGCTGGTATTGGGGCTTCCCGGGTCCACGAATGGAGCCTCAGAATCCATGGATGCGGTTTTCCCGGCTTTGCTTCATATTTTCAAGGTCAAGGAAGGAGCTAGGCATGATTAAAGAGGAGGTCTCGTAAATTATATAGGCAGCTTGAAATAGAATTCAAGCCACTTTTTTTCAAATATGAACTATAAGGTTTTGAAAATCCGGTAGATCTGACTTTTTTTATTACATCCGATCATGGAAACTTAAAACTAACCATTACAAAGAAGTTTCTTCCCGGCGCATACATCGGACTTTTATCCAAGCCTATCGGGCATGACAAGTGTTCGAAAAAGGTTTCATCCAGGAGATTTTGGATGCCCCCTTTGAGGAGGAGCATTTTGCCAAGGGGATAACTTACGTTTAGATCCAGCAAAGTGAATCCGGGAGTGGTTCTTTCACCAAATACCTCAGTGACTTGATTTTGGACTGTTACAAAGCGGAGACTGACTCCGGTGTGTAGTTTGCCATCCAGAAAATGCCCTGCCGGTGGTCCACACGGGTGAAATAGGCCGAATTTGTCTACTGAACTAAGGGCTAACCGGTGAATGTCCGGGTATTCTTCAGACTTCCCATCCAGATCAGCCATGTTGAATTTGAAAGATCAAGTTGCCTCCTGACTTATATCATGTTTTTTCGAGGATACTGAATTTAACTTGCAAAGATAAACTACTCTTCTCTCCTAAATAAATTTCAAGCATGAATACATGGCTCAAAATCTGGGAACCGGAAAATCCGGTATTCTGGAACTCCACAGGTAAGCAGGTCGCCTGGCGTACCCTGACTATTACGACCATTTCTTTGACCCTTTCTTTTGCCACTTGGTTTATGGTGAGCGCGATTGTCACCAGACTGAATGGGATTGGGTTTAATTTTTCTTCCAGTCAGCTTTTCTGGTTGGCTGCACTTCCAGGTTTGGCTGCCGGAACCCTCAGAATTATCCATACCTTTTTAATTCCGATATTTGGTAGCCGTCATGTAATTTCGATTTCAACCATCATCAAACTGATCCCAGTCCTCGGGTTGGGGTTTGCGGTAATGGATCCCAATACCCCATTTTGGGTGTTCGTGGTTCTTTCTTTGACTGCAGGATTTGGAGGAGGTGACTTTTCTTCTTACATGCCTTCGACTAATTTATTTTTTCCCGCTCGCTTGAAAGGAGCCGCCTTGGGCATACAAGCCGGTATTGGGAATTTCGGCGTAAGTATCGCGCAGTTTATGACACCTATGATGCTTGGAGTAGCTCTATATGGCGCACCTCAGGTTTTAACTTTGAGCAATAGAGCCGGCGAGTCAGTCAGCCGTGAAATTTACCTTCAGAGTGCTGCCTTTTGGTATGCTCCTCTTTTGATAGTCGTTGCTGTTTTGTGTTGGTTTTTGTTAAAAAGTATACCGATCAAATCCAGTTTTAAGCAGCAACTTGAGATTTTTTCTAAAAAACACACCTGGTATTGTACCATTATTTACTTCATGACCTTTGGGACCTTTGCAGGGCTTTCAGCTGCTTTTCCTCTTTTGTTAAAATCCGTTTACGGTCAATTTGATCCTGGGCTCGATCCTTTGAAATATGCCTTTTACGGCCCCCTTATCGGATCTGCTGCCCGTGTCGGCTTTGGATTCGTGGCTGATAAGACCGGAGGAGCAATTCTCACTACTATTTCAGGAATAGGGATGTTTATAGTTACAGTTTTGATTATTTTCTTTAACTTATTGGAGCCTTCGGGAATTGACCAAATGGGGCTTTTCATCGCCTTGATGTTTTTGATTTTCTTTTTCACTGGGATTGGGAATGCCTCCACGTTCAAGCAGTTTCCGGTCATTTTTAAAGAGAATCCTATTCATGCATCAGGGGTAATCGGCTGGACCGCTGCAATCGGGGCCTATGGTCCTTTTGTGTTTTCCATGACGATTAGCGCCTTCATAGGGGCATCTGGTTATGCCACAGGGTTTTTCTGGGTATTGGCTAGTTTTCTGATCGTAGCTACTTTGATCAACTGGTACTTTTATAATAGAAAAGGAGCTGAAAAACCTTGTTAAATATTGATCCAGATGTATAGATTAATTCAAACTTTAAATCGAACGGCCTTTATTAAAGCAACAATAGCTGCATTTGCAGTGATAGTGTTGGTCGTCTTGGGTTCACGAAACCTTCAGAATTTCGACGCGGCCCTTATTGCCTATTTAATGGGGGCCATTTTTGCCGTGTTTGGAGTTGCCTATCGGTATTCAGTTTGGCTACAGCGGCCACCGACGAGGTTGTATTGGAGGCGAAGCATGCAGTTTCTTTTTAGCCGTGATTTCCCCTTTTATTTTGTCAGAAGTATCAGGCTGTTTTTCCAGAATATCCTTTTTCAGCGATTTATTTATCATCGTAGCCGTACCCGTTGGATTGGCCACTTTTTGTTGGCTACAGGATGCTTGATCGCATTTGCTGTCACTATCCCCTTGACTTTGGGATGGATTCACTTTGAGTTTAAGCCGGGGAACAACATGCTATATTATGCCAAGGTCTTTGGCTTTGAGATGGGTTCATTCGAGCTGGGCTCCTTTGTTGCTTTTATGGCCTTTCATGCACTTGTCTGGTGTTCTGTATTGGTGACCATTGGTGCGGTGATGATGGTGAAGCGACGTCTGACCGATGGTGGCCTGATCGCAACGCAGACTTTTGAAGGAGACTGGTTGCCCTTGATTCTATTGATAGCAATATCCATCACCGGACTGGGGATATCATACGACTATACCTTCCTTCAGGGAAAAACCTACCAATTTATGGCGGTGATTCATGCGGTAACAGTCATCCTGTTTCTAGTTTGGATCCCCTTTGGCAAGTTCTTTCATATTTTTCAACGCCTGGCACAGCTAGGGGCCAATTTGTATCGATATGAAGGCAGAAAACGTGGTATGGCAGTCTGCCCCCATACCAAAGAGGAGTTTGCTACTCAACTTCACATTCAGGATCTGAAAGAAGTAAGCAAGGAATTGGGTTTTGATTTCACGCTCAAAGATGGCAGTAGTCATTTAGATTTAAGTCCGGAAGGAAAGCGGGCAGCTTTGGCAAAAGCACATTTTGAGGCAAGAAAAAATGCAGGAGCATTCTTCGGATAAAAAATAATATCATGGCAAAATTACCATCTTCAGTAGAATCAATTATCGATCAGTTCGGTCCTCATAAAGGTTATACACCAAAAGAGGGCTTTCCCGGGGTTCATGAACCTGATAAACTCGTCAAAACGCATTGTTGCTTTTGTGGCATGCAATGCGGTATACAACTGAAAGTAAAGGATAATAAAGTAACTGGATTTGAGCCCTGGATGGAGTTCCCATTCAATGAAGGTCGTCTCTGTCCGAAAGGGGTGCAGCGCTACCTCCAAAACAATCATCGTGACAGGCTTTTAGCACCTTATAAAAGGGTAGAAGGGAAGGGATTCGAGCGGACTTCATGGGAGGAGGCGTTGAGCAAAACGGTCAGTGAAATTCAGCGAATCCAGAATTCTCATGGGAGAGATGCCTTTGCCATGCTCTCCGGAGTTTCTTTGACCAATGAGAAAAGTTACATGGTCGGGAAATTTGCCAGGGTAGCGCTGAAAACAGCAAATCTTGACTACAACGGTCGACTTTGTATGGTCAGTGCCGGGGCTGGAAATAAAAAGGCTTTTGGCCTGGATCGGATTTCTAATACTTGGGAGGACCTCAAACATGCAGAAGTGATCATCATTGCAGGCACAAACGTCTCAGAAACCTTTCCCACGCTTACCCACTACATCTGGCAGGCAAGAGATAATGGTGCAAAACTCATCGTGATAGACCCTCGGGTGACACCTATTGCCCGAACAGCAGATCTTCATCTTCCTGTGAGACCCGGAGGAGACTCCGCACTTTTTGGAGCAATGCTGAAGATCCTCGTAGATAATGACTGGCTGGATCATGATTTTATTGACAACTATACTTCAGGATTCCAGGAGTCAATCGATGCGGTAAAGGATTACGATTTGGCTTGGGCTGAGGAGAAAACCGGGATTCCGGCTGCCAAAATCCAACAAGCCGCTGAGTGGTGGGGAAAGGCCAAAACCAGTTTCCTCCTTCATGCCCGAGGAATTGAACATCACTCCAAAGGAGTAGACAATGTCCTGAGCTGCATCAATCTGGTGTTGGCCACGGGTCGAATCGGAAGGCCCTATTGTGGCTACGGAACCATCACCGGACAGGGAAATGGACAGGGGGGGCGTGAACATGGACACAAGTGCGATCAACTTCCTGGAAATCGTGACATTACCAATCCGGAGCATCGGAAATACATTTCGGAGGTCTGGGGGATTGATGAAAAAGAAATGCCCGGAAAAGGACTTTCGGCTTATGAAATCATAGAAGCCATTCATCGGGGAGAAATAAAGGGCTTGATCACGATTTGCTTTAATCCGTTGGTTTCCTTACCCAACAATAATTTTGTCCGGGAAGCCTTTGAAAAATTGGAATATTACGTTGCCATTGACTTTTTTTTAAATGAAACTGCAAGGCATGCAGACTTGATCCTTCCTGGCTCACTTCACGAGGAAGAAGAGGGGACGGTGACTACAGCTGAAGGTCGGGTAGTGAAGATAAATCAAGCAGTAACTCCTCCGGGAGAGGCCCGAAAAGACAGTGATATTCTAATTGAACTGGCCCAAAGACTCGGAGTGGGGGATAAGTTCGCTTATAAAAAAGCAGAGGATACCTTCAATGAGCTTCGGGTAGCTTCCAAGGGTGGTACTGCCGACTATTTTGGCATTACCTATGAAAAAATAGAGAAAAATATGGGGGTGTTTTGGCCTTGCCCATCAGAGGATCATCCCGGTACACCGAGACTCTGGGAAGATAAAAAATTTAAAACGCCTGACGGCAAAGCTCATTTCAACCCCGTTCCATACCGTGAACCGTCTGAAGTAGTGGATATGGAATATCCAGTGGTCATGACTACGGGCCGGGTGGTATCCCAATACCTGAGTGGCTCACAGACCCGACGAATCGGTAAGCTGGTTGACCAATATCCCGAACCCCTCTTGGAAATCCATCCCAAACTTGCCTATCAGTATGGGATTAAAGATGGCGATGAGGTAATGGTCAAAACCCGTAGAGGAGAAGCGGTATTTCCAGCCCAATTGGTTGAGACTATCCGTGAGGATACTGTTTTCATTCCTTACCACTGGGGTGGGAAACAATCTGCTAACCAATTGACAATCGGGACATTAGACCCGGTGAGTAAGATTCCTGAGTTCAAAGTCTGTGCCTGTATGTTAGTACCAACGGGCAAAATAGCCTCCATAAAGATCAAAGAATCAGCCTTTCAAAGTTTTTAACCTAACGACCCAAACCATGCAAAACCCTCAATATAATCAGCAGATGGAGTTTTTTGTGGATATGCAGCGCTGTATTGGCTGTCATGCCTGTGAAATGGCCTGTGCTGAGTGTGAAACTAACGGACAGGAAAGTATGATACACATTCACTATGTGGAGCGGGCAGTTTCTGTGCAGACCACTGTCCAAGTCTGCATGCACTGCGACGATCCAGTCTGTGCCAATGTCTGTCCTGCAGATGCCATCACCAAGGATGATTTTGGTGTCGTGCATACTGCCAATACTTCCAGATGCATTGGGTGCTCCAATTGTGTACTCGCATGTCCTTTTGGAGTACCTAAAAAAGAAGAAAAAGCTGAATTAATGATGAAATGCAACATGTGTTATGATCGGACCAGTGCCGGAAAAAAACCCATGTGTGCGACTGTATGTCCCAGTCAGGCCCTTTTTTATGGTACCCGTGAAGAAATAGAAAAACTCCGTCCAAACAGTACTCCAGTCAATAAATTTCTCTTTGGTCAGGAAGAAGTCAATACCAAAGTCAATATCATGATGCCAAAAGGCAGCACCGAACTGAGAATTCACGATTAATTTTCCCTTCACTATGTCCAAAGACCCAAATTCAGAAATCCCCAAATGGAAGCAGGATTTCCCAATTGAACAAAAAGAAGCGACTCACGTCTCCCGCCGGGAATTTGCCAAATTTCTAACCTTATTATCAGGGGCATTGGCTGTAGGTAACACAGCAATCGTAGTCAAATCTTTGGCTTTTCCCGAAAAACCACTGGAAGGCGAACATGCCATCTGCATGGAAAGTGAAGTAAGGGAGGGAGATTCATTCATGTTTGAAATAGAAGGATCCAAGACTATTCCTTATTTATTGATCAACCTCGGTAATGGAGAATGGAGAGCTTTTGAACAAAAGTGTACCCACTTATCCTGTGCTGTGAAGTACCGTCATGACCTCGGTCAGATAGAGTGTCCTTGCCATAAGGGCTATTTTAACCCCCGCACCGGCGACGTAATTCAGGGACCGCCTCCTAGACGTCTTCCCCAACTGGAAGTGGTGATCCGTGAAGGTCAAGTATTTGTTAAAGCCCAACAATCCTAATCTCAAAAAGCTATGAGTGATTTCAGACAATCTCAAAACGAGGCACATCCCAATAAGACCAACACGCTGATGACCGGAATTATTTTTCTGTTGATCCTTTTTGTCACGATTCAGATTTGGTTTCTATTCGGTACACTCAATAATGCCCTTCAGGAAAATCTCAATTTTGCGATTACCACCGCTGTAGGGTCTCTGGTATTTGCTTTTGCTTCATTCTGGCTTATGAAGTACTTGCCGGAACCGATCAAACGGAAAATGAAAAAGTAGGATTGAACCAGCTGGATCATGAACGAATCTATCCCGGCCGGCGCACACCGGATTTTGATTTTAAATACCCTCGCATTTTCGCTTTGCTTTGCCGCATGGACATTCAACGGGGTCATGGTCACCTACTTGGTGGATAATGGTATCTTTAATTGGAGCCAAGTTCAGATCGGGTGGCTCTTGGGAATCCCGATTCTAACTGGTTCGGTGATGAGGCTGCCTATAGGGATCCTTACTGACAAATACGGCGGAAAATGGATTTTTGTGGGCCTGCTTCTATTGACTTCGGTACCCATGTTTCTCCTGAGTTTTACAAGTTCATTTACTTGGTACGCCTTGATGAGTTTTGGATTTGGGCTTGCTGGGGCAGGTTTTGCAGTGGGAATTGGTTACACTTCCGTATGGTATCCAAAACATTGGCAGGGAAGAGCCTTGGGTGTTTTTGGGGCAGGAAATGCAGGTGCCGCAATTACCACCTTGCTAGCACCCACCTTACTTAACACCTTCACTCAAAACGGTCAAAATCCGGAGGCATGGAAGATGCTGCCGATGATCTATGCCGCGGTTTTAGTAACGATGGCTGTGGTGCTTGCCCTTTTGGCAAAAAATAAAAAACCGGCTCTATCCACCCGGACAATGGCCCAAACGCTCAAGCCATTGGGAAATATCCGTGTGTGGAGATTCGGACTGTATTATTTCCTTGTTTTTGGATGTTTTGTTGCCTTTTCTCAGTGGCTGGTGCCCTATTTCACCAATGTCTATGGGACAAGTTTGGTCATTGCTGGGCTATTTGCTTCTTTATTCAGTCTTCCTTCTGGAATTATCCGGGCTCTGGGAGGCTGGATGAGTGATAAATTTGGTGCGAGAAAGGTCATGTTTGGAGTCTTCAAATGGTCAATAGTGATCAGCACCTTACTGATGGTTCCTAAAATGGAAATTTTCTCTCCCGGAAAAGGAATCAATGCCACTCAAAAGGGAATTGTCGCTGAGGTAGCATCTGATGAAATCGTCATGGACAATGGAAAGACCTATTCTTTTTATCCAATGACTTCCTCAGACCAAGTCCAGTCGTTGAATACCCCCATCTTCCCCCAAAAATCTTCCTGGCAAGAACCAGTTGTGAAAGCAGGGGATGAAGTGGAAAAAAGGCAACTTGTTGTAAAAGGGATAACAAGGATCAATTTTGAGGCTAATATGTGGGTGTTTGCTTTGCTTACCTTGATCGTGGGAATTGAATGGGGAATCGGGAAAGCATCCGTTTATAAGTTTATTCCTGACTATTTCCCTAATGAAGTCGGAGTTGTAGGGGGAATGGTAGGCGTAATCGGAGGGCTTGGTGGATTCTTTTGTCCCATTCTTTTTGGCTATCTCTTGGAAGGTACAGGAATTTGGACGAGCAGCTGGATGTTGATGCTGGTGATTTCAATTGGCTGCTTTTGGTGGATGTCTGTTGTCACCAAAAATATGCTCCAGTCAAAAGCACCTGATTTGGCAGATAAAATAGATCACCACTAAAGCTAAGATTGTGAAATCAAAATGGAATTTGCTTGAGGTTTTTTGGATGTTTGGATTTTTCCAGATGGCAAATGCCCGGCTTTCGGAGACCACTTACGAGCAGCCTAATCAATTTAAAACGGCTCAATTTGTGCGATACGAGAAAGGTTCGAGGGCTATTTCCTTTTTTTTGCTTATTTGGAATGAGGGAAGAGAAAAAATACCGGAGAGGTTTTTTTAGGCAAACATTCGGTCTTTCTGGTTTTCAGTCTGGGAGCCCCAAAAAGCTGAAAACAAGCGGCTTTACTTATATGCAAACCGGTGAGAATTTCAACCAACTCCCGATTTCAGGTTGGAATCTAGGGGTGGATCTTAAAAAAGAGTTCAGTTTGGACTCGGTAAAAAGTAAAAAGGTGGAGTTTGCCTTGGGAAGAGAAATCCTCAGCGACTCGAAAAACGGAGAGGAAAAAGACCGTTCCTTCTTACCACAATACGGCACCAATCACCTTTTTAATGTTTTCATGGATGCGGTTTTCCCTGATTTGCTTCATATTTTTAAGGTCATGGAAGTGGCTAGGCCTGATTAAAGAGGAGTTCTTGACACTAAAAAAAAGTGGCTTGAAATAGAATTCAAGCCACTTTTTTTTTCAAATATGAACTATAAGGTTTTGAAAACCCGGTAGATCTGACTTTTTTTATTACATCCGATCATGGAAACTTAAAACTAACCATTACAAAGAAGTTTCTTCCCGGCGCATACATCGGACTTCTATCCAAGCCTATCGGGCATGACAAGTGTTCGAAAAAGGTTTCATCCAGGAGACTTTGGATGCCCCCTTTGAGGAGGAGCATTTTGCCAAGGGGATAACTTACGTTTAGATCCAGCAAAGTGAATCCCAAGAAGAAAGTATGAAGCACCAGGTCATAAAATAGCGGGTGACTTTCCATGAATAGCAAGATCAATCCCTGAGCTCCTAGACAGAGATATCCGACTCGAAGTCCTACACCGATGTATCGGAATTGAGCCTTTTTCTTTGCGGCAACTTTTGCCATGTCAAAAATTAACAGCCATACGGAGATCAGTAGCCCTGCCATTCCCATGACTTCATTTCCGATACCGTGAAAGGGTAGGACTAGACCGATGAAAAATAAACTCAGGAGTATGCCCAAGGCCTGCTTAGACCAGGTGGGTACGGGTAGAAACTGGCTTAACTCCAATCGTTCTCCGACGATTGTGAAAAGCAAAAATCCAATCCACCGAGTACTTCCTTCAGCAATCATCCCAAAATGTCAGGCAAGAAAATTTCCGATAAACCAGCAAACAGCTCCCAGGTAGAGGAGAATACTGTGGAAAAAAGGGTGTCGAATGGTCTGAAAATGCATGATCACACTCAGTCCAAAAGATCCGGCCAATAGGGCTCCCATGCCCGCTTGGTCCAGATTAATCAGAAAGAATATGCCGGAAAGACCAGTGAAAAGGGGAATGATCAGCCAGATCTTTTTTTTCATGACCATGGCCCGTTCGAGGGATATCAGCGAACCCAAAAATTCTCCCACCATAAGCAGTCCGTGATTCAATCCGGCTTCAGCCAGAGGAATTATCGGACTTCCCAATCGGATCCATCCTCCCGAAATGCCGGCAACAAGCCCTATCAACACGACGGGCAAGAGAAAGGCGGGAATACTGATTCGGGAATTCTGGGTTAATTGAAGTCTTGGTCTAATTCGATGGATAAAGCTGCTGGAAAAAGAATATGATGCTCTAGATGCATGTGCTTTTGCATAGTCTTATCAAACTCCTCCAACAGAGAAAAAGCTACTTTATAAGTGTTGCAGGCATATTCTGGCGGTGTGAAGTTATGGGTGAGTACTCTGATTTCGTTCAGGTAGTTTCCCTCCTGTTCATGCTCCTCCATAAGTTTGTGAATAGCTTCTCTAATGGGCTCAAATGCCGGGCCCAGTAGTAGACTTCTCCGATTCTGATCCCCGGAGATTTTTTTGATATAGGGAAAAATAATTAATTCTTCGCGTTTCAAATGCTCAGCCAAGTTTTGGGTTGCTTTGTCAAAAAGCTGCTTAACCTTTCGAAGGTGGGGTTCATGGTTTCCGTGCACTTTGACGACGCGCTTGAGAAAATTTTGAATCATGGGGATTCTATCTCTGATCATTTTGTGATGTTTGGTTTCTACATATTTTACCAAAAGCGGCAGTGGCCAGGAAGCAAAATCAAACTGTTCTTCTCTTGGAGAAGTAAAGGCTTCTATCAACCTATTTAATAGTTCCTTAGGGTCTATCTTTTTCCGGGTACAAGCTTCCAGAGGGGTGAGATCTCCTTTGCAACAAAAATCAATTCCAAATGCCCGGAAAACCAAGGCAGCTCTGTAATCTTTGGCAACAATCTCTCGAATGGGTAATTGGGCAAGTGTTTCCATATTAAACGGATAAAGTTGTCCGGGATTAAGTGTAAGAAAAAGAACTGATGAAGCCCTTGAGTACCCAAATTTAAGAATTATTTTAATAAAAGATAAAATTATCTTTTATTATCTTTCCAGGATGCGCAGCTTCCGGAGGTTTCGTGTAGTTTCAATTTGGCCAGAGATATTTCATCGGGTAGAAGGGGTGAAATTGAAGACACGATCCAAAGCAGCATTTGTTCAGCAGTCGGTTCCGATTCCATCCAGGCGATTTTTCCGGGATAAGAAGAAAATATTTTTTCATTTTCTGAATTCCTTTTTAGGATCAGGGCATGGTCAAAATGATCAATTACACCTGTTTGGATGATGCTTTTCAATATTTTGAAATCCAGAACCATGTCCGTATTCCAGTCGACTTTTCCGGAGACAGTTACTTCAAGGTAATAAGTGTGTCCATGGATTTCACTGCAAGTTCCTGGATAGTTACTGATTCGATGTGCTGCTTCGAACTCGATTTTTTTGGTGAGGTAAATCATTTTCAAGAAATGAATTTAAGATTTCATACAGGGTGTAAAGGATGTTTCGATTAGATAAAAGGTTTTGGTCAATGATATGCTGATCTATGAATAAATCCAGTTTTTCATAGGTAGTCTGAATGGATAGGAGAATGGGTACAACGTCTAATTTTTCGCCCAGTAAAACCCTCTGAACGAAAACCTTAAACCTAAAAATCTCAGAATTGGAAACAATGGGAGGAGTAGTAGGTTTACCGGATAAAACTACATATTCAGGTGATATTTCATTCCTTTTTGAGCAAATTTTATCAGCAATTTTTTTGGCGAAAACCAAAGCTTCCGGTAGAGAGTTTGAGGCGAGTCGATTGACTCCATGAAGTCCTGTGGAGGCTATTTCCCCAACCGCAAATAAATTTTTCATGCGGGTTTCTCCATTTGGATCCACAGGTATACCGCCACATTGATAGTGTGCTGCCGGGCTGATTGGGATTAGGTTGATGGCTAAGTTCAATCCGAGTTTTTCGCATGTATCATAGGCGTGTGGAAAATATTCTTTTAAAAAGTATTCTTCCAGGTGTCTCGCGTCCAGATAGATCTGTCTGCTTGGGCTGGAATTAAGCTCTTCCCAAATAGCCTGGGAAATGACGTCCCTAGTGGCCAATTCACCACGGGGATCGTACCGAAATAAGAATCGCTCTCCCAAATTATTGATAATCAGTGCTCCTGAGCCACGAAGTGCCTCCGTAATGAGGGGGACGGTGCCTAGGTGTCCTGTCCATATGGAAGTCGGATGAAACTGAAAATGGTGCATGTTCTCGGTGAGAAGTCCAGCCCGAACTGCCAACCCAATGCCATCTCCTGAAGCGACGGGCGGATTGGTAGTCATGGGAAAAGCTTGACCGGAACCTCCTGTGGCCAGGATTACAGCGGAGGATTTCAGGAAGTAGAGTGTTTCACTAATTTCATCCCAGACCTTGACTCCGCAACAGGACTTGTTTTGCTGAATCAGATCCACAGCATAGGCCGAATTCCAGACCTTGATGGATTTAATTTGTTGAATTTTCGAAAGTAAAACCTTATGAATTGACTGCCCGGAATGATCGCCTATATGGAGGATACGAGATTCCTGATGCCCTCCTTCACGATGGAGTGATTGGGAGAAATCTGCATTTAGATCAAATTTTACACCCCATCGGATTAGATCATGAATTCGATTTGGACAATTTTCGACAAAATCCTTGACCACACTTTTGTTGTTTTGATATCTTCCCGCGCGAAGTGTGTCTTCCAAGTGCTTTTTTTTACTGTCCTTTTCTGACCAAACAGCCGAAAGTCCACCTTGCGCAAATCGAGTGGAGCAGTCGTTGTCATCACTTTTATCAAGCAATAGAATTTTTAGGCTGTTGCTGTTTTCAGCCAAGTAAATGGCTGTAGCCATTCCCGCAATTCCCTTTCCAATTATGATTATTTCCGGTTCTTCCATATTAATATATCGACAGCATGCGCTGAATTGGAATCAGAGCTTTGGCACTGAGTTCCGGATCCAGCACTATCTCCGGGGATTCGGTTTCTAGACAGATTAAAAGTTTCGATAGTGTGTTCACCTTCATATATGCGCATTCACTGCAAGCACAGGAGTTGTCTTCATGTGCAGGAATAGGAATCAGGGTCTTTTGTGGGACCTTTAGCTGCATTTGGTGAAGGATTCCTGCTTCAGTACCTATAAGAAATGTGTGATGATCGTCTTGCTGAATCCATTTGAGCATACCGGAGGTGGAGCCTACAAAATCTGCGAGAAGCAGGAGTTCGCGTTTGCATTCAGGATGAGCTAAAATTTTGGCATTTGGGTAATGTTGGACCAGCTGCATGAGCTTCTCTATGGAAAATGTTTCATGGACTGAACAGGCACCTTCCCATAGTAGCATATTCCGGCCTGTCTCCCGGATTAAATAATTTCCTAAATTTTTGTCCGGGAGAAATATAATCTGACGGTTCTCGGGAATGGATTTGATCACGTTTACAGCGTTTGCTGAGGTACAAATGTAGTCACTGAGTGCCTTGATTTCAGCACTGCTATTGATATAGGAGACAATCAGATGTTCGGGGTAAAGGTTTTTGAATTTCAGAAATTCGTCCATTGGGCAAGAGTCGGCTAAGGAACAGCCGGCATCTAAATCCGGAATAAGCACTTTCTTGTTTGGATTTAGAATTTTGGAAGTTTCAGCCATAAAATGAACACCTGCAAAGACAATTACTTCTTGAGTTGCTTGGGAGGCTTTTCGGGCCAATTCCAAGCTGTCTCCTACCAAGTCCGCAATTTCTTGAATCTCAGGTCTCTGATAGTAATGTGCCAAGAGGACTGCATTTTTCTCTTTTAATTTCTTTCGGATCTGCTCCTGTAAAATTCTCATACTTTCGTGGGGTTTCAAGTTGGAAAATCCATACCTATTCAGACTTGATAGATTGAAAATCAGACATCTGCCCGTGTTGAAACTTGTTGTCTTCCAAAGCCAAGGATAGTATGAGCCGAATTCCCAATTTTAGTTGTTAATAAAAAGATAAAAATACCCTTTAAAGCAAGAGACCGCAAGCCCGAAGGCTCTTATTTCAGACAAAAAAGTATGATTTAAATCAGTGTCTGTCCTGACCATTATTACCTCCAAAATCTCCCGAATGGCCTGTTTTTTTCTCTAAAATTACTTTGTCTAATTTCTCCCAAAACCTTCAATCTATGGATCACTTTGTCATCAAGCGCAATGGAGAATACGCACCATTTGCTCCTTATAAAATAGAAGATGCCCTGAAGAAGGGTTTTCAATCTGTTTCAATTTCTTATGACCTGTCCATTTTCAACAAAATACTCGGTCATCTTGAATCAAAGACTGTCTGGGCCGTTGAAGAAATCCAGGATCTTATTGAAAAAGAACTTTTTGTCGCAGGATACTTTGATGTAATGCGCTCTTTTATGCTCTATCGCCATACCCGTAAAATGCAGCGGGAGCATGTGGCAGGACTTAATGAGGACACGACCTTAGTGGACAGCACACAGACTATCGAAGAATACATCAGTCAATCCGATTGGCGAATCAATGCCAACGCCAATACCTCCTATTCCAATGCCGGCTTGGTCAACAATGTGGCTGGAAAAATCATCGCCAACTACTGGCTGGATAAAGTTTACAGCAAAGAAGAAGGCTATGCCCACCGCAATGGAGACATTCACATCCATGACTTGGATTGCCTCACAGGCTACTGCGCAGGATGGAGCCTAAGAGGCTTATTGAATGAGGGCTTCAACGGTGTGCGTGGTAGGGTCGAAAGTAAGCCTCCTTCCCACTTTCGGGAGGCTTTGGGGCAAATGGCCAATTTCCTGGGAATATTGCAAAGTGAGTGGGCAGGGGCACAGGCATTTAGTTCATTTGACACCTATTTGGCACCGTATGTTTTCAAGGATCAGCTTTCCTATAAAGAAATTGAGAAAGCCGTACGCTCATTTGTCTATAACCTCAATGTGCCCGCACGCTGGGGCCAATCGCCTTTCACCAATGTGACGCTGGATTGGGTTGTTCCTGAGGATCTCAAAGACCAAATGCCGACTAAAAATGACCTGCACCTTTTCATGGGTATCGATTCGGATTTGCTGATGGAAAAGGCTAAAAAGCGAGGCGTGAATTCTTTGGAAGCATTGACCTACAAGCATTTTCAAGTGGAAATGGACCTGATCAACAAGGCCTATTACACGATCATGACCGAAGGAGATGCCAATGGGCAGCCTTTTACATTCCCCATTCCCACGGTCAATATCACTGAGGATTTTGATTGGTATGGATCCAATACTGATCTTCTTTTTGAAAACACAGCCAAAATCGGATCTTCTTATTTCCAGAATTTCATCGGAAGTCAATACACTGTAGATGAAAATGGACAAAGAGTCGAAAATCCCCATGCCTACAAGCCCAATGCTGTCCGGTCCATGTGTTGCCGACTTCAATTGGATTTGAGAGAATTGTTAAAAAGGGGAAATGGACTTTTTGGGAGTGCAGAAATGACAGGTAGTATTGGCGTGGTGACGATCAATATGGCTAGACTGGGCTATTTGTATCAAGGAAATAAAACTGCCTTATTCGAGCGAGTGGATTTCCTCATGCGGATTGCCAAATCAACCTTGGAAAAGAAAAGAGTCTTTATTCAGGACATGTATGATCGGGGACTGTATCCCTATACTCAGCGCTATCTGAAGCATTTTCGAAATCATTTTTCCACTATCGGAGTCAACGGACTCAATGAAATGATCCTCAATTTCACGGAAGGATCTGAAGATATCACGGGAAATTTTGGTCAAAAAATAGCCTCAGAACTTCTGGAGCATGTACGGCGAAGAATGAAGGAATTTCAGGAGGAAACCGGTAACCTCTATAATCTGGAGGCCACGCCTGCAGAGGGTACCACTTACCGATTTGCCAAGGAAGACAAGAAGCGTTTTCCGGAGATTATCCAGGCTGGAATGGGTGAAAATATTTATTACACTAACAGCTCCCAAATCCCGGTGGACTATACCGACGATCCATTTGAGGCACTTTTCCTTCAGGATGAGCTCCAATGCAAGTATACCGGAGGCACAGTCCTACATCTCTACATGCGTGAGATAATCTCCTCGCCTGAAGCCTGCCGCAGACTAGTCAAAAAGGTCCTTTCCAACTTTAAGCTTCCTTACATCACCGTGACTCCGGTATTCAGCATCTGTCCGATTCATGGCTACCTCAATGGAGAGCATGAGTACTGTCCAACATGTGACGAAGCCCTTTTGAATGATTTAAACCAAAATCCAATACACCATGCAGACAAGCACTGAACAAATCAACACCAAGTATTTACTCGAAAACCATGAGGAAAAACGCACAAAATGCCTTGTATATACCCGGGTAATGGGCTATCACAGACCCGTGGAAAGCTTCAACATCGGTAAAAAAGGTGAACACAAGCAGCGCACCCACTTTGTCGAGTAGCCTGGAAAAGGGGAGGCCTGTCTTCAGTATCTCCCCTTTTACGTTGCTTGACTTCCCGGATCGTACAGGCTGCATCCTGTGGTTTGCCGGCTGCAACATGCGCTGCAGCTATTGCTACAATCCCGAGATTGTGCTTGGCAAGGGTAAGCGGAGTTGGGGGCATGTTCGTGAATTTTTGCTTTCCCGTAGGGACCTATTGGATGGAGTAGTATTCAGTGGAGGAGAATGTACGATTCATCCTCAAATTATATCTTTTGCTATGGAAGTAAAAGCCATGGGGTTTGAAGTAAAAATCGACACAAACGGCAGTCGGCCCGAGGTACTTCGCCAGTTGGTTGAGGAGAAATTGGTAGACTATGTAGCCTTGGACTTTAAGGCTATGGCAGGCAATTACTGGAAAATTACCCGATCAGACTTGTTTTTAGCTTTTGAAAAATCGCTCGAATTCCTACTCTCCTCATCCCTTCGATTTGAAGTTCGGACCACCATTCATTCAAAGCTTTTGACTGCAGGAGAAATAGAAAAAATGGAGGATTGGCTGAGAGAAAAAGGCTACACCGAAACCTATTATCTTCAGCATTTTAATGGGGATAAGGAGACCTTAGAAGATTTGGGGAAAAGTCAAAAACCTGTTTTGAATCAGAATGATGTAGTTTGGAGAAATTGAGTTTCACTATTATAACACAAAAAAAACCGTCATAGAAGTAGTGGGATGATTGTCAGATCATGTGAAGATGGACTATTCAATAATTCAACCCATGTCCAAACTTAAATAGCGCATATCCCTCTTTTTCTTGATGACCCGGTACGTCGGATAGGTTGGATTTAACGGCCTCTACAGAGACTGGGATGGTGAAAGGCAATTTCCCGGAAGGTCTGACTTTCCCGCTCAAGATGTCCAGAATAGCCTCAGGGGTTGCGCCGAAGGTAGCTACTAAGGTGTGAAGTCCTTCTCCCTCAATCTCCGAAATAACCCAAGGATTGGTGAAATTGATAACAGTAACCGTTGGTTTTTTGGACAAAACCCCATTGACATAGTCTGTATTGATCTTGTTTTTGCTCAGACGAACATCGATCTCGGAACCGTCGCTACTGAATAGAGAGCTGAAGTGTGGATTAAGCCAAAGGACGACCAAGTCAGCCTCATCTTGTGTTGCCACGAGCTCAAATCCCCAAGAAGGGTCAGAGGAAGTAAAAGGAATTGATGGAGGGGTGTCTTTTGATTTTTCAAAATAGGTTTCAAAGTAAACTTTGGTTTTTGGTTTGATCGGAAGAAGATGCTGATCGTTTTTTAGCAAAACGATAGACTTTCGCATGGCTAGGTCACCTGCTTCCTGAAATTCCGGATTACCCACCAATTTTTTGGCTTGCTCTACATCGACATATGGATTTTCGAAGAGCCCCAAATCAAACTTTTCTTTGAGCAGTCGGAAAATGGATTCATTGATCCGCTCTTCAGTCACATACCCCATTGTCACAGCAGCCATCAATTGCGTGGGATCTCCCGTACCCGAAAAAAGATCCACTCCAGCTTCAATCGCTTTTCCATAGCGCTCCTCAATGCTGTATTTTTCCATACCCCAAGGTTGCATCTCGATAGGACCGGTGTCGGAGTTGATGATTCCCTGAAAACCCATTTTGTCCCGCAACAAATCCTTGATGATGCCTTTGTTGTAAGCAAAAGCCACTTCTTCGTATTCGGTTCCAATCGGTTTGGCATAATATGGCATGATCGCAGAAGTACCCGCATCGATGGCTGCTTGGAAAGGCTTAAGGTGATAATCAAACATTCCACCGGGATAATGCTGATCTTTGCCGAAGTCAAAATGTGGATCTTGTCCTTCCACTTGCGGACCTCCACCTGGGAAGTGTTTTGTTGTCAAAGCAACTGAGCCAAGTCCCAATTTTTCCCCTTGAAATCCTAGAACCACTTCCCGCATCATAGCTGCTGCCCAATCTGCATCTTCACCAAAAGTACCTTCGTTTCGCTGCCAGCGAGGTTCGGTGGCAAGATCAGCCATGTATTGATAACCTTTTCTGATCCCAACTGAAGCCCATTCCTGTCGGGCGATGTCGGCAAACTTTCTGACCAATTCCAAATCCCTGGTAGCTGACAGCCCAAGTTCTCCCGGCCATTTCGAGAAGACGGTTGCGCCTTGACTCAGCCCGATTGCAGCATCCATGGTGATGTGATTTCTTGGGTTGGAAGCCACAATGGCTGGAATACCAAGTCGAGTATCCTCACAAAGAGCTTGCAGGTTATTGCTCCATTCAGCCATAATTTCTGCGTTGGTATTTGCCCTGAGGATGAAGTGTCGAAGATGACGCTCTTTGACACCTTTGGTCGTGCCGGAGGCTGACATTAGCGGGGTGGCAAGGGGTTGCCTTGTAAACATATTGTTTGGCTGAATCAAATCTTCCTCATTAAACCCGGATGTGATTTCTCCTCTGGGAGCTCCGGGTTGAAAAGCAAAATCTCCCGCAAGACGGGTGGTGCTGATCAACATAAAACCGACTTTTTCTTCCAAAGTCATCTGAGCAATCAGATCATTTATTCGCTGATCTACCGGCAGTCTCCAGTCTTCGTAAGGGTCAATTGTACCGTTTTTGTTGAGGTCTTTAAACTTATATTCTTCAATCTCAAGGAGGGGAGCAGTTCGATTGCCAAGATCGGGTTGGGTGAATTTAGGACTGGAGGTGCAGGCAACTAATAGTGCGGAACCAAGAAGGATAAGCCAAAGTGAGTTTCTCATAGAGATAAGCAGTGATATTGAGTTGGATAAATCTCGGGTTATCAAGCCATTGATGAAAGCTTCAGCGATGGGGTTTTACGGAATCGATTTCTGCCTCTATGACTAAGGTTACGGTAAACAGGTGATTTTCTGTTCATCTTGATGCTAATCAAACTGACCATGGAAGCTACGCTGGAAAATCACTGGGAAACCGTCTATCAGACCAAAGACACCACCAAAGTCGGATGGCATCAGACTAAGCCACAGATTTCCCTGGATTTCATTGGCAAAGCGAAACTAGCAAAAGACGAAGCAATTCTGGATGTAGGAGGAGGAGATAGCAAATTAGTGGACTATCTCTTGGCGGATGGTTTTCAGGATATTACGGTCTTGGATATTTCTGAGGCAGCCTTGGAAATGATCAAACATCGTCTCAAGGAAAGGCAAGTTCAAGCAAAGTTTGTCGTTTCTAATATTCTCGGTTTCCATCCTATAGAAAAAATTTCGCTTTGGCATTATCGAGCTGTTTTTCATTCCCTTAATGGGAAAGGGGAATAAGAAAAGCCCGCCTGATTGCCTATCGTGAGACTTCGCACGATCCAATTGTTAACCTATGGGCCTTTGTGGGTTCATTTTTGGGATTGGGTAGCATTGGATTGATGCAGAATGTCTTCTACGCAATTGGAAATCTTGATGCTCTTTTTCTGATTGGGGCCTTTGGAGCAAGCTCAGTTTTACTTTTTGGGATGACAAATAGCCCCGCTGCCCAACCCAGAAAACTGATTTTCGGCAGCATTATCTCAGCTTTCATAGAAGTCAGTGTCTACCAGCTTTTCTCGAGTACGGATTACATTTGGATTTCGCCGGCTTTGGCGGTTTCCTTATCCATTTTGGTTATGCAGTATACCAAAACACTGCATCCTCCCGGTGGTGCCATTGCAATGATTGCAAACATTGGTTCTGAGGAAGTGAGGGAAATGGGCTATTTCTATGTGATCAATCCAGTTATAACAGGAGTATTGACACTGTTCGTAGTCTCGATTTTGATCAAAAATCTTTCAAAAAACAGGCTGTATCCCTATCAGGAGGGCAATATCCGAGAAATGAAGTATCTGGAGAAAATCCAATTTTGGAAAAGACTTTAGTTTTTACCTAATCCAAAAAGGATCACTTTCGTTTTCTTGAAATTTTTCCCGGTCTCCGGATTTGGCGATTGTCTCCAACTGCTCCACGGAAGCTTTTTCTTGAATCACCGGGAAAAGTATTCGTTCTTCAAACCGGATATGGCGTTCAAGTTCCTCTTCGATCTGACCCAAAGTTTTTTCAGGATCTTCCCATATGGAAAATAGCTTTCTAAGTCTTTTATGTTCACTCAATGCCTGCTTGATTAGTGGGTATTCTTCAGAAAGTATTGGGAAAATGACTTTTTCTTCTTCCTCAAAATGGGCTTCCAGGTAATTTTCCCAAAACCATTGACAATACACTTTCATGCGTGAGGGTTCGATTCTGAGTTTGAAACCTTGTCTGATTTTCCAACAAAGTAACAGTCCATGGTGATGGTCGTGGCTGAGATGTCGGAGAGCCGGGTCGCGCTTTAGAGGAGTTAGGGGTGACATGATTTGGATAGTTGAAATGAATTGAAATTATAGGATAGGGTGGACAGAAGAATTGCGGTAATAGTTGATTTTTAAGTTAAACATTTCCGCCATTCGTTGTCCCTGCCATTTGGCCCGATCAGCTTTTTCTCCGGTGAAATTTTCATCCACCGTCTCAAAAAACAACTCAATCCATTGCTCAAAGTGAGCTTTGTCTACGGGAAGATGAGCATGAGGAGTAAATGGACTGCCATAATAGGTGTGTTCTTCCAATAAGACGGTCTGCCAGAATCGATACATTTTCTCCAAATGCTCCGGCCATCGCTCTTCAATCACCGAGTTGAAAATATCTTTCAGCATTTCGTTTTTTCGTACTTTCCCATAAAAGCTGTCAACTAGAATCTTGATATCGCTCAGGGTGGTGATGTCTGATTTGTTCATTAGAAGAAGGATTTATATTGATCCGGATTCCAGTACATGATAAAGTAAAAGAGGGCAAATCCGACAAAGGATATCACTGTAGCCCAGACCCAGGCCGGAATTCCTTTGGGGGTCTCAGATCCTCGGATCAGGAAGAAATCATTGCGCTCACTGCCATAGGAATTGATGGTGACGGGTACCTGATCGGTGACTACCTCTCCATCATGTAGCCCCAATACTGAGATTGAAGGACCGTTTCTAACCTCGAAAGAAACTGTTTTGATCCCTTCCTTACCCGATGTTGACTGGGCCACAATTCGTAACTGATGCTTGCCGTCCGGGATTTTTGTGGTGTCCAAAACAAATTTTACCGGAGGACTAAACTCTGCAAAAGGCACCGGATCCTCATCTAGAAAAACCCGGATTTTTCGATTGTCATTCATAGGTCAGGCTGTTGAGTTAGAATGATGTTTTTGATATGATTTGGATTTCGCTCTCCGGGTTTAAGCAGGTATTTGAGACTGAAAATCAGCGTAAGTACCACGAGTATGACTGCCAAACCTATGATGTAATAGTCGCTTTCTGCCTGTGGACCGGTACCGTGACTGATTTCCTGAAGTAACTCCGGCTGATTTCGCTTGCATACCTCACATGCCAAGACCTGAAGTACTGATGCAAAAAAAATCAAAAAACAGAGCATATATTTTTTCATGGTTTCCAGTAGTTATTTGCCCTGGCGATGGTTTGAAATTCCAAGGCAATGACTTGTGCTGAGGCAATAAGCTGAGCGGTGTCTTCGGCGTAATCCGCACGTAGCTTTTTTCGCACATCAGGATTGGTTTGGATCGCTGCAATGGATTTTCGGGAAAGCTTGATGGCCAGATCCCTTCCTTCTTGAGGGGTAGCAGTGATAAGGGATTCGAGGTAGATTTCTGAGGATTGCATGGTGTAGGGATTATTGTTTTTGGATAAATTTTCGGATTTCTGCGACCTGCCCGGGTGTCACCGCAGGAGCCTGATTTCCCCAGCTGTTTCGCTCATGATTGGCAATGGCAGCGATTTCTTCATCGGTCAGAAGATTGGCAAATCCGGGCATTGCGCCAAATTCAGGCCTCGCATCGTAACCGGACAGAATGATTTGCACGAGGATATTGGCATCAGGGTCGTTGACAATTTTGCTTCCTGCCAGAGGAGGAAAAGCCCCTGCGATTCCCTCTCCTGATGTTTGGTGACAGGCTGCGCAGGTTTCTGCATAGAGCTGAACTCCGACCAGATCAAGTGATTCTTGTCCATCCGCCTGATCTTTCTTTTTTCGTGTGGAGGGGATAAAGTCCGGCCCTAGGTTTTGACCGACATCGATTTGGACTAGTGACTGAAGGTAGGCGATCAGGGCCATGGCCTCCGGTTTGGCAACGAGCTTGTAGCCAGGGTTTTTAAGCAAATCATCGGATACGGGCACCAGCACATCTTTTTGAGTGACCATGGCGGGTGATTTTTCTTCAAAAAGCCAAGGGTAAGCCGGCATAATTGATTCCTTGACCACGATTCGCGGATTGTAAAGGTGGAGAAGGTGCCATTCTTGTCCGGGCTGTCTTTTGCCCACCTCAGTGAGGTCGGGGCCAGTTCGCTCACTTCCCAGGAGTGATGGGGATTGGCGCCAGAGATCCAAGCGCTTTTTGCTGTAGTAATAATCGGAGGCTAAAGAGGGTCTTTGGCCCCAGACTTGGTCCATTTCGATATTTCGAACTTGCTGCGTATGGCAAGCCATACAGTTTTCGGAGACGTAGACCCGTAAACCTTTTAGTTCTTCGGAGTTTAAGTCTTTCATCCCGGGTAGAGGCTTGACTTCCTGCATTTGCAGGGCAGGTATAATTGCGATGACAGTACTCAGCATCGCGAAACCAAGAAATGCGGTTGCAAAGAGTAGTTTATGATTTTTATGAAAGTCAAACATGGCAGAATAAGTTAAGCTTGAGCAGAAGAAAATGGAGTGGTAGGTCGGACAGGGGGACGTTTGTCTTTTTTTGCCATTTCATAAAAATTATAGGCAAATACTAGGTGCGAGACAAACATCAAAGACCCACCAATCGCCCTCCAAACCCAATAGGGCTGCATTAAGACGACTGATTGGATGAATGGTTCTCCTTCTATCCAGCTCAAACCCCGAAGCGTGCCTCCTGCCATCAAGGAGATCATATAGGCAAAAAGCCCTACAAACGCCATCCAAAAGTGAATACCTACTCCCAAACCGGGAGGTTCATTTCCGGTGACTTTTGGTACTATAGAATACATACATGCCCATAGAAGAAATGTGATGATCCCATACATGGTCATGTGCGAATGGGCTACATTAAAATCCGTAAAATGCCAGATAAAATTGGTCAGACGAAAAGCTTGTAGACTTCCTTGCGTAGATCCCACAAAGTAAAACACCACGCCTACCAAGAAAAAGGGCAAAACGTAGCTTTTGGAAATAGCACTCCAACTTCCTTTCATAGTCATCAGAAAATTGGTCGTGCCGGCGAGTACCGGAATAAACATTCCTACGCTGAATACGATGGCCACAGTCTGCAGCCACCAGGGTAGGGGACTAAATACAAAGTGATGGGTACCGATTAATGTATAAAAGAGCATCTGTGTCCAAAATGCCAGGACCCCAAGAGAGTAGGAATAAATTGGTTTGTTTAAAGCAGTGGGCAAATAATAGTAAACCAATCCCAGGGTAAAGGTCATAAACCACATGCCGACTCCCTGATGCATGTAATAACCTTGAATCACTGTTTCGCCCAGTCCGTCTTGGTAGCTAGGCAAATACCCGATCACTACCAATGTGATGGTCCACATCAGGCCTCCCATCAGGTACCAATTGGAAATATAAATTTCTGAGATCTTTCTGTCAGCTACGGTTTTATAGAAATTATAACATGTCAAAATCAAACCCAAAGCGAAGAGTAAGGCCACCGGCCAGATGTATTCCCGATACTCGCCTCCTCCATTGTTCACCCCACTCATGAGCAGTATATTCCCGACCAATACGGCAGAATTCATGAGGTACCAAGCAACCTTGGCCACAGTATAGCTGAAAATGGAAGTGTTGGAGGTACGGGAAATAACAAAATACCCCAGACCAACCATAGCCAAAGAGGCCCAGCCCCAAAAGACTGTATTCGTGTGTACAGGACGGAGTCTACCAAAGGATAACCAGGCGCTTTGATCCATTTCCGGCCAGATAAATTTCATTCCGACATATTGACCGACCAGAGTTCCAAAAACCAACCAAAAAACTGCAGCCCCCAAGTACCAAACCAACAGATTACGAAGTGCTACGGGAGTTTCTAAGCGGAGTGTTTCCCTCATTTTTTCATCTACGAGCGGATTTTCTGGATCATGGGTGATTTTGGTGACCAATCCTCGGCCGTCGTCGATGGAGTTCGGGCCGGAGAGTTCATTGCCCGTCAGGCTGTAGGTTTTCGCTGCTTTTCGTTTTTCTAAAATCAGATCCAATTCTTCTGCTTCCAAATTGATCAATTCGGATTTCAGAGACTCCTTGTTTTTGGATTCCGTTTTTTTCTGCAGGTGTTGGATCAGGGTAGAAAGCCTTGACCCAATGATGATAATCGCGACAAAAGAAACGATGGCAATGAGCAAAGCTGTACCGATAATTCCCGGACTTGACCACCATTGCGCTGTGTTTGGGTTGGGTACAGTTTGGGCTTGGACCTCAAAGATTGAAAGTCCCAAAAGAAATAAAATAATTGTAGTGCGTTTCATATTTATATTTTTTTTCATTGGCCACATAGCCTGTCCTGTCCGTCTCGGCGGATCGGGAGAATCCCGCATGGATTATCCCCGATAGCTATCGGGGGGCATCCCAGTGTGTGTCGCTTCCGATAAGCCTATGGCAGACAGCCATGCTCGATTTCACTAAGAAAATAGAGACTGTTCCATTGGATGCGTTCCTTCAAAAGGAACGGATTTTTCGAACTTTATTTCCGACAAAAATGTCGACAATAAGATCAAAAAAAGTTGACTCAACGGACCAAAATAGTTTTGCCAGATTTGATCCCATTTGCCAATTCCAATAAGCTGGTACTTGCCAAAGCTTGTTTTAATTCTGATCTGATTTTTACAAATTTAGTATGCATGGGACAAGGCTCTTGGGCATTGCATTCCCTTAGGCCCAGTCCGCAGCCGGAAAAGATGGCATCTCCATCAATCACTGACACGATATGGATGACCTTAATTGATTCCATTTGATCTGATGGAATGTAAAAGCCCCCATATGGACCTTTTAGTGATTCTATTAACCCATTTTTCACCAATTCACTCAGAATTTTGGCCGTAAAAGCTTCCGGCGAACCTACATTCTCCACGATCTCTCCAATTTTTACCCGCTCGCCTTTGAGCGATTGAGTACCGACATAAATCATGGCTTTAATTCCGTATTCGCAGGCTTTAGAAAACATCAAAGGGTGTTTAAGTTTAAGTAAAAGTATGATAAAAATCATTTCCGACAAAACTATCGCTAATAAAAGTCTCATTTGTTATCCTTCCATGATTCAGTCATCGAAGAGGACTTTGTACAGAAAAAAGGGGCAAAATCGAAGAGTTTGCCCCTTTCATCAGTTGTAATGGTTAAACTTAATAAAGTTCGTATTGAAGAATAGTTGGTGTCATTTTGATCTCTGTTTTGATGGAATGGGAAATCAGACAAGCCTTTTCAGCCTTTTCCAAGACTTTGATCCCCCGTTCTTCTTTTTCTCCGGGGCTTAATGTCAATTCTGGAAAAAGATGGATTTCTGTCATCATCCATTTACCGTCTTGTTTGGCTAGGATGCCCTCTGCTCGGCAGGTGAATTTTTCGAATTTGAGGCTGGAATGATCCGCTACCGATAGAAAGGTGGTCATCAGACAGGAGCTTACCGCGGCAGTAAACAAATGCTCCGGTGACCAGATGCCGGGTATTCCGTGAGGGAATTCAGGCGGAGTAGCACATTCAATGATGGTTTCCAGTTCGGGGCTGCTGAGTTGTCCGATCCGGCCCTGCGTCCATTCTAGTTGGACTGCATAATCATGGGTGGCTTGGTGCATAGTGAATTTAATTTAGCTTAATTGAGTGCGGGTGATTTTCGCTCCTTTCGGAAGGGGCCGGATGCAAGAGGTGATTTGGGCTTCAGGTGTTTCGTGCTTTTTAGGACGATCCAGACCAGTGGCAGGACTCCTCCAAGCAAGAAAATGGAGCCACCGACAATTCTCAGCCAGGTCATGGTCTGGAATGGGACACTTCCTATAAATTCTTGAGAGCGAGCAAACCAATAGCCCTTATCCATGACGGTGAAAAGCTGATGGATGCCTGCTGGAAATAAGTCCAATACAACCATGAGAGCCAGACCCAGATTGATCGACCAAAATGAAATTTTCACCAAGCTCGGGTTCCATACCTCTGGCTTGACCAGAAAGCGAATTGCAAAAAGAATAGCTGCGATGGAAAGGTTTCCATATACACCCATTAGGGCTGCATGGCCGTGATTTACAGTAAGGTAAGTGCCGTGTTCATAGTAATTGGCAATTGGCAGATTGATGATCAACCCGAATACCCCCGCCCCAAAGAAATTCCAGAAGTTAACCCCAAGGATATATAGAAAAACGCCCGGCATAGCAAAGAGCGAGGAACGCCCAAATTCTTCTTGCTTTTTGGCCAAAACCTGAGGCATTCGCTGCATTCTCCAGGCTTCTAATGTGAGCAATATCAAGGGGACTACCTGTAATGTGGAAAATACAGATCCTAAAGCCAAGGTTGCCACGGGCTTGGCATTCCAATAGAAATTGTGGGAAATACCCAATAGTCCGGAGCCTAAAAACAAGAGGGCTGCCAAATACACTACTTTGGTTACCGCCTGCCGGCTTACCAACCCCATCACCACCATCATGTACCCGACAATGATGGTGGTGAAAACCTCAAAGAAAGCCTCGACCCACATGTGAACAACCATCCAGCGCCAAAAATCAGCAACCACAAAATTCGTCTCAGGGCTGGCAACAAATCCTGAAATAAGCAGGAGCAAAATACATACTACCGCATAGACAAGCCAGTTTGGAAGTTCCCAAGGTCTGGTTTTATCCATGACTCCCTTGAGTCCCCGATAGACGATCACGGCCCAAAGGGCAAACACAAGGAGCAGCATGTACTGGTAGGCACGACCCAGCTCGACAAACTCCCAGCCCTGATGTCCTATCCAGCGCGAAAGCCCGCCCAAAAATCCTTTGGGCCCCAGATAAATTCCTACAATAGACCCTGCTACTAAAACAAAGAAAATACCGAACAGCAAGTTGATGAGTTTAAGCTGACCTTTCGGTTCACCATTTCCCAGAAGAGGAAGGACAAAAAAGGAAATTCCGACCCAGCAGGCTGAAATCCAGTACAAGGAAATCTGAAGATGCCAGCTTCGCGATATGGTCACAGGGATCAAGGCCTGAAGATCCAGACCAAAGAAGTTGGTCAAACCTACGAAATCATGCACCGTGAGCACTCCTGCCAGCACCTGAATCAAAAACAACAAAATAGCGACAAAGAAAAATTTAAAAGTGGCGCGCTGGGTGGGGGTTGGCAGGAAGGTTCGAAGCTTAGCTTCCGTTACCATTTCAGAGGCACCTTTTGAATAATAATCATCACTGAGTTGCTCAAATTGCCCGTAATAATACATCACTGCACCCAAGCCCAAAATCAATCCAAACAATCCCAAAATGCTCCAAAGCATGGTGGAAGCAGTAGGTGTATTTCCCGCCTCAGGATCGTAAGGCCAGTTGTGAGTATAGCTGTATGTTTCCCCCGGCCGGGTTACACCGCATACCCATGCACCCCAATAAAAAAACTTACTGAGCTGTTCGATCTCCTTGGTATCTGTCAGGTATCCTGCGGGTTTAAAGGCTTCATGAAAATCCGGATCAAAAAACATCTTTTGATAAAAGCTTCCGACCTCACTTATAGCAAAAACCTGGGCAGAACTCAGATGCGTCTGATTGGTTTCCGGATCATATCGATTCAATTTGATTTCGGTTTTTACCTGGGCTTCAATTCCTGCTATTTCCAAAGGCCGGACTTCTTTAGGGGATTCTATCAGGTAAAAATCCTTGATAGATTCTGCTATGATATGAAGTGATTGAGCCGTGAAATCAGGACCACGCAAGGCACCGTCTCCAAACATGCTCCCATATTCCATGAGGGCATAGCGGTGGAAAACCTCCTGACCGGCCAGAATGTCGGATTGAGAGATATGGACTTGCCCCTGCGAATCCACAAAATCCGGAATGGGTGGGGCTTCACTGTAAGTCTGGTAGCCGATGAAAATCAATCCGCTTATACTCACCGTGAAAATGAGAAAGAAGGGAAGCCACCAATTTTTTGGCTTCATCAGGTAACTTAAGAAGCTGAGTTCTGTCTTCATAATCGAGGGTGTAAAGATTAATTCATATTTAAGAGTATTTAATCCCAAATAGGGATAAATTTTTTTAATCGTCTAGTCTGACTTCCTGCGTTCGGATTTTCTCACCCAAAAGGGCCAAACTGGTCTCAGAAAAGTTTTTTTGGAGTTTAGTTTTGATCTCTTTCCAAAACTCATGAACCGGGCAGGGTTTGGCAGTACCACAATGGGGTAATCCGATGAGGCATTTATCAAAGTAATCGTCTCCTTCCAAAGCTTGTATGATATCAATCAACATGATTTGATCTGCGGGCCTTGCGAGGGCCACTCCACCAGATGGTCCTCTGTAGGAGATCAGAATTCCTTTTGCGGTGAGTTCACGGAAGATTTTGGTGATAAAATGAAATGATAATTTCAATTCATCTGAAATCTGTCGAATACTCATGTATTGTCCTTCCGAAGGGTTTGCCGCCAAATATAGGATGGCCCTTAATCCATATTTCCCTACTTGAGAAAGTGCTTTCATATTTTTAAGAGTAATCAGTCTGAAATAAAATAATCTTCCCTCAAAATTCCAAAGTCCTTCTGGGTATTTCAATCTAATTTTAAAAAAATATAAAAGGATATTTTTGTCTTTTATTAAAATTCTTTTACATTTGATTCAGATTTCCACCAGAAGATGTTTTCCAAAGCCTGTAAATATGCCATCAACTCAATGATTTTTCTGGCTACAATGCCAGAGGGCGAGGAGTGCATCGGCTTGAAAGAAATCGCCGTTGCGATTAACTCCCCGGAGGCCTTCACAGCCAAGATTCTTCAGACTTTGGTTAGAGAGCATCTTTTGGAATCCATTAAAGGGCCAAATGGGGGGTTCCGGATTTCTGAATCCGGGAAAAAGGTATCGCTTCACCGTGTAGTGGAAGTGGTAGACGGCGATTCAATTTTTACGGGTTGTGCATTGGGCTTGCAGGAATGTTCAGAAAAAAGACCCTGTGCCGTACATCATAAGTTTAAAGCAATTCGGGATCATCTCACCGGGATGATGATGACAACAACCTTGGAGGACATGGCAAAAGGTATCCGTCAGGGGGTTTCGTATTTAAAGTACTAAAAAAATTTAACACAAAAAAAGATAAAAATATCCTTTAAAATAATTGAATTATGAATCAGATAGCTGAAAAAAAAGTAGGTAGCATCGTAGCGGAGAATTTTCGAACTGCTAAAATTTTCACCGATTACGGGATTGATTTCTGCTGTAAAGGAGGCGTCAAGTTGAGCGATGCCTGTGAGCGAGAAGGAGTGGACTTAAAGGAAATCTCAGCTGTGCTGGAGCAAGTCCTGAAGCAACAGGATGAGACTCACTATCAGGATTTCGGTATGGCTGATCTGGTAGATCACATTGTAGGTGTCCATCATAAGTATGTAGAGACAACAATCCCCGCTCTGAAATTCTACCTGGATAAGATTTCCAAAGTGCATGGTGACAACCATCCGGAGCTTTTGGAAATCCGGGATGAGTTTTTCAATACAGCAGACGCGCTTACTGCGCATATGAAAAAGGAAGAGTTTATTCTTTTTCCCTATATCAAAGCAATGGAAGCTTCCCGGAAAGGCAACTTTCCACTTTCACCGGCACACTTCGGAGATATCGAAAATCCCATTGCCATGATGGAAGAGGAGCACGATACCGAAGGGGAGCGTTTCCGGAAAATTTCAGCTCTCAGCAATTCATACTCACCTCCTTCAGATGCATGTCAAACTTATAAAGTCGCATTTGCAATGCTTCAGGAGTTTGAAAATGACCTGCACACTCATATCCATCTGGAAAACAACATCCTGTTTCCTGAGGCTAAAGAAGTATTTACAAGCATGAATGCCTGATCAATGATTCCTAATAATTCCATATCGCCCATTTTATTTGACTCTTCCGGAACTCGGTTCCGCCAGAATTGGATAAGATGGGCGTTTGGATTTTTCTTTCTTTCTGTTTGCCTGGGCTTGGTGATGCGTTCATTTCATGTAGTTGAAATTCCGTATTTCGAATACCGGAATATCCTCCATACGCATTCGCACCTCGCTTTGCTGGGTTGGGGATACCTGATGCTGATAGGAGGGATGGTTTTTGGTTTGGTCAAAGAAAAAGACCGGGTCAAGGATTATAAATTTCTTTTTCTGGGGACGGTAATTGCTTTGCTGGGCATGTTGTTTTCGTTCCCTTTTCAGGGATACGGAGCTGTCAGCATCAGTTTCTCCACACTTCATGTTTTGCTTTCTTATGGTTTTGCTTATAAGCTGCTTCGTGTAATAAAGTCCGCCAAGAAAACACCTGCCACCCGATTGCTTCGTCTGTCGATTTGGTTTATGGTGATTTCCACCTTTGGACTTTGGGCACTTGGCCCCATTTCATCCTCATTGGGAAGGATGCATGAGCTTTACTTTATGGCTATCCAATGGTTCCTGCATTTTCATCTGAACGGCTGGTTTGTCTTGGGTGTCCTGGGGTTGATTCTGCTGCACTTTGAGGAGAAGGGGTTTAAAATCCACTGGCAAGCCTACCAGGAATGGGTGTTGGCGATTTCTGTGGCGCTGACTTTTATGCTGGCTGTGACTTGGGCAGCGCCACAACCGATTTTCTTTCAAATCAATGGATTGGCAGTCATCATTCAGCTAGTGGCTTATTTCTGGATTCTAAAATCAGTGTTTCGTCTGGATCAAACTGATCAACTTCTGGGTTTTGCAAGGTTGCTTCTGCTGCTGGCCTTGGCCAGTCTGGTTGCAAAGGCGATCCTTCAGGGACTGCTTGTATTTCCTTCGATTGCAGTGATTTCCTATTCGATCCGAATGTATGTGATCGGCTTCCTTCATCTGGTTTTGCTCGGAGCCATGACCATGGGTGTCTGCGCTTTAGTGATAGCCAAAGGCTGGATCAATGCGCATTCGGGTACCAAATTGGGCTGGATTCTTTTGATCTCCGCCTTTGTATTGACACAGTTGCTGCTCTTTGTCCAAGGTACCTTGATTTGGTTGAAAATGGGTTTTCTGCCCGAATACAACCTTTGGCTTTTTCTTGCCTCCTGCCTTTTTCCGCTAAGCATTGCCTTTTTATTGGCAGGCTTGCGATCCAATGAATTCTCCAACCAATCTATATCAAATCCAAAAGTCCAATTACAAGAACGAATCAAACGAGAAACTATGAAAAAAACGCTGATTATGTCGATGGGTATCCTGGGGATACTCCTGACTTCGTGTGGCGGAGGAAGTGGTGAAAGCACTTCTACTACCGAGTCCACGCCTAAAAATGAGGTTCAAGCCGATCCAAAAGGAATCGGTGAAGTGACATCTGTAGATCTGGGTACAGGAATCGACGCTTCTCTGGCCGAGACTGGAAAAGCAATCGTCGATATGAAATGCACTGCCTGTCATCAATTGAATGACAAGCGGCTCGTTGGTCCCGGCTTTCAAGGGGTGACCAACCGAAGAAAACCTGAATGGGTCATGAATATGATTACCAATGTGGACATCATGCTTGATCAGGATCCCATTGCACAGCAACTGCTTGAGGAATGCCTTACACGGATGCCAAACCAGAACATCAGTGTTCAGGATGCACGCGGAATTTTGGAATTCCTCAGAAAAAATGACGAAGAAAAGGCGGGTGAACGAGACGCCGCTACCAAATAATTCACCTTTTAAATTAATCCTTCATTATGAAAAAGAAAGTCTGGCTATTGGCAATCGGTTTGACAGCCGTTGTTTTGGCCCCAAGCTGTAAACCGAAGGGAGCACAAAGTGCCATTTCCGGAGATGCAGCATCCAAAGTTTATGTAGCACCCGGAGATCACGATGAGTTTTACAATATCGTTTCGGGTGGTTTCAACGGTCAAATGTCCGTTGTTGGCCTGCCTTCTGGCAGAGTGTTGAAGATCCTCCCAGTCTTTTCTGTAAATCCGGAGAATGGATGGGGATATTCAGAAGAGTCCAAACCAATGCTCAATACCTCTCATGGATTTGTACCTTGGGATGACTTGCACCACATCGCTATCTCCACAACGAATGCTGAGCATGATGCGAGATGGGCTTTTGGAAATGCAAACAACACTCCAAGGATCGCCCGGGTGGATTTGACTACCTTCAAAACTGTAGAGATCATCGAAATCCCAAATTCGGCGGGTAACCACTCCTCTCCCTTCATTACTCAAAATACCGAGTATGTAGTGGCAGGAACAAGATTCTCAGTCCCGGTAGGAGATAAATCGGATGTTTCCATTGATTCGTACAAGGAGAATTTTAAAGGATACATCTCATTTATCGGTGTGGAGCCTAAAACCGGTGAAATGAACCTCTCATTCCAGATCGAAGCACCACCGTTCAATTTTGACCTGGCCCGTGCCGGTAAAAACAAATCACACGGTTGGTTCTTCTTTTCTACTTACAATACCGAGATGGCCCACACGCTTTTGGAAGTGAATGCTTCCCAAAAAGACAAGGATTTCATCATGGCTATCAACTGGAAAAAAGCTGAAGAATACGTGAAAGCAGGCAAGGGAACAAAGAAAAAGGCGAACTATGTCCACAATAAATGGCACGAAGAAACCCACACTGCAACTTCTACTATGAAGGAGGATGTCTTAGTCTTGGATCCGACAATTTTGAAAGACATTGTCTACTTCATCCCATGTCCTAAGTCTCCACACGGTACTGATACTGACCCAACCGGAGAATACATTGTAGGCAGTGGTAAGTTGGCAGCGGTCATTCCGGTATTCTCATTTACCAAAATGCTAGCTGCAATTGAAAAGAAAGACTTTGAGGGAGATATCAATGGGATGCCTGTACTGAAATACGAGTCAGTACTTCATGGGGAAGTAGTAAAGCCGGGTTTAGGTCCCTTGCACACCGAATTTGACGGAAAAGGTTTCGCCTATACTTCCATGTTCGTGTCCTCCGAGATTGTGAAGTGGAATATCGAGACACTTGAAGTAGTGGATCGCGTACCGACTTATTATTCTGTTGGCCACTTGAGTATCCCCGGTGGACCTACAGGTAAGCCGCATGGGAAATACATGGTGGCTTACAATAAGATCACCAAAGATCGCTATCTGCCAACCGGCCCTGAATTGGTCCATTCGGCTCAACTCTATGATATCTCGGGAGAAAAAATGCAGCTTCTCCTGGACTTCCCCACCATCGGAGAGCCGCACTATGCAGAGTCCTTTCCGGCAAGTCTGATCAAGGACCGTCAGGTGAAGTTTTACCCAATCGAGAAAAACATGCACCCTTATGTACTGAAGGGAATCAAAGATGCCCGAGTAGAGCGTAAAGGCAATCAAATTCACGTCTATATGACTTCGATCAGATCCAATTTTAGACCTGACAATATCGAAGGGGTCAATGTAGGGGACGAGGTATACTTCCACGTGACCAACTTGGAGCAAGACTGGGATGTTCCCCACGGATTTGCCATCAAAGGAGCCAATACAGCAGAACTACTGATCATGCCGGGTGAAACTGCTACCCTAAAGTGGGTGCCGGACAGAGTGGGAGTTTTTCCATTCTATTGTACAGACTTCTGTTCTGCACTTCATCAGGAAATGCAGGGATATCTGAGAGTGTCTCCTAAAGGGGTGAATATGCCTTTGAAATTTTCAACCGGAGACGTTGAGTAAATCTCTAAATCCTACCGTCGGCTCCGAAAAGGGCCGGCGGTAAATATCCCAATCAGTATGAAACCTCTCAATTTTTCAAATCGGATCATGATTCTGCTGGTGGCCTTGCTGATCATTCCGGCCTATTTTACTCCGCTTTGGCAAATTAGCCTTTGGGCACCTCAGTACCCTGAAGGGCTTAATATGAAAATTTGGATTGACCACCTCAGCGGAAATGTGGATCAAATCAACGGGGTCAATCATTACATCGGTATGAGGCACATCGGAGACGAGATGTTTCCGGAATTTAGCTTCTTGATTTATATCATTGGAGCTTTGATTGCCTTGGGGATTATTGCTTTTCTGATCGGGAAAAGGTGGAGTTTATATGCCTTTTTTGGTCTGATGATGCTCTTCGGATTGGCCGTTTTGGCGGACATGTATCAATGGGGCTATAAGTATGGCCATAATCTGGATCCCAAAGCCGCTATAAAAGTGGAAGGAATGAGTTACCAGCCCCCCTTGATCGGATACAAGGAGCTCTTGAATTTCCTTGCCTACTCCGGACCTGACACAGGAAGCTGGATATTAATGGGAGGTGTTGGACTGCTGATCGTAGCTATAATAAGAGATAGATTTGATAAAACTGTAATAAATTGATTTGTAAACACTTAAAACCTAATACTTATGAAGCGCTATCTGTCAATATTCGCACTTTTGGTTTTCCTGGCATCATGCTCGGCAGACCCAAGACCCATTGCCTATGGTCAGGATGGATGTCATCACTGCAAAATGACACTGATGGATCCCAAATTTGGTGCCGAGCTGGTGACTGAAAAGGGGAAGGTTTTTGTATTTGATGATGTGAATTGTATGCTGCATTACATGGATTCCGAGGATGGAAAATCCCAAATGTATAAGCACATTCTGGTCATTGACTATCTAAACCCGGGCGTATTGTTGGACGCTAAGTATGCTTTTTATCTTAAATCAGAAGAATTCAAAACGCCCATGGCGAGTCAAATTGTTGCATTTCCAGAGTATGATTTGCTTAAAGAATACAAAAACAAAACAGGTGGAGTATATCTCGCCTGGGGAGAATTGACGACTCAGTTTAAATGATTTGGTGGATAAATGATACTAACCATGGGGCCTTACATTAGAATATTCTGTTTTTCCTTGATTGGACTCCTCGCCGCTGTGGAGGGACATTCGGCAGTCATTCGCTTGGTACCGGGGCAATCCATCCAAAGTGCCGTGGACAAAGCCTCACCGGGAGACACGCTGCAAATCACTGCGGGAGTTTACAAACAGTCAGGTATAGTCATCCGAAAGTCCCTCACGTTGATCGGGGAAGGGTATCCGGTTTTGGACGGGAATATGGAAGGCAATGTCCTGATTATAGCGGCTGAAAACCTCACGATTCAAGGATTAAAAATCATCAATACCGGCAAATCCAACATGGACGATTCGGCAGCGATTAAATTTTTTGATTCAAAAAACTGTGTCATCAAAGACAACATCTTGGAAAACACCTTTTTTGGTCTTCACTTTTCCAATTCTTCAGGAATGACGATCACGGGAAACCAAATTCATGCGAATGCTATTCGAGAATTTGAAGTGGGCAATGGGATTCATCTTTGGAAGTGTAAAAACTCCTTGATCAGCAAAAATAAAGTATCGGGACACCGGGATGGGATTTACCTTGAATTTGTAACCAAAACCAAGGCTGAAGAAAACTATGTGGAGAAAAACATGCGCTATGGATTGCATTTTATGTTTTCCCATGACAACAGCTACATTCGGAATACTTTCAAAAATAACGGTGCCGGAGTTGCCGTGATGTACACCAAAAATGTACTGATGAAGGAAAACCGATTTGAGGAAAATTGGGGTTCGAGCGCTTACGGAATATTACTCAAAGACATCAGCGACAGCGAAGTCATCGGTAATGTTTTTCTAAAAAACACAGTAGGAATATATATGGAGGGCAGCAGCAGAATCCAGTTTACCGGAAATACTTTTCGTGAAAACGGTTGGGCACTTAAGCTCATGGCAAGCTGTGATCAGAACACCTTCAGAGCAAATAATTTTACGCAAAACACCTTTGATATGAGTTCTAACGGATCGGTGGTGCTGAATACCATCACTGAAAACTATTGGGACAAATACGAAGGCTACGATCTGGACAAGGACATGATAGGCGATGTGCCCTATCGACCGATCAATTTATATAGTGTCATTGTAGAGAAAATTCCCGCAGCGGTGATGCTCTGGAGAAGTTTTATGGTGACACTGTTGGATCGGATGGAAAAAATCCTGCCTACCATGACTCCCGATCAGATGATCGATCAATCCCCTAAAATGAGACCTTATGATTACGGTTAATTCTATATTCAAAAAATTTGGCAAGCTGGAAGTACTGAAAGACTTTACCCTGAATTTTGAAAGAGGTAACAGCTATGCTATCATGGGTCCGAATGGAAGCGGAAAGACCACCCTGATCAAATCGATTCTTGGGATGGTACTGCCGGATAAAGGTGAAATCCTGGTAAAAGGCTTATCCATCAAAGGCAGCAATGACTATCGCAAATACCTTGGATATATGCCCCAAATCGGCCGCTATCCCCAGAATATGAAAATTGGGCAGCTTTTTTCGATGATGAAAGACATGCGGCCTGAAATCAAAACCTATGATTTGGATCTGGTGGAGGCCTATGAATTGGACAAAATCAAAGACAAATCCCTGGGTACCCTTTCCGGTGGCACTGTGCAAAAAGTGAGTGCTGCCTTGGCCTTCCTTTTCAATCCCGAAATACTTATTTTGGATGAACCGACGGCAGGACTAGACCCGATCGCTGTCGAAATCCTGAAATCGAAAATCAAAAATGAGCGGGAAGCCGGAAAACTCATACTCGTCACTTCCCATATTTTGAGTGATTTGGAGGAATTGACCAATCACGCCATTTACATTTTCGAAGGGGAGGTTTTCTTCAATGATTCCATCGAAAGTCTTAAAGAGATTACTTCTGAAGAGAAATTTTCCCCTGCCATTGCCAAACTGATGCAATGGAGCTTAAAAAAAAAGTCAACCACTAAAGCTATGACCTATGCTTAAGTTGCTCAAATACGCGCTATATGACATCCTAAAATCCAGATTTGCCCTCATCTACACGGTATTTCTGGCATTGGTAGCCATTTCAATTTACCAGGTATCAGACGACTTGAGTAAAGTTTCCCTGAGTCTGATGAATATCATGATCATGATTGTTCCGCTGATTTCAGCAGTTTTTGCCACCACGCATTTTTACAACAATCTGGAATTTATCGAATTGATGCTTGCCCAGCCGGTGAAGCGATCCCAGGTTTTCCTCAGTCAGTTGTTTGCAGTGATCATCATGCTGAGTTTGTCGATTTTGATCGGTTTTGGCTTGCCGATGATGCTGTGGGGAGCAGATAGCAGTCTCATTACGCTCTTGGCAGTTGGGATTATTCTCAGTGCGGTATTCACCGGTTTCGCATTTTTGGCGAGTGTGATGACTCGGGACAAGGCGAAGGCAATCGGGATCAGCCTTGGTTTATGGATTTATTTCTCATTGGTGTATGATGGATTTGTACTTTACTTCATTTACAGCTTTGCGGATTATCCTTTGGAAAAGGCGACCCTTGCTTTGGTAATGCTCAATCCGGTGGATTTGGGGAGGATTTTGATGTTGATGCAATTGGATATTTCAGCTCTAATGGGCTACACCGGTGCTTTTTTTCAAAAATTCTTTTCCAGCAGTATGGGTTTGCTTATCGCAGGAGGGACCTTGATGGTTTGGATGCTATTTCCCAATTTCTTTGCACTGAGAGTTTTTAGGAAAAGGGATTTTTGAACTCGGATTTGGTACACAGGTCACTCAGAAGTGCACAGATGCCATAAAAATGGAATAGGTCAAGCATGTAGTTTTCCCTGCTGTGAATCGGGGGTTTTTAATGAATTTTCTAAAAAGGGATTAGTATAGGCTGGGGCAGAAAAAGTTGCAAAAATGCCTGCAGCAGGGAATTTTTCATAGAAAAAGAAAATTAGCAATTGCGAACTCTCCAATGGCTAATTTCTTGATGTCTTGAATCGCATTTTCTAATCAAGAAAGTCGGTCGCGGAGGTTGACACGGGCCTTGATCAGGTGGTTTTTTACAGTGTTTTTCGAAATTCCCAATTCTTCTGCGATTTCCTGATAGGATTTGTCCTGATAGTAGGAAAGTTCAAGGACTTTTTTTCGTTGGAAGGGTAGCGTATGGAGCGCGCCTTCTAGTCTGTTTAGAATGTTTTCCTCCGCATCTATCATTTCGGGTGAGGATTCGTGCATTCTTGTGATAAAATAATTTTCCAGACGTTCACGGTCCCGCTTTAGAGATTTAAAATAGTCAATCACCTCGTTTTTGGTAATTGTGAAGATATAAGCGCGGATTCGGTCTTCGGATTCAAGTTCACAACGTTTTCTCAGGATTTTCAGGAATACCTCGTGAAATATCGCCTCAGATTCCAGGGGGTCTTTGACCATGGAGAGGATAAAGCGCAGTACGGGTTTTTTGAAGAGGAAATAGAAATCCTCAATGGCCTGGGTTTCTCCATTTTTGAAATCCTTTAATAAAGTTGGATCTAAAGTATTCATAGTGCTGGGCTGGATTAGGAAGTGAAATTTTGAAAAAATCCAGCCGAGTTTTTACGCCTATTGCGAATAAAAATCCTCGATTTGCGAAAATTTTACTTTTGTAAAAATGTTTCTATTTGATTCAAAATGAATAGATTATCCCAAGATCATTTCTCCATAAATTTTGGGTGAAAATTGACTAAGATCGGTTTACTTTTCTTGAAAAAATTCAATAAAAGCTCTCGGATGTTATCAAATTGTAAATGAAGTAGTTTTCCCACAGACCTGCTAGGTGCAGACAGGAGACATTGATGAGCGCTGATTTATCTGTGTTATCCTGCTTCTCCAGATGTTAGACCGTTTGAATTGGTAAAACCTCATCACTCTCTCTCCGGTCTTTGTACTAAAAAGACTCTATATGTTTAGAATGGAGCTCAACACATCGGTCATCGGTCCCCGATCCGCCGCGGCGGACGGGGCAGGCTATCCGGCACCGGTCTAAAATTCGCTTCCTGCTTCCAACCCTAGGCTTCGACTCCGTTCAGCCTGACATCGTACATCCGACAGCGGTCAACTTTCTGCCTCCTCCCAAATCCTAGTTCACTCAATCACCCCCAAATACTTTCCCATCCAATAGGGCAATAACCAAATGTCACCGGCACTGTAAACTGTCGTGCCCTGACTTCCTCCATCGAGGGTAAACCGGTTGGCATTGTGCCTCATGATTCGGGTTTCGGAAGGCGAAAGTACCGTCTCGGTGGACTGTCTGCGAAAATTCGCCGGGATGATGGCGATGTCTTTGCGATGGCTGTTTTGGGTGTGCCAGCTGATCAGATCGATGGGATGCCGCTCCAGAAACCAAATGGAAGGCTCGAGATCGAAGTGTTCAGGCTGAACTAGCGCCGTAAAAATATTCCAAAGTGCTTCCTTTTCCGGGCGTTCAGCTTCCCAGTGGTCGAGGATGGATTTCTTGAATTGAGCTTTGAGCTCCGGGGAAAAAGCATACCGATACAAACCCCAATAGCCCAAGAAGTACATTTCGTCGTCGGAGTGATTCCAGGATTCGGAGAGCATTTTGCTCCAGTCATCACTTCCATCACCGGATTGACCGATGATTGCCATGGGCCTCATCAGGTTCTCGAGATAGCCGTGTTTTTCCATGAGTTCGTATGCTTTTTCCTTGTAAATCGCCTTTCCGGTAAAGTGAAAGGCTGTCTGTAGCATGGCGATGATATTGGAGGAATTGAGCTTGCGATCACCGACTTGCACCGGAAATCCATTGACATAGTCAGGATGCCACTTGCCCCAAAGGGTGGGTTTGCCGTCGTAGTCAATGAGGTACATGTCATTTTTGACGATGTGATTCATCAGCGCATCGAGGAGCTCAATGGACTTGGCTTTGATCCAGGGATCATCTACTATCTCCGCCAATACGCCAAATACAAATACATGTCCGATGGCCTCGTCACTGCTTGTGGTGGCTTTCCAGTCCCATTCAGGATCGGAGGCATGTTGCCAGCGATCCGGGTCCGAAAGCTGATTGATATAGCCACTTCGTTCAAAAGATCGGGAAGGAAAGCCCTCGACCGGATTTATGGTGTAAAGTCGTTCCATGGCCAAAAGAGACTCTTTGCAGTTGGCGAGAGCTTCAGGATCTTTGGTGACGGCGTATCGGAAAGCCTGTCCTCCCAGATACATCGAAGTCCAAAGCCCGTCATTGTCAGAGTCCTTTAGTCTTCCGGAGCTAAGGTTGCCTTTTTCGCTGAGCTGAAGTGAGGCATTGAATCCGTTTCGGATATGCATTTTCCGTACTTGGTCTTCCAGAATTTCGGCCTTTTTCGCCAAAGTCATTTCTTCAAAAACCAAGGTAGAAAGTCCCTTTTCGGTCAGGATATGCACCCGGTTTTTGTCCAAAGCCATATCCCTAACTTGCTCCCCGGAAAGCCATCGGTCTCCGAAATAATAGGAAAAGGTTCCGTTTTGATCCAAGCGAAATGCTCCCTTTTTGCTTCCAAACCAATAGTCAGTTCCATTCACCTCCACTGCTGTGATTTCGGTCCAAGGTAGTTTGGTCTGAAGTGTACCGGCTTGATTGTTTGCTAGATCAAGAGTGAAATAGCCGTTTTCTGTCCCGATGACAGCAAGGTCTTTTTGGCTATCCAGGGCAAAAGCGCTGAGTTTTTCGCCTTTGGCAACCGGGGAAATCTGCGTTCCGCCCGGGGAATAGGCTGTAATTCCCGAGGCCTGCAAAAGCAAAAATCGGTTTCTTTTGGTGTCAAACCGGATGTCCAAAATCGGTTCCCTTATCGTGATAGGATTGGTCTTTTGGCCTTTTTTCAGGTATTGAAGCTGACTTGGACCTACCGCAACAAAATCCATGTCCTTTCCTCCTGCCAGTGCATGAGGATTTTTTAAGTCGTGCATCAGGTAAAGATCCCCTGCCCAGGCATTGCTCAGCACTGCATTGTCATCGAGATAGACCAATTGATTCTGATAGGAAAGAATGGCGAGGATAGTCTTGTCCTTCATAGGCAAATAGGACTGATCCGCAACTAACTTGCCATCCTGCTGGAAGGCCCCAAAGGCCGGCCGGAGCAGTTTCCCTTGCTCCAAAATCTGAATGGTGCCATTCCGGTCCACTGCCAGACTGAAACGCTCTTTCGCTTCATTTTCTCCAACATATTTGACAGCATAGTCCTGCTGAAATACCCGGTCCTGATGCACTTGTTTGGAAGTTTGGGCCTGAAGTAAAAACGGAAAAAAGAGACTTGAAATGAGCAGTCTAAGGCGGAAGGTCATAACTATTGGATTTTTTGAGTGTCTAGCAGAATGTATTGAATGGTCTTTCCGATTGGCAGATGTCGGGAATAGCTCAGGTGAACTCGTCCGGATGAATCCTGAATTAAGCTTGGATAGGAAAAACCACCCTTTTTCTCTGGATCAATCGCTAAATATTGCGGGGAGGACCAGGTTTGGCCTTCATCTAGAGAAATCCAAAGCGCCAGCCGATAGCGCCCATCCTCCAGGTCATTGCCGACCATCCACCAGCGACCATCCTGCAATACCAACAGCTCCACGCTTGCGGTATTGGGAAAGGAGGTCTTTTGGGCGGAGGTCCAGGAGATGCCTCCGTCTTTAGAAATGCTTTGCTGAATCCTCGTAGGGGCATCCCCTGAATCTCGCATCATGGCGACGATGTCCCCGTTTTTCCGCTTGGCCAATGCCGGTTGAATGGGCCCTTTTCCAACCACAGGCTTGCTGGGTTTCCAAGTTTCTCCCTCATCTTCGGAGATGGCCATCAGGGAAAAATTAAACCCATCAGAATACAGTGGAAGGATGATTTTTTCGTCAGTGACCAAAGGCTTGATCCGGGTCATCCAGCCGATGCTCCGCTTTCTGGAATCCGTAATAGCTTCCAAAATCAGCTTTTCGTAGGAAGGGGCATATTCAGCCCAAGCTTGGTGTGAATCGGGCAGTTCCTTGAATCGGGCTTTCACTTCTTCGACAAATTCATCTCCGGGGTTTAGTAGGATATTGTCTTGCCAATACCAATTGGGGGCTCCCGGATTATTGAAATCAGTACTCCGGCGCATCCGCAACACAGACTGCTCCCATCGATTTCCCAAAACGGCAATCCACACCAGAAAAAGCTCGTTTTTTTGATTGAGAAATACTACCGGATTGCAATCCGGGATGCCAGGCGTATCGGCCATGAGAAAAGGAACAGACCAGGAATCAGAAGTTTTGGATTTTCTCGATCCCATGAGGAGTACATCATCGGCAGTTCGCTCACCAGAGCCTTGAAACCAGACAGCCAAAATGTCGCCATCAGGAAGATATACCAAACTGCTGCCGTGGACATGCAGTGCTTGAGGCGGGAAAATAGCCTGATTCACATCGCTTGGAAGGAGAGTGGTCTGGGCAAGCACCGGGCCTGCCCAAAGCCACATCACCAATCTACCTATCCAGCAATGAATGGGTGCCTTGAATATTTTTTTCATTTTTGAATGAGGTTCTTTCTTCTTTCCATCACTTCCCTCCAAGTAGTCAGAATGATTCCCTCTTGCTCGATGAAAGCTTTCAAATCAGGATCCGTCATCGCCAAAAGATCCCCGTATCGGGAGTCTCCCGAGCCTGAAAACCGTTTGAAAAAGTCGGAATATTCGATGCTGTGGATAATGATCATCGCTAGCCCAGGCTCCATTTTGTGGAGGATGCGTTTAAACTGCTCGACTTTATATTTGCCGAGCTCTGCGTGTGTTGCTGACTTTTCCGGCTTCCAATCTCCGCTGATGGTGTGCAAATCATCCAAAACGGGAAGTCCACTTTTCCAGACTTGTTCACCAAGGGCTTTGCTTTTTAGAAGTAATTCAGGTTTGGGGATGGCCATTCCTTCCGTGTATTTTCCTTCTGCTTTAAGTTTTTTGATGATCGGAGCGGTGAGGCTTTCTTCCAGGAGCACATTGTTGCCTCCGGGAAACATCACCGGGATGTCGTATTCCAGGCCGACTTGAATGTATTTTTCCAGGAATTTATCATGGGCAAAAAGTGTCCCCATGTGCGAGTCCAGATGGCTGGGTTTCAGGCCAAGTCCCAGCGCCCGGTCAATTTGGGCTTTGAGTTCGATATAGACTTCTTCAGGAGTGGCGTGTTGGACGACTTGCTCTACGGTGTGCCAAAAAGCTCCATCCGGGTCATGTAGTCCGGGGACCAGACTTTTCCCTGCAAGAGGTTCCCAGCGGTAGGTTTTCCACTCGGAGGTAAGGACGAGGTGCAAACCTAAATCCCAATGCGGGTGGTCTTTGGCCTGATGGATAAAATTAGCTGCCCACGGGCAGGGCATCATGATGCTGCAAGAGGTAGCGATGCCGTAATCAAGGGACTGAATGGTGCCTTGGTTGGATTCATAGGACATGCCCGCATCGTCTACATGGAATATAACCACTTTTTTACCCTTGGGGTAGCCCAATTTTTCGGCATAGGTTTGCCCAAAAGAGGAGTTTGGAATTGCCCAAAAGAGGTTACAAGTGAGCAGACATAGAAAAAGGTGTTTTCTCATCGGTGGTAGTAGTTATTTCAGTTCTTTGATTTTCACTTTGCCAAAGGCCACTTTCTTGCGGTTCCAAGTATAGGTGTAGACCAGATGGTTCCCATCCAAAATCAGCGATGGATAGGAAAACTCACCATCCGGATCGGGAGTTTCTTCCACGGTATGTCGAATAGGCCAAGTTTTTCCGTTGTCCAAGGAAATCGCCAACTCGATGATGTTTCGGTCGCCCCAATTGCCTTCCACGGGATTGTAGAGCAGTGCGATTTTTTCTCCACCCAGATGAGCGACTTCAATTGCACTGTTGTTATTTGGCAGGTCGGTGAGGTACACAGGAGCCCAAGTTTTGCCTCCGTCATTGGAATCTGTACGGGCGATTTTACCGGCAGAACTACGGATCAACAGGTGAACTTGGCCAGGAGCGGATTCCCAAGCAGAGGGTTGAATTATTCCTTCCTCAGGAATCAGGTTTCGGTCGATTTCGAAATAGGGAGTACGTTCCCAGGTTTTTCCCTGATCGGTGCTGCGGTCGACAAAGGCATTCCAGACTTTGTTCAATTCATGGGAAGCGGGTGCCAACCAAGTGCCGTCTGATAATATGGTCAAGTGATTTCGAACGGGTCCTCGTCCGCCCTTGTCTCCGGGTACGAGTTCGGTGGCGGCGGACCAAGTTTCACCGGCATCTTCCGAGTATTGGGTCCAAGTTTCCCAATGGTCGATTTCTTTGCCGACTTTGAAGAATAGAATCATTTTGCCATCCTTATCCTTGTGAAACACCGGGTTCCAATGCGGATCATTTCGGACTTTGGCTATTACTCGGGGTTCAGACCAGGTGTTGCCATCTCCTTTGGCCATCCAAATGCCCACATCGTCGTGTTTTTCATAGGAGCCCCCAAACCAAGCCACGAGGTAGCTTCCATTTCCGAGAGACTCCACAGTAGAGGCATGGGCCTGAGCAAAACCCGGATGGGAATCAAAGATCATGCTCCGGCTTACTTCCTGAAGTGTTACTATGGGTGGAATCGCGCTGGATTCAGATTCTGATTTGGGAGAGGAGCAAGCCAAAGCAAGGCTGGCAAGGATCATGGAAAATGAAGCTAAATACCTTTTTGAATGCATGCGAAATCGGGGAATATGGATGGTTTGTCTTGAATATTACTTTATTGTTTCCAAATCAGGCTATTCTTTTGTCGAAATTTTATTTTAATGCTAAAAATCAAATCTCCTGCCCAGTCAGGATTTTTTTACTTCTGGGCTTTTGTATATTGACGGTGCACACCCTCAATCCCGGCACTATGAAACAACGAGCCCTGATCCTGCTGTTGATCTTTTTGATATTTTTCGTCATTTCGCTGATGTCTAATATCCTTGGGCCGATCATTCCGGATCTGATTTCGAGTTTCTCTCTGAGCCTGGGACTAGCGGGATTTTTACCTTTTTCTTTTTTTGTTGCGTATGGAGTGATGTCTTTGCCATCGGGACTATTGGTAGAGAAATATCGGGAAAAGCGTATCCTTATGTCGGCGTTTTTCCTGGGGGCCTTGGGAGCTTTGATTTTTGCACTTAATCCGGAGTTTCAGTTTGCCTTGATTTCCCTCTTTATAATCGGAGTAGGCATGGTCCCATGTGAATATTAATGATCTCAAAGATTACTGGCTGGAAGGACAGGAGGGGATTCAACAGAAAACTGTTTCCGTCAATCATGATAATCCTTATTTCATTGCCTATGGAATCAATAATGGATTCGTCAGAGACAGGGTTTTTGGAAATGTCAAAATGGACTATAAGTGGACAGAGACCCTGTCCTCCTATGTAAGAATGACGCTGGATACCTATACTGAAAACAGGGAAACCAAAATTCCTTGGTCCTACACCCGGGAAAGAAGAGGTGCCTATCACCTGCAGGATATCGGACGAACAGAAAGCAATATTGAATTTCTGACCACCTATACCAAGTCCTTTTCCAAATTCAACCTTTCGTTAAATGGAGGGGGTAACATCATGCGGCAGTTTTATCGGGACAACTACATGGGGAGCGCTCCTAATGCTGGCCTGATCGTACCGGGACTGTATCGAATCAGCAACATTCCCAATACAGGTTTGAGGTATTCCAATTTTGATTCCGAAAAAGCCATTTATTCTGTTTTTGGAGTTGCTTCATTGGGTTATATGGATCAATTGTACTTGGATATATCGGGTAGAAACGACTGTTCCAGTACACTTCCTGCCAATAACCGATCCTATTTTTACCCTTCAGTATCGCTCAGCTGGCTTGCAAACTACACCTTCAATCTTCCGGAATCCATTTCAATGCTGAAGTTTAGAGCTGGTTTTGCGCAAGCAGGCAACGATACCAACCCTTACGCTTTGGATCCGATCTTAGGAACTTCCAATTGGGGCACCCTCATTACTACCAATTACCCCGGGACTCTCCTTAATCCTAATTTGAAACCGGAGATAAATACCTCACAGGAGTTGGGCTTAGATTTCAACCTGTGGAATAATCGGGTGAGATTCGAGGGAACCTACTTTTACCAGAAAAATGAAAACCAAATTCTGAGCGTTCCTACCCCGGCTTCATCAGGGTTTGCACAGAAGCAGGTCAATGCAGGTCTGATTTCATCAAAAGGCTGGGAGATCCAGATCGGTGTTACGCCGATTAAGCGTACAAACGGCCTGACTTGGGATGTAAACGCCAACTTTACGCGAATCCGGACTACCTTGGATAGGCTGGCTGACGGCATGGACTTCATCACCTTATGGGAGGATAATAATGGAGGTGCTTCCACTTTTGTAGGGGGGCAAATCGGCGATTTGTACAGTAGAGGATTTGCTACAGTGGAGGATAAAAACTCTCCGTATTACGGTTGGCCGATTTTGAATGCCAATGGTTCTTGGATTCCGAAAAATGGTCGGGAAGATCGTCGGAAAGTGGGGAATTTCAATCCAGACGTCATCATCGGAGCTCAATCCAAATTGAGCTATAAGCGATTTACTTTGGATGCAAGTTTTGACCTCAGACTAGGGGGGGACTTTATGTCATATACCTATCGATATGGAGAGTCTGACTGGAAATCTGCCCGACAGATGGGGCTCCTGATACCTGGGGGCTTGTATTCCCAAGAGGAATTGAGCAAGCTGCTCAAGTCAAATCCGGGAAAATACATTATCCCCCGAAACGGGAATTTCCCGAGAGTAGGTGGATATACCCAGGCAACAGGAGGAATGCCGGTCAATATGGGAGCTCCCGGATATGATGGAGTATTTGTGCCTGGAGTTATCCTCAATTCTAACGGGGAATATGTGGAGCATCTCGGGGGACCGGGTACCCGGATTTATCCTGCCTCCTCAGGCTACCCTTGGAGTTATAACGAGCAGATTACTTTCGATGCTTCTTTTTTGAAAATGCGTGAATTTTCCATAGGGTATCAGCTTCCCAATCTCAAAGGGTTTCAAAGTGCTCATATCTCGGTGTATACCCGAAACCTGATCCTGTGGACCAAGGCTGACATCGGTATCGATCCGGAGCGTGCTTTCCAGGTAACAGGTTCTAAGCAAGGAGACTCGGCCAATCTTTTCCGGCAGGGTATTGAGCTTCAAAATGTCAATCCTTGGACCATGCCATTTGGATTCAAGTTCAGCGCAAACTTTTAATCACCTGAAAAATCACAAGTCATGAACAATTTAAATATAAAATTAGGAACCTTGGTCTTGGTTTTTTCTCTCGTAGGAGGATGTAAAGACCTTGATGAAATCAACGATAACCCTAACGGTGTCTCTCCATCCAATGCGAATGTGAACATGCTGATGCCTACGGTTTTGGTCGGAGTAGGGCAGAACATTCTTAATCTGGGTTATCAGGATTTGGCTGGGGTAGTCCAGCATACACAAAAAGATGGCTGGAATGGAGGACACAATCACTACGATTGGGGCTTGCAGGACTGGAGCGGTTGGTATGGTCTTCTTCGAACCAATCAATTTATGATCCAGCGGGCTGAAGAGACTAATTCACCTTTTCACAAAGCTGTTGGGTTGACGATGAAATCTTTGATTTTCGGGATGATTACAGATCTGTGGGGCGATGCTCCTTATACCAAAGCACTGCAAGGCAGTCAGCCTGGACTTGAAAATCAGTTACCTGCATTTGATAGTCAGGAAGTGATTTATAGGGGGATTATTGAAGATCTAAAGGCAGCCTCAGTCATTTTTGCATCTGCAAATAACGCCTCAGTGATTGCGCAGTATGATGTTTACTTTGGGGGCAATGTGACTCGCTGGCATAAATTCACCAATTCGCTGCTACTTCGATACTCCATGCGTTTGTCTGAAAAAATTCCTGCACTAGCCAAATCCGGAGTCGAGCAGGTGGTAAGTTCGGGAGTCTACATTTCGGATGCCTCTGAGGACGTGGTGATGGATTTCATCGGAGCTTCTGCTGGAGATTCTTGGCCAACTGCCGCGTCATTTGATGCCGGTTCAAACTTTCGACGACTGAAACCTAGTACTACCCTTCTCAATCCGATGTTGGAAAATCAGGACCCAAGAGTTCGGGTTTGGTTTAGAGAAGTTCACTGCCAATGGGTAGAGGATAAAACACTAAGCACTGCAACAGACCCTTTTATCCGGAGAAATGGAGTACTCCAGCAAGGCACTGTGTCACTTACAGATGATCAATATGTAGCCCAAATTGCAGCAGGAAATAAGTTTACACGGCATTATAACCCCGATCTTTTAGGATATAAGCTGGACACACGCAACTATGTGGGTTTACCACCCGGACTGGTAGCACCATCTGAGCATAATCGAAACCCAACTCCGGGTCAAACGCTGGAAAATCAACATGCCTCACAACTGGCCGATGTATATCGTCAGGCTAAACATGCCCTGCTTAAAGCAAGAATTATTTCTGCCTCGGAAGTATATTTTATTTTGGCTGAGGCGGCTTTGAAAGGTTATTCGGCAGGAAATGCAGAAAGCCACTATCAAAATGGAATCCGGGCCTCACTCAAAACTTGGGGTGTAGAAATCAGATTTGCTGACTTTATCGTGCAGCCAAAAGTAAAATTCAATGGCACTATCAAGCAAGTCATTGAGCAAAAATGGATCGCTAGCTGGACCAACGCCGGGGAGGCTTGGTTTGACTTCCGAAGAACTGGTTTCCCGGAACTTAAACCCGGTCCGGCCTCTCCCGAACCAGTATTGCCTGTCCGATTTATCTATGGTGGCAATGAAATCAACTTCAATAACAATGAAGTGACTAAAGCTATCAATCGCCTGGAAGTGACCCCGTATGAAGGTGGTCGCGGAGCTAATAATCAATGGTCAAAAACCTGGATTACACAAGGGACAAATAAGCCTTGGTAAAAGTTAATTTTTTTGAATAAATATAACGGGCTTTCGGTTTATCCGGGGGCCCATTTTTTTTATTTCAAGTCCGAAACTCTTCGGATAGTTCAAGTTTTTTATTTCTACCAAAGAAGTCGATGAATTAAGAATTTTTTCCCCTATGTGATTTGGGTTACGGTAAATCAATTATTTGATAGCCAACTTGGTGATTAATTCACCGGTTTATGGGACAAAACCTTGTAGAACATTGGCAAAATATCTACCAAGCCAAGGACACCACTAAGGTAGGCTGGCATCAGGAGAGGCCTCAGATTTCCTTGGATTTCATCGCCAAATCCAAAGTTTCTCCAGAAGATCCGATTATCGATGTGGGTGGAGGAGTTTTTTTCTCAGGAATTTAGTCTGATGGAAGGAATCAATTACGACCACATCACCCCTGCGGGCATACCTCAAAATTATACCGTTTGCTTATTTCAAAGAATCTGAATTTTCACACATTAAACCAAAAATACCATGTCATACTATCAGTCCAAAACCGTAACATCCCAAGACTTGGCTTCTTTAAGAAGTAAAGTGGAAGCCGCCTTAAAAGAGGTAGGCTTTGGGATTCTGACCGAAATCGACATCCAGGCAACTATGAAGAAAAAATTAGACAAGGACTATCCTCCTTATCTGATTTTGGGGGCCTGCAATCCGGTTTTTGCAGATAAAGTCTTAACAGCCGAGCCTCATATCGGCACGCTTTTGCCCTGCAATGTGACGATCCGTGGATTGGGAAATTCAGAGTTTGAGGTAACTATTATGGACCCAATTGCGGCGATGTCAGCTGTACAGAATCCTGCAATTGAACCTTTGGCAGGAGAGGTCAGAGGTAAGTTGATGAGTATGCTGGAAAGCCTGTAGTAAGAATGTTTTCAAACTTCTTTGTTGAACTAGGATTTCTTTAAAAGTTGGAGTTTTGGGCAAAATCAAATACGTGATTATTTTCATTTTTTGATCGGGGGATTTTTCAACTTATCTCTGAATGCTACGTTTCCAAAATAACTCAGGGATTTTTGAAAAGTCAAAGTCTATTCCCTGTCTCTTTGCCTAAGAAGTTTTAATTTTCCCGAAAAAATAAATCCATGCGCAAGAAAAGTTCGCTTCATTCCTCTTATTGGCTGATTTGGCTAGTTTCACTTTTGCTTTTTGTCAATTGTAAAGAGCCATTTGAACAGCCTGTATCAAAAGGTGATGATGGACAGCTGTTCGCGATTGATACCGAGCAAAGTGAGTTGCCCTATTTGGTGATTGACACCCGAGGTGCAGAAATTCCCTACGAGCCGGGGGTGCTGGCTACGATGAAAATCTATCAACGCAAAAAACTGGTTCAGGAGCAAAAGATTGACATCGAGTTCAGGGGAAAGACCTCATTTCGGCTTTCGGACAAAAGGGGGTTCAATTTAGAAACGGTGGATGCCTCAGGAGAAGGGATGGATGTTTCATTTTTCGGTATGCCGGAGGAGGAGGACTGGAGACTGATCGGACATGTGGTCAATTTCAAGGATAAATACATTTGGGATAAATCATTGATTTATAATCCTCTTGCCTATGAGTTGAGCCGGAAAATCGGAAAGTATGCCAGCCGCGGCAAATTTGTAGAAGTGGAGGTAAACGGAGAATACCTTGGGCTCTATTTTTTCTGTGAAAAGCTGAAACGGGATTCCAATCGGATCGATATCAAATCCCTGAATGCCACAGCAACAAATCTGACAGGGGGCTACATTCTCAAAATAGATAAAAGCGATGCAGGGCCGGAACATGACGGGAAGCCTCTGTCTTACTTCATGAGCAATTGGAATGACGATGCGCGATATACCTCGCAAAATAGTTTTAGAAGTGCTTTTGATATTTTTGGGAAACCGCTCAGTTTTCCGGCCTTTCAGCCCCCTTATCATCCACAGCAATTTTTGGAGACTTATTTCAATTACGAATATCCCAATGCTGAAAACATTACCCCTGCCCAAAAAACCTTTATTTCAAATTACATTTTAGACTTCGAAAAGGCATTGTTGGCCGACGATTTCGGAATCGAGGTACGGACATATACCCAATTCATCGATGTAAGATCTTTCGTAGACTATTTCATCATCAATGAGCTCTGTCGCAATGTCGACGCCTATCGCATCAGTACTTTTCTACAAAAAGACAGAGACGGAAAGCTTGCCATGGGACCTGTATGGGATTTTAATATCGGCTTTGATGAGGCAAAGCGAATTCCCGACACAGATTTTGTGATTAATTACAATGACTATGTCAAAAATGACCCCTGGATGGTTCCCTTTTGGTGGGACAGGCTTTTGGCAGATCCTCAGTTTAAGAGAGCGGTGAAAGAGAGATGGACAGCTCTGAGAAAAAGTGAATTGAGTACAGCTACGCTCGCATCCACTGTGGATGAAATGGTTGCCTTATTACAGAAAAACGGTGCAGTGAAGCGCAACTATGCAAAATGGGACCAAGGAATCGGAGTCAACTATGATCAGTCCATTCAGAGCCTTAAACAATTCCTGATTGATCGGTCATCCTGGATGGATGGGCAGATTGGAGGATGGTGAGAATTGTCCATTGAAAATTGCTCATTGAGAGTCGAATTATAAATACATGAAATCAAGCATGACCCAAAGCGTCACACACTGGGATGATTATAATTCATGCGAAGATTCCATCTGACCAATAAAAATCAAATTATAAACAGATGAAATGCCCATGAGAAAGGCTTCTCACACAGGGGAATGATTATCCGGGGCATTCCATCTGACCATTAAAAAACAAAATATAAACAGATGAAATCAAGCATGACCCTTTCGGTGTCACACAGAGGGATGATTATATACCATGCGAGATTCCATCTGACCATAAAAAATCAATTATAAACAGATGAAATCGAGCATGATCCCGTATTTACGGGATCACTCAGGGGGATGCCCCGATAACTATGGGGGATCAGGGCATTCTATCAGACCATAAAAATCAAATTATAAACCGATGAAAGTAATGGTGATTACGATTTAAAAGGTGCGGATATTAATTTACCGAGCTCATTTTTTTGACAGGCACATAATTCTCAAAGGGATATGTTCGAGGCAGAACCTCAATACCGGATGTAATTTTAAACGGTAATTTACCGGGGAAAGTCACTTCAACAAAATGACCTTGATAGTCTTCATGAGTTCATATCGAAAAGGCGAGTCAGGCTAGTGTACATAATCAGCAAGAATGGTAGAAGATTGATGTTTTTTCCCCGGCAACCATTCGCTTGTTGTTTGCGCAAATGAGGAAATGGAAAACAGGAGTGCGGAGAACCAAAAAATCCCAGATCTAGGCTTTGATTTCATTTGGGACTTGGGTTGAATAATTTTAATATTATGATTATACGCTATTCTGCCAGTAAGCAAATTTAATAACTCATTTGGGCCGGATGTCGGGTGTCCGATGTCCGATGAAGCCTAACTTTTGGTGTTTTCAGGTAATTTTAAGTCTATTCAAAATCTACTGGCAAAGTTCCGTACATACATATTTAATATTTTGTATATCCGCTTTTTTACCAGTATCCCTGTTAAATATCGTTTGAAGTTCCTTAGAACATGCTGCGGACCGTCGACCGTCGTCTGTGGACGATTATCCGCAACTTCTATAGCATATTTCTTAATTACTGGCAGGATTGCGGATAATCAGATTTAATATTTTGGTTTTTCAAATTCAATAATATATTCTGACATGTATTTACCAAGATCCGAATATTTGAAGAAAAGCCTTGCTTTTTGCCCTAATTTCAAACTTGTGTATTTATTCTTAATATCATCGGGCGTATTCAAAGGCTGAAGGGATGGATACCAAAGTACATGTCCAGGTTTTGTTACCAATAACTCAGGCTTGGTCCAGGCTTGAGAGTTTGCTCCTTCCCCGAGTTCTTTATGAGGATTAAATGAAATGTATAACTCATCCCCTATCCAGGATTGTCCCTCCACTTTTCCCATGAGCATAACCCAGCACTCGAGGTAGGTATTCCAACTTACAGATGGACCCCAATGGAATCCCCCTGTTGGTGAAGAAGCTGGGCCACCGCCTTCTGTTCTCTGAATTTGCAGTGATGAAACTGGCTTTCCGATTCCATCCCAATCGGCATTAAATCCGACTCCGTCCCAACGCCTAGCCTTACCTTGAGGATTCTCCAGCTCATCGATTCGGATTCGTGCAACGCTGATACATTGGCCTTCCCATTCTTTTTGAGGATCATAATTAAGGGAGTCATAGGTCGCAGGATAGCCATATTCACCATAGAAAAGGTATAAATAATCTCCAACTGCCACTGCAGAGGGATCTCCAACACCGCCGGCAAAAGTCTTGGACGTATTGTGAGGTTTGAGGATCATTCGATCTTGTTTGTCTTCAAGTAAGAGCCCTTTGTTTTCCCAATTCCAGCCACCATCAGTTGATTTCATTATTCCGATTCTGGGAACAGCTGCTGGTGTGATTCTGTCTGTCAGCCCAAGAGGCCAATTTTTATCGATATATCCTTCGCCTGTTTTCGGGTTAAATGGAAGGGTCTCCGGATAATTTTCGTTGTGGTAAATGGCGTAAAGTGTTTGTCCGCTTGGATCTTTGGAGTCCTGATAGACTGTTTCAAACCAGACAGCTCCATGAAGTCCGGGCTGACCAATAGGGGCATTTTTTGTAATGGTAGGGGCAATGTATTCCGAAGCCGCAGTGCTGAAAACTTCATCAGCATTTGCTCCACTTGCAAATTTGAGTTCATCCGAAAACCCCCAAACCGGATCTTCACCATATTTTCCGGGAAAAATTCTCAGCGTATCCCCAATCCAAGCTTCTGCCATGTTGCAATCCACGAAGTTGTTGAAGAAAAAGGTGTCAGTTTCTACTAATCTGAATTTTGGAGTTTTGAAGTCGATTCCAAAGATTTCTTCTTCGTTGGAAGCACTTCTCTGACTACAAGAGTATTGAAAAATCAGGGATAAAAGAAAAAGGACAGGGTAGGTCGGGTTTTTAATAGTATCCATAGTGATTAGAGTAGATTTTTTCAATTTTTCAAAACTTCCAAATTTGACAAGGATAGTGCATGGATTTTTGTAGGTAACCTATCGCAACATCGGGAACAGTCTTATTATCTCGGCTTTATTGGGCTGAGTTCCGTATTCACAGATCTCAAAGGCTTCAGCAAATTTCACCTGAGCTGCTTTTTCCTTCCCATACCATTCTTCCAAGGCTTTCATCACACTTGGATTCGGTGCTGAAGTGCGCTTGGATTTCAGCCATGCTTTGCGTTCTGCCGCTCCGGCAGGGATGACATCGGGATCATTGGCGATCCAGGGAAGCCACTCGTAAAACTGCGACACATGGGCATCCAAGGCATCTATTTTTTTGTCAATCACAGATGTGATGTCGATGGCAATGTGTGGATGGAAGGGGTTGGGTTTCTGAAAATTATCCTGATAGTACAGGAAAACTGGATTTTTGCGAAGGGGAGGAGTATCAGCGGCGATGTTGGGAACACCAACCATAAAGGCTGCATCCTGCACCAGAATCCCGGTATAGCGGTGATCAGGGTGGTAGTCATTGGATCGGTGCGAAATCACCACGTCGGCATCCCATTCGCGTATTTTCCGGATCACATCCAGGCGGATTTCCAAATTGGGCAGGAGTTCGCCGTCATGGTTGTCCAGGACATCATAGGTGATGCCCAATCGCTTGGCCACTTCTTGAGTTTCTGCGTAGCGTCGCTTGGCGAGCATTCCGCCACCCATTTCCATATGTCCGGCATCTCCGTTGGTGATAGAAAGAAACTTCACCTGATGGCCCATGGCAGCGAAGAGGGCGGCAGTGCCTCCTCCTTTGATATCGCAATCATCCGGGTGAGCTCCGATAAACATGATGCGGAGTGGTTTTTCCTGGGAGAAGGATACTTGCTGAAAAAGGAAAGTCAGAAATAGAAATAGGCTTAAGAATGGTTTCATGGATTTTGATTTTGAAAGAAAAAGCTAAAGAAAACATTGGTTAAAACCAATATTCTGAGGATCCCAATTTTATTGTTGATTAATTGTTGTCTGGTAGAGCCCTGAGGTACGAACGATAGATTTTGATTTTTTTGTCGGATGCAGCAATTGATGAGGTATAAGTTTCTTGCCCAAAACCTGAAGAGATTTCGACTGTTCATAAGAAAGCGTATATTCCTTTAAAGTTTGTTGTCACGAATAATTCATGCAATTAAAAAACAGTAGTTTTGGTTTTTTCAGATTAATATTTATCCTGATTGGGCTGGTACATCCTTGTTTGGCGCAAAAGAAAGCGGTGTCAGCAAAGTCGCCTAATATTATAATAATCCTTGCCGATGACATGGGTTACGGGGATATCAGCACCTTAAATCCTGATTCCAAGATTCGAACACCCTCGCTCGACAAGCTGGTACAACAAGGAATTTCCTTTACCAATGCCCATTCAAGTGCATCCGTTTGTACTCCTTCCCGGTATGGATTGCTGACAGGACGCTATGCTTTCAGATCAAAAACAGCTGCTTACGGAATCGGAGGATTCGATCGGCCGGTGATTGAGGAAGAAAGAGAGACCTTGGCTTCGACTCTTAAAAAATCCGGCTATGCGACTGCTGTCATTGGCAAATGGCACTTGGGACTTGATTGGCAAACCAAAGACGGCTTGCCGGCTAAGCTTGATCAAAAGACAGGGTACTCGAATGTCGATTATTCCAAAGAAGTCAAGAAAGGTCCCAACAATGTTGGATTTGATTACTCCTTCATTCATCCCGCTTCCCTGGATATTCCGCCTTATGTTTTTCTCAGAAATCATAAAGTAATTGATCCGGACATCGTGCTGACCACATCAGTATATCCGGTCAGAAAAGAGCGTGCCCTATATGCCTGGGACAAAAAGCATACGGATAGCTTAGCTGTATATTGGGAGAAGGGGGTCTGGTGGAGACAGGGAGAAATGTCCAAATCATTCCGAATAGAAACCTGCCAATCTACCATTGTCAGGGAAGGAATCGCCTTTATCGATAGTCAGGTGAGCAAAAACGCCGCTCAGCCATTTTTCCTATACCTGCCATTGACCGGGCCGCATACACCCTGGATGCCAGGGGATAAATTTAGAGGGAAATCGGATATCGGCTTGTATGGAGATTTTGTAATGGAAATCGATGATATCGTAGCGCAGATCAGGGAAACCTTGATTCGAAACAAGATCGATGAAAATACCCTAATCATATTTGCCAGTGATAACGGTGCCTATTGGCCGGAGGAAGAGATCAAACTTCAGGGACACAATTCCAATTCCGGAACCAAAGGCCAAAAAGGCGACGTATGGGATGGGGGTCACCGGATTCCATTGATTATGTCCTGGCCGGAGGAAATTCCAGGAAATGCCCAATACCCTCATTTACTGAGTCTGACTGATTTTTTTGCTACCCTGTCTGATTTGCTTGGGCTGGTATCTTCCGAAAATCAAGGCAGAGACAGTGAGAGTTTTTCACAGGTGTTTCGGGCTGAGTGGGACAAGCCGCATCGCAATGACATGGTTCATCACTCCTCGGGAAACCTGTATGGAATTCGCGTTGTTGACTGGAAATTCATTGAAGGCTTGGGTTCCGGAGGATTTACGGTTCCTGCTCATATTACCCCGGAAATCGTAGGGCCAACAGGGCAACTTTACCAAATTTCATCAGATCCACGGGAGCAGGAAAACCTGTTTTTGAAATATCCTGAGAAAGTTGCTGAATTGAGTAATTTGATGAATAAAATCACAAATCGGGACTGAATTTGGAGAGAGTAAGACCTGTCAGGTTTTCAAAACCTGACAGGTCTAAACTATTCACCAAGTAATACTAGTTTTTAGGTATTTAGTAAATTAACCATTGAGAATTCACTCTATCTTTCCAGTACATAAAAACAAATACTGGAAATAGGCTTTAAATCTAATTTCAGGCCTTCTTCTGTCTCCGGTCTTCCTGCCAAAAACCATTGAAAATTCGCCTACTGATTTAAAAGGGAATTCCTATAAATTTTATTTAGGAGCACTTCATCTTTCCAGTATGAATTGAAAAGGTCAATAAACTTTTGATCCATTTCATCCGAATCCCCATAGGAGGCTCGCACTTCTTTTAGTTTGGCGTGTGAGTCCCTGCGTATAGCTGCATATTCAGGAGCTTCATAGACATTGTGCATCTCATTTGGGTCTTTTTGCTTCGTATTGGGCGATTCCGTCGAAAGGGGTATATGCTGTTATGAAAAAAAATAAAGCTGCAGTTAATCTGTTTCTATTCATGATGATTTCGAAATGGATTTTAGTGACGAATGGGTTCTGGGTTCTTTTTGAAGCAGAAAATCAAAAGCTTGTTTTTCCTTTCCTGATACCTTCCACAGCTTTGATCTCTATTTCCAGTGGATCACCCAAGAGCATTGATCCGGTTTCGGTAATGACATAGGCATCTTCCACCCGAATCCCGCCGAAATCCCGATACCGAGCCAGTTTTTCGTAATCAATGTATTCGCGGTGTAATTTTTTGGCCTGCCATAGATCGATCAGTTTGGGTATAAAATAAATCCCGGGTTCAATGGTAAGCACAAATCCTTTTTCCAATTCTCTTCCCAATCGAAGTGACTTCAGCCCAAATTGCGTGCTTTTTTTGAGATCCTCGGTATATCCCACATATTCTTCACCCAAATCTTCCATATCGTGGACATCCATGCCCATCATGTGTCCCAAGCCACACTGAAAAAACAAGGCATGGGCACCTTGATTGACAGCTTCATCCAAATCTCCTTTCATCAGCCCCAAGTCTTTAAGCCCTTCTGCCAGTTTTCTGCATGCCAGGAGGTGAACTTCCTTAAATCGGATCCCGGGTTTTAATGCGTCCACAGCGGTCTGATAGGCATGGAGTACGATTTGATAGACCTCCCGTTGGCTGTCCGTAAATCTTGAACCCACGGGGATAGTCCGGGTGATGTCACCGGCATAATGCATCCCTGACTCGGCTCCAAAATCCCCCAAGAGCATTTTCCCCTCTACCAGCGTATTGGAATAGTTGTGATTGTGGAGGATTTGCCCGTCTATGGTAATGATAGGTGGAAAAGATAAGCTGCCGCCTAAGGAAAGGACCTGACCTGTCACCAAGCCAAGGAGCTCGTGTTCCTTCATTCCCGGTTTGGCTTCAAGCATCAATTTTTTGTGCATGCTGACGCTGATGTTCACCGCTTTGGTCAACTCTTGGATTTCTTCTTCTGACTTGACTGATCTGAGGGAAACAACGGCCTTGATAAAATCCACTGAGGCCTGTGACTGAATTTCTACTGGCGATTTTTCCAGCCATTCGGCAAGTTTTTGAGAATTTTCCGGGCGATAGGGAGGTAGAAAATGGATGCGCTGGTTATCCAATAATGACAAAAACTTGGAGATTTCACTTTTGGAAATTGTTTTTTCCACTCCAATCTCTGATGCCAAGTCAAGAAGAGCCGGATGAGATCCCTGCCAGATTGATTCTTCTATAGTCAGATTGTCTCCAAAAATGATCTCCACGTCCCGGTCTATGTCGATCATTGCGGCAAGACCCGGCATATTCAAACCAAAGAAATAAAGGAAGGTACTGTCCTGCCTGAACGGATACCAGTTGTCTTTGAAGTTGACGCTGCTTTCTTCATTTCCTAAAAAAAGAAGCAGACCGGAGCCCATTTTCTTCTTCAGCTGATTCCTTCTTTCGATGTAAGTTTCTTTTGGAAAAATATTCATAAAAGTTTTTCTATTTGAGACTTACTGTATTTTTAAATAGGACTTCCCCGACTTGTTCCGAATTAAAATCCCCCCAAGATGCTGTTTCATAAGTCCTGTATGGCACATTGAACACCCGCCTCCCGGAGGGCAGGAAGTCGAAATGTGGCCTGGTTCAATAGTAACCGCTTTCACTCTTTTACCGATGACAGGGTATATTTTGTTTTGAAAATATTAATAATTCGAAATTCTATTCCGGTTATATGCATTACTATTTTCCCTTCAACAAGTTAAAAGGCCATCGCATTTTGGTTAGCCTATTCTTTTTCTTCGTTCTTTTGGCTTGACCCAAAAGAACCAATCCCGATAGCTATCGGGACAAGATTTGCCAAAGCTCCAACCCTGCCTACCGCCTTTCGCATGGAAAACCCTGTCATTCCCTTTTTGTATGTTCCCGGAATATTTAAGACTCAATGTGACAAGAAACAGTTATGAGACAGCCCCTTTACTATAACACATTAAGTGATTGCTCTTTGATTTTTTCCAGTTCATCCTTCATTAGGATGACATGCTTTTGAATTTCCGCATCATTTGCTTTGGATCCGATGGTATTAATCTCTCTACCAATTTCCTGACTGATGAACCCTAGTTTTTTACCTTGACCATTTTCTTCGCTCAGCGATTTCATGAAGTAATCTAGGTGGGTTTCTAACCTTACGAGCTCTTCAGTGATATCAAGTTTTTCGAAATAATAGATCAGTTCCTGCTCAAATCGATTGGCATCAAAAGAATTCTCATCCATCCATTGGGTAAAATGATTGCGGATCCGTTGTCTGATTCGCTCTTTTCGGATAGGTTCCTCCTGTTTGACCCGCTCAAAAGCGGATCTGATCACCGTAATATTTTCCTCGAGTTTGGAATACAATGAAGCGCCCTCGTCTATTCTGAAGCCGTCACATTTTTTCAACGCTTCTTCCAACACCAATTTAGTCTGCTCCCAATCATCACCATCTTCTCTTTCCATTGGAATCGAAGTGATTACATTTGGAGACTGTAAGGCAAGCTTAAATAAGTCATTTGAAGGAGTCCCAACTAACTCAGCCAGGTTTTTGAATTCCTCAAAATAAGCCTTAAAAAGGCCCTGATTAATTGTGATGGGAAGATTTTCACTTCCTCTCGGAACAAATTCGATGGAGACACTTACTTTTCCACGATCTAGAATGGATTGGGCTAATCCCCGAATTTCAGACTCTTTATCAGAAAATTGTCGTGGGCTACGGATGGATAAATCCAAAATTTTTGAGTTGAGCGACCGAACTTCGATTTGAATCATCATTTGCTCATTCTCAAATCCGGCAACACCAAAGCCGGTCATTGATTTGATCATAAATTATTAGCAATTAGAAATTATAACCTAAAGTAAAGTAAAACTTCAGGTTTTCGGTCTCATAATTTCGGATTGGACGGGCTACGTCGAATTTGACGTAATAATTCATTAAAACAGTCCTCAATCCCGCTCCATAACTTTGGAGCCATGGATTATTGAAATTGTTGAGCACCACCACAAAAGGGGACCCCGGTGTATTGATCACTTCTGTGTTTTGATCATTGACACGCTCCCATGGTGCAAAATCATTCCATGCAGATCCGATATCATAAAACCCGACTAGCTGGAAGTTTCTTACAAAGTTGGAAGTAATATTACCTCGGGACAGATATGAGAATAGCGGAATTCTTAATTCTGTAGTAAAAGTAATCACGTTTCTACCCCTGATTTCGTCATAGTCATATCCTCTTAGATCTACAAAATCAGCAAAGAGAATATTTGAATTTTCCGCGCCGGAGGGATTTCTCACCGGAGAAGGTTCGGGTCTGTTGGATGGTGGATTGTAAAACTCATTAAACAACCAATTGTCCATTCCGCCAATGAGGTAATTTTGTGGATTTTTCCCCATAAAAGACCCTACATATAGCTTGGAGGCCAAGGTGATGTTTTTGTGAATCTTTTGATAATTGCGAAGATCTAAGTAAAAATTACTGAATGAACGATTCGCATGATTCAAGCCTTGGTAATGCATAAAGCCAACCTTGGCTTTTAGACCAGTAAAGGAATAAAGTCCCATTGGCTCCGTTCGATCGTAAACAAATTCTGCCTTTCCTCCGGCATAATTGACGTCCAAACGGTTTTGATCGGGAACTTGGCCAAAGATCAAGGAATCTGCATTTAGATTAAAATATTGGGTTTTTGCAATTAAGGGCGCAACATAAAATCTCGAATTGATATTTAAAGGATAGGAAACACCCGCTTCAATTTGGGTCAATACATACTTTTGAAAAGAGATATCATTTTCAGAAACTCGGATGGTTTTTCTGTCAAACCTACCTCTAAAATCAAGTCTACTTTTCAAATAATCGTATTCAAACCAAACATCTCCTCCGGAAGTAAAATTCAATGCAGTCATTATCCCGGCAGAAAAAATGTGATTATCGAGAACATCACTCATTTTCCCGTTGAGGCTGATGCCAAACCCTCTAAGTGGATCAACAACGGCCCTGGTATTGATATGATTGGTGAAAAACTGGGGTTCCATTCTCCTTGGCCCCGTCACCCTCTTTTGTAAAGATTGCCTTCTGAAAGATTCCAGGAGATTCGTTCGCGTCAAATCAGGACGGTTAGTTTCTGCTGGGGTTTTAAGCTGTGGAAGCGTGTCAAAAGTGTAATTTTCTGTATCGATACCTTTTCCAGACTCAAATCTCAATCGATCCAGATTAATTGAAGAAGTCCTGTTTATTTGAAGTGTATCGATTGGTGCAGGCTCTTGAATTGGAGCGGGTATTGATGGCGATTGCGCTGCAGCATTTGTTCTTTGCTCGAGCAATCTCCTCGCTGCCAAGCGTTCGTTTAAGTCTTTAGCTTGAGCGAGTTGGACCCGGGGCGTACTGGGAGTAAATTGGTCCACGCCACTATAGCCTTCCACATACAAAAGTGATTCTTTCCCACTTCTCAGCGCGTAGGCTATTTTATTCATTCTGCTGGTCACGTCAAAAACCTCTATGCTCTTGTCAAACGCTGATATTTGATTGGAAACCTGATTACCGATGCTGAAACGCATCAAATTCGTGATTCCGCTCAAATCACTCAAGTAGAGCAGGGTATTACTGTTTAATCTACGCGGATGGATGTTTTTGCTATTGGAGTTAGTGAGCTTTGTGAAAATGGTGGTATCCTTCAATACATCCACTCTAATCAGGTTATACTGATTAGGTAAAACATTAATATCAGGAGTAGCCGTCAAGACTGAATCAGGAAAAACCACGTAATTTGATGAGTAAACAATGACTGAATCGTTCAGAAAAACAGGAGTTAAATCATCAAAAATATCGTTTGTCAGCCGTTTGCCTTGGCCCCTTACATTGAGTGTATAAATATCAGATTTTCCATTGGAGATGGCTGAAAGAACCATATTCTTGCCTGATTCATTAAAATCGAGACTTAAGATCTGAGTGATATTTCTAAGAAAAATCTTATCCTGATTTGATCCGTCAATCGACCGAAGTCTCAAAGTCGTAAAACCTCTCTTGAAGGAAGCTATTGCCAAATTAGCAGAGTCTCTCCAGGCTATGATCGGAGAATGCAGATTAGGAGAAAGTTCATCATAGCTTGCTCCTCCCTGGAAAATGGTCTGCTCGGTACCATTGGAGAGATCTCGTACAATTACTTTAAATTTCCCGGCATTGTTGAGCACATATCCGAGCAAAAGTCCATCGGGACTAAATTTAATGTCGCTGATTGCACCATCTACCCTTGAAGATGTTCTTGCGATTGCCGACTCTGGAGAAACGCTTTTGAAGGAGGCAAAGACGGGTTCATTAATTTTTAGATAATAGTTTTTCCAGTCTTCAAAAAACACCTTCGCGTTTACACCAATCGTATTGGCTATGCTGTTTTCCTCGTTTCTATTGATTCGTGATAAGTTGAGTATACTGGAGACATATCTACGGCCATATTTTTCAGAGATGTAATTCCAGATGGATTGTCCTACCAAACCGGCCTCTATTCCTGTTAGATTCAGGATTTTCGGATTTTTATTATCTCTTAAATATTGCCGGATGAAGTCATCCATTTCCCTACTCCAACCTTTGGCAAGATAAAGTGCCGCCCCGTCAATATACCAAGCCGGAAAATCATTGACCAGATTAGCCTGGAACGCATCAGCAACCGAAGCGCCGTATAGCATCTCCTTGATGATGACCTTGGAAGTGGCATAAATAATATCCGCTTTGAATTGGTCCACTCGCCCTTTGTACGAGACCTCAGCTATCAGTCTTGTAAACCTTGTCTGACCATCTTCAGTGTATTTCTGACTATTGAGATTCAGGTTACTTTGAAGACCTTCTTCAGGAGAGTTATAGATATAAATCCTAGGCTTGGTATAGGCTACATAGCCGATCATTTGCGTGAGTTTATCAAACTCGGCCTCTAGATATTCAATTGCCATTTTGGCATTAGCACCCCCTCGATCATAATAGTAAACCTCAAAATTATTGGACGAATAAAAATACCACTGAAGTTCTTTGTGCTGAATACGGTTTTTACCAAATCGCTCTTGGTCAAACTGAGCCCAAGAAATGGAAGAACTTCCGATGAAGAGACATAAGATCAAAAGTCGAAAGACTATATATCGCATTCGGATCAGGATTGATAGGTTTTAAATATACTTAAAATACCGAGCTATATCCACCTCAGTTTGGATAGGTTGAGATTTTATCAGGTATTGGGTCATTATTTTACTAAAATACGGCACAAGAGATACACCCTTAGCGCCGAATCCATTGAAAATGTAAACGCCGTCTTCAGTAGGATGTTTGCCGAGAAATGGTTTTCGATCTTTAGTCGCCGGACGAATCCCTGTTTTGTGACTTTTTATTGCTCCAATCGGCACCTTTACTACATCAGAGAGCTTACTTATAATCTCATTTCTAGCGGTCTCGGTGGGCCCAATGTCCAAATCATGCCAAGTATACGTGGATCCTACCCGATAAATCCCTTTGCTCAATTGCACTCTAAACACTCCTCTATTTACGATGAAATCAGGATCAAAGTCTTGCGCTACCTCGAGAATTTCTCCTTTCACAGGAGCAAAGGGTAAATAATTGAAAAACTGAGTTTTTAACGCACCAAGTCCATTACAAAAAACCAGATTTTTAGCAGTCATAGTTTTATACTTCCAGCCATCTGCGCACTTTTCAAGCAATTTTTCATCAAACTCCTGCAAAATCAATCGCTCCCCAAAGTATGAAGCCATTCCATCGAGAAATTCATTGATATTCAACCAGCCGGACATCTTTAAAAGTACCCCGCCAAATGGATCTCGCAACTCGGGATATTGACTTTTTGTAAAAATCTCCTCGATAAACATCCCGATTTTAGGATCACTTGAATGACCCATCCACTCATTTTGTTCTTCGATGGAGTGAAAAGGGCGATAAATCTTTTTTCTCGTCAGAAATTCCCTCCCGCTGACTCGTTCCAATTCCTCATAAAACGGTTCAATTTCCGGAAAAAGATATTCGGCAATCCAGGATTTCACCATTTTCCGACCTGTCACAGGATTATATAAGCCCGCTGCCACACGGCTGCTTTTGTTTGATTCCGGTTGATCCAAAATCACAATCCTTTGACCTAGATGCTCCAGTCTGTAGCCCAGTGCTGTACCGGCGATGCCTTGTCCAATGATCAAAAAATCAATTTCCATAACCCAAATTAAAGGCATAATTCATTACTTTGCTGCGATCACATCAACTTTTGCAATGCTTTATATCAAGTCCTTCACATTCAACCCTTTTCAAGAAAACACCTATTTGGCTTATGATGACCTGGGGAGCGCTGTATTGATTGATCCGGGATGTCATACTGTGGGTGAACGAAAGGATCTCGAGGACTTTGTAATTTCAAAGGAATTGAAAGTACTTCACCTTCTCAATACGCACTGCCACATCGACCATGTTCTAGGCAATGCCTGGGCAAAGAAGCGATTCGGAATACCACTATGGATTCATGAAAAAGAAATCCCTGTACTGAAGTCAGTGGAAGTCTATGCTCCTAATTATGGTTTTCAAGGCTATGAATCCTCAGAGGCAGATTACTTCTTAACAGAAGGACAGGAATTCAAGGTGGGAGAAGAATTACTTAAAGTACTCTTTGTACCGGGACATGCACCGGGCCACGTGGTTTTTTATCATGAAAAAAGCAAGCAGTGCATCGCCGGGGACACGCTTTTCCGTGGAAGCATTGGCAGAACAGATCTCACGGGAGGAAATCATGCCTTATTGTTGGAGAAAATTAAAACCCAGCTCTTCTCCCTTCCTGCTGAAACGGTTATTTACTCAGGTCACGGCCCGGAAACCAAAATAGCCTTCGAAAAAATCTACAATCCGTTTGTAGGAGAACGGGCCATCCAATGAAGATCAAAGCCCAAATCCCAAATTTACTTACACTCCTCAATTTACTTTTTGGAGTCGTGGGGATTATATGGGTGTTAAATGGGAATATTCTTTCCGGTGCTTACTTTGTACTGATTGCCGCAGTATTTGATTTTTTGGATGGGTTTGTTGCCCGACTACTCAAAGTTCAGAGTGCTATTGGAAAAGAATTGGACTCGCTCGCGGATGTTGTCTCATTTGGAGTATTGCCGGGTTTGATTCTCTTTATGATGACAAAAAATGAAGTTCAATCGGCGTCTTTACTTCCTTATTTGACCTTGATTGTCCCCATGCTTTCAGCTTATCGCCTTGCCAAATTCAACCTGGATACCAGACAGAGCGACCGATTCATCGGGCTACCGACTCCTGCAAATGCCTTATTTCTGAGTACCCTTCCCTATTTGGCACTTACATGGCCAACCCTTGGAAGCTGGCTTTACTCCCCGGTTTTATTGATCTTTTTAGCATGGATTTTCGCTATTCTATTGATAAGCGAACTTCCCCTTATCGCTTTGAAATTCAAAAGTCTTTCTTTTCCTAAAAATCGCTTTCGCTATATTCTTATCATTCTCAGCATAAGTATATTCGCCTGGCTCCAATTGGCAGGCATCCCTCTGGTGATTTTGGCGTATATTGGACTATCTGTGATCGAAAATGCAATAGGAAGTGAATGAGGTGGAATGTTACAGTTTGGGGTATTGGTCTTTTTTTAAGTCTTTTCGCGAGGCTCTCTTTTGCGCAATCAAATTTTTTTCAGTTTAAAACCATAAATCAGGGAGTCTATAGAATCTCTGCGGAACAGGCCGCAAAACTTGGCTTTGCCAACCTTTCTGAAGTCAGCGTCTACGGATTCCCCGGCATGCTTCCCCAACAAGTCCAAGCCGATCAAATGGATCTTCAGGAAATTCCGGCCTTACAAAGCGGCAGTAATCTTTATTTTTTTCTCTCAGGTCCAAATACACTCACTTTTTCTCCAAATGGATTGAGTTATTCCCACCATTTATTTTCTGATTCCCTGAGTTTTCTCATTGGAAAAAAAACGAATCCGCTAAGAATTCCGCAAAAGTCTGCCAATTCACAAGCTTCAAACCCAAACCAAGTCTGGTATAGGTTCACTACATTCAAAGAGGAGAAAACTAATATTCTTAACTCTGGCAGGAATTGGTTTTCGGCCCCCATCCGTCAGGGACAAAGTCTCAATGTCAACCTAGCCTTGAGATCGGAGGCCTCACTGCCCTGGATTCTGCATGGGAAATTGATGGCCCAATCTTTTTCCAATTCCACCATGAGGATACTCACGGGAAACGAGCTTTTGGGAGAACTTGCATTTAATTCCATTCCAAATTCCACTTTTGGAACGAAAGGACGCGAGGCAATTTTTGATTTGAGAATCAATCCAAACGGGAATTTACTTTCACAAATCAGATTTACATTTCAGGGTTCAGGCTCAGAATCGGCCGGTTATTTGGATTATTTCGTGGTCGGCGTTCCATTTTCAAATTCAAACCTGACAGAAGGGATTTTTGAAGCAGAAAACCCGGGCACCATAACTTTAGACCCGCGTTTTCAAACATGGGAAGTAAGTGATTTTTTCAATCCAACAGCATTCAATCCCAGCTCAGGGCGCATTGCTTTGGGTAAAAAGTGGGTAATCTTCTCACCCACAAAGGTGACCGAAATCGAGAAATTAAAACCTGTCTTCCCAGATTTAAGAGATTCGGATAATTCTCCTGAACTCCTGATTATCACTTCCCCGCTTTTGCTATCGTCAGCAACCAAACTGCGTACTCACAAGGAACGAATGGGGGTCAAAACCTCAGTAGTAACTACTGACCAAATCTATCAAAGCTTCGGCTATGGTAATCCTGATCTCAACGCAATCAGAAATTTCATTGCTTATCAATACCAAAAGGATAAAAAAATCGAGAACGTGCTACTCCTTGGCAAAGGCACGTTTGATTATAAGAGAAAACTGGGAGGAAGACCGAATCTGGTTCCGATCTACACAAGTCGCGAAAGCTTGAATCCCCTTACTACATTCAGTTCAGATGACTATTATGGCTTGATTGATTGGGGACAGGGCATTTGGGAAGAATCACGCGAAGGCGATGAACCGATGCAAATCGGCGTGGGAAGGCTTCCGGCGATCAACTTTACGGAAGCGAATGAGATGGTCGAAAAAATCATTCGCTATGAGACAAACCCCATTCGTTCGCCCAAATCCTCTCGGGTTACTTTTTTAGCTGACGATGCGGACAACAATATCCACGTCAGGGATGCAGAAGCACACGCGGCCTATTTGACGAAAAATCATCCCGAATTTCTGGTTCAAAAGCTTTATTTGGACAGGTTCGAGCAAGAGAGATCAGGGACAAGACAGAGCGCTCCACAAGCAAAGGCAGCCTTGGCAAAGACATTGGAAGAGGGCACTTTGATACTCAATTACATCGGTCACGGAAATGAAACCACGTTGACGGCAGAGGAGATATTCAGAGTCCCCGACATTGCAGATTGGGCTAGACAAAAGGAACTGGCGCTATGGGTCACGGCAACTTGTGAATTTGGAAGACATGACAGTCCATTTGTAAGGTCGGCCGCCGAAGAATTACTTTTCGCCCGGGAAAAAGGCGCTGTTGCTTTATTGACTACGGGAAGGCCTGTATTTAGCAGTGTCAATTTTGCATTGAATGAGGTTTTTATCAAAGAAGTTTTCCGGAAAAATGAAGGGCAACACCAAACTTTTGGAGCAATTTTCAAAAACACAAAAAACCAAAGCCTCAACGGCGCACTAAATCGAAACTTTTCACTTCTGGGAGATCCTAGCCTCAAGCTTGCCATTCCCGACCTTGAGCTAAAAATAACAGCTATCACAGATGGGAAAAGTGGTACACCGGCAGACACGCTGAAGGCATTTCAGGAAATAGTTTTAAAAGCAGAAGTCATCGATCCATTGACTCAGGCATTCCAGTCCGGATTCAATGGGGAATATCAAATTGAAGTCCGGGACAAACCTGTGACTCAGCAAACTCTGGGAGATGAAAGCAGTCCCTATGAATTTGAAGAAGAAAAAGTATTGATTTTTAAGGGTCAAGGGAAAATTGAGGCTGGAATTCTAGAAGCCAAATTCCTTATTCCAAGGGGTATCAATCCGAAATTTGGAAATGGAAATCTCAGAATCCGAGCTTGGGATACCCGAACAGGCCTACAAGCCATCGGCAGCAAAAAACCTGTAATAGGAGGAATACAACCTAACCCGAACACGGATACGACCGGACCGGAAATTAGACCAATTCTCAACGGTCAAGAAGCAGGCCCTTTTTTGTTTCCTGCTACAAGAATCGAAATTGAAGCGTTGCTTGTTGACCAAAGTGGAATCAATGTCTCCGGATTTATCCCTGGTCAGGACCTCAGCATTCAAGTCAATGATCAGTCTCCCATCATCCTGAATGAAATATACCTTGCAAAAAATGGCGATTACAGGGAAGGAAGCTTTAAAGTTTTCTTGGAAGGTTTGTTGGAAGGAAAAAATAGCATTCTGATCAGAGCTTGGGATACTGTTGGGAATGAAAATTCGCTTAGTCTGGAAGTTGAAATTAAAGGAAGCAATCTGATGCAAATTCTGGATCATAAAGTTTATCCAAATCCCACATCAGTTGAAAGTAATTTTGAAATCAAACACAATCGTCCGGGGAAAAACCTAAATCTTACTTTGGAAGTTTACTCGCTAACCGGTCAAATACTATTTTCGGAATCATTTCGTTTGGTAGGAGCTGAAGAGAATGTTCATATTTTGTCATGGATATTTTTGCAAAGCCGATCAAAATATCCAGCAAAAGGAACTTATATTTACAAATTAGCGCTGCAGTCAGAATCTGACTTTTCCTCGGATTCGGTCAGTGGAAAAATAATTATTCGATGAAAATAAAGGCTATAGAAAGCTGGAAAAGCACTCTTTTAATCGTCTTCGCCTTGGGTGGTTTTTCTTCCTATGCCCAAAACAGTGTAATTATATCCGGCCAAGATCCAAACAGACGTGTAATCACCACAGCTGTTCCTTTTTTAAATTTCGCCCCTGATTCCCGACATTCCGGAATGGGTGACGTGGGAGTAGCTACATCCCCTGACGCTAATTCTGCGCATTGGAATTCAGGAAAGCTTGCATTTATTAAAGATGATTTGGGTTTTTCACTTTCTTACTCTCCATGGCTTGGCAGGTTAGTCAATGATATGTCGGTCAGTTATTTGACAGGATTCAAAAAAATTGATGAAAATTCTGCTTTTGGATTTGATATGCGCTATTTCAATATGGGCAATATTCAACTGACTGATGGAGTCGGTAATCCATTGGGGGAATTTAACCCAAGAGATATTGCCATAGGAGGCACTTACTCCCGAAAACTATCGCAAAACTTTGGTTTGGGGATTTCAGCTCGATTCATTCATTCCAATCTTTCAGGAAATATCTCCTCTGCCGGAGGATCAGAAGCTAAGCCTGGAATCAGTGTCGGAACTGATATCGGACTCTATTATCAAAAACCCATCTTCATCGGCGCAAAAGACGGGACTTGGTCTTGGGGTGCTGCTATTACCAATATTGGTCCTAAAATCACTTACAACAGTGCTGAAGATCTGGACTATATCCCGACCAACTTCCGCATAGGCACTGCCTATTCAATCAATTTTGATCCGGTCAATTCGATCACTTTTGCACTGGATTTCAACAAACTAATGGTACCTACTCCCCCACTGTATGAGACCAATCAGGACGGTTCTCTTGCTACAGACGAAAATGGAAACTTGATCATAAAGGCGGGAGAAGACCCTAACAGGGCCTTGATTTCAGGCATGTTTGGATCATTTTCGGATGCACCTGACGGGTTTAATGAGGAGCTAAGAGAATTCAACATTTCATTTGGCGTAGAATACAAATACGCTGAAAAATTCGCTTTACGAACGGGCTATTTTTATGAAAATCCAAGCAAGGGTGGACGAAGATATTTCACCATGGGACTGGGAATGACTCTCAAAAAGATTGGTTTCGACTTTTCTTATTTAGTGCCCCAAGTACAAAACCACCCCTTGGCTGAGACGCTCCGATTCTCCCTGCTTTACACGATTAACAGCAATTAATGCATCTAAACAGATCAAAAGCGCCTGAATTCATCATTCCGGAAGACTTTGTATTGCCCGCTCCACAAGCGCGGAAACTCACAGGAAGCAGGACTCTGTTTTTTATCCCAACTCCAAATCTGGATGCGGTAAAACTTGAAGTCATCGGAAAAAGCCAACGATTAATCCTCTCCTTGGGAAAATCGCTGGTCTCGTCCTTTACCTTGCAAATGCTCACAGAAGGCACACACACGTACTCTGAATCCCAACTTTCTGAATTTTTCGATTTCCACGCCACGGAAGTTCATCCGCTACTGACTTATTCACATGAGGGGATGAGTCTCGTCACCACCAGAAAGCATCTATCTGAGGTATTACCTGTATTTAGTTCCCTTTTTGATCAGGCGGTTTTTCCGGAGGAAAGTCTTGAAAAAAGGAAATCCCAGCGAAAGCTCAGCCTACGCTTGGAAAAGGAAAAATCAGCTTCACGGGCAAGCCATTTGTTTCGAAAGGCTCTTTTTGGAGAAAATCACCCTTTCGGACTGGAAATCACCGAAGAACATGTAGATAATGTTCAACGAAACGATCTTATCGACTATTACCGAAATAATTTACTGACAGACACGGAGTTCTTCCTCTGCGGTAATCTTGACTCGGATGAACTTCTTATAATCGAGTCTATACTCAACAAAATCCCATCCAGAACCGAAGGAACTCCGGGAATACTTCCACCTGTCACGATGAACCCAAAAATTCATGAGGAGCGTCAACAGGCCTTGCAATCCAGTATCAGAATTGGCAATTGGTCCATCCCAAAATCTCATCCGGATTTTCAGGCACTGGCTGTTTTCAATACAATTTTAGGGGGGTATTTTGGGTCACGATTGATCAAAAATATCCGAGAAGACAAAGGCCACACTTATGGGATCAGTTCTTCCTTAGCTGAGATTGGTGACATCAATTATTGGGTAGTGGGTGCAGATGTACAAAAAGCATACACAGGAGACGTTCTTACTGAAATTTACAATGAAATACGAATACTCAGCCAAGAGGCTGTTTCCGAAGAAGAACTTGAAGTAGTAAGAAATTACCTCATTGGGCAAATGCTGGGCAGATTTAGCTCGTCTTTTGATTTAATTGATCGCTTTCGATCAGTGCATCATTCAGGCTTGGATTTTCATTTTTACATGGAAAAGTTGGCATTTCTCAGAAAGTTTACTGCCGAAGACATTCTGGAAATCGGTAAAAAATACTTTTCTAATCTGCCCTTTGTAGAAGTGGTGGTCGGGTAATCAAGTCAGCCGGACATACAGCCAAGAAATGTCCCATTCCTGTTTTGCCCAAATTTTATAAATAAAAAACCGAAGACTTTTCATCTTCAAACTTTCTCCCAAGTCCACCAATTCGCGTGCTGGAATAAAATTAGCCGACCAAAGTGCATGTTTTAGTTCGTACAGGATTCTTCTTTTCAAAGCACGGTTTTCTTCTGGATAGATGTTCATCAGGTGAATCTTAAAACAGACTTTAACTGTACTTGGAAGCATTTTGGATTGGTGATTTTGATACTGAGAAGAAGACATGGAGTTTTCATGTTTTCGTTTGAGCACTCCTATGTGATCCGAAAATACCGCCGGATGATATCTTGCCATCCTTATTTGGATATCGAAGTCCTCGTAGTACAGTGACTCATCATAGCCCCCCTCTTTTCGTAGCACAGCGGTATTAAAAACGACCGTAGGAGAGCAAATGAAATTTCGTTGAATCAATGTTGCATAGATATTGCTAAGCTCTATTTCTTCGATCAAGTCCCCACCCGTATTTCTTTTGTAGAATGTCCTGACCTCACCCTTTTGATCCAAAACATATGCGTCTGAGAAGACAAATCCTGCATATGGTGCCATTTTCAATTCACGGATTGAATAGCTGAGATGCTCCGGATATAAGATATCATCGCCAGATAAATCCACGAGGTATTGACTGTTGACTTGGGCTAGCACATCATTGAACAATCGACAATAAGACTGCATTTCCTCATGAAAAATAGTTTCAATAGACATTTCGCCTGCGGATATTTTCACCCAGTTTCGGATTTTTTCACCTGTATCATCCGTACTTCCATTATCAACAACGATTAGCTCTTTGGCATAATAATCCTGTGCGCAGACACTTTCCAAAGTCTGTTCAATCCATTCCCCGTGATTGTATGCAATACAAATTACCGTGACCAAATCTGAGGTTTCCATTTTTAAAGTTTTAAAGTCCAAGTGACTTTATTGCTAATATCGTTTGAAAAACGGGATTTGAAGAACATTAAATTATGATTGGCACCCAAATTTAGATCTGAAGATCCCAAATCAATAAAATTCAGCCTTTGGTCTGAGGCCAGCTGAAAAAGCTGGTAAAGACAAATTTCTCCAAGATTCTTGACCGAAGTTTTGGGTTGAATCGCAGCGAGAAAATAATAAATAGAATCAGGCCAGAGTTTCACACCCAGTGTATGAGCAAGGGCTTTGCCTTCTTTAATAATACTGATCAGAAAGTACCTTTCCGGAAAATTTGAAACCTGAGAAATCAACCGCTTTTCATCAAATAAAATAGTATAGCCTCTTTCCTGATTCCAGGATTTGATTTCTTGAAGGAAACCAAAATTCGAAATCGGGCCAGTCTGAATACTTAATCCAAGTTCCTTGGATTTGGCAAGAAACTTGGCGTGGTCTTTTTGGACAAACTTTTTGATTTTCTTCTTCCCAATGAAAAAATGGTGACTAAGAAGGGATTCAAGCTCGAAACCATTTTTAAATAAGAGATAATTGATCAAGTCAAAATTGGCTTGGTAAGGTTTTGGAGCTTGAACAATCCGGATTGCAGAAACTCCCCGTTGTCTCAAAACATCCAAAACTGCTTTGATAAACTCATCCACCTCGGCTGATGACAGATTTTCTTCAACCCAAAGTCCACCAAAAGGACACAGCGGGAGTGAAACTGCCTCCAGGTTTTCAGAAATTGCCAAGGTTAGAGAGGCCTTGGTCTTTCCCTTTTTAACCCACCTGAAATCAAGTGGATTCGAATATCCGGCTGAAGGGAAGTTCCTTAGAAAATAAGCATCCCGCTCTCCCAAAGAAGAGACTACGCGTAATTCATGCCGGTTGGCAGTTTCTTTATTGAAGGCTTCCAAAGTAGTTTTTGTCTCGGATGTAATCCGCTTCTGAAAAAGCCCTGTCACCAAGTCCCAAAAGTACAGCATCTGCTGAAAAATGGATTTCAATCCAATTTAAGGGAGGAATGTAAAGGCCAACACCTGGCCTTTCAAGAATAAATACTGTCGTATTGCCGTCAAGGCCAATCACTTTGATTTCAAGCTTTCCCGCTATCGACACAATTACCTGTGACTCTTGCCAATGCGCGTGATTCCCACGGGATTCGCCTTCCTTTACCCCCGAAATCCAAAAACAGCGAAGTACTCCATTTGGAAAGAGTTGAAAATTTTCCCAAAAATGAACCGATCCGCTTTCATTGGCATGACCGGGAATCTCGATTTGCCAAGGAGCATGGTACTCTAGCCTCTTGTTATTCAATTCTGTAGTTGCCATAGCTAAAAATAAGACAATTCAGGTAAAGGCGAAGTTAGCCTACTGTTAATTTTATATTTTCAAGTCTTCATCTCACATGACACTTATGGGCCACTTCTCCGAAAATGAAACGCAATCAGATTCCTTTCTGACTTTGGCAGGGACAAGTGAGGGGAACTACAAAGACCGGGGCAGCAAGTTCCTTTACTTTGCTCTTCCTGTGAATCCTGAGGAAGAAATCAAATCGCTATCGGTCAGATTGGATTGAATAACTCATCAAGGAATCCCTCTTCCCTGAGTACATTGAAGATCTTCAGACAAGCCCAAGCATCCGTTGCAGCATAGCGCTGCTGCCTTTCTGTAAGGATTTCGGATTCCCAGTTAGAAACTTGCTCTGATTTGGAAATCCGGATTTTCAGCACCATTCCACTGAGATTTCGCACACCTACATTGTGAAACCCAACTTTCTTCAGCTCATCATTGAGATCAAAAAAAGATTGCGGATAAAAACTATCCGTCAATTTCCCCAATCCTTTCAGATCATCATTGACTGCAGCACCAATTTTTACCAGATTTTCCTTCTCCATCAAGTTGCGAAGGGATCCGGGGAAACCGATTTTATTGAGTCTGAAAAGAAATGCCTGCTCTGAAGTAGACAGCTGAAGCAACGAAACGTGGTTAAACTGCCCCTTTTTGAAGGAAGGTTTGGTCTCGGTGTCAAAACCAATAAGGTGCTGATCTTCTAAAAAGTCAACAGCCTCCTCCACCTGATCTGGATGATCTATTAAATAAATATCTCCCTCAAACTGCCCTAAAGGCAATTCGTTGACTTCTTCTTTACTAATACTATAAGGAATCATACCAACTCTTCTTCCGGCTCATAATAGTGGATCCCGATCTTCAAATAACCATATAAAATGGTCATAAACGGACTGATAATATTGAAAAAACAATAAGGCGCGTAAGTCAATGTGGCCACACCCAATACTGAGGCTTGTGTTGCACCACAGGTGTTCCAGGGGACTAAAACAGAAGTCACTGTCGCTGAATCCTCCAAAGTTCTACTGAGATTTTCAGGTTTGAGTCCTCGCTTCCGATAGATATCTGCGTACATTCTACCCGGCACGAGAATCGCCAGATACTGATCCGAAGTGGTGATATTGAAAAACACGCAAGTTGCGGCAGTAGAAGCAATCAGAGAACCTGCCGAATGTACTTTTTTAATCACAGCTTCAGCCAGTACCTGCAGCATACCACTTACCTCCATTACTCCTCCAAAAACCATCGCGCAAACAATCAACCAAATAGTATTCAACATTCCTGACATTCCTCCTGTGACCAGCAGTTCATTCACAATGTCATTGTCTGTCACTATTGCTGTCTCCCCATAGAGTGACATCATCACTGCCTTGAATCCCAAATAGGCATAGGAACCAGAATCATTGGCAATGGCGACTACGATTTCGGGTTGAAAAATAAGTGCAAAAACTCCTCCTAGAAGTGCTCCTGCAAGTAAAGCGGGAATCGCAGGGACTTTTTTTACAATCATCCCCAAAACAGCTAAAGGAACAAGAAAAAGCCAGCCTGAAATATTAAATTTCCCGGATATGGTATCTGAAATAGACTTCACATCATCCACACTGCCGGCAGTCTCATAGTTCAACCCGATGACCACAAATAAGATCAGCGTGATTGAAATGGAAGGTATTGTGGTTTTTGCCATATACCGAATATGTGTAAAAAGATCCGTTCCGGCCATAGCAGGTGCAAGATTTGTGGTATCGCTGAGTGGCGACATTTTATCCCCAAAATAGGCCCCTGAAATAATCGCTCCGGCGATTATCCCTTCTTCGAAACCCAATGCTTTACCGATTCCCAATAATGCCACACCTACCGTCGCTACGGTCGTCCAACTGCTACCTGTGGCTACTGATACAACTGCACTGATAATGCAGGCAGCCACAAGGAATATTTCGGGACTGAGGATTTTCAATCCATAGTAAATCATCGCAGGCACTATTCCGCTCAATAACCATGTACCTGCCAGTGAACCTATCAAAAACAATATCAGAATGGCACTCATTGCAGCGCTGATGCTCTTCACGATGCCATCCTGCAGCGCTTCCCATTGGATTTTAAGTCTGAAAATCGCAATAGACCCTGCCACAGCAGATGATAAAACCAAAACCAATTGATTGGAGCCAGCTAAACTATCAGTACCAAAAATCTGAATATTAATAACCAGAAGGATAATTAGAAAAATAATTGGTATCAGCGCATCAATAATACGCGGAGTTCTTTGCTGTACTTTCATTCAGTTTATTCGGAAGTTTAAAGGCTTTGAATCTAAGTAAAAAAAATCAATTACATTTTTGAAAGTAGCTGGGAAAGTTCTTTTCCTACTTGCCAGCCAATCGCAACACCCATTCCTCCAAGCCGTACAGCGACAGCCGTTTTCTTACCAATCGATTGAATCAGGGGACTTTTCTTCGGCCCGAAAGCCATAATACCAGTCCATTCCATATCCCATTCGAAATTCTTTCCGGGTAAAATCACTTCTTTTGCGAGATTTTCGAGGTGGCTTTTGATTTTTGGATTAGTCTCAAAATCGAGCGATTTTTCCTTCTCAAAATCTTTGTTTCGCGCTCCTCCCAATAAAAGTCGCCCGTCAATTTCCCGGAAATAAACAAATCCCTTGTCCATGTGAAAAGACCCTTTCCAAGGTAACTTTTCTGCCAGAGGCTTACTCAGCAATACGAGTCCTCGCCCGGGTTCCAATTCTGACTCTGGCCAAAGTTTTTTAGAAAAAGCATTTGTACATATCGCAACTTTTTCTCCCTTGAACTCAAAGACTTTATTTTTTCCGGAGTTTTCAGCCAAAACGATTCCCTCATCTTTCTGCACTTCCACTACTGACACGCCTGTCAATATTCTAATCCCCATTAATGAAGCTTTTTCCCAGAGTGCTCCCAAATAGGCTCCGGGGTCGAGTTCACCTTCAAAATTATTTTCAACGACCAGTTTGACCCGGTCAGAAAAACCTAATTTTTCAGGCCTTTTGACGAGGGAAAAGACATCTTTCTTAAAAAGCTTTTTGAGCATCTTGTTGACTTCACCTATTTGATCTGCTGCGGCTATATTTTCAGCCTCCAAAAGCTCGAAACCATGCGTATGCTGATACCGAAGCCTTGCGTCACCAAAATTTTTACGGATCTGCTGAAGCCCCATGTATCGCCTTTCCACCAAGGCAGTGACTTCTTTGGGACTCATACCCCAAAAGTCATCCAATATTTCTGTCAAGCTTCCAAAACAGGCAAAACCTGCATTTTTGGTGCTCGCACCGGTCGGAAAAACACCTTTCTCCAGGACCAGCACACTCGCTTTGGGCTTTTTCTTTTTGTAATTGATCGCAGTAGAAAGCCCTGTAAAACCTGATCCGATCACGATCAGGTCATAGCCAAAAAAGTTTTTTTGTTCCCAATAACTAAACATCTTTCAGCGGAAAGTTTAAAATTTGAAATGAGTTGCCTAATTTGAATCGAAACTACCTCATTTAAACCCAATAAACCATGAGAAAAATTGATTTACTTCTCGAAGAATATGGCGAAAGTCACCGCAATCAAACCAACAAATTGATTCATTGGTTTTGCGTGCCGGCGATTTTCTTCAGTGTAGTGGGGTTGATCTTCAGCGTTCCAGCCGGCCTCTTGCTTGAGCCCTTGTCGTTTTTACACAACTTCGCCAACTGGGCTACCATTGCATTGGCACTTACTCTTATCTATTACATTTCGCTTTCTGTGCCTTTGAGTATGGGAATGCTGTTTTTTTCAGCCTTGTGTCTTGCTTTGGCCAATTTCCTAAACATCGCTTTTCCGGGAAAGCTTTGGATTATAAGCATTGGAGTTTTTGTTATTGCTTGGATCATTCAGTTTTTAGGCCATAAAATCGAAGGAAAAAGACCTTCCTTTTTCAAAGACCTCCAGTTTCTACTCATTGGTCCTGCTTGGCTCATGCATTTTATATACAAAAAAATCGGAATTGCTTATTGAATTCTCTCAATCCTCTGGTGAATTGGGGAAAATCTCCTGAATCCGATCCATGGCAAGCCTGTTTTTAGAGGAATAAATACTGGTTAAAATTGACTTTTTCTCCCGAGCAGTCAATCGCCAATTCAAGGATGCCCGCTGCATTGTCTCCTGCGAACCTGTTAATTCTCCAATCTGAACATGCTCAGGAGCATATTCAAATTCGATTCGTTCCATCTCAAAAGGCATGGATTCATTCATGTAATTAAAAAGTACCTCATTTTGGATGGTCTGAACATTGTCCCAATTGATGTAAATATTTTTCAATGGGGTAAAGATTTTTTCAAAAATCCGGGGTGGTTCCGTTTTTGGAATTTCAATTGATTTTTCGGAATCACGGATAGAGACCAAGACCACTCCACTGGTATTTTTCGCAACCCACTCCTGAAATACGTACAGGAAGCGCAAAGCATCCTGGATACCAAAATTATCAGACAATCCAGTATCCATCGTCTCCATAGCCGGCTCCGAGGGCAATTCGACATTGGGAGTGATAAATGGGAATGTCGCACTCATTCTTAGTGCACTTAAAAACCTGAGATTTCCTGCGTCATGGGCAGCGAAAAAACGGAGAAAGTCGATGCTTTGCTTTTTTTCATCCATCCCGGTTTTCCCTAAAGTTGAACTCCCCAAAAAAGACATGGAGTGAGGGGAAATGACCAATTTCCGTCCATCATTGGTCACCAGTGTGGTGACCGGAAGCAATGGGATTTTTGCCAGAAATTCAGGATCACGATACGCATTTAGGGGTTTATCCAATATCCCATGTGTGTTGATGTTCAGCTGATTTTCAAAGGCAAAACCACGGTCTTTCAGGTGGCTATATCCTCCATATTCAAACCGCTGGTTTCGAATCAGCAAATCATTTACCAGCAACGTAAAAATGATTGGGTTGAGATTATCAGCAGAAATCTGATCCAAAAACTTGGTGTCTGTCGGATTGAAAGCCGAATCTGAAAGAGACCTCAAGTAAATCTCTCTGAAAAAAGCTTCCCCCAAAACTCCCCCGGAAGCTCCAGTGTACAACTCGGTATGCTTGGTGATTACCCCATTTGTCGCATGATGCATGGTCTGAAGGACATGAAGCGTCCAAAGTGCCGCGCGCTGTCCTCCTCCGCTGGCAGCCACTAGTACCAATTTTGGCAGGGAATCATTCGGGAATTTGGATTTCCAATTTTCGAGGATTCGTAGGGTGTTTTCCCTGTCCTTTTGCAGCGTATCCCGATGAATAAGCGAATCCAATCTTGCCAAAGAGTAGATTGCAGGTTGAATTTCATAATTGATTCCATATGCTTCGTGAGGACGATTTAAAAAAGAAAAATTCGAGAAATAATTGACTGAAAAAATAATCACAACTGCCACCAGCGTAGCCCAACTCCTCAACCAAAAGCTCATTGCCCCTACCAACATGATCAGAATCGCCAATAGCAAGGTCACACTCATCGCAGCGGGAAACTGCAGAATTTCATTCTCTTTGAAAATCCCCAAAAACAAGACGACAAATGTTAGGAAGATTTGAATCAGAAAGAGATTGAGGTGATTTTGATCAAATACCCGAAGCAATTGTTGTGTCTCAAATCGTGCAATATCCGGTCGGACATCCTTCAATTTCAATCCAAGATCCAGATACGTGAATACCTTATCTTTCCTGATTTTTAATTCTTTGTATTGGCTGAGAACTGTGGCCCGAGTCATCCGGACTTTGCGAAGTCTCATATCCAAACTACCTGCAAAAAGGATGAAAAAGTCTTTGTTTGTGAACGCAAAATATCCGAAGATCAACCCAAAGCTAAATATGCTTCCCAGGGAAAAACCAAAAAAATATTTCAGCACGACCCAGTCTGACGGTAGGTCATTATCCAGCTGGAAGACGACAAACTTTACAATGTACACCAAATAAAAAATCAGTGGAACTATCGAGTTATTTAAACAAAAATGAATGAAGGGTTTCGGAATAATAGCCAAAAACTTGAACTGCCTCCCGTCCATGATATAGGTGGTCATATGAAATGCCATCGTGAGAATGGCCAATCCTACTCCCATCAAAAAAAAACTCAACCAAGAAACCTCATACAGGTATTCCGGATCCAAAAAAAGAAATGGTATCCCAAGAACAACTCCAAACTGCTCAAGAATTACACCCAACAAAATCCCCCAAACAAAAACCAATGCAAGATTTTTCCGAAGGTGAAGAAGGAAAAGCTGGACAGGGAAGCTGTATAAAATTCTTTCTCGCATAGGTTTATTATTGAGAACAAGTTAATCTTTTTTGAGAAATTCACTTTACTCACACGGCAGGATTAGTTTATTATAAGTTTTTCGACTGACAATCAATGAATTGATAGATCCACTACTGTAAATACAAAAGATATCCGCAGAATTCATTCGACGCTTTAAAATAGAAAAAGTACCTTCGGGACTTTAAAACAGAAAAAAATGAGAACCTGGTTTTTGTGCAAAGTCAAATACGCAAAAGAAAATGAGGAAGGCTTGCTGAAGAGCATTTCCGAGCAATATTTGGTAGATGCGGTATCTTTTACGGAGGCCGAAGCGATTCTTTATGATCGCCTGGGATCTCAAATCAGAGGAGACTTTCAAGTAACCGGCATCAGCAAAAGTAATATCGTGGACGTATTTTTCTATGAGGATGCTGACCAATGGCATAAGTGTAAAATCACATATTTGATTGCAGATGGAGACAATGGAAAGGAGAAAAAAGTCACCCAATACATGATTGTCACTGCTGAGGATGTCAAACAAGCTTATGACAGAATTCAGGAAAGTCTAAGTAACATGCTGGTGAGTTTCCGTGTCCCGGATATTACCGAAAGTCCAATTGTAGAAGTTTTCCCATTCGAAAAAGACGAGGTAGCAGATCAACTACCTCCTGGTAATTTCAGACCTGTCACACCAATAGAAGAAGAATAGAAAAGGGGCTGTCTCATAACTGTTGCTTGTCACATTGAGTCTTAAATATTCTGCGAACATACAAAATGGAAATGACAGGATTTTTGAAGCCCAAAGCCATAAAAATCTTGATCTACGATTGAATTTTAGCTGCCTAGACAAAATATCGATCGGAAGGGCGCGGTGGGAGGATTTGCCCCTGCCTGTATTCTAAGGTTAAATCAAGTGGAATAGTACAATTTTTATTTTTTAAGCTGCATACTTGCAGAGCATTCTCATTTGGATAAAATAATTCAGTTTCCTTACCAATTCAATTAATATTCAAAATAGGTAGGGTTAGTTAAGCTTGAATTTGATTGGCATAGTCATTCGAGACCTCACTGGTCTACCATGATGCAGGGCAGATTTCCATCTAGGCGAATTTTGGACCACTTCTAAGGCTACTTTATCGAGAAAAGAATAGACTGATCTCACAACTTCCACATCCTGTATTCCTATATCTGTGTTGATGACAAATCTGAGAAATACGCTTCCTTCAATTCCCATTCGTTGTGACTGTTTCGGATAGGTGAGATTAGCTTTTAAGTAGGTGTACCAAGCATACATTCCACCTGGAAACTGCGCTTGTACTTCTGTGAAATCCAATATCTCCGCAGCAACATCTATAATCGGACGACCGGCTAGCTTGATCTCTGGAATTACCTCATCCCCTGGAAAATGGATATCAATAGTCAAGATGTCATCAAGTTCGATATCGTCATCTATCACTTTGATTTGGGGGGCTATTACAGGAGGTGGTGTCCCCGGAGGTACTTCAATAGTGATCGGGATTACTTCCGATTCCCAATTCGAATTAGCATTTGAAATATTAAGAAGAGGTTTTTCCTCATAAGCTTTCCATTCGAAAGCCACCAAAACGAATGCAATCGAAATCGCCAATCCAAGGTTGGAGATTGCGCCTGACCACTTGAGAAGGTCTGATTTGGGATTCTTTTTTAATTCCATGATTGTTAGAGAAATGTTTAAAAAAAATCACCAAAGAATTTTTGGTATAAGCTATTTCTCTAATGTTTATTAACTAGTTGAAAAGGAGGATCGGTGAGGGCAAAAAAAGACCCGATTTCTCGGGTCTAGTATGTGTTAGCTAAGTTTGAATCGAATTGGAAGTCTCATTCGAGTACGAACCGGACGGCCTCTTTGCTTACCAGGTTCCCACTTTGGAGCTTCTTGAACAACTTTAACAGCTTCCTCGTCACAACCCCCACCAATACCTCTCAAAACTTCTACGTCTTGAATGGATCCATCAGTGTTGATTACGAATACAACAATCACAGTTCCTTCAATGCCCATTCTTCTTGCTTGAGTAGGGTATTTTAGGTTTTTGGAAAGGTATGCATTCCATCCTGCCATTCCCCCTGGAGGGTTTGGCTGAGTTTCTACGACGTCAAAGATCTGATCTGCTTTTTCTACAACGGGAGCTTCAGAAATCACCACTTCCTTGATCACGGTCGTTTCTTTGACATCTACGTCAAAATTCACGTCGATTTTTTCTTCAATTTTAACCTCATCTGGAATTTCCTCGATGATAGGCTGCTCCATTGGAGGTGGCGGTGGCGGTGGCGGTGGCTGTTCGGTGATAGGTATATCTAGCAGCTCCTCGAAATTGTCATTCAAATCACCCAGGTTTTTAAGCCCTGAGTCATCAAATGACTTGTATTCGAAGGCAGCAAGAGTAAGACCTACAGCTACTGCTAAACCAAGATTGGTAAACATACCCACCTTCTTGGTTATATCAGCACTTGGAGACTTTTTTGCTTCCATGGTGAATTTGGTTTATACAGGTTAATTTATTTTTTCAAATTTTGAATAACAAGTGTAAGAATTATTGAAGATTAATCCAAAATGTATTTAATGTACGGCCATTTTAAATATCCTAACAATCCTAGACCAGCACCTAATGCATTGGCAATCATATCCATTAATTCAAACGATCGATAAGAGATAAATTGTTGTAAATATTCAAAACCAATTCCAACTAAGACTCCAAACAAAATGAAATTTCGCCAAATCTTCGGATTCTTGGATGAAACTTCGTTTTTGTCTATCCCTACTCCACTCCAGAGATAGCCCTGGATCAAAAACAAAATAATATGGACGGCCTTGTCTTGAAAATCAAATAGATCAGTTTCAGGAAACTTTGTTCCGGGTGTGAGCATGGCAAATGCCAATACGATCATCCAGGAAATAGCAAAGAAAATCCTCAATGATTCAGAAATTAAGCACCAACTAATTCAGCATATTCCGATGCGTCCAACAGTTCTGTGAAAGAGTCATTTGAGATTTTCACTTTTACCATCCATCCCGCTTCGTAAGGTGCTTCATTTACCAGTTCTGGCTCAGATTCCAATTTGTCGTTGAATTCAATGATTTCACCCGTGATCGGCATGAAAAGATCAGAAACAGTTTTTACAGCTTCCACAGATCCAAATACTTCACCTGCTTCAATCGTCTCACCCACTGTTTCAACTTCTACATAGACGATATCTCCCAATTCTTTTTGTGCAAATTCTGTGATACCGATGGTAGCTATGTCTCCCTCGATTTTAATCCATTCGTGGTCTTTGGTGTACTTTAGTTCTTGTGGAAAATTCATGATTTGTTCTTTGTTTGAGTCAAAATTAAAAGGAATCGCTTGAGTTTGAAATCTATTGAGATAAATTAAATCGTAACTGTCCACCAAAAGCTGTGGAGGTTCTCCTGAAGGCTGTGGTTACACGAGGATCATTGATCGTTCGCTCAAAGTAAATGGTCAGATTCAGGTTCTGATTGATCACATATCCTATGGTTGGGCGGATTTGAATATTTAGGTTGCCATTGGTTACGGTGCTGCCTTCTTCAATTTTTCGCTGAACTTGGCGTACATCCACAACCTTGGAATCCAATCGCAATTGGAGGTCGTTTTTAAGTACCTTTTGACTTCCCTGTATACTAAACGGGATTTTCACGCCGGCTTTTGTGTAGCCCAGTGTCAGGCCAAAGTCACTGCTTTTCTGCTCGGTTACTTGGGAGTTGGAGAAATTCAAACCAAGATTTCTTTCCCTGTTATAATTGATGGCCACATTCAGACGGTCTTTTGTCAGGATGTCAATCCCTATGAGTGGTGAAAATCTCTCGGATAGGACTACCTGATTCAACACGTAAATGGGGATAAACTGCCCGTCATCATTGGTAATATCAGGACGGCGAGCACTTTGTAGGGTATTGAAGAGTTCAAGACCTTGTTGATATTGTAGGGAGTTGGAAAAATTACTCACATCATAAGTGGAAGAATATGCATGGGTGAGATTAATGCTGCTGAATTTGTCACTCAGTCCTTTCAATCGGGATAATCCTCGATAATCCACTCTCCAGTTGGGAAGCGGTGTTTTCGGGAAAGGATTCAGGCTGACCTCATTCGGGTCTTTTCCCAAATAGGCTGCAAGAAATGACGGGATTAAGACATCTTGTCCATTTATTCCATAAACACCACCTACAGTTTCTCCATCCAATCTTTCCTTGATGATTGAACGGTACTTTTCAAAATTTCTGAAAAGAGGGGAGTTGTTCTGACTGTCGTCTTTTGCAAAAGCAGTCCCTATCATAATGCCTGTGATGGAATATGAGCCCAATCGGTTGGGACTGATACTTTGGTATTCGCCGGGGTTTTCCAGTGAGTTTCTGAAGATTTCTTGGTAATCCCCAACTTCCCTTTTTCTTGCCTCCAGCGTGACTCTAAAGTCCCGTATCGGCTCCAAAATTCCGGTCAGTCTTAGGTTCATGGCTCGATTCTGCTTGAAGGTCTGTGTCAACTCAGCACTTGGTGCAATATTTCCGTTTCCAGCAAGATCGTGTCTGATGTTTGGATTTTGACTGCCAAAAAGGAATGCCCACCCGGGATTGTTCCATGCTCTGTCCATTCCCAATAGTCCGGTATTTGGCATATATCCAGGCAGAAAAGTCCCATCGATTACTCCATAATTGAAGGTGATCTCCTTCGTCATCATCAGAAATTTCAACAGCTTATTGCTGAAGGGTGTGCCGATCGTATCCTCGGCATTTACTGTCGTCCGTCCGGGTATGCCGGGACGTTTGGGCGCATTCAAGGCCGCCAATTTCTTATTCTTATTGTAGAGCTTCATCAGATCAAACTTTCCGGTCAAATTTTGATCCCGGGTGTTTTGAATGATGTTTCCTAAGGTGTCTTTTTGGCCAATTGCGCCAGTTTTCCAATTGTAAGTGGTTACGTATCGATAGTCGGTCTGAATCCAATCTGTCATTGGAAGTTTATTCAGCGGAAGCGAATAGTTTAATGTAGCCCTATGATTGTAATTCATAGTTCTTCCGAATCTCCAGGCATTGTATTTTACCGAATCGCGTTTGGCTTCCGTATCCAGATCTCCTTTAGGTTCGTCAACTACAGCGCTGGCTTGGGATTCAAAATCAACTCTTAAGTTATCCGAAAGATCCCAGTTGATAATGAAAGACCGATTTATAAAGAAAGACTTCTGAAAAAGTGGATCAACCCCGCTGGTGCCAAGTTGATCGTTTCTGTACTGAGATCTCAGGAAGCGTCGATCCACGTCCACTCTGGCCAATAGCAGGGTAGGGGAAAGATTTAAGTTGAAATCCTTGATCAATTTGAGGAATGGGGAAGTCATCCCTTCCGAATTTTGAAACGGGGCGATTTTCCATTCCTTTGGCTGGAAGCTATAGGTGGCATTACCACGGTTAGTCTTGAAATTGTAATTTTCAATCTGTGCATTGGTCTGAGTCACTGATCCCATCGCATAGGAGAAAGCAAAATTCGAAAGGTCATAGACTCGATTTGGAGAATCCGTGTTCTTTTTGATTTTCCTGACATTATTGAAACTGATATTTCTTCTTTTCAGCTGATCCTGGGCGATTTCCCGGTATGCCTCCCGTTGTGCGTCAGTTTCATATTTGCCCAAAGCAACTTCAAATGGTACATCTGGATTCAATGGGTCGTATTCCGGTCTTGTGTTTGAATTCTCGATTGAGAAATACATTGGTATGCTGACTCCAAGTGCTTCGGGAAGGAGTTTGTTTACTTCTACGTTTGTGGATATATCGTACTGCGTAGTTGCTTGTCTGGTTCTTTGGGAAAGCCTTGTTTCCAATCCTCCAAAGCCAATGGAATTATGTCGAATAGACGCTGATACAACAGCCACATCGGCAATTTTCGCATTCAAATAAGCATTTGCAGCCCATCCATTACTTTTGGTAAAACCTGTTACACGAAGCTCATTCGCCCAAAAACAAAAGGATTTTGAAGACCCGATACCTGTACCCGGATTTCTTGCGCCAAGCATCATGCCTTGTACCATACTCAATTCCGGTCGTCCGACTACGGTAACTTTGTATTGTCTAATATTCTGAGAAAAAGGCAAATTCAAGGGGACCCGGTTGTTGTCCCGCTCTACTTTTACCCCGACGATCTCCTGGATTGCGATGTCTATCTCATTTTCAAGTGGCCATACTGCTCTTGGGTCATTTGTACCCAAAGGAGAAACGACAAGCGGCACTTCGATTTCATAGTAATTGTCTGTGTAATCAGTCCCTAATCGTAAGAAAGCGGAAATTTCTCCATCTTGGGCATCAAGACTATTGGCATGGAAGAACATTTTAATACGCTCATATTGTACGAGATCTATGGTGAGATTTCGGAATACTGCCCGGGCATCTTTCGGTGCCAAATCCTCCACGCATACTCTCAAGGATTGTTCATTCAGTCTTCTTTCAACAGTAGAAGTATTGTCACGGTCTCGGATAATTCCTGGGGGTAATACATAGGGACTGTGTTTGTCACTTCCTTGGGCATTTTGCTCAATATTGACCACATCCACCACCACATTGGAAAAGTCCGGTTCGGGGATTTCGAAGAATCCTTTTTCGAAGAGCGATTCCTGAAATACCCTCCATTGACTGGCTACCATTCTGAATTCGGCCATGCGAAGTACGACAGGTTGTGCAAAGTCCGTCAAATAGGTTCGCATCCACCGGATGGATTTGAATCCTACGATGTCACCTTGTACGCGGTCAGGCTGGCGGACAGGAATCCTGAAAAGGTACCAATTGATTTCTTCCCCTCCCTCATTGTTTGTGACCTGATCCACGATGTAATTTTCACCTACATTTAGCTGTCCTGGCCTGAGATCTACTTCATATTCATAGTAGTTTTCCAGTTCATTGATGGTGTTGTCGGCATTCAAATCCTCGTTGTCAGGCGTATTGCCACCTGAGGCGGTGTAGGGAAGACTGGGATCAGCTGAGACAGGCGTGTTGCCTTCCATCCCGTTGAATTTCTTGTAACGCTCTAGGATTTTTATGTCGGCCTGATCGAATTTATCATCCAAATAGTACTGAAAAGAGTCAGCAGACACATCTTGCAAAATGGCATTGCGAGCCTGTTGCGATACATTGAGGCGATCCACGAATCTGCTTTGAAAAAAAGCAGGTTCATCCTCGTTTTTCAATCCATCCAAGCCCACATCTTGATTGACTCGGGAAGATTGTGAATTGTCAAAAGCAGGAATCAAAAATTGCTTTCGTGTGATACGTCCCCATTCATTTTGACCAGTTTCAGTTGGATTTCCGTCCGCAGGCAGGCCGTTTTCAAAGGCATGGCTGCCATCCTTCATCACATCTTCGGATATGTCGCCAAGATTGATGAAGAGTTTTCCTCCTGTGGTGTTATTTTGATTGAAAATGCCGTCCAATACCCGCCCATTTTCTCCTTTTAGAAATGGGTCCATGAGCCAGAATTCAATGTACTCGATATTAGTTCTATCAAAGTCAACTTCCGTAGTTATTGCGCGGGTGACCCCACCATAGTTTAATCTAGGATTTGGTAAAAAACCGTTGAAATCCAAGTTTGGATTGTAATTAAACATTCCCCGTTCGCTTGGGAAAAAAGCTAATTCAAAAAGCGGCTGAGGAACCACAATTACATCCCGGTCTTGGTTTTTGAAAATTTCCTGCGGGATTACTCGCCTTACGTAATGGTTTCTCCGGTCTTGAGAGCTCAAATTGGCAGGTACTCCGGGACCGCTATCTCTATAAAAAATATTATCAATGGTATACCATGCTAGGCGAGCTCTTCGAAATGCGTTTCCAAGATTATCTTCGGTTTGGTTGCTTAGGTCAAACTTGTTGTCTTGCGTTTTAGGGGTGGATGAAAGTTTCCAATTCTGGTTTGCGGCGGCCCCTAAGTAGAACGGTGTGACAGCGGCTTCAAAGTCATCGATGTAAGAAGCAGCGTCTCCATCTACCGTATTGGAAGTGCCGGGAATCAAGTGGGCGAATTCAGCATTGAATTGTACAAGTGATTTCTCTTTGGTGTTGGTGAATGGTAATGCATCCGCGAGCTTAGTAAGCCACCTTGATTCATCATTGAAATTAACATCCAAGCCCCAAAGGCTGTTTCTCAGGGTCTCATTCCCTGTGGCAATTCGGGTGATGTTTGGACGCTCATTGAGAAACAAAAACGTACCACCGATATTGAGTTTTTGACTGGCCAAATAATCCAGTCTGGTGCCCAGAAGACTTCGCGTCTGGAAGGATACCAAATCGGCTTTTTCGAAGCTCACATTGATTTGCTTTCCGGATTGTAAAATGGCGTCGTTGATGATTACCAATCTTCCAACGTTGTAATCAATGGTGAAATCCACCCCTTCGGTCAATGGAATGTTGCCCGCTTGTACTATTACAGATCCCGGAGCGATATTCAATCCCGGAAGCTGAATTTCACTTGCTGAACCAGCCGTGAGTCTTCCTTTGATAAAATATTTATTCAATCTGGTCACAAGTTCTGCATCTGCCTGAGTGGTACGGTAAAGTGTGTCATAGACATACTTATCCTTCAGGACCAGTTCCCCGGGAAGAAAATTTTTCGCCAAATTAGACCCAAAGGGTTCCAGGACAGGGAAAATCAATAAACCCCGATTGGAGATCATGGTCAGCCCTTCCACAAAATCAAAATTTCCATCCGGAGCAGGATCGTTCTGAGGATTGAGATTGTCCAGTCCTGTCAGTCGAATCAGGGGTTTGTCTTTGACATTTGCGCCTTCTAAAAGAGATGGATTATCCAAACCTGTGCGGTCATCCCTGTAAATCACCTGAAGCTGGAAACCATCCCGCAAAATCTGGCTGGCATTCAGACTATACACGTTTTTCATCATCAGATCCCAGGTGGGAACTCGGGTGTTAATCCGTGCAGGGCGGAGAAGTTTGAGGAAAATGAGTTCGTCTTCCCTTCGTGTTTGGTAATCTTCGGTCAGTTCACCGACTTTATAGACTTGACCATTGTAGGTGTATTCGTAAGAAACCGCCAGTACTTCATCGTTCTGGAGTCTTCTGAAAAGTGAAACATAACCCAACTGTGGGTTAAAGAAGAATTCCGTCTGATCTAGTTTTCTTGCTCCGTTGATCTGCTCAAAGTCGACCCCTTTTCTTATTCCGAGGCTTGATTCTATGGCTCTTGAACCGGTGTCGAAAGGGCGGAAAGAAGGATTTTTACCGATATTAGAATAGAGCAAATTGGCGTTGTTGCCTGCTGGGGCTCCGGGTATGCCTGTACCGATTGCTGGGTTTGAAGGATTCAAAAGCACACGTCCTTCTCCTAAATCCATAAAGGCGGCAAAATTTCGGAGTGTTTCCGTATTTGTCGCCCTGTTCATGATATACACTTCTATTCTGGTCACATTCACTCCCGAAAGCACCTGAGGAAGTCCTCTTAGCCAGCGTTCGTAATTATCTCTAAAGAAATGGGACAAGAAAAAGTGGCGGTTTTCATCATATCGCGATGCCTGAATATCGAAGGCTCTGCCTTGTCCATTTGCATCAATCACCAAATTATCTCGCCGGCCTCTTTGAGTAGAGGCCACAGCGGTGACATTTAATTTTCCAAAACGCATTTGTGTCTTTACACCGAAGAGATTCTGAGCGCCTTGAATCAACCTGTTCTGAATAGGCATACTTACATTCCCTATTTCTACAGATTGGAGAATGTCCTCATCGAAGCCATCATACTCGACTTTTAGCTGATTTTGAAAATCGAAGGAATTGTTGGAATCAAAGTTGGCAGCGATTTTCATCTTTTCACCCATCGACCCGTTGACGGCCATTTGGATCTGTTGCTGAAAATTAAAGCCTCCGTTCTGCTGCTGACGTATAGGGAGTGTTGGATTGTCAATTCGGCGGAAGATCGCCCCAAAGTCGAGGTTGACATAACCCGTCGGGACGATATTGATTTCACTACCTCCGAAAATCCGGTCAAATGATGGACTGACAGTCAGCGGAGGGATCAGGCTCCGACCTTCGACAGCACTTTCGCCGTCCATTGCCCTCGCTCTAGATCGCCAGTAGTCTTGCCTGACCTGATATTGCTGGATTTCAGAAAATCGTTCGAAATCATATTCTTGCTCATTTCCGAATCTTGTGGTGTCAAGTTGATCGACAATATTGTATCGAAGGGTGGAATCGATCAGTACAGTTACTTCCTGAGCTAGTGGTGGAGCTGGTATAAATGGAGACTTAGGAAGAAGAAAAGGATTCCTATAGGGGTACAAGGGATTAGTTCTCATGTTTTGCCAAAGCAAAAATGAGGGCAAAAGTCTACGAATATTTAGGGAATCTATTCGGGATTTGGTGCTGTCTGCTGCGACTTGTTGGGCTTTAGCTGGTGTTACAGCTAATACAAATCCCAATATGACTAGGAGAACAGGCCCGTGACTTCTAAATTTTCCCTTGCAAAAAGTCAGTAACTCCTGAAAGTCCAATCCAGCTTAAAGTTAAGGTGTCTTTAAAGATGCTTTAATTAAATCTTCTAAGGAAATTTCCCCTTCGGTTTTTTTGAGAATCTGAGTGATACTTTTCTCTGCCATGGCTTTGGGGAATCCTAGAGTAACCAAGGCTTGTAACGCCTCCTCGCGGATTTTATTGCTGGACTTTAGGAATCCAAGCGGCGTGCTGAGTTCGTTGCCCCCCGATTTCCCGATTTTATCCTTTAGCTCTAAGATAATTCGCTGAGCAGTCTTGACCCCGATTCCTTTCACTGCCTGAAGGGTACCCACATCACCGGAAAGGATGGCTTGCTCAATTTCCCCTGAATCCAAGGATGAAAGTATCATTAATCCGGTATTTGGTCCAACCCCATTGATGGTTATCAACAGAAGGAAAAGTCTTTTTTCCGTTTCTTCCTTAAAACCGTAAAGAGTATGTGCATCTTCTTTGATATGCAAAAAGGTGAGGAGTCGAATCTGCTCCTCATCTTTGATTCTGCTGTAGGTCTGGAGGGAGATTTTCACCTGATAACCAATACCTCCCACATCTATAATAACATAGGTTGGATCCTTGAAGACAAGTTTACCACTCAGGTATGCAATCATAAGATTCCTTCAGAAGATTGAGCATCCACCACAGCAATAGCCACCATGTTCACTATTTCGCGAATAGAGCTTCCCAATTGTAAAATATGAACAGGCTTGCCCATACCAAGCAAAATTGGACCAATGGCTTCTGCATTTCCCAGTTCTGCGAGTAGTTTATAAGCAATGTTACTTGAGGCAAGATCCGGAAAAATCAGTGTATTGACCTGATTTTGTGCCAAGGCGGAGAAAGGGTAGATTTCACGTTGCAGTTCTTGATTGAAGGCCACATTAGCTTGCATTTCTCCTTCGATGATGAGATCAGGATATTTTACCTTTGCCAAAGCTGTAGCTTTGGACATTTTGGTCGGGATATCGCCCTGTGCTGAACCGAAATTAGAATAGGAGAGGAGTGCAATTCTGGGCTCCATGTTGAAAAATTTCACCGCATTTGCTGTCAATCCAATGATTTCTACGAGTTCCTCAGCGGAGGGGTTCAGGTTCACTGTAGCATCAGCAAAGAAATAGGGGCCTTTTGGCGTATTCATAATGTACATCCCTGCCACTCGGTTTACCCCTTTTTTCACACCGATCGTCTGAAGAGAAGGTAAGATGGTTTTAGGATAGTCCCGAGTCAATCCTGAAATAAATGCATCCGCTGAGCCTGTTTCGACCATCATGGCCCCAAAGTAATTTCGCTCTTTGACCAGTCTGTTCGCATCGTGCAACGTCATCCCCTTACGCATGCGTTTTTCATAAAGGAATTTGCCAAAATTTTTGATCATTTCGGTTTCTTCCATAGGATCAATGATGATCACATTTGCCAAATCCAGGGCATTATTTTCAATCATGCTCAGGATCTTTTCCCGATTACCGAGTAAGATAGGAACGGCGATTTTTTCATCTCGCAGGGATTGAGCCGCTTTTAGAATTTTCAGATTATCCGCTTCACCAAAAACAACCCGTTTTGGATCTTTTTTTGCTCTTCCGATGACTATTGACATCAGCCTTTGATCGATTCCTATTCGCTTTTGGAGCTCCAATTCGTAAGCTTCCCAGTCGTGAATCATCTTTTTGGCAACTCCCGATTCGATAGCAGCTTTGGCTACGGCAGGGGCTATAGTCGTTATCAGTCTTGGATCTACAGGTTTTGGAATCAAATAAAGTCGTCCAAAGGCCATGTTGAGATCCCCATAGGCCTTATTTACAATTTCAGGAACTGGTTCTTTGGCCAGTTTGGCGATGGCCATTGCCGCAGCGAGCTTCATTTCCTCGTTGATAACTGTAGCTCTTACATCCAAGGCACCACGGAAAATGTATGGGAATCCCAACACGTTGTTCACCTGGTTAGGATGATCAGAACGGCCTGTAGCCATAATCACATCCTCCCGAGCGGCTATTGCCAGATCGTAGGTGATCTCCGGATCCGGATTTGCAAGTGCAAAAACTATCGGATTGGGAGCCATAGACTTAATCATCTCCTGTGTGATGATGTTTCCCGCAGAAAGGCCTAAAAACACGTCTGCTCCAGGCAAAGCCTCACGGATATGATGGATATTTATATTTGTTGCAAAATCTCTGTGTATGTCTGTCAAATCCTGTCGATCCAATCGGATGACCCCATCCTTATCACAGACAATGATGTTTTCTTTTTTGACACCCAAGCTGACATAAAATCGTATGCAGGAAATTGCAGCAGCACCTGCACCACTTACCACGAGTTTTATATCACCGATCTTTTTGTTTACAATTTCAAGTCCGTTCATTAGTGCGGCACCTGAGATGATGGCTGTCCCATGCTGATCATCGTGCATTACGGGAATTTTCATCTGCTGTCTGAGTGTTTGCTCAATCTCAAAGCACTCGGGCGCTTTAATGTCCTCCAGATTTATCCCTCCAAAAGTCGGTTCTAGGGATTTGATAATCTGGATAAGTTTTTTAGGATCTTTCTCATCGATTTCCAGATCGAACACGTCAATCCCGGCAAATTTTTTGAAAAGTACTGCTTTGCCCTCCATCACAGGTTTGGAAGCTTCGGGGCCGATATCACCTAGGCCTAAAACAGCCGTTCCGTTTGTAATGACGGCTACAAGATTTCCTTTTGCAGTGTATTTGTAGACATTTTCCATGTCCGCTGCGATTTCCTTGCATGGCTCAGCCACACCGGGTGAATAGGCAAGCGCAAGGTCAATCTGACTTGATACAGGTTTAGTTGGGATGACTTCAATTTTTCCCGGAGAACCTTGGCTATGGTAATTTAACGCGTCTTGTTTTCTGATTTTGATGGTCATAGATGGTGGTTTGACAAAAGTCAGGCACCCTGGTCCTCTTTCCAGCTAATGTCAGTATTGAGCAAAATGGTTTGGATCTCGCGAAGCGCATCCCGGTGTATTTCATTGGGGAAATAGATAAAACCCTCCATGTAATACAGTTTGCCTTTGGCTTCATCCACCATTAAGTATCCGAGATAAGTTCCTCCCATACTGAGATTGTTGGTCTTCCAGGTGCCCCTGATTTCCACGGTAAAATTATCATTTATCACCATGTTTCTGAAAGCAGGTGGAATTTGTTTTTCACTTACCACAAAAGAGGTGGGGTCATCAGGATCACCAAAAATGTGTTTTTTGGTGATGGAATCTCTGAGGGTCAGTATGTTTGCAGGAAAGGTTTGCTCCTCAGAAATATAATCTGTTTCGTAAAAAAAGATGCTGATATCCGGCCTTCGTTCTGTGGGTGTAGGGGATCTCAACCAGAGGAAGTCTTCGGTTGTTTTTGCAATTTGGTAGGAAGCAGGTGCACTTATTTTAATTCCTAGTTTGGTTCTTGCCTCATATTCTGCCGTTGAATTTTTTCTTGAAAAAAGCGGCTTTTCCAATCTTCCACGCTCTCTTACTTCAAATAGGTTTTGAAGTCGATCCTTGTTTTTCCTTAAGTTGGCGATCAGTTCCTCCTCGGTATTTCCAAATAAATAAAGGACTTCCTGACCGATGGCATATTCATCTTCCATTCTAAGTGAATAGAGATTTGGATCAGCTAGGGCTTTTTCTTTTGATTCTTTGGAAAATTGCGCATTGATGATTTGGCTGCCTCCTCTTTTGTCGTCAAAAGTAGTTACATAGATCAGATTAGTGTACATCTTGAGCATTCTGTTCATTGCCCTCGGATCAACTCGGTGAACTTTAAACATGCTTTCTGATCTCAGCATGCCAGGCAAATCCGCTTCGAAAATATCCCGCAACTCTTCCCCGACTGGTCCTGCCCATTTGGTGGAGTCGATCGCTATCATAATTTCCCCAATAGAGCCTCTGGCTTTAGGTTTGGCACTATCAGATGCATTACCATTCTCTCCACATGAAAAAAGGGCGATGGAAACAAGGAATAGAAGGATATGAGATAGTGATTTCATGATTTTTCGCGTTTGGAGCATTAGTGACAATATAATTACTAAAAGTCAGTCAAGCTTGTTTTAGCAATTAGATTATGAGTTAAATTACTTTAAAAAAATAAACTTCCGTGAATTAGCCAATTATAAGCTTTTGACCTGGCTTAATGTTATTGGAATTCAAATTATTGAGTCGTTTGATCTGTTCTATGGAGAGCGCGTGTTTTTGGGATATAATCCAAAGGGAATCCCCTGGACGCACAGTATAGGTTCTCTGCTCAGTAGATTTGGAATTGTCAGCCAGTGTTGGAGCTGTACCGGCCTTCCCAGAATGGATGTATAGCGTCTGTCCAACTTTAATGAGGTTTGAGCTCAGGTTATTCCATTCCTTAACCTGGGTCACACTTACACCATGTTTCGAGGCTATTGATCCAAGGACATCCCCTGATTTGACTTGGTAAGCGATCCTCCCTGAGTTGGAATTGGCAACTGCTTTTTCAACAGGAATTATTGCATGCGGGGTGTTGGAAGTAAGAAGAAAAGTGGGCTGATTTCCAAGCGAATCGCTGATCCAAGCCAAATTCTCTTTGATGAAAATTGCGCGGGATTTTGGGATTTTCACCTCCATACTTCTATTGGAAAGAGGAATGGATCCATTTTTCACAGAGGGGTTTAATTCCTCCAACTCTTTGAGGCAGATGTCGGTCAAGGCTGCAAGTTTTCCTAAGTTAAGTGCTCGGTCAAATCTGATTTTATCATACTCAATTGGGTAAGTTGGCTCTTCGAGGTTAAAGTTATGTTCTTCGAGATGATTGAGTACATATAAAAAAGCCTGTACCTGAGGAACATAGCTTCGGGTTTCTTTTGGAAGGTGGTCATAGATTCCCCAGAAAGTAGTCTTACCGCCAGATTTTCGAATAGCCTTGCGTACATTCCCCGGTCCACAGTTGTATGCTGCCATAGCCACTTCCCAATCCCCAAACATGCGATAAAGTGACTTGAGGTATTTGGCAGCAGCGTCAGTGGATAATTCCGGGTCCATTCGATCATCTACGTCCGAATTCACATTCATGCCATACATCTTTCCCGTGGCAGGCATAAACTGCCATAGTCCCATGGCACCGACTCGGCTTTTGATCTGAGGATCCAATCCCGATTCTACAATCGAAAGGTATTCGATCTCGGAGGGCATTTCATGTTTTTTGAGCGTTTCTTCGAAAAGTGGGAAAAACTTGTCTTTTCTTGCTAAAACCATTTTCGTGTAATCCCGATTTCTTACCGTGAAGTATTGGATAAAGGAAAATATCCGATCATTCAATGCAAAGGGCATCTCAGTATCCATTGCCTTAATTCGCCGATTTACTTCTTCATAAGTAAAATCGGGGATGTATTCGTAATGATAGTTTGGTTGGATATTTTCGGAAATCAAAACGGCAGATTCTTGAGGTGACTCTTGTGAAAAGACTTCGGAAAACGATATCATGCAGGTAATGATTACTGGAATGATTGTGTTGTATAAAGGCTTTTCCATCATTTTTAGAGTTAAGAGGTCAATTCTGTCAGGTAATTACTAAACGCATATAGCTCCGCTTCTTTGAAGGAGTTGGAGATTACCTGAAGCCCAATAGGCATACCAGATTTATCCTTTCCGTTTGGAATCGAAATCGCCGGAACTCCTGATACTGAAGCTTGTACTGTAAAGAGATCTTCCAGATACATCGCCACGGGATCACCACTATGCTCGCCAAACTTAAACGCTGTAGATGGCGTAGTCGGCATGATAATGTAGTCAAATTCGTTCAAAAGATTTTCTGTAAAGTCTTTTATTAGTCTTCTTACCTGTTGTGCCTTTGTGAAATAAGCATCATAGTAGCTTGCAGAAAGCACAAAAGTACCCAGCATAATTCTCCTTTTGACCTCTTCACCAAACCCTTCACTTCGGGTAAGCTTGTACATGCTCTCCAGATTATTTGCATTTGGAGAGCGATAGCCGTATTTCACACCATCAAAACGGGAAAGATTGGAGCTAGCTTCTGCAGTGGTGAGAATATAATAGGTGGGTAATAGGTATTTTAATAGTGGAAACTGAACCTCTGTTACTTCGTGTCCTTCGGATTGAAGTTTTTCTAACACGGCTCGTGTATTTTCTTTAATCTCTTGTTGTAAGGCAGGCGATTCCAGAGTCTCTTTAAGATAAGCTACCTTGGCTTTTTTTCCAAAATGCAAAAGCTCGCTATAATGCAGCACCGGCTTACGGGAAGAAGTGCTGTCAAACTCATCATGACCAGCCATTATCTCCATGACCAAAGCATTGTCTCTGACGGTCTTTGAAAAAACCCCGATGGTATCAAATGTGGATGCGTAAGCGATCAAACCCCAGCGCGATACTCTCGAATAGGTTGGTTTCATCCCAATGATTCCAGTGAATGCAGCAGGTTGGCGAACCGAACCACCGGTATCCGTTCCCAGAGAAACGGTACATAGATTTGCCTGTACAGCTACTGCTGAACCGCCGGATGATCCACCAGGGACCCGTGTTTCGTCCAGTGCATTGAGCACTTTGCCGTGGGCAGAGTGCTCATTTGAGCTTCCCATTCCAAACTCATCACAATTCAACCTTCCGATGATGATGGCATCTTCGTCAATTAGTCGTTGAACTGCAGTGGCAGTAAATTGGGATTGAAACCCTTTAAGTATATTGGAGGAAGCGTTAGCCTCATGACCTGCATAGCACAGGACGTCTTTGATTCCGATGACCATTCCGGCAAGTTTGCCGGCTTTACCCTTGGTGATTTTTTCGTCGACCCAGTCAGCTTGCTCCAGAGCGGATTGCTTATAAACTTCAACGAAGGCGTTTAAATGCGCCTTCGTCGTGATGTTTTCTAAGTAATGGGTGACGATTGCACGGCAATCAGCCTCTCTGTTTTCGAGCGATTTCTTGATTTCGCCGAATGAACTAAATTTTTCCAATGGTATTGGATTAAGGGATTACTTCTTTTTATCTTTCAGCCCATCTTCAAGATCGTTCTGAATTTCTTTGGTGGCATCTTTGAATTCTCTGATGCCACGGCCCAATCCGCGGGCCAATTCAGGGATCCTTTTAGCACCAAATAGCAGGAGGATAACGACGATGATCAAGACGATCGAGCCTCCGCCCATGTTTTGAATAAAACCTAATGTAGTCATGATGGTGTATGTTTAAGGATATACAGTGTTACAAAGATACAATTGTCACGCGCTTAGGCAAAGTTCCATTGCAAGACAATTGCTATTTTTTATGAACATACGATATTAAATTCTATTTGGACGTTATCCATGTTGCAGGGTCCATGATCTGAAGTCCCTTCCAGGTTTGGAAGTGAACTTCTGACTCACCGTTTGGATTTATTGCCACTTTTCCGATCGTTTCTTTGGCTTTGACTGTTTGCCCCACTTTGACACTTATGTCTTTTAGACGGCTATACATGGTGAAGTATTCACCGTGCTTGATGATTACGGTCAAGCCATATCCGGGGATAGTGGATATTTTACTTACTGTACCGTCAAACACCGTCCTAACATTTGCATTGGGCTGTGTACGGATCTCCAGTCCATCGCTATCCTGAACGATTCCTTTCAAAGTGGGGTGCGGGTAAGTTCCATAGCCCTGCGAAACAAACCCCGTCTCCACTGGCCAAGGTAATTTCCCCCTGTTTCCCGCAAAGGAACTAGAAAGTGCTGCTGCCTCAGGAGTCATTGGCATACTGGTGCCAGCTGTTTTGGTTGTAGTGGAATTTGCTCTTTGAGATTCAGCTTCGGCACGACGAATTTCATCTTCGATCACCTGCTTGATCATCCGGTTGAGCTGCTCTTGTTGTTTTTTAGTTGCGGTAATCTGACGCTGAATATCCTTTTCTTTTTTTGTAAGGGTATTGACCACACCTTGCTGGCTTTTTCGTAGCCGCTCTAATTCTCCTTTTTCTTTTTGCTCCTCGGAGAGGACGGTCACCTTATCTATCTTTTTTTGGTCTAATAGCACCCGTTGACTAACCAATTCATTTGAAAGTTTTTCGATTTGCTCGGCTTGCTGCTTCCTGCTGTCACTGTATTGCTTCAGGTATTTCAACCGCATGTATAGCTGATTAAAATTACCAGAACTAAAAACAAATGCTACAATGGAAAGTCCTCGGTTGAGTTTGGATGAATTGTATATCATCCGGGAATACTCCGACTTTAGATCTTGTAGCTGCACTTCCAGCCCCTTGATTTTTTTTTCGGTTTCGCTGATTTCCTGATTGATCAGGCGTACTTCCCTGTCGAGGGTATTGACAAGACGTGTTTGGGACTGAAACTGGCTGGTGATTGCATTTAATTCGCCAAGCGAAGTTTGTTTAGTTGCCGTAGTTTGTTTGAGAATAATATCAAATTCTCTTAAGCGCGCCTGCACCTCAGCCTTCTCTCGCTCAAGTTCTTCTCTTGTTTTTTTTGTTTGCGAAAAAGATTCAAAACTCCCCAAGAAAAGGAATACTGCTAAAAATGAGATAAGTCTGTACATCCGGATAGCGCTTAGAATCTGAAAGGAAAGCTAAGAGGTTCGGAATTGGGATCGATGGAAGTCCACTCCAGGTAGATTATTGTATTTTGACTTCCTCCGGGAAGCTGGTAAGCGAGCTTGAATAGCACTGCGGCCGGGAATGGCTGAGAAGCGGCATCTTGGAATTTGGGAAAACTGGCCAAAACGGAACCTCTGTCATCCAGGGAGGTGCTGACGAGCTCGGATAGTTTTCCATGACTGGTCTCAACTTTAGAAAAGTAACGGACATTGTCTCTGACTTGGGTCAACTCAAATTTTCTCCCAACTCTCAAAAGTCTGTCCTGATAGTCAAATGCAAAAGGAACATTTGCCCAAAGGACATTTTGAAATAATTCAAGAGTAAGCTTAATGCCATAAAACTGTTCAAACTCCGCATAACTGAGGTTGATATTCTCGTTTCCAACTCTATCCCGAATTTGAATTCTTTCTTTGGTGAAAAACCCCCGGATTGCTTCCATTCCCATTCCAGGCGTCATGGTAAACCAAAGGGCACTGTCTTTTTTAGCACGTAAATTTAAAGTTCCCCGAGTGATCTTTCCCGATTCTTCTTCGATTACGATTTTGGCTTTGGCACTGAGGTAATCATATTCAGCCGCTATTGGCTGAAACTCTTCCATCTGTCTATCGCCTTCATAGATCACAATTTTTTTTGCGCAGCCAGAAAGGCAAATCACAAAAAACGTCAAAAAAACTACAAAAAGCCTATTCATGGTATTTCCCTTCTTTTATTTTTTGTTCCAGTTTGTCAGAAGCTTCCGAACTCCCCTCCGCTTTTTTCCACCAAGTCATCGCCTCAGCGACTTTGCCAAGGTGATATAATATATCTCCGTAATGTTCCAGCATTACTCCGCTTGGTTTAGTTTCATTTGCCAGAGCCTTTTCCATGTATTGGGCTGCTTCTTCGTAGCGTCCCATTTGGAAGAGCACCCAAGCATAAGTGTCTAAATAGGTAGCGTTTTTAGGATGTTTTTTTACCACTTTTTCAGACATGACTCGCGCTTTTTCCAAGTCTCTTTTTTCCAACGAAAGAAAATAGGCGTAATTGTTCAGTACCTGCTCATCTTCTGGATTGAGCTTCAGTGCTTTGTCAAAAAAGACAAATGCAGAGTCCTTTTCACCAAGGTTATAAAGCGAATTTGCTATAGAACCAAAGGCCACTTGATCCAACTGTGGATTTTTACCGGCATTGAGTTCGATTGCTCGACGCAGGGAGACGACGGCTAATGAATCTTTTTTGCGCGCAGACTTCACTACTCCATCATAAAACCAAAACTCAGGTGCTGCCGGAAATTCATCGACCCCCATGATGGTGAATGTCTCCACTTCTGCAAAATCAGGATTGTCTCCGAACGAATTTAAAATAACCTGCTCCAACAAGGGTGCATTTTTTGGCTGGATATGGAGTGATTTTTTGTAAAAATCCATGGCAGCGTCCATTGCCCCATTCATTTTTTTTCGTTCGCCAATTACCTCCAAAACCATCGCATCATTTGAGTTCAGTTCCAACATGAGTTCCTCCATCTGATCCAGAAGGGAGTCTCGGTTGGATGTCTTCTTTTCTGAAAGTATGGATTTGTATGTCTTTGCTTTTATTTCACCGTCAAGATCCGAATTTTTAAAGGCAAGCATCAGAAATTCATTGGCGCGGACAATTTCGCTCTTTTCTCTCAGAAGGGTATAGGCTGCCATGTGGAGCTCAGGCTGATTGGGGTATTTTTGAATCTCCTCCAATACCAAGTCCAATGCCTCATCCAAACGGGCATTGTTGTACAGTATTTCAACAAGATTTAATACGAAGTTGGGATTGCCTGGAAAAGATTCAATTAAGACTTCGCCCTCCCTGATTGCGCTTCTTAAATCATTCTTTCGAAGATAAATTCGTTGTTTTTGGGCAGTAAAGGGCTCCCGAACTCCAAAATAAGCCTCCGCCCTATCCAGCACGACCAATGCTTTATCAAATTCTCCTGCGTTCAGGTAAATAGAAGCGAGGTCAAGATTATACTGTTGATTTTCTTCACCATCGGCTGTCAGTCGATCCAGAATTTCTGCAGCTTTGAGAGGTTGTTTGAGATTGGTATAAATCTCCGCCACCATCAGCGCAAAGTATTTATTGTTTGGGTCAGTCAAAGCCGCCTTTTCTGCATACGGAAGCCCCTTTTCGGCTTGATTGGACCGCACCAACACCTCAGCTATTTTGTAATTAATGGCAGGTTCCATCGGGGAAAATTCCAAGGAGCGTTGAAAGTAAAAATAGGCTTTTTCAAGATCTCCGAGTACCAGTGCTTTTTTCCCCTCGATAAAATATCGACTTGTTTTGGTTCTTTTGTCCTGAATGTTAGCCTCTTTTTTTGCGGGAGCCTGCTGGGAAAAACTGGGGATCCAGCCTAAAAACAGAATTGAAAACAGAAAAAAGAAAGGGGAAATTCTCACGGGGATTTGGGAAAGCAATATCAATTCACAAACATAATGCCTTTTGCTCAAAATGGATGGACTATTTCTTCTAATGCCAGAAACAGCAAGAGGAAATTAACTTAATTTTTTCCGTCCAAGTAAGGCCGAGAGCTCGTCCTTCTCCAAAAATCCAACCAAAATCAAAAACAGGACGATCAAACTGTTTTTGGCCAAAAAACCAAAGATGGAAGAGTCCAAAGTCAGGAAAAATCCCGCGTAACTCAGCCCAAAAGCGAGGAGTAAATAGACTATGCTCCTGCCCGTCTGATAGGGTATTGGGTAATGTTTTTGTCCGTAATAATAGCAAAGGGCAGTCATCACCAGGTAGCAGGTCAAGGTGCTCAATGCGCCTCCCAGGTATCCCAACACTGGAACCAAAGTGAAAATGGCAATCAGACTGACAAATGCCCCGACCAAGGTGATCCAAAAACTGAATTTGGTTTTATCGGTGACTTTGAACCAAATGGAGAGATTGAAGTAAATTCCCAAAAGCAAATACCCCATCAGCAGAATTGGCACAATAAAAAAGGCAGAATCGTATCCTTCCCCTTTGGGAAATAAATAAGCGATCAGATCGAGATTGACCGAAATGGCGATCATGAGCGCAGAACAAAAAATAATGAATGCATGCATCACTTTTGCGTAGAGCTGAGGTGAATTTTTGTCCGAAGACTTCCCGAAAAAGAAAGGTTCTGCGGCATATTTGAAGGCTTGTATCACCAAATTCATCAGAATTGCCAGTTTGATGCTGGTTCCGAAAATTCCCGCTGCTGCTCTTGCACTGAGGCCGGGGTAGAAGTTTGCAGGGAGAAGATATTCAAACAACAGTCTGGAAACGAGCTCGTTGGTCACGCCTGCCAAACCCATAAAAAGCAATGGAATCGAATACTTCCACATCGGTCTTATGATTTCCTTATCCAGTGAAAAACTGAAAAAACCTACTTTCCACCACACATAGGGGATGATCAGGCCATTGGCAAAAAGGTTTGCCAAAAGGATGTATTCCACTCCCCAGTCGAGCTTGTATCCAAGAAAACCATTTTCCATGAAACCGCCGGAGATTAATAAAGGAAACCAGACGATCAGCAGCAGATTGAAAAAAACATTCAGCAGGACATTGATCATTTTAGCACCTGCAAAAGCAAATGCCCGATTGCTCAGCCTAAGTTTGGCAAATGGAATTGCCAAAATTGCATCAAAAGACAGAATCAATGCCGTCCACCGAAAGAGATAGGCCTGACCCGGATAGTTCAGCAATTCGGCCAGCCAGGGTGCAGCCAGAAATAACCCGCTTCCCAAAATCAGGGTGGACGTAATCAAAAGTGACTGGGTAGTATTGTAGACTTTGTCCGGATCTAAATTTTTGCCGGTGGAAAATCGGAAAAACGAAGTTTCCATTCCGTAGGTGAAAATGATATTCAGAAAGCCTATCAGTGCATAAATCCCCGTAAAAGAGCCTACTACTTCCTTATTGAGATAGGAGGTGTAAATGAAAATCATCAAAAAATTGATGGATCTGGCAAGAATACTGCTCAGCCCGTAAATGGCAGTTTGTCCGGCTAATTTTTTGAGAGTACTCATTTGAGAGCAAGGAGCTTACTCTCCTTTGAAAACTGGTTTTCTTTTTTCCAAAAATGCGGAGGTTCCTTCTTTGTAATCACCGGATTTGGCGCATCTGGCAAAGCTGTTTGCTTCGGTTTGATAACCGTCTTCCGGTAAAAATGCTGCATTGACACAATCTACGATCATCCCAATGGCTAAGGGAGCTTTTCCAATTATCTTGGTAATGATTTCTTCGGCTTTTCCCATTGCCTCTGATTTAGTTGGAAGAACATGATTAACAAGGCCTAAAGCCAAGGCATCTTCAGCGCCAATCATGTCGCCGGTCATCATGAGTTCGTTGGCCTTGCCTCGGCCAATAAGTTGGGTGAGACGTTGAGTGCCTCCATATCCCGGAATGATTCCCAGGTTTACCTCAGGTTGTCCAAATTTTGCATTGGCAGTAGCGATTCGCATGTGACAAGCCATCGCCAATTCACAGCCTCCACCAAGTGTGTAGCCATTGGTTACGGCGACTATTGGCTTGTGACAGTTTTCGATCATGGCAAAAATCTCCTGCCCATTTTCTGCAAATTTCCTTGCGTTTACTTCATTCAACGAAGCGATTTCGCTGATATCTGCTCCAGCAACGAATGCTTTTTCTCCTGAACCAGTCAGGATTACGGCCTTGATGCCGCGGTTGTCTATCACCTCCTCGAAAATACCTTTCAATTCCTCCAAAGTAGCATGATTTAGCGCATTCATTTTATCCTCCCTGTTGATGGTAAGGTAGAGTACGCCATTTTTTTCTTCGGTCAGGATATTCAGATAATCTGCCATATACGTTTGAATGTGTGGAAACAAATATACGCTTAGGGGATACAAAGCCAAATTTGAGCACTTAGAAAAATCTATATGAAGGTTAGGATTTGACTTTACCCAAGAATTTTTAACAGGATTACAGGGGTAAATAATTGCGGATAGCGGTCGAGTTCAGGCATTTTTGATTACTTTTGCAGCATCAAATTTTCAACTAAATCCGCTATTAATATGTCTTCAAAAAGAAAAATCACAGTAGCTTATGGTGACGGAATCGGTCCGGAGATCATGAAAGCTACCATCAATATTTTGGATGCGGCTGGTGCTCAACTTGAGTATAACGTGATCGAAATTGGGGAGCAAGTTTACTTGAAGGGGATCAGTTCGGGTATGGAACCTAGCGCATTTGAGTCGCTTCGCGAAACCAAAGTTTTTCTTAAGTCGCCCATTACCACTCCACAGGGTGGCGGATTTAAGTCTTTGAATGTCACTACGCGGAAGTCATTCGGCCTTTACGCCAATGTTAGACCATGTAAAGCTTTTTCACCTTTTGTCAAAACCCATTTTCCAAAAACCGACCTGGTGATCATCCGCGAAAATGAAGAAGACCTCTACGCAGGAATCGAGCATAGACAGACCGACGAAGTGTATCAGTGTTTGAAAATTATCTCTCAGCCAGGTTCTGAAAAGATCATTCGATATGCCTTTGAATATGCCAAAAAGTATGGCAGAAAAAAGGTGACCTGTATGACCAAGGACAACATCATGAAGTTGGCTGACGGGCTTTTTCACAAGACCTTTGATGATATTGCAAAAGAATATCCAACAATCCAAAATGACCATAAAATCATTGATATCGGTACGGCACTGATCGCTGATAGACCTGAAGTTTTTGACGTTATCGTGACCTTGAATCTCTATGGTGACATCATTTCCGACGTGGCTGCACAGGTTACGGGTTCGGTAGGACTTGGTGGCTCTGCCAATGTGGGTGAGGAAGTGGCCATGTTTGAGGCAATTCACGGTTCGGCACCTGATATTGCAGGAATGGACATCGCAAATCCGTCGGGATTGTTGAATGGTGCCATCATGATGCTGGTACACATTGGACAGCCGGAGATTGCAGAGAAGATTTCAAATGCTTGGATGAAAACCTTGGAAGATGGAATCCACACGGGAGACATCTATCAGGAAGGACTATCAAGTAAGAAAGTCGGTACGCAGGAATTTGCACAGGCTGTAATTGAGCGATTGGGTCAACTTCCTACCACGATGATTCCTGCAAGCTTTGACAAGGATGAAGTGATGCCGATGGATGTCAAACTTAGACCACGTACCAAAGCCAAAAAAGAATTGACAGGTGTTGATGTGTTTATCGATTGGGATCAGGATGCAAGAAATCCTAATGTGATCGGAGAAAGACTTCGCCAAGCCAATGCAAATGGGTTACAGCTGCATCTGATCACTAATCGTGGTGTGAAGGTGTTTCCAGAAGGCATGCGCGAAACGTTCTGTACAGATCACTGGAGATGCAGATTCAAAACAGATGACGGCAGCACTGTAACTCATTCACAAGTCTTGGATTTGCTTCTGCAGATTGAAAACTTAGGATATGATTTCATCAAAACTGAGCATCTCTACACATTTGATGGGGTTAGAGGATATTCCCTGGCACAAGGAGAATGACCTTTGAGTGCGCCGTGGCGTACTCGAAGGTTTGAAGAATATCGAATTTCAAACGTCGAATAATGAATATCGAATTATAAGGGGAGAAGGGAAACTTTCTCCTTTTTCTTTCTCCTCACTTGTACTTTGTACTTTGTACATGGTACTTTGTATTCCGATGCAAAAACGTGTTCTCATCATCACCTATTATTGGCCTCCGAGTGGAGGTTCTGGGGTACAGCGTTGGCTGAAATTTGCCAAATATCTTCCCGAAGCGGGATGGGAGTCTGTGATTTTTACACCGGAAAACCCTGATTTTGATCTGAAAGATGAGAGTTTGCTAGGGGAAGTTCCTCAGCAGCTTGAGGTGATGAAATTTCCGATTTGGGAACCTTACCAGCTTTTCTCAAAAATAAAAGGCACTTCCAATACTCATCCCGGAAGGCTTCTGGAGCAGAAGGAAAAGGGGGTTTTGGAAAAAATTGCCATTTGGATGCGAGCCAATCTGATTGTGCCTGACCCTAGGGTTTATTGGGTCAAACCCTCCGTTAAGTTTTTGACTGATTTGGTGAAAAGCGGTCAGTTTCAGGCAGTGATCACGACAGGTCCTCCGCATAGTGTGCACCTGATAGGCCGGGAATTGAAGCGAAAAACAGGCATTTCGTGGATTGCGGATTTTCGTGATCCCTGGTCGCAATGGGAATTTTTGGATACGCTCCCCATGAGTTCGTTCGTTCGGAGAAAGCACGAGAAACTTGAGCAGAGCGTACTCAAAGAAGCCGATGCGGTGATGACGATTTCTCCGACTTTTCAAAAAGACCTGGAAAAACTAGCTCATCGAAAAATCAAGTTGCTCACCAATGGTTACGATCCTACGGATATCCCTTTGGGTTTTTCTCCAAAGAAAAAAGAGCCGGGGAAGCTCCATTTGGTCTATTCCGGAATCATCGATTCGATCCGAAATCCGATTCCCCTGTTGGTAGCGATGAAAGCTGAATTTTTTGAAAAGGAAGAGTCGGTAGCACTGACCTTTGTAGGGAAAGTCAGTGATGTGGTAATTAATTATGTACAGGCAGATGATTGGCTGAAAAGCCGGATTCATTTTGCAGGATACGTCTCTCATCACGAGGTTTTTGGTTTTTATGCAAAGGCTGATGCTTTGGTTTTGATTCTCACGGACTCCAAAAATGCCAAAGGAAATATCCCCGGAAAGCTGTTTGAATACCTTGCTACAGGGATTCCTGTGTTGGCCTTAGGAGATCCCAATGGAGATTCTGCTCAGATTTTGATGGGTTCAGGAGCAAGTGAAGTGATTGCACATGTTGATTCAGCCGGAATCCGTAACAAACTTCAATCGCTCATGAATTCGGGATCTTTCGCGGTAAATCCCACAGGTTTGGTTAAGTATTCCAGACGAAGTTTGAGTATCCAACTAGGTAAAATTCTCGATGAACATACCCTTTCTTGATCTGGGCAGGATGGAGGCAAGCCTCAAACACCGTTTGAAGGAGCGGTTTTCCGACCTGATAGATGCCGGAATTTTTTCAGGAGGAAAGGAAGTGGAGGCATTGGAAAATTCAGTTTGCGACTTTTTAAAATCCAGCTTTTCGATTCCCTGCGCCAATGGAACAGATGCCTTGGAATTGGCACTTCGTGCTTTGGGAATTGGGTCTGGAGATGAAGTGATTGTCCCTGCCATGACTTGGGTTTCGACTGCCGAAGCGGTCGTGATGGTTGGTGCCAAACCTGTTTTCTGGGATACCGATGAAGAAGGTTTGTTGCGAAAAGACTGGGGAAAAGCCGTTGTCTCAAAGTCCAAAGCAGTGATCCCTGTTCACCTTTATGGTAAAATGGTGGATATGAAAGAATTAGATGAGAAGGCCAAATCTCTCGGTCTTTTCGTGATCGAAGATGCTGCACAAGCTTTTGGAGCATTCCAATATGGCAGAGCCGCAGGTACCTGGGGAGATGTGGGTTGCCTAAGTTTTTATCCTACCAAAAATATCGGAGCACTGGGAGAAGCAGGAATGTGCCTTACTCAGGAGGCAGAATTAGCCAAGAAAATCCGACTCCTTCTTAACCATGGTCAGCCCATAAGGGATCAGCATGAACTGGTCGGGCGAAATAGCCGAATCGATACGCTTCAGGCCGCTTTTTTGAATGTGATGCTGAAAGATTTTAAAGAAAATCAACAAAAGCGAAAAACAATTGCAAAGCGGTATTTGGACGCTTTTTCCGGGATTGAGGAACTGGGTTTGCCATCAGGAATTTTGGAGGAAGATCACAACGCTCATCTTTTTGTGATTCAAACGGAAAGAAGGGATGAACTGAAAGCTTTTTTGGCAGAGCATAGTATCGGAACTGCGATACATTATCCCAGAATACTACCGAAAATGAAGCCGTTTTTTAGTGAAGGACTCTATAAAAATGCAAGGAGTTTGGCTGATAGATGTCTTTCGATACCACTGAACCCTTTTATTCAGCCCATTGAAGTAGAAACAGTGGTAGAAGTTATAAAAAAGTTTTTTCGGTAAGAATTGTTTTCAGTCATTTATCATTCACGAGAGAGCCTTTTTCATCTTGAGTGGAAAGTTTTCAAAAGTAAAACTGAAGTCTTAAAATAAAAATGAGTCAATTGAAATCTGTGTTTTCCGGCTTGTTAACTAAGCGATTTTTGCTTCTTCATTTAGTATTCTGTTTTTCAATTACCGGTTATGCACAGGTTAGCCAAGTCACTATTTCAGGAGCAGTTAAGGAGCAGGGCAGCTCTACTCCTTTGGAATATGTCAATGTGGTTCTATTAGCTGAAAAAGATTCTTCCCTTGTCAAGGGAATGGTTTCTGATGCCAATGGAAGGTTTGTTTTTGATGCAATCCAGCCCGGATCTTATATAGTTCAGATCTCCTTCATCGGATATCATACCCTCAAATCGCCTGTGTTTGTCGGTAGTTTAGCCTCTTTTTTGGATCTCAAAGATTTCATTCTATCACCGGAAGTCAACGACCTTTCGGAAGTGACAGTGAGTGGAAAGCAGGATGAAGTAGATTTCAAATTGGATAAAAAGACCTTTATTGTTGCAGATAACATCAGTCAAAGTGGAGGCTCTGTTTTACAATCCATGCAGAATCTGCCTGGAGTGACTATTCAAGATGGCAAAGTGTTGCTTCGAGGAAATGAACGGGTGATGATTTTGGTAGATGGGAAGCAGACAGCTTTGACAGGTTTCAATAATCAGGCTGGGTTAGACAATATCCCGGCTTCATCCATTGAGAAAATTGAAATCATCAATAATCCTTCCTCCCGATACGATGCCAATGGAAATGCAGGAATTATCAACATCATTTATAAAAAGGAAAAACAAGAAGGATTTAACGGCAAAGTGGGACTAGCTGGAGGCTTGGGGGCCTTGTGGGTGAAGAAGGAAAATTATGAGGGGATCAGACCGCAATACCAAATGACACCTAAAATCAATCCCTCTTTGTCGCTCAATTCCAAACGCAACAATATAAATGTATTCTTCCAAGGGGACTACCTCTACACGGAAACCTTGAACAAAAATGAGTTTACCAAACGGGAATATAGCAAGGGGTTGGTAATCAATCAGCAGTTGAAAAGAAACCGGAACACGCATTTTTTGACAGCCAAAGCGGGAATGGACTGGGAGATCAACGAGAAAAACAGTCTGACAGTCTCCGGGTTATATGGGCTTGAAAAAATCATAGATCGGGGAGATCAACCGTTTTATAATGAAGAATTGAGCGAAAAGCTTAGACTTTGGCAATTCTTAGAGGATGAAGTGCTTACCACTATTGCCTTCTCGGCTGCACTTCGCCATCGATACGATCAGCCGGGTAGATTCCTGGATGTGGGCTTCAATTACAGTTTTAACAGGGAGGATGAGAAGTATTTCTTTGATAATACCTTGCCGGGATTCTTTAGTAATGAGGCATTTTTTCTAATCGCAGATCAAAATGTGTTCGATTTCAATCTGGATTATACCAAGCCGCTGAAGCATGGAAAACTCGAAACAGGAATCAAATTTCGGCAGCGTTCGATCCCGACAGATATGCGGTTTTTCGCAAGTGGGGATTCCTCTCCACTCGATACTCATGCAGATGGGCGGGCCACTTATTCTGAGATTATTCCGGCTGTATATGGGAATTATGTAATCGAGAAGAAGAAGTTTGATGCTGAAATCGGGATGAGATTTGAGTACGTGGATGTAAACTATAAAGTGGATCCCAACCACAACACCTACGAAAGCGATGGCTATCAATATGCACAGCCATTTCCAAATATCCGCTTGGGTTATAACCTGTCTGAGAACAATAAACTTTCATTTTCCTTCAACCGAAGGGTAGATCGGCCGTCGGAAGTGGACATTCGTGTTTTCCCAAAATATGACGATGCGGAGATCATCAAAGTTGGAAATCCAGGATTGCAGCCGCAGTTCACTTCATTAATGGAATTGGGCTTCAAGACGAGCTGGGAGTCAGGATATTTCTATTCTGCCTTATACCATCGCAGCATCAATCAGACAATCACCCGAATAGTTTCTCAAGTTCCGGGAAGCAATTTGATCTATGCCGTTTTTCAAAATGCGGACAAAAGCTTCAATTCAGGTATGGAAATGCTATGGTCACAAGAGGTCACTCCGTGGTTTTCTTTCAATTTGAATTTGATTGGATATTACAATCAAATTGATGCCTTCACAGTTGAAAATAAGTATCCGATCCCAAGTACTATTACTGTTAAAGAGCAGGATATTTTTTCGGGAAATTTCAAATGGAATGGGGTTTTCAAATTTGCTAAAAACTTTGATACTCAGATTTCAGCCGTATATCTGGCTCCTGATCTGATTCCTCAAGGAAGGATTGATAGCCGATTTTCGCTCGATTTGGGAGTTAAACGAATGATTCAAAAAGGCAACGGTGAGGTGTTTTTCAATGCCACAGATGTCCTGAATACGATGGTGATCAGGAAGGAAATAAACGGAACAACGTTTAATCTCTTCAGTTCGGATTATTACGAAACGCAAGTGGTTCGACTTGGGTATAGTTATAAGTTTTAAATAGGGAACGAAAAGTCGAATATTTAAATTGAATTTTCCCTATTTTCCCTCATGACTTTCACCCAAGAGCCGATTTTTATAGCGGCAACGCTCTGTGTTTCTGTCTTTTTTGCCAATTGGATGACTCGGTTTCCTTGGGGGAAAACGATCGGAACTCCCATTCTGGTCATCTTGCAATGCGCGCTTTTTTCTAATCTCGGAATTATTCCCAGTGCGATGGATGGAAGTCCGGTTTATGATGGGGTATTCCTTTATTTGGCTCCTTTGGGGATTTTTATCGCCTTATTGGAAGTGGATCTGAAAACCGTGAAAAAAGCAGGCCTGCCTCTTTTATCCATGTTTCTGTTGGGAGGGCTCGGAACTGTTGTGGGTGTATTAGTGGCTTGGTTTGTAGTCAATCCAGCCGTGGAAATAGGGGATTTAGCACCAGCGGTAGCTGGGATGTTTACAGGCACCTACATCGGAGGTTCGATCAATTTCAATGCAGTTGCGCTTCATTACAAGGTAAACGAAGCCGGAAATCTGTTTGCTGCAACGACGGTCGTAGATAATCTGATCGGAACACCCTGGATCATTGCCACATTGATTTTGCCGAAATATTTACAGAAATGGTTTCCCAGAATGAAACTGGCTTCAGCAGCTACGACTGTTAAAAACGACGGAATTGAATCCATTTCGATCAGTTCCTTAGCTTCCATTTTAGCCCTGGGATTGCTGGGAATGACTGTCAGCAAAGTGTTGGTTTCTTACTTTCCGCTGGTTCCGGAGATTATTTTCCTGACGACCTTGGCATTGATTCTTGCGCAGTTTCCGGCAGTTCAGCAATTGTACGGAAAGCATACCCTTGGCTTTTTCTTTATTTTGATCTTTCTGGCCGTGATTGGGACCTTGTGCGACTTTAGGGCATTGGCTGGCGTGGGAAGCCTGGCAGGGACGCTGATTTTGTTTGTCGGTTTACTGGTATTGATTCATGGGTTGGTGATATTCGGGGTTGGAGCACTGTTCAAAATGGACTGGGATGTGATAGCTGTAGCTTCACAGGCGAATGTGGGAGGAAACACGACTGCGTTCGCAGCTGCTGAGAGTTTGAACCGGCCTGATTTGTTGATTCCCGGTGTGTTGATGGGGAGTTTGGGAAATGCGCTTGGGACGTATGTGGGGTTTGCGGTAGCGGGAATTTTGTAAAGTATCAAGTAGCTAGATTTTAGTGCCAAGAAGTGGAGACAAAAGCCAAAAAGCTGATTAAAATGATCAATGACCAATAATCAAACTCAATTTTCAATTTTTGAAGAACCCAATAACTTAATAACCCAATAACCAATAAGCCAAATACCATGGAAGCCAGTATTCTCACCCAACTCTTCTTGCCTCTTGCCTTGGCAGTCATCATGTTTGGAATGGGGCTCAGTCTCCGGTTTGATGATTTCAAGCGGATTTTGATCTATCCCAAAGCAGTGGCAATTGGGCTGACCAATCAACTCATTTTGTTGCCTTTGGTGGCTTTTGGTCTGATCAAGCTTTTTGGCTTGCAGACAGAACTTGCGGTGGGACTGATGATTTTGGCGGCTTGTCCCGGAGGAGCAACCTCCAATTTGATCACTCATTTGGCCAAAGGTGATTCCGCACTTTCGATCACTCTGACCGCGTTTTCTTCGTTGATTGCCGTTTTTACTATTCCCTTCATTGTTAATTTTGCCATTTTGTATTTTATCCCAAGTGGAGAGTCCCAGCCACTAAATGTATTCGGGACGGTCATTTCGGTTATATTCATTACCATAATTCCTGTAGCGATCGGTATGATGGTGTTGAAAAAATCTCCTCAACTGGCGCAAAAGTGGGATGCGCCGTTTCGAAAAATCTCCGCGGTTTTCTTTGTAATTATTCTACTTGCTGCGATCCTCAAGGAGCGGGAAAATCTGATTGAATACTTCGCTGAGGCAGGCCCCGTTGCTTTGGTACTTAATCTTGCCACCTTGGCCTTGGGATATTTCAGTGGAAAAATCCTGGGCTTGAGTAAAAAGCAAAGCACTACCATCGCCATCGAGTCTGGGATTCAAAACGGAACGCTGGGCATTACCATTGCGGCTACACTTCTGGTGAACTCCACGATGACGATACCATCTGCGATTTATGGTTTGCTGATGTTTGGGACAGCAGGGATACTTATATTTTTGGGGAATAGAAAAGGCAAATCTTAAGATGCAAGAGGCGAGAAACAAGAGACAAGAAGCGAGACGGAAATTGCGATGGGCTGAGTTCCTTCCATTTGGTTTATGGTAATTTCAACGCCTCTGTGAGTGTCCTCACTCACAGACAATACAACTGCTTTGGTTACAAATTGAAGCGTCCTAGGTCTTCACTCACAGTTTTCCACTGGAAAAACCTCCATTTGCTGAAGCTTTAACTTTCATAAATAGTTTTCAACTTTTGAGTTTCTTCAGCGGCTTCTTGGATTATTTTTGGCAAAAGAAAAATAGAAATCCAGCCGATTGCCATTGCTGAAATGGTAATCCATGCCATGATTCCTTCAAAACTTACTTCCATAGGGATTTGAGTTCCTGTCAGGTATTTGGTTCCGTGAAATACTAGTTGCAGTATTAAATGCATTCCCCACATAAAGCTAAAAGCGTGTTTGAAAACTGCGTAGTTTTTAAATTGTCTTCCGACTCGATAATAGTAGATTAGGAAAAAGATCACAGTGATCACCAATCCAATTACACCCCATCCCGGAGCAGTTAATTTTTCCCCGAAAAGCGTAAAATTCTTGCTTATAAAGTTTAAAGCCCAACCCAATAAGAATAAATAGATGACTCGATAGGAGGTAAAGAAAGCCCTCAGAATAGCCCAATATCTGGACTGAAACTTCTTTTGGATACCTTTTTTGTAGGATTCTTCCAAGTCGCTGAAACCAAAGATTCCAAACTCTGAATGTGTTTTTCGAAAAGCTTCTTCCAGACTTAGTTTTGGATTTTCTTCCATCAGCACCTCAACCCGACAGGCCACATGATCGAGAATCTCATACTGCACATCGATCTCATCATAGCCTTTGAAGGAAATGAGTTTTTTGAGGGCAGAGATTTGGTCGGGGGAAAGGTTCATGCTGTTTTCAGTTTTTTGAATTGGCGGAAAAGGTTAGCGTAGCCAGAACATAATATGAAAGAGAAGCAAGCTGTCATGAAAAACAGGAGTTGATGATTAGATGCTCCGGTCCAAGCCAATCGCTCCAGTTTTAAGAAAAACTGTGAAAAGGTGGCAATGAAAAAAAATACAGTACCGGTGGTAAGCAATCGGGAGTTTCTAATATATTTATTTGCCCAAAGTATCAGAATGAACCCGAGGAAATAGGCAATTGAAAAAGCGGATTTGAGTGCTGTCTCTGCAAATTCTGGGGTGTTTTTCGAGAAAAGATTGATGAAAGAGCCGATGATAAAAGTCATTGCTATAGATTTCACCACAAGTCTCAAGTCACCAATATTTCCAAAAAACTCTTTTACAGCATTTAAGTTAGCTTGTATCAGGAGATTTCGTTGGAATTTTCGAGGATTGACTTCCATCATTGTCTTATGAAGTAATCTTTCAAAGTCAATTTCATTTTTGAGCTCCGCCTCAATTTTGCAAGCGATATGGTCTGTCATTTCGGCGCAGATGTCATTGTATTTGACACGGCGCAATCTGATTTTTTGGTTGATTCGGATAATTTGTTCAGGAGATAGCATCATTGAGTATTTCTTTTAACTGATAAATCAGAGGAAATTGCCAACAGGCTAATCGAGTATAGAAGACTGAATACGGTAACGATTCCCATTCCCACCACAAACAATGTATTTGTAAGGATGGCCCCATCAGAAAAAATATTTGGCATCACATAAATCCAAACAAAAAGATTATTCAATATCCCAACTCTTTTCAAGACAGTTGTTGACCTGACGGAGATTGGTTTATGACGGAGACTGAAGGAAAGTGCATCTCTTTTTATAATAAATACTCCAGCGGACGTGCAAATAATTATTGCTAAAAAAACGAGTAGTAATTCAGATGCAGGAATAGCGATAATGCAAATTACTAGGATAGAAAGTGATGCAAAACTGATCAACAGTCCGTTTATTCCTCGATTCCAGAACTTTAGAAATTTCAACTGTGCTACTAATACTTGCTTGGAAACATTTTTTTCTAATTCCTTTTCCATCTTTTTCACCACCGACCAAGCAAAAGTCTCATTGAGTTGCTGGAAATTGACTTCAAACTCTTCGGTTGGCTTTTTCTCCAATTCGGTGAAATAATGGTCCCGCAGCTCGTGGTAGATTTCGAGATACTGGATTTTAAGGCTTTCCAGTCGCTGATCAATTCGGGCGATTTCTTGAGGGGAAAGTGTTCTCATATAAAAGCAGTTTTAGATTTGAGTTTCCATACTTCTAGAAGAGAAAGCATATATAGGATCAACAAGTCAGTAATCACTGCCGCTATACCAGGCGCCAAGTCCGAAAAGGGCAATTCTATTGATAACAGCGTCGGAAAGTAAATCAGAACCTGAGCAAGCATGACGGGCAAATAAAATCGCTCAGAAATGGGCGTGGAAGCACTTGATGTAATTGGAATGCCCATTTCTTTGAAAATCCTCTTGATGGGTCGGGTTTTTTGTCTGACTCTCCAATCAAAGACAAAACTCATGATCACCAACAAAATCAAAGGGGATAATAAGAGGATTCCGATTTCTTGCTGAGACTTAGCTTGATTCGCTACAAAAAAGATAATTGCTAAAATCCCCGCTGCATAGATCCATCGGGATGTGCAAAAGTAGCTTTGGAGAACTTTCCATTGGGTTTTGCCGATGTCTTCCCTTACTGACTTGTTGAACTTGGATTGGAGGGTATGGCAGTAGGCATAGGTGAACTTTTGGTCTAACTCAAAAAGTTGATTGTTAAATTCTTTATCCGGGTAATCTTGCAGGTGACTGACATAATGGTCATAGATTTCCGCTAGTACTTCCGCCGAGGAGATTTCTTTATGAAAAATCGCTTGTTGGATTTCCTTGAGTTCTGATTGGTTCAATTGCCTCATTTTTCAAAAATTAAAATCCCAATTCCGGCTTCAATCCCGGATTGATGATTCGTTGCATATTTTCCACAAAGGCCTGAAGTTCTGCTAGTTTGGAACTGACTTCTTTTTGACCGTCTTTGGTCAAGCTGTAGTATTTCCGCACTCGGTTGTCCACCTGCTGTATTTCGGTCGTGAGAAGTCCTTCAGCTTCCAGTTTGTGTAGGGCAGGGTAGAGGGCTCCCTCGGTGATTTTGATCTCGCCGGCGGTGAGCTCCTTCACTTTTTGGGTGATTTCGTAGCCATACATCTTTTCATTTTCCTCGAGTAGTTTGAGGATAATGGTCTGAAGACTTCCTTTGATTAGATTACTGTTGGACATGGTGTGTTAAATCTTGCTTCGAATATATTAATTCCTTTTATACATAAGAAACTGATGCATTATTTTTTTTCAAAAAAATAGAAGCAATTTTGAACCAATGAAATTCATCCTTCAACTCATTTTCTGCCTATCCTTTCTTGCGTCAATTCCATGTTTTGGTCAGACCTATTACAATGAAACGGGCAAGCGAATCCTTCAAGGTGACTATGAGGAAAAGATCTTAAACGGCCCTTATTTTGGAGTTCCGGGCGATGAAGAAGGTGTGATGAAATTGGTACATCGAATGCCCGCTGGACTAGTCGACGCAAAGTTCATTTATCAAAAATTGGGTTTGGAGGATGCTTACTCAGCAGGCAGACCGCTGATCGTGCTCTACTATCCGGGTAAAGACGAATGTAATTCGACAGGTTTGGGCAATACCCCTGAAAGTCTGAGAAAAAAAGTAAAGGCTATATCCCGCTATGCCGAAAAGCATGATGCAGTCGCTCCTTTGTATTTTTACAAAAATCCTCATGGCTTGGAAAAATATCAGGGAATCCAACAATGGACAGCTGATCCGGATGGGCTTTTTGAGAATCAGTTTTTTCCTTTTCATTATCCCTGTGGAAGCTTTGTGGTGATCAGTCCAAAAGGAAAATTCCGGGCCATATTGGGGGAGTATCCGATTTCGCAAATCGATGTAGCACTAAAAAAACTTTGAAATGGAAACCAATTATCAAGAGCCTAAAATCAGATTGGCGACAGCAGCGGATTTGGGAGATTTATTGCATTTGGCCCGAACTTCATTTTTACAGGCCTTCACCGCTGGCAACAAACCCGAAAATGTACAAGCCTATCTCAATGAGGTATTTACGCTTGATCAATTCGAAATTGAACTAACCAACTCCGCATCCACATTTTTTGTAGCTGAACATGACGGTGACTTAATTGGATACACCAAGGTCAATCAGGTGCCTGCGCAAACGGATGTACATGATCCGGAGAGTCTGGAAATCTCCAGACTTTACGTACTCGAAGATTTTTTGGGACTGGGATTAGGAAAAAGGCTTTTGGAAACAGCAATTGACTTTGCGAAGCAAAATCAAAAAAAATACCTCTGGCTGGGAGTATGGGAAAAGAATGCACGTGCGATCCGATTTTATGAAAAAAATGGCCTCCGAATTTTCGGGAGCCATCCCTTTCCTTTCGGAGATGAAATTCAAACGGATTATTTGATGCGTGTTGATTTTCAACAGATTGCTTAGCTTTATTTTTTTATTCGGAACATTAACTTTAAATACTTTTAGTCAACACTCAAATGAAAGAAAAGAATTGGATTTGGATAGTTTGCATCGCGATTTTTGGATCGGGTCTTTACTTTCAGTCGATATGCTTTGACTACACCTTAGATGATGGTCTTTTTATTATTTCCAATCGAATAACCACCAAAGGAATGGAAGAGTGGACTGAACTCTTCAAGTACGGTTCCATGAATTTCATAGAGATTAGTCCGGTTAATTCCGGGATTTATCGTCCTTTTACTCTGCTAACTTTTGCTTTGGAAAATGAGCTGGTGGGGAAGTTTAATCCAATGGTCAGCCACTCAATTAATTTGATTCTTTATTTTTCCCTTTTGATGATCGTGGGATGGATTCTGGTTTTTCTCATTCAGAAACGTTCGCTTCCATGGTGGGTAGCTGGCTTGACCCTATTTCTATTTGCAGTGCATCCTGTGCATGTGGAAGTGGTGGCATCTGCAAAAAGCAGAGACACATTACTTTCAGCATTATTTGCGTTTAGTGCCATTTTGATTTGGGTTCAAAATTATAAAAACCTGAAGGCAGGTCACTGGATAGTGCTACTGAGTTTGTATTTTTTCTCCCTGTTATCAAAAGAAGAGAGTATCCCTTTGATAGCCTTAGTCGGGTTAATTGCCTATTTTTTTCTGGGGAAAACGCCTTGGGAAGCAGCGAAATCTACTTTGCCTTTTGCTGCAGTAGCTCTTGTTTACTTGTTAATTCGAGGGTTAATACTTGACAGTGCTTCAACTGCTTATGACTCTTATGTCAACAGTGTGATGTATATGGCCAACGGATCTGAAAGATTGGCTACCAACTTCTACATCTATCTGCAATACTTGAAGTTGTTGATTTTTCCCCATCCTTTATCTTGGGATTATTCCTTTAGTCAGTTAACTGTTCAGAATTTCCAAAGTATGCAAGTTTGGCTCAGTATTTTTATTTTTGGTGCAGTGATTTACTTCGCTGTCAAAGGGTTCAAGGAAAGAAATTTGTTCAGTTTTGGTATTATTTTCTACCTGGCCACTTTTTCGATATTTTCCAATATAGTGCCTGCGTTGATCATAGGTTCGAATCTTGGAGAGCGATTTCTGTTCGTCCCGTCTTTGGCCTTTTCTTTTCTGGTAGTTTACCTGCTTTTTGTGCTGTGTAAGAGATTACCGGGCAAATGGGCAAACCTTTTTCCGATTTTGCTATTGATTCCTGTTTTGCTTGGATTCTCTTGGAAAACTTTTGACCGGACGAAGGTGTGGAAAAACAACTTCACCATAACTAAAAACGATGTTAAAAGTGCTCCAAAAAGCTGGAGAACGCATGCTTTTTACGCAGATGAGCTGAGAAAATTGGGTTTGGAAATGAAAAAAGATCAACCTGATTCCGCAAGAAACAACTTTTTGGAAGCAAAAAAGGAATATGAAATCATGCTGGGTATCCTAGGTAAAAATATGCCGGTCTCTCAATACTTGAGTGCCTATGCAGAGGTATTGATTCTGCTTGGGGATAGCACAAAAGCTATTTCAACTCTGGAAACAGCGATTGAGAAGAACCCCAGATCATTTTATCCCTTATTCCAGTTGGGTAGATTTAATTTTGATAAGGGTAATTATAGTGAGGCTGAAATTTTTTATCTCAAGGCACTTCAGGCGGATAAGGCTAGTCTTGGTCCTCTGTACAAAAATTTAGGTCTCACTTATTCAAGGATGTTTCAAAAAGAAAAAGCCGTAGTTGCTTTAGAAAAGTCGCTCCAATATTCTGAAGATCCGGAAATCAAAAAAGTATTGGGTTTTTTGTATTCCGAACTTGGTCAAACGGAGAAAGCCTCCCAATATCTTATAAGCGATGAAGTTAGCACTCCTGAAGAAATTCAATTTGTCAGTGCTTTGATTAAGGGAAATTCGGCGTTTGAAAAGAAAGATTACAAGACGGCTTTGGGTGAATACCTTAAAATAGAACAAGTATATGATCAGGTAGACGGCCAGTCTAAGTTTCCTTCTTTTTTCTCAGCCTTCGGAAAAGCACTTCTCGAGACTGGGGATACCACTGGTGCCAAAATTAATTTTCTCAAAGCCGTAGAGAAAATGAAAAGTCAAGATCCTGTAGTTTATACCAACTTGGGGACGATAGCTTTTCTAAAAGACAAAAACTTCTCACTGGCGGAGAACTATTATAAAAAAGCCATGGAATATGGTGTTGAAGATAAATTTAGCGGTTATTCCAACATTGGAATGACCCAACTCGCACAAAAGAAAGAGAAAGAGGCTTCTGTAACTTTTGAAAAAGCGTTGGAATTTGGGAGCAGTAGATCTGTTATTGGAAACCTCTATTTGTTGAACAGATCGCTCGGTAATGTGGAGAAAGCCAACTACTACCAAGGCCTTCTTGGTACTCCTAAATCAAACTGACAGATTATCAATAGCCAAATAAAGGAAATTCCTAAACCTGAAAATTTCCCATTTGATATTTTTAAAGGTGCAGGAAAAATCGGGCTTATCAAAAAAAAATGGCCTCCGAATTTTCGGAAGCCATCCCTTTCCTTTCGGAGATGAAATTCTATCGGATTAGTTGATGCGTGTTGATTTTTAGCTGCCCAATTCTCCTTTTCTTGCCATTCTTTGCATCTTTTTGTTCGCGAAAATGGCCACCTCAACCCGGCGGTTTTGTGCTCTGGCTGCAGCTGAAGTATTGGGTACTGCTGGCATTTCTTCCCCGAATCCCCGACTTCGTAACCGTTTAGTTGCCACGCCGGAATTACTCAGGAATTGTTCTACGTTCAAAGCTCTTCGTTGAGACAAAGTTTGGTTGTATTCGGCTGTCCCGGTGTCGTCGGTATGTCCCTCGATTACTACTTTGGTGTCAGGATATTTTTTTAAAGTCGTTGCCAGATTTTCCAGATTGTTCCGGGAGTTTGAATTCAATGAAGCCTGATCTACCGCAAAGAGAATTCCTGAATCGAAGGTGATTTTGATTCCCTCACCTACGCGTTCGACTTTGGCGCCTTTGAGGTCTCTTCTTAATTCTTCGGCTTGTTTGTCCATTTCTCTTCCGATAATGGCCCCGGCAGATCCTCCGATGGCAGCACCCACTATTATTCCTGTCGCCGTATTGTTTTTAGAGATCAGTCCGCCGATTACCCCACCGGCTGTACCTCCGATTGCACCACCTTTGACAGCATTGCTGGTTTTGCAACCTATAGAGGCCAAGGAAAGGCTGGTGATGAGAATCAGTAATAAAAATTGATTTCGCGTTTTCATGAGTGTTTTGATTTGTGAAATTTTGGTATGTTTTACTGGTGTCAAAAGATCAATTCCTATTCCAACCTTTTCCCATCAATTCTACTAGTCCAAAGCAAAAAAAAATGGGGAATCCTGCATCATATTAGACCAGAATTCCCCACTTTAAAAATAAAAGAAGTTTTGTTTTTGAAGTCCAGCTTATGGCTGAGTTGATCCGCCTTCAGCTTTCTTTGCCTCTTCCTGCATTTTTTCATTTGCAACAATTCCGATTTCTACTCTACGGTTTTCACTTCTTCCGGCTACGGTAGTATTGTCAGATTTGGGCATTGCCTCCCCAAATCCATGGGTTGTAATTCTTGTACCACTTACTCCTTTGTTTTTCAAGTATGTTTCCACAGAAGTAGCGCGCTCCAAGGAGAGTTTCAAGTTGTGTTTTTCAGTTCCGGTATCATCGGTATGACCATCAATAATGATATTGGTGTCTGGGTATTTGTTCAATGTTTTGGCAAGGCTGTCCAAATTGGCTCTGGAAGAAGGATTAAGCGATGCTTTGTTGATATCAAACAACAATCCTGAATCGAAGGTCACTTTGATTCCTTCGCCAACCCGTTCCACTTCAGCTTTCTCCAATTCTCTCTCCAGTTCTTCGGCTTGCTTATCCATCTGTCTTCCGATAATGGCCCCGGCTGACCCGCCGATCGCTGCGCCTACGATTATACCCGTTGCCGTATTGTTTTTGGAAATTAACCCGCCTAGCACTCCTCCTGCAGCCCCACCGATTGCACCGCCTTTCAGTGCATTGCTTGTCTTACAACCGATAGAAGCTACCGCCAGAATGGAGATCAGGAATAGACCCAAGATTTTATTGTTCGTTTTCATAGTTTGTGATTTAACCCCTCCCTGTGTGTTTGTAATTGCAGCGATTGGGCATTGGCTTCCAGTTCAATTGCTGTACCATCATGAATTGAATGAATGAGGCTTGATTTAAGATTAAAAACTGGGGAATAAAGCCCCGATTTCGGGAACATTCCCCAGTTTGAAAGCAATTCCTTGAATGGATTGGTTTGCAAAGGTGATTCGGGTAATTTTGAAGAAAAAAGCATCATGCGCCGATTTCTTCTTTTTGCCGTAGGTTATGCGGGTGTCCTTTTCAATATTTTTGCTCAACAGAAAGAACCCATTGTAATTATGATTTCACTGGATGGATTCCGATACGACTACGTGGAGCGATTTCAGCCGGAAAACCTACTTAAGTTCATTTCTGAGGGAGCAGCAGCAGAAGGCTTGATTCCTTCTTTTCCCAGCAAGACTTTCCCCAATCACTACACCATTGCTACGGGAATGCTTCCCGAAAATCACGGATTGGTGGACAATTCTTTTTATGAGCCTTTCAAAGATCAGGTTTATAACATGGGAAATCGGAACATAGTACAAGATGGATATTGGTATGGAGGTACGCCGATTTGGGTATTGGCTGAAGAAAACGGCATCAAAGCAGTGAGTTACTTTTTTGTGGGTTCGGAGGCACCTGTGAAAGGAATCCGGCCAAGTGAATACTTTGACTATGACGGGAATGTGCCAAATCTTACCCGGATTTCACAGGTTTTCTCATGGATGCTGTTACCGGATAATGAACGGCCAAGTATGATTACACTCTATTTTTCAGACATGGACGATGTTGGTCATGCATACGGACCTTCTAATGATGAAAAATTAAAGGAAAGACTTGATAAACTTGATCGGGAATTGGGGGTGCTTTTTGAAGGTCTGAAAAGCTTTGATTTACCGATTACTGTAATTTTGGTATCCGATCACGGAATGGCGGATGTGCCTAAAGACAAGCTGATTAATTTGGATCAATTGACCGAAGGGATAAATGCCCGAATAGTGAATAATGGTGCCTTGGCTCATCTGTATTTGGAGGATCCTTCTGAAAAAATAAAAGTGATTGAATTACTCAAGTCCCGTGGATCAAATTTCAGCGTTGATGATCTGTCCAAAAATGAAAATTACACGGACATCTCCCGTTTTCCCCAGCGGATCGGAGACTTGATGATTATACCGGAGTTTGGCTATTACCTTGTTGACAACAGAGGAATGCTCCGCTATCAAAATCGGTCCGCGATGCTGAAAACAGATGTCTACGGGGAGCATGGTTTTAGTCCCAAAAACCAAGAAATGTGGGGAATTTTTTATGCTAAGGGGCCAAGAATTAAAGTTGGACATCAAATTAAGCCTTTTCAGAATATCCATATTTACCCACTTCTTTGTCAGCTTTTAGGATTGGAAATTCCGGCTGGAATAGATGGCAAAAAGGAAGTATTAGCTCCAGTATTACGTGATTGAAATGAAAAGATCAGCAATCCAAAGTCGAATGGAGGTTGATTTTCTGGTGCGAAGATTTTATGATCGCGTCAGGCTTCATCCTTCGCTCGGACCAATTTTCAATAGCGTAGTCCAGGATTGGGAGATCCATTTGGTTCACCTTTCGGATTTTTGGGAAATGATTTTGCTCCAGACCGGGCCGGGAGCTGGGAAATTCAATCCCGTCAAAGTTCATCGTGAAGTTGACAAATCTGTAGATCATAGTATAGAACAGGCTCATTTTGGCAATTGGCTGGAACTGTGGTTTTCAACTATTGATGCGTATTTTGAAGGTGATACGGCAGATTATGCCAAAGAACACGCCCGTCGGATGGCTCATATGCTGTTTATTCGGATTTGGGAAGCGAGATCGAAGTAATAGCCAATTCCTACGGATAGTAGGAGTAGGTTTTTGAACAAAATAATTCGAAATACATTTTTAATCTTTCGAAATGATTTTATGGATTAAAATAAATCGTAATTTAAAAGTGTATTTTCCACACCATACGATGAAAAAAACTCTTTTTATTCACTTTATTCTCCTTTTTTCAGCAGTCTCAATAAGTTTTGGGTTTCAAACCAGTCCTCTGTTTTCAAGCCAAGAACCCCTGCCAATCAAGATGTCATTCTCGATTAAAGAATTGAGGAAAAATACCAATGACTCCACCTACATGGATTCATTTCTTATGCTGGAGTCGAGCCCGGGACAGTGGGACACCATTCCTTTAGAAATGCGAACCCGTGGTAATTTTCGTCTTGCCAATTGCCTTTATCCCCCTATCAGAATCAAATTCAAGAATAAGAAAATCAACGGGACTGTTTTTGAAAATAATAAAAGTTTGAAGTTGGTCCTTCCCTGCCAAAAAGGAAAAGGTGCTGATTCCTATATTGGGAAGGAGTATTTGGCTTATCAGCTTTTGGAAGACATCACCCAGTACTATTTTGATACTCGATTGGTTCAAGTCAATTTCACTAACCTTGATGATAAGAAAGGAGGAGAGACTTCTCTTTTGGGCTTTTTGATTCAGGACGATGATGAGGTAGCTGCCCGATTTGGTGGAAAAATTGTAGTAGGAAGAAAAATTCTCCCTACAGTCATGCAAGATTCTGCAACTGTCAGACAGGACTTTTTTCAATTCATGATTGGCAATACGGATTTTTCAACACTTTTTCTCCACAACCAAAAAGTACTTCAGTTGGATGAAAAAACGATCATTCCTTTAGCTTACGATTTTGACATGTGTGGACTGGTTAGTCCCCCATATGCTCAAGTTAGTCCTCAGTTAAACATCAAGTCAGTGACGGACCGCCTGTACCGGGGATTTTGTAGAGATGAGGCCTTTGTTCAGGCGATCAGACAGGAGTTTTTGGCAAAGGAGTCTCAATTCTGGAGTACTGTCGAACGCCAACAGCACTATATGTCGGATACAGATATGAAGATGACAAAAACCTTTCTGAAGGGGTTTTTTGATGTATTAAAAAACGACAGACTTTTTCGGGATCAAATACTGACCGCATGTAGAGGTAGCGACGGTGCAGTTCAAGGTAGATAAGAACTGAATTGTCATTTTTGCAGATTTTACTAATTCTGGAGCCACAGTTAAGTTAGTTTGCATACACTGCAATTCAAGATTGGATTGCAAGTCGCTTTTTTTGAATTTCAATTATAAAAAGCAGGCAGCTTGATCGACTTTGGGTGATTTGAAACGGTTTGCACGGTAAATTTCCTAAATCTTTTGAATGGTCAATTCAAAAAAGATAAGGGGATTTTTTATGTGCAACTTAACTTTTGTGGCTCAACCGTGTAGAAAAGGAGTAGACTCCTGATGATTTCTGATTTTTGAACTTTATTTTTTGATTTTTCCTGTTCGACAATTTTAACTGTAAGTAACCAAATAAATTCTGACATCAAACCTTTTTAGTCGTTATGCAAAACCAAATAGAAAAATCCAGGATAATGATTGCAGTTTTCAGGGAGTTTGGCATTCCCATCACCGGATCCAGAAAGCAAATGCGATTTTATTCCGAAATCCCGGTGGACAAATTTTATGTTGAGGGAATCCTTTTCGAATTGGAATGCAGACTTGGAGTTTTGCTGGACGATGAAGATAATCAGCAGATTGATTCTCCCCTGGATGTGATTCGTTCTTTTAAGGATAAAGACATTGCCTGATTACCATTTGGCATCAAAGAACTTTTGGGTAGATTGTATGGACAAATAGCCCAATGAAAAATCTACTTTCAATACTCGTTCTGCTTACCTGCCTTCAAGGCGTCTCTTTTTCACAAGTTTCACTTTTTGACGGAAAAAGCCTTTCAGGTTGGTACATGGATGTGCCTGATCTTCAAAAAGACAGCAGCTTAAGAAAACCATTTATTGTGAGGGATGGATTATTGGTCAGCTTGGGGACTCCGGGAGGCCATTTGATTTCGGATAAAAGCTATGTAGACTACATTCTGGAATTTGAATATCGATTTGTTGGAGATCCGGGCAATTGCGGGGTTTTAGTCCATGCCTCCACACCCAGAGCTTTGTACGGGATGTTTCCAAAATCCATAGAGGTGCAAATGATGCACAGCAACGCAGGAGATTTTTGGTGTATTCAAGAAAATATCCAAGTGGAGGATATGGAGGAAAGAAGGGGCCCGAGGGAAAACTGGGGAGTAACAGAAGGCAAGGAGCGGCGGATCATCAATTTGACGGATGGTTCCGAAAAACCACTTGGAGAATGGAATCGGATGAAAATCAAATGTGAGGGCGATAGAATTACCGTGTGGGTTAACGGAGATCTAGTCAATGACGGATTTGGTGCCACTGCTCAGAAAGGTCAAATTGCACTTCAGGCCGAAGGGGCAGAGGTGGAATTTAAAGGATTGATTTTGACATCCTTGAAATAAAAATAGGATTGATAGCTTATTGGAGTTTATAGTCTCATACTATTTTTTCTTAGGGCTGTGACTAAAACCCATTTGAGGGTTTAGGTCATTTTTTGGAGATCCTAATTCTGAGGGTTTGAATTGGATTTTTTGAAAAAACATTACAGTCACCCTGCATTTAACCCCGAGCAGGAAATCGGCAAAATGCATCAATAAAGTCATCTCAAAATCCTCCTGTCAAGTTCAAGAGGATAGCTTTTAAATTCAAGCGAATTGAAATTGCCGGAAAGTGGGTTGATTACATAATTCTGGGAACTCTGATCCACCACCGAAGGTACAGCAAAGCAAAGAAGGCCTGATTTCAACAAGTAGGTGCCATATTCCATTGATGCTCTGACTGCCGGGATTTGATTCCATCCCAAGGGTAACTCATCAGTTTTGGGCATAAAAATGAGTTGGTCTGGAATGTTGATTTCCATGACAGCATAGCGAATATAGCGATCAGCAGACAGTAGTTCGGGATCAATTGTCAAACGCTCGAGTAAGGAAGCTGAGACACTTGATCCGGCATAGACTGCCGGAGTACCCGGAAGATTCCACCTGCCTCCGTAGATTTTGGCTCCTTCACCGCTTGCGTCGCAGTATTGGGTTAGCGCCAGTCGGTAGACTTTCATGTCTGTCAAATAGCAATCCCGTGCTGTAATCGCATGATCTCTGCCTTGAGGAGGTCAAGACCTGCCGAGACATCGATCAGATCCAGGGGGATCCGATTGCCGAGTGAGAAAAGCGGACGCTCCATCCATCTACGGAAACCCTCGCGTCCAAAGTAATTGACTCCAATCGCATATAGCTCAGCCAACTCGTAGAGCCGCTCAGACTGACCTGTATCAAAAATATCCTTGCGCTGCAAGGTTTTGGCAGAAACTCCCAAGGCATCGGCAAGGGTATTGTAATCCAGGCCAGAAAGCTCCTTGAAGCTCTCGAATGAGCTTTTTTCGAGGCCATTGCGAAAAGTATCAACCCGATTGAGCGGCTCATCCAGCCAATCAAAATCCACTCTAAGAATATCTTGAACAGACAAATGAGCTTTTTGGTAGACAGCTACTGCAGGCTCGCTGACTTTAGATGATTTCTTTGCCATGGTTGAACTCAGTAATTTGTCTTCTAAGATAACGTAATTTGTCCTAATTTGAATAATTTTTCCTCGATTTTTTTATTATGCCTCTTTCGTGGGGTCAGAATTAGTTTCCTTGGAGGGAAAGTGTCTTGAGAAGTTTCTCACAGATGACACAGATATCAAATGAAAGGCAAAATTTAATATCCAAGACTTCTTTTTGCTGCTTTGCAAGGCCTTTTTCTATAGCTTAATAGCCAATAACTTATTAACTATTTCTCAATAACTCTTTTTGGTGTCTTTCAGTCTTTGTGGCAAACAATCTTAATCGGCCGCATTCCAATACGCCATTCGCTCCAGAAGATTCACTTCGATCGAATAGAAGCCAAACTCCTCTGTCACTTTTCCCTCGATCCGGTAGATCGCCCGGCCCTTGAAGGGATGTTTTTTTACCACAGGAGGGAAATGCACTGTGTCGATCCAGTCACCTTCCCGATCCAGAAAAGTCCCAAAGTTCATTACCTCGCCCTTGACGGTCCGGGTGTATTTGACTGTCACTAGATAGCCGAGGATCATCACCGTTTTCCCCAAGTGACTTTCCAAATCCCGTGCTTTGATGCCTTGGGTACGTTGATCTTTGACCAGGTGAAAAGGGGAGTCCAGCGGAAACTCCAGGATATCGATCTGATCGAGAATTTCTTGCCGAATATCCACCGCTTCCAAGACCGGGATTTCTGGTTGACGATTGCCAAAAGAAAGTCCTCCTGAGCGGAAAAGCTCATTCATGGCAGGAATAGCTTTCCGCTTGTTGAGGATAAAATGCGCTTCCCAGAGTAATTCCTGCTTGGCTTTTCCCGTAAAGCGAAAGCAAGTAATGCGGATCAGGATCAGCAATTGCTCCAGACTGATCGCAACCCGCGCCACAAAGCCTGCCAAACCCAGAAAGGGTCCATTTTCCAGACGCTCTACGAGAAGCTTTTCTACAGTCGCTTTTTCCAAAAATTTTATGTGGATCAGGCCCAAGTACACGGTCTTTCCTGTGATGCGAGTCAGGTAATCACTTTCGTTGATGTGTGGAGCCTGAATGTCCGCACCGTTCATCCGAAGCTCATGAATGTAGAACTCGGTGTGGTAAAATCCCCCGAAGTTATTCACCACGCCCACCATGAATTCCAGCGGGAAATGGGCCTTGAGGTAAAGGCTTTGGTAGCTTTCTACAGCAAAGGAAGCCGAGTGGCCTTTGGCAAAGGAATACCCCGCAAAGCTCTCGATCTGATACCAGACCTCGGCGGCGACTTTGTCCTCCCGACCCATTTCCTTGCAGTTGCTGAAAAACTTCTCCCTGATCCGCTGAAACTCATCCTTGGAGCGGGATTTTCCGCTCATTCCTCTTCGCAGGACATCGGCTTCGCCCAGACTGAGACCAGCAAAGTAATGGGCGACTTTGATCACATCTTCCTGATAGACCATGATCCCATAGGTCTCGGGCATGACGTCGGCGAGGACAGGATGAGCCATTTTCCTTCGCTCTTCATCCACATGACGCAGGATGTACTCCCGCATCATTCCGGATCGGGCGACTCCGGGTCGGATGATGGAGCTGGCCGCCACGAGCTCCAGGTATTCATCCGCTTTCATCTTGGACAGTAGCATCCGCATCGCCGGAGATTCCACGTAGAAGGCACCGATCGTGTGACCCGTTCGCAGCATTTTCTTGATTTTCGGGTCTTTTTTAAACTTATCGACTTCGCGGATATCCACTTTTACACCCTGATTCTGATAGATCGTCTCGATGGCGGACTTGATGTGTCCAAGTCCCCGCTGACTGAGAATGTCAAACTTATGCAAGCCTATATCCTCAGCGATGTGCATGTCGATATGGGCGAGAGGGAAGCCCTTTGGCGGCATGTCCGTGGCAGTATAATAATGGATGGGTTTGTGCGAAATCAAGATCCCGCAGGCGTGTATCGTCAGATGCGAAGGCATGTCGTGCATCACCTGACTGTATTTAATGATCAGCTTCCCGAATTGATCGGGCTCGTAGCCTTCCTTATTCGCAAAATGGATCAGTGATTCGATGTCTGACTTGGGCAAGCCGAAGACCTTTCCCAGTTCCCGAAAGACGGAGTTGTACTGAAAGGTGCTGTAGGAACCCAAAAGCGCAACATGTTCGACCTTGCCCCGATTGTACTTTTGGAAAATGTAATCGGTGACCTCATCCCGATCCGTCCAGCTGAAGTCGATGTCAAAGTCAGGGGGATTTTCCCGATAGAGATTGATAAATCGCTCGAAGTACAAGTCCAGCTCGATCGGATCCACATCGGTGATTCCGAGACAATAGGCCACGATGCTGTTGGCACCGGAACCCCGACCGACATGGTAGAAGTTGCGGTGCTGTGCAAAGGTGATGATGTCGTAATTGATCAGAAAGTAGGACACGAAGCCCTTTTGCTGGATGAGTTCGAGCTCTTTTTCGATGCGTGTGCTGACTTCCGGCTGTAGGGCGGGATAGCGTCGCAGTGCGCCTTTGAATGCCTCCTGTCGGAGAAAGTCGAAGTCTTCCCAGTCCGAACCCAAGATATCGCGTCGGTTTTTGACAGCCTGAAAGTAGAACGAAAACTGGCACTGTTCGAGGAGCTTTTGGGCGTTGACGAGCAGGTAGCTGTGGCTTTCGCAGCGGGAGACCAAGTCGGCATAGGTGTAGAATTGATCGGTGGCGTCACCTTGCGCTTCTTTAGGGAGCTTGCTCAGGAGTGTGTTTAGATCGATGCTCCGCAAAAGGCGATGCGCGCTAAACTGGACTTTGGACGAAAAAGTCGCAGGTTGGAGTAGAACGAGCTTTTCCTTTTTTCGAAACCAGGGAGAGGAAATCAAGCGGTTGAGCTGTCCGGGATGCACGCCGATGAATTCATTTTCCCGCAGGGGAATCAACTTCTCCGGTAAAGGATAAATGACGAAGCTGTTTTCAAATGCAGGAGCTTTGGAGGTGAACTCCCTTTTGTAGACGAGATGATCGGAGAGATGCCGGTTGAGTTCATAGAGTCCTTCCTGATTCCGGGCCAAGCCGATGTATTGCTGTTGGATTCCATTGCGGAAGTCGATGCCGATCACGGGATGGATTCCGGATTTTTGCGCAGCACGGATAAAGGGAAAAATCCCTGCCGTGCAGTTGATGTCGGTGAGGGCGAGGGCATCGAGTTTTTTACCTTTCGCCTCAGCGATCAGCGCTTCCACAGACATCGTCCCGTATTTGAAGCTGAAGTGAGAATGGCAATTGAGAAACATTGGAAGTAAGAAATATGAAGTACGAAATACGAAGAGCGGAAATACGCTTCGTGAAATATGCGTTGCGAAATAGGTTTCCTGCGGAAGCGAGATAGTTCCAGCAGTTAATGCTTGAGGGTCGCCCAAGGCAGTGTCTCCACTGCCGCAGTTAATAGTTATTTTGTTTTTGTTGTCCTGCTTCTCCTCCGATATATCCATCGGGGCTGGACATATCGGGTCGCTCGGGAAAAGCAGCTAACGATTGAATTTGGATTGGAAGTCCAGGAATCAGACCTCGGGATTACAAATCCCGAGGAGCCCAACTTTTCCAAAGTTTCAAACTTTGGAAAAGTTGGGCTGGGCAAAAATGTTAATTATATTAACATTTTTATGTTTATAAATTAGACAAAAGAATTGAAACCATGTCAAGGGCTTCACTGATTTTTGGAGGAAAATGTCGGGGAAGGGAGGAGGACGTTTTGATTAACCCATCACACACAAGCGAAAAAATCCACCAAAAATGCGGTTGATTATCCTGTGTTTTAGATTTTAGCAACTCAGGCCGGATAATCTGATTATTTTTACGTCAAAATATAAAATTTTGGATCAGCAAGCTATCGTCAAAACCTTCCGTGAAAAAGGGCAGGTCACCATCCGTGAAGGAAACGGAAAGAATCTCACACTCCTGAAAACGGAGAATTGGAAACCTGAAATGGGCTATGACTGGACGTTCCTCTTGTTTGATACCTTTCAGATCCGTACTGTGTGTGAGCCATTTGCAGAGGTTTCGCTGGACATAGTGGATTTCTCCTCCAAGCCGACGATCTACCATAGTCCGGTCAGCCGGGTGATTAGAAGCGCACCTATCCAAGATGGTAACATCCGTTTTTCATTGATCCGGGAGCCTAATTGGAACAAATTGCTTTTTCAGATCTCGCAGCCGGTTTTGGCAAAGATTGATCATGAGAAAAATGAGGCTGATTCGCAAACCGAACTTTATTTCCCGCTTCTGGGTCCAAGTACTAAAGAAATGTTTCTGGGTCCGGAAGGTGATGTAAAAATTATTGTTGGATGAATTTAAAAGCCAAGCTAGACGAGCTCGAAATATTCAAAAAAGTTGCGAAAGCAAGTGCTACGCTAGGCATTAAATCCTACGTCGTCGGCGGCTATGTCCGTGACCTTGTATTAGGCCGTCCAAGCAAGGATATCGATTTTACCTGCGTGGGAAGCGGGATCAAACTGGCCCAGGAGGTTGCCAAATCATTTGATCAGCATGTCCCGCTTTCGGTTTTCAAAAATTTCGGTACGGCGATGCTCAAACTCGATGACTGGGAGATAGAGTTTGTGGGAGCTAGAAAAGAGTCCTACCGGCTGGAATCCAGAAAGCCAATCGTGGAAGACGGAACTTTGCAGGAGGACTTGGAGCGTAGGGATTTCACGATCAATGCATTGGCGATTTCACTTAATCGGGAAGATTATGGCGATTTGATTGATCCTTTTGACGGTTTGGGTGATATGAAGCGAAAAATCATTAAAACCCCACTTGAGCCGGGAATCACCTTTTCAGATGATCCTTTGCGGATGATGCGTGCAGTGCGATTTGCAGCCCAACTGAACTTCGATATAGATGCGGATACTTTTTTTGCCATTTCCGAAAACGCGGCAAGGCTTCAGATTATTTCCGCAGAGCGAATAATTGATGAATTAAATAAAATCGTTGCTACCCCAAAGCCTTCCTATGGATTTAAGCTTCTGTTTGCCTCGAAGCTTTTGCATGAGTTTTTTCCTGAAATGGTCGAACTGCAGGGAGTGGATTCGGTCGATGACAAGTCGCATAAAGATAATTTCTACCACACGCTCCAAGTATTGGATAATGTGTGTCTCATGACCGATAATCTCTGGCTTCGCTGGGCTGCGATTATGCATGACATTGCCAAGCCTGCGACCAAGCGTTTCAATCCCAAAGTAGGCTGGACCTTTCATGGACATGAAGATCGGGGAGCCCGAATGACTCCGAATATCTTTCGCCGCTTGAAGCTTCCGATGGATGATCGGATGAAGTATGTACAAAAGCTCGTTCGGCTCCATTTGAGGCCTATTGCTTTGGTCAAAGACGAAGTGACTGATTCGGCCATGCGAAGATTGCTTTTTGATGCGGGCGATGATATCGAGGACTTAATGACCCTCTGTCGCGCAGATATCACTTCCAAAAACAACAAAAAAGTCAAGCGCTACCTTGAAAACTTCGACAAGGTGGAGGAAAAAATGAAGGAAGTGGAAGAAAAAGATCAAGTTCGGAACTTTCAGCCTCCGGTCAGCGGTGAAGAAATCATGAAAACTTTTGGGCTTTCACCTTCAAAAATCATCGGTGAAATCAAGGAAGAAATAAAAGAAGCTATATTGGAGGGCAAAATTCAAAACAATCCTGAATCCGCACGAAAACTAATGTTGGACATTGCCCGTAGCAAAGGCATTGCTCCTAAGGATACACATCACATCACCAAAAAAAACAACTGATTGACAATGAAGCGCACATTCCTACTGCTGCTCCTGGCCATTTGTGCCGGAAATCTTGCTGCCCAAACAGCAACTGATTCTATTCCAAAACTGGATCCAAAAATCAAAGCCGCACTTAACGCAGCAGACCAAACGGCCTATCAAGCGGCAATTCGGTATAGTGATCTGGAAATGGCAAAAACCAAATTATACGATCTCATGATCCGTAACCCGGAGAATCCCCGCTACATGGAGGCTTTGGGCAATATTTATTTTGACAACAGTCAATTTGCCTCTGCCGCTCTGGTATCCTTGGATTTGCTTCAGGGCAACAGCAAAAATGTCGTTGCTTTGGAAATTGCCGCCTACTCCTTAGAGCAATTGGGAGCTTTGGACCGTGCCTTGCCACATTTCGAAAGCCTTTATTTGTTGACAGGAGATAATTTCAGCCTTTATAAATCGGCATTTCTCCAATACAATCTTAAGCGATATGAGGAAGCGATGAATTCTGTGAATATGTTGGTGAAAAACTCTAAAGCGGATGAGAAAATCGGATTTCCAAAATCTCAGACCGAAACACAGGAAGTCAGTATGAAAGCTGCTGCGCTCAATTTGAAAGGATTGATTTATTTGGATCAAAATTCAAAAGTTGAAGCTAAAACAGCCTTTAATGAAGCAATCGCATTGGATGCGAATTTCGTTCAGGCTAAAGATAATCTTATGAAGACGAATTGATTTTAATTGTCATCAGCCGACGGTCAACTGTCCAAAGAAAGCAAAGATGAACTTCAATACAGTTTGTTTGTTGCTGTATTGAAATCAGATATAAAGATTTAGTAATCTAATTTGAAATTTAAAAGCCGGCCATTCGCCGGTTTTTTTTTGAACTTTTTAAAAGTCAATTGCCAATGATGGAATTGTTATTTTTTTTGATCGGGATAGGCAAAAAGTAGAAATTGAATAGATTGGGTTGTTTTTAAATTTTCAAAAAATTTTAACTGATTTCAATAATCTCCATGCAATCACGAACACTAATCTGCCTGTCGCTTTTTCTGATTTCCTCCTTTCAGCTTTTTGCTCAGGAGGCAAGGATTTACAAAGAACCCAAATTTCATTTTGATTGGTCAAAGCCTTCTGAATATCCCGATCGAATAGTTCTGAACTTTGGGCAGAATCCTACCACTGAAGTCAATGTGACCTGGCGAACAAATACGGAGATTAAAGCAGGTTATGCAGAAATCGCAGTTGCCACTGCGGCTCCGAAGTTTTGGAGAAACGGAAAAACGCTGACTGCCAAAACCGAAGTTTTGGATGCCAATTCGATCCAAACTGCAGAAGTGATTGCCAATTATCATTCGGTTGAATTCAGGGATTTGTTACCTGATACTACTTATGCTTATCGGGTTGGAGATGGAGAGCGTTGGAGTGAGTGGTTTCAGTTTAAGACGGCTTCTGCTAACCCGGGAGATAAATTTTCTTTTCTGTATGTGGGAGATGCGCAGAATTATGTGCTGGAACTTTGGGCTCGCCTGATTCGGGAGGGATTCAGAAAGGCCCCCGATTCGAAATTCATCATTCACGCCGGAGACCTGATCAATACTGCGCATCGCGAGCAGGAATGGCACGAATGGTTTACAGCAGGAGGTTTCATTCACAGTATGGTTCCGTCTATGCCTGTTCCCGGCAATCATGAATACCGTGCAAAAAATCAGGAAGAGATAGATCAAAAAGTGAGAAGCCTTTCGGTTCAGTGGAAGCCACAATTCACCTTGCCACTCAATGGGCCCAAGGGGCTGGAAGAGACCGCTTACTACATGGATTATCAGGATGTCCGATTTATCTTTCTGGACTCCAACCGGGACCATGAGCTTCAGGCCACCTGGCTCGAAGAGATTCTGTCCAAAAACCCAAAAAGCTGGACAATTGTGAGTTATCACCATCCACTTTTTTCAGCCTCCAACGGAAGAGACAATGAGGCATTAAGAAATCTCTGGAAGCCGATATTTGACAAATACAAAGTTGACATTGCGCTGCAGGGCCACGATCACGCCTATGCCCGCGGCAGAGTGGCACCTGGAGAGAATGTAATGAATGGATTGAATATGAAAGACTTGACAGGGACGGTTTATGTCGTTTCTGTTTCAGGAGGAAAAATGTACGATATCGGAGATGACTGGACCGAAAAGGGAGGTCAGCGTGACCGAACTGCCGAAAACACCCAGCTTTTTCAGGTGATAACGGTGGAAGGGAATCGCCTGAAATTTGAATCCTTCACTGCTGTGGGAGAATTGTATGATGCCTTTGAACTGGTAAAAGGGGAGAATGATCTCAATCAATTTATCGAGCTCAGAGTAAATGCAGTTCCTGAAAAGACTCACACGAACACGATCCCCTACAAGGACTGATCAGGGAAAAATCAGATAGGCAATAGTAGTCGTGATGAGTGAAAGCAAAAAGCTTAAAGCCAAAATTTTCAAGTGATTGGTCTCCCATTGTTTATTGGTTCCATCGCCATTATCAACCATTCGCTTCATCGGCCTAATAGCTAATTGAACTATTGCGAGAATGCCGAGGAAATAGATAATAAAGAGGATTAAAAAAGAGGCGATCGCTTCCATCATCCCAAAGTAAGCTTAGCATTGAAAAAGAAAAATAATTTTAGACAGGTTTAACATTTTCTTAACCTGAAATAATTAAAGGCGACTGTTAGGGTCGCCTTTAATTATAATGGGATTGCAGTGTTACCTGACCGCGATTGTGTCAGGATTTCCATCTGGATCACCGGAAACTGTTCCGCCTGATTTAACCGTGCCCAGTAATAAAATTCCGGCAACATGGGGTGCCGCCATTGAGGTGCCACTGATGGTATTGTATCCTCCTCCTTTCCATGTTGAAAGAATCGAAGAGCCTGGAGCGCAATAATCTATCGGAGGATTTCCAAAGTTTGAAAATGAAGACCATTTATCCCCTTGTGCCATTGATGAGACGGTGTAAATATTTGTCCCATTTACCCGTGCAGGAGAATAATTGGCTGCATTAGCTGAGCTATTTCCTGCCGCAATTGCAAATTTCACTTTGGAGGAAGCGGCTAAGACCGCATCATCCAAAGCTTGTGAAACAGGACCGCCTAAACTCATATTTGCAACATCTCCTGTGCCGCCATTTGCACCAACATAATTAACACCGGCAATGACACCTGAATAAGATCCGGAACCTCTTGAATCAAGAACTTTTACAGGGACGACAAGAGCCCCGGCTGCTACACCCACGACGCCTTCAGTATTGTTGATGGCGGCTACGGCACCCGCTACATGCGTTCCATGGCCATTGCCATCATCGAGTGAACCGGCATCTCGGCCAGAAGTAAAGGCATTGAAACCTTCATTTGATACATTCAAGTCCGGATGATCCAAGTCAATTCCGGTATCTACTATATAAGCTTTGCCTGAACCAGTGTAGTTTGCCGCTCCGCCCACTCTTGTGATTCCCCATGGAGTAGTTTGTCCGGTGCTACCTCCGCCTCCACCTCCGGGCTTACCTTTTCCTTGGGCAATGGAAATAATCCGGTCAGGTTCGATATATTTTACAGAAGGATCTTTTACAAGCAATTGATATTGTTCATCCGTTAAGCTTACAGAAAAACCCTCAATTGTACTGCCGTAGACATGCTCGATATTGGCATCAGCGATTCGGTACTTAGCTAAAATCGTAGTTCCTGATTTTCTCATGGACGACTGGACAGACTCATAGCTCATGTCTTTCCGTAAATTGAGGCCGGTGGGATTCAGCGTTACGATGTATTTTCCCGGAATGATATCACCATTTTGATACTTGATGATTTCCAATTCCTGTGAATCAGGTAGCGATAAATCTTGTTCGGATTGACAAGCTACTAATGCTACTCCCATGGAAATTGCGAGTGCAATTCCCCGGAAAGTGGTCGAGTAAAACAGCTTTTTCATAGGATAAGGTTTTGATAGTGGTTGATATTAAGTCATTTGCATTCTTAATATTCCTAAATCACGTCATATATCCTAGAAAAAAATCAAAATTTAGGGGTCAACCGTTCTTGCCGATAGGCTAGTGTCAATTGTTTTTTTAGTTTTTAATCTGTCAAAAAGAAGATCCAAAGGATACATCATGCAGCTGACTGTCCAGTAATCTTCCTTTTTCACATTTCAAAACCCGATAAGGAAATTTACGCAACAACTCATGATTATGTGTTGCCATAAGAATGGCTGTTCCTTTTTTGTTGATATCCTGAAAAAGTTTAAAAATCCCATCGGCCACGTCAGGGTCAAGATTTCCTGTAGGTTCATCAGCCAATAAAATAGATGGTTTGTTGAGTAGTGCCCTTGCAATCACCACCCGCTGCTGCTCCCCGCCTGACAGCTGATGGGGCATTTTTTGCAATGAGTCCGTCAAGCCTACCTGTATCAATACCTCACTGATTCGTTCTTTGATTTTAACTGGATCAGTCCAGCCTGTGGCTTTTAGAACGAACAAGAGATTCTCCCAGACTGTGCGGTCACTAAAAAGCTGAAAGTCCTGAAAAATAATCCCGATTTTGCGGCGGAGAAAAGGGACTTCACTATTTTTAATTTTGGTGAGTGAATAGCCTACAATTTCGGCAAGACCAGATTGAAGTTTTAGATCTGCGTAGAGTGTTTTGAGAAGGGAGCTTTTACCACTTCCTGTCCGACCGATAAGGAATACAAATTCATGCTGTTCGACAGAAAAGTTGACATCGGACAATACAGGCGTTTCTCCTTGGAAAATTGTGGCCTGAATGACCTGAAGCACTGGTTTGGTGCTGAAATCCATTATTTAGAGATCTAGTTTTTGAAGTTTTCCGAAGGCTAAATTTTTAATCACTTCTTCCAGTTGTGTTTCTTTTCCTTCCAAACCAAACTTTTCAATGTTTTTAAGCGGCCTGTCTGCCCGGAAATAAGCGACCAAAACAAAGTTTTCGTCTCGGATCTGAATGTAATCCGGAATCTTAGCTTTTCCTTTTACTTTAATGATATACATACGTTGGGATTGAAAAAGAGGCTGCATCCTTGTAGAAACAGCCTCTTTGGTGTTTTATTTTCCGGCCGCTTTAGCATGATCAGCCAGAAACTGTGCAAGACCCGAGTCTGTAAGTGGATGCTTGAGCAATCCGGTGATTACTTTTAGTGGACATGTCACCACGTCAGCACCAAGCTCGGCGCATTTGATGAGGTGCATGCTGTGACGGACAGATGCAGCAAGAATTTCTGTTTCGAATCCGTAATTCTGGTAGATATGAACGATCTGACCGATCAGCTCCAGGCCGTCGTAAGAAATATCGTCCAGTCTTCCGATAAAAGGAGAGAGGTAAGAAGCCCCAGCTTTGGCGGCAAGGATAGCTTGACCTGCGGAAAAAACCAGGGTACAATTGGTGCGGATTCCCTCGCTGTGGAAGTATTTGATCGCTTTGATCCCGTCTTTGATCATCGGGATCTTCACTACTATTTTGTCATCGATTTTCGCCAGTTCTTTTCCTTCGCTGATCATGCCTGCGTAGTCTGTAGCGATTACTTCAGCGGAGACTTTGTCGTCCACTATATCACAGATCGCCTTGTAGTGAGCTCTAACGTTGGCTTCACCGCTGATGCCTTCTTTGGCCATAAGTGAGGGATTAGTAGTCACACCATCCAAAACGCCAAGATCATAGGCTTCGCGGATTTCGTCCAAATTGGCTGTATCAATAAAGAATTTCATAGGAATAGGTTTTTGTTGAATGCTTGAGTAAAATACCCAAGCGGATTTTTGATTTACAATAGGCTAACGAACAAAGTTAGGATTTAAATCAGGATTAGGAATTCTTAAAAGTAGCCAATTTGGAAAATTTAAGGCAAAAAAGAAGCGGCATCGCACCGCTACAACTGCTTACCCTTGCTTCCTTCCGGACCTGGGGGATTCAGCAGGAGCTGGTCGTGCCGCTAGGTCACAAAGTTAAGGCAAAATTCACTCCAAGCAACAAGTCATTTCTAAATTCAACCTATACCTCAGGAAATCAACTGCTAAATGTTTTAACTTAGGCAAGAATACCCATTTGTCTACCCTCCAATTTCAATTTAGAACATGAAAAAATCGCATCTTATAGGTTTTCTGACTGCTTTCTGGCTTTCGGCTTGCCAAGCTCCAAAAAGTCCAACTTACCAATTTCAGGTTTCAGATTTGGAGCCAAATCTAATCACGCTCTCTTCCGACAAATTTATGGGCAGGATGCCATTTACCGAAGGAGAAAAAATAACCACCGCTTTTTTAGAATCAGAATTCAAGAAATTAGGTCTTGAACCTGGAAATGGTGATTCCTTCTTTCAGAATGTTCCCATGGTTTCCATATCCAGTCAGCCTTCCCAATCCATGGAAATGAAATCTTCAAAAGGGAATCTAATCCTCGATGGATTAAAGGATTTCGTTATTTGGACCCAACGAACAGATTCAGTGGTGGAGGTCAAAGATGCCGAGTTGATATTTGCAGGCTTTGGGATAGTCGCACCTGAGTACGGATGGAACGATTATAAAAATATTGACGTCAAAGGAAAAATCGTCGTCCTCCTAGTCAACGATCCAGGCTTCGGGACAGAGGATGTCTCGCTTTTCAAGGGAAACACCATGACCTATTACGGGCGCTGGACCTATAAATATGAGGAAGCGGCGAGGCAAGGAGCTTTGGGTTGCCTGATCGTCCACAATACAATTCCGGCTGGATATGGATTTAACGTGATCCAAAATAGCTGGAATTCCTCTAAGCTTTACTTGGATGACCGTGGAAAGGAGCCTTATAAATTGGGTTTTGAGGGCTGGATTACTTTGCCTTCGGCAAATAAATTATTTGAATTGGCAGGAATGAAAGATTCCGAATTGCTTGCCAAAGCCCGAAAAGCTGACTTTCAAGCATTGTCCTTGGGAGTGGCTGCTAGTGCTTCAATCCGGGTGGAGGCCAAGTATAATGTTTCTCAAAATCTCGTGGCTAAGGTAACTGGAAAAACCAATCCCGAGGAAGTGATCATTTATTCAGCGCATTGGGATCATTTGGGGATTGGCAAACCAGATGAGACTGGGGACAGTATCTACAACGGTGCCCTGGATAATGCATCCGGTACAGCTGCATTATTGGCATTGGCTAAAGCCTTTAAATCTGACGCTCAACCGAACCGAACGGTGGTATTTCTTGCAGTGACAGCCGAAGAACAAGGGCTTTGGGGTTCTGCTTACTATGCCCAAAATCCGATTTTCCCCAAAGAAAAAACCGTTGCAAACATTAATATGGATGGAATCAACCCATACGGAAAAATGAAGGACGTATCCATCATTGGTGCGGGACAATCTGAAATGGAGGATTTACTCAATGTGGAACTCGAAAAACTGGGGCGATATAGTGCTCCGGAACCTAATCCTGTTGCAGGGTACTACTATCGGTCTGATCACTTCAATTTTGCAAAAATTGGAATTCCTGCCCTTTACTTCGGGACAGGTATTGACCATGCCGAAAAGGGAAAAGTGTTTGGGAAGCAGCTCCAGGACGACTACACAGCTAATTATTACCATAAACCCTCTGATGAATACGATGCCTCTCGATGGAATCTTGCCGGAGCGGTGGATGATGTGCAGCTCCTTTATAATGTGGGAAAAAGCTTAGCCAATTCAGGCAATTGGCCTCAATGGAAGGCAAGCTCAGAATTTAAGTCTGTTAGGGATAGGTATATGAAATCGAGTCCGACTCAATCAACAGATAAATGATTCTAGGATTAGCTGAAATTCTGCCTGTAGGTCAAATATGATCTTGGATACGGCGGATTATCCTCGACAATAGACTGTCCACGATGCAAGGCACGTTTTATCGAACTTCCTACCTTATTTTCTTAGGCTATCGGAAAGAAAACGGATATACAGAAAAAGAAGCACCAAAAAAGCCCATGGATTTCTCCATGGGCTTTGTGTTTTGTTTGAGTAGGGACTAGCCTTTAGACTAATTTTAATTGATTAAAAAGCAGACTTAAAGCCTTCCATTTTCTGATCCACTTGCGTGTCAACCATGAATGAGATCACAACTTTTTCCCATGCCATAGTCACTTTCGCTACTTTGTTGTTTTCGGCAGAGATGTGATACTGTAGTCGCTCGGTATTTCCGGCAGAAGGAGCTACTTTGAAGGATACCGCGTTATCAGCTGCCACAGCTTCCTCGTCGATTGCACCTTCTTTCATGTAGGCAAATACAGATGCAGCTTTGCTGTTCAAATGTACAGTCCACTCACCCGAAGCAGCTGGTGTCATGAAGATGGAATACTTTCCAGCACGAAGGTTTTTGCCACCCACACTTACAGGAGTACTGAATTCGATAATCGTTTGAGCATTTGCTCCTGCTCTCCAGGTCACACCGTATTTTTCGATTTCACCGAAGATTTTTCTGCCTTTCACGGCAGGCGATGAGTAATCAATGCTGATTTTGGTAAAGCCAACAACTTGGGAAACGAAGGCAGCAGGGCTGGCAGCAGGGGTTTGTAGCTGCGCAAAAGCTGCAAATGTAGAAGAAATAAATAGGGCTAAAGCTAGTAAAAGGTGTTTTGAATTTTTCATAAGTTTTTTTGTATTTGGATTTAGATTTAAAGCTAATCAAAAAACAGGTTGAATGTTCAAATAAAAACCCTTTCAGGATAATTCTCTGAAAGGGCTCGTTACGCTGAGTTTAGCTAAATTACGTTGTTTAGCAAAATCACTTTTTCAACTCGCTTCTTATAAATGCCACGCTTTGTGGAATTTGGGCAACAGATCTCGAACTCTCATCCTCAATCACCAGATACTTAGTTCCCTGTTTTTTGGCTTCCTGTATCAAGCCTGCAATATCGATGTCGCCTGTGCCCAAGACAACATTTGCTTCTACGTCCCCTCGTCCGTCAGGCGAACCCGGAGTCCCTATCTTTCGGTCTTTGAGGTGGAGTTGAGGAAATTTACCCGGATGAGCCTTCATGATGTCCAAAGGATCTCCTCCGCCCATTTTTACCCAAAAGACATCCATGTTAAATTTAAAGTGATTTGCATTTTTCAGCATATAATCCATTGGAGTTACACTCCCCGAGTTGGAAAACTCGTAGCCATGCGGATGATAAGTCAGTGTAATACCTTCTTTTGCCAGCATTTCTCCGGTCTGATTGAAAAGATCCGTGGCTGCTTTCATCTCCTCCATAGAGATTGGGCCTTCTGCGTGAGGAATCCAATAGCAGGTTGCGTATTTTGCGCCGTACTTTTTGGCATCAGCGATGATACCTGCAGGATCTGTCTTTAATCGATTATAATCCGCACCTACTCCGACGATTTTCAGGTTATTATCAGCTAGGAGTTTTTGGTACTCTGCATCCGACATTCCGTATCCTCCTCCACCTTCGAGGGCAGAGATTCCCCATTCGGCGATCATTTGATGGTATTTGACCGGATCGACTTTCATTTCGTTTCTGAGGGAGTAGAGTTGCAGCGCAATTTCCTGAGCGCTTAGGCCCATTGGGCTTATGAGCAAAAGTCCTATCAACAGGTGTTTGGTCTTCATAGTAGGTTGATTTTGAGTTGATCCAATTTAGGCATTTCCATATGCCAAATGCAAAATTTTTCTAATCAGGGCTTCGGACATGTTGAATTTATGCGCTTCCAATTTTTCAATCTTTCCAGAAAAGATTACCTTATGCTAATCAATTTGCCCATGAACTCACGAAGAAAATTCATCCAAAATACCTCCTTTTTAGGATTAGCTATGAGCATCAACCCTAATGTTTCACTTTTCGCCGCTCGGGAAACCATTCTCGGACACGGTGATTTCAAATATAAAATTGATCCCACTTGGGGCAATCTCGATCCTGCAAAAGTGCCTGTGGTCAACTGCCACGAAATGGTCATGGACCGAAAAGGCCGAATGATTATGGTGACGGATGAGGTGAAAAACAACATCATCATCTATGATCAATCGGGGAAACTTTTGGCGACTTGGACACTCAACCTGGATCGGGCTCACGGGCTTTCTTTGGTAGATGAAGGCGACTCGGAGTATCTCTGGGTAGTGGATAATGGTGGGAAAGTGGTGAAAACTACGCTCGATGGAAAAGTCGTCACTGAAATCCCGTCTCCTCTGACTTCCGGGATTTATACTGAAAAAATGCCTTGGGTTCCAACAGAAACAGCTGTTGGGCCAAATGGAGACCTCTACATCGCAGATGGATATGGTTCTCAATATTTCCTTCAGTACGATAAAAACGGGAATTTCATTCGCAAATTTGGGGGAAGTGGGAAAGGCGATGCACAGTTTAGCACAGCGCATGGCATAGCAATCGATCAGCGTGGGAGGAAAGCTCCAACTTTGCTCTGCACCTCTCGAGGACACAATTCCTTCAAGCGGTTTACCATGGATGGAGAATATCTGGAGACGATTTTTCTTCCCGGGGCATTCGTTTGCCGTCCGGTGATCCATGGTGAGAATCTCTATGCAGGGGTATGTTGGTCGAGATTGAGATACCTGGAGCAGACGGACAATTCCGGCTTTGTGACGATTTTGGACAAAGACAACAAAGTAGTCTCCAATCCGGGTGGAACAGCCCCTGAATACCGAAATGGGGAACTTCAACTGATGGTGCAAAAAGAGCCGGTGTTCAAGCATTGCCACGATGTGTGTATTGATCAGGATGAAAATATCTACGTCTGTCAGTGGAATGCAGGGAAAACGTATCCTGTTAGGCTCACCAGAGTTTAAAAAATGATCAATGGACAATGATCAATTTACAATTCTCAAGTATGGCTCGGATTCCAGGAATCCTTGAAAATTGTCCCGATAGTTATCGGGATGAGTTTGAGAATTGATTATTTAAAATAACCAAATCTGTATATCCGCTTTCTTACCAGTAGCCATAGGAAATAAGGATAGAAGTCCGATGAGACGAGCTGTGGACTGTGGACGGTCGTCTGTCGACGATTATCCGCTTTTTGCAATTTCAATTTTAGCAAACTGGCATCATTGCGTATAATCATAAGTTTGCCTTGAAGCGGAGGAATAAGTCCAACGCATGCTGTTGAAAAGATGGTGGAAGGCCCATCGTGAAAGCTGTCATCCAGACTTCACAAACCACTTTATGGTGCGTTTGACCGAAAGGCATTCGTATTGAGCGATAAAGAAAAAGCAGAGGTCATCTGTCAGGTGGGTAACGGGGAGCTGAACGAAAGTGAACCTCCATAGTAAAACATCGATATATTCATAGCTCATACTGAAACTGAGGGGGTATATGAGTCCTCAGGAATAAAGTTCGGCAGAAGTAAGCTGTTACCGGCCGGACAGTATGCGGTGTAAAGGAGGCAGGAACCCGTTACAGGCTTTTCAACGGAACAAGGGAACTCTTTCAGCAGTGCTAAGGGAAAGTACGAGCAGAGAACCTGTAAGGCGAATACCGAAATACTGAAAGGGGGCGGATTCCATAGGTGGTCAAAACCTATCTGGAACGTA
>NZ_FMXE01000036.1:1706-46191 GCF_900103735.1 Algoriphagus alkaliphilus | reverse complement strand
TGATGCACGTGGACTAGATTTGGGGTATTTTGTATGCGGATACACGTCCACAGACGACTGTCAACAGTCCACAGCACATTCAATTGGAACTTAATTCTACCTTTATTTGGGTACGTGCAGCTAACCGAATACACATAAAAATTAAATTATAAATCATGAATAAATCGATTCTCCTTTTTTTCGTCACAATGGCCTCCTTTTCCTCTTTTGCTTTGGCCCAAAGCAAAAATGATGTGATTCACCTGATAGAAGGCCCTATGGAAGTTCAAGTCATAGAAGTGGGATTTAATACGATCAAGTATTCATTCCCCAACGAAAACACGGTCTATAGTATAAGTAAACATCAGGTAAGCAAAATCGAGTTTGCAAGCGGAAGAGAAGAGGTATTCAATAGCCCTTTTAAACTCGTAAATGGGCTTGACGATTTTCAGAACGTGTATATCTCCTACAATCCTGAGGATGTGGTAGGATTGGATCCTAGAGGAGAGCTTTTCAGCAAAGCCACCGGTGTCACCACTCTTTCCAGTATAAATAATGTAAAAAACAGGGCCATGGATAAGCTAAAAGCAGAAGCATCCATGCTCGGTGCAAATGTGGTATTGGTAGGTAATGTTTTCCAAAGAGGCAATCAATATGGTGGTGAAAATCAAGCCGGAAATTCCACCCAAACCACATTTTCGGGAACGGCCTACAGCACTCAAAAGCTTGATTTAGAAAAGGCAAAAAGCATGCTTTTGGATCAGTCATTCCATCATTACCAAACGCACAAACTAAATCGGAATTCTTGGAGTCCTGAACGTGCGATTGCTACTGTTTATGATAAGGACAGGAAGCCTTTGATGTTTGAATTTGATAAATTGATAGAAAAAGAAGATGGCGTTTATGTCTCAGCTTCCAAAATCCCAACCAAAACTAAGGAACTTAAGGTGATCCATGCTGATAATGAAATGGTGGTAGTAATGGAAAGAAATGACAAGATTATCACCAATTACATCCTGATCTCAAAGGACAATAAATACTTTAAAAATTTTGCTTCAAGAGTGATTCTTTAACCAAAAAAAAAAAGAGGCTGTCTCAAAAGGTTTTTCGATTTCGCTCAATGTGGTAATCGTGAATTATGAAAAAGCCTCTCTATTTTTTTACCATTGCTGGTGGACTTCCGATTTGATGTACTTTTCATAGACTTTGGCGGCACTTTCCATTTGATCCGGAGTCAAGGAAGGAAGCCCCGCAGCACTGATATTTTTCTCCACCTGATCCACACAGGATGCACCCGGGATTACTGTTCCAACCTGTTTATGCATTAAGATCCAACGAATAGCCTGCGAGGCTAAATCCAAATTTTTGGCGAAGTCATTTTTCAATTCTTCCAAAGCAGGAAAGGCCTTTTCCAAAGGCACTCCGGAAAAGGTTTCTCCTTTGTCAAAGGCTTTTCCCTCCCGATTAAAATTGCGGTGGTCATCTTTTTCAAACTTGGTTTCTGGTGTTATTTTCCCAGAAAGCAAACCACTGGCAAGAGGAACTCTCACGATCAATCCTATGTCATTTGCTGCTGCATAGTTGAAAAACAATTCAGCCGGTCGTTGTCTAAAAAGATTGAAAATGATCTGTACCGTGGAAACAATATCATATTTCATTGCCGTCATCCCTTCGTTTATCCGTTCTACACTTACCCCCATGGCTGCGATTTTTCCTTCTGCCTTCAAATCTTCGAAAAGTCTGAAAATCTCTTCCCGCTCATACACAGGTCCCGGAGGACAATGCAACTGAATCAAATCCAATTGATCCAAACCCATATTTTTAAGGCTGTCTTCCACGTATTTCCTCAGCCGCTCAGTGGTGTATCCTTCATGGGTGTGTGGCTGTATACGCCGACCGCATTTGGTCGCTACAAAAATTTTTTCACTCCGATCACGAATAGCCCTACCAACTGCCGCCTCACTCAGACCTCCATCATAAACATCCGCAGTATCCACAAAATTAATCCCCTTGTCAAAAGCCGTATGCAGGATTTCTTCGGCTCTTCTTGGGTCAAAGGGCTTCCCCCAGCCACCTCCTACTTGCCAAGTTCCCAAACCTATTTCGGAGACTTTCCAACCCGTTTTTCCTAGCTTCCTGTAATTCATAGATCAAATCTAGTATATGTTCTACTGCTCATTAATTTCATTTCAACCCTTTGATGACCACATTTCCCGTCCCACCAGACAGGCAGGGATACTGAAAGTCAGCTTTGACTCTTTTGGAGTTATTTATGGTAGCATAAAATTCATCTACATAATTGATTGTAGACTTGATAGACTTTGAGTCTAATAGTTTACTTTCAGCGTAGAGCGCATAAATCGCATCCTTTTTGGCATTAAATTCTGAAAATATCGATTCGAAAAGCTGCATTTCCTCCATACAATACCCCCGGTACCTTCGATCAGCCACCGTTGCCAACTTTAGTTCCGGCGCAGGCATGGCATAGGGAGGGCGGACTATGCCGGCATGATCAAAATCATAGGGAACTGCCACTGGTTTTTGATTTTTCGAGGGACTGATGAGTTTGATATTTTGCCTGTATTGAATAGACCAATCGGTATTGCCAATCAGGTACTGAAAAACTGATATCCTCAAAAAGTCATCGAGCTCAATGGATTCAGGCTTGACTAATTCTTTGTCAAGGGCGGCCATTTGGTTTCTTTTTGCCATCTGCTCTTCTTCCTCAATAAGGAAACCTAAAAAGGAGGCGTAATTTTTAGGCTTATCAGAATCATCTACAATAGTTAATCGGACTAATCGGACCTTAAAGCTTTTTGGCGTAAGCTGATTGTAAACTTTGTAAGCATAAAACTCTCTCAATACATATTTTTCTCCCTGACAGGGCATGACAAGTTTAAGCTTATCCTGCCCGGAAAAAATCGTATTACCCGAGTTCTCTTTGGCGAAATTCAACAGCAATGGAGGATAGTCACAGAGATTCATTTGTCTCCTGAAATGACCACGTGTCCGGACCCGCAGTGGAATTGAGTGTTGGGCTCCAAGTTCGTCAGCATATCCAAGTGAAAAATCAAAATATTGGGCCTCGCCTTTTGTGTTTTTAAAAAGTTGCCTGACATCTCCCTTTAAACTAAGCTCCAATATTTCTTCGCTTTCAAATAGAGTCGAATCTTGTCCAAAGCCGGAATTTGGCACGACGAAAACCGCAAAAAATAACAGAAAGGGCCTAAAGCAAGTAATTATCTTAGCCATGCTTGTGAAATTTTAGAAAAAAGTTTAGCGATACTTTGAAATCCAAATCAATAAATAGACAGTACAACAAACAAAGCAAACCATTCCTATTATCTAAAAGCAATTTAAATTTTTATCTTTAAAACTTGGTCAGATTGACCCTGTCAAACCTGATTAAACCGAATAAATACAATTTAACACATGACTTCACGAAGAAAAGTACTTCAAACCTTAGGCCTAGCGAGTGCTTCGGCCATTTTACCTTTTCACACAATCGCCTCAACTATGCCCTCACAAAAAATGATTCACCAAGTTTACTTTTGGTTGCACAATGATTCCGATCTAAATGAGTTCAAAACAGATGCAGCACCTATGCTTGGACGCTGCAAAGACGTAGCAAACTTTATTTTGGGAACTCCGGCACCTACTGAAAAGCGTGAGGTAGTAGATCACAGCTTCCATGTCTCCTGTACCCTGTTCTTTGATTCATTGGAGGCTCAGGCAGCATATCAAACAGATCCATTGCATTTGGAGTTTATAAAGAAGTATTCCCACATGTGGAAGGCCGTAAAAGTGTATGACATATCGATTTAGCATAAACCTAAGTTGAAGGTTTTGACGTAAAGGTTTTATTATTAATTGAAGGTGACTATGAAAAAGCTAAGATGGGTTATCGGATTGGTGATAGTGGGCATGTGGGCATGTAATCCTAAGGACGACCCAACTCCTACAATCCCGGGACAAGAAGTCAAAAAAGCAATATTTGACAGCATGACCGAATGGTATTTCTGGAATCAGGAAGTCCCGGCTTCGGTCGATTACTCAAAATTTGCAACCAATGAGGATTTACTTAACGGAATCATTTTCAAACCCTTGGATCGGTTTTCTTATCTGACCACACAGGAAGCATTCAACAATGCTTTTGTTGGCAGAAATGCTGGTCACGGTTTTGGATTTGCTTTCACAGCAGATGAAAGACTCTTTGTCTCCTTTGTATTTAGCGAAGCTCCTGCAGGAAAGGATGGCTGGAAACGGGGCTGGGAAATCACCCAAATCAACGGAAAACCAATTGCGGAATACAAAACCTCAACAGGAGGTTATGATTTCAAATTGGGAGCTCCTGACCCGGGGATCTCCAATTCATTCACCTTCAAACTTCCTGATGGCACCACAACCACACGAACCAATGTAAAAGCCGAATACCAATCCAATTCAGTTTTGGAGCAAAAAGTGTTTGATGAAGGCGGAAAAAAGATAGGCTATTGGGCCTATCAAAGCTTCAAAGCAACAGCGGGACTTACTCCGACACGAAGTGCAGAGGTACAGTCCTCTATGGAGTTTTTCCAAAGTCAGGGGGTACAGGATCTGATCATTGACCTAAGATACAATAGCGGTGGCTCGGTGGCCGTTGCGGAGCAAATATCCAATTACCTCATTCAGAGCTCCAATTCCGGAAAGCTGATGTACACCAATAAGCTGAATGCTTCGAAAAGCAGCCAAAACACTTCCAAAAACTTTACAAAAATTGGAAGTCTGCAATTTTCCCGATTGATTTTCATCACTTCGAGGGGCTCTGCTTCTGCCTCGGAATTAGTCATTAACAACCTGACTCCTTACATGCAAGTTGTGTTGATTGGAGACAGAACATTCGGAAAGCCGGTTGGATCATTTCCATTATCCAGGTTCAACAGAGTATTGAAAGACAACAACGTGGAAGTGGTACCCATTACTTTTGCCACAGCCAATTCTGCCGGAAAAGCTGAGTTTTTCGAAGGGTTCCCCGCAAATTTCAGCGTTGGTGATTCCCCTCAATTCGGTTGGGGTGATCCCAAGGATCTTCGATTAGCCGCCGCCTTGCAGTTTGTGAATAACGGAACTGTCAGCGGTAGAATCGCGGACACCTACTTCAAACCCAAATGGGAGATGATTGATGCTTTCAAAGGGTTGCAGCAGGAGTTTCCTGTCTATTGAAAAAATGAAGCCCGGTCAACTGATCGGGCTTTTTTTTTTTGAAAATTACCCACCCTTGAAAGAGGGATAAAATATTCTTTTCCTAAATGCAAAACTAAATTGGAAAACAATACCTTTTACTAGCCTATCAAATTTAAGCCCCGATGATGCCTGTGGTCTTTACCTTAATTATCTGGAATTAGAAAATCACCTCTTTTTACCAATTTTTGATCAAATAAAAGATCAGCAAGCGATTGCTGTAATTGAAGATCTTTTTCCAACAAAAAAAATCATTCCCATTTTAGGAACGGAGCCTTCAAAAGACACAGGGATAATAAATTGCCTTTCTTGGAATATCATTAAACAAGAGCCAAAGTAAGTGACACCACTCACCTATTCCAGCTAGTGAAGACACTACCTGGGCACAGAATACCAAGACAACCCTCCAAGGGATCTTAAACCCTTGGAGGGTAAATTCACTTCCCTCGCTCCGGTCTGTGTCTTCGCAGACCGGAATACAATCACTTCCCAAACTTCCCTTTCAGCATCGCCAGCTTATCGGCCATAGTCCCTTGAGGTTCTTCGGCTTTTGCATGCTTTGGTGCAGGGGAAGGATTATTTGGGTTTTTGCTCCGTTCGGCAAAGGGATCAGCTTTCATGCTCAGTCCAATTCGCTTTCTGACTATATCCACCTCCATCACGGTCACCTGTACCTTTTGATTCACGGTCACGACTTCGTTGGGATCTTTGATGTAACGATCTGCCAGATGACTCAGGTGAACCAAGCCATCCTGATGCACTCCCACATCCACGAATGCGCCAAAGGCCGTGATATTGGTTACCACTCCCGGAAGCTTCATTCCTACTTTAAGATCGGCCATGGAATTGACTCCCTCCTGAAAATTGAAAACTTCAAACGATTCACGCGGATCACGACCCGGCTTGGCCAATTCCTGTAAAATATCCTCCAGTGTAGGCAATCCCACTGTTTCGGACACATAGTTTCTCAGAATGATCTTGCTTCGCAAATCCTCCGAACTCATCAGATCTTTGACCGAAGCATTCACATCCTTTGCCATTTTCTCTACCAATTCATAACGTTCAGGGTGAACAGCCGAAGCATCAAGCGGATGTTTTGCCTTAATGATTCTGAGGAAACCAGCCGCCTGCTCAAAGGCCTTTTCTCCCAATCTTGGAACCTTTTTGAGCTGAGCACGACTCGTAAATGGCCCGTTTTCGGTTCTGAAATCCACGATATTTTGCGCCAAAACAGGACCTAAACCTGAAACGTAAGTCAGCAATTGCTTGGAAGCAGTATTCACTTCCACTCCTACTCCGTTTACGGCGGACATGACCGTGTCATCCAGAGAATTTTTCAGTGCATTCTGATCCACATCGTGCTGATATTGGCCCACACCGATGGACTTCGGGTCTATTTTCACCAATTCAGCCAAGGGATCCATCAATCGACGACCAATCGAAATCGCTCCCCGAATCGTCAAATCCAAATCAGCAAATTCCTCTCTTGCCACATCTGAAGCCGAATAAATTGATGCTCCTGCTTCATTAACCATTGTCACAATCACAGATTTGGGAAGACCCAAGCTCTTGACAAAAGCCTCCGTCTCCCGACCTGCCGTACCATTGCCTATAGCAATGGCCTGGATCGAATAACTTTCCACCAAACTTTGGACATTTTTCCCAGCCTCCACAGCTTTCCATTGCGCTTCGTGAGGGAATATGGTTTCATAGTGTAAAAACTGCCCCTGAGGGCCGAGGCACACCAACTTACACCCTGTTCTGAAACCGGGATCAATCGCCATCACAGACTTTTCGCCCAAAGGAGCACCCAACAATAGCTGGCGCAGGTTTTCTGCAAAAACCCGGATAGCTTCTTCGTCTGCCTTTTTCTTTGTCAACAGGCGGACTTCAGTCTCCATACTTGGTTTGAGGAGTCTTCGATAAGAATCCTTAATAGCCAATTTGACTTGATCCACAGCAGAATTTGCGGCATGTTCGAGGATTTCAAGTTCGATTACCGCTGTCGCGGAAAGTTCCTCAGGGCAGGAATCCAGCATCAAAAAAAGCTCTTTCTCTCCCCTCCTCATCGCCAAAACACGATGTGAAGGCGCTGTTTTGATCGGTTCAGACCACTCAAAATAATCTTTGTATTTGATGGCTTCGGATTCCTTCCCGGGAATAACCCTAGCTGTGAAAGTACCTTCATTAAGAAATAACTTTCGCATCTTTTCACGGAGATTGGCATTCTCATTTATCCATTCGGCGATAATGTCCCGTGCTCCCTGTAGAGCTTCTTCGATGGATTTCACTTCGTTCTCCTCACTGATATATTTTTCGGCCTCTGCCTCCAAGTCAAAGGAAGTCTGCCCAAAAATCCGCTCTGCAAGTGGCTCAAGTCCTTTTTCCCGGGCAATAGTCGCCTTAGTTCTTCGCTTTGGCTTGTAAGGCAAATAGATGTCCTCCAGTTTGGACATAGTCTCAGCGCCGTTGATGGATTTTTTCAGTTCGGGAGTAAGTTTCCCTTGTTCCTCGATGGATTTGAGGATAGCTTCCCTGCGCTTATCCAATTCACGAAGCTGCTCGATTCGATCACGGATAGTGGCAACCTGCACTTCGTCCAGTGTTCCTGTGGCTTCTTTTCGGTATCTGGATATAAAGGGAACTGTCGCCCCACCATCCAACAATTCGATCGTGGCCTGCACCTGATGCGGTTTTACCTGGAGCTCGGCGGCGATTTTAATCTCGTAATTCATATTCTTGGGTAATTCAATTCAAATTTGGGACTGCAAGATAAACTTCCTTCGAAAGAGAAATCCGCTTTTATGTATGACATGTCACTAAGAAGCTGGAAATGTGAGGATAAATTTGATTTTAGATTTATGACCTCATCCTTCATCATTCGAAATTCCTCATTCGACGTTCGATACTCATTATTTATGGATTGGAAAAATTAAAAATTGAAAAATTGGAAGATTGGGTTGGAAGGTGGGAATGCTGTAAGGTTGGTCAACGGTCGATAGCCGACGGACCACTGTCACAGTGCAAGGTTCAGTTGGTAGACTGTCTCCGGCATCTTCATTATTCGAAATTCAGCGTTCAGCTTTCGATATTTTCAAATTGAAATATTGGAACATTGTAAAATTGAAAAATTAGTCTTCAAACTCAAACCTTCAGGGTTACTTAAAACCTCATAGGTTGATGTGATAATCTCAGCTGCTGTAGCAGCTATATTTCTCCGCAAAGCGGAATATTTCGCGTAGCATATCTCTTTATCAAACGAGACCACAATTGTTATTCACACGATACTTTGTACTTGGTACATTGTACATTATACATCCAAAATGAAAAAAGAATTTAAATCTTGGGGCCTGATCTTGGCATTTTTTGCATTTCTTTACTTCACAGGATTGCTTCCCGTGATTCAGGGTGGACTTCAGTCTGTCTTACTTTCTACAGGTTTGATAAAACCTAAAATCGAAATCCCGGATCTGACCAACCAAAAGTTTGACTACCGGGGTCAATTCAAGGACTTTGAAGGAAACCTCATCGACCTTCAAGATTATCGGGGAAAAACTGTTTTTATCAACCTTTGGGCTTCTTGGTGCGGGCCTTGTCGAGCTGAGATGCCACACATTTCCGAACTTTACAAATCAGTAAAAGACACGCCTGATCTTGCATTCCTGATGATCGGGTTAGACAATGATTTCAATAAAAGTAAAAATTTCATGGAGGGCAAATCCTGGACTTTCCCCACTGCCCATGCAAGCTTTGGACTCAATCAAAGTCTTCAAAGCGGATCCATCCCAACTACTTTGGTGGTAAATAAAGATGGTAAAATCGTCTTTTACCAAGAAGGCATGAGCAATTTCAATACCGACGAATTCCGAAATTTTCTCCTCGCCCAATAGCAAAGCAGTCTATTTGAGCATTCAACGGGCTTTTTTAAGAAAACCGGTTGGCAGGATTAATGATTTATCATAATCTTAAATCCCAACCCAAGTAACCGATGAAAAAGACCCTAGCCATACTCCTTTGTTCATTTTTCACTGTGCTGATCACTTTTGCACAAAAATCAGTGCTTTGGTATGAAAAACCAGACGAAAAATGGAAGGATCCCCTCTCAATCGGCAATGGGCGATTTGTGGTTGGATTTTGATTGGAAAGAAATCACGGATTACAAACGAAGTCTGGATTTGGACGAAGCTATTTCCTGCACTGAATTCAAAAGCGAAGGATATCAGGTGATACAGGAGACTTTTGCTTCGGCTCCAAATCGGGCTATTTTGATAAAACTCCACACGACCCATCCCGGTGGATTCCGATGCCTGATCCGCATGGACCGTCTTTTGGATCAAAATTTCCCAACTGCTGTAACCAAAGCCATAAATAACAACCTACTCGAAATGAAGGGCATGGTGGCTCAGCGTGGCGGACAGCTAGACTCCAAGCATTACCCGATTTTGAATGGAGTCAAATTCAATGTTTTTTTTGCTGGCGCAAAATCTGGATGGCGAAATCAAGGCTACCGACGAAGGCCTTCAAGTGAACGGGGCGAAAGAAATTCACTTAAAACTGGCAGCCGAGACGAGTTATTTCCACCGGGACTTTGAAAAAACTGCAGAGGACAATCTTGATGAGATTGCCTTCAGCAGTTGGGGTCTATTACAACAAGCACATCTGCGAGAATACAAATCATGGTATGATCGGATGAGTCTGAGTTTAGGAAAACCAGCCACAGATGATACTCCCACAGATCAACGAATTCAAAATATAAAGGCGGGTCAAACAGCCCTACACCTTGGGAAATTACTTTTCGATTTTGGACACGACCTTTTCGATACTCATCCTCCTTACCAGATTGATGGAAACTTTGGATATACAGAAGGGATCGCCGAAATGCCCCTTCAGTCCCATGAAGAGGGAATCATTCGAATCCTCCCTGCCATACCAAATGCTTGGCAAAGCGGATCGGTAAAAGGACTGAAGGCAAGAGGAGGATTCACCTTGGATTTTACTTGGGAAAGTGGTGAAGTGAAAACCATCAGACTGCATTCTTCAAATGGCAGGTAGGTGATCCTTTTTGCCGATGGATCAGAAATCGATCTGGAACTGAGGGCCGGAGAAAGTATTGAGACGGAGTTCTAAAACCTTTTAAACTGCCAGATTCCAGACCTGAAAAAATTTCCTATCTTCCACAAATGAGCAAGTTGTCACCCCTAGTTATCATTGTCGGAGGAGGATTTTCAGGTATTGCTGCCGCAAAAAAACTTTACGAAGCCGGAATTTCATTCTTGGTTTTGGAAGCCAGAGAACGACTGGGAGGCCGTGTATTTACCAAAACCATTTCTGAAGGACTTTATCTTGATTTAGGAGGCCAATGGATCGGTCCAACCCAAGATCGTATGTATCAACTTTGCGAAGAACATGGCTTGGAAACCTTCGAAACCTACGATCAGGGCAAAAACATCTTGGATCTGGGAGGAAAAATCCGGACTTATGCCGGAATGATTCCCAAAATGGATCTGATTTCTTTGATAAACCTCGATCTGATCCTGAAAAAACTGGAAAAGCTAGCCCGGCAAATTGACATTAACTATCCCTGGTCTCATCCAAAAGCCAAAAAGTTCGATGCAGTTTCATTGGATCATTTTATCAGGAAAAACAGTCTGACCAAATCCTGCGAAAAGGTAATCCGGGTAGGATGTGAAACCGTCTTCGCCTGCGAGCTTAATGAAATCTCACTTTTGCATGCTCTTTTCTATATCCGATCCGGCACTTCTCTCGAATGCCTCATCAACATCAAAAACGGTGCCCAGCAGCACAGAATCAAAGGGGGAATGCAACCCTTGGTGGAACAGATGGCACTCCCCTTTCAGGATAGAATCCGATTCAATTCCCCTGTAATTAGAATTGAAAAAACAGGAAATGAAGTTCAGGTGAAAGGAAATGATTTTGAATATACAGCCCAAAAAATAATACTCTCGGTGCCTCCTCCGCTTTTAGCCAAAATCAGATTCACTCCTGATTTACCTACTGAAAAACGCCAACTCCTGGAACGCTATTCCATGGGGCATGTTGGCAAATGTTTCATGGTCTATGAAAAGCCGTTTTGGAGAGAAAAAGGATTCAGTGGTCAAGCTGTGGCAGACAAAAACTCCCCATTTCAGACCTTGTTTGACTGTTCTCCTGCTGATGGGCGATTTGGAGTTTTAATGGGATTTACTATCGGAAACAGGGCTAAATCCTTTTTTCTTCAAGATGAAAATGCCAGAAAAGCACAATTGCAGGAAATTCTGGAACTGTACTTTGGACAAGATTCAAAACATCCCATATTGTATAAAGACTTCACTATGAGCGACGAAATCTGGTCTTCGGGATGCTATGCGGGGATCATGCCAACAGGTGCATGGACAGGTTTTGAAGATGCTTACAGAAAACCTTCAAACCCTTATTATTTTGCCGGGACAGAAGCCTCTACAAGATGGAACGGGTACATTGAAGGCGCTGTCCTGGCAGGTGAAGCGGCCTCTCTTCAGGTTATAAAATCCTTGCAACATGACTAATCGGGTTATCAGTTTTCTGATCTTATGTCTGTTTGTTTGGCTTATTTGGTCCAATTCGGGCAAAAAACCTAACCTTCCTGAAACAGAGGATTTTATTTCTGTGGTACAGGAAATCAATCCTTCCGACAGCTTAACCAGCAACATTATTGGGATTCAGCCTTATATGGTCTTGGAAGATTATTTTACAAAAAACCAGTTCAAAGAAAAAATCGGGAAATACATCCGAAGAGCCGAAGCTGAAGGACTGATAAAAGACAATACGATCCTGTTATTTCCTGAATACATTGGTACTTGGTTAGTTTTGGAAGGAGAGAAAATGAGCTTGGCCAAGGAAGAAACTATGGGAAAGGCTCTCACCAAAATGGTGCTGAGCAATTTTTTCAAATTTGCATGGGAATGGTTGAATACAAGTACTGAAAAAGATAAGGCTGCGGCCGCGATTTTTCGCATGAAGTCCCAATCCATGGCGAAGAGCTATTTCTATACCTTCAGCGAACTGGCCAAGGAAAGTAATTCGTATATCGCGGCTGGATCGATCATCCTTCCTGACCCAACTGTGAAAAACGGAAACTTGAACGTCAATAGACGGGGTCCTCTCTATAACGCCTCTTTTATTTTTGGTCCGGATGGTAAAATCATAGGTGAGCCCATCTTAAAGGCCTTCCCAATTGAATCCGAATTGCCATTCGTAAGCGCAGGAGAAGTTGCGGAGATCCCGGTTTTTGACCTTCCTTTTGCCAAAACAGCCTTGCTGGTTTGTGCCGACAGCTGGTTCCCGGATGCCTACCAATCCGTCAATTCAAAAGGCGCGGAAATTCTTCTTGTACCGTCCTATTGTACAGGAGATGGGACGATGGGGAAATTATGGCAGGGATACAGCGGACAGCCTGAACCGAAGGAAACAAACCTTCAGGACATCAATTCCATTACCGAAAAAGAGGCTTGGGAGAAATATGCACTGCCCGGACAATTGAGCAAAACCAATATTCAAATTGGCATGAATGTATTCTTACGAGGAGCTCTTTGGGATTTAGGTGCTGATGGTCAACCATTGGTCTATTTCCAGGGTAACCTTATTCCAGTTTCTCATGCAGAAAAGGCCGGAATCTGGTCTTTAAATTTCTAAGCGATGTGCGACACCTTGGTTGCCCTTCCGGCAAAAACTAAAAATGGTCACTTAATCCTGGGGAAAAATTCAGACCGGGAACCACTCGAAGCCCAAGAGTTAATTCGGTTTGCCCGTAGAGAATGCGAAGAAAAACAGGTCGCATGTACATACATTTCTATTCCTCAGGTCAGGGAAACTTTTGAAGTGGTCCTCTCCAAACCTTTTCAAATGTGGGGTGCTGAGATGGGAGTAAATGAATTTGGTGTTGTAATCGGCAATGAGGCAGTTTTCACCAATGTCAAATTCCGTAAGGATGAGCTTGGACTTACAGGAATGGACCTGCTACGCTTGGCATTGGAACGCAGCACTACAGCCAAAGCCGCGTTGCCTACGATTATGGATTTACTTGAGGAGTTTGGGCAAAATGCATGCGGAGGATACCAGAACAAGGATTTTTATTACCACAACAGTTTTTTGATCGCCGATCCTGACAATGCTTTCATTCTTGAAACTGCCGGAAAATCCTGGGCCTACAGAAAGGTGGAAAACACAGGTAGTATCTCCAACGGACTGACAATCGGAGAAGATTATCTGGAAGTAAATTGGAAAAATGAGCCCCGAAACTTCCAGAAACTTTTCGCTGGTAAACGGGAGAATTTCCGGGAGTACTTCTCGGACTTACTTTATACCACAGCAGGTAAATCCAAGCTACGGCAGGCCTGTACTTTAGGCTTTTTGGAAAAAAAAGAAAAGCCAGGAGTCTTGGATTTTATTCAGGCTTTGCGCCAACACAATGTGGCATACGGTGAATTTGAATCCAAAAAAGCAACTACGGGAAGTATCTGCATGCATGCCACCGGTTTCACCAATCCATCAGACACCACAGGAAGTATGGTAGCAGAAGTCAGAAAAGGACAACCTTCAACGGTTTGGTTGAGTGGAACCTCCTACCCCTGTCTGAGCTTATACTTGCCTATTTATTTTGGAAAAGAGCTGGATCCCAAAGTATTTTCTCCTGGTGCAAATCCGGACCAAAGTCTTTGGTGGCAGGCTAAAAAAATCCATCAGCAGATTCTGAAAAATTACAAAAAGCTTCAATCTGAATACCGCATGCAGCTGGATGAAATCCAAACCAAGTGGATTGAGGAAGACTTTAAACTGATCCAACTGGGTGCCACAGAAGAGGAATTACAGTTGTTTTCAAGTTTATGCTTGGATCAATACATGGACTTACTGAGAAAATACCGGACATAGATCCATTTTTTTATGATCAAAATCAGTTGGTGACAAAGCATATAACAGCTAAGTAATATGGTTTAAGTGTGCTGTTGAAGGTAATTTTGAGTATTAATCAGTATCAATTACCCGCACACTATCAATGCATCAAACTTCAGGACTTCACACCTTTCATATCCCTGTGATGGGATTGGGATATACCGTTGACACCCCACTCAAAGTCGCCAAATTTGGAATTTCCAGTGTAGTTTCCATTATGGATGATATCCTTCTGGAAGACATGAGAAAAATCCATTCCCAAAAGCTGAATCTACCTTTTGAACCTATTTCAGAAGAGGAGGAAGACTATCGGGCCAAGCGGATTCAGGCTTACCTTGACTTTCTACATACTGTCATCCAATCGCAGCTTGAGACATTGAAGAGCGAAAATTGGAACAAAGACGGGATCATGAAGGAGCTGGTAGCACTGCTGCCCAAAGAAAATGAGATTGCCCGATTATTTGATGCCTATCTCCTCGCTGATCATTTTGAGAAATGTGATTTAAAATCTCAGATCCTCACCTTGTTGACTCCTGGATCAATCGATGTCAATATTATGACCAAGGTAGACAAGCTCAATTTCGACAAGGAAGGAATCGAACTTCCACGGGAATATTCGGATGCCTTATCAGCTTTGAGAGGCTTTGGGAAAAGTAAATTGGAAGCTGCCGTCGTTTTTTCAGCCGGAATGAATCCTGCACTTTACAGTTACGTGGAACAGTTTTCCGACTTTTTCCCAAACGAAAAAGGGGAAATCAAAAAACGAATAATTCTAAAGGTAAGTGATTATCGATCTGCCCTGATCCAAGGAAAATTTCTGGCTAAAAAAGGCCTCTTCGTGTCCGAATTCCGGATCGAATCCGGCCTAAACTGCGGAGGTCATGCTTTTGCAACAGACGGATTTCTGGCAGGACCTATATTGGAAGATTTCAAAATCAACAGGGAAGAACTCATCGAAACGATCAGGCAATCCTGCAATCAGGCATTGCTGGCCAAGGCACAGACTCCTTTGGCCAATAGTGAATCTATCAAAATCACCTACCAAGGGGGAATTGGTACCGCCGGTGAAGACAACTTTTTGAGAAATTATTATCACTTGGATAGTACAGGTTGGGGCAGTCCGTTTTTGCTCGTCCCCGAAGCCACCTCGGTAGATGATGAAACGTTACAGCGCATTATCGAAGCCAAAAAATCGGATTTTTACCTGAGCCATGCTTCACCTTTGGGTATTCCATTCAATAATTTAAGAACCAGCAGCGGGGAAAAACAACGCTTGGAGCGAATCGAAAAGGGCCGCCCGGGAAGCCCTTGCTACAAGAAGTTTTTGGCCTTCAGTACTGAATTCACAGAAAAGCCGATTTGTACAGCTTCAAGGCAATACCAAAATCTCAAGGTGAAATTATTCAATGACGGGAAAGTAAGCCGGCGTGAATTAGATGAAATCCTGGAAAAGGATTGCCTGTGTGAAGGACTGAGTGCGCCCGCTATTTTAGCACAGGGCGAACTACCCAGAAGAAACCTCAAAGCAGTGACCATCTGTCCGGGACCAAACTTAGCCTATTTCAAAGGGATCTATAGCCTCAAAGAAATGGTCGATCATATCTATGGCAAAATCACCCTCACGCTTGATTCAGACCGCCCGCATGTTTTTGTGAAAGAAGCTCAATTGTATGTGGATTACCTGAAAAAAGAATTTCAAAAACTGATTCCCGAAGCTCCCTCCAAGCAGGAGGCCTATTTGGAGAAATTCAGGAGAAACCTCGACATAGGCCTTACATATTACCAGAATTTAGTTAATTCTATCAAAATGGATTCAGAAGAAATTCTCGAAAAAATGAAAGTTCAACTTGAGGAATTGAAGGCTGAGCTAGAACAATTAAAACCGGTTCTAAGCTAATTCACCTAAAAAGGCAGCTGATAAGCTGCCTTTTTATTTTTGACCGGTTTTGTGAGTGTCCAATTTAATTCTTAAACCTATCTTGTTGCTTCGTACATCGTAGTTGGCACTTCCAGTTCAGTGTCTTTCACCTGAGAGCACCTTAAAGGAATGCAAAACAGCCGGGAAGACCGCATCCATAGATTCTCCTGCACCAGCCACCGAACCCGGCAAAGCCAAGACAAGCATCTTGCCCATCGTCCCTGCTACTGATCTCGATAGCATGGCTGTCGGGACACGCTGCTGACCGTAGCTCCGGATAGCTTCTTCAATTCCGGGAATCCGACGATCCAAAAGCGGCTCCAAGGATTCAGGTGTAAGGTCTCTGGGAGATAGTCCTGTTCCTCCTGTATAAATCAAAATATCGATTCCCAAAGCCAGGGCATCATTTGCAGCACTTTGTATTTGATCGCTGTCGTCGGGGATGACCTTGTAATCCAAGACCTGAATACCAAAGCGCTCTAATTTCCCAATGATTACTTTTCCCGATTTGTCCTCCCCCACGCCTTTGGCTATTGAGTCAGAGCAAACAATCACTGCCGCGCTTAATTCGCTGAAATCGGTCTTTTGATCTGACTTCCCTCCTCTTTTTTCAATCAATTTGATTTGCTCAATACTGATCCCCTTGTCTAATGGCTTGAGCATATCATACATCGTCAGTGCTACCACCGATGCGGCATGCATTGCCTCTACTTCCACTCCGGTTTTGTAAATCGTATGAATTTCCACCAAAATTTTGATTTCCATTTCTCCAAGTTCATAGCTCACAGCAGTGAACTCGATGGGAAGTGGATGACAATCCGGAATCATATCCGCCGTTCGCTTTGCTGCAAAAAGCCCGGCCGTCTTTGCCATCTCGAGTACATCTCCTTTGGGGACCCCATGGTTTTTTACAGCAAGAATGGTTTCCGGCTTACTGACCTTGACGATGGCCTGTGCTATGGCTTTTCTCAGCGTAGGACTTTTGTGCGTGATGTTGATCATGGTATTTTTGTCAACGGTCGACAGACGACGGTCAACCGTTTGTCTTTATTAATCTCTAAGGTTATTTCCAGAACAAAACTCGTCAAAAATCGGCTGTGGACCGTCAACTGTCGACTACACATTCACTTTCCAGACATGGTTATCCGTGTCCAGAATTTCCTTGCCCCAAACCGGAAGTTCTTCTTTGATTCGCTCCACAAGCTCATCGCAAGCTTGCATAGCAGCTTTACGGTGTTTGGAGGAGGTAAACACAAACAGACAAAGTTCACCGACTTTCACTTCTCCCAAACTGTGATAAATATGCATACAGGTCAGCGGATACTTGGCAAAAATAGCCTCACGAATCTCAAAGGCCTTCTCCAAAGCCATTTCTTCATAAGCGGTATAGTCAATGGCGATTACTTTACCTTCAGGTTTTTCATCAGATCTTACCTGTCCCAGAAAAATACTGTGCCCTCCGATCACCGTATTGGAACTGTGATTGGCAATGGACTTGGCGATTTTTTCTGGTGAAATAGGTCCCTGAACAAATATATTTTTTGGAGTCCTTACTTTTTCCATGGCCTTGTTAGTTCTTTTTTAGTGCGTTGATTCCTCCTTTGATGGAGTAAATCCGCTTTTCCGGAAATTCATTTTGGAGCTGTTCAGCCGCCTTTTGGCTTCTTATTCCGCTTTGACAAAAGAACAGGACCTCATCTGTATCTTCCAATTGGCTCAATCGATTTGCCAACGTAGATAAAGGGATTTTTATCAGTCCAGTACACTCCAAGGGAGGTAATTCTCCCGGTTCTCGGACATCGACAAAGGCGATATCCATTCCCATTTTACCCATTGCCTCATCCCATGTCAATTGCTTAATTCCCTCGCAGGCAAGTTCGTAATCCATTTGCTCAAAAGCCTGGAAAGAATTTGGAATGGAACTTCCGGAGTTTGGATTTGCTGCGATCTCTACCTCATAGGTTTGAGAGGAGCGGCTATTGAAAAAGAGTACGCGATTTTTCAGCGGCATCCCAAAATCCGTCAAAACTTTGATCACTTCCAGAGCCATAAGGTTGCCTATAATTCCCGGCAAAACACCCAAAACCCCGGTTTCAGAGCAGTTGGGAATCTCCTTTGCAGCCGGCATCTGCGGATACAAATCCCGGTAGTTGAACCCGTTTTCTCCCAGATTAAAAACAGATACCTGCCCCTCATGCTGGTAAATTGCTCCAAAAACCAGTGGTTTACCGAGTAACACGCAAGCATCATTCACCAAATAGCGCGTGGGGAAATTATCCGACCCATCTATCACCAAGTCATATTCAGCGATGATTTCCAGGGCATTTCCCACTGAGATAAATTCAGGAATAGCTTCAATTTGAATGTCGGAATATTTGCCTTTGAAGTAGGAATATACTGCTTCGACCTTAGGCTTCCCAAGGTCTTTTTCCCCGTATAATACCTGCCTGTTCAGGTTGGAAATAGATACTTCATCGCCATCCATCACCCCGATTTTTCCCACACCGGCCGCCGCAAGGTAAATCAATACGGGGCATCCCAAACCTCCTGCACCGACCAGCAGCACTTTGGAGTTTTTAAGTTTTTGCTGTCCTTCTATCCCAAAGCCGGGGAGAATAATCTGTCTTTCAAATCTGCTCATATCATCCTCCTGAGAATGGTGGTAATAATGCTATTTCGGCCCCGCTTGGGATTTCCTGATTTCCGCTGACCAGCTTTTTATTGATTGCCAGGCTGAATTTAACAGATTTCAGCACCGGGAATTTAACCAGTAAAACCTCCAGTAATTCGGAAGAATTTCCAGAATGATCAATTACCAACTCAGCCAAACCGATCCTTTCAGCGACCATTCCAAAGGCTTTGATGTGGATTGTGTTGTGCATTTTTATATTAATTCAATTACTAAGTTAAGGTTTAGTATGTCTTTTCTCCCACAGATTACTTCACAGATTATCACATAGCCTAAAAATCAGTGTTAATCTGTGTCTTTTTCTGCGAAAATCTGCGGGGAAACTTTTACCCAATAATCAACTTCACTGCCGCAAACAGCAGCACAAATGCCAAAAGATATTTCAGTAGTTGAGGACTGAATTTCCTAGCACCCAGATAGGCTCCAAATGCGCCTCCAGCAATAGTCAGCGGCAAAATAATCCAAAGCTGAGTTGTCAGTTCGATATGGAATACTGATGCTCCAAGAAAGCCTGCCACCGAATTGAGAAAAATAAACAGTGCGCTCAATGCTGCTGTTTCCTTCACTCCTGCCCAACCCAGCATCAGGATAATCGGTGTCAGGATAATGCCTCCACCAATTCCGATCATGCCGGAAAGCAAACCGATCCCAATACCCAAAAGCGGAGCCATCCACCACTTTTGCTCCACTTTTGATGTTTGAGAAACCGGGAATACTCCCGCAAACTTGAGTACGGGAAACAAGAGTAAAACTCCCAAAACCTGCTTGTAAATCCCCGCATCCAACAAAATTGTCCCGCCCAGATACGCGGCAGGAATCGAGAAAATGGTAAGGGAGAGAAACAGTTTGGTCGGAAAGACACCTGATTTCCGGTAATTCAAAAAGGCAATCATCGACACGAACATATTCAAAATCAACGCCGAGGGCCGGATCTCCTCCGGAGCAAAACCCATCAATGCCAAAATCATCAAATAGCTGCTTGCCCCTCCGTGCCCGACGGAAGCATACATAAATGCTGCAAAAGGCATCAGAAAATACAGAAACAAATCCCAAGTTTCCATTACCAAGGATAAAATGCCACCAGACTCCCTTCTTCGGTATGATCTGCATCTTGGGGGATTTCCACCAAGCCATCAGCAACCCCAAAAGGCAACAGATTAAAAGATTCCTGTCCGGGAAGAAGTTGGACTTTTCCTGAATCAATTTTTGCTTTAAGAAAAAAGGTCATCGGAATTTTTTTATCAAAATCCTTTTCAATCGGCAAATAGCTTGGTCCATTCCAAGCTTGTGGATTGCCCATCCATTCCAGCAGACAAGGCTTCACATATTGGCTAAAACAGGAAAGGACAGAAGCTGGATTTCCGGGTAGTGCGAAAATCAACTTTTCAGATCTTTTACCTACAAAAAGTGGCTTTCCTGGCCGCTGTCGTATTTTATAGAATAATTGTTCTACTCCATTTTGCTCCAAACTCCCCTTAACAAAATCATAATCCCCTACAGAAATCCCACCCGTAAGCAGTAGGAAATCAGAGTTTTCCAGTGCCTCACTTATCACTTTTGTTACTTCACTTGCTTTGTCTTTTACCTTGTAGATCTTGACTTCATGGATCCCCAGCATTTCGAAATAGGACTCTAACGCAGGGCCATTTGAATTGTAGATTTGACCCGGCAGTAGTTCATTCCCCAAATCCAAAATCTCATCTCCTGTCAGGATCAGCGACACTTTGGGAGAGGGGAAAACCGGCACTTCCCGAATTCCCAATGAGGCCAACAAGCCGATTGTTCCGGGAGTGATTTTGGTCCCTGCAGGCACAACCTCCCAACCTACTTTACACTGTGCTCCTTTTTTGCGGACATTGGCTCCCCTGAAAAACTTCTGAGCATTGAAAAAAATCATTTCATCTGTTCTGACGATTTCTTCCTGTGGAATCACGGTATCCGCTCCCTCGGGAACCGGTGCGCCGGTAAAAATTCGGACAGCTTTTCCTTTTTCCAAAACAAAATCAGGCTTGGCACCAGCCTGAATGACCTCCACTACTTCTCTACCCTCTCCTTTTTCATCCCAAATGATCGCATACCCATCCATGCCAGAGTTGTCAAAAGAAGGAACATCCATCGGTGCCAAAACCGAGGAAGCTGTGAACTTTCCCAGGCTTTTTTGAAGTGACAAATGGACGGAGCCACCCCTGATTTTCTGAGACTTTAGAATACTTTTAGCTTCTGAAACAGTGACAAATTCTTTCATTATCCTCCGATGGAAATCATGCTGCGGTTATCAATTTTGTCCGGATCGGCTTTTAAATAGTCGGATGAAAACTGTCCACCCAAAGCCTGATGTTTTCTGGAAATGGATTGTTGAATCAGCGGGATTACCTCTTGTCCGTTTCGCATTGCAGCCAAGAGATCCAGTTCCTCCTTGCCAAAAAGACAGTTTTTGATTTTACCATCTGCTGTCAACCGCATCCGATTACATTCCCCGCAAAAATGGGCACTCATCGTGGTGATAAAGGCAAAAGTCCCGGCAAATCCCGGAACCTGATATTTCTTGGCGGTATCGTGTTTTTTGTCTTCCAACTTGACGATCTCAAATTCCTTTTTAGCCAGATCAAGCATTTGAGTAGCGGTTACCACCTGCTGACTGGACCAATGATTGCCTGCAAAAGGCATGAATTCAATGAATCTCACATGAAGCGGGAGCTTTTCGGTCACCCGGATAAAATCACAGATCTCTTCCTCAATAAACCCGTGCAGTGCCACCGCATTGACTTTGACGCGAAAACCCTCCTGTAAAAGCAAAAGTATATTCTCCCAAACCTGATCAAACTGATCGCGTCGGGTGAGCTGCTTGAATTTTTCCCGATTCAGGGTATCGAGACTAACATTGACCGAGTGGACGCAGGCGCCTTTCAGATTTTGAATATGTTTATGAATTAAGATGCCATTGGTAGTGAGTGTTTGCTCCACAGGCATTTTTGCAATTCCGGCCAAGATTTTCGGGAATTCCTTCCTGACCAAAGGTTCCCCTCCTGTGAGACGGATCTTTTTTACCCCAAGGGAGACAAAAATCTCAGCCATTTTCAGGATCTCATCTTTACTCATCAGTTTGGACGAAGGCATCCACTCCATTTCCTCCACCGGCATGCAATAGCTGCAACGGAAGTTGCAGTTATCTGTCAGCGAGATGCGCAGGTAGTCGTGAATACGTCCGAAAGAATCTTTAAGCATTAGACAAGTTTAGGAAAGGATCCGCAGGAATCGAAGAATTATTTTCTAAAGGGAGATTTTAATTTTTAAGCATTTTTAATCGTCAATCAATTCGCTTAACAATGATTTTAGAAAGATTTTTTATGTGCCTTCTTCCTGTCCGGATATCGGTTTTGGAGATTAGCAGTAGTCCATCCTCCATTGCGTCGAGTGATTTTCCATCTTCGGCAGTAATGAGGTAAACTTCCTTTCCCTGTGGCTTATTAAACAGCTCATTGCAGGAAAACACCATTTTGTATCCGTCCGTTGCTTCGAAAACAAGATAAAATTCATCTTGTTTAGTTTTTCCTAAACTGTGTAGGACTCAAGTTAAGTTGCTTTTTGAAGAAATTATTGAAATGGGTGACTTCGTTGAATCCAAGTGAAAACGCTATTTCTGACACATTCCAAGAACTGTGTTTCAACAACACTTTGGACTCCTGAAGAATTCGCTTACTGATCAGTTGAGTGGTTGTTTTGCCGGTCATTTCTTTCACTGCACGATTCAGGTGATTGACATGGACATTTAATTGCTCCGCAAAATCCGAAGCGGCTCTCAGCTGAATCGAAGAATGGCTCTCATCGATCGGGAACTGACGTTCGAGCAATTCCAGAAAAATAGACGCGATTCTTAGAGATGCATTTCCATGTTGGGTATGCTGCACAGCTGCAGGCTGCAGCTTCATCCCAAAATGAATCAACTCAAAGACGAGATTTCGCAATACGTCGTATTTGTATTTGTACTCCGAATCAAACTCCCCTTTCATTCGGGCAAAGATCTCCTCCACCCTTTCGGTCTCCTCATCAGTCAGCTCAAAGACGTGGGTACCGTTGGGCTGGAATACCTCGTATTGCTGGATTTGTCCAAAATTCATGAAAAAATGAGGATTAAAAATGCAATACACTCCGGATGAATTGGTACTGATGTGATCCCACTTGTAAGGCACCAAAGGGTTGGAGAAAGACAGTGCCTTCTTTTTGACTTCATAGACACGATCCGCGTAGTGAACGATACTCGCACCTTTGAACAGCATCACTTTGTAGAAGTCCCTTCTCCGATAGGGAACCGCTTTGAGTTTTCCCTCCAGGTAAGGTTCCAAATTGAACAGATTGAAGTGTCCAAAGTCATTTTTCAGACTCTCAGGAATCCAGTTAAACTTCCGCTGGTAAAATTCTTCCAGCGTTTCTGATTTTTCCATGCCTATTTTTTAGAAAAAGTAGTTGAAAAGTTGTAGAGCAGACCCAGGTTCCAAACCAAGTCATCTCCGGGGACAGTAGAATTGATTTTCTGGTTGAAAAAAGCCTGAAAATTCACAGGAAAATCCCCTTTGGAAAATGTAAATGCCGAGTTCAAATAATAACCTGAATCCGCATCGACTTTTAGAAAGAAAACCTGGGGATTGATCCGGAGTTTGAAGTCACTGATCAATCCGATGTTAGAAATCTGGGTGTTAAAAGCCAGAAAATTGGTGTTTTGAGGCCCTAGCGCTTGAATTGCCGTTCCCCGGAGATAGTAAATCCCCATCGAAACTCGATCTGAGAGCTTATAATTGGAATTGAGCTCTCCTGCCAGGTAGCGGTTGGTTACCATCATGATTTCCTTTTTCCCGTTGACCATCATCTCTGTTTCCTGAAAAATGAAAGCCGGATGACCACCCACGGTAAAGGTAAACCGGTCTTTATTGATCAACTTATACCTTCCCCAAAGCACAAAAGCCCAAGGCTTGCCATCCATGGCAAAGCGCAACATGGGATCAAAAGAAAGGCGTTCACCGCCCATGGTTAGATCAAAGAAAACTGCTGGCCTTCCTAGGGAAAATGAAGGTATGATGGAAACACCATTGTTGGTCGCGGTGATCATTCCTCCAAGTTGGCGTTTTCCGGCTTCTTGAGCGTTGACGCCTGAATTACTAATTAAAACCAAAAACAGCCCGGTGAGCAGGAAAAGGATTTTTTTTCCAGCTTTGGCTGAAAATGAATGGAAGTTGCAAAGAGACATAGGTTTGATAGGATTTTTCGCGTTGCAAAGTTGGATAAATTCCATTCAATTTTTTGACAGTATTCAAATTAAAACTTATGTTTTTCAAACAATTCATCGTTTAATCCTACAGAACTCATTTCTCTTTAAAGAGAAATCTGATCAGCTGAATGTTTCTTATTGCCAAAAATCTCAAGATTTGATTTTGATAAGCATTTGTTTGAATCGAGTTACTTTTTAGAAGGATTGAAGGAGAAATTTGTAAGGTAGGTTTTCATCAATTTAATCGAGTCGATCAAGATTCGTCTAGGTAATTTTATAAAAACACAAGAATCAATCTTATGGAAAAGTGGATTTTAGGATCACATGGACTCGAAGTATCCCCTTGGTATTCGGCTGCATGGGCATGAGCTTTGGCTATGGTCCAGCAGCAGATAAAACCGAAATGATTGCTCTGATCCGAAAGGCGGTGGAGTTGGGTGTGAATTTTTTTGATACGGCCGAAGTCTATGGACCTTTCGCCAATGAAGAACTGGTCGGAGAAGCTTTGGCTATTTTTAAAGGAAAAGCGGTGATTGTCACCAAGTTTGGTTTTGCTCCGGATGCTTCTGAAAAATGGAGTCAGCTGAATTGCCGACCGGAACATATCAAAGAAGCTGTGGAAGGTTCCCTGAAGCGCCTCAAAGTCGAATCCATCGATTTGCTGTATCAGCACCGGGTGGATCCGAATGTTCCCATCGAGGAAGTGGCTGGTACTGTCAACGAATTGAGCCAAGCCGGAAAAGTCAAGCACTTTGGACTATCCAAAGCGGGAATCAAAACCATCCAACGTGCCCACGCCATGCAATCTGTTGCGGCTTTACAAAGTGAATATTCCATGTGGTGGAGAGAACCTGAAGATGAGATTATTCCCACCCTCGAAGAACGGGGAATAAGCTTTGTGTCCTTTAATCCCTTGGGGAAAGGCTTTCTGACCGGAAAAATCTACGGAGTTACCTCATTTGCGTCCGGAGATTTCAGAAACTCCGTGCCACGGTTTGCAGCAGAGGCTCGAAAAGCCAATCAAGCTTTGGTGGATCAATTAGAACTTATTGCCAAAGCCCATCATCAGGCCTCTCCAGCCCAAATTGCCTTGGCGTGGCTGTTAGCCCAAAATCCCCGGATCGTACCTATTCCCGGTACCACCAAACTCCACCGATTGGAAGAAAAAAAAAGCACTGCTCTGACCCTGAGTACAGATGACCTGATCACTATCGAGCAAGCTTTGGCCAACATTAAGCTTATGGGGGAACGCTACCCGGAAGCTTCTCAAAAAATGATTGATCGGTAAATTCAAACTCAACAAAAATACCATGCAAAAGCCAATTGTAAATCAGCATGCTACCCGAAGGAGTTTATCCATATCGGCGCAAGCTCCAGACCTTCTCAAGTAAATGATAGCTACCTTGGAAAGGTAATTTGAATTAGAAAATGAAGAGAGGAATGGTGTAAATTTTGACCAATCCTAAAAATTTACCCACCAGAATTCAGTAATTAGCTGGCAGTAGATCAAAAACCAGATTTCATTTGAGCCACACTGAACGTGAGAACCATTCTTATCTTTCTCCTACTTCCCTTATCACTGAAGTCCTTTGCTCAGGAAAATCTCACCGGAGACACCTTGGCCGTGAAGGAATTGAAGGAATTGGTCATCACCGCAACTCGACAGGAAGAATCTATTTTTCAATCCCCGGTAAGCATCGAAAAACTCAATCTGCAACAAATAAAAAATTCGGCTCAACCGGGATTTTTCGACGCCATCCAGAATCTAAAGGGAATCCAGGTAATTACACCAAGCCTGGGTTTCAAGGTAATCAATGCGCGTGGATTTGCCCATACCACCAATGTGCGCTTTGTCCAACTGGTGGATGGCATTGACAATCAAGCACCTCACGTCGGTGCTCCCATCGGAAATTCTCTTGGGCCCGGCGATCTTGACATTTTGGCTGTGGAGGTGATTCCCGGTTCCTCCTCTGCGATGTATGGCATGAATGCCATTAACGGAATTGCCAATTTCATCACCAAAAACCCCTTTGATTTTCAGGGAGTCAGTTTCCAACAAAAGACCGGAATAAACAATGTCAATTCTCCGGATTCCCAAAACACGATTCTAAGTGAAACTAACCTCAGAATTGCCGAGGTAATTGGGTCAAAATTTGCACTCAAGATCAACGGCACTTTCCTAAAGGGTACCGATTGGTTTGCCAATAATCAAACCGATCTCTTCTCTGGAGCAAATCTGTCGACCGGTTTGATCGGTGAATCCAATCCGGGCAAAGACCTGGTCAATGTCTACGGGGATGAATCCAGTAACAGAAGGACACTTACCCTAGGAGGAAAACAATACGTGGTCAGCCGAACAGGCTATGCCGAAAAAGACGTGGCTGACTATGACCTACAAAATCTCAAGGCGGATGTATCCCTTTACTTTCGGCCCAAAGCCCTTCAGGAATTTTCATATACCTTTCGAACCGCAAATCAGGAAAATATCTATCAGCGCACCAACAGATTCCGATTTGAGAATTACAAAACTCAGCAACACGCCCTATCCTTCCAATCTCCGAGTATTCGCTTCAAAGGCTATTACACCAGAGAGAACACCGGGGATTCCTACAACATCCGGTCAATGGCAGAAAATATCGATCGGAGCTCTAAATCAGACAATACCTGGTTTGGTGACTTTTCCAGGCAATTTAACGCCTTAACCAACTCTGGAATTCAGGTAGACGAAGCCATGCAACTCTCAAGAGCATTTGCCGATTCAGGACGGATATTACCCGATACACCTGAAATGGAAGCCAAAATCGAAGAGCTACGCACTATCAACAACTGGGATATCGGTGCAGCTCTAAGGGTGAAAGCAGCGCTGGTTCACTCAGAATTTCAGCATGATTTATCCTCCGTACTCTTCAAAAAAAGTGATTCCTTCACCTTGATGTATGGGCTGGATTTCCGTCAATACCTCATCGTGCCTGACGGAAATTACTTCATCAATCCCACCGAACCCGAGAAAAACCTCGGCTATTGGAAAACCGGGGGGTTTGTTCAAGGTTCTAAATCGCTGCTCTCCGATCGAATAAAAATTAGCGGTGTACTACGACTGGAGAAAAACCAGTATTTCCCGATCAAAGCCAATCCAAGAATTGCCTTGGTGTATTCCCCCGGCCCAAATCAGACGATTCGGTTTTCTGCACAAAATGGCTACCGCTTCCCGAGTATTTTCGAGGCGTTTTCCAACATCAACAGCGGAGGAAGAAAACGAATCGGCGGTCTTCCGGTCATGTCTGACGGGATATTTGAAAACAGCTACACCCAGGCATCCATCACCCAATTTCAGCGGGCTGTTCAATCGGCAATAAATACCAATGGTTCGTCGCTGGAGGAAGCCATCAGTCAAAATCAGGATCTCCTGGCCAAAAACCCCTACACCTATCTGGAACCTGAGGAAGTGACCAGTTTGGAGGCCGGCTACCGGGCCGTCTTAGTACAGGGAAAGTTAAGTCTGGACTTCGACGTATACTTCAATCAGTACCGAAATCTGATTGCACAGATCGACGTGAATGTCCCGAAAACTTCCGTAGCAGACAGAATCCCTTATTACCTTTTGGACCGATCCGCTCAGGATTATTACAGACTTTGGACAAATTCAAAAACGATCAGCAAAAACTGGGGTTCCACGCTGGGATTGAGTTATGAACTTTCTTCAAAAATCAAGGTCGGCGGCAACTTCACCTATGCTAACCTATCCAACCCATCACGAAGCGACGGACTGGAAGATGGTTTCAATACACCGGAATGGGTTTACAATTTATTTATCAGCAGCCCAGCCATTTACAAAACCCTTGGCTTTTCGGTCAATTTCAGGCAACAGGACGAATTTCTCTGGCAATCGGCTTTAGCCACCGGAATGGTCGACCAATATTCTACCCTGGACGTCCAGGCCAATGCCAGTTTCCTGAAGGGCTTTTTGAACTTAAAAATCGGAGCAACCAATGCCCTAAACGACTATTACTATTCCTTCATCGGAGGACCGGCGATCGGAGGATTTTACTACAGCACCTTGACCTTGGATTTAGGAAGGTAAGATTTGGCCGAAGCCATTGGCTGCTCCACTAGTCAGTACTTTTCCAAGCCTTCAGGCATGAGGTTGAACCATTCATTTTTTCTGACTTTCCATAGCAAGAAACCGGAAAAAACTGAGGGCATTTTCGAGTGAACTTAAAACCAGTTTTTGCCATTAAAAAAAATTTAATTCACCGATTCCCGATACTCCTTGGGCGACATCCCCACCTGCTGCTTGAATAGTCTGGTGAAGTGCTGTGGATATTTGAAGCCGAGTCCATAGGCAATCTCGCTGAAGGAAAGTTGCGGGTCATGAATCCGCTCTTTGGCCACATCGATCAGCTTGAGTTGGATGTATTCCAATGCTGTCTTGCCTGTTTCCTTTTTCACCAAATCCCCAAAATAATGAGGGGAAAGATTGAGTTCCCCCGCACAGTAGGTCACCGAAGGCAAGCCCACTTCCTGGGGTTTTTCTGAAGCGAAAAATTCATTCAATAAGCGTTCAAACCTTTCTAAGATTCCCTGATTAGCCAGGTCTCGGGTGATAAACTGCCGGTCATAAAAACGAAAGCAATAATTGAGCAGCAACTCAATATTATCCGCCAAAAGGGTCTTGCTGTGCTTGTCGACTGCCTGACCGAGTTCGTACTGAAGCTTGGCATAGCAATCCAACACCAAGCCACGCTCCCGCTCGGAGATATGTAAAGCCTCACTCACCTGGTAGCCAAAAAAGGTATAATCCGAAATCCGCTGCCCCAAAGATGTCCCTTTGATCAAATCGGGATGAAAAACAATCCCAAAACCTGAAGGCTGGTATAATTCTTCCCCTCCATTAGAACCAAAAATTTGTCCCGGACTGATAAACACCAGAGTTCCCTCTTGATAGTCATAGGTGTTTTTGCCATAGCGAATGTCACCGCAGACCACATCTTTCAGAATGATCAGATAGAATCCGAAATAGGTTTTCCGCAGTCTTCGGGGATTGGCTTTCGAAAAATCAATTATTGAAACCAGCGGATGCAGGGTCTCCTGATTGTTGAAGGCGTTGTATTGGCTGATGGTCTCAAATCGTAAGATATCTTCCCTGGCTTGTGCTGATTGTTAGTCAAAATTAACCAGTTACCTATCACTTTTTTAATTCCACTGCTCAATCTGTGAAAATGGTAAGTAATCCTGTGTTTTGTATAAGTAAGGTGAGAAAAATGAAGATCAACTTTGTGTCAGTTCAAATACCAATTAAAAAAACCTTCACTTATGAAATCATTAAAAATCGGGATTCTCCTTTTTCTAAGCTTAGCCATCAACACATTTGCTCAATCTCCCGCCGAGCAGGAAATTAAAAAGCTCTCCATGGATAAATGGCAATGGATGGAGGATAAGGATATCTCGAAACTTAAGCCACTGTTTCATCCACAGGCCAAATTCGTCCACATGAGCGGCACTTGGACTACCGCACGTGAACTCGAAATCATCGAAACCGGAAGCATTTGGTACAAAAAAGCTGATGTGAAAGATACCGCCATCGAGATCGTAGGAAATACAGCCATCGTCTGGAACCGAATTACGCTAACCGCCAATGTCAGAGGCAGCGATGTGGTGACGGAGTTTACCGTGACGGAAGTTTACCAAAAAGAAGGAGCTGCTTGGAAAATGCTGGCCTTGACCTTCAGCAGCGTGCGGGATACGCATCAGATTGAGAAGTGATGTGTGAAACCAACCTGACAGGTTTGAAGTAACAAAGCTCTTTGTACCTTAAAACCTAAAAAACCTGTCAGGTTTTGTGAATCCTAAAAAATCACATAACCCATTAATCAATACACTATGAAAAAGATACTCCTTGGACTAGCTCTCTTCTTGATTGGAACGCAATCCTCCTTTGCTCAAACCACTCCCGAGCAACAGGAAATCATCCAGCTTTCCAAAGACAAATGGCAGTGGATGGCCGACAAGAACGCGGACAAGCTGGCCGAGCTCTTTGACGACAAGTCTGTCTTCGTCCACATGGGCGGTGCCTGGGGAAAAGACCGGGAAGTGGAGATCATCCGCAGTGGTGGGATTTGGTACAAAAAAGCCGACGTCCATGAGGTGTCATTAGAAATCATCGAGAATACCGCCATCCTCCTCAATCGCATTACGCTTCTGGCAGTGGTAGGAGGAAATGAAGTCACCAATCCCTTTATGGTTACAGAAGTCTACATCAAAAAAGACGGAGCCTGGAAAATGGGATCTTTCCTTTACCCGACTAATGACTCCGGGAGGGCAGTAATTCTAGACTTAAAAACCTGACAGGTTTAATCCATTATTGTTATAAAAACACTTGACAAACAATCTAAACCTGTCAGGTTTGCTCTGCCTAGATCAGTGCTCCACTAACCGAAAAAATTTAATTCAAGTGAGTGGGGACACTCACTTGGGCGTTGGAAAAGGTAACCGATTGAAACATATCATTGACATAAAAAATCCACGATGAAAGTCTTCCTCTTGTGCATTTTCCTCTTTTCCTCCCTGCTTGGTTCTTGCCAAACTAAGCCAGAGGTGCGCGTGGAAAAAACTCAGGTTGAATCCGGAAAAATCCTCATCGTGTACCTCTCCCGAACCAAAAACACGAAGGCCGTGGCGGAAATGATCCATCGGGAAGTAGGTGGAGACTTGGTGGAATTGGAGCTGGTAACTCCCTATCCGGAAAATTACAGGGCAATTGTCGATCAAGTAGCGAGAGAAAATGAAACCGAGTATTTGCCTCCGCTCAAAACAAAAATCCCGGATGTACCATCCTACGAGATTGTATTCGTGGGCTTTCCTACATGGGGAATGCAGCTTCCTCCACCCATAAAAAGCTTTATCAATCAATATGATCTAACCGGAAAAACTGTCATCCCATTCAATACAAATGCCGGCTATGGAATTGGAAGCAGTTTTGAAACAGTAAAGAAACTCTGTCCCAACAGCAACATCCTCGAAGGATATTCCACCAAGGGAGGGATAGAACGGGACGGGATCCTTTTTGTCATGGAAGGGGAAAAAGAGATTCAAGTAGAGAAAGAAGTGAAAAATTGGTTGGATAAAGTTGGAATTTCATCCAGCTCAGTTAAGCACTAAGCCAAAGAAAAGGTACCTTGATCGAATCAAAACTTAACCTAAATCTGCTCTTATGTTCAAGCAATTCCTTTTTGTAATCCTCTTTATCGGAATTCAAATTCAATTCGGTTTTTCGCAAGAAAACCGGGTCATCAACCTATTTCCAGAAGGAACAAAACTCCACGGCAATATCCCCTACAATGGCGATACGCTGAAAAAACACCTCTTGGATATCTATCTGCCTCCCAATGCAAGCGGAAAAGTCCCTTTGGTGATTTGGATTCACGGGGGTGGTTGGCTGAGCAACGACAAATATTCCGACTTGGGCTACATGAAGCAGACCGTAGCCGAAATCATCAATCAAGGCTATGCGCTCGCATCGATCGACTACCGATTCAGTACCCAAGCGGTTTTCCCCGCGCAGATGCTCGACTGTAATCGGGCTATTTCCTACCTCTATGACCATGCCGACAAATACGGCTTTGACACGGATAGCTTTGCCTTGATGGGATTTTCAGCGGGAGGACATTTGGCTTCGATGGTTGGGCTTTCGAAGAATAATTCGGTTGATTCCTTCTTTATGCCCGGTTCCAGTCGAGATTTTAAAGTCAAGGCTGTAGTTGATTTCTATGGTCCGGCAGACCTAACCCTTTTTCCCGGAGCCAATGACCCAAAATCACCGGAAGGATTGCTGATCGGAGCGGCACCCTTGGATCGGCCCGACCTGGCAAAAGCAGCCAGTCCGGTGAGCTATGTGGATGAAAAAGACCCTCCCTTTCTGATTATTCATGGGGAAAAGGACGACTTGGTCTCGCCCCGTCAATCTCAACTGTTGAATGCTTGGCTTCAAGTGAAAGGTGTCCCAAGCGAACTGATTATCGTAAAAGATGCTCCCCATTTTGGGTCTATGTTTGATGTGGAGAGTATCCGAACGAAAGTCTTTGATTTCCTGAAAAACCATTTGGAATAAACCGCTCATCAATCTGTTTGAAATATATAACTCAAACAAAACCAGCCTTTACTAAATTGAAGCAGTGTAAGTTGACCCTATTTCCAATCGAATATTCTGTATGACCCAATCTGTAGATAAGCTCAACCGCCGATCGTTTCTCAAAGTCTCTGCCCTCGCAGGCGGAGGATTACTCTTGAGCTTCAACTGGCTGGGTGGTTGCAATCCCAAGGAGTTGGAAGAATTGGGCTTGCCAAAGGAGTGGTTTAGACTGAACGGCTACATCAAAATCGGAGAAAACGGACTCGTGACCTTAATGTCTCCCAATCCGGAAGGCGGGCAAAATGTCAAGACCTCCATGCCCATGATCGTGGCAGAGGAGCTCGACGCCGACTGGACCAAAGTGGTTGTGGAACAAGCTCCTTTGGACACGGATAATTTTACCCGTCAGTTCATCGGAGGCAGTCAGGCTATCCGAATGGGTTGGAAAGCCCTTCGAACTGCAGGCGCCACCGCCCGTCAACTCCTGATCCACGCGGCTTCCCAGACTTGGAACGTTCCTGCTTCTGAAATCACCACCGAACCCGGATTTTTGATTCATTCAGCAAGCGGGAAAAAGGCCCATTTTGGAGAAATGGCCTCTCTCGCAGCCACCTTGCCTGTACCCGAGGAAGTTCCGCTCAAGGAAATTTCTGAATTCAAATTGATCGGCAAATCCCACCAAAATGTGGAAGCCAAAAACATCATAACCGGAAAGCCACTTTTCGGGATCGATTATAAAAAAGAGGGGATGCAGATCGCAATGATCATCCATCCACCTGCTCACGGCATGCGGCTGAAGTCATTTGACGACTCCGCAGCCCGAAACCTCTCAGGGATCACCGACATTTTCCAGATCAAATCCCATCAGGACGACTACGAACGCACCTTTTTTGATACCACAAGTTTTACGGATTTAGTCGCAGTCGTCGGCAAGTCGACCTGGGAAGTGATGAATGCAAAAAAAGCCGTACAAGTCGAATGGGAGGAATTTTCCACCTATGATGAAAAGAGGGACTGGAACGGGAGAAAAGAAAACCGAACCATTCCAGGAGGGATGGAAAGCTGGGAGGATCAATTGGCAAAAATGGGCGTAGCTGCCAAAAAAGCTAAAACTCTCCGCAAAGACGGAAATCCTGAAGCGGCTTTCGCCGAAGCGGCCAAAGTAATCGAGCAAACCTATCGGGGACCTTTTTTGGCGCACAACTGCATGGAACCGATGAACTTCTTTGCTCATGTCCATGATGGCAAGGCAGATTGTGCCGGGCCGCTTCAGAAGCCCGAACTCACCGAACAGGCTCTTTCTTCACGACTCGGAATTCCCATCGAAAACATCCAGATCGAAATGACCCGCTTGGGCGGTGGCTACGGACGTCGTTCCTATGCCCACTGGCTGATCGAGGCGGCGGTCATTTCCCAAAAGGTTAATGCCCCGATCAAATTGATCTACTCCCGAGAGGATGATATGACTGGAGGAATCTATCGTCCGATGTATCAGGCAATTTATCGGGCTGCCTTGGACAAATACAACAATCTTATCGGATTCCATGTGAACGCGGGGGGATTAGTAGAGCCACCAATTTATCCGGATCGCTTTCCAGCGGGAGCTGTGGAAAATTACTGGGCAGAAGAATGGACGGTTCCTTCAAACATTACAGTCGGATCATTCCGAGCTCCTCGATCCAACTTTATCGCAGCGGCTGAACAGTCCTTTTTGGACGAAGTCGCGGAAGCAGCGGGCAAAGACCCGATCGATTTCCGCTTGGAGCTTTTGCAAAAAGCCAAAGAAAATCCAGTTGGAGAAAATAATGACTACGATCCTGATCGATATGCGGGAGTTTTGGAATTGGTTAAAGCCAAATCCAATTGGGGTTCGACCCAAGCCGGGATTTCCCGTGGAGTTTCGGCCTATTTCTGCCACAACAGCTACGCTGCACAAGTCCTGGATTTGAAGTTGGAAAACGGACAGGTTCAGGTGGAAAAAGTGTATAATGCCCTGGATTGTGGATTGCTGATCAATCCCGATTCTGCAAAGAATCTCTGCGAAGGTTCGGTAGTGGACGGAATCGGCACGGCGATGTTTGGGGAATTGAAATTCAACCAAGGCCTTCCAGACAAGCGCAATTTTGATCAGTATCGCATGATTCGGATGAAAGAAGCTCCGAAGGAAATAGAAACCCATTTTGTGGAAAGTCAAGTCGATCCCACAGGCTTGGGTGAGCCAGGATATCCTCCGGTATTTGCCGCTTTAGCCAATGCCTTGTATCAGGCGACAGGCAAGCGGTTTTATGACCAGCCTTTTGCGAAGCAATTGGAGGGGTGAACTTATGATTTGATCTAGGATGATTTTCTCAGATCCAATTGATTATTAAATATATCTGTTTGATTTCCGTAAGGGACGCCCCTTACAAAATGCCTAACTTTAAATTTAAAATCTGACGATCTATGGCCATTTTCAATCTCAACATCAACGGAACTTCCAAGCAGGTCGATGTGGATCCCACCACTCCGATGCTTTGGGTTCTGCGCGACCACCTGGATTTGGTAGGCACTAAGTTTGGCTGTGGCATCGCTCAGTGTGGTGCTTGTACCATTCACCTGGACGGCAACGCCATGCGATCCTGCCAACTTCCGGTTTCAGCAGTAGCTGATTCCAAAATTACCACCATCGAAGGACTCTCCGAGCAAGGTGATCATCCGGTTCAACAGGCTTGGTTGGAGCACGATGTACCCCAATGCGGCTATTGTCAGGCAGGACAGATCATGTCTGCAGCTGCACTTTTGGCGTCTAACCCGAATCCATCGGATACCGATATCGACAATGCCATGAATGGCAATATCTGCCGATGCGGAACCTATACCCGGATCAAAGCTGCCATCAAAACAGCCTCACAGAAACTCTAAACTCAGAAAAACATGACAACTGTAAACACCAAACTTGATCGAAGATCATTTTTAAAAGTGTCAGCTTTGGCAGGAGGAGGCATGATGCTGAGCTTTAGCTGGCTGGCTGGATGTAAGCCCACCGCCGAGGAAGCTTTGGGATTACCAAAAGAATGGTTTGAACTGAACAGCTATATCAAAATCGGGGAAAACGGAGCGGTGACCCTTTTCTCTCCCAACCCGGAATTTGGCTCCAATGTCAAAACTTCCATGCCGATGATCTTGGCAGAAGAGCTGGACACGGATTGGAAAAATGTAATCGTAGAACAGGCTGACTTCTATCCTGAGCGCTATGACCGACAGTTTACCGGAGGAAGTCAGGGCATCCGACAGGGATGGACTCCACTGCGAACAGCCGGTGCAACTGCCAGAGCCATGTTGGTGGCAGCAGCAGCGCAAACCTGGAAGGTTTCCGCTTCAGAAATCACCACCTCTGCAGGTATTTTGGAACATAAGGGAAGTGGCAAAAAAGCACATTACGGTGAAATGGCTTCTCTTGCTGCCACAATGGAAGTGCCTGAAGAAGTCCAATTAAAAGAACTGAAAGATTTCAAGATCATCGGTAGTTCGAAAAAAAATGTAGAGGCAAGCAAAATCGTGACCGGCAAGCCGCTTTTTTCTATTGATCACAAAGTAGAAGGGATGAAGTACGCGGCCATCGTCCATCCGCCTGCTTTCGGAATGAAATTGAAGTCTTTTGACAAAAGCTCAGTCAGCGGAATGTCCGGAATTCAGGATGTTTTTTCCATCAGTCTTTTCAAGGAGGATTATGGGAGAAACTTTTTCGACACCACCACTTTCCCGGAGATCGTTGCCATTGTGGGCAATTCCACTTGGGAAGTGATGCAAGCCAAAAAATCACTGGCTGTGGAGTGGGAAAACGCTCCTGAATCCAGTTTTGAAGTAGGCGGATTTGGTGGTCGACCAAACACCAAAGTCACTGTTCCTTCCGGCCTGGAAAACACCTCCTCCCACAAAGATCGAATGAAGGAATACATCACTAAACCCGGCACCATTGTCCGAAAAGACGGGGATCCGGAAGGTGCTTTCAAGAAGGCAGCTAAAGTGATCGAGAAAACTTATTCCGCTCCGTTTTTGGCCCATAATACTATGGAGCCTATGAACTGCTTTGCTGATGTCAAAGGAGATAAAGCCGTTGTCTACGGACCTACTCAAGCACCGGAATCCATTATGGGTACCTTGGTGCAAGCTTTGGGTATTCCAAAAGAAAATATTCAGATCAACCTTGCCCGTATGGGAGGTGGATTTGGCAGAAGGGCCTATAGTCACCATATGACGGAGGCAGCTTTGATTTCTCAAAAAATCCAAGCTCCTGTCAAAATGGTCTACACCCGAGAGGACGACATGAGCGCCGGTGTGTACCGACCTGCTTACTCTGCGACTTATCGGGCTGCCTTGGATGAAAACAACAACCTGCTTGCCCTTCATGTAAAGGCCGGTGGAATCCCTGAATCCCCCTTGCATGCCAATCGGTTTCCAGCAGGAGCCTTGGACAATTACTTGGCAGAAAGTTGGGATATCCCTTCCAACATCACCATCGGAGCCTTTCGCGCGCCCCGATCCAACTTTATCGCAGCTGCGGAGCAGAGTTTCTTGGACGAGTTGGCAGAAGTCATGGGTAAAGATCCGATCGAATTCCGGTTGGAGCTTTTGAAAAGAGCCGAAACCAATCCTGTAGGGGAGCAAAATGATTACGATGCCAAACGCTATGCCGGGGTGTTGGAGCTCGTGCGGGACAAATCCAAGTGGAATACGCCTGCAGCAGGCGTACATCGGGGAGTATCGGCCTATTTCTGTCACAATTCCTATGTGGCCGAAGTAGTGGACATCAAAATTGTAGATTCAAAGCCTGTGGTTGAAAAAGTCTATGCAGCGGTGGATTGCGGAATTGTCGTCAATCCTGATGCGGCAACAAACATGGGAGAAGGAGCGATTGTGGACGGAATCGGAAATGCGTTTTTTGGAGAGTTGGCCTTTGAAAATGGTGTGCCAAACAAGACCAACTTCGATAAGTACCGAATGATCCGTCAGAAAGAAACACCAAAGTCCATCGAAGTTCACTTCGTGGATAGCAAAGTGGACCCTACCGGGTTGGGTGAGCCATTCTTCCCTCCTGTTTTTGCAGCTTTAGCAAACTCGCTGTACAAAGCAACCGGTAAACGCTATTACGAGCAGCCGTTTGCGTCACAGCTGGAAATGCAGAATCTGAAGATGTGATTTGGAAGTAGTAGTCAAAAAACCTAAGAAAAACTAAAAATCCGGTCGTTTGTACGAGGCACACTGATAAAAAATGGCTTTACATAAAAATCCTTCTTGAGCTAATCAGGAAGGTTTTTTCTTTTTGGGGCATTTAACCCATTATGGAAAAATCTATTCATCCCATTTTGATCAAGTGAGCGGAAACCAATTTCCATCCCTCCTCTTTTTCAACCCACACATCTATAAAATTCAAGACCTCACTGAATTCCTCATCTTGTAATTTGATGTTAAAAAATCCTTCCCCTTGAACCACAGCGGTACTCCCATAACTTCTTGCCAGGATTTTCAGAACTTCAATGCCTTGAAAAACAGTTTTACCAGACTTTAGATTTGCGATAATTTCAGATTTAGTTTCTACCATTCCATCAGGATAAAAAATAAGTCCTCTTTCATCAAAGAGGAGAGAAAAAGTCTCTAAGTCAAACTCCAACAAACTGGAACATTTTTCTTGTGATAAAGAAATAGCTTTAGATTCTATCATTAAAGTCTCCATAGGTGTGGATTTGAATGTGATATTAGGGACTTGTGTGGATAGTTTTTTACTTTTTTGACTAGTGCCAAACATTCAGGTAAAAAATGTAAATCAAAGGCAATGAAATGTGCCATAAAGAAAAAGTCACGCAAAGAGATAATTATCAGCTAGGTAAGATTTCTTGCTCTCCTTGAGGCGGGCACTGGCGCAGTTTGGCAGGCCTAAACTTCAAAAATCAAATAATAAGCACTTGAAAAAATCAGTTAGAATTAAAAAAATCTAACTCACTAGAGATTTTAGGTTTCATCCATTTAGATACAATGTAAAAAATCTTCAATTCGAATCCCAAAACCGAAAGCAGTAAAGTTTGGACAATCCATTGGTGAACTTTTGTTAAATGAAATGCCTAAACAAGTATCAGTCCACTACATTTGAATCTTAACTAGCTTCCTTCCGTTGTTCAGAGGTAAGCAAAAGGTAAAAAGAAATGAAGAAAGCGATACTTATTTTCCTGGGTGTTTTTGTGTTTTTGATAGGGGCCGCAGTTGCCATACCTTTTTTGTTCAAAGACAAAATCATCGCCCGTATCAATAAGGAGCTTGATCAAGCCTTAAACGCCAAAGTCTACTATGACCCGAATCAGGTTTCACTGAGTTTGTTCCGTCATTTTCCCAATGTCAGTGCCGGACTAGGCGATTTCGGGATCGTGGGATTGGAGCCTTTCGAAAGTGACACTTTGGTCCATGCCGATGAACTGACTATGGACTTTAATCTCAGATCTGTCCTTTTCGAAGATTTCCCCACTCTTACCGGACTTCATCTCAATGGAGGGGAACTTTACATCAAAGTTTTGGAAGATGGCCGTGCCAACTATGACATTGCCAAAGAGTCAATAGGCACAGAACCGAAAGCACCCAGCAACTTTAAGCTGGGAATCGAACTTCTCGAAGTCAAGGGTGTCAGCCTGATTTTCGACGACCGCTCTCAGAAGTTGGTTATGGCTTTGGCCGAAATCGAGGCAAAAGGCAGCGGCCGGTTTACATTGGATGTCTATGACTTGCCATTACAGCTGAGCGCCATGATTGCAGATGTCAATTACGGGGGAGTTCACTACATGAGCAATAAAAAGTTTCAAGGAGAGACACTACTCCATGTTGATCTGGAGCAGATGAAGTTTACCCTGGCAGAGGGACGGTTTGCGCTCAATGACTTTCTGTTTGACCTGAGGGGGGTCATCGGACTTCCTGAGGATGGAATTGCCCTTGACCTTACTTTTGAAAGCAAGGAGACGGATTTCAAAAATATCCTTTCGCTGGTTCCGGGCATTTACACCGAAAGTTTTTCCTCCCTCAAGACCTCCGGATCGCTTTCATTCGAAGGTTTTGTGAAAGGCCTTTACGGAGAAAATGTTTTCCCCGCATTCGATGTCAAACTGGAAGTCAAAGACGGTATGTTTCAATATCCCGATCTGCCCTTGCCTGTCAGGGATATCAACCTGAATTTTCAGGCGAAAAATGAAACAACCAACCTGGACAACACGACAGTTTCCATTCCTGTATTTTCCATGAATTTGGGTTCCAATCCCCTATCCGGCAATTTCTCCCTTGCAAATCTTCGTGACTATGACATGGAAGGAAAATTGATCGGAAAACTGAACCTTAAAGAACTCACTTCCATTTTCCCGATCGATAAAACGCAATTGGCCGGAATGCTTGATTTCAACGCAAGTGCAAAAGGGCGCTATGACTCCGCTGCCAAAGTCCTTCCAAGCATGGATATCCGACTGAATCTGGAAAATGGATTTATTCAGAATACCGATTACCCTGTGCCATTGGAAAAACTTCATGCCAAAGCAACAATCCAAAACCAGAAAGGAACTATGCAGGATTTCTTCATGGATGTCAGCTCGTTCGGCTTTCATCTCGAGGGTGAAGAAATCGAAGGAAACCTGAAAATTAATGATTTCGAAGCTCTCAACTGGAATGGGGCTGTGGAAGGTGTACTCGACTTGAAAAAATTGACGGCTATCTTCCCGATTGCTGACACCAAACTGGAAGGATTGATCAAAGCCGATCTAAAGACCACGGGGTCCTATACCGATGTGGAAAAAGAACGCTACGATCGTTTGCAGGCTTCTGGCACGATGGACATCCGTAATCTTTACTACGAATCAAAAGATTTCCCACAGGGCGTGCGGATCATTGAATCCCAGGCGGATTTCAATCCCCAGCGGGCCAACCTGACCCAATTCAAATCCCAACTCGGAAAAAGTCCACTAGAAGCCAGTGGTTACCTTTCCAATTACATGGATTACTTACTTTCAGACAAAGGAGTTTTGAAAGGTCAACTCAACCTGAACAGCTCCAGATTTGATCTGAATGAATGGATGAGCAGCAGTACGGCAGACACCGGAAGTGAAGAGATGGAGGTCATTCCACTGCCCGAAAACATTGATTTCACCATGAGTTTAGCTGCCGATGAGGTGCTGTATGAAAAATTCAATCTGAAGGAAGTAACAGGAAATATGACACTGAGAAACGGGGTACTGCAATTTTCAGAAACTGGAATGAAAACTTTGGATGGACGGATCAAACTAAATGGAAATTATGATCCCAGAAATCTGGCAGCGCCGATCTTTGATTTCAAACTGGACATTTCAGAACTCAGTATTGCCAAGGCATTCGAAAGTCTGGAAACCGTCAAAGCTTTCGCTCCGATAGCCCGCGACATCACAGGAAGGGTCAATACCAACATCAGTTTCTCCGGCCTTTTAGGTCAAAATATGATGCCTGTCCTCTCTTCGATCGATGTAAAAGGGATCCTTAAAGTGGCAGAGGCTGCTCTCAAAGACAGCAAAATATTGGAGGCTGTGACCAATTTGACCCGACTTAAAGATGGCAACACGCTAACTTTGAAAAATATTTCCATCCCGATAGTGATCGAAAATGGAAGAATGGAAGTGAAACCATTCGATCTGCGTCTTTGGGATTACCAAACTACTATTCAGGGCAGCACGGGTTTTGACGGATCGATCAGCTACTTGTTGAATATGCAGGTTCCTGCCGGACAATTCGGCGCGCAGGCAAATTCTATTTTGGCTACTATCTCCGGCTCTGAGGCAAGCACATCAACTTTAATTCCGATTGCACTCAATCTATCAGGAACCTATAATCAACCCAAAATCAGCCTTGCAGGGGGCAACAGCATTGAGAATTTACTGACCAATGCATTGAAATCCCGATTTGATTCAGAGAAGGACAACTTGCAGGCAAAGGCTACGGCGCAATTTCAGGCTGCACAGGACAGTATCAAGCAGGAGATCAAATTGAAAGCAGAAGTGGTCCAGGATAGCGTCAAGAAGGAGCTGGAGAAAAAGGTAAATCAGTCTACCGGAAAAGCAGTGGATGAAGCAAAAACGCTACTGAAAGGCTTGATTGTAAGGCCAAAAGCCAAGCCTGACACGACAAAGATCAACAACTAGGAACCTTATTGGCATCGAAATTTCCGAAACCCTGCCAGCTGGTGGGCAGGATTGAAATGATTTTATTACCTCAAAGGAAAATGAGAGTAGTTAATCGACCTTCAATAGAAAGAGTGAGAGCTTAGCTAAAAATCTCAGCGGTCTCTGCCCCTCTGCGGTGATTTTATAGCATTTTTTTCACCGCAAAGGAAAAAGAGATGGACTAATCAATCCCCAAGAGGTGAGATCCAGTCGCTCTCGCTCTGATTGAGGACACAAAGATGGCAGATTCAAACCTTTAAAGGAGCTTCTGAAAATCCGCGAAGGTCTGCGTCTTTTTCCGCGTATAACTTGCCTGACGGCAGTCAGGTCTGCGGGAAACTCTTAGGGGATTTATCAAAAACTTTGTGCCTTATGGCCTTTGTGGCAAATATTATTCCCCTTAGGATTTCTCTCCAAAAAAATCCGCAGCGATCTTCAAAGGTCGGTATACCAGTCGGTTTTTGACACGAAGGGCAACACTCCGCTGAGAAATATCACGAAGTGTCTTTAAGACCTCCATCGTGTGTTTGCCTTTGTTGATCATGATGCATTCGGCCCTTGAGGCATGGCCTGCATCAGTAACCTCAGCGCGCGTGGCCACACCCGATTTATGCAGATTTTCCAGCACCTGAGTGGCCCATATTACCGGTACATGTGCCGCTTCGCAAAGCCACAAAATCTGATCCTGAATCTCCACCAATCGCTCAAAGCCGATCTCTACGGCCAAGTCTCCACGCGCAATCATCACTCCAAAATCAGCGTCTTTCATTCCTTCCAATAGTAAGGAAGGTAGATTTTTGACTGATTCATGTGTTTCAATTTTTAGGATCATAAAAGGGATATCAGCCTCTACCTCCTTCAAAGCGGCCCGCAAATCAGCAATATCCCGACTGGACCTTACAAAAGAAAACCCTACTGTATCCGCATTTGCGCAGACAAAGGGAAGACACTTTTTATCAAAATCCGTAAGCGAAGAAACCTGTAGGGAACAATCCGGAAAATTAATTCCTTTTTCAGCTTTAATAAATGGTTTTTTGGAAGAAATACGCTCAATCTTTAGCAAAGCTTTGTCCTTATCAACCCTCTGCACCAAGCACATAATTAATCCATCATCGATAAAAACCCGATCTCCAATCTTCAAACCAGCGATCACTCCAGATTCATTGGGGCTAATCACAATTTCTTTGGCTTTAAACCCTTTGGCTGAATCACTCAGCCAAATCGTTTCTCCGATTTTTATCTTAACCCGCCCTTTGTCTTTCCCTTTTGTCAGCAGTTTGGTTCTGATTTTTGGCCCTGCGAGATCCACGTGAATTTTGCAGGGAAGGCCCGTAATTTTACTTGCCAGACGGATTTTGTCCACCATTTCCTGCCAAACAGATTCATCATCGTGTGCGCAATTGATCCGTGCAGTGCTCATTCCCTTTTTCAAAAGCTTCGGGATCAGATCTTTTTCTGCTAAAAATACCGAGTCAAATGTCACCATTATGGAAGCAAACCAATTTTCTGGCTTTGGACCAAAAAGCTGTTGACTACTTTCTTCGATTTTTTTACTCCCAAAATCCGTCGTGCAGGAATCCAGTTTCTCAAACTTCTCACCCAAATGCTGGAGAGTCATTTCTATTTGCCGCTGCGTATGGCTTTCACAACTCGCCAAAGAAGAAAGCCCATTTTCATGAAGCAGGATCTGAAGGTCTCGAACGTCTGTTTTGCGGAGAATCAGATACTTTAAAAAATTGATTGCTGATATGCGGTTATGTGGAGGAATATCGGCAAGCAAGCCTTCAAACTCCTCTTCCACCCGATTCATCGATTGACGAAGGGAGTTCAATTGCATTTTCATTTGGTTCATCGAATCGAGCATTAGTCTGGTAGATTTTCGGCAAGTTCCATATTCTTTCGCTTATCCATTCAAAAATTTGATTCTAAGAACACTATTTTTCAATATATTTCATATACTTAAAACTTGCTGCTCCGGTGACTTTGTGTCAAAAACTCTCTGTACACCCTACCTACGGCAGACAGGTCTGCGCTGAACTTTTTACTGCAACGGAAAAAGAGCACAAGTAATCAATCCTTCTTAGGTTTAATCGAGTCATCTTCGCTCCGATAGCGGGCGCAAAAATAGAGGGATCAATCCTCAATGGAACAAGTGAGGACGGATGTGTTATTTTTTTTGGAATACCTGAAGCGAAAATATGCCATACATCGTCATAGAGACAAATTTGAAAACCTAATCCCAACATTTATGAGTATCCGTTCAAATATTAAAGCCATCACCCGCAAGGGATTGATGATGGCTTCAGGAATTCTTGCCGGCTCCCTTCTGCTTACGGGCTGTCTGGATAACCTCGACTCTCCCAGTTTGCCACCGGCAGCCTACGTCTCCATTTTTCAGGGAGCTTCGGGGGCTCCAGCCATGGATATCTTTGCCAATCAAAACCGGGTCAATCAGACGCCTGTCGAGTATACACAGATTTTACCTTACAGTGCTTTTTACCCTGGCTCCCGAAACTTTCGTTTTTCGGCTTTCAACTCCGCTACTTCCCTACTGGAAAAAAGATTTGTGCTGAAAGCAGATACGGTGTATTCAGTTTTTGTGGCAGATAAAGCTTCCGGGATCGATGCTATTTTGGTAAAAGATATCTGGAAGGAACCAAGCTCCTCAAAAACGCAGCTACGCTTTGTTCACCTCTCACCTGACACGGAAAAAGTGTATTTGGAACTATCCGGAATAAGTGCTCCGCTGGTTTCAGATTCTGAGTTCAAGTCAGTTTCTGAATTTAAGGAGTTGAATCCGGGTAATGTCACGCTGAAAGTAAAATCCAAGGCAACCGGCGAAACACTGATCCAATCCGGGACCTTGGATCTGAAAGGAAACCGGGTGTACTCGCTGATTTTAAGAGGACTAAGCGCCGAAAGTACAGGTAGTAAAAAACTTGATATTCAGCTAATTACCAACTTTATCAACTATTAGAATTTTTAAATACGCCTTATTTTTTTTGTTTTTCCCGAAGCTTGGGTGAGCTTCGGGATTTTTTTTGTGAAGGGGGAAAATTATTCAAGGCAACTTTTCCAAAGTTCTAGAATTTTGGAAAAGTTCTTGGGGATAATTAATTGTCAACTGTTAGTTTCCAGTGGAAATCACAGCTTGCCCCGGTGAGTG
>NZ_FMXE01000036.1:0-395 GCF_900103735.1 Algoriphagus alkaliphilus | reverse complement strand
CAAATCCGGGTATCCAGTTGTGAATTGCTTTCAAAATGTGATAATCTCACCCCATACTGACCCACCCATTTCGGAGTAAACTGACCCACCTGTTTCAGTCGATATTGACCCATGCGTTTCAGTCCATACTGACCCACGTATTTCAGTTGAAACTGCCCCACCCTTCCGGTGATCTTTTCTTGTTTCTTTTGAGCGACTAACTCAAAAGAACGATGGCAGCAAAGAGCAAAACCATGCAACAGATCCGGAACATTTTACAACAAAGAGCGAACGGGCTATCTATTCGTGCCATAGTTCGTCATTCCAATTATTCCCGCAATACCATTCGAGGTTATCTTCGGCTAATCGAACGGAGTTCCTATACGCTTTCTGAGTCTTTAAAACTGAGCGATGAG
>NZ_FMXE01000002.1:272392-338088 GCF_900103735.1 Algoriphagus alkaliphilus | reverse complement strand
AATTTCCCATTGTTTCTTGGTAAAAAATCAAAGACGTTTAACATTAACTAAAATATTCACTGACGCTATTAATGTAAATTCCGTCAGTTGAACTCTATTTGTCAGGAAGGGTTTACATGCAAAACCGTTTAAAATGCTATTCTCCGAAAACGAATTACAATCAGAAATTTGGAAATCCATAAGTCATGAGCTTCATCGCGGAGCACTTGATCCCAAGCATCCCTTTCGCTATGTCAACTTAGGTACAATTGGGGAAACAAGTCCTGAAATAAGAACCGTCGTGGTCAGGTCTGTAAGCAAAGAATTGGAGTTCCATATTTTTACAGATTCCCGCTCTGAGAAAGTCAATGAATTAAGCGCAAATCCATCAGCGACTCTTCATTTTTACCACTTGGGAAAAAGAGTCCAAATCCGAATCAAAGCTAAAGCTGAAATTCACAACCAAAATGAAGTGAGTAAAGACTTTTGGCCGAAAGTTCAGGGCGAGGCACAAAAAGCGTACACTTCAACCTTGGCTCCTGGTACTCCTATTTCAGATCCAAATGAAGCTTTTGATTGGAAAGAAACTGGCGATGATCAATTTTTTACAGTTTTGAAGTTTATTCCAGAATCGATTGAAGCCTTACAGCTAAATGGGTTAAAACATTTGAGAATTCTATTTTCAAAAAGTGAGAATTGGAAAGGTCAGTGGCTCGTGCCATAGCAAAGAGCAGGAAGACGGGAGACCGAAGACAGAAGAAGCCTTTATTTTAGAAGTTTTTCCTCTAGCCCTTTCCTCAGCTCATCTTTATAATAAAAATCTCCTAGTATTTCGATTTTGCCAGCAATACGGCTTATTCGGTCAGAAATCGTATTTTCAGTCAGCTTCTCAAAAAACATTTCAATCATACTTGACAAGCTTTTACCTGTCTGATAAGAATGGATTTTCGCCTTTTCGACCACCGCTTTATCCAAAAAGAGTTTCAATTTCTTTTTCATTCCAATGAAGATAAAACACTTGTAAAATTGATTCAATTTAAAATGGACTTATTTGGGTTGATTCGGTCTTTTGACCCCGGATCGGTCATCCCGCAATCTTCATGGTTCTTGTCTCTTTTGTCTAAAATCTTATTTCTTACATCTCAAATCTTACTTTAAACATTCCACCAATAAGTAAACTTCAGTACCAAGGACCGGTTTTTCACATTGAATGGATCTGGCAGGTAATTGTCCGTATAGACGATAAACAAATCCGAAGCGGGTTTGAAGCGCCACTGAAAACGTGTATTCAGGTTGATGTTTTCGATTTGCTCATTGTATTGGACAAAAACCGTGAAAAAGACAGTATTGGTCATGGTGACATCCACCCGTGGGCCAATGAGCCAAAATCGCGTTTCACCCCAAGGCTCTGGCAGATTGATCTGATTGAAATTGGTGCTCAGCGCCAAACTCACGTAGGGCTGAAAACGGTACCCAAAATCGGTGGTAAAGTTGAACCGATCCCCATTTGCATAATATCCACCCATTCGGGTCGAAAATGAATAGGTAAATACACTTTGGGGCTTTGAGGAATATTCCATACCCATTGCATTCCAGCTATGTTCGGTACCGGTCTCCAAACTGATCCCTGAGAAATTGGTAGGATCAAAGGGCCGCTGTAGCTTCACAAAATCATAGGCAAGCCATGCCGTCAGATTACTTTGACTTCGGAATCGGACATTGTAAGCTATATAGCTGGTATTGTCAGTTTTTTCTCCCCCCATATTAAAAAACAAGGACGTGTTGAAGTCAGGTCCGTGACTTAGAATTTTTTGACTTTTTGGAAACCAGCGATATCCGAGCATCGGATTGATACGGTAAAATCCATTTCGCGGGACAAAACCCACCTCAGCGGTATAATTTTCGGATACGTACTCGTGCTGCCAATTCCAAGTCAGATTTCCGCTGGAAAATCGGAGATTGGCGGCATGGACCAGACCATTCCCGATATTATTCGGACCAAAGGATTGCAAGACCATAGCCTTTCCAGTCCAGAGATTGTTGGCAGAAGCGAGGTTGTATTCCAGGCCTGCATTTCGATTGAATTGCGAATAAATTGGCTGCTCTGTCTCAGGGTCGGGATTGTAGTTCAGTGACTGTTTGTTGACGAAGATTGCTCCGATGTTTGATCGGGCTCCAACTTGTCGTTGCAGGGCCATTACCGTAAAGTTTTGTGATGGCAAGGCTCTTTCTTCAACTTCTCCGGTCTGCATGTTCATTGCACCCATTCTCCAGTTTTTGTTGATTTTGCCACTCATTCTCGCCCCAAACTGAATGGGGGCTTCGAGTCCAATTCTCCGGGAAAAAAACGGCCTGATCGTACTGTATCCAAAACCTGCAAACAAATCTCCATTTTCCAGAAAGAACTGCCTGCGCTCCGGAAAAAAGAGTTCAAAGCGATCCAGATTGGTCACCTGACGATCAACCTCCACCTGAGAAAAATCCGGATTTACAGTCAGGTCCAAGTTGAGCGAGGAAGTCAGGGAGATCTTGGCATCGATTCCCACTTCCTTTCGATAGACGTTTCCGCCTTCGTTTTGAAAGTCTTTGCTTACACCGCCCAATGCATAAGGTATGATGGAAATATTTGAACCCGCATCCGGGGGCGGATTATCCCAAACGAGTGTGCCGGTGTAAGCCAGCGAAGCAGAAGGAAACTGCCTGGGAACCGGTGCCCAACCTGACTTTTCGGTCGTTTTCAAGTCAAGTCGGCTGAAATTGATTCCCCATTCAGAAATGCCTTTTTTATAGCGAATTGATTTGAAAGGAATTGCTGCCTCAAAAACCCACTTATCCTCGTAATTTTTGACTTTGGACACCCACTTGTTGTCCCAACTGAGATCCACACTTCCGCCATTGAACATTTGACCGTCCCACTGCGCTCCTGCGGCATTCGCCCCAAACGAAAACCCATTGGTCATGTCATCAAAAGGGTCCATAAAAAGGAGAAAGTTATCGTTTTTTCCAAAACTGAAATCTCTTCTCAGTGACTCGACCATATAGGGGCCTTCAAGTGCATGGTGATTGACTACGATCAGATACAAATGCTCGTCATCGTAACTCATTCTCACGTCCGTCCTAACCTGGGCAAAGCTCGTGTCCATCGGCGTAATCATGAAAAAATCCGTAGCGACGGCCGCATCCTCCCAGGCTTTTTCATCCAAAATTCCATCAATGATTATGGCTGAACTTGCTTTTTGAATGGCAAGCCGGTAATCCGCATTGATTTTTTGGGCAAATGAAGAAGCTGTCAAGCCAAGACTAAACAGTAGAAATGGAAGTAGTAAACGCATGGTAGCGGTTAAATAAAAACCTTGAGAAAACAGGGTGCCAAAGTTTTCCGCAGGTTCAAATACAGGTTTATTGCTTGATTCGGTAGGCGAAGGTAAGGTTTGTTTGTCTTCGGATCATCTGAGACTCTCGATCGGTGAAGAAGTTGAATCCCTCGATGATTTCCCGGTTGATTCTGGTATTGAACACATCCGTCACATTCAGTACCAGAGTTCCGCGGTCTTGAAGAATTCGTTTGCTTGCAGAGAGGTCCATGAAGAAAATGCCCTTTCTGATGCCTTGAGCTGTTTTCTGTCTTGCTTCATAATTTGCCCGGGCCTGAACATCCCATCCTTCTCCAAAGCTAAACCGGGAAGTCTGACGGAAAAGCCAGGAGTAGGTTTTAATCAGGTCAGTACGCCCGATATTGCTGGCGTCAATTCTTGCGTGAAAAAAATTGGCATTGAAATCCAGTTTCCACCAGTCTTTCACCCGATAATCCCCGCTGAATTCAAATCCGTAGGACTTCTCACCAGCTAAATTAACCGGAGCAGTTACTGAAAATCCATCGTCCTGAACTTGCCTGATCCGTTCGATTTTTTCGACAGTATTTCTGAAATAAACTGTGGAAAATAAAGTCGCTTTTTCAAAATACTTGATGTGACCCAATTCAAAAGCATCGGTGAATTCTGGATCCAAATCGGGATTTCCACTGAAGAAATTTCGTTGGTCGGAGAAGGTTACATAAGGACTCAGATCATTGTAGACCGGTCTTCTGACCCGCTTGGAATAGCTAAGTTGGAAGGCATTTTCTTTTGTCACATTGTAAGTTAAATGTGCAGATGGAAAGAGATTCGTATAGTCCCGTGGATTGCTTTCATTGGTTTCAACCAAGATTGTTTCCACATCGGTATATTCTGCCCGCAGTCCTCCCTGATAGCTCCATTTTCCGGTTTCATTCCCCACGATCCCATATGCAGCGAGGATATTTTCATTGTAGAGAAAGATATTGTCCAGCCCGGGAAGTGTCACAAAATCTCCTGACTCATTTAGTTCCTGAACCAAGTAATCGTTTTCCATTTCGCGAAAACTCGTTCGAATTCCTGACTCAAATTTCCCTTTGGCAGCAAATGGTTTCACATAGTCCATCTGAAGTAAATACTGATTTTCGGATTCGTCATTGAGTGAGGTCTGTACCAGCACCCCTTCTGGAATTATCACTCTTTGAATAGAAAAAGCATTTTCAGTAAAAAGCTGATCGGATCGCTCCCAATAATTGAGATAGGTAAATGATGCTATAAACTCATGCCCTTTTTCGGCAAAAGTTCGCTTATAGTTAATAATTGCCTCCTTGTTAGGCTCTGCCTCTGTTTCATCTTGTCTTCGAAGCGAATACCCCAGGTAATCGTCAAAACTATTCAGATAATCCTCGTATCGGATATCTGTTATCCTTCTTACATCGCTTCTTCTCCAAAGATAAGAGCCAGTCAGGATGCTGTTCTCGTTGAAGTAATAATCCAATCCGCCACGAAGGTTGTTATTTAGTCCGGTGACCGTCGATGAATTGTTTTGGCTCAGGATGGAAGTCGTGCCATCCTCATTATACACCTCCTGATAAAGTTCGCTAATCCCGGGTGTCTGCCGGTATGAAAGTCCATAATTGATAAACCAGTTGATCCGGTTGTGCCGATAATTCAGATTAGTAGTAAAACCGGTATTGACCGGGTAGCCCGCAATTAGTTCAAAAGACCCATTGAACCCCTGCTTGCTGTCTTTTTTTAAAATGATATTGATCACACCTGCCATTCCTTCTGCTTCGTAACGGGCGGATGGATTGGTGATGACTTCCACCCGATCCACCATATTGGCGGGAAGCTGCTGCAGTCCACTGCTTCCCTTGAAACTGACCAAACCCGAAGGTTTTCCATCGATCAGGATCCGCACATTTGCCGAGCCCCGAAGCCGGACATTTCCATCAGGATCTACCGCGACCGAAGGTAGGTTCATCAAAATATCAGAGGCATTCCCACCGGCATTTGCCAGATCCTTTCCAACATTGAAGACTCGCTTGTCGAGCGAAAGCTCCATGATAGTTTTTTCTCCCTGGACCACGACTTCACTGAGATCAGAAGCTGTAGGCGAAAGTCCAATTTCGCCAAGATCCAAATTTTGATTTTCCCTCGTAAGAGAGAAATAATTGGTTTTTTGAGCCTCAAAGCCCATAAACTCTATCAAGGCATAGAATTTTCCAAAGGGAAGATCGATCGAGTATTTTCCGTTTTCATCAGAGATGCCTCCACCGATGAGACTGTCCTTCTCAGTATAAACACCAATTGTGGTAAAGGGAAGGGGCTCCGCACTCGATCTTTCAACGATGGTTCCTCGGATCATACCCCGGTTTTGCTGCGCAAAAGAGTGGATGGTGATCATTCCCAATACTAAAATCGGAATAACCAATAGGTTTTTGGGCAAAATAGGCTTCATTGGTTTGGGTCTCTTCGCTAATCCAAAAATAATCTCGAATTAACTGGATGAAATTTAGAACGAAACCTAGACTGGAGCATTCTAATTTTTACAAATGGCAAAAAAAAAGGGTTCTTATTCAGAAACCCTTTGCAAGAGGAACCCCCAAGAAGATCAAAGCTCAAGCATGACTAAATACGTGGTGTACGATGCAAATATCATCAATAGCAAAGCAGCTTGCCATCTGTCCAGCCGGTATTTTTTTCCAATAAACATGGAAATGAATAAAAAAGATGTTCCTGCAGAAAGCAAATAAATGTCTGTGTTGAAGGCAGGATTGAAGTCAAGTGGGCGAACAAGTGCACTAACCCCCAACACCAAAAGAATGTTGAAGATATTGGATCCCACAATATTCCCGATGGCAATGTCCGCATTCTTCTTCATCGCTGCAACCACAGAAGTGGCCAATTCAGGAAGTGATGTCCCCGCTGCAATAATGGTGAGACCAATTATTTTTTCACTTACTCCCAGTGCTTGAGCTATCCAAACAGCATTGTCTACGACCAGTTTACCGCCACCAACTAAGCCTGTTAGACCGATTAGGATTAAAAACCAGATCTTTCCTGTGGAATAATCCTTGTTTTCCACCCCTTCCACCAATGGGTCAGCTTTGAGCTGGGTGGCTACGTAATACAGGAATGCAGCAAATAAGCCCAATAAAATAAAGCCATCATATCTCGAGAGATGAGTGGGTTCAGAAAATAAATAATTATTTGCCAAAACCAACAATACAAGAGCAGCTACCAGAGAGAATGGGATTTCTTTCCATACCGTACTCGATTGAACAGCCAAGGGTGTGATCAATCCCGCTATTCCAAGAATGGCAAACAGGTTGAAATTATTAGAGCCGATGACATTTCCAAAAACGATATCCGGATAATTGCCTGATGCGGCAACGGCATTCACAACCAATTCCGGTGCTGAGGTACCAAAAGCCACAATAGTAAGTCCGATTGCGAGATCGGAGATGTTGTTTTTCTTTGCTAGGACTGAGGCACCATCTACGAGCCAATCCGCTCCTTTGACCAAAAGTACCAATCCAACGACAAGTAATATAAGCTGTATAATCATAGCTTTGAGAAAGGGATTTCAGGGGTATATGCGGCCTTATTAAGAATCAAGTTCCAAAGCTAACATTAAAAATTATATGCCATTTGAAAAGTTACAATACCCCAAATTCTCCCAAGCCAGGTCTGAATGATTGAATTTTTCAAAGTCCTGAAAAAAATATCCAGACCGTTATGATCTGGATATTTGGGACTGAGTCTTATTGCTTAGCAATTAAAGGGAAATAGCCATTAGCTCGATTTCTCTTGCCGCTTCAGCCTTTCCCATGTCTTTTGGCTTAAATCCAAATAATGCCAAAACTTCTTTAGCTTCTGTTTTTGCCACGTCTTCGTTGCCACAAATATTCATAATCTGGGCCTTTGATTTGGCTGAATTTATCATCGCCTTACTGTCTATATAATTGAAAGCTTTTACAAAATGGGCCTCAGGAACAAGATTTTGAAGCATTTCCATCAGGGATTCTTCTGTGGTAAAAAATTTTCGAACGCCATCTTTAGGAGATTCGTCAGCAATTGGGTTACAGACATCCAGAACTGTCTTGTCGCTAATCCCGACTTTTACCTGCTCGGCGATTTTAAGGGCAGCGGTTCCCTTGACAGCAAGGATGATCAAGTCTCCAAAGTCAGCTGCTTTTTCAAAGCTACCTACTTTCCCATTTGCCCCAGACTGCCAATCAGAAAGTTTGTTTGGATTTCCAGTACCCAGCATGACCTCAAAGCCCCGCTTTACAAATCCGTCGGCCAAAGTTCTTCCTACAACTCCCGAGCCTAAAACGCCTATTTTTTTCATTCATTACTAATTTAAAATATCTAAGACTATGCTTACAGAAAAGTACACAAGCTAAGTAATGACAGATTTACCTGAAAATCAGTTCCATTTTCTGAAATTTTAGTTTTTGTCCAATTTTATTTGGCCGATTAGCAGAGAATTTGGCTTTGACGTTATACCTCTTTTTTGAGCTGCCCATGATCTTATTATCAATAGTCAGAACCTACCGACTATTTTTTTATGTCACAAGGAAAGATGGAAGAAGTAGGTATTACCATGACCCAATAGGACAGATTTTTTTAAATAAAATCCTATCTTTTAAAAACCAATAATGCCCCAACCTATGAAGATTCGACTCTTTCCCCTGTTCGTTTTCCTGCTTTTTGCCTGCAAAAATGAAACTCCGAAAATCAATCAATCCCAATATCCGGAAAAGCCCAATATAGTATGGATCGTATGTGAAGATCTCTCTCCTGAGCATCTGAAAACCTATGGAGGCACTGGTGGGAAAACTCCATTTTTGAATGCCCTAGCGGCTGAATCAGTGCAGTACAATCAGGTTTTTGCAACAGCGGGAGTATGTGCACCAAGCCGCGCGACACTGATCACAGGAGCGTATCAAACTTCCATCGGCGCCATGCACATGCGAACACTTGCCCCATCAGCAGCCGCAGGTGATGCTTATCCAACCGGATTCAAAGGATATTCTACTGTTCTTCCTGAGGGTATGAAAACCTATCCCGAGCTGCTTCGGATGGACGGGTATTTTACAAGCAACAATTCCAAAGAAGATTATCATTTTAAAAGTCCGGTAACGATGTGGGACGAAAGCAGTCCCAAAGCTCATTATCGTAACCGACCCGATCCAAATCAGCCATTTTTCGCCATTTTCAATTTCACAATCAGTCACGAATCCCAAGTTTGGATGCGAGAAAAAGAGGAACTGCTTGTGGATCCCAAAATTGTTAAGGTTCCTCCTGTTTATCCGGATGATTCTGTGACCCGAAGTGTGTTGGCCGAGCTTCGAAAAGCACATGAAGATTGGATTGCGGAATTTGGAGATTTGGGTGCCCTGAACGAAATGGAAATGGTCAGAAACTGGTGGGGTGGGAAGGATGAACCCCCAATTACCCTTTCCCCAGAGGTAAAGTTGGAGAATGGAAAAGTCAAGCTGAACTCAGCCACATCAAGTGCTTCTATTGCTTACAGAAAATCAAAAAATGTAGGTTGGAAAGTTTACCTGGAACCTTTTGAAGGTAATCCCGGAGATTCGCTCTATGTGAATGCTCATCGGATCGGCTTTGAACCAAGTGAAAATGCACAAATCCTGAAATGATTTTGACGACCGTATTTATGAAAAAGGTAATGAGTTTGTATTTACTCTTCTGGTTGAGCAACGCCATTTTTGCTCAGGAAAACTTGCTTTGCGGTGGCGCCTATTGGACAGAGGATGAGGCTGCCGTTTTTATGAAAAAAACTGCATCGGAATGGTCCAGTCAAGCGGATTGGGAAAGAAGGGCCGAAATGATCCGCAAAGGAATTATTGACGGAATGAAGCTGAAGCAAATGCCAGAACGAACGACTCCATTTAATCCCATCATCCACAGCACACGCGAAAAGGATGGATACATTGTCGAGAACATTGCCATTGAGAGTTTTCCTGGATTCTTCATCACAGGGAATCTTTATCGTCCTTTGAACCCAGTTCCTTTTCAGAAAAGTCCAGGCATTCTCAGCGTTCATGGACATGGACCGGATTTGCGATTTGGAGAAAGTATGCAAAAGCGAAGTGCCGCCTTTGCCCGAATGGGTGCTGTGGTATTTGCTTATGATATGATTGGTTATGGTGACTCCAAGCAGGTTGATCACAAAATTCCCATTGCCCTGACGATCCAAACTTATAATTCCCAGCGGGTACTAGATTACCTGATTTCCCGCCCCGATGTGGATCCTGAGCGCGTTGGTGTGACTGGTGAATCCGGAGGAGGTACCCAGACGATTTTGATTACGGCTTTGGATCCTAGAATCAAGGTTTCTGCTCCCGTGGTGATGGTCTCGGCCTATTTCTTCGGAGGCTGCACCTGCGAAAGCGGCATGCCAATCCACAAAAGCTCCAACCATCAAACCAACAATGTGGAGATTGCCGCTTTGGCAGCACCTCGGCCCATGCTTTTGGTTTCGGATGGCGGAGATTGGACGAAAAACACACCGAGAATTGAATTTCCCTATGTCCAAAAAGTATATGCTGCCTACCAATCAGAAAGCCGGGTCGATAATGTCCATTTAGCTGGTGAGCGACATGATTACGGTAAAAACAAACGAGCGGCGGTTTACAATTTCTTTGGTCACTATTTGGGGCTGAATGCAGGCCGAATTCCCTATCAAGACGGCTTTGATGAGAGCTTTGTCACGCTGCTTTCGGCAGATGAACTTCGAGTCTTTAACCAGAAAAATCCGATTCCGGTACATGCGCTACAAGGCGATGAAGCTGTGCTCAATTTTCTCAATCTGAAATAAAATCCCCTTTTACCCCTAACTGATTTCCAATGAAAGTATTTCGATACTTGCTGCTTTTAGCAGGATTAATAGCTTCTGTCCCTGTTTTGGCACAAAAAAGCAATGTCGTCAAATTCGGTCTTTGCACAGATGTCCATATTCCTACCATGCATGATTCGGAATACGCCTGACGACTTTTGTCGAAGCCATGAAAAAATAAAATCCCGATTTCATCATTGAATTGGGGGATTTTGGCATTCCAAAACCAGGGTATCAAAAAGCGTTTGATATCTGGAATTCATTCCCCGGGGAAAAGCACCATGTCATCGGCAACCATGAAATGGACGGTGGTACCTCCAAAGAAAGGGCGATTGAATACCGAAACATGAGTTCAAGCTACTATTCTTTCGATAAAAAGGGCTTCCATTTTATCGTTTTGGATGGGAATGACAAAAAAGATTCCAATGCCAAGGGTTACCAGCAATTTATCGGACAGAGCAATTTGCCTGGTTAAAGAAAGAATTGGAAAAGACCCAATATCCGGTTATCCTATTTTCCCATCAGGGACTTTCCATTTACCAGACTCATCAGGAGACCTACGGACTGGACAATTACCAGGAAATCCAAAACCTGCTACAGGAGCATAACCGACTTCATCCTGAGAGAAAAGTGATTGCTTCGTTCAACGGGCACACCCATGCCGAAAATATCGGAGGTATCTGGTATATCTCCATTACCTCCATGGCCTATCATTGGCTGGGTGAGGATTACGAGTACATTCGCTACAGTCCCGAAGTGGACAAAAATTTCCGATGGATCAAATACACGGCTCCCTTCAAGGAACCCCTGTTTACAACCGTGGAAATCTCCTCCAATGGAACCATCAAAATCGCCGGAAAGAAAACCGAATGGGTGGGTCCTTCTCCTTTCGAGTTGGGTTTTCCGGAAAATCTGAAACCCTACGTTCACCCTTGGATTACAAAGCGGAAATTGAGATTTTGACTTAAAGATTTGAATTGACACCAAAGGATTATTCGGTTGGCATTTTCAATTTTTGCAGCTGAAACCTTCCGCCTCGCAGCACATTCAAATCCACTCGCTCCCCGATTCCAGGCAGACTTCCTTTGTCTGAAAATTGCCAGATCACCCAGTTTCGGGTTTCAGGTTTCATCACCGGGTTGTAATTCGCCACCCAGACGGGATACTCATCAAAACCGTGGTTGTGCAGCACTTCCCAAAAGAAGCTATCTCCGGTGTAAATCATAGGTTTGACTGCATAGTGTTTTTCCACAATGCGGAGCCAGTTTTTCAGTCCTTCTCGGAGTTTATCCTTGGATTGGATGGTGCTGTGCTTTTCGATATCCAATATCGGGATAAGGTCTCCTGACTTCAGTTTTGCAGTTTTGATAAAGTTTTGGGCCTGTTTGGTGCTGTTTTCATTCGGTCGGTAATAGTGGTATGCACCCCTGAGCACGGGCAAAGTTCGGGCACCTTCCCAGTTGCTTCTAAACTGCCTGTCAATTCCATTTGAGCCCATTGTCGCCCGAATCATGATAAATTCAATTCTTCTGTTTTTGATCTGAAGCTGAAGACCGGGGAAGTTGATTTTACCCTGGTAATGGGAGACATCGATGCCCAAAATTCCATCTGAAAACCGGTCGAAAACTTGTTCAAATTTGAGTGACTCGGTAACAGGAGGGGCTTTTCGGGTATATTCTCCAAGCCGACGTTCAATCTGTGTTTTGTACCTCAAGACTAAATATCCAGAGCCGACAGCAGTCATTAAAATCAAAAAAGCAATCCAAATCCAAGGGCTGTACTTTTTCTTTCGCGGCATAATTCAGTTCAAATCGAAATGCAAAATGGAGAAATCAGGGCAAATCCTGAAATTCTATTTTGACCTTAAAAAATTGAAAAATTGAGGTGGGCTCAGTTTTTGACCTTAACAGAAAGATCAAAAACCCCTATTGACATTAAATTTCAAATATTTTAATGTCAAATACTGATTTAGGCCTTGCGTTTAATGCCAATTTTCTTACCTTACATTAAAAATTAAATATTTTAATGTCAGATCAACGCTACCGAATCAACCCAGACCGAACAATCCCATGGAATAATCTTCCCAAGTTGCCAATTGATGCATCGTTTTATAGGGACTTGGATGTATTTGAAGGATTGGGAAAAGCAAAGGCTGCATTGGGAAAGCTTCAGGGTCGAAGCATCGCCATACCCAATCAGGGGATTTTGGTGAACACGATCAGTTTGCAGGAAGCTAAGGCCTCCAGTGAGATCGAGCACATCTTCACCACAGACGATGAACTGTATAAGGCATTCAGCGATGAGGCAAACCAGATCAAAGGCCCTGCTAAAGAGGTGTTGAGGTATCGGGAGTCAATTTGGACCGGGCATCAATACTTGACAGAGAAAGGGAATTTCGATTTGAGCTATTTTGAACTGGTTTATCGCACTACCACGCAATTCAATGACGGCTTGCGAAAGCCCTTTGCCCAGACTTACATTCGACAAGGCGGTTCAGGTCCCAATGCAGGAAAACCTATCTACACTCCGCCTCGTGGTGAAGGAGTCTTGGAGGAATTGATGGACAACCTGATCACGTTTGTCAATGATTTTCAAAAGCCTGAAATCGATCCGCTGATCAAAGTGGCCATTGCGCACCTTCAGTTTGAGGCCATTCACCCCTTTCGGGATGGAAATGGGCGAACAGGCAGGATTTTCAATATTCACTACCTAGTCCATAGCGGACTATTGGACTTACCGATCTTGTATCTGAGCAAGTACATTCTGAGAGAAAAGGAGCAGTACTATACTAATTTGGCCGGAGTGACCCAGCGCGCAGCTTGGAAAGATTGGTTTCTTTTTATTTTCAGGGGAATCGAGGAAACCTCATTGGACACCTTCCAAAAGATCACCGATATTCTCAATGCCAAGGAAGCTATTCTTCAAGTCTTGGAAAAAGAGACCAGCATCGCGAGGCCAGAGTCCTTGTTGGAGGCGATTTTCACCCAACCCTTTACCAAAGTCAAGCACTTGGTGGATAAAAAGCTGTATGCAGAAAATACGGCCAGGCAATATCTGAATCAGTTGGTTGACTTGGGAATTTGCGAAAAGCGAAAAATCAGTGGAGGAGATTACTATTTGAATTTGGAGCTGTATCGGATATTGGGGAGTTAGATAAAATTTACCGCAAAGCCGCAGAGAAATTTTCAATTCCGAGGTCTTATCTCATGATTTTTTTAACTTAAAAAAAGAGTGTTTTTGAATTGCAAATCCAATGGATAGGTTCTCGGCGTTGAGAAACCTATAAAAGCAGATCCGCGAAATCCTGTGTCTTTTTCTGTGAAAATCTGCGGGAAATTATCATTTAATCTCAAACACCGCCGACTCCCAAGGCCCAAAGTCCAAATCGATTTCAGCACCTGCATCTGTTACACGCAGCTTCGTCTTCTTTTTTCCAAACATCACTTCCTGAATCTCCCGCTCACCTTTTTCCAGATTCCATGCTTTGAGGAGTTCGGGAGAAAGTTTCAGCGTAGTTTTGATTCCTTGAAGCTCATCAAAGTTAGTCACCACGATCAGTTTTTGGCTTTGGTCCCAGCGGGCAAATGCAAAAGCTTTGTTGCCATAGATTGGGTTTTCATGACGATTGAAGGTGTGGAGCTCCAGATATTCACCCATTAATGCGGGACTGTTTCGAGTGAAATTCAGGACTTCAGAATAATAATTCCGAAGTGCTTTTTCATTATCTGAAAGCTGTCCTCCGTCAAATTTGCCTCCATTCATCCACTTCTGATGCTGCGGTACTCCGATGTAATCGAAAATCGAAGTCCGACTAGGTTGCCCAAAACCCGCTAGTTCTGCCCCGGGTTCCCCCACTTCCTGACCAAAATAGATCATCGTCGGAGAAGTAGAAACAGTCGCTGACACCACCATAGCGGGCATGGCTTTCCAGGGATTTCCGGCAAACTCAGGACTTGCGATGCGCTGCTCGTCGTGATTTTCCAAGAAGTGCAGCATATGGTGCTCGATGTCTTTCAGGCCTGCTAGGATTGGAACCAAATTATCCGCGGATCCGTGACCTTGGATGATATGCTTCAGCGTATCGTAGAGCTCCACCTTATCGTAGAGGTAATCCATTTTGCCTTTGAGGATATAGTCTCGGTACTGGCTTGGATTATAGACCTCAGCCAAAAGGAAAGCCTCGGGATTGGTGTTTTTGATGTGGGAATTGAGGTAAGACCAAAATTCGACCGGCACCATCTCGGCCATATCAAAGCGAAATCCGTCTACTCCTTTTCCAAGCCAAAACTGCGTGATGTCCTTAAACTTTATCCAGGAATCCGGCACGTCTCTCCCTTTCCAGAAATTATAATGCGCTTTCCAGTCCAAAGAATCTGCCCCGGCAGGCAATTCGTCAAAATCTTTTTGACCGTCGGGGCTTACACCATAATTGATCTTGACCGTTTCATACCAATCATAGAAGTCCGGCTGGGCTTTTCTAGATCCGTTTCCTGTCCATTTGGCTGGGTTTTCTTCGAATTTCCCATCTGCTAGTGGATGCTTTTCCCCACCCAAAGGCTTGTATTTGTTTTTTGCTTTAGGTACTTGAAATGCCTCTCCGGGGATGTAGTAGAAGTTGTTGTTTTTGTCGTATTCGACGGTTTTGTCATCATTTGCTCCAAAGTCGCTAACTCCTTCCGGGTTGTTTTTCCCTTCATAAAGTCGGGAAACATGATTGGGCACGATATCAATGATCACCTTCATCCCATGGGTGTGGGTGCGTGCGACCAAGGCTTCAAATTCCTCCATCCGCCTGGTCACATCCACTGCCAAATCGGGATTGACCTGATAATAATCCCGGACGGCATAGGGGGAACCCGCACGGCCTTTGATCACATCTGGGTCGTCCGAACTAACGCCAATCTCCGGAAATGATCCAATCACGCCATGATGCGGCACCCCAGTGTACCAGATGTGAGAAACGCCTAGCTTTTTGATTTCTTCCAAAGCAGTATCCGAGAAGTCGTTAAACTTTCCGACGCCATTTTCTTCCTTGGTTCCCCAGGGCTTGTTGGTAGTATTCGTATTGCCAAAAAGTCGGGTAAAAACCTGATATACAACGATTTTTTGATGTTTCATGGCTGAGTTTTCGCTAGGTTCGGGCGATTGCTTTTGACAGGAAAAAACCGTCGCAAGCAATACTGCTGCTGTTAATAATTTCTTCATCAGCTTATCGTGTCAATCGATACAGTAAAATCGTATTTCTTTTGATCAAATCCGGGAACTGCTTCATGTTAATTGTCTCTCCAGGTGCATGGGCTCCGGTACCGGAGGCACCTAAGCCGTCAAGGCAATCCATGAAGTCTGCAACATAGGAAATGTCACCTGCACCTCTACTTCCGGGATCTCCTGGCTTCACGGGTCCCAAGCCCATATCCATACTGACCTTGTTTAGGGCTTCTGCCAATGCATAATTCCCTTCAGTCGGAGCCATGGAAGGGATTCCGTCTGTAAATAGGATTTCGGCTTGGGTTTGATTCAGGTTTTTGGCTACAATTTCGCGCATCTTTGCCCGCGCAGCCTCTTTTTGAGCTTCCCCTAAAAAGCGTAGGTCTCCCGTTACTATAGCCTCGCGGGCTACGATATTGGTCTTTCCAAGAGCGGTTCCGGCTCCGCTGACTTCATTTAAGCTTACATCCGATCCTCCGATGAATTGCCCAGGGTTGAAAGTCAGGTATTGTTCTCCTGACAGGGTCTCCTGAAATTCAGTAAGAATTCGAGCTGCCTCATAGATCGCTCCATAGCCCACGCCTTCCCTGAATACTCCACTTGAATGAGCTTGTCTTCCTGTGGTCTTCAAAATCCAACCACTCGCTCCTCTGCGCGCTACAGTGGCTGTGGAGAATCCTTGCGCAGTCTCATAGCCCAAGGCAATATCATGAAGCTTGGCACGCTCGATAAAGTCCTTGCGCGAAAGTTCGGCATTCCCGGTACTTTCTTCATCCCCATTGAAATAGACTGTAATGGTCCGATCGTCCAAAAGACCCAGTTGATGCATGGCCTTCAGGCTGGCCAAAACCAAAACGTTCCCTCCCTTCATATCATTTGCCCCTTGTCCGGTGGCAGTGCTGTCGTTTAGGTAAGTGAAAGGAGAGAAAGGCATGTCTTTCTCAAAAACTGTGTCCAAATGCCCAATCAAAAAAAGCTTTTTACCTTTTGTTCCTTTTCGGCTAGCTACAAAATGCCCGGCTCGATTTACCTCCGCTGGGAGTTCGATCCATTCGGTCTGGAAGCCGATTTTTTGAAATTCCCGTTCGAAAACCCGACCAACCTCCCGTACTCCTTCTTTGTTGAGGGAACCGGAATTGATGTTGATAACTTCCTCCAGCAGAGCTAGGGTTTCTTTGTAGTTTTTATCGATCAGCTCGATGAGTTTTTGCTCGTCTTTAGTAAGTTTTTGCTGTGCAAAAGAGAAGATTGACACAAAGACCAAAATTAGAAGTAGGGCGGATTTTTTCATAAGCGGAAATTAGGTGAAAATGTGGGAGGGGACAACAGGAAACCCGATTTGGAATGAAATGAAAAATTTGTTTAGCCGATTTTTAATATAGGCCGTGCTTTCAGCATTCTGAAACCTGATACCATCTTATTTACCCAGAATTGAATTCTGGGCTTTTATAGGACGAGCCGTTGGCACTTAGGCTCCATCTGAATAGTTAATCCAAGCGCTGAAGGTGCTTCCTTTACCTGCCCCAAATTAAATTTGGGGTATCTAAATATTTGGATTAACAGAGCCCTGAAGGGGCGACCTAAATTGTAATTTTTATTAAAGATCGTGCCTTCAGCACTCTGAAACCTGATTCCATCTTGTTTACCCAGAATTGAATTCAGGGCTTTTACAGAGCGTGCCGTTAGCACTTGGCCTCCTTCATAATATTTTTCCCAATCATCGGTTCAAATCGCTGAAAGCGAGTCCTGTACAAGCCCCAAATATCCGGCCTAACCAGAGCCCTGAAGGGGCGATTTATATTAAATTTTTCATTTCAGGTCTTACCTTAAGCACTCTAATATCTACTCCTATAGTATTTACCTAGAATTGAATTTTGGTCTATTATAGAGTGTGCCGTTGGCATTTATGCTCCTTTTGAATGTTAAATCCAAGCGCTGAAGGCGCGCTCAGTATCAGCCCCAAATTCAATTTGGGGTATCCAATTGTACGAACTAACCAGAGCCCTGAAGGGGCGATCTGTTTGGTAACGAGTCTTTAAATCAATTCAGAACATGTCCACATCTTATCCCTCAATAATCCGATTCTTCACAGCCTTTTGTACCGCTTCCAGCTTGCTGTGCACTTGGAGTTTTTGGTAGATATTTTCCAGATGCTTCCGGACAGTTTTCGGAGAAATGAATAGATTTTCTCCAATCTGATTGTAATTGAGGCCTTTCGAGGTTTGTTCTAAAATCTCGATTTCTCGGGTTGTCAAGGAAATTTCTTCTCTCTTCTCCTCAAAATGCGGGGGATTTCTCAGCAGTTTCAAAGTTTTCAAAGCAATGGAGGGAGTCATCGCCGCTCCTCCATCCAAGGTGTCCCGTATTCCCTGATATAATGTCGGCGGATCTACTTCTTTGAGAAAATATCCGTTTGCCCCGGCCTGAATTGCCCGAAAAATATTTTCGTCGTTGTCGAAAACGGTCAACATGATGATTTTAATCTGAGGATATTTTTGAGAGATTTTTTCCACTGTCTCAATCCCGTTCAGCTTAGGCATCTCGATATCCATGAGGATCAAATGGACATTTGAATCTTTTTCCAGTTTTTCCAAAAGCTCCAGGCCGTTAAACCCATGGCTCTTCACTTCGATTTCTGGATAAATACCGAGCTTGTCCAGAATGGCTTTCAACAAAAAGCTGTTGTCCTCGGCAATGGCGATTTTTATAGACATAAGGTTGGTAAAAAATGAAAATACTCAAACCCAAAATAAAAAAACGGCTTTCATCTTCCCAAGAGACAAAATCCGTTTAAAAAAAGTTTTTATGCTTTAATAAATTTCTTCCAAAATTTGAGCAAGCCTGACGCTAGCCGCAATCATACGTTCTTCGGCAATACTGTAATTGTCATACATGTACTGATAACTGATGCGCTTATTCTCCGGAAGGTTATACACCATCGGGCGATAACTGACCGCTTCCTTGAGCCAATCCTCCATGGTTGCAGATCGGTATGTTGCTTTCATCTCCGGAGAAAGTCTTCGATACAGCTCATTGCCGATTTCAGTGTAACTCATGCCCTGACGATCGATCATACCACTATCCCAAAGCGCATGAAGATTTGTGGGCTGATTGAAAAACTCGATCTTTACATCATTTCCACCCTTATCATCACCTGTGCCCACGTGAAGCGGCTGATGGATATCCTCCACCATGTGAATCAGCATTTTTAGTTTTTCGGCTTCAGTTTTTGGATCCAGTCCACCTGCTTTTAATTCCTTCTTGATTCGCTGGATCGCCTCAAAAGCATCTCCCCCTTTTTCTTGTGTTGATGGGTCATATTCTCCGTTTTTGGAGTTTAAGTAATGCCAGGTAGTCGCAAAATCATAAGATCGGTCAGACCTGATTTCGTCCATCCAAGTCCCACTTCGTCCCAAAGACATCGGATAGAGAATTCTTTCGACTTTCTTTCGGGTAGATTTTTTCAATTGCTTTTCGGCCATATAGCCGATCAAGTAGTGCCCAATCTGACCCCAAGCAAATGCCTGAGAAATCATCAAACTAAACAGGAGGGTGAGCGTAATCGATTTGAAGTATTTCATTTTTTGGTAATTAAAAAAACGAAGGTAAGCCTTCGCCAGTCAACGTAAGTTAGGTAAAGATTTTCCTTTGGACAGCTCGGAGACAGCTAACCAAGCCATCAACCCGGCACCGATTTCCAGCGCATCTTCCTCGATATCAAAGGTAGGAGTATGAACTCCGGAGATGATTCCCCGGGCTTCGTTTCGGGTACCTAGTCGGTAGAAGCATCCGTCAATCTCCTGAGAATAGAAAGCGAAATCTTCTGCTGCCATCCAAATATCCAAGTCCAACACATTTTCTTCTCCCAGATATTCTCTGGCTGCATCCATCGATCGGGCGGTCAATTCCGGTTCATTTTTAAGAAAAGGGTAACCTTTCCGAATTTCGAAATCAAGTTGACCTCCCATCCCTTCCACAATACCACGCGCAATTTGAAGCATTTTTTCGTGGGCTTTTGACCTCCATGCCTCATCCAAGGTCCTGAAAGTTCCCTGAATTTTGACTTCGTTAGGTATCACATTGGTTGCGCCTAGCGCTTCCACACGGCCAAAGGAAAGAACAGAAGGAATTTTAGGATTGGCTACTCGGCTGACGATCTGCTGTAGCGCGACGATCATGTGAGATGCAATCAATACTGGATCAATAAAAGTTTCCGGCATGGCACCATGTCCACCCTTTCCATTCACTGTGATATAGAGTTCATCGGTACTTGCCATATACAATCCGGGCCGAAATCCAACTTTCCCGGCAGGAATAAATGGCATGACGTGTTGACCTAAGATTCCGTCTGGTCGGGGATTTTGAAGCACTCCGTCCTTAATCATCAAAGAGGCTCCACCAGGCACCAATTCCTCTCCAGGTTGAAAAATAAGCTTGATCGTTCCTTCAAACTGATCCTTTATTTCATGAAGAATTTTCGCCGCACCCAATAGTGAGGCCGTATGGGCATCATGTCCACAGGCATGCATCACCCCAAGATTTTTGGATTTATAGGGAACATCATTTGCTTCGATAATCGGCAAAGCGTCCATATCTGCGCGAAGGGCAATGACTTTTTTATCTGGATTTTTGCCTTTTATTAAAGCACTCCAGCCTGTTGTCGCTTTTTTGTCAATTTCAGTAATCCCGATTTCCTTCAGTTTTGTCTCCACAAATTCCGCAGTCTTGAATTCCTTGAAAGAAAGTTCAGGATTCGCATGTAGGTGACGACGGTTGGAAATTACTTCTTCTTTGTAGGCCTTTGCCAACGATTTAATCTGGGATAGGAGCATTTTGATTGGATGATGGAGTCATGTATTCCTTCCGCTGAAATCTGTCCTGGATAATGCGCGCGGATGGAAATTGTCCTTTTAATCGCGAGAAGACTTTTTGGGCTTCAATTTTAAAGGTAAACTGACCTACTTTGACAAAATACCTGGGTTGTTCATACTGCATTTCGGACGTAAGATCTGAAAAGTAAATCCTCAGATCATCCTGGGTTTTGAAGGCTTGATTTCGGTCAATTCCAGAAAAAACCAGCACAGTGTATCCGTTAAAATGCGCTTCAGACCGATTCTTTTGAGCAAATCTTCGTTGAACTTCATCCAGATCTGTATCGACAGCCCGAACCGATGTGGGTGAACTGGAACTGGAAACATCGACAGTTGCAGTACGATAGTCAGGAAATTGCGGTAAAGATCCACTTAGGTCTTCTTGATAGCTGGAATAAGCAACTGCTCCGCCATCAGAGGAAGGTCTGATAATTTTACAACCACAAATTAAAGCGAAAAGCCCAACTATCCAGATTTTTCTCATTTCATGTGTTTATTTTTTGTTTTTTAAAGGCCACATGGAATCTCGCATGAGAGATAATCATTCCTCTGTGTGACACTGCAGGGTCATGCTTGATTTCATCTTAGTTATCAATAAGGACACATTTACCATCTGCTAGGTCTTGCTCGACACTTTTAAATTTTACATCCGTCTTCTTAGTGCCGTCCGTGTATTGAACGGCAACTTTATCATTCCTGCCAAAAGTCTTTTCAACCTTTCTTGGGGCAACTACCTGTGGGGCTGGTCTGCCGGATTGAGCGGCAATAGCTGCAGCCCGATTAGCACCCGGGTTCAAAGAGCTTGCCACATCTGCTTTTGAGGTTTGAAGCTTTGGCTCAGGTGCACGGTAAGTTTGTGCCTGCTGAACTTGTGCAGGGTCTTGTTTTGGCAGATCCGCACGGGAAAGGAAGGAAACCATGTCCTCATTCAGCTTGCCTATAAAACGCTTGAACATTTCGAAAGCTTCAAACTTGTAGATCAAAAGGGGATCTTTTTGCTCATAAACAGCATTTTGAACAGACTGTTTCAGATCATCCATGTCTCGGAGATGCTCTTTCCAATTTTGGTCAATTATGGCCAATGAGACGTTCTTTTCGATCGATCTGATCAGCTCCCTACCTTCAGTTTGAATGGTTGTATCCAGATTACAAACCACCCCAATCTGCTTGAGTCCATCGGAGATTGGCACCATTATATCCTTAACTGTGGCACCTCGCTCCTCCTGTACTCTTTTGAAAATCGGAAGAGCAGTCTCGCTGATTATCCTGTTTTTCTTTAGGTAATTTTCAAAAGCTACTGTGTACAGCTCCTGCGTCAATTTACCGGTATCTTTAGACTTAAGGTCATTCTCAGAAATCTGGTAATCCACTCCAAGTGTGGTGAAAATGTTCATTCTGAGGTTTTCCGGATCCTCTGTCGATTTACCCATTTCAATTAGGCTTTCGCACACATCGAAGAGAATGTTTAGAATATCGAGCTCCAGTCTGTCCCCCTTCAGGGCGTTTCTTCTCCGCTTGTAGACCACTTCACGCTGCGAGTTCATCACATCGTCATATTCCAATAGTCGCTTACGGGTCCCAAAGTTGTTTTCCTCCACTTTACGCTGAGCGCGCTCAATGGACTTGGTGATCATGCTGTGCTGAATCACTTCGCCCTCTTCGAGTCCCATGCGGTCCATCAATTTGGCGATACGCTCGGATCCGAAAAGTCGCATCAGACTATCCTCCAACGAAACAAAAAACTGAGACGACCCTACATCTCCCTGACGACCGGAACGACCACGAAGCTGACGGTCGACACGACGCGACTCATGTCGCTCGGTACCGATGATTGCCAATCCCCCTGCTGCCCGGGACTCCGGAGACAATTTAATGTCTGTACCTCGCCCTGCCATGTTGGTAGCTATGGTCACAGTTCCTGATTTTCCGGCTTCAGCTACAATATCCGCCTCTCTGGCGTGCTGTTTTGCATTCAGTACCTGATGTGGAATTTTTTTCAAAGTCAGCATTCGGCTGAGTACTTCGGAGATTTCCACCGAAGTAGTACCCACCAAAACAGGTCTTCCGGCAGCAACTAGTTTATTTATTTCATCCGTGACAGCATTGAACTTTTCCCGAACGGTTTTGTAAACCATGTCCTCACTGTCCTTTCTTACAATGGCCCTGTTGGTCGGAATTACGACCACGTCAAGCTTGTAAATTTCCCAAAATTCCCCTGCCTCAGTCTCCGCCGTACCGGTCATACCGGCTAGCTTATGGTACATTCTGAAGTAGTTCTGGAGTGTAATCGTAGCATAGGTCTGCGTCGCATCCTCTACTTTTACATTCTCTTTGGCTTCGATCGCCTGATGCAAACCGTCAGAATAACGGCGCCCTTCCATCACACGGCCTGTTTGCTCGTCTACGATTTTGATTTTCCCCTCGACAATGATGTATTCTGTGTCCCGCTCAAACATGCAATATGCTTTCAGAAGCTGGTTTACAGTGTGTATACGCTGCGCTTTTACCCCGTAATCTTTGATCACTTCTTCCTTTCGAATCAGCTTTTCTTTATCATCGATTTCGGTTGATTTTTCCAATTCAGCAATCTCTACTCCAATATCCGGAAGGATAAAGAAGCTTGGATTCTCATTTTTGGTAGTCATGGTCTCGATCCCACGATCGGTGAGATCAACCACATTCGTTTTCTCCTCAATGGTAAACAAAAGCGGGTCATCCGCTTCCGGCATATTTCGCTTGTTGTCCTGGAGGTAAAAGTTTTCAGTTTTCTGAAGAATTACCCGGATCCCCGGTTCTGAAAGATATTTGATCAAAGGCTTATACTTGGGCATTCCTCGAAAAGCCCTAAAAAGTGACAGACCGCCTTCCTTTTCATTTCCTTCAGAAATTAATTTTTTGGCATTGGACAAAAATCCCTGGACCAACTTCCGCTGCTCATCCACCAAAGCAGCCACACGGGGTTTCATGTCATCAAATTCATGCACATCTCCACGCGGTACCGGGCCTGAAATAATCAATGGTGTCCTTGCATCATCAATCAATACGGAGTCAACTTCGTCGACCATGGCAAAATGGTGCTTGCCCTGAACCAAATCTCCAGCCTCGCGGGCCATGTTATCTCTCAGGTAATCAAAGCCAAACTCGTTGTTGGTTCCATAGACAATATCTGAAGCATACGCCTTCTTTCTGCCCGGTGAATTTGGCTGGTATTTATCAATGCAATCCACGGTCAATCCGTGGAATTCAAAAAGTGGGGCATTCCATTCGGAGTCACGCTTGGCGAGGTAATCGTTGACCGTTACGATATGAACTCCACGTCCTGCAAGGGCATTTAAGAAAGCGGGGAGTGTTGAAACCAAGGTCTTTCCTTCACCGGTCGCCATTTCGGCAATTTTCCCTTTGTGAAGCACCATCCCACCTATAAGCTGCACATCATAGTGCACCATGTCCCAAATGACTTCGGTACCGGCAGCCAACCACCTGTTGTGCCAAGTTGCCTCATCGCCTTGGATTTCTACATTTTTCTTGATCACTGCCAGTTCACGGTCCCGCATGGAGGCCGTCACTACGAGTTTTCCGTTTTCCTTAAATCTTCTGGCTGTTTCCTTTACTACAGCAAAGGCCTGTGGTAACACCTCTTCAAGAACTTTTTCAAGTTCCTCATCGCGTTCCTTTTCCAGTTTATCTATTTCATTGAAAAGTTGATCCTTTTCATGAATAGATTGCGTGGGTAAAGCATCAATTTGAACTCTGATCTCCGCAATTTTATCATCAATTGGCTTCAGCCTGTCATTGATAATTCCTTTGATTTCCTGAGTTTTACTTCTCAATTGATCGTCACTCAGTCCTTTCAACGCCTCAAATGCCAGGTTGATCGTGGTGACTTTTGGAAGGAGTTCTTTAATATCTCTGTCGGATTTGGTGCCAAAAACTTTGGCCAGTCCCTTTGCAATAAAATCTAGCATGTCTTTCTATAAATTCCCGATTGGGGGCTTAAAAATAAGCCGTTTTTGTTAGAATTGATAATACGTCTTCAATCAGACCTCTTGCCTGAAAAAAAGATTTAGATTGTAATTTTTCCCGAGAAAACTTGCACTGCCGGTCCGATAAGCCAGATTTTGCTGAAACTTCCATCAGGATTAGACTGAAATTTGACAGAAAGTTTTCCCCCGGGAGTACTGATTTTAACATGATTTTGCCCATTTTGAGAGCCATAAACTAAAGCTGCCGCGGTAACTCCTGTCCCACAGGAAAGAGTTTCGTCCTCAACTCCTCTTTCATAGGTACGAACGAATACTTCGTCATTTGCTAAAGGCTGGACAAAATTCACATTCGTGCCTCCTGGAGAATATGCGGCATCGAACCTTACAGTTCTTCCTTCTTCAAAAACCGGATATTCGACTACTTTTTCCACAAATCGGATATGATGGGGGGAACCGGTATTTACAAAGAAATCGCCCAATTTGGCATCAATTCCTTTCACGTCACCCATTAGCAATTCTACTTGATCATTGACCAAAACAGCCTCGTGTGGGCCATCTATGGCCAGAAATTTGGTTTTTTGGCCCACAATTCCCAAAAATGCCGAGAAAGCTGCTGCACAGCGGGCACCGTTTCCGCACATGCTTTGACTTCCATCAGCATTGAAGTAGATCATTTCAAAATCAAAGTCCGGATGATTCCGAATGGCAATCAATCCATCTGCCCCGATCCCAAACCTACGGTCACAAAGCCTACTGACCTGATCAAGATTTTGAAGATCAAAAGATTCGTCACGATCATCGATCATAACAAAATCATTTCCTGTGCCCTGATATTTATAAAAGGTGATATCCATGAAATGTTAAATTCATCGGCTATTTGTCAAAAACTCAACCAAGGAGCTAATGGACTGTAAACTTAACCATCTTGACACAAAATCTGACTTAATGTCTGATCCTCAATTTCAAAAAAGTCATATTATGCCTAGTTTCCTTACTCCAAATTAGAACTCAACAGACCATTATCAGGTTTAACAGCTATGAAAGCACCAGATAAGATCAATTCGCGAAGAGAATTTTTAGCTAGTACCACCAAAGCAGGGCTTGTAGTGGGGATGGTAGGAACAGGGATATTAGCAAGCTCCTGCACCTCAGCAAAAGGAACTTCTGCCGGAATTTTTTTAACCGGATTTGCCCAAACTCCCTTAGCCTATGATTATACGGCACTGCAGCCGCATATAGATGCCAAGACTATGGAAATCCACTACACCAAACATGCAGCAGCTTATGCCTCAAACCTAGTTGATGCTGCAAAAGAAGAAGGTGTAGATACATCCAAGCCTCTGGAAAATGTTCTCGCTAACATCTCCAAATATTCGGTAAAGATGCGAAACAACGGCGGGGGACATTACAATCATGAGCTATTCTGGAGCATCATGGCTCCTAATGCCGGAGGAAAACCTCAAGGAAAGCTTATGAATGCCATTACTTCATCTTTTGGAAGCTATGATAATTTTGTGACCCAATTTGAAACTGCCGCCAAAACCCGATTCGGATCAGGATGGGCGTGGCTTGTTGTACAGTCAGGTAGCAAATTGGTGGTGAGTTCCACTCCAAATCAGGATAATCCACTAATGGATCTGGCCGAAATAAAGGGTATTCCTATTTTAGGACTTGATGTTTGGGAACATGCTTATTATTTGAATTATCAAAACAGAAGACCGGATTATGTATCTGCTTTTTGGAAATTGGTCAACTGGGGTGCAGTAGCTGGGCGATTCGAAAAATCAGTGAAAACAGTCGATTTATAAATTTTTGAATATCAAGGAAGTCACAAGGCTTCCTTTTATTATTTCTAGCCCATACTATTAAAAGTCTAAAGGATTGCATCCTTTTTTTTTAGCAAAAAGCCCATATTTATCCAAAGTCAGCTTCTTTTTGGCAGTTGGCATTCCAATTGTATTAGCGCCTTCGAAATCAAATTACAGTTCTATGAAAAAAGTATTGAAAAAGTTCGCACTGTTGAGTTTAATGTTAACCAGTGGATTCTATCTAAGTTCATGTGGAGAAAAAGATGATGATGTAATCACTGATCCTCAAACGCAAGCTAAAATGACAGCTACAGCTTCCACTTCAACCTCAACCTTAAGCAATGCAAGGGTGACTATAGGGGCTTTCACTGTAAGCAACTTCACAGTTGGAACACAAAATGTTGAGATGAAGTATTTTGCAAAGGCAGATTTGAGCGCAGGCATTAGTCTTGGAAATCTAAAATCAAAAACTATCCTAAATGCTGGTCTTCAAAAAACTGCTTCTGCTAAAAAGTCCAATGTTATCATATCCGCTGGCAAATCCCAATTTAGTCTAATAGGTGAGGGAAATACACCAGAAGGAAACTATACCGAGGCCACATTCAAACTTTATAAAAATACCGAAGCTACAGCCAACGATCCCATGTTTCAAAAATCCATTTTGATCACTGGCCAGATCAACGGAAAACTGAGTCAGTTTTGGACAGAATCCGAAAAAGTCATCAAAGCAGCCTCTAAAACCTCAGTAGGGGTGGAAGTGAATCAAAATTCAGAAGTTGTGTTGGTTTTTGAAATGGACAAACTCTTTGCAGGCATTGACTTCGCAACTGCAAAAGATTCAAATGGAGATGGAAGGATTGAAATCAGCCCAATCAGCCCAGATGGAAATGCGGCCATTTTTTCTAAGATAGAAAGCAATTTGGAAACTGCAGTAAGTCTGAGAAGAAGGTAAAAAGCTTTTATTATAGAATGAAAAAGGCCGGAAAATCCGGTCTTTTTCATTTATTTCAGGCTAAAATCACACCAGCTCATTCCATGCAAGATCCTAAGTCACTTACCTCGGTAGCGCTTTTTCACGAAACTTTTAAACACCCTGTCCTTCCTAAGCCAACAATTCCTTCAGAAACCAGATGTAATCTTCGCATTTCTCTTTTGGCAGAAGAGCTGAAGGAATTGGAAGAAGCGATTGATAATAAGGATCTTGTGGAGATAGCCGATGCACTATGTGACCTTCAATACGTTCTGTCTGGAGCAATTCTGGAGTTTGGTTTGGGCGAAAAATTCAAAGCCCTTTTTGACGAAGTGCAGCGCTCCAACATGAGTAAGGCTTGCAGTACAGAAGAAGAAGCCATGGCCACAGTCAAACATTATGAGGACAAAGGCACTCCTTGTTTCTATGAAAAAGAAGGAGATTTATACCTTGTTTTTCGCGAAGGAGATCACAAGACGCTTAAGTCTGTTGGTTATTCACCTGCAGATTTGAAGGGAATTTTGGAGAATTAAAAAAGACAAGCAAATGTAATTCGCGATTTAAATTGACTATCCCTAAAATTCAAAAAGCCCCGCATTCCTGCGAGGCTTTTTTCAATTGTACCAGGAGCGGGAATCGAACCCGCACGGGATTGCTCCCACAAGATTTTAAGTCTTGTCTGTTATGGTTTCATATGGCTCTAAATGTGGCCTTTTGAGGGAATATAGGCACTTTTTATTCCAGCTCAAGACAGATAAAATCAAGAAAAACCGCCATTTGTTGTACCTATGTTGTACCTAAATGTTGTAACTTTGGGAAAGAGGCCCAAACTCTTTTCCTTATGGCAACCATCAAAGCAGTACTCAGACCAAAGCCAAACGCCCAAGGGCAATACCCGATTGCGATCCGTATCACAAAAGACCGCCAATCAACCTATATTTTCACAGGGCAGTATTTGGCCGATAAAGACTGGGACAAAGGTAAAGCCTGTGTCAAAAAGTCACATCCAAACTCAGCCAGGCTGAATAATCTCATCTTAAGCAAACTGGCTGAGGCGAATGACAAGGTAATAGAACTGGAAACCCAGAAAAAAGGATCAAGCGCCAAATCCATAAAGAAATCTGTTGCGGGTGAAAAAGAAGGGACATTCCTCAAGCAAGCTCAAATCTATCTGGACAATCTCAAGAAATCTGGAAAATACAACCGCCATAATAATGACAGTCCTAAGATCGAACGGGTCAAAGAGTTTGCAGGAGGGGATATTGCTTTTAGCGATATTACGGTTCCATTCTTAAGGAACTTCCAAGCCTGGATGAAAGGCACACGGCAAATCACCGAACGCACCGTGGTCAATCATTTGGTTATTGTCCGATCTATCTATAATCAAGCTATCCAAGCGGGAGCGGCTGATTTGAAAAACTATCCGTTTGGCAAAGGCAAAATCAGTATCAAGTTTCCTGACAGTAAGAAGGTCGGAATGACTAAAGAGGAGATTGCCATGCTTGAAACCGCCGATCTCCCAAATATAGGACAGCACCACGCCCGTAATATTTACCTGATTTCCTATTACTTTGCTGGAATGCGTGTGTCTGACGTACTGCGTATGAAATGGTCAGATTTCCAAAATGGAAGACTGTATTACACCATGGGTAAGAACAGTAAGACGGATAGCCTCAAGGTTCCTGAAAAGGCGCTGGCATTAATCGACCAATACAAAAATGACACTTCACAACATGATCTTGTGTTCCCGTTTCTCAAAACCCTGCCTGATCTTAAGGATGAATTTGAAGTTCAGAAATACATCAAGGTCAAGGTTCGCAGTATCAATACCTATCTGAAGACCATCGCCACCGATCTTAAGATAAATAAGAAACTGACCATGCACGTCTCACGGCACAGCTTTGCCCAAGTATCGGCTGATAAAATTCCAGTGCAAATCCTGCAAAAGCTGTATAGGCACTCCAATATCACCACGACCATTGGCTACCAGTCCAATTTCTCCAATAAGGACATGGATGATGCTTTGAATAAGGTTTTGCAATGAAATTTTATTGCCCCACTCGGATCAAGTGCGTATGATGTTGGAAACTTTTTAAGGATTGGATCATGTGGGGCTATATCGCCGTTTTTTATCTTGGTTTAATGGTGGGCTATTTTGTGTGCGCTGTTGCAAGGAACTGGCGCATTCAGGGAGAAAACAATAATCCTGATGATTTCAAGCCTTAAACCTTTCAATACAATTCTGATAGCTGAGTAATGCTCACATGAAAATTTCTGTAAAATCTAAAAATGTCTTACTGACCCTTATTGGTATAGGGTTGTTTTTTGCATTCTCTAACCTTTACCCTGAGCAGATCAATGAAGTATCAGGGAAGGTGGTCGCCGTACAAGATGGGGATACGGTAACAATTCTTACGGATGAAAATAAAAACATTAAAGTCCGTCTTTCCCAAATTGATGCACCGGAAAAGAATCAACCCTTCGGACAAAAATCAAAACAGATCTTATCTGATTTGGTCTACTTAAAAGAAGTGTCCGTCATTGAGGATGATGTTGACCGCTATGGTCGAGTTGTCGCGACACTTTACTTGAATGACCATGATATTAATGCCCAAATGGTTCAAAAGGGTGCTGCTTGGGTTTATACGGAATATGTGTATGACCACAATCTGTATTTACTCCAAGATGAGGCAAAGCTGGAAAAAAGAGGATTATGGGCTTTACCTGAAAAGGATCAAATTCCACCTTGGAAATGGCGTAAAAAGAAAAAACCAACTAAGCCGACCTTGGAGTAATAAAAGATATTTCTTCACAGTTTGAAAAATCAGACAAGTCGATTTTTGCACCAAAAAAGATGATTTTTTCTAGGTTGGATTCAAGATTTTGAAGATTAAACTTCTTGGAGTATAAATCCAACTTATCTTTTCTGTTCATAGCATTATCCTCAAGATCAAAATCTAAGTGCATTAAAAGCTTTTTTCCACTTTCGGTAGCAGAAACAGCCAGTATCGTTTTGTCTTGATTTAAATCATAAAATTTTTTCAAATAGAGAAACGCAGTATATAATAAGTATCCAGAAAAAATTTCTGAGGTGACTATTTAGTGTCATACAATCGAGGGGATAACTAGTTTATCTGCTGAAACCATCCTTTTTATCAAGTTGTGGAATATGGTTTCCTTAGACTGAGACCTATTAATTCGGTAAGAATATTCATTCATGTATCTTTCAATGTGCTTTTTGCTTACCCAGGAGTAGGTCGTTCTGATCCATGATTTGACTTGATGGATCAGGTTGTGTAATGCGATGAAATTGAGACCAAACTTACTTGGGATTTGACTGATTGAATACTCTTCTGCTATGGGACGATATCCTTTCCATTCGTCGGTGGTAACCTGAGCCTCTTTTGAGATATGCCTTTCGAAGATCGGGCGCAATGATTTGGCTGAAAAATCCTTGATTTGTAAGGCATAAAACCGCTTCACTTTCCCCGAATCAGTCAATTCAACTGCACAGACCACCTTTTTCTTCTTTCCTCCGTACCCTCTACCTACATGTCCTGTTTCTTTGCCGCCAACTACAAATTCATCGACATGCACTGTCCCAGTAAGGGGTTGGGATTCACTGGATTTCATTGCCTCACGCACTTTGTGCATAAACATTCTGGCTGTTTGAGGGCGAACAGTATACCGTTTAGCTACCTGCAGAGCAGAAAGACTTTTGGTAGTAGTTGCCATTTCAAAACAGATGTAAAACGCCTTCAAAAGACCAAATTTGACTTTGTGGAACAAGGTGTCTGCACTGGGGCTTTCGGTATCACTGCACTTGTTGCAGGTTCTGGAAAAGTCTTTGCGGATTTGACTGCCCTTGTGGCCGCACTTCCTGCATGTAAATCCCTTATCCCACTTCAGTTCACTCAGGTATTTTTTACAATCTTCTTCGGTTTTGAAGCGTTGAGTAAACTCTATGAGGCTCTGTCCTTTATAAATGTCCATTTTCTGTGTCTGATGATAGATAAAGATATGAAATTAAATGGTTACCTCAGAAAAATTTTACTTTGTTGTGTGTGATGATCTTTAATTGCGACGCCTGCAAAATAAATGAAATTAGCATTTCTCATTTCTTCTACGGGCAAAATATGGGTGTCCCTAATATCCTTTTCGCCCTTTTTTCCACTGATAAATTCATGTGCAAATTCATCTGAAAGAGGAAGCATATCATAGTAACCAATTATGTTTTTATTTTTGTCTGCAAGCGTAACTAAAGAGTAGGGGTTTTTTTCGTACCAACTTTTGATGTACTTACTACTTGCGCTAGATTTCCCGTAATAGGAATTAGCAATTTTATTTAGAGGCTTTAAATATTTCTCTTGATAAGGAAATAATATTTTCGCTGAGTAACTATCGTTAAAAAGTATTTGATCCAAAGGTAAGTTCTCTATTGTTTGATTGATTGGCTTAATAACCAGAACAATAATAGTACTTAGAACTAAGCATAAGATTAAAATAGACAGTTTAGAAAGGTCTCCTTCGATTTTAATGCTAGGCAGAAAAAAGATAAACGAGGCGGTAAAACCGACTATTGTCGCAAAAATTTGAATCCATGTGGGAAATACCTTATAAAGGTATTGAATAAATGATCTCACTTACTTATAAATTTTTGCCATAGGAAGAAGTCTTGTCCGTACCAATGGTTTTTGATTTCTACGATTTTACTAAATCCATTCTTTTCGAGTACGTCTGAAGACCTTTTATTTTCTGTCCTAGTATCACACCATATTTTATGGCATTTTCTTGCTTCCGCCGAAAAATCAAGTTTTTCAAGAAGAAGTTTTGCTATGCCTTGTCTTTGATGATTTGGGCTAATACCGAACCACTCAAGCCATATGGTAAAATCATCAAATCGTGAAAAGCAAAAGCCAATAACTTTCCCATCCTGCTTGGCTGAAATGATAGAAAATGGATCTTCTGCTAATTTGAATTCCAACTCAACTTTTTTGTATCGTTTGATTTCATTTTCTTTCGCTAGATCATTGTAATAAGGAATTGATTCAATAATCTCCAAAAAAAGTGATTCAATCTGCTCTAAATCTGTGGATTTGGCAAAGTCAATTTCAGTACCTAGCATAATTTAATACTCTGGGATCAGTTTTGATTGCTTTTCAAAGCAAATTAAATTTTTTCGATAGAATTTCAAGAAAAACCATAGTTCAGTTCAGATTTGCTAGAAAAATAGGAATTGCCTTATTGGAATGGGCGAAAGCTTATGCATTGAAACTGGCTTAGAAAAACCCATTGCTATTAATAGCATGAGCCCAATGAATTCTCATGCTAAAAATAGCATTGTAAAAGACATGTTATAATCCCAATACGCCTTCATCAGCAAAAGAGTAGTATCCTTGGTTTGAAACGATTAAATGATCTAGTAACTCTAAATCCAGAGTTTTGCCAGCTTGATATATTCTGCGTGTTAATCGGATATCCTGTTCACTTGGCTGAAGGTTGCCAGAAGGGTGATTGTGGGAAATTATAATAGAGTGGGCATTCGCCTTTAAAGCAGCAGCAAAGACAAGTTTTGGGTCAATGATTGTTCCGGCAGTCCCACCAGATGACAAATTATAAATACCCAGAACTCCAGATCCTCTGCTTAGCAAAAGTAGCTTGGCTTCCTCAAGATATTCAATCTTGTCTTGATTCCAGTTCTCGATGAATAGCCTATAGACATCCCTGGAGCATTTCACTTTAGGGCGTTCAGAAGCTGGAACTTTGGAGCGATAGACCAGCTCTACTTCCGCAACTCGAAAAAGATCCAATTCAGCCATTCAAACCCTCACTTGTGAACACAGGGGTTTCTTAATAGCTGAGTCGAGACAGGTCATTCTTAGGAATTTTGACGGCACAAAAGCCTGTTTATAAGAAATAAGCTCGGGTATTTACTGAAAGTATATTGCTATTTCATGAAAGAAAATTTCTCAAAAATGCGGCACCAGTGCGGCACCAGGGTTTTGAGTGGGTTGTATGAAGGTGATATAAGTGCTTGATTTTATTGGTTGCGGGGGCAGGATTTGAACCTGCGGCCTTCAGGTTATGAGCCAAAAAAAAGGCACTTTTATTAAGGTTTATGGATCTTATTCTTTGTATATATAACAGATATTTAGTTTCAATTTTGGGCAATTTGTGCTTTACTGAAATTCACTATTTTAACCACATTTTGCGGCACCAGTGCGGCACCAGCGCGGCACCAGAACGGAGGAAAAGTTGACCATAATCAAGTTTTCAAAAGCATCCATTCAATCTCTCGAAGTTCCAAAATCAGGCAAGGTTTATTACCACGATGAAAAGGAAAGAGGGCTGTCCCTTTATATTACCTCAAAGGGTAAAATAACCTTCTTTGCAAGAAAACGGATCAACAGCAGAGATATCCGAATTGTGCTAGGCAACTTCCCTGATCTGACCATTGAGCAGGCTAGAAAGAAATTCCATGAAGCCAGAGGCCTTGTTGCCATGGGTCAAGATCCGCACGAGGAAAAAAGAAAAGCCCGTGAAATGAATAAAACATTTGGTCAGGCCTTCAATGAGTACATGGAACGGTATAGCAAGAAACAAAAGCGTTCCTGGAAATATGATGAACGTGAAGTCAATAAATTTCTTCCGCATTGGTTCAAGAGACGGATTGGAAGTATTTCTAAAGCAGAAATTCAGCGACTGATAGAAAAAGTCCATGATGAAAATGGGCTATACCAAGCAAACAGACTTTTAGAACGCATCCGCCATATCTATAACAAAACTATCGAGTGGGGATGGGAAGGAACCAACCCGGCCATAGGAATTAAAAAGTACAAGGAAAAATCACGGGAACGCTTTGTTCTACCAAATGAGATGCCTTACCTTCTGAAGGCTCTGGAAGCGGAGCATAACCAAACGGTCAAAGACTATTTCTGGATGCTTCTACTTACGGGCGCAAGAAGGACAAATACCCTCCACATGCGCTGGGAGGAGATAAATTGGGAAATGAAAGTCTGGACAATTCCAATGACCAAAAACGGCGACTCCCAAAAAGTGCCACTAATTGGTAAGGCGATGGAAATTCTCCAAACACGGAAATCAAAAACCCATAGCCCTTGGGTGTTCCCAAGTGATGACTTCCCAGATCAGCCACTGACTAATTTCAAGCGGCCTTGGAAAAAGCTCTTACAACTAGCTACGATGTACATGTGGAAAGATGATCCGATGTATTCTGAAATGGTAACGGATGGGAATATTAAATCCCTAAACTACAAACATACAGAGGACGAATTCAAAAAAATCCAGCGAGCAGCGAAGAAGAAAAACATTACTCTACCTATAGGGCTGAATGACCTGCACTTGCACGATATCCGCCGAACTTTTGGAAGTTACCAGGCGATAACCGGAGCAAGCCTTCAGATCATTGGGAAGAGTTTGGGGCACAAATCCCCGCTTTCAACACAAGTCTATGCACGGTTAAACCTCGATCCAGTACGGGATTCAATCGAAAAGGCTACAGCTGTGATGTTCGGCTAAGTGGCCTAAAAATACCCTTTGCGGTGAATGTTGGGTTTATTCACCGCATTTTTTGCGGCTAATAAGCTAACTGTGTATTTTTTTAGTTTTGTCACAAATCTTGTCAAAATTTGTGACAAACTTTCTAACGTGCTTTATTCTCAGTAATGTGTTTAGCGAGAAAGTAACCTTATTACTGATATTAAAAATCTTGTTAACTTATAGTTTTTGCGTCGATTATCTTAAGCTTTAATTCTTCTGAAAAATCTTCTTCATACAAAAGAGACTGCACAATTTCATAAAGGAGTTCACGATCAATTTTATTGTTTGCTACATCAACAACTATATTCTCCATCGTCAAGATAAATTTTTCAGCGAGAATTTCTAAGCCGTTTAGATATAAAAAATAAACAGAAAGTGCTAAAGAAGCTCGTTTGTTACCATCATTAAAACAGTGGTTTTTGTTAATCGAATAGAATAAATGAGTGAGCTTATCCTCTATCTCAGGATAATAGAAGTCATTTTTCATGTGCTCAAGGGTACTTTCAATGAGTCCTCTATCTCTTACACCAAAAAATCCCCCTGATTCCCTGACAATATTGTCGTGAACTTCAATGGCATACTCCACCGTGAAATATTGAAAATCAATACTCATCTGTCTTTCAATCTTTTGAAAACATCAATCAGTTGTGGGTTTTCCAAAACTCTGTCTATGAGATCTTTACTTCGGTCACCCAAAAACCTGGTGTAGTCATCATGGCTTAATGCGCCAATATAATTTTGGAGGCGTTGATGAATAATATTTCTTAAACCATAGTCGCGAGAGGCCATTTTTGCTCTGGCATCCTCTATCAACGGAATCCATTGACGTTTTTTAGAAAAGCGATCTATCAACAAGTTTAATTCTGAAGGTGAAAGCTTTCTTCCTATCCGAGTGGCTTCCTCCTTCATTTCATCAGCCAAGCCTATTTCAAAAGAGGCTATAAGCTTTAGTACATCGGCGTACATTGTATCTCTTGGATTATCTTTTTCTTCCAGCCGGAGAATTGCCTTGTATTCTTTCGCATTCTCTTTGAAGATCGCATTATAAATAGCATCCGTATAAATACTGTATTTTACAGGCCCCATTTCCAAATGCTGACTCAATGCGCTAGTAAACTCTTTGCGGTAAATCGGTTCTCGTGCAATAGCAATCAAAAAATCTTCTTCTCTTTGATTGATATACTTTGTTGACCCTCCAATGCGCTTATTGATCGTGTCAATGACAACATCGAGTAATAGGCTTCGAACTTGTTTTGCCTTTTCACTTTCTGTGAGAAGCATTCCAAGGTTTAGTACAGCTCTAAAATTGAATACCGCAAGAGCTTTAATCCTAGAAAGGTATTGATTATCAATAACTTGATCTGACAGAGTATCATCAGTGATACTCTGTGAACTGTCGTCATGGGGGGCAATCAAATGGCCAAATAAGGATTTGAATTCTTTTAACCTTTGTCCTTTTAGGACTTGATACCCATTGTGAGATAATTCTTCCTGATGATTAACAATATAGCGGCTAATCGTTGCTCGACTAACCTCATAAAAGTCCATTACCATCTTTGTGGTAAATTTATATTCGTCATTATAATTCAGACCAGACAATCCAAGTTTGGTTTGGATTGAGTCAATGGCCTGAGAATTATTCAGAATATTTTGTCTGTCGATTGCCGACTGGGTCAGGTCTCTAGTCATTTTTTAAAGTCCTTTTTGTGCGGTTGAATCATTCAACTGCTTATAAATCTTCTTCATCATTATCTCTTTGACCAAATCACCGAAGAGCTTGTCTTCTAATATTTTCTCAAAGATCTCTTGGTTTTGATCCATTCGACCAATCATTTTATCGATGAATTTGTCCTCAAAGGCAAACTTGAAAGTATCCAGTTGATTGACCTTGGCTTGGGTTTGCAGGGTTTCATCATCCATCAACTCCGCTTCAATCTGATCAAAGAATAGCTTGTCCGCTTCTTCAAATTCAGTCCCGAAACGGTCATTCAGGACAGTAACAATTTCAGAAAGGAGGGCTTCTTCGTCTTTAGGCCGTTTTAATCCTGCCTCAGTCGTTCCGCTGAGTTCGCCATCTTTGCTTTTCTCAAGATCAATGGATCCTTCTTTGATTTTCTGCAAGCGATAGTACTCTAAAGCTATTTCATCATCCAAGTGTAGGGCATCGGACAATTCTTTCTTAGGCAATCGGGTCTGAAGCAATTTGGCATAGGCGTAAAACTTCTCAAATTCAGGGTCTATGAAAGGCATGATTTGAGACAGAAACGCATAAAGGTTTGTCCACGTCCGAAGGCCTTTTTTGAATTCGTCTTGTTTCTCTTCTTCAGGGATCTCTTTGAAACGATCTACAGCAGGATCGGTAAAGCTATACAGGTACTTCTGCTGTTTGGCATTATTAAGTTTGGTTGCGGGATCAAAATAGACATTGGCAAAGGCCTCAATATCCTGATCCCAATACACCTGAAACTTATCTAAATTGCCCTTGAGATCATATAGGTGATTGATTTCGGTTTCTTCTTTGACAGAAGTCACCTCATAGTAAGGCTGGAAGGAATCCAGGATCGTTTGCCGATCATTGGCAAAGTCCAGTACAAACGTATCTTCTTTGCCAGGGCATGTTCTATTTAATCGGGAAAGGGTCTGAACCGCTTTGACTCCAGAGAGCTTTTTATCCACATACATGGTGTGGAGTAGGGGCTGATCAAATCCCGTTTGATACTTGTCCGCTACAATCAGGATTTTGTAATCGTCTTTATCAAATACTTCCGGCAGTTCTTTCTCTTTGTATCCTGTCAATTCTGGCTCGGAAACCCCATCAGGAAAATTATCATCTATAACTTTGCCTGAGAAGGCCACTAGCACCTTGATCTCTTTGTCGTACTTCTTTGCTTTGATGTATTTCTTGAATTCTTCAAAATACCGCTTGGAGTGTAATCGAGAGCCACACACGACCATCGCCTTGCCTTTTCCTCCAATCTTTTGGGATACAATATCCCGAAAATGCTCAATGATGATTTCCGTTTTTTGAGCCAGATTATGCGGGTGAAGAGAAACATACTTGCCAATAGCTTTGGCAGCTTTCTTCTTATTGAATTTGGGATCGTCTAGTATCGCCTTAGTCAGCTTAAAGTATAGCTCATAGGTCGTGTAGTTCTGCAGCACATCATGAATAAAGCCCTCCTCAATGGCCTGCCGCATGGCATAAAGGTGGAAAGGCTTCGGTTTCCCATTTTGGTCTTTTTCACCAAAAACTTGAAGTGTCTTGTATTTGGGCGTAGCGGTAAATGCAAAAAAGGAAATATTCGCTTGGCTCCCACGAGCTTTGGCCGATTTCTCGATTTGTTCTCTTACAAAATCATCGCCTGAGTAATCATCATCTAACTCGGCATCGGCCGCATCTTCCAGTGATTTAGCGGCCAAAACCTCTTTCAGCTTTTTACTGGCTTCACCTCCCTGAGAACTGTGCGCCTCATCAATAATTACTGCGTATTTACGCTCAGGAAGTTCCCCGACTTTTTCGACTACAAAAGGGAATTTTTGCAAAGTCGTGATTATGATATTGGTGCCATAACCCAGAGCATTGGCTAATTGGGTACTGTCTTTATCAATTTTCTGAACAACCCCTGATTTATGCTCAAACTGATAAATGGTATTCTGCAATTGCTGATCTAGGACTTTACGATCAGTCACAACAATCACGGAGTCAAACATCCGTTGATCTTGGCTATCATGTAGGCTGGACAGTCGATAAGCGAGCCAAGCAATTGAATTACTTTTACCTGATCCTGCCGAGTGTTGTATTAAGTAGTTTTTCCCAGCACCAGTAGCCAAAACATCGCTACTGACTTTGCGGACAGCATCGAGCTGATGATAGCGAGGGAAAATAAGTTTTTCCTTTTTATAAATCTTGCCTTCTGATTCAAACTCTTCGGTTTGAAGGTGAACAAATCGCTGGATGATTTCCATCCAACTATCCTTTTGGAGGATATTTTCCCAAAGGTAAGCAGTACGATACCCGCCCGCGTTTTGGGGATTGCCTTTGCCATTATTGTATCCCTTATTGAAAGGAAGCCAGTATGTTTTGCTTCCATCCAGCTTGGTCGCCATAAAGACTTCATCCTGATCCACTGCAAAATGAACCAAGGATCGTTTCTTAAATGCAAAGAGAACTTCTCGATTGTCACGGGTCGTAGCATATTGCTTGAGTGCATTTCCGACATTCTGCCCTGTAAATTGATTTTTGAGTTCGAGGGTAGCTACCGGAATTCCATTGAGCGACAATAGCACATCAACCGAGTTTTTATTTTTGCTACTGTAGTAGATCTGCCGATATACCTTCAGGCTATTCTTTTGATACAGTTCAATCGCATCGGGATTCAGACCAGAGGCAGGCTGAAAGAATGCCATTTGAAACCGAACGCCATAATCCACAAATCCATTACGGAGAACGTCCAAACTTCCACGAAGATCCAATTCTTTATAAAGACGTTGAATAACCCGATTATCAGCATCGGCACCATGAATAGCAGTGATCTTTTCCCACCGCTTAGGCTGGGACTGCTGAAGGAACTGGATCACATCGTACTTAAACAGCCCAAGCTCTCGGCTATAATCTTCGGAATTTCCAAGGGAATAGCCTCCTTGCTCCGTAAGGGATTGTACAAGGGCAGATTCAAAAGTATGTTCGGTTGTTAGTCTCATATTAGTCTATCACCTTTACTTTACCAGTTACCACATCACTAATCAAAGCAGTTCGATATTCAGTTAATAATTCAATCAGTTTTTCGGTTTTTGATTTTTTAGCAATTACTTTCTGAGTTTCGGATTCAATAAAATCAACAATGGCTGTCTGTTCTTGAACGGTTGATGGTACGGGAATAAATGTAGATTTGATTATTTCTGTATTCAGATTAGGCTGACCATTACCAGCCATTTGTTCTCTATATATGTCTGTATGACTAACAAAAAAATAATACAAGTAATCTCTGTCTAAAAAAGATTTTAGCTCTGGAAATGCTACCGAGCCATCATTTATGCAACCTCTAATCTTTGAGATTTTAGGAACACCTAAAGTTGCACCACTATTAGAAAGTAAAAGTGTCTCAGGTTCAATTATTCTACTATTCTTACTTCCTTCTTCTGTTAAATATTCTTCTGTTCCTACAACATATTTCCCTACTGCATTGGTAACTTCTTTAACTGTTATCCAATGGATATAGTCACCAAAAAAATATCTTGGATCTCCTGTTGGCCTTGGACTCCCTCCTCTTACGATTTTACCACAATGTCCAATTTTCTTCACCTCCCAATGCTCTGGAATTTCCCCCAACCATTCAATGCCTGAATCTTTCATAGGTAAATCAGGGTTAATGCCTTTGGTAACAGCTTGGTTGATGATGGCAGTTTTTTCTTCTTCGTAGAGTTCGAGTAGGCGTTTTTTGTCTGCAATCAGTTCGTCCATTTCGGATGTTTTTCTGTCGAGGTAGTCGGCAATAGCGATTTGTTCTTCGGGGGTTGGAATAACCAAAGGGTTATTCTTCACTTGATTTACTGTTATTTGCGGAATTGCAGTCCTATCAAACTGAAACAAATGCTCTCTTAACCCTTGAAGGAAATATTTCACAAATTTTGTTTCAATATTTTGACTAATCTTTTTGGAATAGATAGTCGTCTGAGTTGAAGTTGATGGTGAAGCCACGACTTTAATGTGACCAATTGAATTGCCACGAGCAGGAATTACAATGTCACCTTCATTTAATATTACTGATGCTTCGTCAACATATCCGAATAAAACGTCTGTTTCAGTAGCACTATAAACGGGAAAAATTCCATCTTCCTTGACATCCTCCTTTAAGAGAGTAACACCCATATTGGAAAAATAGAAATACCTGTATCGTGAGCTATCCCAATGATTCGGAATCTCACCAATCCATTCAATTCCAGAATCTTTGTATCTATCGTATTTTCTCATGAGTTCAATACCGTTTTTTCAGTTTCCAAAGTCTTTTCTTCCAAAGCCAAAATATCGGCTTTGATATTTGCCAATGGTCTCAATGGCTTGAACTCATAGAAATACTTGGTAAAATTTATTTCATACCCAACTTTGGTTTTGCTGTGGTCAATCCAAGCTTCAGGCAAATGCGGTATTACTTCTTCTTCAAAGTATGTTTCAATAGTTTGTTGTACAAGATTGCCATCTGCATCCTTTTTTAAGAATGGTATGTTTTCATAATCTCGTAAGGAAGTGTCGGGCTTGGGTTGTCCTTTACTTTTTACCACTTTCCCATTTTCCTTTAGTGGCTGCTCTACGGTAATTCGCCAATAGCCAAAAAACTCATTTGGAAGGATTTTGACGAACTCATTTTCCTCAAAGTTTCCGTAAAGGTTGGTGATGAACCCGATGCCTCGTTCAGAACCGTTTTCGATGATTTTTTTACGCTTGTTACCCAAGCTTCTGTCCATCTTTTGCCAGAAACGGTTGAATTCCAATTCACCTTCTTTGACCAACTCTTCGTCTTTGGCACCAGTCGCATTGATGAGCTGTACTTTTCCTTTGCGTTTATCTGACTTTTGATTGGTCACAATCCAGATATAGGTGTTGATCCCAGTGTTGTAGAAAAGCTGATCGGGTAAGGCAATAACAGCTTCCAGCCAGTCATTCTCGATGATCCATTTTCGGATATTGCTTTCCCCACTTTCAGCCGCACCCGTGAATAGTGGTGAGCCGCTGAAGACAATAGCAATCCTTGATCCGCTATCCTTCATCTTAGAAATCATATGTTGTAAGAACAGTAGGGAACCGTCATTGATACGGGGCAGTCCTGCTCCGAAACGGCCATCCATGCCTTTCTTGTCTGATTCGGCTTTGATGGTTTTTTCGGCCTTTTTCCAATCGACACCAAAAGGCGGATTGGAAATTTGGTAATCAAACTGCTCTTCTGCTAGCTGATCGTTGGATAGGGTATTTCCAAACTTTATGTTGCTTGGATTTTGCCCTTTGATCAACATATCTGCTTTACAGATTGCATAGGACTCTGGATTGATTTCCTGCCCAAAGACCTTGAGTTCAGCTTTAGGGTTAAGCTCTTTCACGTATTGTTCCCCACCTGAAAGCATCCCTCCAGTCCCAGCTGTTGGATCGTATAGGGTTTTCACAATTCCTTCGATGGTCAGGATTTCAATATCCTCGATGAACAAGAGATTCACCATCAAGCGGATAATTTCTCTTGGGGTAAAGTGTTCTCCGGCGGTTTCATTAGACTGTTCTGCAAATTTTCGGATCAGTTCCTCAAAAGTATAGCCCATCTCAATGGACTCCATATCCGAAAGATCAATCTCCTGAAAGGATTTTACCACCCGAAAAAGGATATCTGCCTTTGGATCATCCAAACGGTCGATATGATCATCAAAGTTGAAATACTCTATGATCTCCCGTGCGCTGGTCGAAAAGCCATTGATGTAATTCCGAAGGTTGGCCGCAACATTATTTGGATCTGCCACAATCTTATCGAAGTCAAACGAGCTTCTATTATGAAAGCTATGTCCTGCGATCTTATTGAGAGCGATGTCTTTTGCGCCCTCTTTCAGGGTTTCTACCTTCGGCAGGTAGTTCAAAACCTTATCTTTTGTTGGCTTCAGAATACAGTCCAATCGTCTGAGGACTGTCATAGGTAGGATCACCTTCCCATAGTCTGACTGTTTGTAGTCACCTCTTAGCAAGTCGGCGACTTTCCAGATCAGGTCGGCTTTTTCCTTAAAATTTTTCATGCGTATGCTTCAATCTTGAAAATGTGAGCTTCTTCCTTTCTACCAAGTAGCGGAAAAATTCCAAATGATTAATGGTTAATTAGGCTTGATTTAGGTCTTTTCTTTCCAGTTTGAATGAAATCGGATAGGTGGCTCCATGAGTTTACTTATTAAAAAGCCTATTAGCCTAATGTTTCTTCCAATATAGGCAAAAGTATTTTCTTCGCTCTTAATCCCCCATAGGCTGTCACATTCTGTTTCATTTTGGAGATGTTTTGAATTTTCGTCTTTATCAAAATATTGCATAGGATAAGATTTTGATCCTCGGCCAATGTGTCCAAGTTATTGACCAAATCGACCAGCAGAAACTCTGGTGTAAGTTTCTTTGGAAATTTGGGCTTCATGTGGAAAAAGAATTTCCGACCACCTAGCTCAAATTCACCATGGCGCTTGTGGTTATATACAATCCTTTTGTTATATAGCTGTGTGGTTCCAACTCTTAGAGAGTTGTAGTCATTTGGGGAGAAGATCAAGAAATTATCATCCTTAAGAAAAGCCTGAACGAGAGAACTTTCATCAGGGGGAGCTGGGCCGAAATCAGTCTCCTTTGGGAAATAGTAAAGACCCTGAGACATTTTTTGGAGAGTTCCTTCAGCTACCAATTGCCTCAAATGCCTGTCCACACTTGTTGACCACTGCTCTAAATCAGAGCGGCGATATAGGTTTCCACGTTGCAAATGGCCTTTCAACTTTTCCAAGGTCTTCATAAAGCCAATATATCCCAGAAGCTTTCAAGGTGATAGAATTTTCATTTAAAATTCATGCAAAAATCTGTTCACTTCGTTTGGTACACAGCCTTGAGCTTTTTGTCAGTTTTATATTTAATTGTAATTCAGATGTTTAATTTCTTGTATCAGGATTTCTTCAGTCTTTAACCCTTCTTATCTAAACCTATTTATTTAATATAGGATGAAATTCCTCTTCAGTTTTCGATTTACTGTGATATAAGGACTGTATTCCTAGTTTCGGAATGGAAACGGGTTTCATATGGGCACGGAAAGGATTTTTATATGACACGCAATTTTCAAGATGATCCACAAAACCAACTGATGGATCGAAAGACTGCCGCCAAATATCTTGGCATTTCTCCGAACACCATGGCTGTTTGGGATTGCACCAAACGCTATGACCTCAAACCGCTCAAAGTCGGTCGTGCGGTGCGTTACCGCAAATCTGACTTGGACGCCTTCATGCAGCGGAATTTACAAAGTTAGCCTTGGGCTGACCCCGTGAGGGCTTCAGCCCTAGCGACCTCTTAACTCAACATTTGATATTACAAGGAGTCTTCGATGAACATCGAACAGGCTAAGGCTATTCCTATATCTGAAATCCTGAACCGTGTCGGTCTAAAACCCACACGCTGCAACAATCAAGAAAGCTGGTTTCTCTCTCCGCTTCGAGCTGAGAAAACCGCCAGCTTCCATGTTCACAATGAAAAAAACTTATGGTTTGATTTTGGCGAAGCCATCGGAGGCGATACCGTCCGATTGGCTCAGGCCATCTTGCAATCGCAATGTCAAGCCAATTCTGTATCCGATGCCTTGAAATGGCTGGATCGTCTGATTGGCAGCAATGTCGTCTTTGTGAAGTTTGAAAAGCAGCCTGAAATCAAAAAACAGCCTGTTTATTCCTTGGATTATGTTTCTCCCATCACAAGGCCGCAATTAATTCACTACCTCCACAGACGAGGCATTCCGTTATCTCTTGGCCAGCATTACTTGAAACAGGCTTGTGTCCTCAACACCAATACGGGACGGCTCATTACGGCTCTAGCTTGGGATACAGAAAATGGCGGCTTGGAATTGACAAAGCCTGGTTTCAAAGCCTCAGTCGGGGCAAAGACAATATCATTCATCCGAGGCCAGAAATCAAAGCCGCCTGGCATCCATATTTTTGAAGGGATGATGGATTATCTATCAGCCATTACACAACTGGAAGGGCGACCGTTTCAAGACGATACCATTATCCTCAACTCGGTCAGTAATATGACCCAAATCCTACCTTACCTCTACCAATACGGCTATTCGGTTGGCTACACGTGGATGGATAATGATGAGGCGGGACGCAAAGCTCAAAATGCCCTCACACATATTTTCAAGCAAGAACACAGCCTCATGGTGCATACGCCCATGAATGAGGTGTATCGACCCTTCAAAGATGTCAATGCCTGGCACATGCAAAAGCTTGGTCTCTGACATCCACAAAACAGATCTAATCCGGCTATAGGTGCCAGGAAACGGACAGGAAACCAACAGCCCCCATATTTTATTGCCCTGAATACCTAAATCCAAAGGCTCAAAGCTCTCTGATTTTAGAAGATATCAGGCGATTGATTTAAGGCGTGATGGACAATGGTTTTCCATGTTCTTTTCTCAACGAGGCAGACGGTTTTGGGACAGGAGATGTACCGCAAGCATTCCCGTCTCCAACTATTATTTTCCCCGCCCTTCGGGCTTCCTCGCGCACCAAAATAACAGCCGGTTAGGTCACTTTTCTTGCGGTCTTTCATCACCTGTAACCGTCAACCAATCGAGAAAAGGAACAACACCATGTCTCAAACAATCACTCAAACAAAATCCCGCCAAGATATTCACCAAGTCGTCACAGATCGCATTATCAGCCAATTGGAAAAAGGAAATATTCCTTGGTACAAGCCTTGGAAAGGTCAGGGGGCAACATTGGAACTTCCGTACAATACCGTTTCCAAAAACCACTATAACGGGATCAACAATTTGCTCTTGTGGTGCACCGCCCATGAAAAGCAATTTGCATCACCAGAATGGGCCACTTTCAAACAATGGTCGGAAAACAAAGAACTCATTCGTAAAGGCGAAAAAGGAACAATGGTTGTCTACTATGACTTTTTGGAAAAAGAAGTTGAGGGACAAGACGAATTGCAAAAAATCCCATTCCTCAAAACATACCACGTTTTCAACCGCTGCCAATTAGAGAGTTATAACGGGGAAGATGTCATTCATTCTGATCAAGATGAGAAAAAAGAACCGCTGGTATCACGCATCCATGCAGTTGATGCTTTTGTAGAAAATACAAAAGCCATCATCAGACATGGAGGGGAGCAGGCTTTTTTCAGCCTGAAAGAGGATTTTATCCAAATGCCGTATCTATTGAGTTTTATGGATACGCCAGCATGTTCGGCCACGGAAGGATATTATTCCGTTCTCATGCATGAGCTGATCCACTGGTCAGGAGCCGATTGCCGATTGGATAGATTTAAAGCCAAATCCGAATTCAATGCCAATAAACAGGAACTTTACGCCAAAGAAGAATTAGTCGCAGAATTAGGAGCGGCGTTCCTTTGTGCAGAGTTTGGGATTAATACCCTAGAAAAAACAAACCATGCTGCTTATATTGGTTCCTGGCTAGAAGCTTTGAAAAGCGACAAAGGCTTGATTATTCCTGCCGCAAATCAGGCAACAAAAGCTGTCCGCTTCTTGAAGGAATTACGGCCAGAATAACGGCTAGGCTCCAGCCCACCTTTAATGGGCTGGAGCGTTTACTTTCAATTAGATAGTGACAAAATCAAGAAAATTGGCAATAATTACAAAATTAAAAGAAAGAATAATTTGTAAATGCAAAACGATATATTATTCAAAGGAGCCCGATGGTATAAATGTGATTTGCATTTACATACTACTTCAAGCTTATGTTTTCTGGATAAAACCGTAACTGCTAAACAGTGGGTAGATAGAGCCATCGAACAAGGCTTAGATTGTGTAGCAGTTACAGACCACAACTCATCATTAGGAATTTCATCAATTCAAGATGCTGCCCGTGGAACGAAATTGGTGGTTTTTCCAGGAGTTGAAATAACTTGTGATACATCAAAAATACACCTCCTAATTCTATTTGACCCATCAAAAGGTGAAGAAGATGTGAAAAGCTTTTTGAGTAAATGTGATATTGAATATACCCAATACGGTCAACAAGATGCAACAACAACTAAATCCGTTTTTGAAATTGCTGATATAGCTACTGCTAGAAGCGGTGCTTTGATTATACCTGCTCACATTGACGAATATGCAGGACTAAATACATTAAGCGCCCAAAATTTAGAAAAATTCTATTCGCGAGACGATATAAACGCCGTACAAGTTGTTCATAAAGAATTTTTGGACACTTCGCTCCAAACTTCGGGAAATACAGATCTAAAGTCCTTTTTAAACAACTATTATAATAATCCTAATCCTCAAATTGATGATTCATTCTTAAAGGCGTGGTTTACTCCAGTGAAATATGCTTTAGAAAATCAATTAGCAATTCTAACATTCTCTGATAATCCACATGAGCCAAAAAACCCAAAACACGGTCTTTGGGGTATTGGAAGACGTTTTACTTGGATAAAAATGGATGAATGCCCTTCTTTGGAAGGGTTAAGGCAAGCATTTCTTTTACCTGATTATCGTATCAAGAATGATTTTGACTCAAATGATACTCCATATACAAAGCCAAATCTTTGGATTAAATCAATTTCTATATTAAATACTACTATTACAGAGGAAAAAATACCTCTAATAATTGATTTTAATCCACAGCTAAATACTTTAATAGGAGGCAGAGGTAGTGGAAAATCGAGTATTTTAAGATTTATTCGTGGAGTATTTAATAAGACGAGCGATTTAAATGAATTAAAAGAAATTCTTGAAGATCATAATGAATTTTACAAGAAAGTATCTGGTAGGCAAAAAAAAGGTGTCTTAACAGATGAATCTATAATTGAAATTGAGTTCATAAGAAATGAAATTCCTCATAAGATAATTGCTTCCAATATTACTGATTCAAAAGCTCAAACAATCAATATTCAGAAAAGAAATGAGGAAGGGATTTGGGAAGATATAAAAGATGAGGGATATATAGATTTTTTTGAATTTGAACACTATTCTCAGAAGCAGATTTATGAAATTGCACAAGAGCCTAATGCATTAAGAGAACGAATTGATAGAGCTATTGAAGGGCTTGAGAAAATAAAAATAGATAGAGAACATATAAAAAAATTATTTTTAGAAAAATCTGCAGCAATTAGAACGGCAGATGTAGTAATAGCAGGAAAAGGTAAAATTGAAACACGGATTAAGGATCTAGAAGCAAACATAAAAAAACTTCAGCAAAGTGGAATTGCCAGTTTATTAAAAGCAAAAGAAACATATACAAATCAAGACCACTTGATAAACGCATTTCGCTCTGAAATCGAGGATAGGAAAAATCAAATAGATCAATTAGCACAAAATATTAAAATTGAAGATTTCGATACTACAATTTTTAGTCAAACGCATGAGGTAGAATTGAAGTCCGCCTCTAAAATTGTAATAGTAGAATTTGAAAATATAAAAAAATCGTTAGAAAAGTTAAAAGAAGAAGTAGTTCAAATTAAATCTGGTTTTGAGAAATCAATTAATACATCTCAATGGAAAAAAGATTTGACAAGGACCTCAGAAGAATTTTTCCAAAAACGAGAAGAACTTGAAAAAGATGGTATCGATTCAATTTCAAGTTTTGAAAGATTTTCAATGGAAAAATCAGAGCTAGAAATAGAACTTGAAAATATAATTGCTAAAAATGAGACACGAAAATTAGATAAAAAAGAAAGAGAAAGACTGCGAGATGAATATCTCCGCTTAAGTAAGGAAATTACAGATCTAAGACAAAAATTTGTTAAAGGGGTTTTGGTTGGTGACAAAGTAAAAGTTAATATCAAGCCATTCAGAAATAAAGTGGACTTTGAGGCTCGATTAAGAACAATTTTGCAAAGAGAAAACACCTCATTTCAATCTGATGTAGATGCTCTAGTGGAGCTTTGTTTCAATGGGAATGTAGAAAATAAAATAAAGGATTTAAGAAGTATTTTTTTAAAGATAAAAGAGAATAAAGATGTCGGTTCTATCGTTTCAGGATTTTTTGTAAATCTAGTTAGAACGTTGAATGATGCTCAAATTGACGAAATAGAATTGATGTTGCCCGAAGATGAGATCGAGATTCAATATAAACCAACCGCCACTTCTACCTTTAGGTCATTATCAACTGCATCTGCGGGACAAAAAACAACCGCAATCTTAACCTTCATTTTGTCATACGGAAGGTTACCTCTAATTCTTGATCAACCTGAAGATGACTTGGATAACAGATTGGTTTATGAGTTGATCGTAGATAGACTTAAGCAAGCAAAAGAAAGAAGACAATTAATTGTGGTAACTCACAATGCGAATGTTCCTGTAAATGGTGATGCTGAATTTATTGTTTCTATGGATACAGAAAGCAATACGTTAAAAGTCTTGCATTCAGGAACCGTTGAACAAGCGGCAATTAAGAAAGAAATATGTGATGTTATGGAAGGTGGTGAAACTGCCTTTGAAATGAGATCAAAAAGATATAAGTCTAATTGAAAAATTTTAATTAGATTATTTTCAATTCAAAAACAGTAGGAATGCTATTTCTGATTTCAATGTATCGTTTATCCTGCTGAATGATCTCTTTGACCTGATTTTCCATGAGTTGGTAGTATAATTTTTCTAAGTGCATTCCTTCCAGTTCAATCATATTTTCTGAGAAAGTCAGCTTGATCCGTTGTATGGTCGGGTCATATTCCGCTGAAAGCATTCGACTGTAGTTAAAAAAGCTCCGTCTTTGTTTCAGATCCACAAAACTGATATATAGCGAAAATTCCCCTTTCTGGTAATAGCGGATCGCCTCAAATTTGGCTTTTTCCTCTTCTTTGGGATCAGTGGATTGGCCTTCTGATCTGCCAAACATGCTGTCAAAGAAATCATCGCTCTGGCTCATAAAATAGGTCGTCTAGTTGTTTTTCTTTTTGGCTGTTTCGCTCCGGAGTTTGTGACTTATCCTTAATCTTTTCGGCTGATCGCTCAATTGCATGATCCTCGGAAATCCCATTTTCCTTTGCAAGCTCTAGAGCCGATTTCCGATCACCCATGGTACTTGCATGCTCAAGCAGCTCTTCTTTGTCATCCGTATAGATATGGGCCGCTTTTCTACCACGAGATGCGGAAACATAAAACTGTTTGGCATCGGTGGCAGGAAAGGTAGAAGCTGGTTGGGAGATGAACACCTCATCCACTGTTTTGCCCTGTGAGGCATGAGAGGTGACTACATACCCATGTTTGATATGCCCAAAATCTTTGTTTACTGTATATTTTTGTTGGCTCTTCGGGTTGATTAGAACGAGTTTGTTATCTCTGGTAATTTGATCCACTTTCAGGAAATCACCATTATTCATTCGGTGTTTGAATTGATCCTGGGCATTTTTGGTAATGACCACTTGATCCCCTTTTGAAAGAAAAATGGGCTTGCTATCGAAGAGATCAAAATAATCAGCTTTCTGATAGGGTACAGCTGCTTTTTCACCGCTGTGATTTTTCAGAAAGGGTATTCCATCCTTTGTTTCTTCTACTGACCAAAGAGTTCCTTTGCGGAACTGGTCGATATTCTGGCTAAACTGTACAAATTGACCTTTCCGAAAATTTCGATGATCTTTTTTCTGGCTCTCTGTTAAATTGGTGTTTTCAAGCCTGGTCAATTTCTTTTCCCGCTTGGCAATTAATTTTTTACGTTGGAGCTCTTTTCGAATATCAGTTGTTACCTTTTCGCCTTGAGCATGGGTCGGTGAAATGACCAATGCTGATCTTTTGTTTTTGATAGCCTGAACATAGTCATTCACCAAAGCCTTGTTTGGTTTTAGAGGATCAATTTCTTTAATGAAGCCTAATTGATCCAAGCGGTTGAAGCCGGATCGGATGGCACCATTTGCTAAATCTTGTACTGCTTCTCGATAGTAAACATTCTCTTGCCGCTTTATTTGGCTTACCTCTGAGGTTTCAATCCCCCCAACAGTATTTAATATCCGTAACGCATCGCCCCTCAATACACTTGCATGCTGACGTGTGTCTCCCATCAACACCAGACGGGCATTTTGTTCACGTGTGACCCTTAATAGGCTGACCATATCCTTTGTCCCCAAAAGTCCGGCTTCATCCACCCAAAGGACTTGGTTTTTGATTTCCTGTTTCATTTTGGGGTCATTCAAGAACTTGGCAACGGTTTCCGCTTTTTGGAACCCATCTTCCCGTAACACTCCACGAGACGCTTGAGCGGTCGGAGCAATGAGAGTTACCTGTTTACCTTTTGCCTCAATCTTGTTCACCGCTTCTTTGAGCAAAAAGGTCTTTCCTGATCCCGCCACACCCCGAATAATGGATACTCGGTTCGTATTGGTCAAAATATCCTCCACAGCAGCCTTTTGCTTGCCCTTGAGGCCCTTGATCTCTGGTGGGGAGGTGTATAGCGGCGAAGAATTCCCAAGCCCTTCCTTGGCCAAATAAACCATTTCTCGTTCTTCTTCGATCACGAAATGGGTTGTGATCATGTCTCGGCCAGCCTCTTTGAGATGAATCAGACTTTTCTTCTCCTGAAGAGTTGTATTGATGTCCTCGATGGTGGTGCGATTGTCCCCAATCGCATGACGGTAACTTTCCGCCAAAATACGGGAGGTTGGCATCACGGATGCCCGTTCAAAGCCATGGTTAATGGCATGATTAACGCTGATTTCAGCTGTTAATCGATGTTCTTTCTCCTTCAACTTATCAGGATCCGTATGACGGATTTGTGGGTTGATCTCCATGCCTGGCTCTGATGCCATTTCACTTTCCTTGATTTGGGTGCGCCAGTTGTCCCTTAGTTCTGCCATGGACATACCTGAAGCTTTTTTGCCTCGGGTCATGGCTCCAAGCTTATCTAGCTCCTTCGCATCGGTAATGCCTTTTTCCTGCGCAATCTGTCCGATCTCATTTGTGCGCTTGGAAAACTGATCAATGGCGTGTTGTGGTACACCCACAATCTCAAAAGATGATTTGGTACGTCTGATCTCATACCCTGCATCAATCAATTTATCGGACAGCACTTTATGAAACCGTGCTTGATAAAACGGCATATCCCGCTTTATATCGCCAAACTGCCCTGCTTTATATTCCTTTTCAACATGATCCCAAGTAGCATTGAACACAAAGCAATGGGCATGAAGGTGAGGGTCAGGCGCATGATTTTCTGTTGGACGTGCTGTTTGGTGAATAAACTCCGTCCAGACGAGTTCGCCTGTTTGTCGATCATCCATCTTTCCAAACTTACGGACACGAGTACTGGAAGACTTTTCTATTTCAGTCATGGTCTCTCTTACACTCGACTGAAAAATATCCATGACATGACTGTCTTTGGAAAAAGCATGGATAATCGAAACCGACTTCGGACAATGAAAATTAATGTCATAGCCAATGCGCCTGTTCTCATAGGTCCGCATGGTCAGTGGATCTTGGGTGATCGGGTTTTTATTTTCGCATAGTGCAAAAAACTGATCTTTCGATGCTTCTTGTGAAAGGCCTAAACGGTTGGCAAGTTTGCCATGAAAACTGCCTTTGAGTTCCTGATCGTTGATGTAATAATCCGCCTTTGCCAAACTCTCCGAAAAGTAGGATTTGGCAGCTTCGGAAGATGAAGATAAAATCATGCGGATCATGACGCTGAGTGTAGTTAATTTTTGCTTGTAAGTGCGTCAAAATTGGAGATGGTATTTGCTGAATAAGAAACTCTAATCAGTATCAATTATCATCCATTTTTTGAGCTTTATCGCTTCTTCTTTTCAAAGGCATTACATGCGTTTTATTCTGTATTTAGCGAGGTAAATCCTGATCAATCATCCAAGCACTGCAAAATTTTTATCAAAACGCATTTATGATCATTCACCGATATTTGGCCTGTGGAAAGTGCGTTCCCAAATCGTCACTCGAAAACACACCCTCCCAAGCCAAACTTAACCATCAGACATCTCCCCTAATACATGCCCCCCACCCCAAAATCCTAATTCACTCGCAGTGCCCCCGGGGGTCGTTCCCTAATTTTTCTGCAGTGCTCTTGAGGCAGGAGGCTTTTTTGATTTACATCTTATTGAAGTAGTTCAAGCTGGGGTTGCCCTCGTCATCAAAGGCATTCTTTTTCAGCCAATCCCAGTCTACAGGCTGACCTGATTTATCCTTCAAATCACCCGTTGAGGATGTTGCCAGCTTCGCTACTGCTTGTTGCATCTTTTTGCCAACAGGTCGCCTACCGTTAATCTTAAACCCTTTGGTTTCGGAGGTAGGTCGATTATCGACAAAGTACCGCTCAAACTGCTCGGCTTCAATCAAACGGTCAATCCAATCCATGATCATATGATCGCCTTGATTGTAAGAAATCTGATTAGCCAGCATATAGCACAAAGCACACAGGATAATCCAAATACCGATGAAGATGAATTGGAAGGTGACGAGAAGAATGCCGATAAGGAAATAGAATCCTGGCTCTACCCAGATATCTATCAATCGAGGGGTGAGCTTGCCAAATCGGCTTAAGACAAGTTTGTGGAACCATTCCTGATGTTCCCCATCAAAGAGACTATGCTTGGCAAAGTCAAAGACGGACGGCTCATGCCTGATTTCTAAATACCGCAACACACACATGGTGGTGAATCCTGCCAAGTATAGGTACCAGCTCATATTTGCGCCGATCATTTGCCACATGCTAAATGGGTATCTGTCTGTCGTTGGGAAGATCATCGGCACAATCGCCAGAATGATGATCCCAAAGACGCTTATAAACGGGCTGAAATACCGTTCTCCGAAGCTCTTTCTCGAAAAGACCTCCAGGGCCATTTTCGGGATTGAGAGGATATTGTAAATCAGCTTTAAAACAGCGACTTCAATTGGCAATTGACGCTGCATTTTTACAGAAGAATAATAAGTGATATTCATGGTTTCTATGATTTTAAAGTGAATAAAGATTTGAGATAAAGTGAACTGAAGGTTAGACAGACCAATCCTAATCACCTCCATGAGAGAGGTGTGACATGGACATACTTTTCCACGGTCAGGCAAAATGGCTTGTCTGAATAGTGTTTAGTTCAAGACAGGGCGTAACGATCCTGTGGCCTTCTCGTGCGCAATTAGGCAGGTCAGGAAGTTCAACGCTTGTACTGTTGATTATTGGGGATAGTCTCTATGAAGGCGTGAACTTCTGATCAAAAGTCAGCTTCATGTAGTTATTTCCATCAAACAAAGGATCGCCCTGGCGGTGGATTATCCCTTCCACCATGTAGGCATTGTTTGGCGATCCCGTCTTGAGTGGGATAAAATCTTCTGGCCGGAAGACTTTCTCAAGCTCTATGGATTTGTTCTGAGAGAAATTGGGGGATTCTTTGGAAAGACCAGTGGTCTCCGTGAATTTCTCAATATAGGCTTCACCCACGAGGTTTGAAGCATATTGATTGGTTTCGATGTCTGCATTGGCATGGAAGATCTTGGTACCCATGGTGCCTAAGAAGCTTTTAACCCGTGCAGAACCATTATCGCTTTCCATCATTGCATAGTAGTTCGGCAGGTTTTGCGTAATGTACACAGTCGAAATACAAGAGGATCGAGCGGTTGCCTGATACACAGGGTCATGCTCATGAATGAAGTTTTGGGCTTCATCCGCCCATAAGAAAACGGGACGGGGGTTTTCCTTGATATTCCGCTTCTCCATAGCTCTTTGCCAGATATATTTGAAGAGGATTTGGCAATCACGTCCCACTTTATGGAGGGATTTGACAGGCAGGTTCAACAGGATGATTTTACCCTTCAAGCTATCCTCTGGGGTCACATTGTAGTTCCCTTTGCAGAACAGAGAGAAAATCGGCTCACGTAGTAAACGGAACAGGAACCCTGTGAATGAGAATTCAATGATGCTGCGGGTTTTTTCATTGAGTGTGCGGAATGACTCCATGAAAAACTGCCAGAGATGGTGAAATGTGCGGATATGAGGAAACTCACTTTTTAAGAAATCCGATAAATCCTGATTACCCCTGAGCGTATCCAGATTATCACGGTTGCCCTCCATATACGCATCCACCTTTTCTTTAAATCGTCGATGGGCTTCCACCATGGCTTTTTCAAAAGGCGTAGGTTGTTTGGAAGGGGTATATTTCCGTTCCTTGAACTCTTGGGTATGGGGCGTTTGAGCACGTCTTTTTTCCTCTTGCTCCATCCACTTTTTACGATCCTCCAGATAAAAGGCATCCCATTCTTTTTGAGAGGCCATGGCAGGTTTCTTTGCGTTGGGGAGGGATTGAACAATGTCGTGAAGAAGCTGGACAGTTACTTTGTCATAGGCCATCAAGCACAGATCAATGACGTTGAATATCAGCATATCCAAAGCCTGTTGCCAGAAAGGATCGTCTTTTGAAACACCTCGGTCTTTGATCTTGGAGGACTCAATAACGACCTTTAAAACTTCAGCGACGTTTTCGGTAAAAGCATTGCCTGTGCCGTTTTGGGAGGATTCGTAGGCCAGGAAGTCAAACCAGTATTTACCGCCTGGTTCAATGATAATGAGGTCATCAAGCCGACCTGCTTTTGTGCAATAGTCTATCCACAGGTCTTTCTCGTCAGGCTTTGCAGTCATGACAAGACCGCCAAAGCCAAGTTTGAGATAGTTGAGGGCTAGAAAGCGGCCTGAACCAGATGTTTTTCCAGAGCCGATGCCACCGACAATTTGAATGCCTTCAACAGCGTGGCGAATAGTAAAGGCACTTTGGCCTTCTGGTGTGGGGAAGTGGAATACGGGAATATCCAAGAAGGATTTGCCGTGAGCTTGGGTGTTCATGGTTTGAGAGCATTGATAGTGAACAAGTTGAGCGTGCGTACTTTTTATAGAGGCGAAAAATGAGCTCAGATGTTCACTTTTCTCTCTAACCGGAGGCGATAAATGGCTTACTCAATAAGCCACAATGGTGTTCGTCGTTTAGGGACTTTTCCAAGAAGGGTACTCTGATTAAAGGATACCAAGACTAAAAGCGGTTTGGTCAACGCTGCCTGAATGATGTGTAAGGGATGTCGGCGTAATTCCCCAAGGTGAAGGCATAGCGAATGCAAGAGACATTATTGTGCATTCGAACACTGATTTTATAATTATAAAACTTATTCAATAAACTTCAAAGCCACATCTGAATAAATTTAATTTATTTTTTTTCGTATCAATCTTTCCAACTTTTTTCAAGAAAGTCCGTTGCGGGATGTATTTTCAAAAGAGGTTTTATCGATCTAATTCAGGGCCATCATAATCTCTTTCTTTTGATGGACCGCCAATAATATCTTTTCCATTATCATTGAATTGATCTTTTGTAGGATCAACATCTTCTTTTGATGGATCTTTTGTAATGTCTTTTTCATTGTCATCAAATTGATCTTTTAAGGGATCAACGCCTTCCATCCATTCGGGCAGTTTGTTCTCATAGAACTCATTCATTCGATCATCTAAACGGCCATGACGTAACCCATCAAAATAAGCCCCATCTGCCTTGATTGAATCAAGCTCTTTGACCAAATCAGGTTCATACTGTTTTATAAAACTAAAAGCATTATAGCCTCTGGCGTATTTTTCTTCTTCTTCCTTACTCAGTGCTGAAAAACCCATAACCTTGTGATTTAATGATTACGATTAGAATGTATCCTTGGCGTTTTTTTCTAAAAACTCTTTGATTGAGTCATTATCGTAAAGGATGATCCTTTTCTCTGGTTGAGTAAAACGAATGCGTCCTTCATCCCGCCATTTCTGCAAAGTGGTTTTACTCGTAATACCGAGCTTGCGCATAGCTTGATCGGTTGTAATCCATTTATCTTCCTTAATGCCATGCGTCTCTTTGATCCGCTTGACCACCGTATCAATCAGGGCATAGAAAGCCTCTTCATGCAGACATATGACATTCATGGAATAGATGATTAATTAAGAAAACTCTGGGGAAAACCTTTACTGAAATTTACACGAAGAAGAACCAAATAAGATCCAGAATGTGTACGAGCTTCGCCTTTTTTCATTTAAATGGCACCAGGAAAAATCTCTTTGTTGTACCTATGTTGTACCCATGATTTTAAAAAGAAAGAGCTTCCCTTTTGAGGAAGCTCTAAATCGCTGATTATCAGCTGTACCAGGAGCGGGAATCGAACCCGCACGGGATTGCTCCCACAAGATTTTAAGTCTTGCGTGTCTACCTATTCCACCATCCCGGCTTACTCTACTTGTTGAGTAGAGCACTCAGTCCCATTTGAAATTCCAAATGTCCTGAAATGACAAAGCCCTTTTTCAAGGGCTTTTTTGAGCGGGAGACGAGATTCGAACTCGCGACCCCGACCTTGGCAAGGTCGTGCTCTACCAGCTGAGCTACTCTCGCTTTTGTCATTACTCAAATCTTTTTTTGAGCGATTGTGGATGCAAAGGTAAGCCCACAAAATAATTTTACAAGTCAGTATGGCGGATTTTTTTTTTAATGGCTTTAAAATCCGCGTTGAACCTTGATTTACAGTCTCTTCAAAAATTGTAGGAGGCCAAAATCTTTATCATCTCTCCGACATTCTTTGCTCCAAGCTTTCGAAGTATATTCTTTCGGTGGGTTGCAACTGTATTTATGGAAATATTCAAAATCTTACTTATTTCCTTTGATTCTTTTCCTTCCAAAATCAAATCCACTATTTCCCGCTCTTTTGAAGTCAATTTGACCGCTTTAATCACAGGTGAGTTTTTACTGACAAATATCCTAGTTCCATCGGCCTTGGAATACGTATAACTCCAATCGTAATTTTTGGATTTTGGAGGAGTAAAAAGCTGAACAATGATATGCAAATCCATAATGAAATTGCCGCATTCATCGATCACATAGGGTCTAACCTTCGATGTCATCCATATTACATCTTGGGTAGTTCTATGGACCCAGCGGGTGGTGTAAGAAAACTCAAAGGTATGTCGCTCGGGAATAGAAAGTCCATGAAATGCATCAAAAACAATTTTTTGGAATCGGAAAAGTTCTGGGCGATCATCCGGATGAATCATCGTAAAGGAAGTCTCCATGCCTTTGTTTCGAAACATTGACTCAGGATATCCAGTAAGCTTTTCCACATTTCCCGTAAAAAAAGCAAGATTCAGATTTCGGTAATCGAAACATGCAATAACCAGACTTTCCTGCATCCCAATAGTCTTACTAAGGGTAGCCAGTTCGTCCTTGAGTTTTGGCTCATCTATTTCACCCTTAAATTCCTGATTCTTCCATTCCTTAAAGAATTTGGTATACTTATCCTGCTTTTTCAGGTTTTTGAGTAATACCTTATCCATCTTAAATAAGAGTGTGTGTTAGTTTAAATCTGATGAGAATATACGATTCCGAACAAATTATTCCAATTTCTTTTTTATTTCGTGCAATTTCAAAAGTGCTTCAATCGGTGAGATTGCGTTGATATCAATCTGATCTAAAAGCTGTTTTGCCTCTGTAAACTTTGGATCCATTTCAAACAAACTTAGCTGAAAATTATTCTTGGGCATGGATTTAAAATGTTCTTTTTTCTCTTTTAGCTCCTTATCTTTTTCCAAATGTCCCATGATCTCAGCCGCCCGTAGGACAATAGGATTAGGCATTCCCGCCATTTGTGCGACATGAATTCCAAAACTATGTTCGCTTCCTCCTTCTTTCAACTTTCTCATAAAAATAACCTTATTACCTACCTCTTTGACCGAAACGTTGAAGTTTTTAATTCGGGGAAAATCTCCCGAAAGTTGATTCAGTTCGTGATAATGGGTTGCAAACAAGGTTTTTGCCTTGAACGTTGGGTGATTGTGCAAAAATTCCACAATCGACCATGCGATTGAAATCCCGTCGTAGGTTGAAGTACCCCGACCAATCTCATCCATCAGCACCAAGCTCCTATCGGAAAGATTGTTGAGAATGCTGGCGGTCTCGGTCATTTCTACCATGAAGGTAGATTCTCCTTTGGATAGGTTGTCTGATGCGCCAACACGAGTAAAGACCTTATCTATAATTCCTATGCGGGCAAATGAAGACGGCACAAAACTTCCCATTTGTGCCATTAGTACAATGAGGGCCGTTTGGCGAAGCAAGGCAGATTTACCCGCCATATTCGGCCCGGTGATGATCATGATCTGCTGACTGTCATGATCAAGGTAAATATCATTGGGAATGTAATTTTCCCCCGGAGGAAGTTGCTTTTCAATAACAGGGTGTCGGCCGTCCTTGATTTCAAGCGTCTCAGTATCTGAAATCTTAGGTCTGGAGTAGCCGTTGGAAAGTGCCACTTGGGCAAAAGAAATCAAAGCATCTAAGGTCCCAAGAATCCTTGCGTTCTGTTGAATCTGAGTGACAAACTGTGCCGCCTCCTGGACAAGGGCGGTAAAATAGCGTTGCTCAATACCCTGCATCCGATCTTCTGCATGAAGAATTTTTTCCTCGTATTCTTTAAGTTCGGGCGTGATGTAGCGCTCCGCATTGACCAAGGTCTGCTTGCGGATCCACTCCTGGGGTACCTTATCTCGATGTGCATGCGTCACTTCGAGATAATAGCCGAAGACTTTGTTATAGGAAATTTTCAAGGAGGAAATCCCGGTATTTTGGACCTCACGCTGCTGGATTTTTACAAGAAAATCCTTTCCGGTATTGGCCAGCCCTCTATATTCGTCCAATTCAGAATCTACGCCGTCTTTGATCACCCCACCTTGGTGGACAAGCATCGGCGCATCCTCTTTGAGTTCCCGATCGATTTTGTCCAGCAAAAACTCGCATGGGTGAATCTGATCGGAAAGCCGTTTTAGCGTAGGGTTTTTCTGCGTTTTCAGCATTTCCTTGATCGGAAGTGTGGATTTAAGTGCGCGTTTGATTTGATTCATTTCGCGGGGATTTGCCCTACCCACCACCACTTTGGAAATCAGCCGTTCCAAATCGCCGATTAGCCTAAGCGGAGCAAGAATTTCATCAATCAAGGCCGAGTTTTGGTAGAAAAAATCCACCACATTCAAGCGCTCTTCGATGGCTTGTTTTTCTTTCAGAGGAAGTACCATCCACTTTTTCATCATTCTGGAACCCATCGGGGTGACAGTCTGATCCAAAATATTGATCAAGGGAACGCCTCCCTCATGCTGTGGAAAAACCAACTCCAGGTTGCGGATCGTGAATTTGTCCAGCCAAACATATTTCTCTTCCGCTATTCTGGAAATCGCGGAGATATGTTGGACTTCCCGGTGCTCCGTTTCTTCCAAATAATACAAAATGGCACCGGCAGCTATGATTCCAGACTCCAATTCTTCGATCCCAAATCCTTTCAAATTGGCCGTTCCAAAATGGTTTTTCAGCTTTTCATAGGTGAAATCGTACTGGAAAACCCAATCCTCACAATGAAAAGTGATGAATTCGTTCTTGATGATCTCTGCGGCAGTCTTCTTTGCTGCTTTTGAATAAATGATCTCTGATGGTGCAAAACTCTGGATCAACTTTTCCAAATAAGAAGAGTTGCCCTGAGCGCACATAAATTCCCCTGTAGAAACGTCCAAAAAGGCTATTCCGTGCTTTTCCTTGCCAAAATGGATAGAGGCGAGGTAGTTGTTTTTTCGTGTATCGAGAACTTGGTCATTGTAGGAAAGTCCGGGCGTAACCAACTCGGTCACACCGCGCTTGACTATTCCCTTGACCGACTTGGGATCTTCAAGTTGATCGCAGATAGCGACTCGATTTCCTGCACGAACAAGCTTTGGGAGATAGTTGTCCAAAGAATGATGTGGAAAACCCGCCAACTCGATATGGGATGCTGCGCCATTTGCACGCTTGGTCAGCACAATGTCCAAAATCTTACTGGCAACCACGGCATCTTCACCAAAGGTTTCATAGAAATCCCCCACTCGAAAGAGCAACAAGGCACCCGGGTGTTTGGCCTTGATGGCATTGTATTGCTTCATCAGGGGAGTTTCTTGTCCGTCTTTGGATTTGCTCATGGGGATAAAATGGGAATTGTAGTACTTTTGAACTTGTAATAAGGCCTGAAAATAGCCGTTTCGGATAGCAGAACAAAAAAGATGAAGAAATTAAGCATGGAGGAACTGGATCGGCTTTCGATTCAAGAATATAAGCAGACCGAAAAGTCACCAATCGTTTTGGTACTGGACAACGTCCGGAGTTTGAATAACGTAGGATCCGCCTTTCGTACAGCAGATGCGTTTCGGATAGCCAAAATTTTCCTTTGCGGTATCACCGGCACTCCACCCCATCGAGACATCCAAAAAACAGCTTTAGGCGCGACTGAATCTGTGGATTGGGAATATTGCCTGAATACTATGGAAGCTGTGGAAAAGCTACAAAAATCAGATTACCAACTTTGTGCTTTGGAGCAGGTAGAAAACTCCATCAAGCTCAATGATTTTTCCCCTGAAAAAGGGAAAAAATATGCCTTAATATTCGGAAATGAAGTTTTTGGGGTAGAGGAAGATGTATTAAAAGCCTGCGATCAAGTGCTGGAAATCCCTCAACTGGGAACTAAGCACTCCCTGAATATTTCGGTGTCCTTAGGAATAGCTGTTTGGGATATGATGGTGAAGCTGGAGCAGTTCTGAATTGGGATTGCCACAGATGCACAGATGATGAATCAATAAATTTCAAAGTCGAAAAATCTGTGCGTCTGGGGCAATTTAGCGAAGCTAAAAAGCCAAATTTGAAAAAACCAAATCTAGCAATTCAACGAAAATCAGGTTAAAAAAACCCTTGTGTTTAATGCATTATTCTTTTGGATCCAGGCGTTTTTCACTCCTTCAAGAATCGATACCTGATCCCAAATGAACCTCGAAAAACATCTCCATCTCCAATAAACTGTGCCGCTTCGATATGAAAACCAAAATCCTTTCGCTCGAATGGATAAATATTAAGTCCGACGGGAATTACTAATCCCTCAAAACTTTGAATGCGCCCTCCAATTCCTCCATAGAAGTCGATTCGATCATTTTTGTAAAAAATGTGATTGATCACTAATTCCAAAGAAACATTATCCACAAAATTGTCCGTTCCCACTCGGAATTCCGGGAGCCATTTTTCTCCCAATTGCTTATTTACTCCCAAAAAAGGCAGATTACTTTGGTGATAGGAAACAGTCCACTGTGCAAAGGCAGCAGTTGAAATCAAGCCAAAAGAGGCTAAAAGAATTACTTTTTTCATCGTATAAAATTTATTTGTTTAAAATAATTAAAAACCAAGTTCCTTGAGCTTCACATGAGTCTTGATCAGATTGGAGCTTGCTTTGGCCACAAACTTTCCGGATTCTTTTCGAATTACGGCTTCCCAATGATTCAGATTTGAACCGGAACGAATCAATTTCGCTGTAACTTCCAGTTTTTCACCAATTTGTGCAGCAGATAAAAAATCTACATTCAAATTAATACTGGTCATCAGGTACTCAGATCCTGCCACGAAATTTCCCATACCGATCACATCATCCAGCATCAGCGAAGCTATTCCACCATGAAGAATTTTGCCGGGATTACACATCTCTGGACGAACAATGTAGGACACTTTGATATGGTGTAAGTCTATTTCCAATAAGGTTCCGCTTAGCCAGTTCCCTGCCGCAGAAGGTGTTTTGTCCAGCTTTTTTCCAATCTGTGTTTTAAAAAATTCCAGTCCGGGATTTGTGGGTTGATCCATTTTTAGTTGGTTTAATTCAGAAGCCTAAAATAGTCTTCTACAACTGACTTTACCGCCTCTTTTTCCATTTCATTGGACCAAATTGGAAATGTTTTGCCGTCCAGGATTAGCTCAAACTCTGCATTCGCCTGAATTAGAGGCTTTAACTTTTGGATCAGGCCAAAATGTTCATCATTGTTTCCATTTGAGAAATCAAAAACCAGGACATCCTTGTCTGTTTTTGCACTGAGCCGAATAGGCCAATCTGCATTTTTCAATTCAAAGTAGATGTAGGCATCATCTTTCACCGGATTTAAAAGTATCACCAAATCCAAGGAGGGTTGCGCATCGGACTGTAGCCTTTTCCCATGACGAAATAACGTCATACCTGCATCACGGCGAACTTGCCGATCATAATGAATGGCTCTTACATTCATAAAATACAGGCGGTTGGAATCATTTACTCGATAGGATTTATCCTCTCCGGTATTGTTTGCTCGATAGCTATTAAAAAATGAAAGAATCAAAACAAGACCCAAGGACAAAAAAATGAAGATTTTCAGAAGTTTGACTACTTCAGGCGTAAGTACTTGATCGCTTTGGGCCATGAGTTGTTTTGGAGAGATCAATCTAAAAACCCCTAAAAGAGCATGAAGGTTTTGTTGGAAATCTTTTCAGGTTTTATCTCACATAGGAACCTGCGTTCATATCAATTGAAGTGCCTGTTGCATGATCTGCCAATCCGGAACAAAGCAAAGTCACCATCGGAGCGATATCCTCAGGAAGAGTTAATTCCTTCAATGCAATATCCTTGAGTGCAAAGTCTTCCCCATATTCCGCCAAAATTCCATTTGCCATATCAGTTCGGGTAAATCCGGGAGCAATGAGAAACGCCTTGATTCCTAATTTTCCGTAGTGTCTTGCAATGGATCGAGTGAGGCTTACCAATGCTCCTTTTGAAGCCGCATAGGCCAAATAATCCGGTGTATCTCCCCGAAAAGCCGCACGTGAGGAGATCATGACGACACGACCATTTTCCTGAACTTTGGCTTGATCGACAAATTCTTTCGTCAGAATGCCTACTGCTGTGGCGTTGACGGCCATTACTCTTTCCCAAATCTGAAGCCATTCCCCTGTGGGTAAGGTGTCCGCTGCTGCGGGTGAAATTCCTGCATTATTAACCAAGGCAGTCAAGGGGCCATATTTTTCTACCATTCTTGGAATAAACCCTACAACTTCTGCTGACCTGGAAAGGTCACAAGCTTCTATATGTGCCGGGTTTTTTAACTGATTTTGGAGACTTTCCGCCTCGGATTTATTTGAATTGTAATGAATGATGACCTCGGCCCCTGACTCTGAAAGTTGGCGGGCGATGGCACGTCCTATACCTCTAGACGCTCCTGTGACTAGGATTCGTTGATTTTTAAGTGATATATTCATAAGTAAAGGTTACCATTTTTCTCTCATCACCAGATGCTGAATATGCGCGAGATGATGCTGAGAATGCCAAGAATAAAGGAGCGTTATTTCCTCCAAATCTTGATTTCTTTTCTTTTCAGGATGAAAATAGGTCCTCTTGAATTCTTCGTGTTTCATCGAATCCAACAAAATTCCCCATTTGAGATGGATTGCTTTAATGATGGACAAGGAGGATTCAATTGGCAATGCAGCATCCGTCAGATTAGCCCAAAGGGCCTCATCATAGGGCTTCACTGTGGGGTTCTCTTCAGTCAAAGCCAATTTGTATCGGATGAAGGCATTCATATGGCTATCGGCGCAATGATGGACCAGCTGACGAACAGTCCAGCCTCCGGGACGATAGGCGGTATCCAACTGAGGAGTTGAAAGCGGACTGACTGCCGTGAATAAATTTGCAGGGAACAATTTGATTTGGAAAATGGCCTCCCGAATGGTTTCTGAAGTTATTGATTCAGGGATTTTAAACCTACCAATCGGGTATTTAAGAAACTCAATATCTGTACTCATAGGAATATTATTGACCACCGGCTGCGATGGTAACCAAATCTACATGTTTTGCACCGTTGGCCAAAAGGACATTGGAACAGGCACACAATGTAGCTCCAGTCGTGATCACATCGTCTACCAGCAAAATTCGCATTCCTGAAATATTTTCACCCTGTCTCAAGCCAAATACTTCATCCACGTTCTCAAGCCTTTCCAGCCTGGATTTTTTGGTTTGTGTTTCGGTAAATTTTCTTCGCTCCAGCAGATTTTCTACAGCAAGATCCAAAGGCTTGGCAAGACCTAATGCGAATTTTTCACTTTGATTAAATCCACGCCTTTTTTGCTTCATCGGATGCAAAGGCACTGGAACAATCACGTCCCATTCCTTCAAATAGCCATTTTGTGATAAAAGTAAGCCATACAATCGCCCCATTTCCTCACCTATTTCCGGTTTATTCTTGTATTTAAGTTGATGGAGAAGTTTTTGGCTTTTCCCTTTTTTGGAAAATCTCAAGTAGGCCATAACTCGATTTACTTTAGTAAGGCCACGGATTTTTGACGTCAATTCATTGTCATAAGGCCTCAGGTGAAAATTTGCTACTGGTAAACTTCCCTGACAGATCGTGCATAGACACTGCTCAAAATCAAAAAGGGCCCGTCCGCATTGGGGACAGTTTCGTGGGAAAATGAGGTCCAAAAAATCTTTCCAAAAAATCAAACGCATGGCTAAAAAGTTCTGTTGTTACATCTTAGGCTGGAATATGCAGTATATTTACCCTTTAGACTTATATTAATCCTTAAGTTAATGAATCTGATAGAAGAATTCAATGCTTATCGAGCCGCGATGAATGAAAAAATCATGGCCGAGGACAACAAGGTCATCAAGCGTTTTTTTAACCTTGATACCAACACCTACGCTGCCGGTGAACTGGATGTAAGAACCAAAGAAATGATTGGCTTGGCATGCTCCATGGTTTTAAGATGTGACGATTGCATTAAGTATCACTTGGGCAAAAGCTATGAAGCAGGATTGAAAAAAGAAGAAATCTTTGAAGTCTTTTCTATTGCCTTGGTCATTGGAGGATCTATTGTAGTCCCACACCTCAGAAGAGCGGTTGAATACTGGGAAGAGCTTATAAATCAATAATTTAGCTATGTTTAAACGTGATCTTGATCTAGAAAAAAGATGGTCCAAGCTGTTGGACGGACTAAAAGATACGATCGGGAAAAAACCAAACGACTTGAATGGCGTACTGTTTCTGATAGGTGTTCAGGAATTAGGAAAGGGAACCAAAACATTCTCAAAAGAGCAAAAGCAGGATTTGATCCACATTGCTGTTTGCAAGGTTCTGAGTTACGCCGGATTTTACGAACTGGATTTCGTAGATCAAGACGGTTGGCCACATTGGAAGTTAATCAAAGAATTACCTCATTTTGATTTATTGGAGCAGGAAAAGCTGCTAAAAATTCAAGTAATGGAATATTTTGAAAAAGAGTATCAAATTGAAATTTGAATGAATTTGAAGCTATCGAAAGTGTTACCTACCTCGGATATTTATGAACCTTAGGTGATTCTCCCGAAGAAAAATCGGGAAAAGCAGCCTGCCTGACAACAGTCAGGTCTGATCTCTTAAATCAAATTATAGACAGATGAATCGAGCATGTTGCAAGCGACACACAAAGAGATACCCCGATAGCTATCTGGGAATACATGCGAGATTCCTCCCGATAGCTATCAGGATAACCGCTAAAAAACAATTATAAACAGATGAAATGCCCATGATCCCGTAGGTACGGGATCACACAGGGGAA
>NZ_FMXE01000002.1:69372-272357 GCF_900103735.1 Algoriphagus alkaliphilus | reverse complement strand
TCGAAAGAGCGACACACAGGAGCATGATTATCTGGGGGTATTCCATGTGGCAATTAAAAACCAAATTATAAACACATGAAATGCCCATGAGAAAAGATTCTCACACAGGGGAATGATTATTTTGGGCATTCCATATGGCATTTAAAAAACAAATTATAATCATATGAAATTAATCTCATACAACGTCAACGGAATTCGTTCAGCCATGAACAAGGGTTTTGTGGATTGGCTCAAAGATGAAAACCCAGATGTTATTGGTTTACAGGAGATTAAAGCGCAGGAAAAAGATATTGATCCTACAATCTTTCAAGATCTGGGATATAATCTGTATTGGCATCCGGCTGTGAAAAAAGGATACAGCGGTGTGGCAATATTCTCCAAAATAAAACCCAACACTGTTAAATATGGAATGGGTTTAAATCGTTACGACGACGAAGGACGGATAATTCAGGCAGATTTTGATGGGTTTTCGTTTATCTCTTCCTATTTTCCCTCAGGGACAACAGGGGATGAACGGCAAAAATTTAAATACGCGTTTTTGGATGACATATATGGCTACATTCAGGATCTTAAAAGTGATAATCAAGGTTTAATACTCAGCGGAGACTATAATATTTGCCATAAAGCCATTGATATCCACAATCCCATATCCAACAAAAATTCATCAGGATTTCTTCCTGAAGAGCGGTTCTGGATGGATAAATTTACTGAATCGGGCTTTATTGATACATTCCGGCAATTCAACTCCAATCCTCATCAATACAGCTGGTGGAGCTTTAGGGCGAATTCAAGAGTGAAAAATCTGGGTTGGAGAATTGATTACCACATGGCGACCAAGGAATTGCAAAACAGATTGAAAAGGGCAGTAATTTTGCAAGACATAAAGCACTCCGACCATTGTCCAATTGTGCTAGAAATAGAATAAGAATAACTCAAGAAGATCTTAATCATTGAATATTTCCAAGATGAAATCAATTAAAATTTCAATTCCATCTCTGATAGAGAATATTAAAATCATCGAAAGTTTCATCGATAACGCAAAAGATAATTTCGAAATCAATGATGACATCTACGGAAATATCATGATCTCAGTGACTGAGTGCATCAGTAATGCAATCATACATGGCAATCAAGGAGACAAAAACAAATTGGTTCACTTGGAATTAAACATGGACGGGGAACAATTGAATTTTATAATTGAAGATGAAGGAGTAGGCTTTGACCTCCAAGCACTACAAGATCCAACAGCCCCAGAAAACCTTGAAAAACCGGGAGGTAGAGGAATATTTCTAATTCGTCACCTCAGTGACGAGGTGAAATTTGAAAATGGAGGTAAAAAGACAGTTCTTTCCTTTTACATCGACTGAGTATGGCAGTCAATTTTTTTTCGGAAGAAATCAAATTTGATTTACCTCAGAAGTTAAAAAGAAAGGCTTGGCTAAAAAAGATTGCTCAATCAGAAAACTTCAAACTAGGAGAGCTCAATTACATATTCTGTTCTGATGAATATCTATATCAAATCAATGTAGATTATTTAAACCATCACACTTACACAGATATCATCACTTTCGATAATTCAGAAGAGGAAGAAACCATCGAAGGCGACATATTCATCAGCATTGATCGGGTAAAAGAGAATGCAACAAATCATCAAGAGAATGAAGAATCCGAACTAAGCCGAGTCTTAAGTCACGGTATTTTTCACTTGATGGGCTACAAAGACAAATCAAAAGAACAAGCTGAACTGATGAGATCAAAAGAAGCGTTCGCAATTAAACTTTACGAAAACAGTTAACTGTTTCACGTGAAACACCTGTAAATCTTGCTTTAGATTTTCCAGCCTGTTCCACGTGAAACATCAAAATAATTACCATGTTTCCAATATATGATGTCATTGTAGTAGGGGCGGGTCATGCCGGATGTGAAGCAGCTCATGCAGCGGCAGCAATGGGTTCCAAAGTACTCCTTTGTACCATGAACATGAACACCATCGCACAGATGTCTTGCAATCCAGCGATGGGGGGCGTAGCCAAAGGGCAAATTGTAAGAGAAATTGATGCCTTAGGGGGACTGTCTGGAGTCATATCTGATAAATCTATGATTCAGTTTCGGATGCTGAACAGATCAAAAGGTCCTGCCATGTGGTCTCCACGTACACAAAATGACCGAATGAGATTTGCAGAAGAGTGGCGACTTGCACTCGAGCAGAACCAAAATGTGGATTTTTGGCAGGAAATGATTTCCGGCTTGTTAGTGGAGGCTGGAAGGGCAGTAGGGGTGAGAACAGCAATTGGAATTGAAATTCCTGCAAAATCTGTTGTGTTGACCAATGGAACCTTCTTAAATGGTGTCATTCATATTGGCGAAAAACAATTCGGGGGAGGTAGAACTGGAGAATCTGCGGCAAAAGGAATAACAGAACAATTGATACAGCTTGGATTCGAAGCCGGAAGGATGAAAACCGGAACACCACCGAGGGTAGATGGAAGAAGCCTGGACTATTCTAAGATGGAGGAGCAATTCGGAGATGAAAATCCTGAAAAATTCTCCTATTTAGACTCAACTCAGCCATTACTCAAGCAAAGGTCCTGTTGGATTACTTATACCAATAAAGAAGTGCATGAATCATTGGAAACCGGTTTTGATCGATCTCCAATGTTCAATGGAAGGATACAAGGCCTTGGACCAAGATATTGTCCCAGTATTGAGGACAAAATCAACCGGTTTGCAGAACGAGAAAGACACCAAATCTTTGTCGAACCAGAGGGATGGGATACAGTCGAAATCTATGTGAATGGATTTTCGACATCACTTCCTGAAGATGTACAATATAAGGCTATTCGACTAATCCCCGGATTTGAGAATGCAAAAATGTTCAGGCCTGGATATGCGATAGAATATGATTTCTTTCCACCCACTCAATTAAAATTAACGCTTGAAACGCATCATATCGAAAACCTGTATTTCGCAGGCCAAATTAACGGAACTACAGGTTACGAAGAAGCGGCGTCTCAGGGCTTAGTTGCGGGAATCAATGCAAGTCTAAAAGTCCAGGAAAAAGATCCCTTTATTTTAAAAAGATCAGATGCCTACATTGGTGTCTTAGTAGATGATCTTATTAATAAAGGGACTGAGGAACCATATCGCATGTTTACTTCAAGGGCTGAATTCAGGTTGCTACTTCGTCAGGATAATGCTGATTTGCGACTCACACAGCTAGGACATGATATTGGACTTGCATCAGATGAACGGAAGGAAAAAATGCTGGATAAAAAATCAAATACAGCTAAACTGATTAATGATCTGAAACAAAAAAAATTAAGTCCCCATACCATCAATCATGGCTTAAATAATATCGGCACTGCAGCGATCACGGAAAAAATAAGTGCCGAAAAACTTCTCAAGCGTCCACAGATCGGAATTAAAGAACTCATGACAGTAGATGAAGAGTTAAGCCAATATTTGAACAAGTATTCAAAAGACGTTTTAGAACAAGCTGAAATCCAAATCAAATATGATAGTTATATTGACAAGGAACAGCAAATGGTAGAAAAACTATCAAATATGGAAAATTACAAGATTCCTCTAAAATTTGATTTTCTATCTATAACGGCTTTATCAAACGAAGGCCGACAAAAATTAAATAAAATTCGTCCCGAAACTCTCGGTCAAGCATCACGAATAAGTGGCGTATCACCGGCGGATTTATCTATCTTGACAGTCTATTTAGGAAGATAAAATGCTCGAAAGACTTAGCAAATGCCCACTCTGCAAAAGTGAGCGTTTTCTTAATTATGCGGAAATCACTGACCATGCAGTGAGCAAGGAAAATTTTATTCTCTGCAAATGTTCCAATTGCGAGCTTCTCTTTACCAATCCAAGACCAACTGAGAATAAGATTGGACCTTATTATAACTTTCCTGAATACTACTCTCACGAGGACAAAGCAAAAAATCTCACGCAATGGATTTATCAAAAAGTCAGAAACTACACTATTTCAAAGAAAGTCGATTTTATAAGGCACCTTAAGAGAAAAGGAAAGCTGTTAGATTATGGTTGCGGAACGGGAGAGTTTTTAAAAGCAGCAAAAAATAAGGGCTGGAAGATATCCGGTATAGAACCGAATGAAAAAGCTAGAAATCAGGCGAATTTAAAGCTAAACGAAAAAGTAAAAAATTCAATAGAAGAACTTAATAAAAATTCAGATTACGATATCATCACACTATTTCACGTTCTTGAACATATTCATGAATTAAGAAAAACTCTAAAAAATATTATAACCCATTTAAATTCAGATGGATACCTTATTATTGCTGTTCCAAACGCTGATAGCTGGGATTGTAAAAAATATGGAAAATACTGGGCTGGTTGGGATGTTCCAAGGCATCTTTATCATTTTAACTCCAAATCAATCCAAGCCCTACAGACGGAATTTAATCTGGAATTGAAGGAAGTTAAACCAATGAAGTTTGACAGCTTCTACGTATCGCTACTTTCCGAAGGTTATTTACAAAAAGATTCTTCATTACTTTCAAGATATTGGAGTGCATTCAAGGCCGGAATTAAATCGAATCATTCTGCTAAAACCCCCGGCCAATTTTCAAGCAATATTTTCATTTTTCAAAAAAAGTGAATAAGCAAAGATTCCTATTTTCCTTGATTTCATTTCTGATTTGCGCTTCCTGTGCAAAACAGAGTACTCCGATGGGTGGACCAAGAGATCAAGAACCACCAGTACTGTTGGAATCCAATCCGACAAACCAAAGTATCAATACAAGCCCTGAAGAAATAAAACTGACCTTTGATGAATATATCAAACTCGATAATCCGTCCAAAGGAACTGTAATCACTCCGAGAATAGACAAGGATAAGGTGGTTTTTACAGCACTGAAAAATGTGGTTACAATCAAACTAAATCAAGAACTTGAAGACAGTACCACTTATGTCTTCAATTTCCAAAAATCAATCGTTGACATATCGGAAGAAAATCCTGCAGAAAACCTAAAACTGGTTTTTTCCACAGGAAATTCAATTGACAGCCTAAGTATTTCAGGCAGCATCAATTTTCATTTTCCCGCATCAAAACCGGATTACAAAAATATAGTAGTGGGTATTTATCCCCTTGGAGATACAACGGATGTTTTCACCGCACCACCTTATTACCTCAGTGAGGTAGACACATTAGGTAATTTCGCGATTACGAATATCAAGAACGGAAATTACCTCGCATACGCATGGAGAGACGCAAATGGAACATTGAAAGCAGAATCAAAATCAGAGGAGTACGATTTTTTGCTTGATACCTTGAAACTCGAAAAGAATATTGAAAATGTAAGATTCAACTTATCCAAAGGTGATTTAACACCAATCAGAATAGTAAGAACAGCACCTTTTGGTAAAAATTTCGACATTCTCCTCAACCGGACTCCTGTTGAGACTCAAATTGAAAACAAAGATTTGGGAAAAGAATTTTTCTACACTTTTTCAGATAACAGGATCAGAATCTTTCCAAATAGCCCAAAAGCAGACAGCATTCCATTCAATTTAAACGTCAAAGATTCAGTTGGATTCGTGAAAGATTCGCTTATTTGGGCCAAATTTCCAGAGTCCGAAAGGAGACCCGAGAAACTGCAAATCACAGCTAATTCAGGTAAAAGCTTTTACAAAGACCTGGAAATAGAACTGAAGTTTAACAAACCTATCAAGTCAATTAGTCTCGATTCATTGTTTATCACTTATGATACAGCCTCAATAATACCTGTCAGACGATCTATGATGGCTTTTGAGGATTCTATAAAAATGGATCTTCTCAAAATCAGACTTTCTATACCAGATTCCATTTCCAAAGACATCTTTACCATAAAGGCAAGTGATTCTACTTTTATAGATATCGAAAATCAATTAAACGAAACACCACTCTCAGCCAATTACAGGAAATTAAAACGAGAAAGTCTAGCTGACGAAATAAAAGGATCCATTCTGGGGGCTAAACCTCCATTTATTGTTCAATTGATAAATTCTAAAAATGAAACAGTCAGAGAACAATTTCTGGAAAGTTCGAACGACTATTCATTTAAACTTCTGGAAGCAGGTACATTTAAAATAAGAGTTATTGAAGATCTAAACGGAAACAAACGGTGGGATCCTTCAAATTTTAACCAAAGAAGACTAGCTGAAAGGGTGTTTTACTTCTTTAATGCTGAACAAGAACAAGCATTACTCATAAGAAGCGGTTGGACACTGGATGAACAAAATATAAATGCTACTGATCCAACAGGCATTCAAAAACGAGCTGAAAACCATGTGGACAACCTATAATTCAGCGGGGATATCTTCCAGAAACACGGGGATAAAATCTATCTTTTAAACAAATTGAAATTCATCTCAATGAATTCAATACCAATTGGGGATAAGACCAACTTTGTCCACAATGGCAAAGAAAGATTTCCACAGATCATTTAACCACATTTAGCTATTCTTGAAAAGTCGGTCTTTATACACTTTTTAAATTAAATGAATCAAGATCAACCTATTAAGAGTTGATAACCCGTTAACAAGTTGTAAGTAAAGCATAGGACTGCTATTACAGGTTGTGGCAAACTATTTTCCTTGGTTTTATCAACAAATCCACACCCTTAATAACCTTAATAGTTTTTCTTATTTAAATAATATAATATAATTAATACGCTGTTATTTTTGTGGATAGCTTTTGTGATTCTACTTTGATTTGGGTAATATTAAAATCATAAACCCAAGAAAATAATGAAACTCACCCGTCTTTTTGATTTAATTCCGCATCAGATTTCTACCTATGACAAGGAAGTTGCTTTGGCACGAAAGGAGGAAGGAATTTGGAAAACCTATTCATCCAGAGAACTTAAGATGATAGTTGATAAGCTTAGTTTAGCCTTGATTAGAACCGGAATCAATCCGGGGGAAAAGGTGGCAATTATTTCAGAAAACCGGCCCGAATGGAATTTTGTTGACTTAGCACTGCAGCAGATTGGGGCAGTATCAGTCCCCATGTATCCTACCATTACCTCGGACGACTATGCTTATATTTTTGATCATGCCGAAGTGAAAATGATTTTTGTAGGAGATAAGGAAATTTACACCAAAGCAGCAGCGGTTGCTGCAGATCGTCAGATATACTCTTTTGATCAAATCAAGGGTGTGGAGCATTGGTCTGCTTTGGACGAAAAAGGTGAATCGGGAGATTTGGCAAAATTGGAAGAATTAAAGGAACAAGTAAAAAGTGAGGATCTTTTCACAATTATTTATACCTCCGGAACCACTGGAAAACCGAAAGGAGTCATGCTTAGCCACAGCAACGTGCTTTCGAATGTACTTTCCGTTTCCAATACGATGACTCCCCCTCCGGGAATTTCTAAGGTTCTAAGCTTTCTGCCGCTTTGTCATATTTATGAGCGTACGGGTTCATTTTGCTTTATTTATATGGGATTTTCAATTTACTATGCTGAAAACATGGATAAAATCGGTGATAATCTCAAGGAGGTTCAGCCCCACGTTTTTAATACAGTTCCCCGACTTTTGGAAAAAGTCTATGACAAAATTGTAGCAAAAGGCTATGAGCTAACCGGTATAAAAAAGAACCTCTTTTTCTGGGCTTTGAATTTAGGGCTTAAATACGACCCTGCTGCTGATATGGGTGGATGGTATGATTTTCAACTCAAACTTGCCAATAAAATTATTTTCTCGAAATGGAGAGAAGCCTTGGGAGGAAATGTAATGCAGATCAATTCCGGTGCCTCTGCATTGCAACCGCGTCTTGCAAGGGTATTCTGGGCAGCCGGAATAAAAGTTTGTGAAGGTTATGGATTAACAGAGACTTCGCCTGTTGTTTCAGCCTCTGTTGGAAATTATGATGAGATTCGGATTGGCTATGTCGGAAAGATTGTGAAAGATGTCCAGGTGAAAATCGCTGAGGATGGCGAAATTCTGGTCAAAGGACCCAATGTCATGCAAGGATACTACAAGGAGCCTGAAATGACCTCAGAGGCACTTAAAAATGGCTGGTTCCATACCGGAGATATCGGTGAGCTGGACGGCGAATACCTTAAAATCACAGATCGGAAAAAAGAGATGTTCAAAACTTCCGGAGGAAAGTACATAGCTCCTCAAGTAATGGAAAATAAATTCAAAGAATCTCCGCTCATCGAACAGCTCATCGTGGTTGGTGACGGGAAGAATTACCCTTCAGCCTTGATTGTACCAAGTTTTGATGGATTGAAGGAGTATTGCAGAAGAAAAGATATTCCTTATCTCTCCGATTCAGAGATGATTTCCAATTCAGAGATCCTTGAAAAGTATCAATCGGAAATTGACGGACTCAACAAGTATTTTGGGAAATGGGAACAAATTAAACGGTTTAAGCTTTTGGATAAAACTTGGGGAATTGATTCAGGAGAGCTCACTCCGACGATGAAACTGAAGCGAAAGGTTATCCATCAAAAGTTTTCGAAGGAAATCGAATCAATATACCAGGCTTAATGGCCTGGTTTTTTTGCGTTTAATCAAAAAATGACAATCACCTCACATCAAAATTATTTTCGGTCAAGTTGATTATTCCTGATTTTTATTCTGTAAAAATAAAAAAAAATGATTTTTTACAATATTTAATTTTATAAAACATTAAATAACCTGTTTAATATTTGTGATGCATGCATAACTTTTTTTTAAATTAGTATGCATGCATACAAAATTTTTATACCTTAGAAGACCTCAATTTGAGCTTTTGAGTATCATGAAAAGAGAAGAGACAGTCGACTATCATATCAAAAGTGCCTGGCATGCCATTTCACGCATGTACAATCAGAAAGCTGCTGAAGAGGGATTTACGACAGCTATTGGCTTTGTATTGATCAATATCAATTCAAAGGAAGGTACTCCTGCAACTAAAATTGCTCCCTTGATTGGTTTGGAGACGCGAAGTCTGACTCGAATGCTCAAAACCATGGAAGAAAAGGGATTGATTTTCAAAAAAGCAGATCCTGTTGACAAGCGATCGGTTCGGATTTTTCTGACCGAAGAAGGAAAAGAAAAAAAGGAAAGATCGATCAATACCATCATGGATTTCAATCAACAAGTCCGAGAGCTTGTGAGCCAGGAGGAATTGAATACTTTTTTCGGAGTATTCGAAAAGATCCAGGGGGTCATTGAGCAAGTGAATGTAAGTGAGGTCAACAAGCCCATATTTGAATTATAAACCGATTTTCCGCCTGGCGGATAGACTACCAAAAACCCAAAAAAATGAACAGAACCATTAAAAAAGTTGCCATTTTAGGTTCAGGAGTGATGGGATCGCGAATTGCCTGTCATTTTGCCAACATCGGCGTACAGGTACTTTTACTGGATATTGTTCCTTTTGAGCTTACCGATGAGGAGCAGAAAAAAGGAATGACCAAAGAGCATCCCGCTGTCCGAAACCGCATCGTAAACACAGCACTTCAGAATACATTGAAGTCTAATCCATCAGCGATCTACGACAAATCATTTGCCAACCGGATTACAACCGGAAATTTTGACGATGATCTTCCAAAAATCAAAGACTACGACTGGGTGATGGAAGTGGTCGTGGAGCGATTGGATATTAAGCAATCACTTTTTGAAAAAGTGGAAAAGCACAGAAAACCCGGAACGCTGATTACATCCAACACTTCGGGAATTCCCATGCACATGATGTGCGAAGGAAGAAGTGAGGATTTTCAGACCCATTTTGCCGGTACTCATTTTTTCAATCCTCCGAGATATCTGAGGCTGTTGGAAATCATCCCCGGTCCGAAGACAAATCCTGAAATCATCGATTTCCTGATGCAATACGGGGATAAATTCTTGGGAAAAGAAACGGTTTTCTGCAAAGACACGCCGGCATTCATTGCCAATCGAATCGGAGTCTATGCGATTATCTCAGGCATGCATGCCATCGAAAAAATGGGCTTCAGTGTATCTGAGGTAGACAAATTAACCGGCCCAATCATTGGCAGGGCAAAGTCTGCGACATTCCGAACCATGGATGTGGTCGGCCTGGACACCACTGTAAATGTGGCCAATAACCTCTACAAAGCACTTCCTCACGACGAATCCCGTGACAAATTCAAATTGCCTCAGATCGTCGAAGTGCTATACAACAACAAATGGTTTGGTGACAAAACAGGTCAGGGCTATTTCAAAATGATCCGACACAAGGACGGAACGAAAGAATTGAAAGAATTAGACCTTAAAACTTTCGAATACAAAGATGTGGAAAAGCCCAAGTTCAAGGCTTTGGAGGCATCTAAGGAAATCGAGGATCTGAAAAAACGGCTCAAGTTCTTGGTCAATTTTGACGATCGGGCCGGAGAATTTTACCGCGCATCTTTCTACGATTTGTTTAAATATTGCTCCAACCGGATACCTGAGATTTCTGATGAGTTGTACCGAATCGATCAGGCTGTTTCGGCTGGTTTCGGCTGGGAATTGGGTCTTTTTGAGACTTGGGATATTCTCGGTGTAAAAGAGACGGTTGAAAAAATGGAAGCTGCCGGAGAAAAATCCGCTGCTTGGGTTCATGAGATGCTTGCCGCAGGACACGAAAACTTTTATAAAGTCGATGGAGGCAAAAAACTCTACTACGACATTCCAAGCAAAACCTATCTCGAGATTCCAGGCACAAAAGATTTCATCATTCTTGATACTTTAAAATCGGCCGGTAAAAAACTTTGGGGGAATACAGGATCTACAGTTTATGACTTGGGAGATGATGTGATCGGTCTGGAATTTCACACCAAAATGAATTCCATGGGTGCCGAGGTCATCGAAGGAATCAATACCGCCATCGGTATGGCTGAGAAATCCCACAAAGGACTCGTAGTTGGCAACGAAGGGGGGAATTTCTCCGCGGGTGCCAATCTAGCCATGCTGTTCATGTTTGCAGGAGATCAGGACTTTGACGAGATCAATATGATGATTGCCCAATTCCAAAACACGATGATGCGTGCGCGCTATTCTTCCGTTCCGGTTGTTGTTGCGCCACACAATATGGCTTTGGGTGGTGGATGCGAGCTTTCTCTGCACTCAGATCACATTCAGGCACATGCCGAATTGTACATGGGTTTGGTTGAAGTTGGCGTGGGATTAATTCCTGCCGGCGGAGGTACCAAAGAGATGACTTTGAGGTTTTCAAATGCGGTCATCAACGGCGACGTGGAGCTAAATCAGCTACAGGAATACTTCATGAATATCGCCACAGCTAAGGTTTCCACCTCTGCTGAAGAAGCCCGAGCCTTGGGATATCTGAGAGCAAAGGATGGGATCTCGATGAACAGAAAACGTCAATTGGCAGATGCCAAGGCTAAGGTAATGGACATGCATGCAGCCGGTTATACACAACCTGTACAACAGACCAATGTAAAAGTTCTGGGCAAAACCTCCCTGGCTTTATTTGAGGCAGGAATTACCGGAATGCAATACGGATCCTACATTTCCGAGCACGATGCAAAAATTGCAAGGAAATTGGCCTGGGTCATGTCAGGAGGAGATTTGTCCTCAGCTACAGAAGTGAGTGAACAGTATTTGCTGGATCTGGAACGGGAGGCTTTCTTGAGCTTGACGGGTGAGAAAAAGACACTGGAGCGAATTCACAGCATTTTGTTCAAAGGAAAACCGCTTAGGAATTGATTAAAGTAGCAAGTATCAAGACATAAGTATCAAGATTTTAAACCTACAGGTTATGCACAATTTCAAAGACTTAAAAGTATGGCAGAAAGCTGTTGATTTCGCGGTTAAAATTTATTCTGTCACTAGAGCCTATCCGAATGATGAAAAGTTCGGGCTCGTTTCACAAATGAGAAGAGCTGGCGTTTCAATTCCTTCAAACATAGCTGAAGGTTGTGCAAGAACGTCCTCAAAATCATTTGTCAATTCTCTTGAAGTGAGTTTAGGCGAGAGCTTTGAATTGGAAACTCAATTGATAATCTCTGAAAGGGTGAGCATTCTTGATTCTGAAACTGCGAAAGAAATGGAGTCAGACCTTTCTGAAGTACAACGTATGATAATAGGACTAAAAACTTCTATCGAGGCCAAATCTTGATACTTGATACCAACTACTTGATACTCTCATTCAATAACCCAATAACTAATACTCAAAAATAATGGAAGCATACATAATAAACGGATATAGATCAGCAGTAGGAAAGTCAAAAAGAGGCGGATTTAGATTTTACCGTCCGGATGATTTGGCAGCAGATGTAATCAAACATTTGGTGGCAAATACGCCCGGTTTGGAGACAAAAATGGTGGATGATCTCATCGTCGGAAATGCAGTGCCGGAAGCCGAACAAGGAATGCAAATGGGTCGGATGATTTCACTTTTGGCTCTTGGAATCGAAACTCCTGGATTTATCATCAATCGCTACTGCGGTTCAGGTTTGGAGGCGATCGCTTTGGCAGTAGGCAAAATCAAAGCCGGAATGGCAGATTGCATCATCGCCGGTGGGACAGAATCCATGTCTTTGGTACCGATGATGGGCTATAAAACTGCCCTTAATTATAAAATCGCAACGCAACATCCTTCCTACTACATCAGTATGGGTTTGACAGCGGAGGAATTGGCGCGCGAGTATAGCATTACCCGGGAGGAAGCTGACGCTTTTTCTGTGCGATCACATGAGAAAGCCCTAGCTGCAATTGCAAGCGGTAAGTTCAGGGACGAAATCGTTCCTGTGGAAGTAGAAGAAACGTACCTGGATGAAAAAGGGAAAAAGAAAACCCGAAAGTTCACTGTCGATACGGATGAAGGCCCGCGAGCTGGTACTACTCTGGAAGCCCTGGCAGCATTGAAGCCAGCCTTCAAAAATGGCGGTCAGGTGACAGCGGGTAATTCTTCCCAGACTTCGGATGGAGCGTCTTTCGTGGTAGTGATGTCTGAGCGATTAATGAAGTCTCTTGGATTGGATCCGATAGCCAGAATGATGTCCTACAGTGTTGCGGGCGTAGACCCAAGAATCATGGGAATCGGGCCAAAAGAGGCGGTTCCTAAAGCTTTGAAGCAGGCAGGATTAACCTTAAATGACATCGATTTGGTGGAGTTAAATGAGGCTTTTGCCGCGCAAGGATTGGCAGTGATGAAGTCGCTGGACATGAATCCTGACATTGTCAATGTGAATGGTGGCGCAGTAGCACTTGGACACCCGCTTGGATGTACCGGAGCAAAGCTTTCTGTTCAGATTTTCAACGAACTGCGACGCCAAAATAAAAAATATGGCTTGGTGACTGCCTGCGTAGGCGGCGGTCAGGGAGTGGCTGGGGTTTATGAGTTGTTGAAATAGAGACTTAAGACGTAAGACATAAGTATTTAGACACTTTAAATCAAACACTATGCATAACTATAAAGAACTGAATGTTTGGAAAAGATCAATAAAGCTTTGCGCATCAGTATATAAGCTTACGTCAACTTTCCCTAATGAGGAGCGCTTTGGTTTAATTTCTCAAATGAGAAGGGCTTCGGTTTCAGTTCCATCTAACATTGCTGAAGGCGGTGGACGAAGAACAAACAATGAATTCGTTCACTTTCTTGGAGTTGCACATGGGTCTATTTGCGAGTTAGAATCTCAACTATATGTCAGCGTGGAATTAGAGTTCAGCTCTTTTGAAGCGATTGAAGCCATCACTTCCGAATTAACAGAAATTCAAAAAATGCTTTTTGCCTTGATTCAAAAGTTTGAATCTAAGTCCTAGTCATCTTAAATCTTATATCTAAAATCTAACGTCTATTTATAATGGCAACACTTACAAAAGCAATCCAAGGAGGTGAATTCCTTGTCAGGGAGACATCGGCACAGGATATTTTTATCCCTGAGCAGTTTACAGAAGAGCAAAAAATGATGGCTCAAGCCTGTCAGGATTTCATCGATACGGAGATTACTCCAAATATCGAAGAAATCGACAGCATGAAGAATCCGGACTTAGTTCCTTCCATTTTCAAGAAAGCCGGTGAACTCGGGCTTTTGGGAATTGCAGTTCCTGAAGAATACGGAGGAATGGGCATGAGTTTCAATACTTCCATGTTGATTGCCGATATTATCGGTTCGGCTGGTTCTTTTTCCACGACCTATGGGGCTCATACCGGGATCGGCACTTTGCCGATTTTATACTACGGTACTGAGGAGCAAAAGCAAAAATATCTCCCCAAGCTTGCCACAGGTGAGTGGGCTGCCTGCTATTGCCTCACCGAACCGGATGCAGGATCGGATGCCAACAGCGGTAAGACCAAAGCAACCCTTTCAGCCGACGGGAAAACCTATCTCATCAACGGGCAGAAAATGTGGATTTCCAACGCAGGTTTTGCTGACCTCTTCATTGTTTTTGCCAAAATCGAAGACGATAAAAACCTCACTGCTTTTATCGTCGAAAAAACTTTCGGTGGTATCACCATGAATGAGGAAGAGAAAAAGATGGGAATCAAAGGTTCTTCCACCCGTCAGGTGTTTTTCAACGATTGCCCTGTACCTGCGGAAAATATGCTTTCTGACCGTCAAAACGGATTCAAGATCGCTGTAAACATCCTGAATATCGGCCGTGTCAAACTCGGTGCCGGAGTTTTGGGTGGTGTGAGAGGAGTCATTTCGCTTTGCATAGACTATTCTACGGCCCGTAAGCAGTTTGGAGTAAGCATCAATACCTTTGGAGCCATCAAATCCAAATTGGCCGAAATGGCGATCAGAACCTATGTATCCGAATCACTTTGCTATCGCGCAGGCCAGGACATTGAGGATCGAATCAATGCCTTGATTTCGGAAGGAATGGATGATACGGAGGCCAAGCTCAAAGGTGTGGAAGCATTTGCAATGGAATGTGCAATTGCAAAAATTCATGGTTCAGAAGTCCTGGATTATGTGGTTGACCAAGGTGTCCAAGTCTATGGTGGGATGGGCTATTCCGCAGAAGCTCCGATGGAAAGAGCCTACAGGGATGCCCGAATCGCCCGAATCTACGAAGGTACCAATGAGATCAACAGAATGCTCATGGTCGGCATGCTTTTGAAGCGTGCCATGAAGGGTGAGGTTAATCTATTCGAACCGGCAATGGCTGTTTCAGCTGAATTGACCTCTGTTCCTTCTTTTGAGACTATTGATACCTCGGAGCTTTTTGCTGCCGAAAAAGTCGTACTGAAAAACTTAAAGAAAGTGTTTTTGATGGTTGGTGGTAAAGCTGCTATGGCCTTGCAGGATCGTATCGAAGACGAGCAGGAGATCATGATGAACCTGGCGGATCTGATGATCGAAATTTACGCAGCTGAATCGGCAATTCTTCGATCAGAAAAACTGGTGAGTATCCAAGGAGAAGCCGCTTGTGCTAATCAGATTGCGATGTCCCAAGTTTACCTTTCTGAGGCGGTGAATAAAATTAACGACGCAGCTAAGGAAGCGATAGCCTCTTTCACAAAGGGTGATGAGCAAAAAGTGATGTTGATGGGCTTAAAGCGATATACGAAAGCTGATTTGGTCAATACCAAAGAGCTGAGAAGACAAATAGCCGATTACATGATTTCTGAAGGGAAGTATCCTTTTTAATTCAATAATTGATTTAGTATTGAAGTCCCCGATCTGATCGGGGACTTTTTTTATAAAAGGCCATCTAATTTCCCCACAGCACTTCGCAGAAAAGGACATGAATCTACTAAGCTGATGCCCGTTCTCTAAGATTTTTATACAGGGCGAAAAAACGCAACACTCTGAGGTTTGTTATCAGATAGTTTGTTTCTGATTTTTCAATTGCGGGCAAAAGTCATATTTTTTAGGAAGCATATTTTATACTTTACCGATTCAAAGCTTTCGATTTGAAAATCGGGGCATTCTAATTTTTGATATTTTAAGATACTACTTCAACTATGGATATTCAAAAATTAAAACAAGAAGCAGCTTGGCATTCGCTCTCCTGGGAAAGTATTTATTCCTTATTAGATACTTCGGGTAAGGGACTTACCAATGAAGAATCCTCAGCCCGATTAAGTCAATTTGGCCCCAACAAGTTACCGGAATCTTCCAAAACAACACTTTCACGGATCATTCTCCATCAAGTCATGAATCCCTTGATTTTTATCTTGGTTTTGGCGGCTTTGGTATCGATACTTATCGGAGAAGGAGAGGATGCTATTTTCATTTTATTGGTGATACTGATCAATACAGGATTGGGGACTTATCAGGAATACAATGCCGAAAAAAGTGCTCAAGCCCTTCAACAACTGATGAAAATCCAAGCCAAAGTCCATAGAAGCGGACAGATAAAAACGGTCAGCTCTGAAGATCTCGTTCCGGGTGATTTGGTTTACCTGGAGTCAGGAATGAAAGTGCCTGCGGATATCCGGCTTTGGGAAGCTTCAGTATTGGAAATAGATGAAAGTTTTCTGACTGGGGAATCGCTTGCTTCAAAAAAGAAAACTGGAAATCTTGAACTGGAAATCACTGTCCCTGACCGAATTAATATGGCTTTTGCCGGAGCAACAGTACTCTCCGGCCGGGGTAAGGGAGTAGTGGTTGAAACAGGAATATCCACGCAAGTAGGAAAAATAGCTCAAAATGTAGCAAAGGGAACTTCTGCCAAACCTCCGCTCATCCTTAGGATGGAGAAGTTTATCAAGCAGATTACTTTTTTCATCGTGGGCTTGAGTTTCATTATAGCTTTTATACTGAACTGGCAGGGGATGGATTGGGCTTCAATATTCTTTTTTGTAGTGGCCTTGGCCGTTTCAGCCATTCCTGAAGGTCTTCCGGTTGCACTTACAGTTGCCTTATCCATTGCAACAAGAAGGATGGCTAAGAGAAACGTGATCGTCAGAAGACTCAATGCGGTGGAAGCCCTCGGGAGTTGCACCATTATCGCAAGTGATAAGACAGGAACACTTACCGTCAATCAGCAGACCGCAAAAAAAATCCTCTTGGACAACGGGAATAGGTATTCTGTTCTTGGAGAAGGATACAATGGCGAAGGTGCGATAGAAGCGGAAAATTATGAAAAGGATGATCCTCAAGCCTTAGAGGCATTGGTCAGAGTTGGGATTATGGCCAATGAGGGAGGTTTGAGAAAAGAAGGCTCGGATTGGATTCATCACGGGGACGCAATGGATGTAGCCCTTTTGGGCTTGGGATTTAAACATGGCAGGGATCCGGAGGAAATGAAGCAGTCCTATCACACAGGAGGAATCATTCCCTATGAATCCGAAAGAAAATTCTCCGGAGCTTTTTATACCCTGGAGGATGAAATCAGATTTGGAGCCAAAGGAGCTTTAGAAACGATACTGGGATTTTGTCATTGTGATCAAGAATTCATTGATCAGAAAGTAAAAGAAGCAGAAAATTATGCCTCAAAAGGCTATAGAGTATTGGCTTTTGCTGAAGGAGTGTCACTAACCTTTGAAAAAAAGGATACTTATTCTGAGGAGGATATTCCAAAACTGCATTTTTTGGGAATGGTTTGTTTTATCGATCCATTAAGATCAGAAGCCAAAGAATCCATCAAAAAATGCAAACAGGCAGGTATCAAAGTATTAATGATTACCGGAGACCATCCCGCCACTGCCTTGAATATTTCAAAAGAACTAGGTATTGCTGTAGACGGAAGGCAGGTTGTTACTGGTCAAATGCTCCTTGATGCAGGTTCTACTGAATCCGAAGCGTACCACAAATTGGTTATCAATTCCAGTGTTTTTGCTCGGGTGAGCCCGATCCAAAAATTGGAAATTGTGGATGTTTTGATCAAAGCAGGGGAGTTTGTGGCAGTGACGGGAGATGGTGTCAACGATGCACCGGCCCTCAAGCGGGCGAATATCGGCGTGGCGATGGGAAGTGGTACGGATGTGGCCAAAGAGGTGGGATCAATGATAGTCACCGATGACAACTTCAGCTCCATTGTTGCAGGTGTTGAAGAAGGAAGGTTTGCCTATGACAATGTCCGGAAGGTGATTTTCCTACTTATTTCTACGGGTGGAGCTTTAGTGCTTTTAGTTCTACTTGCGATTCTGTTCGGCTTACCGCTTCCCTTCTTGGCTGTTCAGCTCCTTTGGTTAAATCTTGTCACCAATGGAATACAAGACGTGGCCCTGGCATTTGAGGGAGGGGAGCCAGGGGCAATGAAGAAAAGGCCGAGAAAACCCTCCGAGACTATCTTTAACTCGGTAATGATCAATCAGACGCTAGTAGCCAGCATTACTATCGGAGTTATTGTTTTTGGCTTTTGGTATTGGCTCATCGAAATTCAAAAAATGAGCGAATATCATGCGCGTGATTTAGCCCTATTGCTAATGGTTTTCATGCAGAATTTCCATGCATTCAATTCCCGATCAGAAACCACTTCCATCTTTAAAATCCCATTAAAAAGAAACTGGATTCTTGTGATCGGAGTGATTGCAGCGCAAGGGATTCATATCTTAAGTATGCATATACCTTTTATGCAAAAGGCATTAAAGATTGGACCAATAACACTCCAAGAATGGTTTTATGTGATCCTTTTGGCGATACCAATCCTGATTGTAATGGAGCTTTTCAAGCTGTACACTAATCGTAAAAGTGAGTCTGAAAAATGATTTTCCACAATTGGAATAGAATAACCGGTACAAAATTCCTTTTGCTGAAGTATGGTCAATGATTATTGTTGCCGGGTAAGGATTGAGTAGCAATTGAGGATAATAGCGGGCTAAATTTTTTGTGACGGGTGCGAAGCCACTTTCGACTTATGAAATGGATTCCGCAAAAATTCATTAAAGAATTCCTCAGGGTGTTTTTCTGTGAAAATGAAAACACCAATTTAGTATCGGTGAAATCGAGCCAGTCTGCCTCAGGCAGACTGGCTCGACTCAATCGTCACACACTGGAATGTTTATAAACTTTGCGAAATTCCTTCCGATTAAGTTTTTCACAATCCACACAAAGCCCAATTTGATATCGATGAAAAATGCCCTGTTTGTTTCGAGTGTTTGTTTTTTTTTGATTTTCTCCTGTACACCGGAGAAACAAGAATTTGGAGGAGAAATATCTACCGATACCAATCAAATTTTGATAGGAAAAGCCCTTTTTGAAAAGCATTGCTCCACCTGTCACAATTTCAACGAGGATGCTATAGGGCCCAATCTGAGTGGACTTACCCGCCAAATCGAAACGGAATGGATCAAGGAGTTTATTAAGAATCCCTCAAAATCCATCGAAGCGAAAGATCAAAGGGCGCTGGAGTTACTGGCAAAATTTAAAAGCCAAATGCCAGGATTTCCGGATTTGACTGAACAGGATCTGGATGCAATTCTTAGCTACCTTCACACCTTTGAGACCCTGCCACTTGAAATCGTCGGCGATACGACCTCCAACTTAATTCCTGAGAAAATCCAAGATTCCGGTATTCGCCTGAGATTGGAGTTTTTTGCGCAATTGCCGGCTTCTGATAGAGTTTCTCCTTTGGCTAAAATGACCAAAATGGAAGCGATTCCGGGTACGCAGCGCTTGATGATCAACGATCAAAGGATCGGACTCTATGAATTAGTAGACCAAAACCCAGTCTTGTATTTATCTGTAGTAAATGCCCGTCCGGATATGGTCAGCAAGCCGGGTTGGGCGACAGGAGTTGGAAGCTTTGCCTTCCATCCTGAATTTCAAACCAACGGCTTGTTTTATACGGCCCACACCGAGCCCGGTGGTACACAAAAATCCGATTTTGGGTTTACCGACAGCCTGAGTGTGTTTATGCAATGGGTGGTCACCGAATGGAAAGCCGAAAATCCCACCGCCTCAGTATTTAAAGGGACAGACCGTGAGATCCTGCGAATTGACAATGCATCTCAAGCTCACGGCATGCAGGAACTTACCTTCAACCCAAATTCCAAAAAAGGGGACCCTGATTTTGGATTACTTTATATAGGCTATGGAGATGGAGGAACTGCCGAAAAACGTTTTGCCGCAATCTCCAACCATAAAGGGGCAGGAATTTACAGCAGTATTTTAAGGATTGATCCTGCCGGAAAGGATGGGGCGAATGGAAAATACGGAATTCCAAAAATCAATCCTTTTGCCGGAATTCCAGACAAAGCAGGAGAAATCATAGCCTACGGTTTCAGAAACCCCAATCGGGTGTTTTGGGACGCAACCGGAAATCTCCATGCGACAGATATAGGACAGCACAGCATTGAAGAAATCAACCGTATAGAAGAAGGTAAATTCTATGGTTGGCCGGTGCGGGAGGGCACCTTCACCATCAATCCTTTTGGAAGTTTCAGAACTCTATATCCCCTTCCCGCGGATGATAAAAAGTTTGGAATCATTTATCCCCTTATTCAGTTGGAACACGACGAAACGGTGGCGATAATAGGAGGATACACGATTCCTGACGGACCTTTGAAAGGGAAGTTTGTTTTCGGCGACATACCCTCAGGAAGGCTCTTTTTTGCAGATTTGGGTGAAAAGCCTCAACCTAAAGTCCAGACATGGGGGATCATTTTTGAGGGCAAGGAAGCTTCCATGCAGACCTTAGTCAATCACGATCGGGTGGATTTGAAATTTGGGATCGATGCAGATCGAAATGTCTACATCATGAGTAAGACGGAGGGGAAAATTTATAAGGTAAAGACTAACTGAGTGTTGCAAAACACACCTGTCAGGTTTTCAAAACCTGACAGGTGTTACTAAGAATTTCATTTCATAGATTGCTAAAAAAAAAGTCCGAATGATCAATCCGGACTTTTTGTTTTGATTGAGGATGTTTTATTCTGAATACATCAATTCATAGTACTCTTTTGCCATTCGATTGCTTTCGAATTCAACGCGTACATCGTGCATGCCGGCCTGTACCATATCTCTCCACTTTCGCTTATTGTCATAATACATCGGGATGATCTGATTTTCGAGGATGTCGAACATGTGGTCCAGATCTTCCTGATCCTGATCTTGAATGCTCAGGTTGTGATAGTCGACCTCTGGGATGATAAAACAATTCTCACCATGTCTTGCAAATTCGCAAATCCAACCGTCATAGGTACTGAAGTTAATTGCTCCGTTCATAGATGCCGTCATACCGCTGGTACCAGAGGCTTCCCGAGGCACTCGGGGATTGTTAAGCCAGACGTCAGAGGCTTGCTTGAGTCGTTTGCTCAGCGTTAGCTCGTAATCCACGCAGACGGCTACATTTTTGTAATTTTTACTCAAATGAACCAATTGATTGAAAACGCTGATCGCGCCATAGTCCATGGGATAGGGTTTTCCTGCCCAGATGATTTGAACAGGTCGGTCGGCATTTCGCATAAGCGCATCAAACCTCCGCAGATCCCGGGTGATCATCTCGGGCCGTTTGTATGCTGCAAATCTTCTAGCCCAGACGATAGTCAGGATATCCGGATCAAGCAATTTTCCGGTTTGATCGGCAACAATTTCAAAGGCCCGTTTTTTTAAGAATCTTTTGCGGTCGTCAAAAGCATTGTTATCCGCTTCTTCCATAAATCTGAAAAGCTGCTTGTCCGCCCAGTAATTCCAGTTTTGAGCATTAGTGATGGACTGAATTTTGGGGATGTTAGGGTAATGTCCCCACATTTTTCGACTCACTTCTCCGTGAAGCTTACTTACCCCATTGGCCTTTCGGGCAAATCGCAATGCGGCCAAGCTGTGATTGAACTGATCGCCATTTATTCCGGTCAAAAGGCGTACTTCAGCAATAGAGTGTCCGAAGAAATAGCTCATTTTATCACAGAGATAGAAGTCGTGTTTTTCATTTCCGGCTTCCTCGGGAGTATGAGTCGTGAAGACTAGTCGTTTCTGAACTTCGGCTTTGCTTCCAAATTTCTTCATCAGATAGAAAACACTACTTACCGCATGAGCCTCATTTAGGTGATAGACATCCGGATTGAAGTTGAGCTCATCAATCAGCCTAGCACCACCCAGTCCAAGTATCATCATTTGGGCGATTTTGGCCGCCGTGTCTGCATCATATAATCGATGCGTAATGGTTTGGCTTAGGTAGTCATTTTCAGGTAGGTCAGTGCTTAACAGGAAAAGTGGAGCACTGTTGAAAGTCGTCGGAGGAAGGTACCATGCTTTTACCCAAACCGGCTGATCATGAACAGGAACGGTAAATTTGATCCCTGTATCTTCCAAAAAGCTATAGGTTTTTTCGTACCACTCAGGTTTCAGGGTCTGATCTTGATTTCGACCCTGATCGTAATAGCCGTACTTCCACAGTATGCCGATTCCTATCAGGTTTTGTTTGAGTTCATAAGCGCTTCGCAAATGAGAACCAGAAAGAAAACCCAAGCCCCCACTGTAGATTTTTAAGGGTTGGTGAATGGCAAATTCCATCGAGAAATAAGCCACGGATTTAGAATATGCCGGGGAAAGCGCGTAAGGAACTTTATAGTTTATAAAAGTGGTCATAGTTTTAAATTTTGAGAGCGATAAGTTAAATGAATTGCTCAAAAAAGTTTCATCAAATATTTAAAATGAACTTCAAAGAAGTTAATCTTTTCCGGCAATCTTAAATATTCCCCAAACCAAAAAAGAACCAAAAAAGGCAGCTGGCAAAACGATAACCAAACCCAATAGTAGCTCAAATGGTAACATATCATGAGAAGAAGAGTCTCGCAGAATGTCATAGAAAATCTTGGAAAGCATACCAAGGAAAACGCCCAAGCTAACCATCAATGCGATAAATCCGGGGGATCTTTTTAGAAGCGAAAATGCAATAACGGCACAAATGAAAGCTCCAGGTCCCAAATAAAAATAGATGACCCTGGCAAATTCACCATCCTCAGAAAAATCAGCAGTCCAATAGCCAAGAGTGCCAACTACAAATCCAAGAGCAATGGATGGAAGGTGTTTTTTACGAATCATATAAACAGGGTTTGAAATAGAATAGTCAAAAAGCTAAAGCTCCCTGACTATTCCAAACTCCAAACGAATAAATTGCTAAGAGGTTATCGTTTAGATTTTATGCTAAAACTTTTCGCGCGTTCCGATCCGGATCATTTTTCACTTCGCTCACGTCATTTAGCACCATAGTTTCCCCATTTTGAGCGGTGAATTTCGGCCAATCGGGAAGTGCTCCTGTAGTTGGATTTCCGGTTCTCATAAATGACAAAAGTGAGGCTGACATTTTCTCGGAAAGAGCTCGGGGACGCTTGCCTCCTCCAGTATGTGTGTACATGCGGTCGGTGTTGTCAAACCAAAAGCAAATGTCAATGCAGTGAAAAGCCCGCATTCGGCCATTGTACAGATTAGGCTCCCAGCCAAACCAGGCCATGTAAACAGGCCCTTTTTGTTTGGCTTTGGCAACACCACAAGCCACTGCATTTGCACGGTTGGATGCAGCAAGAGTCATGATTTCCGCTGGTTTTTTGCCTGGGAAGTTTGTGGCATAAGCTTGGTAGACTTCAGGGGATTTGTCACCAAACCGTTGCTTCATAGCTTCGATAATTTCCGCTTCTCCCGCAGATTCGAGTTTTGGATTGGTACGGGTGGCACCCCACTCATGAAAGGTGGTGCAAATCATTAAGGGAATGTCTGCTGTATGGTCGTTTGGATTGCTGAAAAACTCGCCCTGTGGCACATTTACTCCATCCGCCACCGGGCCAAACCCTCCCCGGAATCCGGGTAGCGGATTTTCCTTTCGCATGCGATCCATAGCTTTTCCGCCGATGTCGATGTACTCTCTCCAGGGGATTTCCTGAAGTTTATCGACCTCGTTTGGCTGTAATCCTGCTGCTTCCAACACAAATTGTCCCAGTTTTCTGCTGTAGTCCTGGTCATTGGCCTTGAGCATGGATCCGCTCAGAGCGACTCCTTTGTGCACCAGTCCTTTGGATGCAGGCATGGCCATCGTGCAGGTTACTTTTGCACCTCCGCCGGATTGACCCATGATGGTGACATTGCCCGGATCACCTCCGAAGTTGGCGATATTATCCCGAACCCACTCCAGAGAAGCGATAATGTCGAGCTGACTGACATTGCCGGAGGAAGCGTACTTGGCCCCTCCTACTCCTGACAAATCGGTAAAGCCAATCGGTCCGAGGCGGTGATTGATGGACACAAAAACCACATCACCCTTTCTGGAGAAGTTTTCTCCGTGATAACCGTCTTGCTCGATTGCATTTCCATTGGTAAATCCCCCTCCGTGCAGCCAAACCATCACCGGACGCTTTTTGCCGTCCGCTAGCGCAGGTGTCCAGACATTCAGTTTGAGACAGTCTTCGGAGACATCATCATAATTCCAGTGGTCCGCAAAGGAGGCATGCGGATTTGCATAGCGGCGATCCATATTTTGTGGTGCAGTATTTCCCCACCAAAGCGTTGGCTTGATATCTTTCCATGGAGCAGGTTTTTGGGGAGGCATAAATCGGTTTTTCCCGGCAGTGTCTGCACCGTAGGGAACTCCCAGGTAAGTATAAATTCCATTGAGGATGTAGCCTTGGATTTTTCCATAGGAAGTTTGGGCTATGGCAATGTCATCGCCCATCTGAAGGAATTGTTCATCCTCAACTTCAGTTTTTTGTGTGGGCAGCGGGCTTGCGTTTGCTATAAATGGGACAGCTGTAAGTCCCGCAGTTCCCAATCCGATTTTTTGTAAAAAATCGCGTCGGTTATTTTTCATTGATTTTAGGTTTAGAGTCAACTTCTATTGTCTCAATTTGTGTAAATAGCTGTATTAATCCTAATCCGAAGATTATTTTTTATTTTGAGCTTCCGATTGAATTTTAAACGGTTAACCGCAGATACTTATGGTACTTAAAAAATGGATGCTGACAGGGTTGGCTTCCTTTGGATTAATCGCATTTGGCTTTTCTCAGGAAAAACCAGGCTACTTCATGTATCCGGATATTCATGAAAATACAGTGGTTTTTGTGGCGGAAGGTGACTTGTGGAAGACTTCCCTCAATGGAGGCGAAGCTATCCGTCTGACCACGCATGCGGGCGAAGAAAGCTCTCCAAAAATTTCCCCTGATGGTAAATGGGTTGCTTATGCAGCAACTTATGAAGGTCCTACCGAAGTCTATTTGATTCCGATTTCGGGTGGCTTGCCTCGCAGGCTGACCTACGAGCCTGCCGCTTCGATCCCGACCGCCTGGAAATCGGCCAGTGAAGTCGCCTATGTGACCAATCAATATTCCACGCTGCCACGCCTAAATACGGTAGTGATAAATATTGAAAATGGATCCAAATCAATTGTACCGCTTGACATGGCGGCTGAGGGAAGTTTCAATGCTTCCGGGGATACCTACTTTTTTGTCCGTCCGACATTTCACAATAATGTCACTAAACGCTATGAAGGGGGCACGGCCCGTCAGCTTTGGAAATATACTTCCGGCCAAGCGGAAGCGGTAAAACTCACCAACGAATACAAAGGGGAAGACCATCATCCCATTTACCATAATGGGAGGGTTTATTTCCTTTCCTCCCGGGATGGCATTCAAAATGTCTGGTCCATGAATGAAAACGGCTCGGATCTGAAGCAACACACCAAGCAGTCGAGCTATGACGTGCGGGAAGTATCCATTCACGGGAATAATCTGGTTTACCGTTCCGGTGCGGATTTGTACCTCCATGAGCTTTCAAATGGTCAGGACAAAAAGCTGGCGATCAGCCTTACTTCTGATTTTGATCAATTGCGGGAATATTGGATCGACAATCCTGCGAATTATATCAGCACGATCTCGGTAAGCGATGACGGAGAAAAGGTCGCTTTGACTGCACGGGGAAGGGTTTTTGTTTTTCCGGCAAAACAAGGACGATCACTTCGTCTCAGTCAAAAAGATGGTGTTCGCTATCGGGATGCGGTTTTTTCACCTGACGGAAAAGACATCCTGACCTTTTCCGATGAAAGCGGGGAGTTTGAGATACACCAATATTCCGGACTCGGTTTGGATCAGGGAAAAAAGATTACCTCGGATGGCACGACCTTGAGATTTGGTCTTTTGCCTTCTCCTGACGGGAAAAAGCTCGCCTACTATGACCTCAATAATGAACTCTGGATTCAGGAAATTGCCTCCGGAAAAAAAGTCAAAGCCAATGCAAGCGATGAGAACCTAAGCGGATCAATGGCTTGGTCACCGGACAGCAAATGGCTGGCTTTTGGACAGGCAGCATCCAACACATTTATGCAGCTCTTTATTTTCAATTCCGAAACAGGCAAGCGAATTCCTCTTACTTCCGATCGCACCAATAGCATGAATCCCCAATGGAGTCCTGACGGAAAGTGGATTTATTTTATGTCTGACCGTAATTTTGAATCACGCATCGGTTCGCCTTGGGGCACACGTCAGCCCGAGCCCTTCTGGGAAAAACAGATCAAGATCTACCAAGTAGGATTGAAAAAGGGATTGGTTTCTCCTTTCCAGCCCAAAAACGAATTGAAACCAGCCGAAGAGAAAAAAGCGGAAGGTCCAGTGACTGTCTCGATCGATGAAGAAGGATTGATAGAGCGCGTACGCGAAGTGCCGATTCCTGCGGGAAATTACAAGAGTCTAGTAGTGACGGATAAGGCTCTCTATTACCATCGAGTAGGTCCTGGAATGGGCATCTATTACGGAGGAGGAGCTCCAAATGACGACAATCCGGCTTTAATGATGACCCCAATTGATGAGAAGGCCGAGCAGAAAGTCTTTGCCGATAAGATCAACAGCTTTGTCACTTCACTCAATAACAAGTTTGCTGTCCTTCGCCAAGGCAACAACCACTACGTGGTGGAATTGGGCACTTCACCGGTTTCCGATCTCTCCAAAAATCAGCTAAATCTGAGTGGCTGGAAGTTTTCGGTAGATCCCCGAGAAGACTGGAGACAGATCTACACCGATGCCTGGAGAATGGAGCGGGACTATTTCTATGACCCCAATATGCACGGTGTGGATTGGGATGCAATGTATAAGAAATACCTGCCACTGGTAGATCGGGTCACTACCCGTCGAGAACTATCCGACGTGATGGGTGAACTGATCGGAGAACTGAGTGTCCTTCATACTTCAGTGGGTGGAGGAGATTTGCGTGAAGGGGATGATAAGATCCAGTTTGGAATGTTGGGGGGGAAGTTTTCCAGAAATGAAAAACTGAGAGGATATTCCATCGACCATATTTTTAAAAGCGACCCGGATTATCCGGACGAGATGTCACCGCTTTCACATCCTGATCTGAATGTCTCCATTGACGATGTGATTACGCATATCGACGGAGTTTCCGTGATGGACGCGCCGGATTTGCTGTACTTGCTCCGGGACAAGGCAAATAAACAGGTCCGAATCAAAGTACTAAGCAGTTCCGGTGCAGACAAGGGCGACAGGATCATCCTTCCAATGACTTCAGCCGCAGAATCCAATCTGCGCTACAACGAATGGGAATACACCCGACGCCTAATTGCTGAAGAAAAATCCAATGGTGAAATCGGCTACGTCCACCTTCGTGCGATGACTGCACCCGATATAGGGCAGTGGTATCGTGATTTTTATCCTCAGTTTAAAAAGTCAGGATTGGTGATCGATGTGCGTCAAAACCGGGGAGGAAATATCGATTCTTTTATTTTGGAAAAGCTGATGCGGGAAGTCTTTTTTTACTGGAAAAGCAGAACGGGCGAACCCTATTGGAATATGCCCTATGCCTTCCGAGGACATTTGGTCTTGCTTGTGGATGAGTTTACCGCTTCGGACGGAGAGGCTTTTGCCGAAGGCTTCCGAAGACTTGACATGGGTCAAGCCATCGGTGCCCGAACTTGGGGCGGGGAAGTATGGCTCTCCGGGGTGAATACACTGACGGATAACGGCGTGGCCCGTGCGCCGATGAATGGGGTGTATGGTGTGGTTGGTGAGAAATTGGTCGGTGGGGACACCGACCAAGGCGAATCCGTCGAATGGCTGATTGAGGGAGTGGGATTTATCCCGGATATCGAGGTGATCAATATGCCAAAGGCGACTTTTGACGGAAAAGATGCACAGCTTGATGCTGCGATTGAGCATTTGAAAGCATTGATCAAGGCTGATCCAAGAGCTGTCCCTCAAGCGCCTGCCTATCCGGATAAGTCATTTAAAAACGGTAAGAATTGAAAAGTTGAGGTCAGTCGAGACACTGACCACTGCGAATTGACATCCGCGTCACTGCGAGTGAGGAACGAGCGAAGCAGTCTTTTAACCCAGAACATAGAGTAAAAAATAGAATCCTTACTTCAAATGAATTAAACCACTGAAATTCAGAAGAAACATTAATCTTTGCCTTTCTCCAAAATCATTTCTCTTAAAATGAAAAAACACTTTTCTCTACTTCTAATCCTGATCTCTTTTCAGGCTTTTTCCCAAAAAATCCCCATCCCTGGCTCTGTAAAACGAGCCATAAGTCAGACTGATACGGTCACCATCCGAAACCACATCGCGTACCTTGCAGATGACAAGCTGAAAGGGCGAATGCCCGGAACGGAAGGCTATCAGATGGCAGTGGATTATGTGGTCGATCAATTCAAAAAAATCGGTATCCAGCCCGGAGGAGACCCAGGACAATACACCCAAAAGCTGATTTTGAGAAAGTCTGTGGTGAATAATGCTACAGCTGTGGCTACTTTGAAAGACAAAAACGGAAATGAACATTCCCTGCTTTTTGCCACAGATTTCCTGCCTTATCCTCATCCAATGTCAGCAAAGGCCTCAGGAGAAGGAACCCTGGTTTTTGTGGGATATGGTGTGGATATACCGGGATTGTATTCGGATTATGATGGCGTGAATGTAAAGGGTAAAGTTGTGGTAATGGTTGCGGGTGTGCCGGATGGAATTCCCGCTTCCACTCTGATTTCTCACTTTTCCAGTCCGGGGAATAAAATGAATACGGCATTTGCCAAAGGGGCGACTGGTGCGATTTTGGTTAATCCTGCAGTACCATTTACCAACCCCAATCCGACACTTCAATCCAACGTGGCGCTGAACCCGGAGAAAACGACTGCTTATGGACGGGGTTTCGTAGGGAATCTGGGCTTTGCACTCACTGGAAGCAAATCTTTCCTGACAGGGCTTTTTCTGAATTCAGGCAAAAATTTGGACCAAGTTTTAGTTGATATTAAGTCCAGAAAGAATTCCTCTTTTGAGTTTCCTTTCACCTTTTCGGCCAGTTATACCAATACGCAAAGCGAGTTTGACAGCCACAATGTAGTCGGCCTGATACCGGGTTCGGATCCAAGACTGAAGAATGAATACGTTGTTCATTCTGCCCATTTGGACCATGTGGGAATCGGAAGGCCTGAAAATGGGGATTCGATCTACAACGGGGCGCACGACAATGCCTCAGGAGTTGCCTCACTACTGGAAATCGCCCGAGTGTACAAGAATGGTAAGGCCAAGCCAAAGAGATCTGTACTGATTGTGATGGTCACTGCGGAGGAAATGGGGCTGGTGGGCTCTTCCTATTTTGCCGCCAATCCAACGGTACCTAAATCATCCATCGTTGCCAATGTCAATACCGATATGCCCACGGTCATTGCTCCTTTGCTCTCTGTGGTTCCCTTGGGTGCAGAGCATTCCAGTATCATGGGAAATGTGAAATTTGCCGCGGACTATCTGGGATTGGATGTGGAGGCAGATCCTGAACCGGAGCAAAACCGGTTCGTGCGAAGCGATCAGTACAGTTTTGTAGTAAGCGGGATTCCGGCTTTGCACATCAAGTACGGCAACAAAAGCAATGTACCGGGATTTGATATGGATGCATTTATCAAAGAATGGAGAGCCAAATACTACCACCGCGCTGCCGATGGCATGGATGGGATTTTCAATTTCACCGCCGCCAAAACGTATGTGCAGCTAAATTTTCTGATCAGCTATTCCATTGCCAATACGCTGGAAAAGCCCCGTTGGAATCCTGGCGATTTGTTTGGGATGGGAAGCAACTAAAACAAGTAAACCGGGAAGAATGCCCACATTAATTGTGAAGCTCTTCCCGGTTTTAAAAAATGGACTTATTTTTTTGGCTTAGTAGCCTCCATAGCTGCCTTTTCGGCAGCTATTTGCATCGCCATCGCATCCAGTTGGATTGGGGAATTGTCCCAATAGCCATAGGCTTTGACGATTTTACCATTGACAAACTGAGACGTGATGTGAATCGGAATTTCGTATGTTTTTCCGTTGGCGGCCATGGTTCCTTTCCAGACTCCCCAATAGTTTACCCAAGTTTCTCCTTTATCATCCAAAACCATTTCAATGGCTTCATTTTCCCTGTCTAAAGAGTAAGCGTTGAGTGGTTCTAACTCCAGTTTTTGCTGAGCGATGATTTGCTGAATAGTTGCAGGTTTATCTTCTGTTGCATTGAAGAATAGTTGTGCTCCTTCTGCATAATTGGATTGGTAGGCATCCCATTCCCCATTGACGTAATTGGTCATGATTGATTTGATTGTTTCAATCTCAGAGGATTGTTGAGTGTAGCGCTGCTTGCCATCACAGGCAAATAAAAGGATAGCGAATAGACCGATTACGATTAGATTTTTCATTTTTTTGGGTTTTAGGTTATTTGGTAGGACGACTCATGTCTTTATTCAGTTTATACAGATAAGTCCAGACATTTTTAAGTGTTGACCGGAATTGGGCCTGCATGGCATCCCTCTTTTCTTTGCCGTGTTCTTTTTCATAGATATCCCATACATTATTTCTTGTGATATCCATTGCAGCAAAATTCTTATACGGGTTGACCACGTGGTAATTTGGACTATCAGGGCTCATTGTTACCCAGCTGTACCAATACCCTCTGGGAGCTCCTTCTGCTTTTGTCAGACTTGCAGCGATCTCTCTAATTATGGGAATGAATTTATGAGCTTCCGAGGCGTGGAGTTCATAAAATCCAACGGAGATCAATTCGTCTGTAGTAGGAGTACTCATACTTAAAGCCGGATGGAGACGGGTAATATGGTTAGTTGCCTTTTCAATATGGGGATTGATTATAGCCGTCACCAATGAAGCACAGTTGCTTCCTACCGGATCCGTTTTATCCATTTCTGCCCAATTGGGCATGTCTGAAGCCAAGACGTATACGTTTCCTTCGCCTTGTTGTCTTTGCCATACTCTCCAGGTCCATTCTCCTTTTTCAGCTAAATAGCAGGATTTCCAGGCTTTTACACCCTCTTGAAATTGGACCTCATGTCCGGGCTTTATAGTAAATTCTGTTACCGACATAAGCGGACCGAGTGGATCAGACTGTCCAAGAGAAACAGTAAGCGTGGTGAAGAATAGCGGAGCAATTACCACCACTTTGAAGAGGTTTTTTAAACGGGTTTCCATGATGATCTTGGGTTATTTCCTGCCAATATGGATATGGGGTAAAAAGATAAAAAGGCAGCTAGGACGAAAGGGGTTGAAAATCGTCCGAACCAAATGAAAAACTTTTCCAAAATATTTGAAATGCAAAAAATTGATATTCAAAAGCTTATAATTTGTTACATTTATTTCATGAAGCGTATTTATATCCTTCTGATTTTTTTAATTCCGAATCTGGCCATCGCTCAGATAATGGAAAAGAATGGGCTTTTCCACTACAAAAAAGTATTTGTAGAATCGGATTATTTTGGTCCGGAGTATCTGGTAGAGTTGGAAAATTCTTTGATTAAAATCACAGACGATTCACTGATGAGATTGCAGATTTTAAATGATTTGGGTTATCACTACCACACTCGAAATCTGAATAAAGCACTTAAACTGATTAATCAGGGGCTGAATGAAGCGACCGACCTGAATAACACGTACTGGCAGGGAAGGCTTCAGGTATCCCAAGGGGCAATTCTGCTTCGCATGGAAGAACTTGAGTTGGCCGAACTCATACTTAAAAATGCCATATCAAAAATTCCAGAGGCAGAGAGTTGGCTTCTCTATACCAATTTGGGCTATGTTTTCGAAAGGCTTGGGGATTTGGGAAAAGCGTTTGATTTTGCGGCCAAAACCCTAAAGATCGGGGAAACTTATGGCGACCAAAAAGCCATCGCCATGGCCTATTCCGATATGAGCAATCTTTTTTGGAAGCAGGGAAAATTTGATATCGGCTTGGAATATGGGTTGAAATCACTTGCCATTTTTGAGAAAAGAGGAATCAAAGACTTGGACTATGATTTTACGCTCCATGTGGTTGGGAACAATTTGGTAGAATTGGGAAATCTGAGACAGGCGGAAAAATACTTTCAGCAGTCCATCCAAATCGGAGAAAACTATGGGTTTTATAATAACCTGAGCGATAGTCACATCGCGCTTTCTGAGCTATATGTTAAAAAAGAAGAATATGAAAATGCAATAACTTCAGGAAAGGAAGCGCTCAAATATGCAGAGCTGTTGGAAAATGATTTTATGATCATGCGATCCTATTTAGCAATGGGAAGAGCGAGCAATGCAGCAGGAAATTTCAATGCAGCTTCTGATTTTTTGGGAAAAAGTATTCAAGTCGCCACACCTGATTTTGGGGATAAGTATTACCTGAGTTTGGTTTACCTTGAGCTAAGCAAGGCATTGGAAGGGAGTCAGCAATTTGCCTTGGCATTGGAGGCAAGCCGCAAGTATGATCAACTTAGACAGGATGTCTTTACCGATCAAGCCAACGAACAGATTTCCCTTTTACAAACTCAAATGGAGCTCTCCCAAAAAGAAAACACCATCAAACTGCAAGAAGCAAAACTCTCGAAAAGCAAGATTCTTCAGGCTTTTATATTGACACTTTCCGGGATTTTAGTGGTTTTTCTTTTTATCCTCTATCGGATTTTTCTTCGGAAAAAGAGGTACAGCCAGCTTCTGGAAAATAAGAACCTCGAAAAAGAATTTCTTCTCAAAGAGATTCACCATCGGGTAAAAAACAACCTTGAAACTATCTCCAGCCTACTTTCCCTTCAAACCTCAAAAATTGAAAGTAGGGAATTCCAGGCAATAATGGAAGAAACCCAAAACAGAGTTCATAGTATGGGAATGATCCACCAGCGGCTTTACCAAGGTGAAAATATGAAGTCGATTGAAATGAAGGGATTCTTTGAGAGTCTTGGAAATTACATCATTGATACATTTGATGCTTCAGACCGAATCCACTTTTGTTCTGAAATGGAACCCCTTGAACTTGATGTGGACTTGGCCATTCCGATCGGTCTCATTGTCAATGAATTGATATCCAATTCACTAAAGTATGCTTTTCCAGAAAATCGCTTTGGGGAGATAGGAGTCCGATTAGTAGAAAAAGACAATCATTTGTTTCTCATAGTTACAGATAATGGAGTTGGAATGACATCGGATCCACCGATACTCGGGACTGGATTTGGCACGGAATTGATTCGTTTGCTTACGGTTCAATTGGATGGCAAGATGACGCTTCAAGCACAAAATGGAACAGCAATTTTTTTTGAATTTCATCTCAACAAAGCTGCCTAATGGAGAAAACCAGAATATTGATTGTGGAAGATGACATGATCATTGCCTCCAATATCAGTTTGCAGCTGTCAAACCTGGGATACGAGGTGACGGGAATTGAAACCAAAGCGGAGACAGCAGTACATCATGCCTTGGAAGTGAAACCCGATATGATTTTGATGGATATCAACCTGAAAGGCCAATCCAATGGAATCGATGCCGCACATGCCATCCGAAAGTATCTTGACATCCCATTGATTTACCTGACGGCAAATGTGGACGATTCTACTTTCCAGAAAGCAAAGGAAACCCATCCCTACGCTTTTATTGCTAAGCCTTTTACCAACTTAAATCTCGAACGTACCATTGCTTTGGTAGAGGATAAGGTCAAAGAAAAACGGGAAAAACTCTCCTCCGAGGACACCTTAGTAGATTCCCAAGAGGATCGGATTTTTATCCGAAACAATAATAAGCTGATCAAAGTGATGTTGGAAGATATTCTTTATGTGGAGGCGGACCGAAATTACTGTAAAATCATAACTGTAGCTCAAACGTACCTTGTGGTCAGTCCAATGAACAAGCTGTGTGAAAAGATCGACCCGAGGCATTTTATACGAATCCACCGATCCTTTGTGGTAAACTTTTCAAAGTTGGATGCAGTGGCGGAATCCTTTGTAGAGGTGAAAGGAAAGCTGATTCCCATCGGCAAACAATACAAAGAAGACTTGCATCGAATGCTGAATAAGGTTTGATATAAGTCAATCAGGTAGCTTGAATCTTCAGATTTTTAGGTCCTAATTCTTCCTTTCAATTCTGATAAAAGGGCTTTTCAATAGATACCAGAACCTCTGTTTTTTGTCCTCATCAAATTCGGCTAAGCCAAGTTTCACCTGCTCCGCAGGTTTGTATGTGTAGGTACCGAAAATACGATCCCAAAGGATAAAGATGTCAGCAAAATTGGAGTCGGTGTAGTGTTGATCCTGATCGTGGTGGATTTTGTGCAGGTTCGGTGTGGTAATGACCAAGCCTATTGTTTTGTCCAACCAGGAAGGGAACCGGAGATTGGAATGCTCGATAACCAGAAATGGGGTCAACACGAGAACATACACCCCTATTGTAAACAAATCCAATCCGAAGATCGCTGACATCAGAATAGGGGCACTGCCAAACCAAAACAATACTTCAATGGGATGGCCACGAAAATAAGTGGAGGAATCCATAGTCGTATCACTGTGATGAACTCGGTGAAAACGCCATAAAACAGGAACTAGATGGGAAATCCTGTGAAACCAATAGGTAGCTAAATCCAGGATCATCACCCCCAAGATCAACTTCAGCCAAACCGGAAGTTCAATAAGATGAAATAATCCTATTTCGTTTTGATTGAGCCATTCGATACAAAAAACGAAGATGACTGCCCAAAAAAGATTTCCGATCAGAAAAGGGACCATAAACAGAAAACTATTCCAGAAATGATGACCTCGCCTTTGAAAATTAAATTGAGTGTCAAGGATGTGTTCTAAAGTAAAGAACACCGCAATCAATCCGATTGCGATGTAATTGAGGTCGATGGAGAGTAGGTATTCCAGTGTTTTCATTTTTTAGAGGAAGTTAAAGTGTCTGGTTCAATTCAATATTTCACCCAACGCAGTCTCAACCTTTTCCTTCATTGATTTCTCTTGCAGAAAGAATTATGGTGATTTGTCCATAGTCCAAATTGAATTGCCTTATAATAATTTCAACTTAGCGTATTCGTGCCTTTGTGGCTAAATTAAACTTTAGGGCCACAAAGGCTCTAAGACACCAAGTCCAAAACTCATTTTTTAAACATCAATTCTCCCGGATCATAATCCTGAGGTTCCAGACTGGTCAAATAGAGGTAAAGCGCTTCCAGGTCTTCGTCCGACATTCTGGAAAATGGCCCCCAGTGCATGGGTGAAATCTTGATTTGCCGACCTTTTCTGAATCGTTCCTTCCACTCTTCCACAGTTTTGAATTTAGATAAAGCACTGTTGGGGTGTGGAGTAATGTTAGGCGTGCGCATCCAAAGTTCAGGATCACCCCCTACCGCCAAGGCAAATTCAGGCCAAGGTTCGAATTCCATTCCTCCCGCGTATTCGGGACCAATGGCCTCAAAAGTCATCAAATCTCTATTGGTATGGCAACCCACACAATTGGCCACATAGCGGGAGATGTATTCACCCCGTTCGATTGTGGCCTGCATCTTTGGAGCAAAGGCAGGAGGAGTTGGGTTTTCAATGGGTTTAAAAGAAGAAGCCATCACCCGAACAGCTTTTCCCATAAAGGTCCACTCGTTATCCTTTACTTCATTTTTGATTGGTTCCATACTTCTCAAATAAGAAATCACTGCGACCAAATCCTCATCTGCCATATTCCAAAAGGGCATCAAAACTGATAAAGTGGCTGATCCATCCGGTTTTACAGCATGGCGCATCATTCGAAACAGTTGACCATCCGAATATCGTGCTATCCCGGTGGTAGGATCTGGTGTCAAATTTCTGGTGTATAGTTTACCAATGGGTCCCAATGGGAAATCTACACCGCCTTTCAGGGGAATAGGTTGACCTGCATCAGCAGCTATCATGTCCTCGAGACTGGACACATGACAGTTGGAGCAGTGTGCCGGTCCATGAACCAGGTATCGGCCCCTTTCGATGACAGTTGAATCGGTACTTACCTTAAGTTCAGGGTAGGGAATATCGTAGGTTTTATCCCATGATAGTTGCACATAAATCACCATTCCTCCGATCAATACAATTAGGAGGGCTAGAATTCCGAGAATGATTTTCTTGAACATGAGTGCTGGGGTTTAGGTGAACGGTTTTTATTTCTTATTCCATTGTAAAATGATTTCAGTGAAGAAAAGCGGAATGACCCATGAAATCCAGATCGCAGTCGGTCCAGTTTCCGGAAATGTTCCCAATTCGTAATAGAAAGGCTGACTGGTCAGCCAGCGGAATAAGACAAAAGCAAAAGTCACGACATAGCTTCTCACCATCCACTCTTTGTGAATATTGACTCGCTTGAGCAGGATAAATCTCAAAGCCATCCCCGAGGTAAAAAACCAGGCCATCGCAAGCATCAATAAGGAAAGTGCCCATGTCCAATGAATCGCAATCCCGGTAGTCAAAGCAAGCGATACCGAACTGATAGTTCCAATCAGGATTCCGGTCAGATAAAGCCTCCCTGTCCATCGGTGGATTTTTAGGTATTTGTTTCTAAAACCTGCCCAAAACTGAAAAGGTCCTAAAACCAATGCGAGCAGGCCCCCTGAAATATGACCGATAAGTGGCCACTTCATTCCCCAATATCTTCCAAAAACTTCCTGGTCAAAACCGAAGTAAGGTAAGGCATCATTCAGGACAAATTTTCCTGCGAAAAGGATCAGAAAAGCCCAAGCCAATAGCATCAGCCAGGCTTTGGGTTTATCAGGGACTAGCGTGAGGGTTTTGGCCATGATTTTAATAAAGTGGTTAACGTTTTTTTTCTAAGGGTATAAATTCGTATTTGTCAGATTTTTTTTTTTTTGTAGATGAGCCGTATTCTGCATGGGATAACTTGTTCGGCATTTTATTAATCATGTTTATGATGATCCGAATTCTTATAATGCTCTTTAATTAAATCCCTACCGAAATCTCCGTTAAAATCTCTCCACACGGTATGTATGTGATTGGCCTTATTCTGGACATTATCAAACTCAATCAAAAACGATTTGCCTTGAATCCGGTAATAGTGACCTTCACCGAGAACTGTCGCTCCTGCCCACCCAAACCTTACCTCATCTAGTTCTTCATTCTTAATGCTATTCATTCTTTTTTCGGCTTGTTCAGCTGGAATCGTTGATAGATATTCATCAAGGAGTTTTAAAAAAATCAGTTGTTGGTTCCTGCTTAGTTGACCTAACATGATTCCTACAGGGCTTAAAGGCTCGACTTCTTTTGATTTGCCGGTAACAATATCGAAAAATGGTTCCTGCTGAAATATTGCCATTTTCCTTTGCTCTTCTGATAATGAGTTGATCAGTTCAAAGCCAAGGTCCTCTTCCCTTTGTAGCGTGCGCTCACCTTCTCTGGGTCCGGAAAGAATTTTTGCTGGATTCGCTCCTAAAAACCGGGGAGCATTTTCAACTTTTCCGTTGAGAATTGTAAAATTTAGGGAAACATGATGTCCCTCGAAGGAGAAAGCCCATAAGCTGTCCTTTTCAGGATTTCCATAAAATGCAACGGAGTAATTTTCGGGATTCCTCATAACCGAATCCCCACTGATTTCCAAAAGGACATTTTCCAAATCGATAATTTTCACAGTTTTCATGTATCCAGTTTCTGAGAGAAAAGCCTTAAGGAGTTCGTCCAATTTTGACTTCTGACTTGGGTCAAGTTCATTCAGCTGAATTCCTGCTCTGGGAAACATTGAACTGGGTATATAATGCCAGAGCGTTCTAGACTCGTCATTGAACGGCATCTGTGTTTTGTTCCTCTGAGCCTGCGTTAGAGACTTCAAAAAATCAACAGCAGGTTTTTCAGACCCTAGGCCGAATGCCATCACCATCGATGCAACTGCAAAAAGGCTGATAATTACAATTTTCCTCATAGTGTAAGAGTCATTTAACAATGCCTGGCAGACAGGTTTTACTGATTAAAAGCGTCACTTAATTTTTTGGTATCCACATACTGTTGAAAAGACACGACTTTTCCGTCCTTTAAGGACCACAGATGAGCTACCTGAGCATTGTAACTGTTTCCATTCTTGTGTTTGGCATCGTAGCGTAAGGTGGCCAACACTTTGCCATTGCTCATTTCATGAAGAACAATATCCTTCAGGTTAAAAAATTCATGATCTGCACCGATGCGGGCAAAAACGCCATTGAGCACTGCGTCGGGCCCTATGTAAGGATTGCCATCGGCATAGGCGTTTCCTTCAGCTTCGTTCCAGACTACATTGGGATCCAATCCTCCCAAAACAGCAGGAATATCACCTACGGCAAAGGCCTTATATAGTCCCTCTACGATGGACATGTTTTTTTTCGAGTCACTATTTTCTTGACTGATAGCTGGGATTGTTATGGAAAACAAGGCAGCGATAAACAGGTAATTTTTGAGAGTTTTCATAGTTTGTTTTAGTTAAATGTTGGAGATTTTCGCTTCCAATTCGATTTCAATTTGAAAATTTTAAAGACTGAGGGAACACCCCAAAATATCCCCTCAGTTTTTGAAGAATTGGAGAAATGACTTAAGGATCTAATCTTCCTTCGCATCACTGTTTCCGATGTCCCTGATGCATACATAATTGCCATCACGCTTCTCCCAGATGGCCATGTACTTGCCCGTGTAGGTTACTTTTCCGGTTGCGTCTTTTCGGGTTGACTTACCAACCTCTGTCACTGTGTTTCCATCACCAAAGACCTCCAAAACATCATATGCCACTGTACTGCCTGCCGCACTTTTTGCGAAACCGGCCTCAATGGATTTTTGAATGGCGGCTTTGCCAACAGACATCGGTTCACCGGGTCCCATCGTCACTGCATCATCACTGTAGAAAGCAAGTATTGCATTGACATCCCTAGCATTGTCAGCAGCAGCAAATGCTGTTTCTATGGCTTGGATCTCAGCTTTGATGGCGGACATATCAGGTTTGGTCTCAACCACAACAGGTTCAGGAGTGGCGACATTTTCTGGTGCAGGAGCGCATCCGGCAAGACCGAAAAATGTGAGTGCAATAAGCGCAGGAGCAATTCGGGAATAAGTTGTTGTGTTCATTTTTCTCGTTGTTTTGGGCCTACTCTGGACGGTTTTCGGCTTCTCCGTTTTTTAATTGCCGATGTTTAATGGCTCAAGATTTCCATGTGGCAAAATTGCCTGTGGGCTTTCTTTTCTGAAGGAGTGAACTTTGAGGTAGCTCAGATTTCTCCAGAGCCACTCCAGCGGTCCATAATGAAAATACCGAAGCCAGATTGGACTCAGGATCAACTGGAAGATCCAGATCGGGAAGACTACATAAAGGAGTTCGTAGCGTTGCAATTTACCGAAGAGACCAAAACCCACTCCGGTAAATACTATCATACAAATCACAGAATGCATGATGTAATTGGTCAGGGCCATTTTGCCAACCGAAGCCAGACTGCTTTTCAGCCAAATCAAAAAATTCGATTTGGAGAATAGCATGATTAATCCAATATGGCCCATGCTAGTAGCTATTCTTCCCAGGTCATAGGTGAGATTGGACTTTGCTATCGCAACAGGAGAAAACTGACCATTCAAAACGACTTGGAGCTCATAATAATTGATGGAAATGCCGATCAGATAACCAATCCCGGCCATTTTTCCATAGAAACCAAAGGATTTATCCCCGGACAGTATATTCAATTTGAACAGCGCAATCCCGACCAACATCATGCTGAGTACATCCCAGAGTCCATATCTATAGGACATAAATTGATCGTAATGAGAATTGATCGGTGCCAAAAATGCAACCACATCAAAATATCCTTTCTGCATCGAGGAGTTGAATTCTGCAATGAATTCGGGAGAGCGTTCTTCCTGAAACTTTTCCCATTGGGTTTGGGATTCTTTAAGCTCCTTGGTCAATTCTTTATTTTCCGCTTTATAGGTATCAATTAGGGCTACATCAGCAGCCAATTTTTCACTTTTTCGAAAGTCTGAATAGTTCCAAATCATTCCTCCCAAAACCAAAACTGATGCTGCTACGATCAATTTTTTTGGTGCCATGTTTCTAAATGAATACACCAAAAAACCCATCAAAGCATAATCATAGAGGATCTCACCCGTCCAGAGGAGGAGGTATCCGTGTATCAGTCCAAATACAAGCAACCAAATGAGCCGCCTAAAAAATATGTCCGCAGCCTTAATTCCAGCTCCACGCTTTGTCAATCGGTCTAGAAAAATGAACATCCCAACACCGAAAAGAAGTGAAAACAAGCCGCGCATGGTTCCTTCAAAAAACATGTTTGTCGTTATCAAGGTGTAGAGATTCCATCCCGTGAATCCACCGGCTACTGTTGGATCATTGTAGGAATTTGCCAAGCCGAAGGAGTTGATATTCATTAAAAGAATTCCGCATAGGACAATTCCACGCATCACGTCCAGGGACTGAATTCTGTCCGACTGCTGGATAGGGGTGATTTGTAAAGAGGAGGCTTGTTCCATTTTTGGAGTTCTGGGGGAAAGGATAGGTTGGATTTAGAAAAATTGAATAATGCTGTTTGGTATCGGACAAGCTACCCAGTTGGATAGTAAAAAGGAATCTGGCTGGGACGAACGACCTGATTTACTGTCCGAAATAGGGGTATTTCTTTCCTATGAGAATTCTGAAGATGTTAAGCTTTCAGCAAATCAAAAAGTCTATTTCTAAAATCGGCAGGTGTTTTTGAATTGTATTTTTTTAAAAAGTGAATCCCGCTTTTAGTCGTTAAATAGCCTCAGGTGACGGTCGATTTGTTTGACTAAGTCCCCGACAATTCCATGGATTTCCTCATACTGATTTTGCTGGAACTCCCGAATAAACACGTTCATTTTAAGTACTTCCTGAAACTCAATATTTGCCAAAAGAGCATCATAATCTTGAGGGCTTGCTGATACCCAAATTTGATCCATGGCTATATTCTTGAGTACTAAAGGATAGAGAAAATTCCATTGGTAACGATCATCCAATCCTTTTTCGAGGTTCTCCAAGTAGGGGTAACGGGTAGAATAGAGATTGGAAATCCGATTGCGAAGGGAGTCATTGGATACCAGGTCCAAGCCCACTGATTTCAAGTTTTCCCAAGAGGCAGTATTCTCGGATAGCTGATAATTTCCAAAGATTTTACCAAAGTGGGGTTTCAGGGAATCATGGGAAGGCCCTTTATCCTGAAGGGCTGTGAGTATGATTCGATTTGAGGTAAGTCGATCTTTATTGCCATCGATGTTAAACTCTAAGTCTAACAGGTCACTTTGGAGATTATTTTTCATTTCACTCAATAAAATCACCTCCTTTTTTCTAAGCTTATTCGATTCATTGGCATTGTTGATCTGCAACGCGATCAGGATTCCTATTACAACGAGGAAGATTTCGCCAATGGCGTAAGCCAAGTACCGTGTGATTTTGTTTTCCCGAAGGAGGTTTTGACGGATTTTGCGGAGGAAAGAGATCATGGTCTATCAGTCAGTTAATGTGACAAACAACTGCGATCGGATCAGCCAAGTCCCTGAGGTTTTGGTCCATTGGGCGGAGTATTTTCCTCCCACTACTGCTTCGTCCGAATCTTCCAGATATCCTTTCCAGGTTCCCGTCTCCCAGGCTAGTTGGGTTTTGTGATTGACAATAACCTCATCAGGGGTTCGGATCCAATACATTCTCGGACTTGGTAGGGATTTGAGGTAGATTTCCTGTTCTTCTTTACCCGAGATCAGCACTCCCAGTCCTGTGGTAATGAAAGCGTCCTCTGTCGAGAAGGTCGCATTCAACTCATGATCAAAATTCCGAAGCGCCTGATTGGAAGCTTCTCTTTGGGCGAGGATCAGCGCTTTTTCCAAATCCTGTCCATACGAAATGCTGATTATCAAAATTCCGATCAGGGAAAAGATTGATGTTCTAACCCAATTCACTGCTTATCTCTGTAATGATTAAACCAACTCAAGATTGCTGCCGTCTTGCTCATCAGCATACTTGGTCGTCCCGTCAAGCCATGAGAAGCATTGGGAATGCGGACCATGGCAGTTTCTACTCCGACCAGTTTGAGTGCGGTGTAATATTGCTCTGATTCTGAAATGGGCGTTCGGAAATCCTGCTCACCAGTCAACAGCATGGTGGGTGTTTTCACATTTCCCACAAGGGATAATGGCGATCTTCTCCAATAATTCTCCTGATCTTCCCAAGGCATCGCTCCAAACCAATATTTGGCAAAAAAGGCAGGGGAATCTGCATGAAGTACAAAGCTCGTCCAGTTAATTACCGGCTTGGCTACCACAGCAGCTTTAAAGCGATTGGTTTTGCCCACGATCCAAGCGGTCAACACCCCGCCTCCTGATCCTCCGGTGACAAATAGGTTTTCAGTATCGATGTAGCCTTTGGCAATTACCGCATCCACTCCCGAAATCAAGTCTTCGTAATCGTGATTTGGATAATCGTGGTGAATGGAGTTTCCAAATTCCTGACCGTACCCTGTACTACCGCGAGGATTGGTGTAAAGCACCACATAGCCTGCAGCGGCATAAGCCTGAATTTCATAAGCGAACGAAGGTCCGTACATGGCAAATGGTCCGCCGTGGATTTCAAGGATAAATGGATACTTTTTTGCAGGATCAAAATCCGGAGGAGTAACAATCCATCCCTGAACCCGCTTTTGGTCAAAGGATGATTCCCACCAGATTTCTTCGGTTTTTCCGATTTTCCGGAAGGAAAACAAATCGTCATTTACAGCAGTCAAGCGCTTGGTTGCTCCGCCGTTCCAAACTGCCAAATCTGCCGGATGCTCTGGTCCTCCTTGGGTGAATGCAAAACGGTTGTTGGCGGAAACAGTGAAAGTTCCGGCATTATAAGGCCTGCCCAAATCCAAACCTCCAAGTCCTTCGACGACGGTTCTTATCTTTCCAGTCAATGCTACATGCCCAATTTTGGTATCGCCAAATTGATCGTATTGGAAGTAGATTCCCTGACCATTTCCTTCCCATTGCGGATTGCCGGCATCCCGGTCTAGGTTAGCGGTGAGGTTTTTCACACCGGATCCATCCACATTCATCACATAGAGATTTGAAACCTGATAGCCTTGAAAAGTATCGTCATTTCCTGTAAACGCAATCATTTTCCCGTCAGGAGAAACTGCAGGATTGGCATCCGGCCCAAATCTGGAGGTCAAGGCCTTTATCTCACCTGAACTCAGATCCAAGCGATAGATCTCTGAGTTTGCAGGCTCCAGTTCATGGTTTTCATTCAGATTGGCGGAGAAGAAAAGGCTTTTGCCGTCTTTGGCCCAAATTGGACTTCCATGATTATTTGAAGTAAATGACCGCTGTCTTGGCGTACCGCCATCGATTCCCAAGGTGAAAATCTGTGATTTGCCGGGCTTCAAATATCCGGCACCATCTCCACGGTAATTCATTTCATCGATGAAAATCGGCGGAGCATTCCACTCGGCACCTTCTGGCTTGGATGGGATCGCCAGCATGGACTTTTTTGTTTCTGGGACAAATTGGGTAAAAGCCAACTGCCTGTCATCCGGACTCCAGGCGACCGCACTTGGTGGAATCGCGGTATTGGTCAGGGCGACAGTCTCACGGGTATCAAGATACATGAGATAAAGCTTCACTTTATTATCATCCTGATTGGAGAGGAAAGCGAGCTTCTTGCCGTCATTGGACCAACGTGGAGCATAGTCGCGTTGGTTTCCCATTGTGAGTTGCCGGATGCGTGTGCCGTCCACATTGCTGATCCAGAGATTGGAATAATCCCTGTCAGTCATGATGTCTTTGAAATTTCGGCTAAAGACAATTTGTGAACCGTCCGGCGAAATCTGTGGATCACTGACGTACTCCATGTTGAAAAGGTCGGTCAGTTCCAGTTTGGTTTTTTCCTGGGCTTCTAATGGCGTGTAGAAAAAAGCAAAAATGACGATTAAGGCGGCTGAGATTCTTTTCATCTAAATGTGTGGGTTTAGCATATAAGGAAATGGGAAGTTAAAATTTCAAATTTGGAAAAGTTTGATTTTCCAGAACACTTCTGACAAATAACTGATAAATAAAGAATGTGAAAATAGTTTTTATGGATATCCGCTTTTTTACAAGTAATATGTTCTAATGTCTAGAGTCCACAAAGGAGGATCAAATTACCTCCACTTCGGTCATCGGTCATCGGTCTTCCCTCCCATAGAGCAAAGAATTGCAGGCTTGTGGTACAATTGCTGGTAATCAGAACAATTTTTGTTTGGTAATCAATAAGTTACTGTTAATTCTGAATGATGCAAAAAAGGATGGGGGCTTATACTTTTCAGAAATCCCTCTTTTAAAAAAAACAGATTCTCAAAGCCGTTTTTCCCCATTTTATCAAATTAGACCGCACAATCGCCCCCCCATTTCTCCTTTGATGAGAATCATGGTCTGAAGTGATAATAGTCATGAATTTTAAGGGGTTATGTGAATAATTTCAAGGGATGAAATTATTCTTTTTCCAACCTTAAATTTTCAGTCATGACCGTTCTTGATCCCAAACCAATCCTTGCAGAGGCCGATATTTTACTCGAAAAAGCCAAAGAAGAACTCTGTCGTCCGGATGAGGACGTAGTCAAATACATGGTATGCAAGCATGCATACAAAGCAATAGAAAAGTACATGGCTGGATTTTTAGTGAAAAACGGGGTTAGAATTCATAATTCTCTTTCTATCAATGATCTGCTGCATCAATGTCGATCCATAGACCCGGATTTTAAAAAACTGAACCTTGATCCTTTGACTCGAGCCGGATATCCTGAGGATCTATGGATGAATATGAAAACAGCAAATGAATTTATCGACCTCGCTGAACAAACCAGGATTCAGGTAGGGGTAAATTAAAGGGCAATCAGGCTCGCGGCTCCAAAGCTGCGAGCCGATGCTTTTTAATACCCTCCTAACGCTGTTTTTTCTGAGCATTCGCTCAATATTTTTTCCCTCATAAAAATTGACAAACTCAAATACTGTCATGGACAATACCAATAACACTTTCAAATACCCAGGCACCAGGGTGGCAATGGATGGAAACACCGTTGCCATTATGTGTGAACGGGAATCTTCAGATGCTGCCGGTGCATACCCGATAACACCCTCGACACAAATGGGTGAATACTGGGCGGAGGAAGCAGCAACAGGCCATTTGAATATCTCGGACAGGCCTTTGATTTTCATCGAACCGGAAGGAGAACATGCCGCGGCCGCAGTGACTGCCGGGCTTTCGATGACTGGCTTGCGGTCTGCCAATTTTTCCTCAGGTCAGGGGATTGCCTACATGCACGAGTCTCTTTATGCTGCAGTTGGCAAGCGATTGACTTATGTGCTCAACATTGGAGCCCGCGCCATGACTAAATCCACCCTCAACGTTCACGCCGGTCACGACGATTACCACGCTATTGACGATACGGGATTCTTTCAGCTTTTTGCCAAAAAGGCGCAGCACGTGGCTGACCTGAACATCATCTCGCATAAAATAGCCGAGCTTGCCCTGAACCCTGGTATTATCGCTCAGGATGGATTTTTGACCACCCACCTGATCGAATCTCTTATGCTTCCGGAGCGTGAACTGATCAAGGAATTTCTGGGTCGGCCGGATGACATCATTGACACACCGACTCCTGCCCAGCGTATGATCTACGGAGATACGCGTCGTCGGATTCCAGAAGTATGGGATGTGGATAATCCCATGATGGCGGGCATCGTCCAAAATCAGGATTCCTACATGCAAAGTGTAGCCGCTCAGCGACCTTTCTTTTTTGATCATATCCGGGAACTCACAGATCAGGCTTTTGAGGAATATTATCAGCTCACCGGCAGAAGATACGAGCGAGTGATGACCTACAAGGCTCAAGACGCCGACTACCTGATCCTTGGACAGGGAAGTGTGGTATCGAGTGCTGAGGCGGTGGTAGATTATCTGCGAAAAACGAGAGGACTAAAAGTCGGCGTGGTCGATTTGGTGATGTTCCGACCTTTCCCCGCGGATTATCTGGGAAGAATTCTAAAAGGCAAAAAAGGTGTTACTATCCTCGAAAGACTCGATCAGCCGCTTTCGGAAGATTCTCCGATCATGCGGGAAGTGCGTTCAGTGATCACCAAATGCATCGAAAACGGCAACAATAAAAATAACCTTCCATATCCTGAATTGCCATCCTATACTGCCAACGAAATGCCGGCTTTATATACCGGTTCCTTTGGAATGGGAAGCCGTGACCTTCAGCCGGAAGGAATCATCGGGGCGGTGGAAAACATGCTGCCACAAGGCAAACACAAGAAAAGATTCTACTTGTCGATCGATTTCATCCGCGAAAATCCTTTCACTCCCAAGCAAAGAGCCCATCAGGAAACGATTCAGGCTTCTTACCCAAATGTGAAAGATCTGGCGGTTCACGGATCTGAAAATCCCAACCTGATGCCAAAGGATGCCATCACCGTGAGATTCCATTCCGTCGGCGGATGGGGAGCAATCACGACCGGTAAAAACCTGGCAATGACACTTTTTGACTTGCTCGGATATGATATCAAGGCAAACCCAAAATATGGTTCGGAGAAAAAAGGCCAACCAACCACATACTATCTGGCAGCGGCTCCCGAACCGATCACCATCAATTGCGAGTACTATTTTGTGGATGTGGTATTGTCTCCGGATCCTAATGTATTCAAGCATACCAATGCCTTGGCAGGTTTGAAAAACGGAGGTGTCTTCATCATTCAAAGTGAGCGGAAAACAGCAGACGAAGTTTGGGCAGATATTCCCAAACACTATCAGAAAATCATCATCGAAAACGACATCCATATTTACTATGTAGATGGATTCAAAATCGCCCGTGAGGAAGCTACGGATCCCGAACTTCAACTCAGAATGCAGGGCATCGCCTTCCAGGGGGCATTTTTTGCCTCATCACCGCTCATGAAGAAAGCGGGGCTGACCGACCTCGAATTGCTAAAAGCAATCGAAGAACAGTTGCAGCATAAGTTTGGAGGAAAAGGACAGCGGGTAGTCGATGACAATATGCGTGTGGTGAAGCGTGGTTTCAGCGAAGTGTATGAAATCAAAAACAAGGTGCTCGGGGTGCAAGCCGAGAAAACCAATGGTCAGTTGGTGGCAGCTATCCCGACCATGCTCAAAGACACCCCAAAAAGCGAATCCAACCTGAGCGATATCCATCGATTCTGGGAGCAGACGGGAAGTTTCTACCAAAGCGGAAGAGGAAATGACAACATCACAGATCCGTTTATTGGGTTGAGCGTGATGCCTGCAGCTACTTCGGTTTTCAGAGATATGACCGGCATACGTTTCGAGCATCCTGAATGGATCGCTGATAATTGTACTGCCTGCGGAAAATGCTACACCATTTGTCCGGATACTGCTATCCCGGGATTGGTCAGTGAATTGTCCGACGTCTTTGAAACTATTTTGAAGCGGGTCAAACGAAATCACGAAAAAGTTGAATTCCTTCCCAAAACGATCAAGCAATTAGAGCCCAAAGTTCGGGCACTTTTCAATGCTCCTCACGAAGGAATCACGGTCAATAACATGATCAATGAAGCACTTGATCAGCTATTGGAACAAGAGCAAAAAGGATCAGCACTTTCTGTGGAACTTGGCTGGTTCAGGGAAGAATTGGGAGATTTTCAATTTGCCCTTACCCGACCCTACTATGATGTTCATGAGAAAAAACAACCTAACAGTGGAGGCTTGTTCAGCATCACGATCAATCCAAATACCTGTAAAGGCTGCAGTGAATGCGTAAAAGTCTGCGAAGACGATGCGCTCAGAGTGGTGAAGCAGACAGATGACTCTGTTGCCAAACTCAGAGAAGAATGGAGCGTGTGGAGCGATTTGCCAAACACACCAAAAAAATTCAACAGAATAGATAATCTGGAAGAGCGAATCGGTCCGCTGGAAACGATCCTTCTGGACAAAAACGCTTACCAGAGTTTTGCAAGTGGAGATGGAGCCTGTCTCGGATGCTCCGAAAAATCAGTCGTTCACCTGTTCATGGCAACGGTCGAATCATTGATGCTTCCCCGGGTTGAAAAGCATGTCGAGTATCTGCAGGGTCTAGTAGACAAACTGGAGAAACATATCCAGGTGAAGTTGATGAAATCCATGAATCTGATGGATACCGATCTGATGTCAAAAATCATCTCAGAAACCCACGGCAGCGACCTGACGATGTCGGGAATTGCCAGCAAAATAGAATCTGAAAAAGGATCTGAACCGATCGACCAGGATTGGCTTACGGAGACCACTCAAGTTCTTGCCGGATTGAAAAAGCTCCTTTGGAAATACACTGACGGAACTACCGGAAAAGGCCGGTCAAATATGGGAATGACCAATTCCACCGGTTGTACTTCTGTATGGGGCAGTACCTATCCATACAATCCGTATCCTTTCCCTTGGGCAAATCACTTGTTCCAGGATAGCACATCCATGGCAATGGGACTTTTTGAAGGCCACATGTCCAAAATGGCAGATGGCTTCAGATTGATCCGCAAAGCCGAAATGGAACTAAGCGGAACCTACAATTCAAGAGATCAGAAAGACTTCTTTACCTACTTCAACTGGGGACAGTTCACCGATGAAGAATGGAAATTATGTCCTCCGGTGGTAGCACTTGGAGGAGACGGAGCGATGTATGACATCGGATTCCAGAATCTCTCCAGAATGATGGCTTCCGGCAAGCCGATCAAGGTCATCGTGGTCGATACGCAGGTTTACTCCAATACCGGAGGGCAAGCCTGTACCTCAGGATTTATCGGACAGGTTTCTGATATGGCTCAATTCGGGAAAGTCTGGAAAGGTAAACCTGAACCGAGAAAAGAAATTGGTTTGATCGCTATGGCACATCGAAATACCTACGTGCTTCAAGGAACGCTGGCAAATACCAGTCAGATGATCGAAGGGTTCATTGAAGGTTTGCTGACCAAGCGACCTGCACTTTTCAACCTGTACACTACTTGTCAACCGGAGCATGGAGTTGCGGATGATATGGGAGCACACCAAGCCAAACTGGCGATGGAATCCCGGGCTTACCCGATTTTCAGATACAATCCTGATAATGGAAAGACTCCACAGGAGGCATTTAACTTGGAAGGAAACCCCGCCATGGATCAGCTTTGGCCAACTTATGAGTTGAAATATATGGAAAGCGGGCGTCAGAAATCAATGGAAGTCGCAATGACTTTCGCGGATTTTGCGATCACCGAAGCCAGATTCAGAAAGCATTTCCGCAAGGCTCCTCGTGACACCTGGAATGAAAACATGATCGTCCTTTCCGAATTCCTCGAAATGGATTTGGAAGCAAGAGAAGGCAAATTCCCATTCATCTGGGCACTAGATAAGAAAGATTTCCTCAGTCGAGTGCTGGTTTCCAAAACATTGGTTGAATCCTGTGAGGAACGCCGGGATTTCTGGATCATGCTCAAGGCGATTGCAGGAGTTACTCCTGAAAAAGAATCTCAGATCGAGGATGTGGAAAGCAAGGTGAGAGCTGAAGTCATCGGCCGAATCGCAAGAGGATTGATGAAGATGGCAGGAGATGACGGTTCAGGAATCCTGGATCTTGCGATGGAAGCACCTAAATCAAACTCAAATGGTGAAGCAAAATCGAATGCTGCAGTGAGTTCGGATTATATGGCTCCCTGGCTGGAAACCGAGCAATGCACTTCCTGTGATGAGTGTACGAAGCTGAATCCAAAGATTTTCGCCTATAACACTGATAAAAAAGCATTCATCAAGAATCCGGATGGAGGGCCTTATACAGATCTGGTCAAAGCTGCCGAAAAATGCACAGCAGGTGTCATTCACCCTGGTTTGCCGGCAGACAAGAATTTTCCGGATAGCGAGAAATGGATCAAAAGAGCTGAAAAATTCAACTGATAAAGAGATCCGGACTTCATGAAAGATTCTTTCAAACACGGAGTACATCCGCCGGAGAACAAGGAGGAGACAAATAAGCTGCCGATCCGACAGTTTTCATTTGCTCCTCTGATTATACTGCCGATGCAGCAGCACATTGGTGCGCCCTCCAAAATCATCGTGAGGGAAGGACAGGAAGTGGCGAGAGGCCAAGTTCTGGCTGCTGCAGATGGCTATATGTCTGTGCCGATGCATTCCCCTGTTTCCGGAACCATCCGAAAAATTTCAAAAGTCCCGGTTATCTCCGGTCAAATGACCGAGGGAATTTTCCTCGAATCGTTCCATTCTTCAGGTCAGGAAGTCTCGGAGGGATCACCTATCAGCGTCGATGCAAGTCCGGAACAAATCCTCAAAGGAATTCAGGATGCCGGCATTGTCGGCTTGGGCGGAGCAGCTTTTCCCACGCATGTTAAACTCAAAATTCCTGACGGAAAATCCTGTGAATTTCTGGTCATCAATGGGATTGAGTGTGAGCCTTACCTGACCACAGACCACCGGGTCATGCTGGAGCAGGCAGATGATATTTTCATGGGCATTCGCTATTTGCTGAAATGCACAGGTGCCAAAGAAGTCATCATCGGAATAGAAGCAAACAAACAGGACGCGGCGGATCTCCTGACTCAGAAAATTCCCGCGGGGATGCCGGTTACGGTAAAAGTCGTTCCGGTCAAATATCCTCAGGGCGCTGAAAAAATGCTGATCACGTCCTTGCTCGGCAAGGAAGTCCCGTCCGGCGGATTGCCGATAGATGTTCACGCTGTGGTGGTGAATGTCGCAACCACAGCCGAAATCGGAAGATTGCTCCCTCATGGACAAGGAATCCAGGAAAGGGTAATTACCATTTCCGGTCCGGGAGTGAAGAAAAAAGGAAATTACCTGATCCCGATCGGCACGCCTTTGCGCTATGTGCTCGAACAGGTTGGCGCCGCAGACAATATCAGCGAAGTCTACATGGGAGGGCCGATGATGGGAGTGGCGGTTTCCAATTTGGATATTTCTATCACCAAGGGAACCTCAGGAATTATAGTTTTCGGGGAGCAGGATATCAACAAAACGGATAAAATCTTCCCATGCATCAAGTGCGGCGCATGCGTCGGCGCTTGTCCGATCTCACTCAATCCTTCCAAACTCGGCATTTTAGCCAAAGCCGAAGCCTACGAAACCATGGCGGATGATTTCCATCTCATGGACTGCTTCGAATGCGGTTCCTGCTCTTTCGTCTGTCCTTCCAATATCCCGTTGGTTCAGTACTTCCGATTATCTAAATCAATTCTCCGCAAACGTAAAACAGCCAAACCGGCTGCAGTAAATGTTTAGCAAAACTCTCCATATCAGCACTTCTCCGCACATCCGAAAAGGAGTGAGCACGGATACGATCATGCAAAATGTGGTCTGGGCGATGATGCCTGTTTTAATTTTCGCTGTTTTCTCTTTTGGAATAAACGCACTTCTTGTCATCGTCACGGCGGTTGTTTCAAGCGTTCTCACGGAGCATGTGCTATGCAAATGGTCCAATAAAGAGAGTACAATCTCCGACTGGTCAGCTGTCATCACCGGGATTCTTCTCGGGCTTACGCTGCCTCCCATTTTTCCCCTTTGGATGACTTTCCTCGGAGGAGTATTCTCTGTGGCAATTGGGAAATTTGTCTTCGGAGGTCTTGGCTACAATCTTTTCAATCCGGCCCTTGTCGGCAGAGCTTTTCTGCAGGCAGCATTTCCGGTAGCAATTACCACATGGCAATCAGCCTTTCTGGAAGGTCGGTTTTTTAGCATTTCAAGTTCAGTTTTGGCCTTCCCTTTTGCAGAGCCAAAAGTTGATAGCATCTCGGGTGCGACGCCTCTTTCAGCCTTCAAGTTCGATCATGTGATGACCGACAGTTCAGATTTGGCCTTGGGCCTGATCAGCGGATCAACAGGTGAAACGAGCGCAGTGATTATCATTTTGGGAGGAATCTATCTCATTGCACGCAAGATGATGAACTGGAGGATTCCGGTTTCCATTCTTTCGACGGTTTTTGTCCTGAGCGGCATTTTATATCTCATTGACGACACGATTTATCCATCCCCGCTTTTCATGCTCTTTTCCGGAGGGCTGATGCTCGGGGCAGTTTTTATGGCCACTGATATGGTGGGCTCACCGATTACTCCGCTTGGAGTGGTGATTTATGGATTCTTCATCGGTTTGTTGGTTGTAGTGATCCGGGTTTGGGGCGGACTTCCGGAGGGCGTCATGTATGCCATTCTCTTGGGAAATGCACTGACCCCACAGATTGATAATTTCATCAGGCCTAGGGTGTACGGAACCAAAAAGACAAAATCATGAGCGAATCCAAAACGAGATCTCCCGGAACTCAAACCAACGACGGCAGCAAGAAAATGCTGATCGCCATGGTGGGAATCGGCGTTGTTTGTGCTTTACTGATCGTCTTCACCTATGAGGGTACTTTTGGGAGAATTGAAATGCTCAAAGCAGAAGCGCTCGAGCAAGCGGTTTTCAAAGTTCTTCCGGGAATCACCAAAACCGGGATTTTTGAGCTCACATCTGAGGGAAAATTCATTCCGTCAGATGGAAAGGACCGAACCAAAACGCTGGTTTATGCAGGATACGATGATCAAAATACCTTGAAAGGAATTGCCATTGAAGCAAAAGGACAAGGGTATGCAGATATCCTGAAAGTCTTGTATGGATATGATCCTGCCTCGCAGTCGATTGTGGGATTTTATGTGCTGGAGAGCAAAGAGACTCCGGGATTGGGAGATAAAATCGAAAAGGACGAGAACTTCCTTTCCAATTTCAACGGCCTTTCGGTGGCATTGTCTGAGGATTTTAAGACGGTCATTAACAAGGTCATTCCGGTAAAATTTGGCACCAAAGAAAATTCCTGGGAAGTAGAAGGAATCACCGGAGCTACGATCTCAACCCGTGCGATCGGAAACATCATGGGAGAAAGCACCGCAACGATGATCCCCTTGATTTATCAGCAGCAGGAGAGTTTTGCATTCGCACCAAACGCCCCGACGAAATGAGCCCGGAACTAAAAAATATAGCCTTGAAGGATGCACCAAGCTCCACGGATGAATTCATCAAAGGACTGTGGAGAGAAAATCCTGTTTTCGTGCAGGTGATCGGAATGTGCCCTGTTTTGGCAGTATCCAATTCTGCTGAAAATGCACTTGCAATGGGTCTTGCAACTGCATTTGTGCTGGTGATGTCCAATGTGCTCATTTCTTCCCTTCGGAATTTCATCCCCAAGCAGGTAAGAATTGCAACCTACATTTTGATCATTGCCACTTTCGTCACGATGGTGGACTATGCCATTCAGGCAATCAGCGTGGACTTGCATAAAAGCCTCGGGGCTTTCATTTCACTCATTGTGGTGAATTGCATGATTCTCAGCAGAGCCGAAGCCTTTGCTTCCAAAAATACAGTCAGCAAATCGGCAATTGACGGACTGGGAATGGGTTTTGGATTTGTGTTCGCACTTTTCTGCTTAGGTTCGGTCCGCGAGATATTGGGAAATGGATCCATTTTTGGGTTCCCCATTTTCCCAGAATCGTATCAGGAATGGATCATTATGATTTTGCCGGCTGGAGGATTTTTCACACTGGCTTTTTGGCTGCTGATTTTCAATCATTATAAACTTAAAAAGGCGAAATCATGAAGGAAGAATCTCTTTGGTTCATTTTCATCAATGCCAGTCTGATCAACAATTTCGTGCTGGCGTATTTCCTTGGCATCTGCCCGTTTCTGGGCGTTTCCGGCAAAATGGAAACGGCTTCCAAAATGGGTGCGGCCGTGACTTTTGTCATGATCATCAGCTCTGTCTGTGCCTATGGTATTCATTTGCTGCTGGTGGCTATCAACGCACCATTTCTTCAGCTAATCAGCTATATCGTCGTCATCGCCTCCACAGTTCAATTGGTAGAGATGATTATCAAAAAAATGAGTCCTGCCCTGTTCAGATCGCTGGGGATTTTTCTCCCTTTGATCACGACAAATTGTGCTATTCTGGGAGTAGCTCTCTTTCAGACGAGCAAAGGATATGGATTGGCCGAAAGCCTGGCTTACTCCTTTGGAGCGGGTGCGGGGTTTACGCTGGCACTGGTGCTGATGGCAGGTTTGCGCGAGCAACTTGATTTCGCTGATGTTCCGAAAGTCGTAAAAGGTACCGCGATCACACTTCTGATTGCAGGGATTTTGTCCTTGACCTTTATGGGTTTTTCGGGTTTGGGATCTTAAAAAAAATAGAGAAAAATGGATACAATTCTCAGGTATGCAATTGCAATTGGCGGGATAGTCGCCCTGATGCTGGCTTGGGTTTGGGTGCAGTCTGTCTGGAGAAAAACGTTCTCCGAAAATATCTCCGATGAGGATGTATTGGCGGAGCGCAGAAGCTGTGGCAACTGTGGTTGCACCAAAGTGTGCAAAAAGGAAAAGGTGATTTAATAGAATTTTCAACGATAAACTATACTTGTTATGACTTATCTATCAGCTCTTGATACGACCCAACAATACACCGGCAAGGTGAAGAAGACTCAGCGTCTCACGCCAGCCAACGCTGAGGAAATCCGCGAAATAGTATTTGAAGTCGATCAACCAGAATTTAACGTCAAGGTGGATCAAAGCTTTGGAGTTTTGGTGAAGCATAAAAGCGAATTTGGCAATATCCATCATCATCGCCTGTATAGCGTGGCCGATCTGCCAACTACCGAAAATGGGAAAAAGCTCATTACAATGTTGGTGAAGCGCTGCACTTATGTGGACGATTTCAGCGGGGAACAGTACGAAGGTGTGGGTTCCAATTACCTCTGCGACCGGAGAGTCGGGGATGAGATCACGATCACAGGACCTTTTGAACTTCCTTTTAAAATTCCGGAGGACAAAAATTCCAACCTGATCCTGATCGGAATGGGCACCGGAATCGCGCCCTTCCGGGCGTTTGTAAAACATATTTACAGCGATGTAAAAGAATGGAAGGGAAAAATCAGATTGTTCTATGGTGCAAAAAGCGGCTTGGAACTGCTGTACCTCAATGACAAAGACGGTGATCTTACGAACTACTATGACGAGGCAACTTTCGAAGCTTTTCATGCACTGAGTCCACGACCGGATTGGGAAGATCCGATTTCTCTCGGTGCTGCCCTTGAGGCAAGGGGGGAGGAGATTTTTGAGATGCTTTCACATTCCAATACCTATATCTACATCGCGGGGTATGAGAAAGTGAAAGAAAACCTGAACAAGGCTTTCATGACGATTATGGGTTCCAAAGAAAAATGGGAAACCAGAAAAGCCGAATTGGTGGCTGGTAAGAAATGGGCTGAGGTTATTTATTGAAAAATAAGACCGATGTCAGATGACCGATGAACGAAGTTGAGTAATAGTCAGATTCTTTCCTTGGAATGAGTGGCAAAAATCATTTATCGAAAGCGCTGAAGATTATGCCAATTAAAACCCTTTCCAAAAAAATATCTATGCAGAAAGCTGCCTAGATAGAAATATTTCATGGACTATTTGACATCCGTCATCTGTCATCGGACATCCGAGCTGTTTTCAAATCAAAATTCACTTAAGTAGAAAACCATGACCATTCTCATAGCCTTACTTTCCCTCGGAGGATTGACGCTTTTTCTGGCAGTGATGCTGATCATCGCCAATAAGAAGCTCTATGTCTATGAGGATCCCCGAATTGACGAGGTGGAGGCGATGCTTCCTCACGCCAACTGTGGGGCATGTGGCTATCCCGGTTGCAGGCCTTTTGCGGAAGCACTGGTAAAAGGAGAAATGTTACCCGGTAAATGCTCCGTGAGTTCGGAGGATGGAAGGAATGCCATCGCAGCTTACCTTGGTGTAGATGCCGGAATGGAGGAAAAGAGAGTTGCCAGACTCGCATGCGCCGGCGGAAGTAACGTCGCAGTAGTGCGTGCCGAATACGAAGGACTTTCGTCTTGCCGAGGCGCTGCCCTGATTTCCGGAGGAGGCAAAGGCTGTTCTTGGGGTTGTCTGGGTCATGGAGACTGCGAAAAAGTCTGCGATTTCGACGCCATCAGCATGAATGAATTTGGGATTCCCATCGTCGACGAAGCAAAATGTACCGCCTGTGGCGATTGTGTGGAGGTTTGTCCGAAGGATCTTTTTTCTCTTCATCCAATCAGTCATCGACTCTGGGTTGCATGCAAAAGTCTGGAAGCCGGAGACGGCGTTTTGGAAGATTGCGAGGTAGGATGTACCGCCTGCGGAAAGTGCGCGATGGATGCGAAGGGAGATTTGATCACGATGAAATATAACCTGCCCGTCATCAATTACTCAGCAAATCACCAAACCCAAGTACCAATTCAGCGCTGCCCGACCGGCGCGATTGTTTGGCTGGACGAAAAGCAAGGACCAATCAAAGGTGCCGAAGCCAAGAAAATCATCCGAAAAGGAAAGCTGAAAATGGGAGAGAGCTAGGCTGATTAAGGGATTATTTTTTTTTTATGAATTGAATGCTGTGTATAAACCCTTACAGTGACCGATAATGATCAATACCCTCTCGCTGCTCCGTCATCACTGGCAGAATCTGCTGCTCCGACAAATATGCCAAGTTTCGCATCGTAGGTGATTCCCATCAACACTCCAAGGTTGGTTGTAGGCCTAAGTGTGTGTCCCATTTCTTCCAATGCTTTTCTTGTATCTGGTGATAGCAAGTTTCGCTCATAAATAATCATATCAGGAAGCCACTGATGGTGGATTTTCATGGCTTCGATCGCCCGATCGATCCGCATGTCGTAAGCAAGTACATTCAGGACAGTTTGGAAGACAGTATTGATAATCGTCCTTCCGCCCGGACTGCCGATCACGAGGTAAGGCTTGCCATCTTTTGCCACAATCGTGGGGGTCATGCTGGAAAGCATCCGTTTCTCCGGCGCAACCAAATTGGGGCTGGATCCGATCTGTCCGGTATTGGTAGTGATTCCGGGAATAGGATTGAAGTCGCCCATCTCATTGTTGAAGATGAAGCCAAGCTTGTCCGAACCCATTCCGGCGCCATAGCTATTTTCTAAAGTATAAGTGAGTGAGACGGCATTTCCTTCTTTGTCCACTACCGAAAAATGGGTCGTATGATCTCCGCCGTAGAGTTGGCCAAACTTCGAAGAATCACTTGGAGATGCTTTGGTTAGGTCAAGGTTTGCAAATCTTTCTTGCGCAAATTCCTTAGACGTTAAAAGCTCAATCGGCATATCAGGATTGAAATCCGGATCTCCCAAATGCTCCGCCCGATCCGCATATGCCCTTCGCATCGCTTCCGCTACAAGGTGCACATAGGCGGTAGAGTTAAATTCCACTTTGGAGATATCGGCCGCTTCCATCAGATTCATCATCTCGATCAGCGCGATCCCTCCCGAACTTGGAGGAGGCATGGAAAAAATCCCATAATCTTTAAACGTAGTCTTCACCGGAGATCGCTCCACCGCTTCATATTTCGCGAGGTCTTGCTGCGTGATGATTCCCCCATTGGCTTTCATGTAGTTTTCGATCTCGGCTGCTACAGCACCTTTATAGAATCCGTCTCTCCCCTGATCGCGAATGGCTTCAAGAGTTTTTGCCAATGCAGGCTGCTTCCACAGTTCGTCCGGGGCCACGACCTCTCCATCTGCCCCGCGGAAAAAGTTCTGCATGATATCAAATGATGGATCCAATGCAGACATCCTGAGTGCCACAGTATACAATCCCCAAGACATTGGAAATCCGTTTTTCGCCTGATCAATCGCAGGTTGCACTAAGTCCTTCCATGGCAGTTTCCCATATTTTTGATGCGCTTGGTAAAGTCCGGCCACGGTTCCAGGAACGCCTACCGAAAGCAATCCTCGATGATTGGAATTGTCCCGGATCTTTCCATTTTCGTCCAAAAACATGCTGGGACTTGCAGCTAAAGGAGCTTTTTCCCTAAAATCAAAAGTAGTGACATCCCCGTCTGACTTCATCAGTACGATAAATCCACCTCCGCCAATATTTCCCGCCTCAGGATGCGTCACCGCCAAGGACAATGCCGTGGCTACCGCGGCATCAATGGCGTTTCCTCCCTTTTTCAAAATAGAAATACCCACTTCGGAACTTAGGTAATGATCCGAAACTACCATGCCGTTTTTGCCATAGGTCTGAGCATGCAGGGAATTCCCAATTGGCAATAGGAGTAATGAGAATAGGGAAAAAAGGAGAACTGTGTTTCTTTGATTCATAAAATTAGTTATCGTTTTGAGCGGTGGGAGTTGGGAGGATAATCCCAACCCTGTTTGTGAATTTTTCCCATTCACCAAGCATCTCCTGAAGTTTAGCAGGTTCCTGATCTTTCAAATCAATTTGCTCGGCAAGATCAGTGCTTAAGTTATACAATTGGAAGTTATCCAATTGAAATGGACGGGTAGTATTCAGGATTTTCCAATTTCCTTTGCGGAGCATTGCGTAGCCATTATGCTCCATCCCAAAAACATAATCATCCGCATGAATAGCTTGTTGTTTACCTGTCAAAACCGGCAAAAGTGAGGCTCCGAGAAGAGGTTTCACCATTTTACCATTCCATTCTGCAGGGTAGCTCGCCTCCGCAAGGTCATAAAAAGTAGGTGCCAGATCCAGCAAAGTCAAAAAGGAATCATTGATGCTGCCTTTGTTTTCTACTCCGGGACCGCTTATAATCATGGGGACATTCATTCCTCCTTCGGTTGTGAATCCCTTGTAATATTTGAAAGGAGAAGACCCCGCCTCTGCCCATTGTGGGCCATAGGAAATAAAGGAGTTGGGTTTACCCATCGCCTCGTAAGCATCGGTATGATTTTCCCTAATTAATTCTTTAAAACCATCCTCATAGTAGAAGTCCTCGGCTGCAGCCCCATTATCAGACATAAAGACGATCAGCGTATTTTCATATTCACCGATCTCTTTTAGATATTGAATCAATCGGCCAATATTATAGTCCAGATTATCCACCATTCCGGCATAGAGTTCCATCTTCCGCGCTTCCATTTTTTGCTCCTCCGGAGAAAGCGAATCCCAGGCTTTCACATTTGGATGAGAAGGAGGCAAGAGTGCATCTTCAGGAATCATTCCGGCTTTCTTTAGACTTTCAAAGCGTTGGCGCTTTAGTTTCTCATACCCTGAATCATAGCGGCCTTCGTATTTTTTCCAATATTTTTCATCCACCTGAAGCGGCCAATGGGGAGAAGTGTAGGCGGCAAAGGAGAAAAAGGGTTTGCCATCTTTGGCATTGCTTCCGATATATTCGATGAGTTTGTCGGTGTAAAAATCTGTGGAATACGCTCCTTCCGGCCATTCCACTTCCCTCTCACTTTCGTAGTATTTTGAAATAGGAGCTTGGGGAAGGATTCCAAAATTATTGTAATGATTGGCTCCTCCCTGGGGCGTGATAAAGTACTTTTCAAAACCCTTTTGACCTGGATGATGCTGGGGTTCGGCCCCAAGGTGCCACTTGCCGGCCATATAGGTATGATATCCCTTTGTTTGGAGTAGCTGCGGAATGGTGATGATTCTTTCACTGAGATATCCTTCATATCCTACAACGCCCTCTCTTCTTCCCTGAATACCCATTCCGGCGATATGATTGTCATTTCCGGTGAGGAACATGGCCCGACTCGTGGCACAAAGGGGAGAGGAGTGAAAGCGACTGAAGCGAATTCCTTGATTGGCAAGTTCATCCAGATGGGGAGTGTCGATATCACCTCCGAATGAGCCCAAGTCGGCATAGCCCAGATCATCGGCTACGATCAGGAGGATGTTTTGGGGTTTTTGGGACGGGGTTTCTTTTTGCAAGGGAAAAAACGAAGTTCCAAAAAGGATTCCCAGAAGGATTAGCTTTGATTTAGTGATCATTCGGAATCTGTTATTTTCAAACGTAGCAGCCGTTTTTTAACAGTCAACTTAACCAGAAATTCAAGAAATTCAAGATGTAGTTATTTTGAGTTCGCTGTCTCGACCAAAGATTGATAACTGCATCCGTAAAAATTATCCGCGCTATTTCTCAACCCAGGACGAACAGCATGAATATTTTCCCCAACGGTATGGAATTCTTTCCCTAAGGAGAATGGGGAATAATGGGGAATAATGGGATTCAGTTTGATCCGAAGTATTTGTTGAAATAGAGTTCTTGATAGCTGTTCAGGCAATTTTCTAAATTCAAGCCAGTAAAATATTTAACCTTGATTTTAGCCCAAATCTGCCTGTTCAATAATAGGTAGAAAGAGCCTGATTTTCTTTTCATCGGCCGGATAAAATAAAAACGGGCTCACGTCGGCTACCATTTCTTCAATGTTTGTACTTGCATACAGATCCCGGATTCGATCGCGTAACTGCCCGGAATTGGATACGCCTAGTTTCATCTGCAGGTAATCATAATTCGGCTTCGTTTAGTTGAAAATTATCAAAATCCAGGTCTTCAGAAAATCGGTTATTGTTATGCACCAGCCGCAAACAGGTACCACCTAAAAAGCAAAATTTGGAAGCATAGGGTCCATCGAAAAGGATTTCCAATATTTTGTATTGCAAATATTCACGCAACACAAATGCCCGGTGTATCTGCAAGCCTTCGGGATATGCTGAAAGAATTTCAGTAAGATTGAGCATTGTCTATCAATTTATTGATGGTGGATAAACGCTTCATCAGGCTGGGTGAAGAAAACAAGGCGCTGTAGGCTTCTAATTGCTCGCTTCGTATATCTGCCCGCATTTGGGGAAAATTAAAGCGGTATGATTCAAAGTCATCTTCCTCTTGGGCCTTTGGGTGAAAATAAAGGAAATCAAGCAGTGCCTTTTCAGGTTCTGCCATTTTTATACCATACCCTTCTTTATTGATAATGCGGTAACCAAAGAAGAGAGTTGGTTTCATACTTGCGTAGCTAAACCGGCCTTTGGGAGTATCAAACAAGGTGGTTTTGCGCGTAGAAATGGAGGTTAAGGTAAAAACACCCTCTGGTATCCACCCATAATGCGCGAAAGCCGATTCCAAGGAGATGTAGGATGGGGCATAGATTTTATTAGCAGTATAATAGACCTGTTCCAGCGTTCTAATTTCGTCAGCAAGGCTATACCAACCATTTCGTACCCTCAGGAGGTATCCCTTTTTCTGCCAGTTCAGGAGGTTTTCCCGTTCAAATCCGGGAAATCTCTTCTCGATATCGTTTGTTGAAAAGACAGGAATTCCTTGGAAAATTTTTGAAAATTCTAATATATTCATTTCTGTTTATCCTAATAAAATAGGTTTTATAGAAACGAGTATAGAGAAAAAGTCAAACCTTTGAAAAATTCTTTGAGCTCAACTTTTTGATTCTCTTGAAGCCAAGTGTCTAACGGGGACTAAAAAATAATTTGTATCCGACTGAGATAGCCATTTATTTAAAAAGATAAAAAAATCAAAAGCCACAGCGCATCAACTTAGGACGAACTGCATCAATTTATTCCCCAACAGTTGGGATTATTTTTCGGGGGAGGGTTTGGCTCCTTTAGGCATAAAATTCCGCTTGATTTAAAATATTAGAAATCAGGAATTGGGCTTTTTCGTTTTTGCTTTGCTTAAAAAATTAACCTAAGTTCCTTAAAATAAACTGGTTGTATACCGATGATAAACCTAAGGTTTCTTCTGCTTTTTATCTTTGCAACAACCTCTTTTCTATGCAAAAGCCAAGAAGTCAAAATCACAGCCGTTCCTTTCCAATTTGATCCATCACTCACCAATATTGTAGGAATGTGCCAGGATGATAACGGCTTTATCTGGCTGGCTGACAACTATAATGGGTTGACAAAATACGATGGGACGAATAAAAGGTATTATAAGTCCAATCCAAATAACAGCAACTCGCTCCATACCAACCGGCTGGAATGTCTTTATGCAGGAAAGGGAGGGATTATTTGGATTGGGAGCCATCATGAGGGATTGGATCGATTCGATCCGGTTTCCGAAACGTTTACACATTTTGAAAATGATCCCACCGATCCACACAGTCTTTGTGATGATCAGGTATATGCCCTATTGGAGGATCGCACAGGAACTTTATGGATTGGTACTGCCAAAGGACTTGATACCTTGGACAGGAAGACGGGTCGTTTTGTTCATATCCAAGACGACACACCTGCCGGTCGCCTATTCAAAGAGGCAACTGTCAGAAGTATCTATGAGGATCATGCCGGTACAATTTGGATTGGGGCAGGAAACGCTTTCGACCTTCGTGATCATCCTTCATCAGGTTTGTACAGATTTGAAAAAGAATCCGGTCGGATCACTCAATACAGACATGATCCGAAAGATTCTCTTTCGCTTGTTGGAAATCGAATTCGGGCATTATTTGAGGACAGCAAGGGAAATTTTTACGTTGGTTCCGATGGGGACGGACTCCATATCATGAATCGCGAACAAGGTACATTTCAACGATTGCCCTACGTCCCTGAAAACCCAAATGCACTCTCTCGCCCACCTGTCAATATTAATGCATCCTATGCAGTGGATCACATTACCTTTATCAATGAGGATTCCCAAGGGGCTATTTGGATCGGAACCTATGCGGGAGGAATCAACCGCTACAATCCTAAATCGAAGACCATGGAGTTTTTTGGTAAATCCGGAACAGGTTATCATTATGTGGATAAGAACGACTTTTGGACTTCACTGAAAACCAAAGATAATCTCCTGTGGGTTTCAGGCTGGGAGCCAGAAACAGAGAATCAGGTACTTTTTCAAATTTCCACCTTTCAAAACCATTTTGATCATACCCCTATCGGAACACGGGCTATGGTATTTGCCCAAGACCAAGAAGCCGGTGTTTGGATTGGCACCGAGAAAGGACTGTTTGGTCATGATGTGAACCAATCGAAGGATAGCTTTTTCACTTTTGTCCGCAATACAGTGGGATCAGTAATTCTCTGGGATCTGAAATTTGACAATTCGGACAATTTATGGGTCGCCACCCTATGGGGCGGAGCGTACTTTTTCGATCGGCAGGCAATGACCTACAAGCTATATGGGCCGGAGGAGCAGGGTAAAAACGGACTTTCCAATTCGATGCCCCAGGTGATATTGCCAATCCCGGACGGCAATACTTGGATAGGCACGACTGGAGGGCTAGACTTATTCAATTCAAAAAGTGGAAAATTCAAGCATTTCACCCAAGATCCATCCAACCCGAACAGTCTTAGCGCAAATGCTATATATAGTCTTCTTCAAGATTCCAATGGAAAAGTTTGGATAGGGACGGGTAATGGTCTTAACCTTTATCGGGAAGAAACGGCAGATTTTAAACGGTTTTTGGATAAGTCCGCTGTGCCTGTTCTCGAAATTTATGAAGATAGCAAAAAGCGAATTTGGGCCAGTTCCTACAGGTCAGGGTTCTTTTTGTTCGATCAGGAAGCAGGAATCTTCAATCCTTACTACGACAATACTGGTCTGATTACAGATTTGCTCCTCATCACAGGGATTGTAGAGGATGAATCAAAATGGCTTTGGTTGTACACAGACATTGGGTTCATCCGTTTGGATCCTGAAACTAAAAATGCAGCCATGTTTGGGAACAGTTGGAAAAAACCGAGCGATTCAGGATTCTACTCTTTAAACGCGTTTATTTCCAAGAATAAAGAGATTTTTGTCGGAAATGCCTCAGGTTATTTTTCTTTCATGCCGGCAGAATTGGAAAACCAATATCCAACCGGGCCTACCCCTTATCTATCGGCTTTTTTTCTGGGAGACCGTATTATATCCTCCCAAACAGATAAAAAAATCCTGCCCAAGCATCTCAATGAAACCAGTGAGATCCGATTGCCTCACCATCAGAATACCTTTACGTTTGAATTTGGCAGTATTGATTTCGTGACATTGGAGTCTGAGAAAAACCTCCGCTATACCCTTGAAAACTATGATAAAAACTGGAGGAGTGGAGCTGCACACACAGCGGATTATTATTCATTACCGCCGGGAGAATATATTTTTCACGTCCAGGCTACTAACCGGTATGGAAAAATGGGGCAGCGATCGATTTCTATTGTAGTGTTGCCGCCTTGGTTTACCCAATGGTGGGCTTGGCTGGCGTATGCCGTATTGCTGTTTTTACTGCTTTATTTGGTCTATGGCTTTTTGCTTCGCAGAAAGCTGGCCGAGGCCGAAGTCGGACGTCTGCAAGATCTGGATCTCTTCAAAACCAGGATTTACACCAATCTGACTCACGAATTCCGCACCCCATTGACGGTGATTTCGGGTATTGCGGATCATATTTTATCACAACCTTCTGCGGAGAATCTGAAAGAAGGACTGCCAATGATCAAACGGAATAGCGCGGCTTTGCTGAGATTGATCAATCAGATGCTGGATCTATCCAAACTTCAGTCGGGCAGATTATCCGCAAACATGATCCATGACAATATTTTGGGTTACCTGAAATACCTCACCGAGTCTTTTCATTCTTTTGCAGATTCTAAGGATATCAGACTACATCTGCTTTCTGGTTTTGAACAGTTGTATATGGACTTTGATCCTGAAAAAATTCAAGCCATTTTTTCCAATCTGGTAGGGAATGCCATAAAATTCACACCCCCGGGAGGAAATATTTACATCAAAATAGAAAAGATCAGCTCCAGAGAAATGGAGGATTTTTTGGAAATCAAAGTAAAGGATACCGGCAAAGGAATTCCTTCCCAGCATTTACCCTATATTTTTGATCGTTTTTATCAGGTGGATGATTCGGCAACCCGATCAGATGAAGGAACCGGAATAGGCCTGGCACTCACCAAAGAGCTGGTGCAATTGATGGCAGGTACTATTGAAGTGAGTAGTCAGATAGGAAAAGGTACGGAATTCACACTCAGACTTCCCGTTGAGAATAAGGCTCCAAAAGGAAATGCAGGCGAATTCACGCAACATTCACGGTCATCTGTCACCGATTTGGTGGAGGCGTCAGCTTTTGGAACAGAAGAAGATTACGATGAAAGCCACCCGCTTGCCTTGCTGGTAGAAGATAATGAAGATGTTTTAAACTATCTGGAGCTTTGCCTTGAAGGAAAATATCGAATCCAAAAAGCCAGAAATGGCCTCCAGGGAATCCAACTCGCCATTGAAATAATTCCGGACATCATCGTCAGTGATGTGATGATGCCCGAAGAGGACGGTTATGAACTCGTCGAGAGGCTAAAAAAAGATGAACGCACCAGTCATATTCCCATCATCCTGCTTACTGCCAAAGCAGATCTGGAATCACGATTGGAAGGTCTGGAAAGAGGAGCGGATGCCTATCTTGCCAAGCCCTTTGAGAAGAAAGAGCTGGAAGTCCGTCTGCGGAAATTGATTGAGGCACGAAAAAAGCTGACAGCGCGCTATGGGACACTTGACCCTGTGGGTACACCCGAAACTCATGCCGAAATACAAGAGGATGCTTTTCTGAAAAAGCTTCGCTCCATCGTGGATGCTCATTTGGAAAGTGAGGAGTTTGGCATTGGCGAGTTATGCAAGGAACTGGCAGTAAGCCGGACTCAGCTTCATCGTAAACTGAAGGCGCTGACCAACAAGTCTACTTCCCAAGTCATCCGGACCATTCGGATGCAGGAAGCAAAGAAACTATTGCTCAATCCGGATTTGAACATTTCGGAAATCGGTTATGCAGTGGGTTATGGCAATCCCAGTCATTTTACACAAGAGTTTACCAAAGAATTTGGGGAAGCCCCGAGCTTTTTTAGAAAAGGGTGATTTTTTTAATTTGATTCACTCTGGGAATTGATTTTGGTCAAAACAGATAATACAGCAACATTTTTTCTGATTTGGAACAAAGTCTAAAGGATCTGCAACAATAGCTACCGTCGATTTCTCTTTGTCAAAATACCTTTCCTCCCTAATTCTTTCAAAGAATTCATACCTGCATTTTGATGTATGTTTTTTCAAAAATATGGTTCTAATGCAATCCTTAAAAAATGAAATTCAATTAACATAAGAATCCATTTTCAAATTTTTAACCCATAAAATCTAATAATCATGAAACGTAAACTGTATTCCATTCTAACATCCCTGGGTTTGCTGCTGGCTATTACAGCATGTCAGGAATTCAATGAGCTTATTCCTCAGGGTGCAAATAGCAAGAAGAATTCAAAAGTTTTGGTTCAGGAGATTGCCACGGGCGCAGTCATAAAGGGAACAAATGGTATCAACTTTGGCCCAGATGGCAATCTTTATATTGCTTCTTTTCTTCCTCAGGAAATAATTGTGATGAATAAGCAAAACGGCAAAATCATCAAGAGGATTGGATCCGACAAGGGGGTAATCTCCCCGGATGATTTGGCCTTTGGACCGGATGGTTCGCTCTATTGGACTGATATCAATATTGGTTATGTAGGACGCATGACTCCCCAAGGGGTGGTGACCAAGCAATTTGTGGCACCGGGAGTCAATCCAATTACCTTCTCAGAAGACGGGCGTCTTTTTGTAGGACTTTGTTTTCTGGGCGACGGATTGTACGAGCTGGATCCCGACCTCATCGCCCCACCAAGACCGATCATCGTTGCCTCCGAGGGGAATCAATTTCCTCTTGGATTTTTAAATGCATTTGATTTTGGCGCAGATGGCAGGTTGTATGGACCTATTTTTGCCGCGGGCATCGTAGTGAAAGTGGACATCGACAGACCAGGACCACCCTCCACAAGTCCCTACACCGATGGAACAGTTACAGTGGTTTCGGGAGGATTCACAGTTCCGGTTGCTGCAAAGTTCGATTCCAAAGGAGTCCTGCACGTCTTGGATCAATCAGGGGAAGTATTTAAAGTAAATACCACAACCGGAGAAAAAACACTTTTTGTAAAAATCCAAGAGGGACTTGACAACTTAGCCTTTGACTCCAATGGTTCTCTCTTTATCTCTAATGCAGATTTTGGCTCAATAGTAGAAATTCTGCCTAGTGGCCAGCCCCGCACCGTCAGTAAGGGAGGGATGATCGCACCTATGGGCTTGGCAGTTCTACCGGGAGCCAATAAGCAGGACGCTTTGTTTGTTTCCGACCTGTTCCGATTGAGGAAATACAATGGTCTTACAGGAAAAGAGGAAAAAGTTTATAAAGGTGATTTACTCGGTCGTGAAGGAAACCTGACCACACCCTTCACCCTTTCTGCTGATGGGAATAATCTGATCGTTTCTTCTTGGTTTGGAGGAGTAGTTCAAATCTGGGATCCACAATCCGATCATGTAGTTCAAACTTTTGACGTGGGGGCTCCTATAGATGCCATACGATTCAAGAATGATATAGCTGTATCCGATCTGGTATTGGGAGGTGTGGTCCGGGCCAGTGACCATTCGATGATCCTGCCAATTGACAACGCCAATGTATTTGCGCCAAGTGGTTTGGCAACTGACGGAGAAAAGTTGTGGGTCGCAGACTGGGGCAGCGGGATTGTTTGGCAGATAGGCTTTGACGGCAACATTCCACTGCCGGCGATACCTATTGTCTTCGGATTAATGAATCCGGAAGGATTGGCTTGGGATAAAGAAGGTGGACTGCTGGTAGTTGAAACTGGTGCTTCCCGGTTATCACGGATAGACCTGGCAACCGGAGTGAAGAGCACGATAGCTGATGGTCTCAAACTTAGTCCGCCTGCAGTTGGGCTGGATGCCTTCCCTCCGACCTACGCATTTGATGGCGTAGCCGTCGGTCAATCGGGCGATATCTATGTGTCGGGTGGAGGCAAGAATGTGATTTACCGTATCTCTAAAAATTGAGATTCATAAAAACCTTAGTCTGTCGAAAATTCTGATGGAACAGTTGAGGAATTTCAAAGAGAACTGGAAACTTTCCCAAAGGCCAAGCCTTTGGGAAAGAATCTAAACAGAGTGAATACATCAATCAGGGACTTTTTAAGAAAATCCGCTCTGGATTAATACATTTTTTAAAAACTAGATGGGTGACCAACTCCTCCTTTTCCTTTTGGAAAAGGGGGAGTTTTTTTGTGAAAGGATTCACCACATTTTATCCACCAAAATTGGTTTTCAATTGTTCAATACCTCCTGTTTCTTCTCTGCAGCCATACCTCCTAGGATCACCCACTTGCCATCCACTTTTTTCCAGGTATGGGTAAACTTGTATGTCTCTTTTCTCACTACTTGATTTTGCTTGTTGGTCCAGATCTCATCCGCATCATAGAATACCATCACTACATCTTCAATTGCATTTGATGCCTTTTTGTGAAGGATATAAAGGAATTTCAAATTCGGGTCTTTATGCAAGTCAGGTATCCAACTGGCAATTTTGCTTACGTCAGACACTCCATTCCCAAAACTCGGATAGCCAATGAAGTCGTCATGCCAAAGGGTTTTGTAATTCACAGTATCACTTTTTTGCACATACTCCCAATACAGTTCTTCCATTTGCCATGCTTCATCTTCCAGTTGGGTTTTGGTCATAATTTGCATTGGTTTTTCCTCCTTTGAGGAATTATTGCTGTTTACCCTGCAACTAAATTGCACGAGTAAAGCACCTAATACAATCAGGTTTAACACAACTGAATTCTTCATTTTTTCATTATAGCTTTCTGTTTCTACTACTCTTTCAATTTCAAGAATCTTGCAGCATTTCCATAGAATATACCTTCTTTATCTTCTTCAGTGAGAAAGTCAAGGCTATTCAGGAAATCAATTGACTTTTCGATTGCATAAGGCCAGATCATTTGATCGGAGCCAAACATGACACGGTCGAGATAGCCAGCATGCTTTATGTTTCGAAGAAAATCAGTGACATAGCGCTGGGTATTGGGTTCCACCCAAAGCAACACAGCGATGTCAGTGTAGAGTTGCGGATAGTAGGCCATCAATCGAATGGCATGCTCCGGCCAATCTTCTCCTCCAGCATGCATTAAATAGAGCCGTAGTTTTGGATACTTTACCAGCACATCCTCAATGAGGTAGGGATCTCCCAAAGGTAGCCTTGCTTTTGGTGCCCATGAGTTATTACCCAGTGGGTCACCACCTCCAGTATGAACTGCTACAGGAATATCATATTGTTCACAGATCTTCAGATAGGGCTGCCAAATGGAATCACTTAAAGTAGTCCCGCTGTAGTAAGGGCCTAATTCTCCAAAAATTTGAATTTCGCCGGCCTTGACCATTTGCTCGAACTTGACAATATTCATCCCGTGATCGTCAGGCAAAAAACTCAAAATACCCCGAATTACCCTACTGTCTTTATCTTTCTCCTTCCAATTTTTTACACTTTCAGGATTTCCACTGACCACGGCTTTGACAATATTGAATCTTTCAAATGCCGCAAAAGTCTCCATGCGATGTTGTTCTGCATTGACAGATCCTTTTACCCCATAATGGTCGGTGGGGGCTTCGCGTTCACCAAAGTCACTTTCAGTGTAGGAATGGATGTGCATGTCAATAATTCGAGTTTGCGAAACGGCTACCAGTGTAGGTAAAAGTGCAAAAGCTAAAAGAGCTAAGATTTTTTTCATTTTGTCCAATTTCATTCATTCAGTCGATTGTATTTTTTGAGTACCTCCACTAGCAATCCATGGGGCAATGCATAAGACTTATTTCCGTTGATTCCTTCCATAGTTTCTGCTGCGATCATAGCATTGATGATGGCTTCTTCGACTGATTGAACAGTTGCTTCCAATAGCGGATCGATCAGATCATTTGGAAGCATGTCAACAGTTGAGAAGTCATAGCGCTGAAAAGCCTCAGGATTAGCAGTGGAAAAAGCGATAAAAATATCACCGGACCCATTGGTTCCAATTCCACCAGTCAGGCCGATACCGATCGGAACCCGATTCGCAATTCGCTTTAATTGGTGCGGAAGCAAAGGTGCGTCCGTCGCCACCACCACGATGATGGATCCATCACCTTCCTGGCGATAAGATTGTGGAGGCAACCTCAATTCATTGTTTAGGGTATCCAAAAGCTCTTTCCCGACAGGGACACCCGCAATGGTCAGATCGGGTTTTCTGCCAAAATTGGACTGTACCAAGACACCGACTGTATAGGTGGAATCTGCAATCTTGACGATTCTGGATGAGGTTCCTGTTCCGCCTTTAAATCCCAAACACCTCATTCCGGTTCCTCCACCCACATTTCCTTCAGCTATTTTACCCGATGCCGCATTGGTTATTGCTTCGAGGGCATGCTCTTCCTTGACATGGAATCCATAGATATCATTCAAGAATCCATCGTAGGTCTCCGCTACCACAGGATAGGTGTACCACCATTCTTCCCCTTTGTACCAATCGGAATCCACATACCACTTTAAGACGGCATCCCGAACTACTCCCACACTGTTGGTATTGGTGATCATAATTGGGGTTTCGAGGAAGCCCGATTCAGTTAACCAGGTGGTTCCCGTCATTTCGCCGTTCCCGTTCAGGCTATACCAATTGGCAAAAACCGGACTGAACTTCTGGGCTTTTCCTCTTGGGAAAATGGCAGTAACGCCTGTTCTGACCGGACCTTTACCAACGATATTTTCTCCGCCTCCGGAGATGATAGTGCTGTATCCTACTTCTATGCCTTTCACATCAGTGATGGAATTCCATTGGCCAGTTGTGCCGTTAAATGGCACGCCTAGATCTCTTGCCCGGGGTTTTTGGGCAAAGGAAACTGACAGCGTGAAGAAAAGGATCAGAAGTAGATTTGCGTTTTTCATTATGTGGTTTTTATAACTCATCCAAAAACTTAAATACCTCAATATAAGCCTTTTCCAATTCCTCCTTTGTCGGGCTGTGTTTTGCCTCAGGGATAAAAATCCTGAAGTCTTTATCTTTTCTTAGCAGGGGAACAAATCGTTCAAAAGTCACAGGCGGAATCTGATCATCCTGACCTCCATGCCATAAAAAAACCGGAAGATCATTCGTGTCGAAATAGGTGATCGGTTCAAAAACAGCGAGGTTCTCTTTTGACTCATATTCCTCAGGAGAGAACAGCGCTTTTCCCACTGCTTGGTACTGTTCATTTGGATGCTCGGTAAAAATCCGCTCCACCACATCCAAGCCATCCACAGGACCCGAAAAATTGATGATGCCTTTGATTATGATGCCTTGATCGAGCCGATTGGGATACTCAGGATTGTTCTGGGCTAATCCTACATTGGTCGCAATATGCGCCCCTGCCGAAAAGCCTGTCACAATCACGTTTTCCAAATTCAAATCATAATCACTGTTTTTGGCTTTGAGAAAATTCAAAGCATGGGTCAGATCGCTCGTGGCCATTGGAACCCCTTTTTTCAAGCGGTAATTCAGGTTGACTACATTCAGACCTTTCTTGAGGTAAGGTTCGATGTATCGTTCCTCCTGAGTTTTGTCGCTGAAGTAATAGCCTCCTCCGTGAAGGAACACAATTGTGAAATTGCTTTTCCCATACCTGCCAGCCTGTTTTGAGAGGTAGATGTCCATGTTTTGCTCAGCATCTGACCCATAGAAGACATCTTTATATATCTCATAGGTAGAGCCTCTTTCCTCAGGAGACAAATCCGGAATTTCAGCCAGCTTTTGGGCGTAGGTTGATGCGATAAGTAGGTAAATGAGGGTCAGAGAGATGGCTGTATTTTTCATTCATTTTATCTTTTAGATTATCAGGGAGTAATTCTTTGATTTACTGTGAACTACTTCTTTTTATCGGCAAACCAAGTGTCGCGAAGGATTTTCCATTCTCCCTTCTCTTTTTGCCAAACCAATAGATATCTTCCGGTCCCAACTATTTCCCCGTTTTTATGAGACCAAGTGCCTCTTCCTTCTTCCACAAGCAATTGGTCATTTCCCCATAAGTGTATAGTTTTGAAACTCGAGCCGGTAATACTATCCCGGATCATTCTTCCAAATACCTTTGTGATATTATCCCTGCCTGCTGTGGATGGAATGACCTCGGCGTCTATTGTTTACATATTTCCCAATGCTATTGAATCTTCATTTTGCAAATGATTTTCATACTCCCGTAGCCTAAATTCAATTTCTTTTTCAAGTACAGCTAGATCCACCTGTTCTGATTCTGAATTATTTTCATTGGATTTTTGGTCACAAGCTGAAAAGAAAACCAGTGACATTAAAAATTTCAATAGTAGCATTTTTGTGAACTTTGTATTTATCATGATGGCTGTATCTTATTTATTGTCTCATTACAAAGTCTCTCGTGATTTTATCAATTGAAGTTGTTCCGGCAAGTTGCATATCACGGATCAACTCCCCTTGTAGAATCTCCAGAGCTATTTCTACACCTTGTTGACCAAGCGCTCCAAGTCCCCAGCAAAATGGAAACAATCTGGACGCGGGGAATTCTCACTTCTTAAACTTCCCATATACCCCTTGTCCCGGAAAAACATTGGAGACGGTCTTCCCATTTTTCAACACAAAAGTCCCATTGACCAACACGTATTCAATCCCTTCGGAAAATTCCAGTCCTTTTTCAAAAGTGGCTTTATCAATAATCGTATTGGGATCAAAAACGGTGATGTCTGCATCTGCACCGACTTGGATCCTTCCCTTGAACCGCATCATGGGAGCGATTGCTTCCAGGCGCTTTGCCGGAATCAGGGTCATTTTTTCAATGGCAGTATTCAAGTCAAGGACCTGATCTTCTCTTACATATTTGCCCAATACCCGCGAGAAAGTCCCCGCGGTACGGGGATGGGCAAGCTTACTGTAAGGCATTCCATCCGATCCTATCATGACTCCGGGTGCGGCAATTCCTCTTTGAATCCATTCAGGTTTCATCATGTGCATGATTACCATTCCACCCGTTTTGCGATAGGCCTCGAATGTTTCTTTGGTTAATCTTTCACCGGTATCCACCCATTGCAAGTCCCCATAGCTCATACCGAGCCGCTGTTGCCAGCCTTCAGTAAACATGGCGCTTTGAAGTCGGGTTGATGCTGCTGTGTAGGGGTATAATTCTGTCGTGATGTCAAACTTATTTTGCTGTGCGGAATTCACCATATCCAATGCCATGTCAATACTCCCCAAAGACATGCTGTTGATATGAACAATGTGCAGCGGTGCATCTGTGAGCATGGCATCGGCTATAACTTCTTGTATTGAAATGATGTCAGGTTGTCTTACATGGGTAAATACCAAGGCATTTAATTCGCCTGCTAATTTGAACACCTGATACATTTCCTCAGGTTTTGTTGAGGGTAAGTATCCTATTGGAACACCTATTCCGATGCCGCCTTCGGCTAATGAGGCTTTGATGTTCTCCAGCACCGAACTCATTTGATTGCTTTGGATGTCAATGGTGTAAGTGTGCTGAATTCGATCTTGCATGGCCGATAAACTAGAAAGCCCACTACTACTTAAACCTCGTAATTCATCCAGTATCTTTTCGTCTTTGTTTATTGCCTTAAAGCGCTCGTAAGGCCAGCTTACACTGGCTCCATAGTTGATCAACGCTTTTGAATTTCGAGAGGCGTACCACTCTTTCAGGTTTTCTATGCCCCACTCCAGTTCCAACGCCGTAGTGACTCCATCATGCAGTTGGAATTCCTGCTCTATGTTACTCCTCCCATGCACATGAAGGTCAATAAATCCGGGGGAGACGGCCAAGCCACTGACGTTGACGGTTTCCTTTCCCTGCAAAGGTTCGGAACTGATCATCGCAATGCGGCCATTGAGTATGCCTACATTCCGGATGGCATCGAGTTTGGTTTCAGGATCCATGACCCGGCCTCCTTCCAAAATAATGTCATATTGAATTGTTGACTGGGCCTTTCCCTCAGGCCCGAAGTAAAGAGTCAGAAAAAGACTGAATAGGAAATTAAAATACCTCGATTTCATTTGCTGTTTTTTTAAGAAGGTTGAAATGAAAAATTACTGAAAACGGGTAAATAGGAATTGACTATTTATAGCGTGATGTTTCTATTAATCTAAAAAAAGCAAATGTACCATTGCCTCAACCTAGGACGAACTGTACCAAAATATTTCCCAAGGCAAGGGAATACTTTTCGGAGGAAGATTTTGAGAATAACCCCTCTAAAAATTTATTAAACCGAATACCTCAATTTTGCTGGTTTCGTTTCTTCTCCAAATATTCGTAATGACTGTTGTCCTGAGGAGTCCTTGAAACTTTACTCTCTGGTAAAGGACCCAGTTGTTTCACGGCCAATTCCATTGCCCGCATCATCTGCGCAGTTTTTTCAGGGTTTTCTTTAGCGAGATTTGTGGTTTCTCCGGGGTCATTTTTAAGGTTGAACAAAAGGGTATCATGTGCATCCACTTTTTTCATGCCTCTGGAACCCGCAAATCCAGCATAAGGTCGTTTGATCTTCCAATCTCCTTCCCGATAACCCTCCTGACTGGCCAGCATGTAGTAAATGAAGGTATCTTCTTCCCGATTTCCATTTTCAAAAAGCACCGGGCCAAGGTCTTTGCCATCGATCTCCCGGTCTTGGGGAATTTCCGCGCCGACCAGTTTGCAAAAAGTAGGAAACCAATCCATCTGAGTAGCCAAATCTTCATAGACTTGGCCCGGATCAATTTTCCCCTTCCACATGGCAACGGTAGGGACACGCACTCCACCTTCGAACGTAAACTGCTTTCCTTCTCTCAGCGGATCTGCCGAACCTCCATGATCTTCCATCACCAGCCAGGGGCCATTGTCTGAGGAGAAGACAATTAGCGTGTTTTCGAGGATGCCTTTTTCTTCCAGCTTTTTTAAAACCTCTCCCACACTCCAGTCCAATTCCTGAATGACATCTCCGTAAAGACCGAGTTCCGATTTTCCCTCAAACTCCGGTGAAGCATAGATCGGTACATGGGGCATGCTGTGCGCTAGGTAAAGGAAAAAGGGATTTCCTTCGCTTGAATCAATGAATTTCAGGGACTCTTCCGTGTATGTTTTGGTGGTATAGCGCTGATCGACTTTGAATTCTTCGACTTCATTTCCCCTCATGTAAACCACCGAGGCCATGTCATTGGAATAGGGGATTCCAAAGTATTCATCAAATCCCTGATTGAGCGGAAGAAACTTTTCCATATGGCCAAGGTGCCACTTGCCGACGATTCCGGTTCGGTATCCTTTGGCTTTTAGAACTTCTGCCATAGTGATTTCCTCGGGATCCATTCCTGTCAGGCTTTCAGGGAAAAATACCGAGTTTATCCCCATGCGTTGTGGCATCCGGCCTGTAAGTAATCCCGCACGGGAAGGGCTGCAAACCGGAGATGCAGACAGGAAAGAGGTGAATTTTATTCCTTCAGTAGCGATTCGGTCAATGTTTGGGGTAGCAATATCCGTGGCGCCAAAACACCCCAAATCACCATAGCCAAGGTCATCGGCGAAGATGAAAACGATATTTGGAAGGGCTGAAACAGTTGAAGTGTTTGATTTTTCTCCGCAGGAGCAAAGCAAAAAAACCAAAAATAAGACAAAAGGATTTTTCATCATTTCTATCAGTGTTTATGATCCAGGCGGTGCCTTTTCAAAATATCCTCACCGAAATCATTTCCCTTTTCTCTCAGGATTGTATGGATGTGATTGGCATTGTCCAGAAAGCCAACATTGTCGTATTCGATCAGGAAGTCAGGGCTGTGGATTACATAATAGTGCGCTTTCATCGGTTCATAACTTCCTATCCAGGCAAAATAGACTTCATCCATTCCCCGGGTATGGAGTTTTTCAAGGTAGGCTTCGGCTTTTTCTTTTTCCAGATTTCCGATGTATTCTTCGATTAAGTAGTGGAGGATTTTTTGCTGTCCCCCGGATAATTCTGCACCTTTTATTCCCTGGAATTCCTCAAGCCATTGCGGTCGATCCGGGCTGGTGATGATATCGCCGGGGACTTTATCGCTAATGGTTGCCTTGGCTTTTTGACTTTCATCCAAGGCATTGATCAGCCAAAAGCCGTAATCTTCTTCTTTGCTCAAAGGCCGTAAACCGGCATACTGTGTGGCTTCGACCACCGCCGGATCAGATCCGAAAAAGAGGGGAGTCATGGTAAATTCGTCTCCTGCCACAGTCAGGTTGATCGAGATATGATGACCTTCGAATTTCAACCCCCAAGCTTCATCTGTTTCAGGATTTCCTGCCATGGCGAGGTAGTAATTTCCATAGTCCCAATTCAGTTTTCGGATGAATTCCATACTTCGTTCATTCACTTTGCCCTGCTGAAACTGGATTTCAAAAAGCTCGTGAAGAATATCATCCACTTGCATAATCGCAAAGGTTTTCAGATATCCCTGTGAGCTGAAAACAGCACTCAAAACCTTGTGAAATGCAATTTTGCTTTCCTCAGAGAGGTCGCCGTATCGAAGTCCGACACGGGGAGCGAGACCCAGCGGAAGGTTGGTCCAAGCGGTACGAGCACTATCCTCCAGTCCAAGCTGCACTTGAGTCCTCTCCACCTCCCCCAGTGTGGAAAGTAAGGAAACAGCTGTTTTTTTCAGAAGGGTTGTAGATTGGGACCAAGCCGTAAGTGAGGATAAGAAAAGGAAGAATAAAACGGGTATTATTTTCATAGAAGATCAATTAAACACAAAATTTACAAATTTCTCCCAACCAACCGTTTCGGTCAGTGTCAAATAAAAAGCCTGGAGCGGGAAGTACAAGCCAAGAGCGATCGGAAATGGCCAGGGATTTTTATTTTTTCGAATATCTCCCACTAAGAGAAGCATCAGAATCAGGAATGATCGTGTTTCTCTTCCCGCAGCAAGACACAATCCTCTCCTTCAAATTCCGTTTCGATGGTGTAATGTTCAAATGGGTATTTTTTCATGATCCGTTTCAGTTCATTCTTCACATGGAGAATGTCTTCCATGGATTGCAGCGGCTTTAGCTTAACGTGGGATGTGAACACATGATGCTCCCCGTCCAAAGACCAAATGTGTGTATGATGGGTGGAGTCCACATGGACGATTGCCCGGATTTCCTTTTCAATCGCTGACTTGTCCACATCCAAGGGCTGACCTTGCAAGAAAATAAAAACAGTCTCCCGAAGTCTTTTGATGACATTCCAGAGAATAAAAGCAGCAATAAGCAGCGAAAGGGCCGGATCCAGATAGGGATTTGGATAGAAAAGTAGGATAATCGAAGCGATAAGCACTGCAATCCAACCCAAAACGTCTTCGATCAGGTGCCAGGTAATCACCCGCTCATTCAGGGTTTTTCCTTTACTCAGTTTCCAGGCCGCATAGCCGTTGACTGCCACTCCCAGCAGCGCAAAATAAAACATGCCTTTGGCATCTGACATTTCAGGACTTTGGAGTCGGAGAATAGCCTCCCGGATCACAAAGACTGACCCCAAAATCAGAACAATGGCATTGATCAAGGCTCCAAGAAGGGAGAATCGCCGATATCCAAAGGAATAGGATTCGGTTGCTTTCTTTTTCGAAAGCTTGTCCAGATACCAGGAAGTACCCAGGGAAATTGAATCACCCAAGTCATGCACCGCATCAGAAATAATCGCAACACTGTTCACATACCATCCCCCCACAAACTCAATCAGGGTAAAAGACAGATTGAGAAAAAAGGCAAGCCTTAGATTTTTACCGGAATCATGGGAATGATGGTGTGCCATAGATGAGCTTTTAAAATACCGGAGCTTTGCGATGTTTGGTGCCTTGTTCGTAGGAGTAGACAAGGCGGATCAATGTTGGTTCAGTCCACATTTTCCCTAGAAACTGAAGTCCCGCAGGGAGATTTCCTGAAGTAAATCCCATTGTAATTGTAAATGCCGGCTGTCCCGTATGCGGAGCGATAATTTGGGAATTGTCACCTAAGTATTCTTCTTGGAATCTGTCAATCCGTGCAGGCTTATTATTCCAACTTGGATAGACCAGTGCATCCAATTTTAGAGAATCCATGACTTTTTCGATCGCTTCGCGAAAAGCTATTCGTCGCAAATCGGTAAAAGGATCTCCGCAATCCTCAACCATATTTTCTGGCAATTCGCTTTCACGAAAGCTTTCAAGTCCTTCTTTGGCGTATTCGGATTTCGTCCCAACCCGGATCACATCTTCGAGTGTTTTCATTGTGTCTCGCTTGACATAGTCTGCCAAGAATTTTTCCAGATCCTGCCGGAAAACGGGACACCATTGATTTCTACGGAGGGAATCAAAGTTTTCTACTTCCACCGAGTCAATGATCACCGCACCTAGCATAGCCATGTCTTTCAGGGATTGGTTGAACAGCGCAGAAATCTCGGGATCTGTATCCTTTTCACTCAAGGTTCTAAACACTCCGATTCTTGCTCCTTTCATTCCGTCTTTTTTTAGGAATTGCGTGTAGTTTGTGGTGGTCTTTCCTTGGGAATAGTGAGTAATCGGATCTTTTGGGTCAATTCCGGCGATGGCTTGCAAAACCTTGGTCGCATCTTCCACCGTCCGGCACATGGGGCCTACCACATCATTCCGGAGGTATAGCGGCACGATTCCTTCCCGGCTGACCAAGCCTAAGGTAGTCCGAAAACCTACCAAGGCGTGGTGGGAGGAAGGTCCACGGATCGAATTGCCGGTGTCGGTACCCAATCCAATGGTGCCAAAATTAGCAGCAACGGCAGCTCCCGTTCCCCCGCTTGACCCGGCAGGAACGTGATCCAGGTTGTAGGGATTTCGGGTAGTCCCTTGGGTTGAACTCTCCGAGTGCATGGGACTGAAGGCCCACTCGGCCATGTTGGACTTGGCGATGACGATTGCTCCGGCAGCCACGAGTTTTTGGATAATAAAGGCATCTTCCTCCGGGTAAAAATCCGCCAAAGCCAAAGCCCCTGCTGTGGTTGGAAGCCCTTTGGTGTTGATGTTATCCTTGACGATTAATGGAATGCCGTGAAGGGGACGAAGCTTCCTTGTTTTGGAAAACTCTGCGTCAAGTTTTTTGGCGGTAGGCAAAGCTTCAGGATTAGTGACCGAGATGGAATTTAGCGAAGAATCCAGCGCCTCGATTCGACTGAGATAGGCTTCTACCAAATCTTCAGCTGAAAAATCTCCGTTTTGGAAGGCTTGGTGAATTTCTGAAATGGTCAATTCCTCCAAAATGATGGGTTCTTTCAAGGGCGCTTGGCAAGCCCAAGCCAAGCTTAAAATCAAGAAAGCTACGAGTCGATTCATTGCGGAATATAGCTTTCCTTCATGCTTTTTTCCAGTAATCTCTAAAATTTCAATAGTTTATTTCCCTTAGCTCATCGGAGGTGGAGGAGATTTCTTTCGTTTCAATAGCCAAATCAAGAGGGCGCCGAAAATCAGGAAGAATGGCCAAAGATTGAGGATAAAAATGAAGAACCACTGTAAATTCCTCCAGCCGTTTTTTAGTCCCTCTTTTGCTTTGCTTAGGAAACCAAAGGCACGCTCTCCTTCCACAAAAAAGGAGACATTTAGCGTACTCAAAGCTACTCGATCACTGAGGTAATTGAGCCTGCCCTGCATGGATTCGATTTCGCCGCGGACATTTGCCAGTTCCCGCTCCAGCCCAAGTATTTCTTGGACATTTTTGGCTTGCTTGAGCAGCTCGGTATATCGGATTTCCAGTTCCTTTTTGGTTTTTAGCCGGGCTTCCACATCGATAAACTGCTCGGTGACATCTTCGCTTCGGATGTTGGTGTTTTCGATGCGGACTGCATGAGATTGGATTTTTTCCAGCAACTGATCCAACTGGTCTGAGGGGATTCGGATGGTTAAACGCTTTTCTGTTCGCTCGCCATAGCTGTTGGCTGATTCATTGGAAATAAAGCCTTTGGCAGCTTTTACTTCGGCTTTAAGAAACGTATCAGTCTCCTGAATGTCTCTACACTCAAAATAAATATCGCCTTCCCGGATGACTTTTCCCTCCGTGAATTCAGTTCCGGCAGCGGGTTGTTCTGTCTCCGGTGAATCCAATAGTTTTTCATAGGAAACTGCAGCGTCTTCAGGTGCCAAATCGACTGTATCTTGAGTACCACAGGCGCCCACAATAAAGCCGAAGAGGATTGGGAGTTTGAGCAGAAAAAGCTTCATAGTGAGAGGGTTTGGGTCAAAGGTCAAACGGAGGAATCTGATTTTTCGCTGCTTATGATATGAAATTTAACACCTAGCGGTCCAGCCAATCCTTAAACTCAGCCACTTTTTCCCGACTGATCAAAATATCCGAATCGGGACAGCCTCGGAGTTTGACTTTCAATCGGCTGTTGGAATAGGTGAGGACTTCCTCGATTGTGTCTACATGGCTGAGGTATTTTCGGTTGAGGCGAAAGAAATCTGCGGGATTGACTTGGGCTTCCATCTGCTCCAAGGTAGAGTCCAGCACATACTTTTTCCCGGACTGAGTTTGGAGGAAAGTCACCCGCTCCTCACTGAAGAAGAAAGCGATATCCTCGGCTGGAACACTTTGGATTTTTTCTCCAAATCGAACCAAAAATCGGCTTTTATAAGATTTTGCCTGAGGTTGGATCAGTGTTTTGATCAGTTCCAAATCCAGATGGGGCTGAATCTTCTGGGAATTGAATTTTTCAACTGCCCGTTCCAAGTCTTTGGGATCTATGGGCTTGAGTAGGTAATCAATTGCATTAACCTGAAACGCCTTAATCGCATATTGATCAAAAGCAGTCGTGAAAATCACCGGAGCTTTTACTTTCACCTGTTCAAAAATTTCAAAGCTCAAGCCATCAGCCAACTGAATATCGCAAAAGATCAAGTCCGGTGCCGGATTTTCGGTAAACCAACGAATCGACCTGCTTACAGTATCCAGATTTCCGATCAGTTCGGCTGGGGGAAAATATCCCTGCAGCAGCTTATTCAATCGGGCTGCTGCGGGCTTTTCGTCTTCGATGATCAGGATCCTCATACGTTCACTTTCAAAAGAGGAAGCTTAACCAAAAATTCATGTTCCGACTGAAATATTTCAGGCATTTGATCACTCAAAATCCGATAGCGGGAACGGATATTTTCCAAACCTACACCTGTGGAAGGCTCATTTTGGCTGGTTTTGGGTTGAAAGGTATTGCTAACCCAAAGCTCATCCCCTTTTTGGAAAATGAAGATGAACAGGGGATTTTCCTGGGAGGCGATGTTGTGCTTGATGGCGTTTTCCAGCAAAAGCTGTAGGGAAAGTGGCGGCAAAAAGCAGCCTTTGCAATCTGGCACATCCACTTTGAAATTTAGATTCTCTTCAAATCGAATTTTCTGAAGCTCGAGGAAGTTTCTGGCAAAGTCAAGTTCCCTGTCAAGCTCGACCAATTCCTCCTGCTGCACATCGAGAACGTAGCGGTAGATTTTGCTGAGTTTTTGGATAAAAGCAGCTGAGCGGTCCGCATCTTCATAGACGAGGTTGGACAGGGCGTTGAGCGAGTTAAACAGAAAGTGGGGATTAAGTTGGTCCTTGAGGCTTTGGTATTGGCTGGCTAGCTTTTCGGATCGGAGTTGTTCGGCTTCGATAGCGGATTTCCGCCATTCTATCAGCCAAGACCTTGATGTGAAAATCGCCATAAATACCAGTGCGATGGTCATAGGTGTAAGAGTGAACTTCAGAATTCCCCGCCATGGGATTTGGTCTGAGGGAAACCTCCATTCGATCCACGCATAACAAAACACGATGATAAAGCTGACCATAAACGCATAGACCATGTAAGTAGCGGCAGTCGCCAAAAGTCGCTTTACAGGTTCGTGAACCCATGAAATCCGAACATCCCAATATTCTTGCACCCGGCTGCCCCCAAAACTCAGTGCCATAGACACGCAAAAGGAAAAGATAAAATCAGGCAGAAGTCCCTTCAAATCCTTCAGACTCAAAAAGCAAATCGGGCAAAAAATCACCTGCAAGACCAGGGCGATTGCCAGATTGATCAGGAGAAATTTTCGAAGGTCTCTCCAGATCCCTGTGTCTTCTTTACAGTCTGTTGGTTTCTCGGCTTGGATCATGTCGGAAGTTAGGAAAAAGGGAATGAAGATCGAAAGTCAGGTTTCGGAAGATTAAAGGTGCTCAGTACAGATGCTCAGCACAAGTTTTGTGTTTTTTAGAATTCATTTTTTTTGAAAGTGAGTGAGATACTCATTTTGGCGGAGCACAAGATTTGGATTATTTGTAATTCTTACCGGAAAGTGAATGGATCAATTTGAGATCTTCAGATTTCCAGTGAGTGAGGACACTCACTGGGGCTTCCATAGTATTTTGGATACTTCGAAGAGCTCAGTACAAGTTTCGGAATTTGAACCTCCACCAAGAGCAATTTTGGTGGAGGATTTGTTGGTTTAGTTTTTCAAAGCGCACATTACTTGCAGGCATTGGCAACCTGCACGGCTTCTCTTTTACCCCAAGTGGGCAAGATGTAATTTTCGGTTACTTTGGCTTCTTCTTTGGAAAAAAGCTCCAGTCCAACCCTTGCCAATCCACAGGCTTTGTCGGGTCCGCTGCCGAAAAACTGAGACATTCCCAATTCCATCTGAGCCATCAGTGTCGTAGCACGTGGATTTTCCTTATCCAAGGCAATTGCTTTTCCAAAAGTTTGCATGGCCAAGGGACTCATTTCCTGACCTCGGCTCATGGGATCGACGGAAAGTTTCCCCATGATTACAAAGCCTTTCAATGCCGTTATTTCGGAATTGTTGGGTGCGATTTTTTCGGCTTTGTTCACCAACTCCATAGCTTGATCAAAGTATTGGTCTTTGTTGACCTCGAATCGAAATGCGGCCGTGGCCTTAATGTAAGCTGCGTAGTAAAGGGGGAGCCATTCTTCGGATTTTGCTTCTGCAATTCGGATAAACCCATTGGCCACCGTCTGAGATTGTTCTGAGGATTGGATGGTATTCATCGAGGAGATCTGCTTTTTCATGGCATTCTCATAGGCAGGATCAGAAGCAAAAGCGAGCGTGATCCACATCAGGGAAAGAGCGAAAGTGAAGAGGTACTTTTTCATGTGATAGAGTTTTATTTTTTTTAAGGCCACATGGAATCTCGCTTGATTAGTAAAATCCCATTTGTTTGCTGTTTGTGTTGCGCTCGATTTCATCATAATAAGATTTAGAGGTTGTTTAGATTATTTGCGTTTTTGTCTTTGGAAAGGGTAAAGAAGATCCCAAGGAAAAGGAAGCGAGGTGCCCCCTGACCTAGAGGAAGGGATTCAAACCGTCCCTGTTCGTTTGGATTCTGTGCATACTGATACCCAAAGATGTTTTGATGCCCAGTCACATTGGTGATCGCTCCATGGATGATCAGGTTGGGCTGAGGCAAATAACTCCAGCTTAGGCTGAGGTTTTGGAACATCCCTGTTTTGGAGTTCATTTCTCCTGTGAGATTCGGGTCGGTGTAAGCCAGGCCGTCATTGAAGGACCAAGACAGGCCGAGTTGTGATTTCAGGCTTGGGACAAAGTGCTTGACCACCACGCTCAGGTTGTGTTTGGGTGCAAAGTCAGGCTGCACCTGTCCAATGTATTGGAAATAACTCCGCTTGCTGTCCACAAAGCTGTAAGTGATCCAGTAGTCTGTATTTTTCAGGCTTTCCCGATCCCGGAAAAACACATCAAAACCTCGGGCAAAACCATCTCCTTCGTTTCGGACATTTCGTGGGTTTTGATGAATTCCTTCAAATCTGACCAAGTGGTCATAGGACTTGTGGAAAGCCTCGGCCCGAAAGGTCTTGCCGTCTTTTTGGTAGAGGTAGTTCAGAATCAAATGCTTCGACTCGGTATTTTTCAAGCTTGGTGCCAGGATGCGGAAGCGTTCTTCAGGCAATTGATGGAAGCGGCCTGTGGCAAAAGAGAGGGTGCCGTTTTTGGAGATTTTGTAGGCCAAAGAAGTGCGCGGATCAAGCCATTTTTCTTCAGCAAGGGAGGAAATTCCAGCACGAAGTCCTGATCGAAGGACCAATTTTCGGCTGAGATACCAATCCCATTCGGTAAACAGAAAGCCCTGATTTTCGCCAAAGCTACGCTCGAGACTTTCCTGAGTCAGGACTTCGGAATAGTCATTTCGGAAGTATTCGACTCCGTTTTTCACCGCAAGGCGATCCGAGAAATCATATCCAGCAGTCCATTTGGCATGGCTGAGTTGATTTTTTCGCTCCAAGTCTAAACCTCCCAAGTTGAGGATGTCCTTGTTTTGGGAGAAAGAAATTCCACCGAAGAGCGACCAACCGTTTTCAAAGCCCCTTCTCCAGTTAGTTTGGGCATAGGAATAGGTATTTTTCAGGTCGATCAGCAATCCCCGATCGGGCATACCCGGCTGCGGCTGCCAGAGTTGCATTCCTCCGGATTCGGTTCGTGCGAGGACTTTCCAAAGACCGCCTTTGGACGTTTTTTGCTGGGCGGCAAGTTCGACATCCCGACCAAACGGAGCTCTTTCCCAGTCAAAATTTTGTTTGATCAAAGCCTGATAGGGTTTCAGATCAAAGATATTTCCGCTGATGCTAATGCTCCTTTTTTCATTGGCCAAGGTGTGGGAATAGCCACCGCCAACCGACATGATGGACAAATCGCCTTGGCTTCGTTTTGCCAGATCTTTGGTGTTCAGTGCCAGAGTGGAGGAAAGTGCCTGACCGTATTCCGCAGAATATCCACCCGTGGAGAAGAAAGTGCCCTTGAACAGATTTGGGTTGAATCGGGTGCGGGTAGGTACATTTCCGGCGGTGGTACCATAGGCATTTCCTACACGCATCCCGTCAATGTAAATGCCTACTTCGCTTGCATCACCACCACGAACGAAGAGGCGGCCGTCATTTCCGACGGTGGAGGTGCCAGGTAAAGTTTGAAAAGCTCCCACAATATCACCCATGGCAGAAGGGGTGGTGACGATATCGATCGGGCGAAGGATGACGGATTTTTTCTCATCCGAGGCTTCCATGGCTCCGGCTGATATCGTGACAGTATTCATTTCATTGAATTCCTCAATTAATTTAATGGATGGTATTTCAATCTTGGATTGGGAAAGGGTGATAGGAAATTCTTGTGACTTGAAACCCATCATGCTTACGACCAAGAGTTGATCGCCTGATTCGCTGCTTTCAAAAGAAAAAGCACCTGAGGCATCACTGCTTGTACCGTCAAAACTCCCTTTGATAAAAACATTGGCACCAGGTAGAGAAATGCCTTTTTCGTCTAGGACTTTTCCAGAAATAATGGTTTGGCCAAAGGCCATTGTCTGGCTGTGGAATAAGTAGGTTAAAATAAAAAGCCGGAGGTTCATTTCGATTCAGATATGAACCAAAATTGAAGGGCTTTATCCGTTCAAAAAACTAAAGCTGACTGAAGCGTCAAAATCCGTGACTGAGCTGTAGGTTATTGAAACTGTCCAAGAACTTTTACATGTCCATTCAGCCCAGTTGATGAGCTATATGAAGTTGCTTAAAAAGCTACAGGGTCTCTGGTTCAATTTTATACCGACAATATCGCCAAATCCATGAGAGCTTTTGTCAACGAGTATTTTGATAGAATGGCAACGTAAAATTTTTCTTTCTCTTCAAACCGAGATTTCAAATTACAGCGGTTAGTCTAAGAATTCAAAAATACATTTGTCAAGTATTGATTTCTAAAATTTCGATAGATGTAAAAATCAGAGTCAATGCTCACTATTTTGTTTGTTTGAATGATTTCTGAAGCTACCATCAAGCTTGCATCAGCTAAATCCATGGGAACATCAGTAAATTTTTGTGAATAGGAAATGATTGAATTGAGATGTTTTTCTGTCAAAGGAACGAAATGGACTCCGCCTCTATTTACCCATTCCAAAAGATTCATTTGGGCCTTGAGACTGAAATCAAGCATATGAGATGCTTCCGTTATAACCGGCCAAGTAGTCCAAAAAATTGCATTATAATCCTTCAAAAAATCAACGACGGGTAAGTGGTATCGATCCCGTTTATTGAATAATGCAATGAGTGGACCGGCATCAATGAGGGAATTTTCCATGAAGTCGTGATTTAATTTCTGTTTTATAATTGACTGATCCATCAGGGCTTCCACCTTCCTCAGTACCAAATAAGTCTTTTCCCAATTCGTAAGCGGAAAGTAATTGGATTTCTCCTTGGATATATTGATCCAAAGCTTCTTTTACTAAAGTGGTTTTTGATACTCCTTTTTTCAATCGAATAAGATCAAGCTTCCGCTCCATCTCTTCGTCAAGTCTGATATTGAGCATGTTAAATTAGTTTTTATTAATGTAATACAAATGTATTACAAAATAGTTCGGGCTAGGAAAAGTTTTTTTCAAATTGGTAAACTGAATGCGGATTTTCAACTTCCAAGTTCCAACTTATTCATTATGTAAAATAAAAAAGTGAGTGAGGATTTAGCCTTCAAATGAAAACCCATCTGTGGACTCTCAAAGGAGTTTTCTATCCTTGGAATCAACAGGAATTCCCTTTTTTGCAATTTAAAACTTCACCAACGCCTCTACTTTCTGTCCACTTCTTTCGATCACTACTTTGGTCGAATCTCCTTTTTGAAATGCGCTTAGCGCACGCATATAGCTCATCATATCATAGATCGTGGAGTCGCCCAACTGAACGACGATATCTCCTTTTTGGAGTCCGGCGGCTTGCGCCGGTTTTCCTTCAGATACGCCATCCACTCGCATTCCTTTTCCGTCATACATGTAATCGGGAACTACACCCATCGACACTGTGAATCGTGGAGAATCGCTGGAATCTTTGGTTTTGGTGAAAGCGAGTTTAGGTTCAGAATCCAGTTGATCTATGACTCTGGAGATGTAACGGACCACTTTCACCAATCCCTCATAATTGATCTTGTCAGAATCGTCCGATGGCTTATGATAATCTTCGTGCTGTCCGGTGAAAAAATGCAATACTGGCAAATCCTGAAGGTAAAATGACGTGTGATCTGAAGGTCCTACTCCGGATTCGGTAGTGACAATTTTCAAGCTGTCAGAATTAATTGGATCCAGAATAGATGGAAAACCTGGGCTTGTTCCAATGCCATACACAGCAAGAGATTTTTCCTCATTCAATCGACCTACCATGTCCATGTTGATCATATAATTAACACTGGCTAGGTCAATAGTTGGGTTTTTGACAAAATAATTAGATCCCCAAAGCCCGTTTTCCTCTCCCGAGAAAGCGATGAAAAGTACATTGCTGCTTAATTCCTCATGCTTGAGAATTTTTGCCAAAGCCAATAATGCAGCTGTGCCGGAGGCGTTGTCGTCCGCTCCATTATGAATGGCAGAATCGCCTCGGTGCAGTGAGCCGGATCCGCCCATACCCAAGTGATCGAAATGTGCCCCGATCACGATGGTTTTATCTGCCTTTTTATCTAAAAATCCGACCACATTCCGGCCGGTAATTCCTGTTCCATCGGTTCCGATTACAGCCTCTTCATGTGGATTTGAGGGTTTGGAAACGGTAAATGATTGGAAAAAGCCATCGGTTCCCTTTGGCTGAAGTCCGGCTTTTTTGAACTGCAGGGCGAGGTATTCAGCGGCTTTTACTTCCCCTTCTGTACCTATAGCCCTTCCTTCTAAGTCATCGGCGGCGAGGAAAGTCACATCTTCTTTGAGGTTGGAAAGCAGCTTTTCATCGCTTGGAGGTCCATCACACCCGATGATGATAACACCAGTTAATATTGCAAAAAACGAAAATCTCAAATTTTTATTCATGGCCGTGTGTTGATTTAGTCCAAAGATAATAATTGGTATCTTCGGCCAGCAATTCTTTTAAATATCGCCCTTATAATGAGAAAACTCCTCGTTCCAATTTTGATTGCAGCCTTTGCCTGCAGTCCGAAAACCGAAACCATTCTTGCTCCCGAACCTCATTCTGCTTCAGATTCCTTACTGCTTCACCCTGAGGAAATGAAATATCTTAAAAATATCAAGCAGTTGACCTTTGGCGGAAATAACGCTGAGGCGTACTGGTCCTTCGATGATTCAATGCTGGTATTTCAGTCGGACTATGCAGACTGGGGCAATGAATGTGATCAGATGTTTTACCTCAATTGGCGAGAAGACGATCTTTCGGCGTCTCAACCGAAGCGAATCAGTACTGGACTGGGACGGACGACTTGTGCCTATTTCTTACCGGGGAATAACACTTTTGTCTATGCTTCGACACATTTGGTAGATCCTGCCTGTCCACCTGTTCCGGAGCGAAGAGCAGATGGCAAATATGTGTGGCCGATTTATGACAGCTTTGACATCTTTACTGCCGATTTGGAAGGGAATATTCTCTCTCAGCTGACGAATGAACCGGGCTATGATGCAGAGGCGACAGTTTCTCCTCGTGGAGATAAAATCGTCTTTACTTCCATTCGAACCGGCGACTTGGAGCTTTATACCATGAATATTGACGGAACGGAAGTGAAACAGATCACCTCTGACCTAGGCTATGACGGGGGAGCTTTTTTCTCGCCGGATGGATCAAAGATCGTCTGGAGAGCTTCCCGGCCTCAGACTCCTGAGGAAGTCAAAGAATACCGGGACTTACTTAAAGATGGATTGGTCAAGCCAACCGAAATGGAGTTGTATGTGGCAAATGTCGACGGATCTGATGTCAAAAAAATCACCAACCTTGGAAAAGCCAATTGGGCCCCTTTTTTTCATCCTTCGGGTGAAAAGCTCATTTTCGCCTCCAATCATATGACTGAAAGAGGCTACCCGTTCAATCTTTTCATGATCAACCTGGACGGTACTGGCTTGACAAGAATTACGCACGATGGGACTTTTGACGCTTTTCCGGTTTTCTCCAATGACGGGAAATACTTAGTTTTTTCCTCCAACCGAAACAATGGAGGAACTCGCGATACGAATCTGTTTGTCGCAGAGTGGATTGGGGATTGATTTGCTAATTCATGTTTTTTGGGAAGACCACCTTGTCTAGAGGAGTTTTATGAACCTTACCTATAATTTTTCCAGATTATCCAAATACAATTCTGCCTGATCCAATAATTCCTGCTTATTTCCCATTTTGTCCCAGGTTTTGTAAGCCATTCCGATTCGCGGATTTTTCTCCAGTTTATCACGATTTCGGTCATAAAAGTGCCAATACAGACTATTAAAAGGGCAGGCCCCTTGTCCTGCCTTTTTGTTGGAATCGTATGCACAGCCGGAGCAGTAATTCCCCTGTTTTTTGATGTAATTGGCTGAGGAGACGTAGGGTTTGGTGCCGACGATTCCCCCGTCTGCAAATTGGCTCATGCCGCGTGTATTGGTGATTTCGACCCATTCGATCGCGTCGATGTAGATCCCGAGGTACCATTGATCGACCTCATCCGGATGGATTCCTGCCAGCAAGGCGAAGTTACCGGTGACCATCAAGCGTTGGATATGATGCGCATAGGCCAAATCCAATGACTGGCCAATGGATTGCTTCAAGCAATTCATTTTAGTATTTCCGGTCCAAAACCAATCCGGCAGCTTGTTATCATGACCAAAGAAATTCAACCCCGAAAACTCCGGCATTTTTGCCCAATAGATTCCTCTCATGTATTCACGCCATCCAATGATCTGCCTGATAAACCCCTCCACCTGAGCGATGGAGATTGTGTTTTGATGCTGATACCAATATTTCTCTACTGTTTGCACGACCTCAAGAGGAGAGATCATTTTGGTATTCATCGAAAAACTCAGTCGGGAGTGGAAAAGGTATGGGTCCCAAGTGGTCAATGCGTCCTGGTAAGCACCAAAGTGCATCAGGAGATTTTCGCAGAAATATTCCAGAATTTGGAGACTTTCAGCGCGAGAGACAGGCCAAGGATAATTTTCTGCATCAATCTTTCCGATAGTCTTCACTCCGGATTTTTCCAGTATTTCTACTATCTCGCTTACTTTCTTTGGCCGGATCAAGGCTTTTTGAAGCAGTTTTTTGTCTTTTAGGGATGCTCGGTTGTCATGGTCGTAGTTCCATTGTCCCGTCAATGGTTCTTTGCCATCCATCAGGATGTTGTATTTTTTTCTCATTTCCCGGTAAAAGGTCTCCATGAGGTAGGATTTTTTCCCCTTGAAAAAATCCTTCAGAAAATCCCGCGTGGTCAGAAAATGCTCAGTATCGAAAGAAGCTGAAGGGATGGGAAGTTTTTCGCAAATGTCTTTCAGAATCTTATCCAGTCGATATTCATCGGGCAGTTGATATTCAAAGCGCTCAAAACCTTCTTTGGAGATCAATATATTCAGCAGTTCTTTGAGGTTTTGTTGATTTTCGGGATCATCTAGGTTGAGATAAATCATCTGATGACCGGCTTTTTTCAACGCTTCAGCAAAAGTCCTCATGGATAGGAAAAATCCAACAATCTTCTGAATGTGATGCGTGACATAATCAGTCTCCTGCCGCATTTCCATCATCAGGTACCTGACAGAATCGTCTACTTCCTGATACCAAGAATGCTGAATGTTGAGTTGATCACCGAGGATCAGACGAAGAGTTTTGGCCATAAAAAAAGGACTTTACCAAAGTAAAGCCCTTTTCGAAACCCATTGTTTATGAAAAAATTAATATTTAAAGCAAGGCATGGAGGATTTTCTTCCGGCTCCTTTTGCCAAACCGGCTAAGAAGCTATACCTGATGGATATTTCATTGGCACCACCTGTATTGGCATTCCCCAAAGATGAAATGGTGAAATCATGACTGTATCCTACATCAATTCCGTTTCCGAGAGAAATACCTACTAGGGCAATGACAGATTCATGGTTAGTCTGAGTTATTTCCGAAACAGGAATTCCACGATACCATATTCCCAAAACCATTGGCTGCAGATTGACCTGAGCTCCAAAATCTAATTGAGAGAATGGTCCTTGGTTTTTGTAGTTGAAAGCCAAAGTCAAATCTTTGGTCCCGCTTCGGTCATTCATGAAGGAGCGTGATGAACCGCCTGAAAGGTCAATTCTGTATCCGCCATGTGCTGAGAATCTTATAGGTAATCGGCTTTCTTGATCATTTATAAATGAAATGTTGGGTTGGGTTATGTGGTGTGTAGCGACACCAAACCAAGCTTTTTCATTGTTGAACATCATTCCAAGACTATAATCCACAAATTGATGTCTTGAATCAAGTCCGAGGTTTTCGCCCGAAAAGTCTCCCACTGCTCCAGTCTGATCATTGATTTGACTACCGAAGACCAAATTGCCAAAATAGGCATCACGATCAATATAACTTACCTGACCTCCAAATCTAAGAAAGGAACGGAACCCCAATCGAGCCCTGTAAGAATAGGTAGCACCGATCTCCGATACGCTGAGGTTAGCCATGCTTTGCTCTGAGCGATTGAATATCACTCCAATCCCACTGTTGGCATTGAACAGGTAGTGGTCAATGTGTGCGGAATAAGAAGTAAAAGACTGATCTAGTCCCGGCCATTGATTTCGGTAATTCACACCGATTCGGGTCATTTCGCTTGCTCCAGTCATAGCCGGATTAAGGTTAAGCGGGTTCGCGTAAAACTGTGAGTATTGAACATCTTGAGCTTTAAGGCATAGTGATGTACAACACATGGTGAAGAACACGAGGGGGATAAGCGTAAATGATGTTCTCATATGCTATCTGATAAGGGTGATACCCCCGGAACGATTGACCATTTGTCCGTTCATGGAGGTAAAGGTGATTCTATAAATGTAATTGCCGGCAGGAGCCAGCTGACCTTTGTATGTCCCGTCCCATCCTTTGCTTTCCAAGCTGTTGGTGATAAAGAGCTTCTCTCCCCAGGTATTGAAGACTTCCAATTGGAATGAGGTGACGGCTCTGATTTTAGGGAAAAACGTATCATTAAGCCCATCTCCATTGGGAGAGAAGGCGTTTGGGATTACGATCATTTCAGTTGGAGAAGTGACTTGGACTTTGTTTGTTTCGACAGTAGAACAGCCAAAAATGTCGTATCCGGTTAGTTTGACTTCATATTCTCCGGACTTTGAGAAAATGTGGATAGGATCTTTGTCGGAGGATTTTTTCCCGTCTCCAAACTCCCATTCCCAAGCGATGATTTCCGGGGCGATTTCACTTTCGAACAGGATTTCCTCCTCGATCATTACTTCCGGTTCAGAGGTGAATACCAACTTTCGATATTGGAAGTCAAGTCTTGATCCCTGTGAATTTTGATTTGGAAAATCCACTTTGGACTCAGCTTCTACCCTACAGCCAAGTGCATCAGTTACTGTTGCCTTGAGGACTCCGGAAGAGCTGAAGTTGATCTCTCTTGTATTTGAATTGCTACTGCTCCATTTGATAGTATAGGGCTCTTTGCCTCCCTGAATTGAGACCCAGGCTACTCCGGTTGCTTTCCCGTTTGAACAGTCAATATCCAGTGCAGTTTCGATGCGGGCCTGAATTCTTGTGGTTTCTACCACTGATACATTTATAGAAACAGAGCATCCGCTTTCGTCAGTGGCAGTCACTGTATAGGTTCCCGCTTTCAGGGCTTTTCTTTGTAGTAAGTCTTTTGCCCCGTCTGACCAGGATAATTTTATGGCTCCTTTTTGTCCTGTGATTTTTAGGGAAATGCCTCCATCGGCTTGGCCGGAACAGGAAACCGGCCGGTTTTCCAACACCTCTAGCGTAAGGCTAGACTGATTGGTTAAGGAAAATTGCTTTTCAACAGTGCAGCCAAGGGCATCTGTTACTTTCACAGAATAGCTGCCTACTTTTAAGTCAGTTATTCTTGCCGAGGTTTTTCCATTGCTCCAGAGAAAGGAAAAAGGAGCCTTTCCGCCTTTTGGAAGGATTTCAATCTCACCGGTGTTTGAATCTTTACAGCCGGGATCAAGGATTCTTGAATCCAAGGAGAAAGAAGCCGGTGAGCTCAATGTGTAGGAAGCTTGGAAGGAACAGCCTTTGTTGTCTTTTACAGTAACCTGATAAGTCCCGGCAGCAATATTGGAGAGATCTTTGGAGCTGGCCCCATTGCTCCAGGCATAGGTATATGGAGCCTGACCCCCAGTTACAGTCAATTGAATTTTTCCAGAATTAGCTGTTTGACAGGTTGGTTCTTGGGAAGACGCCGAAACATTAATTCCTTCAGCAGCAGCTTTTATATCAAATGAGAGGCTTACATCGCAATTGTATTTGTCAGAAACTATTACTGTGTAGGTTCCCGGGACTAAATTACCGGCTTCCCAAACATCTTTGAGGCCATTGCTCCAGGTTATCTTATAAGGAGGGCTGTCAGCCTCGTAATCATTTCTTCCGATTCTCACGCTGATTTTAGCGAATCCAACATTTCCGGATCCACAGGTTGCATCTCTTTTTGTGACAGGATTGAGTATTAAAGGAAATGGAGGTTGAACAATTATTCGTTCGATATGCTCTGTTCCTAGTGCGTCGGTGATTTTGACCGTGTAGGTACCGGCATTTAAATTGGTACGGTTTTGGCTAGTCTCGTTCGTGTTCCATCTAAATTTATATGGGGAAACTCCTCCTGTTACATTCAGGATGATGCTTCCTTTTTCACTGTGAGAACAGAGCGCGAGTTTTCCGCTTACTGCGACTTGAATTGTCTGATATGTTTCAATTCGCTGATTTTCACGACTGGGGATATTAAAGGCAAATTGAGCCCGGGCAGAATAATTGATTGCCATACTGAGAACCAGTAGGATAATCTTTGCGCCGAACATTTTATTTAAACCTTTCATTTTTGCACTTCATCACAGTATTCAACTCTTTCAGCAGTAGATTTTTGTCTTACAAAAACCCTTTTGTGTATTTCATTTTTAAGAATAATATTTTTTGTAAGTCACATACAACAAAATGATATTCTTTAGAAATGCTGATTTCATGAAATTAGAACCTAAAAATTCTATTTTCCAAGCAGGGTGAACTATGATGTAAATGAAATGCTAGGCTTAGAAAAGTATAATTTTTCTTCAAAATGTATCATAATTAAAAAAACTGTTGTGGTGATACTTTTTTCAGGATGTGAAATGAAAAAAGACCTGCTAGAAAGGCCTTTGAAAAAAAATCAAAATTTTTTCGAAATTTTTACGTTAGACTGATTTTTCCTCTGAAAATCAGTACCTGAAGCAAGGTATTACGCGTGATCTTTGACCTCGGGATTTAGCATCACCCCATAAAAAAGTATATCTAACCGAAATTTCATGTGCTCCTCCACTATTTCTCAGTCCAAGTTTGGACGTAGTCATATCAAAAGAATAGCCTATGTCCAGACCGGTTTCTAAGGCAACGCCTACCAGTCCAATGAATGCTTCATTGTTTGGAAGACTGTTTTTGGTAGGAAGTCCCCGATACCATAAGCCTAAGACTAGCGGGTGTAAAAAAAGTTGAGCCCCCACATCCAGTTGGCTAAAAGGATCTTGCTCTTTGTAATTAAAAGCAAATGAGAGCGATCTTTCCTGATAGTTGTGTGTGAAGTAGTCCCTTCCTCCGGGAGCAAGATTTATTTTGTATCCTCCCTGAAGCGATAATTTCATCGGGAGTACGCTGGATTGGTCGTTGACAAAAGAGATATTGGGCTCGGTCAGATGGTGGGCGGATGCGCCCAGCCAAAATTTGTCATTGTAAAACATTCCCCCCACAGCATAATCAACAAAGGAATGGCGACTGTCTAAAGGAACGCCATTGAGCTCATCGGAAATGCCGCCCACGGTACCGTTGACAATATCAATCATCGAACCAAACACCAAATCTGAGAAAAAGGCATCTCGCTGCATGTAGCTAGCCTGAGCTCCAAGCCTGAAAAAAAACTTTTCGGTCAATTTGAGTCTGTAGGAATAGCTTAAGCCAATCTCATTGGTAGAAAGATTGGCAAGAGTCTCCTGATTTCCATTGAAAATTAAGCCAATGCCACTGTTGTAGTCAAAAATATAATGATCAATATAGGCGGAATAGGAATTGAAACTATGGTCCAAGCCAGGCCATTGATTTCGATAGTTTACCCCAACGCGGGTGAGCTCGGAGGCACCAGTCAGGGCAGGATTGAGGTAAAGGGGTGCGGCGTAGAATTGGGAATATTGCACGTCTTGCGCACTCAGTGGGAAAACACCCAAGAGCCCAAACAATACAAGGCATATCCCTAAAATAAATTTCCGCAACATAAACTATCCTCTCTCGCGGAACAAAGTTATAACCAATACTTTTTCCGTGATTAGATTTTATCAAATAAGACATTGAAACTACTAGGGCTTAGGATTGAGGTGAGCAATCTTTGGGTTTCAAACCTTATCTTGAAACGAATCAAAAGTACTTTTCGCTTCTTGACATGCACAGTTTGTCAATAATTATACCAAAGGCACTTTGTCAAGCCCCTTTGGGTTAAAAATCAATAATTTCCTGATTGCGAATCAGATCCTCAAAATTTTCCCGTTTTCTAATTTGGAATGCCTTTCCGTCCAAAACCAGCACTTCCGCGGGCCTCATTCTTGAGTTGTAATTGGAGGACATACTGTAGCCGTAAGCCCCGGCATTTTTGATGACCAGAAGGTCTCCAGCCCTTACTTCAGTCAGTTCACGATGTGAAGCAATCGTGTCGGTCTCACAAATGTATCCCACGACGTTGTATTTTGCTTTTTTCCCATCTGGATTGCTTAGGTTATATACGCCATGGTAAGCATCATACATCATGGGCCGTATGAGATGATTCAATCCAGAATTTACACCCACAAAAGTCACACTCGGGGATTCTTTGACCACGTTAGCCTTTACCAAAAGATATCCAGCCTCACTGACCAAAAATTTTCCCGGTTCCAACCAAAGTTCAAGTTGTTTCCCATAGCGTTTGCAAAAATCCTGAAAGGCTACGGACACTTTGCTGCCCACTTCCACTATATCTGTAGCAATATCATTCGGCTTGTAAGCAACTTTAAACCCTCCCCCGAAATCAAGGAATTTAAGCTCAGGAAACTGGATCGCAGCTTCAAAAAGAACATTTCCCCCCTTCAAGAATACTTCCGCGTCTAAGATATCTGAGCCCGTATGAATGTGAAGTCCTACGATATTAAGCTTGTATTTGGCTACCGTATGCAGGATTTGAGGGAGTTGTTCGATGGAAATACCAAATTTACTTTCCTTGTGACCAGTTGAAATTTTGAGGTTTCCGCCGGCCATGATGTGTGGATTGATTCGGATACAGGCAGGGATCGATCCTCCATAGACCTCACCAAACTCTTCCATCAAAGGAAGACTGTCCAGATTGATCATGATTCCCAAGTTGACAGCTTCCCGAATTTCCTCAAAGCCAACGCCACTTGGGGTGTACATGATTTCATCTGTTTGGTGTCCGGCCATCAATCCCAACCTTACTTCCTCAATGGATACAGCATCCACACCCGCGCCTGCTTTCCGTATCAGTTTTAAGATATTGATGTTGGAAAGTGCCTTCGTGGCATACTTGATTTTCAAAGGCACGCCTCCAAAAGCTTCTTGGAGAGTTTTTATCTGTTGGGTGATTTTTTCACCATCATAAATGTAAAGTGGGGTTCCAAATTCATCAGCCAGAGCGGCGATGGATACTCCTTGGATATGCGTAGGATTAGGCACTTGGAAAAGGTTTAAAGATTTGATGCTGCAAGTTACCCATTCACAAAAAAAAGGAAGGCTAATACCTTCCCTTTTTTTGGATTTAATGTAATTAAGAAACTAATGAAATGAGAACGGCAAGATTACTTCCATTGTTCAAAATAAAGAAATTTGAAAAAAAACAGCTCAGTTAAAACATGTTAACAGCTGCGCCTCACTTGCGAATCACTTTAAATTTGTGTGATGTCCAAAGGTAATATCACCCTTATTGTAGTTTTGATGTCGCTGGCAAGCTTTGGCTTGATGGGCTTTCAATACTATTGGGTCAGAAATGCTGTAAGGATTAATCAGGAACGATTCGACCAAAATGTGCTTCAGGTCCTTTCCAATACAATTAATGAGTTGGAAAAAGGTGAAACAAGTGATGTCCTGCTTAACCAACTTATTCAGGATTCAGCACTTCAGGAGACTATATTCAAAAAAATCGATCCTATTGAGCTTCAAATCCAAACCTCCCCTCGATATAGCCGCCCCTCAGTCGTAGACACCATGCTTTCCTTACCCGCGCCTCAGGTGAGTGAGACGTTTCGTCGTATGTTGCTTTCTCGTGGAGTGGATATTTCTGTAGTTTCCGAATTGGAAAATTTCTTCACCTACTTGACTCCTGAGATTGCCTCGAGGATGTTCACTCCTGACGAAATGCAAATTTTGCTTCAGGAAAAAGAGCGGCAGTTAGATTTCCTGAGTAAAAGTCAAGGTTTCCTTCGACAGAGAAGGCAAAATAAGCCAATCATATCTTCCTTTGAAACAGAGATCATTCTTTCTGATGATGCGATCGACAAGATCGTAAAGACGAATATCAAAATTGACTTAATTAATCAGGCTATAGCTGAGTGGGCAGAGGGGCAGCGCGCTATTTTAGACCGCTTAGATACTGGAAAAGTCAGGCTAATGCTCAAGCAGCGCTTGGTAGAAAAAGGAATTTCCGAGGATTTTGAGTTGGCCTTGCTTAATGATAAGGCCGAAATGGTGCCCATTGGCCAAGTAGCTGACCCCTTGAGATTAAAAAATCATGGAGTCCAAGCCAAGCTTTTCCCTAATGATATTCTAGGCAAGGATAACTTTCTGTTCATCTTTTTCCCTGAGAAAAATAATCACGTGATCCGGCAAGTCTGGCTTCCGATTTTCAGCTCCGTCGTTTTCATCTTCGTGATCATTTTTTGTTTCATTTATGCGATCAAAGTCATCATCCGGCAGAAGGAGCTTTCCAAAATCAAAAATGATTTTATCAATAACATGACCCACGAATTTAAGACGCCACTGGCTACGGTGAGCCTTGCCGTGGAAGCTCTTCAGGACCCTGAGCTGTCCAATCATGATAAATTCCGAACCCGATACCTTGGAATAATCAAAGACGAAAATAAGCGCTTGGTAACCCAGGTTGAAAAAGTGCTGCAAGCAGCCGCGCTGGAAAAAAAGGATTTCCAACTCAAAATCGAAACAATCAATTTGGCTGATTTGCTGGAGAGCAATGTTGATCAGATCAGTCTTCAGGTGGAGAAACGCGGCGGGAAAATAAACTTTGTCAACAAACTCAGAGATCCCGAAATTGAAGGAGATGCCTTTCACCTTACCCACCTGATCAATAACTTACTGGACAACGCCAACAAATATTCCAAAGAAAACCCGGTGATACGGGTGGAAGCTTGGGAGGAAGCAGATCGGGTTTTTATTTGCATCGAGGATAAAGGGATCGGGATGAGTAAAGATGCCCAGAAAAAGATTTTTGATAAATTCTATCGGGTACCAACCGGTAACGTACACGACGTAAAAGGCTTCGGACTCGGGCTTTCTTATGTCAAAACTATGCTGGAAGCCCATAAAGGCGAAATTCAAGTGCAATCAGAAACCGGAAAAGGAAGTATCTTCACCATTAACCTACCCAAAAAACAATGAGCAAGGCCAAACTATTAGTCGTAGAAGATGATCCAAACTTGGGAGATATCTTAAAGGAGTATCTGGAAATGAAAGGCTATGAGCCCACACTTTGCAGAGATGGGGAGGAAGGCTGGAATAAATTCAAGAAAGACAAATACGATCTTTGTCTGTTGGATATTATGATGCCAAAGAAGGACGGATTTACGCTGGCCAAGGAAATCAAGAAAGTGCAGGAAAATCTTCCAATACTCTTTCTGACTGCCAAAAATCAAAAAGATGACATCATCGAAGGCCTGAAAATCGGAGCGGACGATTACCTTACGAAGCCATTCTCCATGGAAGAATTGCTCTTGAGGATAACAGCTATCCTTCGCAGAACTCAAAAGTCAACCGAAATCTCAGCGTTGAAAACCTATACGTTTGGTGATTTTGTCCTGCATTACGATGAGCAGTTTATCGATGGTCCAGAGGGAAGGCACAAGCTGACTTCTAAGGAAAACGAGTTGATCCGACTCCTTGCTTCAGAGATCAATAAGTTGGTCAACAGAAGTCACGCACTCAAGCAAATCTGGGGGGACGACAGCTACTTCAATGCCCGCTCAATGGATGTGTACCTGAGCAAAATCCGCAAAATCCTCAAAGACGATCCAAAAGTCCAGATCATTACCATTCACGGAGAAGGATTTAAGATGATTGTGGGGGAAGGATAATTGGAGTAGCTAGTAGCTAGACATAAGTATCAAGATTTTGAAATCCCGGGGTAGAGATGCTGCGGGGTTTTTTATGTGGAAAAAATCAAACTCGATTTTTCCAGATTTTAGGATCCCTACTTGTATGAAAAATGGAAATTACTTCAACAAGGCTTTCTTTTATGATGAACAGAATTAAAAAAGGAAACCGATCAACTACAAAAGCCCTAACCATTTTTCGATATCTAATAGGATAGGATTCTGGACTATTTGTTATAGTGTCCAATGATATTTGGATTTGAGATAGAAACTCATCTCCTAGGCTAGACCTTTTTCGTTCATACCAAACATAAGATTCAAACAAATCCTCTTCCGCCTCTTCTGATAGTTGAACCTCAGTTTTCATTTTTGGCTCTGGATTTTACACGGGCTTTTACGTTCTCCCAAGTCGAAAAATTCATCTCTCCACGCTCATATTTATCGAGCCTCCGGTCTAGTTCCTCTAATTGCTCAGATGTCAGCCCAATCTCTTGGTCATTGGCTTTTTTGATTGAATGGATTTTTTTTAAAATAGCTTCATCCTGTAGATGAGATAGCCATTTTATCAAATCTAATTTAAGCGAGACAACGTCCATGGTTTCTTTTTTATTCTAAAGTTAACGAAAATCAATCTTGGAGTATGATGTAATAATAGGAAAAATTCAAACCTCAACTTCCTGACCTCCATACTTCCATACTCCCTAACCCCCATACCTCCCAACTTCTTCAAACCAACTTCGCCCCGATTCCAGGGCCGTCCGGGAAAGTCACTTTATCAGGAGTTATGGTCACTCCCGTTGCCGGATCGTTGGCCAATAGCATCGCTCCATCCATATCTACATAGTCCAAAAGCGGGGCAATATGGGCAATGGCGGTGATTCCTACTGAGGATTCTGTCATGCAGCCTACCATCGTTTTCATACCCAGTGATTTGGCTTCATGGATCATTCGTAGTCCCGGAGTTATGCCTCCGGCTTTGACGAGTTTGACATTGATGGCATGGAATAAGCCGTGACATATTTTGACGTCTGATTCTACAATACAGCTTTCGTCCGCTATCACTGGAAGTTTGGAATACTTGAACACCTCTTTCATTCCTTCCAAGTCGTCTTTTCCCAACGGTTGCTCCATAAATTCCACCCCGAGCTTGGCCAATTCTTCAGCATTTCGAATTGCTTGCTCAGCCGTCCAAGCACAGTTGGCATCGATGCGGAAAATTGCATCAGTATGCTTTCTCAATGCTCTGACGATTTCCAGATCATTTTCAGTCCCCAGCTTGATCTTGTAGATCGGCCAATCCACTTCTTTCATTTTGGATACCATCTTTTCGACCGTATCAATTCCAATGGTGAAGTTGGTAGTGGGAATCTTAGCAGGATTTAAGCCTAGGTATTCGTAGAGTTTTTGATCCTTCTTTTTGGTGAAAAGATCCCAAGCCGCCATATCGAGTGCACATTGTGCAAATGGGTTTTCATTGAATACTTCCCGGCCTAATTCCCAAAGTTGCTCAGGTGTTTCCCAGTCCCCGCCTTCAATTACATGCCGAAAAGCCTCCAAAAGCGGAACCATATTCTCAATGGTCATTCCGTAGAATGAATTGGTAGTGGATTCACCCAAGCCGAAAATACCGTTTTCTTCCAGCTTTACGATCAAAGTATCCTGAATATCCCGGCTTTGGTGGGCAATTGTAAAGGTGTGTTTTAGAGGAAGGTCAATGACTTGGTAGCTGAGGTTCATGGGAGGATTTTATGAGCTTGGACAAAAATAGATGAATTTATTTGACTCGATTAGCTAGTTTTAGATTCAGTGATTCAAAAGCCAATTCTATGAAGAATTCGATACAATTGTACCTCCTTTGTTTTCTGCTTTTTGCCACGAGCTGTAAAATTCAAGCTCAGATAGCTTACGAAAAAATTTCCTCTGACCGCTTGGAAGCTGCTTTTGAAAGCTACAAAGAACCTGCGATCACACACCGTCGATTTAAGCATGCCGATCTTCAGCCTTTGATCCAAAAGCATTCGGCAGCTTTTCAGATCGAAAAATTAGGCGAATCCGTAGAAGGCAAAAGCATCTCCGGCATGATTTGGGGCAAAGGCCAAACCAAGGTGATGCTTTGGTCTCAGATGCACGGCAATGAAAGTACGGCAACAATGGCCCTTTTTGACCTGTTCAATTTCTTGGAAGCTTCAGGCGATGAGCATGAGGAATTGAGAAAAACCCTAAAATCCAGCCTCACTCTAAAGTTCATCCCCATACTTAATCCTGACGGAGCGGATGCATTCAAGCGGAGAAATGGCTTGGACATTGACTTAAATCGCGATGCGATTTCGCAAATTTCACCGGAGGCAGTGATTCTCAAAAAAGCCAGAGATGACTTCGAACCTGAGTTTGGGTTCAATCTCCATGATCAGCAGATCTATTATAATGTGGTCAATACGCCAAAGCAAGCAACAATTTCCCTTTTGGCCCCAGCCTATAATTATGAGACCGAAATCAATGATGTCCGCGGAAATGCAATGAAGACCATCGCGGGGATGAATGACATTCTGCAAAAACTGATTCCCGGGCAGGTTGGAAAGTATGATGACGCTTTCGAACCACGTGCCTTTGGAGACAATATCCAAAAGTGGGGTACCAGTACGATTTTGATCGAATCTGGAGGATATCCTGGTGATCCGGAGAAGCAATACATCCGCAAGCTGAACTTTATAATAATCCTCAATGCACTGCATCAAATCGCCACCAAAGGCTATGAGCAATACACCACTGCCCAGTATTTCGCGATTCCTGATAATGGATTTCAACTCATGGACCTGATCATCAATGAAATGCAAGTCAAAGTGAGGGACAAACTGTATCCCCTCGATCTGGCCATCCGAAGAAGAGAGTCTGAAAATGCCACCGGATATTTTATGACTGGATCAGTGGAGGACTTGGGAGATATGCAGATTTTCTATGGTTTTGAGACCTTGGATGCCACAGGACTTCACTATACTGAGGGGAAAGTTTACCCGACAGCTTTCGAAAGTGTCGACAAAATTTCCGAAGCTGAAGCGATGGATTTGCTTCGTCAGGGATTCCTAGCAGTGAAAGTAAAAAACGGAGAGGCTAGACAAGTACATGGACTTCCAATACTGGTGCTGAAGACCACAGAAAAATTCACAGGCGGCTGGACCACCGGTTCCGTTCCCAATTTCTTTTTGGCCAAAGACGGAGTGCTAAAATATGGTGTCGTCAACGGGTATTTAATTAACCTTGAAAATCCTAAAAAACAGGAGTTTCGAAATCGGGTATTTTGAAAAAAGTTCTAGCTGAAAAAATCGGAATGAATCCCTCTTTGCTTTCTCAGTATTTGAGTGGAAAAAAAAAGCCTTCGATAAACCAATCACAGCGGATCCTTGCCGGCATCAATCGAATTGGAAGGGAGTTATCAGAATTAAAACTAATTTTTAATTAAAGTTAAAACCCGCAAACTCGGCGGGTTTTTTGCCTATGAATTTGAAGGAATATCTGGTAAATTCATCAATCACTTTTCTAAATCGCCATGCGAAAAAACCTCTCTTCACTGATTTTTGCAATTGCAATCATCATCGCCGCTTTTGTATTTGCCAATGCGGTCATCAACCGAAACCGTCCTCAGGGAATGATCCATGTGACGGGCTTGGGGGAGCAGAATTTTACTTCGGATCTGGTGGTCTGGGAGGGAAATTTCTCACGGGAAAGCAAGGATCTAAAAGCTGCCTATGCAAGCTTGGAAAGTGATCGAATGGCCGTTACCAATTACCTCAAATCAAAGGGTATTCCCTCCGAGCAATTGGTGTTCAATGCAGTCAGTACCAATCCCATTTACCAACAAAATTATACGGCAAACGGAAACTACGCCGGACAGACTTTTCAGGGATATCAGTTAAACCAGTCCTTGGTCATCGAATCCAAGGAGGTGGAAAAAGTGGAGAAAATCAGCCGTGAAATCACCGAATTGCTCAATCAGGGGATCACATTCTATTCTCAGCCACCCCGGTATTACTATACCCAACTTGAATCTCTGAAACTGGAAATGATCGCCAAGGCGACAGAGGACGGTAGAATCCGGGCCGAGCGAATCGCTGAAAACTCAAATTCCAGCCTGGGAGATCTCGTCACTGCCAACATGGGGATTTTCCAGATCACCGGCCAAAACTCAGGTGAAGACTACTCCTGGGGAGGCACATTCAATACCTCGGCAAAAAACAAAACGGCTTCCATCACGATGAAGCTGAGTTTTGAGGTGGATTAAGGTGAAAAGGGTAGTTTTGTCTACATGAAGAAGCAAACTCCTCAGCCAAGCCTTCACCCCCGAAATCTCCATCAAGGTCGCTACGATTTGGAGTTGCTTTCAGATTCTTTGCCGGAGCTGAAAGCACATATTTTCAAAAACGAGCATGGAAATCTGACTTTGGATTTTGCCAATCCTAAAGCTGTCAAATCCCTCAATCAAGCACTTTTAAAGTGTTTTTACCAAATCGAGTTTTGGGATATTCCTGATGGATTTCTTTGTCCGCCAATTCCAGGCCGGGCGGATTACATTCACTATTTGGCTGACGTGCTTGGAGAAAGCAAGGATGGCAAAATCCCAAAAGGCTCAAAAATCAAGGTTTTGGATATAGGAACCGGGGCAAATTTGATCTATCCTATTTTGGGGAATTCGATTTATGATTGGAGTTTTGTAGGATCGGAGTTGAATCCAGTAGCCATCGATTCAGCTCAAAAAATCCTTGCACACAATCAAAAATTACACGAAAAAATAGAACTCCGCTTTCAGCCCGACTCATCCAAAATTTTCTCCAACATCATCCTGGTCGAAGATTTCTTTGACCTGACAGTTTGCAATCCTCCATTTCACGAATCTGCCCAAGCTGCCCAAGAAGTCAGTCGGCGAAAAGTCCAAAATCTAACCGGAAAGTTGACTTCAAAACCAGTATTGAACTTTGGAGGACAAGCCAATGAATTGTGGACAGACGGGGGAGAATTGGAGTTTATCCGAAAAATGATTGAGGAAAGCCTGAAATTCAAAAATCAAGTTTGTTGGTTTACGACTTTGGTGTCGAAATCCGAAAACCTAAAATCCATCCACTATCAACTCGAAAAGGCCAGTGTTTTTTCCCAAAAAACCATCCAAATGGCTCAGGGAAACAAAGAGAGTCGCTTTGTGGCCTGGACTTTTTTGACTGAAAAGCAGCGGGAAAATAGGTCTGAAGGCCATCGGGTCGGATAATTGCGATTTCTGCAATTATTAATTCTGAAATTCGCAATTTCCGGATAGTCAATAGTCTGATTGATAATAAATTAGATCAATCAAACTTTAACTTTTATGAAAACCAAACTTTTTATTTTGATGGTCTTAGCAACGATGAATGTTTGTCTTGGCCAGAAAACCACTTCCCAAAAGTCTTCTAAGGATTACAAAAAGGAAGGAAATACCGAGTTGATAATCGGTTCTGTTTTAGTAGCCGGATCAGTATTGGTTTTAGCCAATGCTGCTCAGGGAGATGTCAAGTTAAATAGTCTTCCAATGGTAATCGTGGGGGGTGCGCTTTTAATGGGTGGTGGAATCGCAATTTTATCCTCCTCTGGAAATAGTTTCAAAAAAGCGAGAGAACTCTCTGCAAATCTGGACTACAAACCCATGGAGATACAGCGGTTTTCAAGCAGACAAATGGCCGGAGTTCCAGTAGTTTCGATAAGGATTAAATTTTAACTGTAACATGCTCAAAGAAAGAAGCCAAGCTAATTTACTAGCATGGCTTCTTTTAATCATATTTTTTGGAAGCAGATTGTGTCTGACAACCGACAGCCAGGTCTCCGCGAAACGCAAATTTTCAGGAATTAAGCATATACGCTACGCTAATTTCCATAGTTAAGGCTTTGGATATTGGACAAATTTCTTCAGCACCTATCGCCGTGGTCTGTGCCTGTCTACCGAAAGGTAGATATCCACAGACCAAAGGTAATTATGCGTTCAGTGTATATTCCACACTGATCTCCATATTCAATGCTTTGGAAATCGGGCAATTTTCTTCTGCGTCTTTTACCTGCTTGGCAAATTCCTCTTCGGAAATACCTTCTACCTGAGCCTTAAGCACTAGGTGAGATTTCTTCAGCGTGCCGTCCTCAAAAGTGATGTTGGATGTCACGTCCAGTTCCTTAGGAGGAAAATTGACAGCGGTCAGGTTGAAGCTGAGCTTCATCGCAAAGCAGCCAGAATGAGCGGCCGCGATGAGTTCTTCGGGATTTGTGCCTACTCCGTCTTCAAAGCGGGTATTGAAAGAGTATTGTGTTTTGTTTAAGACAGTACTTGCTGTGGTCAAATGGCCTTTGCCTTCTTTTCCGGTTCCGTTCCAAACGGCAGTTGCTTTTCTGATCATGGGATTAAAGAGATTTGAGGTTAAAATATGGTATTATAAGGCTTTTTGAAGGGTTTAAGTTTCTTGTTTTTTGAATTTCCCACAGATTTTCACGGATTAAAATCACAGATTAACACAGAAATTAGGCAATATATCTGAACTTAAAATAAAGAAATTCAAAAAATCTGTTCTAATCTGTGGGAACTATTTTTTAATTTAGACAATGCACGAGAATGAAATCACATTTTTAATCCGGGGTGCAATTTTTAAAGTGTACAACACCCTAGGGCCGGGACTTTTAGAGTCCAGCTATGAAGCGGCGATGGGATATGAATTGATCAAATCTGGGCTTTTGGTTGAGCATCAAGTTGGACTTCCTTTAATCTATGAGGATTTAAAATTGGATGTTGGCTACCGAATAGATTTATTGATAGAGAAAAAGGTCATCGTAGAAATCAAATCTGTAGAGAAACTGCAAAATGTACATCACTTGCAAATTATGACATATTTAAGACTGTCACGTGTAAAGGTTGGTCTTTTGGTTAACTTCAATACAGATGATTTGTCAGAGAACATTATTCGGAAGATCAATGGATATCTCTGATGCCCAGTTTCCCACAGATTGTCACGGATTAAAATCACAGATTAACACGGAGCGTGATAAAGATCTCTTCAAAAAATCCGTGAAAATCTGTGTCCTTTTCTGTGCAGATCTGTGAGAACTAATTTTTCATCAAGCTAAAAAAAACCTCCAAATACTGCTCGGTCACATAATCCCAATTGTACTTCTGGGTCAATCCGGATCGGGCAATTAGGCGGAGTTCATTCATTTTTTCGGGTCCAGATTCAGCTTTTTCCACAATCTCCTTCAGGGATTCTGGATTTTTCTCAAAATACCAACCATGCTTTCCGTATTGAAGCATTTCTTGATTAAATGGTGTGTCCAATGCCAATATCGCACACCCATAACCTAATGCTTTCAACATCGCCGGATTGGTGCCGCCAAACTCATGCCCGTGGAAATAGGCGTAGCAGTGTGAGTATAGTGCCGCCAATTCATTCGGGTCCGTCACGTATCCCGTGAAAAGAAGCCGCTCATCCTTCAGATTCTTCAACCGATTTGCCCAGGCATCTTCAAAAGGCACATCGCCGACAATCACCAATTTTCGTTGGGAATCGGACTTCAAAAAGCCTTCAATGATCAGATCCGCATTATTGTCCGGCACCAACCTTCCGACAATAAGCAAATAACCTTGGCTTGCCAAATTCCATTTCTCGATTGGTTTGGATTCTACAGCTTCGCGTGGATTAGCTCCATAAGCGATTACTTTGGAATCTGCCTTGAAAAGCTCCAGATATACACGACGCATTTCATCGGAATCATTGATAACCTGATCGTAGAATTTGGTTGCCAACTTGGAAGCCCAGAAGAAATATTTGGAACCCAAGCCTTTCCATTTGGGTCGCAACCATTCCAACCCATCGACATTTATCGCTGTGGGTTTCCCAAAAAGTTTTGAAATCAAGCCAAAAGGGCCATTGCCGCTATTTACCACAAAAATCACATCCACATCCGAGAAGCAGGCATGGATCATCGAAAAGAAGGTATGCGTCAGTTGAGTCAAGCTTTTGGACTCGATAGCAGGGGTATAAATGCATTCAATTCCATTGACAAATCGAGGTCGATCTGCAAATAAAGCCCGATGGTTATACACCCGAACTTGCACCCCTCTGGCGACCAATCGCTCGCCGAGTTCCTTTATCATCGTATCGTATCCCCCATAGACATAGGGATATCCTTTGGCACCCATGATGGCGATTTTTAGCTTCTTTTCAGGTGCTGCCATAGGTGGGTTTTGATTTTTTCTTCGAAAGCTTCCAGACTAAACTCCTCCAGCACCCGTCTTCGACCTTCTTTCCCCATTTTTTGCCTCAAGTCGGTATCCTGAATCAGCATTTCCAAAGCCTCTACCCCTTTTTCTACCGAGGAAATGGGGATTAAAAAGCCGGTTTCTCCATCTTTAACCATTTCTGACGCTCCTCCGGATCGCGTTGCGACGACAGGTTTACCAGCAGCCATGGCTTCCAAGATTACTGTGGGAAATGAATCCGGCAGAATGGATGGCAACACAAAAATGTCAAAGCCTGCCATCACCATGGGTATATCCTGCCTGAATCCTATGTAGCTTACTCTTGCTTCTAATTTTTTGCTTTTAATCGCTTTTTCCAGCTCTTCCAATATTGATTCATAGCCTGGGAATGGATCTCCAACCAGAATGAAATGAATTTCGGAATACTTTTGAGCAAGCTGATCGGCTAGTTCCAGGAAGAAAAATTGTCCTTTTCCAGGGTTGATTCTTCCGATCATGCCGACGATAATTTTGCCGGCAGGAAAACCTACTTGTATTTTGGCACTGCGAAAATCCGCCAAAAATTCGGCATAAGGTATTCCATTATGAATTACCTGGATTTGCGATTTTTTCAAAAACGGCTGCCAGTGATCAGCCACGGCTCTGGAAACTGCGATCGGCATAGCCGTGCTTTGGTCGAGCATGCCGGCCAGCATTTTCACCAAAGGTCTTGGATCAGGCAGGATTTCATGGATATGCCAAATGTGGGGGATTTGTCGCCTTTTGGCCCAATATGCCCCAACGATGACTGCCAGTGTATTGGAGTAAACCAGCTCAAACCGGTATTGCTGATGGAGTTCGCTAAGGAAACGGTAGGCCTTTAGATTTTTACTCAGTCTATTGAGTAAACCGCTTGGGTTGACGTATTTTCTCCTCAAAATCCCCAAATTCTGCACGTAGAAAGGGATTTCAAGCTGGGCAAGCATTTGCTGAATAGGGCCCTCATTCGTCAAAATGACCACCGGAGAAAAGCCTTGGGATTGGTAAAAGCGCAAAACTTGCAGGATGATTTTCCCTGATCCATATCCTTCGGAGGAGCTTTGCAAAAAAAGTACGTTTCTAGACTTAACCATTTCTTTGCATATAAATTCCCAAAATTCCCGACTTATTGAACTTGGCAGAGACCCATTCCAAAATCCATGCAAAGGGTAGTAATAATGCAATTGAAATCAAAAGTGGAAAGGATTTATTTCGCTTTAGCCTAACAATCAAATTTTCCCGAAAGCCCAACTTGGAAAGTAGGGCTTGTAACATTCCCAAGACTCCCAGATGGATTGAAAATCTTCGTGAATCGACTTTTTGAAATCCGATTTTTGAAAACTCATGTTCCAATCCTCTTTCAGTCCAGTGGGTGAGATGCCGTGGAATATCCCAATGAATCCAATTTGCTCCGGCAAGTTTGGCCTGCCAGGAATCAGATCGTGGTACTTCGATGTAAACCAAGCCATTTGGGGCAAGATTTTGTTCCAAGAGCTCCTGCACCAAGTTTAACGGGTCGGGCAAATGCTCCAAAACATGGTTTAAGGTGATTAAATCAAATGTTCCAGATCCGATTATTCCACCATGATATAACTCAGAAAGCACCTCAACTCCATACTTTTCCATGGCAAAAGCTGCTCTTTCTCGTGCAGTCTCGATTCCAATACCTTTCCAGCCCATTTCCTTTGCTACGGTTAAAAACTGCCCTTTTCCGGATCCAAAATCCAGCAATGTATTTGCCTGAGCATTTAGGGATTTGGCTTTTTGGAGCACTTTTTTAGCCTCTGAAAAAATGACCCGCTCAAAAATGGATTTTCGGTTGTCTACTATAGCGTAGACCTCGTCCGAATACAATGCCTCTGAATCAAATTCCTTTGAAAGGTATGTCCATCCAGTGCCACACCCAGTGCAGCTGATGATGGATTGATGGCTAGAGGTTTTTGAGGGGGAAGTTTTACAAACCGGACAGGTGATTTGCTTCATGGAGCAGGTGTCGAACTCAGGATAATCTGATAGTAAGCTTCGATAAAATGTTGCGCTGAAAAGTCCTTTGACCTGATTTTTCCCAACTGGGTTAACCTGGACCTAAGCTCAGTCTTGCTTTCCAAAAGTATCAATTTTTCCGTCAAATCTGCCTGATTTCCGGTTTCAAATGACAAACCTGCACCACCGGCCACTTCCAAAAGTGCCTGCTGATCGGAATGGATGACCGGAACACCAAAGCCAAATGCTTCTAAAATCGGGATTCCAAAGCCCTCATTTTCCGAAGGAAATATGTATCCCAAAGCTCCTTGGTACAAGGCTTTGATTTCCCCGTCTGTGATATAGCCTGGAAGGAGGACTTTGCCCTCCAACCCACATTCCCGAACCAAATTCTCAACTGCAGGAAGGTCATTCATCTGCTTGCTTTCGCCCGGTCCGCCGGCTAGAACAAGCTTTTTATCTGATGAGGATTTGGCAAGGAATTCCGCATAAGCTTTGACAAGCAGCGGAAGATTTTTACGCTTGTCAAATGTGCCGATATGGAGAAAATAGTCTTGTGTAGTTAACCTGTTTTTAGCTAGAAAAGTAGGATCAGCAGGTGCTTTCAGTCCTTTTGGGGCTTGGTAAACCACCGAAATAGGAAATGAATCCCCGAGATGTTCAAGTAGGGAATTGCGGGAATATTCTGATGTGGTGATGATTTCGGTTTTTTCCTTCAAGCCTTTCCTGATTAGGCTGGTGAAGTATTTGCGCCACCACTTGGAGTAGTTTTTAGGCATCTGCCAGAAAAAGGCATCATGAATTACCGTCAGCCTTCGACAAGGCAGGGAAGCTGCGGGAGAAACAAAATCGGCACAGATCAAGACATCCGGTTTGTGCTTTTTGATTAGATCCGGGAGCTGGAACTCCTTCCATCTGAAATAGTCCAAATGGTAATTGAGCTTCTGGACTTTGGAGTGCGCGGATTTGTAAGTTTTGTCGGCTGCTTGAGTCTCAGGTTCGTGGGTAAAGATCCACTCAATCAGAGGATGAGGGTATTTTCGGGCCGCCTTGGCCAGTTCCATCATGTAGGTTTTGATCCCGGTGGAGGCGACGTTGAGGTATTGGAGGTCGAGGAGGACTTTCAAAGAATTGATTTTAAAATCTTGTTAATTTCTACCACAAAGCTCATAAAGAAGTTCTTTGGCAGATTTAAGTTTTATCTTCCCTTGTTTGGCAAGGTTGATCTCCTCCACTTCTTTCAACCCTTCATAAAATTCCTCATCTTCTCGATTTAGCTTTTCAGTTTTGAAATAGGTCAACTTTTTCAGCATTTCGAGAAATGATTTTGCCTTATCATCTGGAAGCTCAACTAGTATTTTCATAAACAGAACACTTTAATGGGTTTAAGTTAAGGGTTTTTAAAGTGAGTTGATTCCCTTTCAACTTTCAGATTTATCATTGATTTGATGTTCTATTGGTTAATTTTCGTTTTGAGTTAAAAAACTCAAGTTTATAACTCAAAAAATAGCATATTTATGAGTTATAAAATTGAAAATATACCTCATGACTTGGAATTGGGAAGGTAAAGATTGGCCAAATTTTACGTTTGATTTGAGCGCTATCCAATCGGAATTAGATGAATTTTTCATATTGGCAGGGGAACTATTGGGAGTGAGTAAAGTAGTATCAGATAAGGATAAGCAAATCTTTATGCTTGAGATAATTACAAACGAAGCGCTAAAAACCTCTGAAATCGAAGGTGAAATCTTTAACCGTGGAAGCGTACAATCATCGATACAAAGGCATTTTGGGCTGAAGAGTGAAGGGAAAAAACCAAATCCAGCCGAATTTGGAATAGCAGAAATGATGGTGGATTTGTACCGGTCGTTTGATAAATCACTAAGCCATGATTTGTTGTTCTCTTGGCATAGTATGTTGACTAATGGGCGAAGGGATTTGGTGGATATTGGTAGGTATCGGGCGAGCCCAGAACCAATGCAAGTGGTTTCTGGACATTTGGGAAGACCAATAGTTCATTTTGAGGGACCTCCCTCCACATCAGTTTTTGGGGAAATGGAAAAATTTATGAATTGGTTTAGTGATACATCCAAGACGGGATCGAAATCCTTGCATCCTGTCGTTCGAGCCGGAATTGCCCATTTGTATTTTGTGAGCATTCATCCATTTGAGGATGGAAATGGAAGAATTGGGCGGGCAGTTGCTGAAAAAGCGCTTTCTGAGGGATTAGGTTATCCCAGTCTGATTTCACTTTCACAAACCATCGAAAAGAGCAAAAAGCAATATTATGTCGCCTTGGAGAAAAATAATAAGCAAATGGAAATCAGTGATTGGCTGATCTACTTTGCGAAAACTGTGATCCAAGCTCAGCGGCGAAGTATCGATTTGGTGGAGTTTATTTTGGCTAAAACCAAGCTTTTTGATGCATTAAATCCAATACTTAATGATCGTCAGCGGAAAGTCTTGGATAGAATATTTAGAGAGGGTTTGGATGGGTTTCAGGGAGGTCTTGGATTGAAAAACTATCTGACGATTACGGGAACAAGTCGTGCCACAGCCACTCGTGATTTACAGGAATTGGTAGAAATGGGGGCACTCTACAAAACCGGAGAACTAAAATCCACGCGATATTTTTTGAAATTGAAAGTCTGAACAAGAATTCATTGAAATAATACTTCAATACTCCGGCACTTCCATCTTCCATCCTTTCTTGGACTTGATTTCTACGATTACCTGTAGTTCATCAGCAAAGAGATTGGTCATATTCCCCAACTTGGACAGCATTTTGAAAGCTAAATAGGGAGGTTTTAGTACTTAAATCTTTTGTCCAAAAGCATTTTGGGGGAAAATTCTAGGTCAAAAAAGTCTCAAAATGATGAAATCTACCTTTATGAAAATTGAAATAGGCCATTTCGGACGGCTCACCAAAATCTTTTATTTCCTTTACTATTGTTTCTATTGAGTTCATTCTTGAAAAGAAAATGTCGCTTAAACTTCTTGACTTTAAATTAATTTCATTGGAATTTTTTAAGAATAAGATTGATGAACTTGCCTCTAAAACTAATCTTTAGTGATTTTCTTCAATTCACCATATTCTCTATTACTAAATCCGATCATCCACCAAGTGATCCACGAGACATAGGTATAGATTTCAACATTGGCAGTGAAAAGTGGCAACAGAAGCCCAACTTTCACCACGGCGCCTGTAAATGCAATTCGCGCGACGGACGTATTATCCGAGATGTGGAATACCCGGATCGAATTTTTGACTCCTGTGGCCAGCGCAAGAATGTAAAGTATCATTCCAATCCATCCCAATTGAACCCCATAGATCAGAAACTGATTTTCTCCCCCAACCCGAAGTTCTTCATCTACACTACCAAAGTTTCCGCTCATCGCCAAGCCAATCCCTAAAGGATTGGCAACCATCGAATCCAAAGCCAGAAGCCATTCGACTACATGCCCCAGGCTTGAGCTGTTTTCAAAAGTCAAGGTATCAATCACAAAAAAATAAAAATCGTCTGAAGCAAACCAAACTACATAGACAACAAAGCAAACTAAACCAAAAAAGCCCGCTCCTATCAATTTGTATAATTTAAAGACCAGCGCTACAAAGAAGATCATGATAAAAAATGCCCCAAATGCCGCCCTTGAAGCAGAAAAAACCAGACTTCCCAAAGAACAGGCCATCACCAAAAGGTAAGGCCAGTTGTATTCTTTTTTGGAAGTCAAAAACCAAATCAAACCCGCGGCAAAGCCCATCAGCACCGAACTTGCCAACTCTAATGGATCTGAAAAGAAACTAGCCAACCGCTTAGTGACAGCCTGAGTTTCAAAGGTCCAAGTCAAGCCGAAATTCCCAGTCGGATCTATATTGTTAATTACCTGATTATATAAACTATACCCTGTAAATTGTTGAAGATGGGCTTGTATAAGGTAGTTTTCAATCAAATTGACAACAAAGGCACCTATAGCAACTGCAAAAATGATTTTAAATATCCACCCGATTTCAATTTCTGAAAAGCGTGTATTTCTCCCCAGAAAATAAACCAATCCCGGGATCAGCATGCTCTTGTAATAGAGTGCTTTGTTGAGAAAGGAGGCTTCGCCCAATGGCAACAGCAAATACAAAAATCCAAGGCTGAGAAAGGCCAACATCAGCCAATCAGTGGACTGAAGGCGAAACGGATATTCGAAAACCTTCCTTTGGAAGAAAATGAAAACTAAAATGGAAATAAGGACAACGACTTCCTTTAGAATCTGGAAAATCCCCAAAATCTCAGGAGAGCGAGTTGCAAGAAAAATAACACTCAGGGAAGTAATGTAAAAAGGAAGAAAAGCCGCCAGAAAAAAGATGAAGTAGCTCCATTTCCCCTTGAAAATCATTTCTTGAAGTGTCCACAGAAATCCTGCACCTACCCCAATTGCGATCAAAATGAAAAATATCAGGGCCATCTTGGTGCTGTTTGTAAATCTGCACTTAATCCATCACGCACTCCTTTGAGGACAGAATTCATCTTTTTGAACCTGCCTCGAACCAAAAAATATCCCACCCAACCTAAAAACCGGAAGAAATGATAAACGATACCGAAATAGATCCTTTGACTTCTAAGCAACAAAAATTGATTTCTCACATTGAAATAAAAGACCCGAGGACTTAAAGTGCCTTCTGAATGGGGCTTTTTTGATGAAGCTCCGGCTTCATGGTAAACAACCGCTTTTTCTGCCAAAGCAATTTGAAAACCAGCTTTTCTGAATCTGAGGGACCATTCCACATCTTCAAAATAGGCAAAGTATTGCTCATTGAGAAGACCGGTTGCCAAAATGGCTTCCCGGGAAATAAGCATGCAACAACCCGTAGCCCAGTCCAAATTTTCCTTTTTGCATCGAAAATCTGCAAGTGGCTCACGATCTCCAAGGGTAATGGCCCGGCCCAACGATGGCATCCATTTTCCCCCTGCGCTCCAGATGGTTTTAGGATCATGCTGAAAAAGTATCAACGGTTGCACCATGCCCAACCCTGGATTTTGAAGGAATTTTCGCATCATTTCTCCCAAAAAATCAGGTTCGACTATTGTGTCATTGTTGAGAAGCATCAGATGAGAGAAGCCTTGATGAAGTGCAAATCGAATTCCAACATTATTTCCGCCCGAAAACCCCAGATTTTCAGAATTTTCAATCAACTCGATTTCCGGATAAGCTCTTTTCAGTCGAAGACCTTCCTGATTTTGCGAAGCATTGTCTATTAAAATGAGCTTAAAATCAGGAAAATCAACTTTGCGCAACGAATCCAAACAGGCCTTGGTAAAATCAAACCCGTTCCAGTTGACCAAAATGATGGCGATTGAAGTATCAGGAGTAAAAGCCATGAACTAATGTCCGGTTATGTCTGTAAAGCAACACCAGACAGATTAAAAACACGACTATTTCTGTGGAAGCAATAGCAAGGCATAGTCCAACTGCACCCAGCATGGAGGTCAAAATCAAGGAGACCGTCACCATATATGCGCACATCATCCATGAAGCACGGAAAAGCAGCTGTTTCAGATCCGAAACAAGCATTATCGTGATATTGCCAATATTCAGGCAAGCCAAAAAAGGAACGATGGATAGAATCTGTAAGTAAATTACGGATTCCTCCAAGTCTGAGCGGGAAAGCACTTTGATGATAAAAGGGGCGGAGAAATAAGCGCTAGTGGAAATAACTGCTCCAATACCCAAAACCCGAAAATAAACCCGCTTTAAAAAGACATAAAATGCAGCTTGGTCTTGTTTGAAAAGTCGGGATGCGTTTGGGAAAATTGCCTGAATAATCAGCGCCGGAAACATCCGTAACACCATAATCACCCGCTCGGCTAAGCTATACATGCCGAGGGTCTCTGCTACGGAGAAAAAGCTCAGAATAATAAGTCCTCCATTGATGGAAATATGACTCGCCAAATTGCTTAAAAACAGCAATGCGTTGTCTTTTAGGCTTTTCCAGATAGCGGAAAACTCGGGTCGGTAAAAATGTATTCCAAGAATGGAATTGATATAGACCAACAGGAGCAAGTTGATCCCAAGTCCAAAGAATCCCATCAGAAAATTCACCCATTTGCTCTGTTCGGGAGAATGAATGAACAGGACAATGCCCATCAGGAAGAGTAGTTTGGAGAAAATATTGGCGATGGACACCAGTTTCATTTTTTCCATGCCCTGAAAAAACCATAGCGGAAGTGTGGCTTCCGAGAACAGTAACAGCACCGAAAAAACCAAAATCATCTGATATCCCTCGAAGAGGTTGAATCCAAAAACCCCAATCAAAATCAGAAAGGCAGCAATAGCAGCCAGTAGGACTTTTCCCGAAAAGACATTGGAGACCACATGTGAAAGTGCCTCTTTGTTTCCCTGAAGAATAGCGACTTCTCTGGGGGCGCTGAGGTTATATCCAAAGCCCACCAGGATGTTGAGCAGAATGATCACCGAGAGGGCCAGATTGACCAGACCAAACTGATCCACGCCAATACTTTGGATAAGCAAAGGCATGGAAATGATCGAAATCAGCACATTCGATGACTGAATGATTGCCAAAAACAGGAAATTCTGAATGGATTTGTTTCGGATGAAATTTCCAAAAGGAATGAGCAGGTTTAGTTTTTCAAACATGGCAGCTTAATGTTTAGCTTTCCTGCACATGGATTTGATACAACCTGCGGAAATAGAGTCCAAAAATCACGATTATTCCGGTTATGATCGCTCCGAGGACGATTCCTTTGACCAATCGAATCTCAGACCGCTTCAAGGGAAGCCTCGGAGAGTCGATGATCTGGATCAAGGGGGAATTGTTTCGGTGATTGACTTTGGCGATTTCCAGGTTTTTGACAAGCTCCTGATATACCGCACCGGTTGCCTGCACATCTATTTGTCTTTTCCTGCTTTCAACAGTAGCTGAACTCAGGAGCGGGTTCGCATTGGGTACCCGGTCTGTGGCACTGGCATAAGCACCGATACTCTGGTCCAAAATTAACCGCACACTGTCCGCCTGAGTTTGGAGAATAGCCAGGTTTTCACCAGTTTTTTTGGTTTTGGTTTCGAGGTAGAAAGAATTCACCTTTTCCACCAGCTTCTCATTGAATGCCTTTGCAAAAAGCTCATCCTTCGAAGAAATGCTGACTTGAATGATACTGAGCTTTCGGTCAGGTTTGCTTACAGAAAGCTGATTTTCACGGATCAGTTTCGATACTTCCATCACGACTGAGTCCTGGGTGACCGAGAATTTTTCTCTGGAAACAGAAAAATCCAAAGCGGAAAAATTCACTTTCGATGCCCATTTTTGATCCAGTTTCTGAAACTCCACAAAACGGTCAATCAACAATTGCCTATTATTGAAGGGGCTGAGCAATGCCTCCCTGAGCATCCTGTCAGAGCGGTAAAGCTCCATGATGTTGTCACCCTGAAAGAGTCCGCTGGTGCTGCCCAAGGATCCCAGGTTTACTCCGACGAGCGATGCCAACCCTGACATCTGCCCGATTCCTCCGCCCTCGCCCTCTTCTAGCACAAAGGAAGTCTCGGCATGGAAAACCGGCTTTTTAAAGATCGAAACCAATGCGCCCAAACCCATACCGATGATTCCTGCGAGAAGGAGGATTTTCCACTTGGAAAGAAAATAGCCAAACCATTCCACGAGGTTTTTGAAGACCTCTTTGAGCGTAAACTGATTCTCTGAAAAATGCTTTGAATCTGCCATTACCTGTTGATTTGGGATAGTACCAAAGCAAGCGTGGCCAGGCCGGTAGTTACACCAACCACGTCTCCCAGCCGGATAGGCATTTTTGGTCCTTTGGTAGGAACGATCACTTCTGCTCCGGGTTCGATTGGAGGGAAATTGCGGATTCCGAAAAAGCCTTTGGTGCGTTTCACTGCCCCGTTAGCATAGACCACGTAGGTTTGTTTTTTGTTGGCACGACGCTCAAAGCCGCCAGCCCCGTTGATGTAGTGTTTCAGACCGCGTCCTGTTTCATGGCGCAGGGTGGTCGGGTAAACCACATTTCCCCGCATGCGGACAGTCTGCAGTAGTTTTGGAATGGAGAGGATATCCCCTTCTTCGAGAATCAGGTCGTTTTCCGAACCCGGATTGTCGATGATTTTCTGCAAATCAATTGCTACTGCTTCCGTCTCCTTAAGTTTCACAGCAAAGCCCGGAGTTCCTGCCGCTATTTGGTCCAATGATTCGCTTTTGGCATTGGAAATACTCGTGTCGATAGGATTGTTTTTTTCCGCAGGTAAGTCCCGGAAAAGCCGCTGCAACATTTCTTCCTGTGCTTCGGAATTGTTTGGGTCTTCGATCAACTTCATTTTCAAGGCCTCCAGGTTCCGCTGTCTTCTGATTTGCTCAGATTCCGTGTTGAAAAATTCAGTCCGACGGATCAAAGTCGCGCCTTTGGAATAAGCAAACTGATTCAGTCCTCCTGCGCGATTTATCAAATCAGAGATTCGTTCAACACTGTTTTGAATGGCAAAAATTCCCGGAGAATTCACCTGCCCCTCTACAGCCACCAGTCTTTGCATGGTGAAATTTGCCCTTTTCCGGATGATTACCTGATCAAAGGGCTGGAGGGATTGGGAGCTGGTATTGATGGAAAGGTCCGGATTGACCCGTGCAGGAATGATGTCAGAAAGGGTTCCAAGGTCTGAATCTTCCAGTCTTCTGGCGATTTCGATGTCCTGGGAATTGGCTGATTCCTGTAGTCCTCCCGCCAGAATGATCAGTTCCTCGATCTTCATGGATTGGGAATAGGGATAGGTTCCCGGCTTTTTTACTTCGCCCAAAATCTGGACGTAGCGCTCATTCTGAACATCATAAATGCTGGAAATTCGAATCACATCCTCGCGCTGTATCCTTACATCCGGTGCGGTTCCTGCCAAAACATCCTTCAGATTGACTTCAATCATTTCGGTACTTAGATCCGGCTTGGTTCTGAGGATGCTCGCCCGCTCGGTGTAGGCATCGCCTCGAAGACCCTCGGCATTTTTTACCAACTGTGACAGTGTCAAGCCTTCGGAAAGTGCAAATGTGCCTTCCCTATAAACTGCACCTCTGATCTGTACGCGATTACTGAAGCGGTTTAGAATTTTGCTTACGGTAATTTCATCCCCGCCTTTCAGGAGGAAAAGGTTGAATTGGTTTTGGTACACATCCGAAACCGAGCGCTGATTTCCGGTGATTCTGGAGATTGCCACACGATCTTTGAACGCCAAATCTGTAAATCCTCCGGCATAGTTCAGGAGATTTTCAAAGGTGTCTTCGGGGCGGATTTCAAAAGTCATCGGGCGCTTCACTTCTCCTTTAACTTTGATTCTGGACAGGAATGGGGGCACCAGAATGACATCCTGATCCTGAAGTTGCAAATCCAAATCGGCTGTTCCGTTGATGAGTAAATCGTACACATCAATCGTTGCTATCGGCTTATTATTCCGTATTACTTTGATAGCGCGCATGGTACCGTTTTCATTTGGTCCACCGGCAGAATACAGCGCATTAAAAACAGTGGAAAAAGCGCTGAGTGTAAATGTGCCGGGCAATCGGACTTCGCCCAAAATATGCACTTTGATTGTCCGCACATTTCCCAAAGTCACTTGTAGGAAGGTGCTGGGATTGGCGCCTGAAAGTCCCGGATAGTATCTGGAAACTCTGCTTTTGATGATTCCCGTGGCTTCGGTGATGGTTTTTCCCGAAACTGAGACCGGTCCGATATTGTCCAAAATCACAAAGCCGTCAGGATTGACCGTGGCCTCATAATATTGCTCAGACTGTCCGTAGATATCCACAAAAATGACATCGCCCGGACCGAGAATATAGCTTTGCGGTGTCGCCTGATTGAGGCTTGGCTCAAAGCTTAGTCGGCGGTTTTTCTGATAGAAAAGCGAAGTTCCGAAAATCTCCTCTCCCGTTGCCTGATTCAGGATTTCATCCTGTGGTTGATAGAGTCCCCGGGTTATTTCGCTGAGGTCCATTTGCTGTCGTGGCTCTCTGCGGGAAGCCTTGGTGCTTCGGCCGGTACTTCCGACCAAGTCCAGTTCCCCGATACGGTTGCGGAGTTTTTCTACCTCAACAGATGGCATTCCCCGGAGTTGGGCCATCTGAAGGAAATCATCCACTCCTAATCCGGCCTCATTGGCCCGTTTGACCAATTCTTCTACCTGTTCATCGCTGAGTTCATCGACTTTGATGCTTGTCAGGTCAGTATTTTGCTGCGCATTGACTTGAGGTACTGATCCTATCAGCAGGGCGATTAAGGCAAAAAAATACCAGATTCTTATGTTTAAAACCATGATTTTAAGGACTGTTCCGGGTGAATTAGGGGGGAAATAGAATTTAAAAATCCGTCAATTTCTTAATTCTACCAAATATAGGTCTAAAAAGTACTTTATTGGGTGATGCTGAAACCGTGGTTTCGATCAAAAAATTGAAAACCCTGAATTGGTTGACCACAGCAAACGGGTGGAAAAAGTATTTTTCTTACGGGAGAAGGAGAAAGTTTCGGGATAGAATTCCGGTTTTTTGCCTTGATTCATTTAACACCTCAAAATTTCATAGACATAGTTGTTTTAAAAAAGAAAAAAACAATTATTTAAGCCAATCCAATTAAAAGATGGCAAATAGTCTTCAAGAACAACTAAAGGTAAAAAAAGGTAACCTCCTAGATTTTTTTAACACCGGATATAGGGCCTTAGAATATTTAAATCTTACTACAACACACAGTCAAATTTCGGGAGATTACAAAATTTCAAAGCAAAAAACAGATGGCTTTGAAAAATTCTTGAGTTTCGGCTAAAACAACTTCTAAAGACAGAATGGGAAAAATTTTTATAGATAAGATCCTCCTTGAGAGATTTGTAGGCCATCCGCAAAAGGTAATAGGGATTTTTCTAAACGACGTTCAGAGAAAAGAAAGTGGAGGCATATCCTTTACCTTAGTATCTGGTTTATTCATGGTTTACTCCCAGTTTTTAACTCCCTTGGAAGGAATTTACTATTTGGATCCTCCGCCAAATGTTCAAAAAATGCCTTATTCAAACCATATGAAAAGGTTTTCTGAACTAATTACCAAGGATATCTGGGTGTTATTTTCCTCGTAATTTTGACCTTCTGTTGTTTGATTCTTTAGTGTCTTTTTCAGTTCTAATTCTCTGGAGATGCGCGCTGTCTGTTAGTCGGTTTTTAATTATTTGACAGTGGACATCCTCTAATTCAGTTCCTAACCAATTGCGACCGTATGCTTCTGCGACTGCAAAAGTTGTCCCGGAGCCTCCAAATGGATCAATAATTAGATCGCCCGGGTTGGAACTGGATAAAACTATTTTTCTTAAAAGTTCCACGGGTTTTTGAGTCAAGTGAGGATACCTTTCCCATGACCCATTCGCAATCGTTGGTACTTCGAATACATCTTTTGGCTTTGCTCCTAATGGATTTGGACTCCAAATCTGTTTATTTTTTTTGCCATTTGCGTATTGAGAACTTTCAGCTTGTGCCCTCTCGGGATATTTTAAGGTGTGTTCATTATAAGGAATCCGTACCTCGTCTACATTAAAAAGAAAGTCTTTTGATTTTCTAAGGTGTAGAATACTTTCATGGGATCTTCCCCAATCATTTCCCAAATTTGCTTTGTTTCGGTAAAACCAAACAAGCCATTTTGAGCTGTGGAAAATTCCATTTGTCACCCATTTTAAGTCAGCCAAAATTTCGGAAAATCCACACACGTACAGAGAACCTGTTTTTTTTAGTGTTCTATGGGATTCTTTTATCCACTCCATGCACCAATCCAAATACTCCTTTTGAGATGGGAACAAATCCCAGTTTGCTTTACCTATGTTATAGGGTGGATCGGCAAAAATGAGGTCGACACTCCCAGAATCGAGGGTTTGTAAAAATTTTAGTGCATCCATTTGAAAAAGCTTTCCAAAATCAGTTATCACACACGGGTTCGAAAGTGCAACCACCTCAGAAGATTTCAAATATTTAATTTCTAGCTGAAGATCTTCTGCCAATGAACTGAGTTGATCCTCAGTATAGACCCGATAGTTATTGAAAGGGTGTCTGACTGAAGTGAATTTTCCATTGTTGTCCCAGCGCCTAAGTGTCTCTGCGCTTACATCCAATCTTTTTGCCGCCTCACCGACAGTTATGAATTTATCCATTTTCAAATATAAACCTTATACAAGGTTACACAAAGATATTTTGAAATTCTGTCATAAACTGTCTTGAATAGTGTTTTGGAAATGAAAAAAGTTACTCCGTACAATTCCTACAGATTTCGATCTGAGTGCGATCGGCTAGCAATTGTTTTCGAAAATTGAAATAAGGCAAAGAATTCCAAATTGAGCTAAGTGATTGTTCCCCTAGCTCTCCCATCACATGACGGGCATCTTTGTCAAAGCAACAGGGGACGACCTTTCCGTCCCAGGTCACCACAGCCCCTTGCCACATTCTCCAACATTTGTTTTCCAGTTGCTTTTTCAGCTTCCATTTGCTTATCCCGTCAGGAATGTAACGGGAATATCCAAGGTTTGAAGGGATCAATTCAGAGCCATTTTCGAAATCATAGATTTGGGTGGTTTTGAGTTGGAGTTCGTCAACCTCCAAAGCTTTAGCCCAAGATTTCAAGGCGGGAAGCTGATGCTCATTTTGTCCTGTTACCAAAAATTGGAGTACAATTCTCGGGAATTGTTGTCCGGTTTTTTTTCGCTCCGAAAGCAACCGCCTCAGTCCTTCCTGAACTTTATTCAGACTTCCCCCTATCCGGTATTGCTCATAGACTTCTTGCGTGATTCCATCCATGGATACAATCAGCTGTTTGAGCCCACTTTTCAAAATTGCATCCACTTGATTTTCCCCGAGATAATGCGCGTTGGTAGAAGTAGAAGTGAAAATGTGTTTGTGATCAGCATAGGTGACCATTTCCAGAAACCGGGGATTCAAAAAAGGCTCACCTTGAAAATAGAGATGTAACCACGTAAGATGTCCTTTGACCTGATCAATGACCTTCTCATAAAGCGCTTCCTGCAGCATTCCCGTGGGACGTGAGAAGGATCTCAAGCCGGATGGACACTCTGGGCAGCGAAGATTGCATGAGGTCGTCGGTTCGATGCTGAGCGTTGTGGGTTTTCCCCAAATGATGGGTCTTTGGACGATTTGGCTCAAATGAAAAGAGCTTTTCAGCAAAATGAAATTGAGGACTTTCCCAAAAGTCAGGTATCGAAAAAATGCCAGCCCGGTGATCCTCCTGTTTTTCACTTTGGAAAATACGGAATTAAGGAAGGAAGAAGCAAACGGAAAATTAGGATTGCCAGAGGAGAACGAATTGATGGATTAAGATTGGAATCCTTATTTTTGAATCTGAAACCAACATCCCATGAGGCCTACCCGAATTGCTTTTCTGATTCCGATCTTGATTTTAGTTTTCGCCTGTGGCAAAAAAAACCAAACCTGTGAATTGGATCCCGATATTCTTGATCAGGACATTGACTTGTCTATTACCCGTTTGGAGGATGAGTTCTTTGGTGCAAATACAGTAAAGGATTACTTGTTTCTGTTGGAAAAGCATCCTGAATTTGCTGAGGTGTACCTTCAGGAAAGCATGTATTTCTCTCCTGATTCACTCGCCGCCAGCCTACTCGAGGTTCATCAGGATTCGGCTCTGCGGGTACTGTATGACTCGGTCAAAGTGGAGTTTGCAGATATTTCTGATATTGAAACTGACCTCAAAAATGCCTTCAAGTCCATCAAATACTATTTCCCAGATTTCAAAATACCCAAGGTTTATACCTTTGTCTCCGGCTTCAATTCGGATCTGATTGTCACGGACGACATGATTGTAATCGGTCTGGACTATTACCTGCCTGCTGATCACAGCTTTCAGCCCGATATTGCGCGATACATGGCTGTGCGCTATGAACGTGAATATTTGGTTCCAATGATTGTGCTTGCCATTTCCTCCCGCTACAACATCACTGACCCCACAAACAACACCTTGCTGTCTGAGATGATGTATTATGGGAAGGCTTATCATTTTGTCAAAGCAATTATGCCCTGCACCTCAGACCAGTTTATCATTGGTTATACTCCGGAGGAAATTGCTGAATGCTTTGAAAATGAGGAGTTCATTTGGGCCCATTTTGTAGAAAATGAACTGCTTTACCAGACTAACCCCTTTGAAATCAGAAAATACATCGGAGAAGCCCCTTTTACGGATGCAATCTCCACAAAAGCCCCCGGAAGATTGGGACGATGGCTGGGCTGGAATATTGTGGACGACTATCAGTCCAACCAGAATGTAGACTTGGCAGTGCTGATGATGGAGTGGGATGTGGAGAAGATTTTCAGGCAGTCCGGATATCGACCGCGCCGCCCTGAGTAGTTGTTTTCGGCTGAGGGTTGATCAGTTCCAAAAGCCTGCTCACAGCAATTTCTTTTGAAAAATAGGTTTCTGCCAGTATTCTTGAGTTTTTGCTCAGGCGGCCGAGCTCTGAAGGATTTTCTTCCAGTTTTTCAAGCTTGGCAATAGCAGCGTCCATTTTTCCGGGAAGACAGGAGATTCCAAGTTCGTAGGTTTTTACCAAGTCGTAAACCCAGCCTTTGTGATTCACTATGATAGCCTTTCCGGCAGCCAAGGCGTCAAAAAACTTATTGGGACTGTTAGTCTTAAGTACTGGCAAATGCGCAAAAGAAATCCATGCTAAATCTGCCAGGGAAAGGACTTCGTTAACCTTTTCCTTGGATCCGAAAGGGATGAACCAGACATTTTTCAGGTTTTTTGCTTTGGTGAGATCTCTTAATCTTTGCTCGAAACTTCCTGTTCCCATGATCAGAAACCCCCAATTTTTTCCTTTTTTTTGGGCTATTTCAGCCAATTCCAGCAATTCTTCCACGGCATTTACCTGTCCCAATGCTCCGGTGTATACCAGTGTCAATCCGGCTGAAATCCCAAGCTCCACTGCTAATTTTTGATTTTTCTCTTTTGGATAAAATCGGTTCAGATCTGAAAAATTCGGAATCAAGGCTACCTCCCGCTGAGGGCTGATTTTCTGCAAATGGGCCGCTATCCCAGGAGAAAGGGCGACTAAACTCAAGGCTTGATCGTAAATTTTCCTTTCAAGGGAATAGAGCAGGGATTTTGTGACCGGATTACGGATTGCTCCAACTTGTATCGGGGCTTCCGGCCAAAGATCCCGCACTTCAAAAACATAGGGGATGGCCATTCTTTTTTTTGCCCAAAGTCCTATCAGTCCCGTGGTGAGGGGGGTTGAGGTAATGTAGAGCAAATCCGGTCTTGGTAGCTTTTTTACCAGTTTTTTAGCCTTTGTTACAAAGCGCCAAAATGCCCAAATCCGCTTAAAAAAGCCGAACTTTTGGTCATAATCCACAGGCAGGTAATGAACCCGGATGCCGTCGATCCAGCGTTGATCATAATCGGATAAGGCATGCGTGGTAATCATTTCCACCTCAATTCCAGCCTCCACCATGCCTTTGGCTAGATGGTAAGAGCGCACCGCTCCACCTTGATCGGGGGTTCGGAAATACTGATGGATGTAGATGACCTTCATAGACGCAATTTCGACCATTTTGCCAAAAGAAACAGATTATAAAGGGTTAAGAATTGCGTTTTCACTCCTGACTCTGGATTCCGTAGGATTTGTCTTACCGGATTTGAAAAGTTTTCACCCTGTGTTTTATCAAACTCCTTGAGTGTAGCGAATACTCTTTTGGATAATTCTCCGGATTCGCTAAGCCACTCTTGCAATGGAAGTCCAAAACCAAACTTCTTTCGATCTGCAACCCAGCCAAGCTCATTTTCCCGAAGCAAATTCTTAATCCAGGGTTTGCCAAGGAGGAGTGCAGGATCTTCCACCCGCTGCCATAGCCCCAAAAGGGAGGAATCCAGATAGGGCGAGCGGCCTTCGATACCATGAGCCATCAGGGCATTGTCGTGGACTTTTAAAACGTCCTGTACTAGGTAAACTTGCCGGTCAAAGTCCAGCATTCGCTTGTATACCGGTAATTTTGGATTGAAAATCCGTTCATAATCCCCGATCATTTCTGTTGGAGGGTTTTGCAAGGCGGAGAAATTCAGGAAGGTGGTATTGGGGTCAAGCTGGATTCCTGATGTGAACTTTTTCCAATTTTTTCCAAAAGGCAGCTTTTTTAAATAGTCTGCCCATTTGCACCAAAAACGCTGCAATTGCAAATATTTATCAAATGCGGCATGTCGCTGATACCCACCCCAGAGCTCATCGGATCCTGCCCCGGAAATCAGGACTTTTACCTCGGATTTGGCTTTTTTCCCAATCATCCAAGTCAGAAACCCTGCCGAATCTCCTATGGGAAGATCCACACTTCGGATGTATTCCTCCCAGTTTTCCAAGAAGGCATTTTGGTCGATGTCAATGAGATGATGATCGGTTGGAATCTGTTTGGAAAACCGAATAGCTTGGTCTCCATCTGCGTATTTTGACCGGTACTTTTTCTCAACCTGAATGGTAAAAGCGGGTAGTGAAGTTCCGGTTTTTCTGTACCAAAGTGAGTATAGCAAACTACTGTCTGCTCCACCGCTCAGAAGCAATCCTACGGGTACATCAGCATGAAATTGATTGAGTACTGTTTTTTCCAGGAGTTTGGCGAAGGAGGTTTGACTTGGCGGTTCATTATCCCCTTGCGGTACAGGGAGCGTATCCCATCTGAAAGTGTCGTGTCTGAAAAGCGTACTGTATCTACCGGGTTTCCAGGCACTGATTCCTCGATGAAAGGTTTTTCCCGGAGCGGGAGCACGGAAATAAAAATAATGATCAACCTGATCCCAATCCGGGACATGAGCTTGAAAAGCTGTAATCCCTCTCAATTCTGAAGAGATGACCAAATTATCTGGGCTTTGGGCATAATAGAGTGGTTTTTCGCCGTTTCGATCTCTTGCTACCAGCACTGATTTGCTGATCAAGTCGATGTAAATGAACGAAAACATTCCATTGAGTTTTTGCAAACCCTTTTGCCCAAAAATCTTCAGGTAATGCAATAAAACCTCGGTGTCGGATTGTGTGATGAATTCGATACCCATCTTGGTCAGTAGCCTCCTCAGTTCCTGAAAATTGTAAATTTCTCCATTCAAAATTAGCAGACTGTTGCCATCTGGAGCCCAAAATGGCTGGTCTGCATCTGGCCCATGATGAAGAATTTTGAGGCGATTTACGCCAATCCAAAGCCCGTTCCATGGAGAATAGATGGCAGACTGATCCGGACCTCTGTGGTGAGTGGCATCGACCAAAGCCTGAATGGACTTTTTACTTGCCTTTTTGCCCCAAATTAAATGTATCCCGCACATTTATTTTTGAACGCCCTCCTTAGCTGCGATCTTGTTGGCCTTTTCGAAATACTTACAAAAATGAGTGATAGTGCATTCCTCACATTTAGGTCTGCGCGCAAGACAAGTATATCTCCCATGAAGAATCAGCCAATGATGGGCTACGTGGATGTATTGTTTGGGGATGTGTTTGACAAGTTGTTTCTCCACATCATAGGGTGTTTTAGCAGTCAAAGGGACAAGGCCAAGTCGTCTGGACACCCGGAAAACATGTGTATCAACAGCCATATTGGGTTGATTCCATACTACAGAGGTGATGACATTGGCAGTTTTTCGGCCAACTCCGGGAAGTTTGGTTAATTCATCGACGGTGGACGGCACCTCTCCCCCAAACTCTTCCATCAGCATTTTACCCAATCCGATCAGGTGTTTCGTTTTATTATTGGGATAGGAAATGGAGCGGATGTAGGGGAAAAGTTCATCAAAATGAGTCGCCGCCAAATGCGCTGGGGTGGGAAAATGCTCAAAAAGAGTTCGTGTTACAATATTTACACGCTTGTCTGTACATTGGGCAGAGAGGACCACAGCTACCAAGAGCTGGAAGGGATTTTCGTATTGAAGTTCCGTTTCAGCTATGGGCATGTTTTCCGAAAAGTGAGAAATAAAAGCTTCGTATCGCTGTTTTTTAAGCATGAATAAGTTCTAGTTGGAAACGGAGGATAAGATAGGTATAATTGGAATATTGGAAGATTTGAAAATTGAAAAATTAGGCGACATTTTTTTATTGCTTCAAAAAAGTAGGACTTAATTTCAAACGTTTATAACCAACAGATTTTTGGTGCTTTTGGGTATATTTAAGAAAATATCAGAGTCATGGAAGCGATCATTTTAAAAAGTAAATCGTCCAAAAATTTGAAGCAAATCAAAGAGCTTGCCAAAGCTCTTGGCGTTGAGTTTTCAATTATCAAAGACGAGTTGGCCGAAGATTTAGCTTTGGCAAATGCAATCGAAAGTGGGAAGACTGGAGAATATGTGGACTTAGCTAATTTTTTGGGAGAACTGAAAAATGAAAATTCTGATAGATAAATCCTTTTATAAGGACTGGAAGAAAATCAAAGACCAAGATCTTAATCAGAAAGTTTTGAGTTTCATTGAGGAAATTCAAAAAGCTGAGTCCCTCAGTTCCCTTTCAAACTTGAAAAAATTAGTAGGCACAAAGAGTTACTTTAGAGCAAAGCTTGGAAATTATCGTGTTTGATTACTATGGGAAAATGACCATCTGATTTTTATTCGAATCCTTCACAGAAAGGATATTTACAGTTTTTTCCCCTAAAAATTTAACTTCAATGTTTTGAAAAAAACCATCATAATCATTCTAATGACCTTTATTTCTCTGGGAGGAATTTCCCAAACCCGCCCAAGTGAACTCGGTATTCCCTTTGGCGTGCTACCCACGGGCCAGCTTAACTCCATCACAGATGTAAAAGGCCTGATAGTCGGTCATTTTACCAAAAACGAAGGAGAGCATATCCGAACCGGCGTGACAGCAATTTTGCCTCATGGAGGGAATCTTTTTCAGGAGAAAGTGCCAGCGGCCATTTTTGTGGGAAATGGATTCGGCAAGTTGGCCGGAGTGACGCAGGTACAGGAGTTGGGAAATATCGAATCTCCGATCATTCTTACCAATACGCTTAGCGTGGCCGCGGGAATTGAAGGGGTGGTGAACTATTCGCTGTCCCAGCCGGGAAATGAACAAATCCAATCTGTCAACGCTGTGGTCGGAGAAACAAACGACGGCTACCTGAATGACATTCGAGGGATGCATATTACTTCGGATGAAGTCATTGAAGCTATTCAAAATGCCAAATCCGGTCCTATTGAAGAGGGGAATGTCGGTGCCGGAACGGGTACAGTTTGCTTTGGCTGGAAAGGAGGAATCGGGTCTTCCTCGCGAAAGCTGCCCGAAAGCCTCGGAGGATATACAGTTGGTGTTCTGGTCCAGACCAATTTTGGCGGAAACTTGCAGATTGCAGGAGTTCCCGTCGGGGAAAAGCTTGGAAAGTACCCTTTCAAAGATGCGCTGGAAAAATCGGATGGCAGTTGCATGATTATCGTGGCGACTGATGCCCCGGTTTTGGAGCGAAATCTGGAGCGCATGGCTCAGCGGGCTATGATGGGCTTGGCAAAAACGGGAGGGATTGCTTCCAATGGCTCGGGAGATTATGTAATCGCTTTTTCCACAGCAGAGGGCCTGCGAATACCTCATTCTGTTCCGGCTCAATTGCTTCAGAAAGCTGAATTTCTCGGAAATGATGACATGACTTCTCTTTTTCTAGCAGTAATCGAGGCAACAGAGGAAGCGATTATTAATTCACTTTTTGCAGCGGAAACGATGGTGGGAAAAGACGGAAGAAAAGTTGAGGCGCTGCCAAAAGAAAAAGTTTTAGATTGGGTGAAAAAGGGAAATCATTAATTCTCACATCCTTATTCGCCATTCCTTTGGAAAGTAATTGTTCACACGATTTCCCAAGTTTTTGACCCAACCCAGCGGAAGATTTTGATAAGTCATCAGCACCCAGCCACTAGGCAGATCGGCGATTTCCTGATCGTTTTTTCGCAAAAAATCCAAAGCTTGGTCTAAGGTGACTTCGAAAGAATCAAAGCCGTTTTTTGGTAACGTAGACAGGGCCCATTCATGCGAAGGAATCCAATCGTTTTTCTGTTTTTTGCCCAGCTCCACCCCAAAATACCGCAAACTCAGATGCAATGCAATCCGCTCAAAATGTCTGAAAAAGGCTTGGTTAATTCTGAATATTGAATCGTTAAGACTGTAATACTTTCCTTTTCCTTCGAATCCTAATTCTGTATCGAATCCTATTTCTTCCCGCTCATTGATAGATTTCAAAACCGGATGCTTGAAGTCTTTGATCTTTCCGGGTTCCTGCGAGGAGGCGGAATCTGGTCGCTTTAGAATGGTGATAAAAAAGCCCTCACCTTCTACCTTATGAGGGAAAAAACGGTATCCGAAAAACGTCCCATCGGGTGTTTCTACCGGAGATTCTACGATGTTCCAAATTGGATCGAGCGGAATTTGGACGGGCTCGAAAGCAAATTCCCCGGTGAGAAATTGGATCATTTCCTCGTTTTCCTGCTTGTTGAATGTGCAAGTTGAGTAGATTAGGTAACCGCCTCCTTTGACCAAAGCCCCGGCCTTGTCCATGATGCGTTTTTGTCTTGCAGAGCAAAGCTGCACATTGTCTGGTGACCACTCTTCCCGGGCTTGTGGATCTTTTCTGAACATTCCCTCACCCGAGCAAGGCGCATCCACCAAGACCAAGTCAAAAAAACCTGCCAAGGGTTCGAAATGATCGGGATCATTGTTGGACACGATGATATTTCCCAAGCCCCATTTGATCGCATTTTCTTTCAGAATTTGGGCTCTGGATTGGATGACTTCATTGGCAACTACAAGTCCTTCATTTCCTAGATAAGTGGATAGCAACGTGCTTTTTCCGCCAGGCGCAGCGGCCAAATCAAGGTAAATTCCTTTGGGAATCTGAAGGCTATCAAGGATATGTTCGATAAACATAGACGAAGCTTCCTGAACGTAATAGGCACCTGCCTGAAATGCTGGGTCAAGGGTGAAACTTGGGCGATCTTCTAGAAAAAAACCTTGTCTGGACCAAGGAATTGGAGAATTTGGCCAGTTTAGAGTGAACGGTTTTGCCGAATTCAGACGAATGGAGGTACGTGGTGTTTGGTTGACTGCAGTTTTAAAAGCTTCGAATTCTTCTTTTCCCAAAAGTGAAAACATTTGAGACTCGAATTCTGTGGGCAGTTTTATTTCGGACATGAGGCAAAGATAGGTTTTTCGGTCGACGGACGACAGTCCACTGTCCACGGCGGTGGACCTTCGTCAGTGGACTGTTGACCTTTTTTCCATATATTCAAATAAAAACAATGGATCTACTCACCAACATCGTCATCGGCTTGGTAGCCGCACTTCATCTGTATTTTTTATGGTTTGAAATGTTTGCCTGGGAGACCACAGGAATGAAAATATTTCGTCAAATGCCTGCGGAAATGTTCCCAAAAACAAAAGCGTTAGCGGCAAATCAGGGATTGTATAATGGGTTTTTAGTGGCTGGGTTGGTCTGGTCCTTGGTGATTTTAGATCCTGTTTGGGCGGATAAAGTAGCCTTGTTTTTTCTGACCTGTGTGTTGATTGCGGGGATTTTTGGAGGAATTACGGCAAGTAAAAAGATCTTTTATGTGCAGGGCCTGCCTGCACTGGTGGGGATTGTGTTGATTTTGATTTAGTTCACCGCAAGAGACGGGGGGTGACATGATCAAACTATTTGGATTCCAGTTTGCTTTACTTTAGTGATTAAAGGTGAGTTTTCTGAATTTTCGTAACAATTCAGCAATTCTTGGAGAGTACGTGTATATCTCACAGAAAAGAAATTTTTGGCAAAAACTTAAAGGCATTTTCCAAAAAGCTGACAAAGCAAATTGCTCCATCCCATCCCATTTGTATTCTTAAATAAAAACCCCCAAAGTCCCTAAAGACCTTGAGGGTTCTAACCTATCTCGCAAAGCTTATTTGATCCACGCAGCGGATTTATTTCACGAGGTTTATCTCGCGCTAGCGTATTTCAGGAAGTATATCTCAATTAAACCTCTACCACTTCAATATTCTTAAAATACACCTGCTTATCGGCATCCAAGTCCACCAACACCGCTGAGTCATTTTTGATGTATCCTGAGAGAATTTGCTTCGAAAGCTCGTTTAAGACCAATCGCTGCATGGTTCGCTTCAAAGGTCTCGCTCCGAAATTCGGATCAAAACCTACCTCGCCCAAATAATCCAGAACCTCGGTCGTAGCCTCAATCTCGATATTCGCTTCAGAAAGACGCTTCTGAATTTCTCTCCACTGGATGTCTACAATCTTTCGGATGATGTCCTTGCTCAGTGGCTCAAACATGATCGTTTCATCAATTCGGTTGAGGAATTCGGGTCTCACAGCTTTCTTCAGCATCTCGTACACCTCGACTTTGGTCTTTTCCAAAATCTCCTCCCTGTTCCAGTCTTCCATCTCGGCAAATCGCTCCTGAATCAAGTGCGAACCGATATTGGTCGTCAGAATGATGATGGTGTTTTTGAAATTGGCCAATCGACCTTTATTGTCGGTCAATCGTCCATCGTCCAAAACCTGCAGCAGGATGTTGAACACGTCCGGGTGAGCCTTTTCGATCTCATCCAACAAGATCACAGAGTAAGGCTTTCTCCGCACCGCCTCGGTCAGCTGTCCGCCTTCATCGTATCCCACATAGCCCGGAGGCGCTCCCACTAGTCTGCTGACGGCATGGCGCTCCTGATACTCAGACATGTCGATTCGCACCATTGCATTGTCATCGTTGAAGAGATATTCTGCTAGGGCTTTTGCCAGTTCAGTTTTCCCTACTCCTGTGGTACCCATGAAGATAAAGCTTCCAATCGGTCGCTTTGGATCCTGCAAACCAGCCCGGCTTCTTCGTACAGCATCGGACAAAGCAACAATCGCCTCTCGCTGACCTGCCACTCGTTTCCCTAATTCCTCTTCCAAATGCAGGAGTTTTTCCCGCTCGGATTGGATCATTTTGGAAACTGGAATCCCGGTCCATTTAGACACCACCGTAGCAATATCTTCCTGATCCACTTCTTCTTTGAGAAGGGGTGAACCCGCCTGCATTTCTGCCAATTGGCTTTTGAAAGATTCCAACTTCTTCTCGGCTTCCCCTATTTTCCCATATCGGATCTCGGCTACTTTGCCAAAATCACCGGCACGCTCGGCTTGTTCAGCTTCCAATTTCAACTTGTCCATCGCTTCTTTTTCTCTGCGAATGCCCATGATGACTGCCTTTTCGCTTTCCCATTTGGCTTTGACGTTTTGACGCTTCTCAGAGAGTTCGGCGATTTCCTTGCTCAGGACAGTTTCTTTGTCTCGGTTATTTTCTCTTCGGATCGCTTCTCGCTCAATCTCCAATTGCATGATCCTTCGGTTCAGTTCATCCAATTCCTGAGGCAAAGAGTCAATCTCCATTCTCAGTTTGGCGGCAGCCTCATCCATCAGGTCAATGGCTTTGTCAGGTAGAAATCGATCGGAAATGTAGCGCTGCGAAAGCTCCACAGCTGCTATTACCGCATCGTCCTTGATTCGCACGCCGTGGTGGAGTTCGTATTTGTCTTTGATTCCTCGAAGGATGGATATCGCATCGGCAGCGTCCGGTTCGTCGACGATTACCGCTTGGAATCTACGCTCCAAGGCCTTGTCTTTCTCGATGTATTTCTGGTATTCCTTTAGCGTAGTTGCACCGATTGCATGGAGTTCACCCCGTGCCAATGCCGGCTTCAGTAGATTTGCTGCATCCATTGCCCCTTCTCCACCACCACCGGCTCCGATCAAAGTATGGATCTCATCGATGAAAAGGATGATTTCGCCCTCAGCATCCGTCACTTCCTTGATTACTGCTTTGAGTCGCTCTTCGAATTCCCCTTTGTATTTGGCACCTGCTATGAGTAGACCCATATCCAAAGAAATAAGGGTTTTGGATTTCAGGTTTTCAGGCACATCACCAGAAACTATTCGCTGGGCGAGTCCCTCGACAATTGCCGTCTTTCCTACTCCTGGTTCTCCAAGTAAGATTGGGTTGTTTTTGGTTCGTCTTGCAAGGATTTGCAGGACACGTCTGATTTCTTCATCCCGGCCAATAACAGGGTCGATTTTACCCTTTTTGGCCAGATCGTTCAGATTTTTGGAGTATTTCTCCAGAGCCCTGTACTTGCTTTCTGCGTTTGGATCAGTCACTTTATTTCCTTTTCTAAGTTCCTTGATTGCTTCGATCAGTGGCTTATCAGCCAATCCCTGATTCTTGAGTAATTGAGCGGTGGCATCGCTTCCCGCAAGTAGGGCCAAAAGCAAATGCTCGATGGCAACGTATTCGTCCCCGAATGTTTTGAGGTAGTCTTTTGCTTTTGTAAGCGCTTGATTGGCTGCACCGGAGAGGTAGGGCTGCTGATTGGTTCCACTTACTTTAGGAAGTTTGGCCAATTCCTGATCCAGTTTTTGATCGATCAGCTGCTTATTGGTGCCAAGTTTTTTGAAAAGAAAGTCCGTGACATTCTCATCTTCCACAAAGATTCCCTTTAGCAAATGAGCCGTTTCAATTGCAGGAGTTCCTGACCCGGTTGCAAGTTCAGCGGCTTTCTGAATCGCTTCCTGAGATTTTATAGTGAATTGTTTGAAGTCCATTTTGATAGTTAGTGGTTAGTTGTCTACCCTCTTGGGTCAAATCTTTCGCCAACCCCAAAATTCGGACAGAATGGCCGTAAATCAGGGGTTTTTAGAATGAAATCAGGAAATTTTGTCTGTATTCAGGGATATTTCCCCTTTAATTTGGACAGAATATCAGTGGAGAATAAGGAATTTGGAAGTCGCAATTTGCGACTTCAAATTGGAATAAACGGAGACGGCTATATAATTTAGAAAAACTGAAAATTTGAATTGACGTATAATTTATTTTGATTTGTACGTCAAATAACTCAAGTATGGATACCAAGCTTACATTAAGATTAGATTCAGAGATAATCGAACGGGCGAAGAAATATGCTTCTGATCAAAAAATCAGCCTTTCTAAACTTGTGGAGACCTATTTGGATACAATATCAAAGTCCAATTCAGAAGAGTCGAATGATATCCAATTAACTCCCTTAGTGAAAAGTCTCTTGGGGGCCGCTGGTTCTTTGCCAGAAAACTATGATTACAAAAAAGAGTACAGGGATTACCTTGACAAAAAATATCAATGAAGAAGTTATTTATTGACACCAATATCCTCATTGATTTTTTGACTCAAAGAAAGCCTTTTGATTTTCAGGCAGGGAAGATATTTTCATTGGCAGAACAAAATTTAATATCCTGTGGCGTTTCCTCACTTTCAATCGAAAACACCCATTATCATCTTCTCAAATTGATGAATCCCAATGCAGTAAATGAACTTTTGCGAAGATTTAAAATTTTGCTCAAAGTCCATCCTCTGGATGAAAAACTGATTGATTTGGGATTGAATAGCTCAGATTTCAGTGATTTTGAAGATTCCCTTCAATATTTCACCGCACTTGAGTTTGGGTATGATGGGATCATCACCCGTAATCAAAAGGATTTCAAAAAATCAAGTCTTCCGATTTTGGCCCCTGATCAGTTTCTTGAAATCTTTAAAAAAGAAGAACTCTGATTTTTCAATTCAGAGTTCTTAAAAAAGGCATTTTGTTTAGGCTCTATTACTGATTAGCTGCATAATCCTCCACGGCTTTCCATACGCGGAAGATATTTTTATAACAAATCTTTTCGATGTCTTCCTTGGTATATCCTCGCTTCAGAAGTTCTGCAATCAGGTTTGGAAACATGGAGACATCTTTCAATCCGGTAGGAAGTGAATCCCCTACCCCATCAAAGTCAGAACCCAAACCGATGTAGTCCACACCAACGAGATTTTTGACATGATCAAAATGATCAGCCACACGCTGCACAGTTGGAAATGGATTATTGGCGGCAGCATAGGCTTCTGCATAAGCTTTAAAGGCAGAATCCGTCCGGCTGAGGTTGTTTTCGGCCAAGTAGTTGACCAGATGCTCGCGGACTTTGGCTGAACCTGCGGCATAGGCCGAATCGATAAACGAGCCTCCAAAATTGATCATCATCACGCCGCCGTTTTTGGCCATAGCTTGGATCAATTCATCGCTCATGTTTCGCTCAAAACCCGGAGTGAATTTCCGGACTGAAGAGTGGGAAGCAATCACGGGCACTTTGGTGATAGCCAAGGCATCCCGGAACGTATTGTCAGAAACGTGGCTGAGATCGACCATAATTCCAACCCTGTTCATTTCTTTAACCACTTCTTCTCCAAATGGACTAAGTCCTCCATGAGTACCTGTAGTGTCGTAACTGGCATCTCCGATCAGATTATCCGTTCCGTGGGTGAGGGTGATGTATCGGATTCCACGTTGGAAAAAGTATGCTACATTGGCCAAGTCATCTTCAATACCGGCACCATTTTCCATACCCATCGGTAATGAAATCAAGCCCTTTGAAAAATTGGCCTCAATATCTGCCGGACTGTAGGCCATTGCAAACTTATCAGGAAAAGTAGACGCTAATCGCTCGGTCATCCGGATCAGAGAATCAGCCAAAGCCTTGGATGCTCCGGGAGTTTTTTGATTTCCTGCGGGAATATAAATGGACATAAACGGTGCATCCAGTCCACCTTCTTTGGCCCGGGGAAAGTCAAAATTACCATCCGGAGTACGAACAGATACATCTAGGATTTCACGTTGAAGGGTAAAGCCTCCGACTTTCATCCTATAAGGCAAATCCACATGCCCATCTACCATAATGATCGATTGAGCGATCTCGGTAGCTGCTTTGAGCCGCTCCTCGTCGGACATTTTGGTATAATCGATTACTTCTTCTTTTTGAGCACAGGAAAATGCTCCGACCATAAGTATTAAGGCAAAAATCTTTTTCATTCGAATGGTGGTTTTTAGAATTACTAAGATAGGCTCTTTTCAATATCTGCTACAGAATAATCCATAACCGGCTCCAAAAACAAAATAAAATCAAGGTTAGGGTCTGAATAAAACTTGACTTCAGAAGATTAATCCGAAATTGAGTAAATTAGCTTTTGCATCCAACAACAATTCCAATGATTAAATCACTTTTCCTTTTTCTCCTAGCAGTTCTTTTTTGGAATTGTACTGGTTCTACCTCGGAAAATATCGAGATCAAAATAGCTTCGGAACTTGAATCAGACCTCAAGGATGGCCGGTTACTTTTGATCTTTTCTAAAAACCATGAGGCAGAACCGAGATTTGGAATCAATGACAATGTAGGCACAAATCAGGTTTTTGGGATGGACTTTGAAAACTTCAGTTCGGGGAAACCCTTGATTTTTGACCCAAAAAGCTTTGGCTATCCCGTAGAAAACCTGCACGAAATTCCTTCAGGAGAATATACTGTACAGGCTTTCATTCAAAAACATGAAACCTTTACCCGCTCGGATGGGCATACTGTTAAACTACCCATGGATCAAGGTGAAGGCCGCCAATGGGCAAGAGCTCCAAAAAATATTTACTCGACCCCTGTAAAAGTCAACTGGGAAAAAGGCAAAAGTTTAACACTTGATATAAATCAGATCATTCCGCCAGTAGAGGAACCTCAGGACACCAAATACATTAAACACATCAAGATCAAGTCTGAAAAACTCTCCGAATTTTGGGGGAGAGACATGTTCTTGGGAGCACATGTGCTTTTACCGGAGAGTTTTGAAGAAAACCCAAATCAATATTTTCCTTTGATGATCTATCATGGTCATTTTCCTTCTGATTTTGGAGGATTCCGAACAACTCCTCCTGATCCGGAATTAGGTGATGACGATTACAGTGCACGATTTGGGATTTACGGGTATGCCAAAATGCAGCAGCAGGAAGCATTTGACTTCTACCAAAAGTGGATTTCACCTGATTTCAAGCGTTTTATAATAATCGAAATACAACATGCCAACCCATTTTACGACGACAGCTATGCGGTCAATTCTGCAAATCTCGGACCTTATGGAGATGCTATTACCTTTGAATTGATTCCCCATATTGAGAAAGAGTTTAGAGGAATTGGTGAAGGTTGGGCAAGGTTTTTATATGGAGGATCAACAGGAGGATGGGAAGCCTTAGCCGTTCAGGTTTTTTATCCTGACGAATACAATGGATGTTTTGCCGCTTGTCCGGACCCAATAGATTTCAGAGCATATACCACAGTAGATATTTATCAAGATCAAAATGCGTACTTCAAAGAAGGGGAGTTTAGAAAAACCCTTCGTCCCGGGCACCGCAATTATTTAGGTCATGTAGACGCCATGGTGCGGGATATGAATCATCGAGAATTGGCGATCGGTGGCGACAAATCCAGGTCTGGAGACCAGTTTGACATCTGGCAAGCGGTTTATTCCCCAGTTGGAGATGATGGCTATCCAAAGCCAATTTGGGACAAATATTCCGGAGAAATTGACAAAGAAGTGTCTGCCTATTGGAAAGAAAATTTCGACCTTCGCCACATCATGGAGCGGGATTGGGAGAAATTAGGACCAAAATTGGAGGGGAAAGTCCATATTTACTGTGGTGACATGGATAACTATTACCTCAACAATGCGGTTTACCTTACTGAAGATTTTCTGGAACAAACCAAAAACCCATACTATGATGGAAAAGTGGCTTATGGAGATCGGGCAGAACATTGCTGGAACGGAGATCCAAATCTTCCCAATTACATCACCAGACTCCGATACAATACGATGTATCTGGATGAAATTCAGAATCGATTCCTGAAATCCGCTCCGAAAAATTTTAACCAAAAGAATTGGACAATCATCAAATAATCTAAAAAATGAACACTACGCTTAAAATCGGGCTTATGGGCCTTTCTGCAACACTTCTTTTCTCTCAATGTGCGCCACAAAAAACAGAAGAAGTTGTGGAGGAAATCCTCGTTGAGGCTAAAACTCCAACGCTCACCTTACTTTGGGAGACAGAAGCTTCTCTACCTACCAACGAGTCCGTACTTTTTGACGAGGCTACAGGTACCATTTATGTCTCAAACATCGGAGGTATGGATCCTCAAGCTAAAGACGGAAAAGGATCCATCGCAATTATTGACAGAGATGGTAAAATCGTTAATCCAGTGTGGGTTGGTGGATTGAACAGCCCCAAGGGAATGGCCATTTCGGAGGGTAAACTGTATGTCACCGATATCGATGAATTGGTTGAGATAGACATCTCCACGGCAAAAGTTTCCAACAAATGGAAAGTAGAAGGTGCAATATTCCTAAATGACGTTGCTTCACATGAGGGAACTGTATATTTCACTGACATGAACACCGGAAAAGTTCACGCTTACGCAGATGGCTCGATCTCAATGGTATCAGAAGGACATGCTTCGATCAATGGCATTGCAGTAGCCAAGGACGGGACGATCTATGGCCTTGACGGCTCAGGGCTTAAAATGTGGAATGCAGATGGCACCGCCTCTGTGGTAAATGCAAACGTGACCGGAGGTGATGGTTTAATCATCTTGGGTGATGGCAATTTTGTTGCTTCAAGATGGCAAGGTGAAATATGGTTTGCATCTGCTGATGGAGAGACCAAGATGCTGGACACAAAATCTGCAGAATCAAACACGGCCGATATTGGATACAATGCAGCCGAAAAGATCCTTTACGTTCCTACCTTTTTCAAAAATAAGGTGGCTGCATATAAGTTAGATTATTGATTCAATTGACTTGAAAGGCACATTACTTTCAAAATGGACCTTTTAATGATATTTTCACGTTAACAGAATCAAAGGAAGTTACTAAATCACGTAAATTCCATTCATGGAAACTGGAGCCAGAATGAGAATTTTTCTATAATCAATCCAGTGATTTGTGAGTAACTTTCCGAACCGAACAAGTCAACCCTACGCAATTTTAGCTTTGCGTAAATTTCAAGTAACCTAATGAAAACAGGCGAAATCAATTACGAACTAGAAAAGAATATTGAGGTCATTTCCCAATTGGATGGCTTAGTTGCTGATGCTGTGGATAATATTTTGGTAGATCCGGATAAATGTTGGCAGCCATCAGATTTTCTTCCTGATTTTGGAGATCCCAACATCCATGAAGAAATCAAGCTTCTTCAAAAAAGAGCAGAAGGAATTCCCGACACGGTATTGACGTCCCTGATTGGTAATATGATCACTGAGGAAGCCCTTCCCAGTTATCAGACGTATTTCAATCTGTTGGAAGGCATCAATCCAGAGCGAAATCTGCTTGCTCCGGGAGGTTGGGTAAGATGGTCTAAGTCTTGGACTGCTGAGGAAAACAGACACGGCGACTTGCTCAATAAGTACCTTTACATGACAGGGAGAGTGGATATGAAAGCCGTAGAGCGGACTATTCATAGACTGTTGACCAATGGATTTGATCCCAATTCGGGTGGAGATCCTTATCAGGCGATTGTCTATACATCCTTTCAGGAAAGAGCGACCAAGATATCACATGTCAATACCGGAAAACTGGCAGATATAGCCGGGGATTCTGTGTTGGGAAGAATATGCAAACAAATCGCTGGTGATGAAGCGAGACATGAAAAGGCATACAAATCTTTCATGTCAAGAATCTTCGAGATCGATCCAAATGGTGCGATCCTCGCTTTTGAGAAATTGATGAGAAAGCAAATCGTCATGCCGGCGGTATTGATGGGTGAAGGAAGTTCAAATCCATCTCTGTTCACACAGTTTTCTGAGATCACTCAGAAAGTAGGGATCTATACTAGTTGGGATTATGCCCGAATCATCGATCACCTAGTTGGACTTTGGAAGATCGAGGCACTCACAGGATTGGATGCAGCCGCGGCAAAAGCGCAGGATTACCTAGCGAAATTATCGGAGCGCTACATGAGAGTAGCTGACCGAATGAAAGCTCCTGATGAAGTAAAACTCGCTTGGCTTAAATAACTGAAATTTACTTCAAAGAAGTCCTTCCCAAAAGAAGGACTTTTTTTATGCTATCTTGAACTGTTTAGAATTTCATCTTCCCATGACAAAATCCTTATTCCCATTCCTTATTCTTCTGATCACCTTTGCTTTCACCGGTTACGGACAGGAAATCAGCATTAATTCTGATCGATTGCATGAAAGTCTGATGAAGCTTTCTTCCTACGGGAAAAATGCAAATGGCGGATCTGATCGCCAGGCGTACACCAAACATGATATCGAAGCTCGAGCGTATGTGAAAGCGCTGATGGAAGATGCAGGAATGCAGATTTCGGTTGATTTTGCAGGGAATATAATTGGAAGGAAAGCCGGTAAAAATCCAAGTTTTAAACCGATTGCATTTGGTTCGCATATCGATGAAGTGCCAAATGGAGGAGATTATGATGGGCCTGTCGGGTCAATGGGCTCCATAGAAGTGGTGAAAACCTTGTCTGAAAGGGGGATTCAAACCGATCACCCATTGGAAGTGATCATTTTTACCAATGAAGAGGGAGGAGTCGTCGGAAGTAGGGCCTTGGTTGGGGCTTTGAGTAAAGAAGCATTGCAGGTGGTGAGTTCGAGCGGATTCACACAATACGAGGGGATCAAACTACTTGGAGGAAATCCCGATCGTATTCCTGAACTCAAAAGAAACGTCGGAGACTTGGCTGCATTTCTGGAACTGCATATTGAGCAAGGCGGAAATCTATACTCTGAAAAATTGGATATAGGTGTGGTGGAGGGAATTGTGGCGATCGAGTGGTGGGAGTTTTCTTTCTTGGGAAAAGCCAATCATGCGGGTACGACTCCAATGAATATGAGAAAGGACCCGATGCTTCCGGCTGCAAAATTTGTTTTGGCGGTCAATGAAATCGTCAACAGCTATGAAGGTCGGCACGTGGGTACGGTTGGCAAAATACAAGCTTTTCCCGGAGCAGGAAACGTGATACCAGGAGAGGTGAAAATGACCTTGGAAATCCGTGACCTTTCTTCAGAAAAAATTTGGGAGATTTATTCGCAAATAGAGAAAAGAGCAAAATCACTGGCTTCAGCAAGTGAAATCGGATTGGATATCAAGCATATTGAAGTTGCCAGTAAGCCTGCTTTGGCTGATCCCATGGTTCGTGAAATCATCAAATCCCAAGCAGAAAAGTTGGGATTCACAACCAAAAGCCTTCCCAGCGGCGCAGGACATGATGCGCAGGAAATGGCTAGGATAGCTCCGATGGGAATGATTTTCATTCCAAGTAAAGACGGAATCAGCCATGCTCCTGATGAGTTTTCCTCGAAAGAAGATATCGCTAATGGTGCAAATGTCCTTTTGAAAACGATCCTGGAACTGGACTCGAAGCTGCGATAAAACCTAAAATAATGCTATCTGAGAAAACTTTTTTCCTCACTTTCAGATTTAATGTATATACATACAACTATCATGAGACAGATCAAACGAATTCATAAAGCCGAATATAGACCCATTGCTGATTTGGTGACATACAGTCCAATGCCGACACGCAGTCTTCAGCAGATTGACCCCTTCATTTTCTTAAACCATCACGGCTTTCAGACTTATCCTGAGCGAAATCAAGGCTTACCATTTGGTCCTCACCCGCATAGGGGAATGGAGACGGTGACGTTCATATTGGAAGGTGACATCATGCACAAGGATTCTTCAGGCCATGAGTCAGTGATTGGTCCTGGGGGAGTTCAGTATATGACCGCCGGAAGTGGTTTGATCCATGCCGAAGTATCGAGCAGCGATTTCAAGCGAAATGGTGGGGATCTTGAGATTTTGCAGCTTTGGTTAAATCTGCCTGCCGCGAAAAAAATGATAACCCCAAATTACATTGGCTTGCAGCAAGAGGACATTCCTACCTTTGATTTGGATGGAGGAAAGGTAAAAGTACAGCAGCTTTTCGGAGAGTGGAATGGAGTGGAGGGCGCTTTTGAGGGGACTTTTCCAATCACCATGTGTACAATCTACCTCGAAAAGGAAGGGAAATTCGAAAAAGAAATTTCTGCTGAAGAAAATATCTTTTTCTATATCGTGCGAGGTGAACTTAATGTGAATGGAACAGAAGTGATGTTCAGAAATCTGGTGGAATTTGGCAATTCAGGACAAAAAATTCAAGTAGAGGCACTCGAAGAGGCAGTTTTAATTTTGGGTCATGCATTGCCTTTCAATGAACCGATGGTGGCTCAGGGACCATTTGTAATGAATACCCAACAGCAAATTCAGGAAGCTTACGCGGATTATCAAGCCGGAAAATTTGGGGCTTGGAACCATTGATCAACCGTCAATAATATCCTGGGAGATCAGCTTGTAGATTTCGGCTAACGATTCATTGTAGCGGAGAAATCGATGGTGATCTTCCAGAGTTTCATAGTCTTCGCGGATTGCGGGTCCGGTTTGGGCATTTTTGGCTCCGAGCTGAAGGCTTTTAGAAATGGTTTCGATGATAAGGGGTTTTAGCATTTCAAAGTCTGCACCCTGTCTTCGCATAATTTCCTCGGCAATGCGGATCATGTGATTGGAAAAGTTGCTTGCAAATACCGCCGCAACATGGACGCCTTTGCGATCTTTAGAGCGAACCACATAAGTTAATGGTGATAGGCTTTTTGCCAGTTTTTTAAGCTTTTGAAGCGTTTCCTCATCTTCTGCTTCCAATAAAAATGGAACCTCATCCAACTCAATTTTTCTGCCTTTGGTAAATGACTGAAGTGGGTAAAAAATACCGGTGTAGCTCGCCGAACTGTAACCCAAAACATCCAATGCCATTGTTCCAGATGTATGAACTAAAATACTTCCTTCCGGCAAAATTACTTCATCCGCAACTTCCGGAATGGCTGAATCTTTCACTGCTAGAATGAAAATCTGAGCTTTACTTTCTGAAAAATCGAGGTCGTCTTTGGGCTCAGCGGAATAAACCCGCTCAGTTATTTGCTTGGCTTTTTCAAGGTCTCTTGCATACACTTCTGTGATCTCGTGGCCTGCATCTTCCAATGCTGGCGCTAAATGCCAAGCCACATTTCCTGCACCCAAAATGGCAATTTTGAACTTCATGACGGAATTAAACCAATTTTAAACAAAACAAAAAGCCATCTCGATCAATCGGGATGGCTTCAATATAATTCAGTGTTCTAAACCTTAAATATGTAATGCTCGATTGTCAGTAGCTGCCAAACAAGCTTCTTTAAACGCTTCAGTATACGTAGGATGCGCATGGGACATTCTGGCAATATCCTCAGCCGAAGCGCGGAATTCCATCGCTACGACAGCCTCAGCAATCATATCGGCAGTTCTTGGTCCGATCATGTGTACACCTAGGATTTCATCCGTTTCGGAATCTGCCAAGACTTTCACCAAACCATCCGTATCCATCGATGCTCTTGCACGGCCGGAAGCTATGAAAGGGAACTTCCCTGTTTTGTATTTTCTGCCTTGTTCCTTTAGCTGTTCTTCGGTGTAACCAACTGCAGCAACCTCAGGCCAAGTGTACACTACTCCCGGAATCAAAAGATAATTGATATGGGGCTTTTGTCCGGCGATCGTCTCAGCGACGAAGACACCTTCCTCCTCCGCTTTATGAGCGAGCATGGCACCTTTTACCACATCTCCGATCGCGTAAATATGCGGCACAGAAGTCTGCAAATGTTCATTCACTTCAACTTGACCTCTTTCAGTGATTTTTACTCCAGCAGCTTCAGCATTCAATCCATCGGTGTAAGGTTTACGTCCGATAGAAACCAAGACGTAATCGCCTTTGATTTCGATGGTTTCGCCTTTTCCGTTTTCGGCTTTGACTACTACTTCTTTTCCGAGATTTTCTACGCCGGTTACTTTATGCTTGAGATAAAATTCAAAGCCAAGCTTCTTCAGTGACTTCTGAAGCTCTTTGCCCATGGTTTTATCCATTGACGGGATCAAAGAATCCATGAATTCTACCACAGAGACTTTCGCTCCCATTCTTCCATAGACCGAACCCAGTTCCATTCCGATCACACCACCACCGATTACGATCAGGTGTTTTGGAATTTCTTTCATCTTCAAAGCCTCGGTAGAAGTGATTACTCGCTTTTTGTCCAGTTTGATAAATGGAAGCGAAGCAGGTTTTGATCCGGTTGCGATAATGATGTTTTTGCCTTGAATGTCATTGGAGGAACCGTCATCTTTAGTCACTTTCACGGTATTGGCATCAACAAATGAACCGACTCCTTGGTGGACTTCGATTTTGTTTTTCTTCATCAAAAACTGAATACCATCCACATTTTGCTTAACCACATCGTCTTTTCGGGCGATCATTTGTGCCAAATCAACTTTCAAACCGTTGAGGTTGATCCCGTGAGTTTTGAAGGTATGGGCAGCATTGTGGAAGTGCTCTGAAGAGTCCAAAAGTGCCTTGGAAGGAATACAGCCCACGTTGAGGCAAGTACCACCAAGAGTTGGATATTTTTCAATAATGGCGATTTTCATTCCAAGCTGTGCCGCTCTGATCGCTGCTACATATCCACCCGGACCGGAACCGATTACTATTACGTCGTACATTTTAAATAGATTTTAGTAGCAAGTATCAAGTATCAAGACTTTCACTCACCAATGATTAAATAATCTTGTACCGAGATTAAGATAAAATTAGCTCAATCGAGCATGATCCCCTTCTTGATACTTATATCTAGCGACTAGATACTTTTTAGACTCCAAATAGCAGCCTTGTCGGATCTTCAAGCAATTGCTTCACTCTCACCAAGAAGCTGACAGATTCTCTGCCGTCGATGATTCGGTGATCATAGGAAAGCGCGAGGTACATCATTGGACGGATGACTACCTGACCATTCTCGGCAATTGGACGCTCGACAATGTTGTGCATTCCTAGAATTGCAGACTGTGGAGCATTGATGATTGGAGTGGACATCATGGATCCAAAGACACCACCGTTGGTGATCGTAAATGTTCCACCTGTCATTTCCTCAATCGACAATTTGTTATCTCTTGCTTTTCCAGCTAATCTTAGAATTTCTTTTTCGATCTGGTCAAAACTCATTGATTCAGCATTTCTAATTACAGGAACTACCAAACCTTTTGGTGCAGAAACTGCAATAGAGATGTCGCAGAAATCATTAAAAACCATTTCGGTTCCATCGATTTGTGCATTCACAGCCGGCCATTCTTTCAAAGCGACGCACACAGCCTTTGTGAAGAAAGACATAAAGCCCAAACCCACGCCATGCTTTTCTTTGAATTGATCCTTGAACTTGGATCTCAGATCCATAATTGGCTTCATATTCACCTCATTAAAGGTGGTGAGCATAGCTGTTTCATTTTTCACAGCTACTAAACGACGTGAAACCGTCTTGCGAAGCGATGACATTTTCTCTCTACGTGAATTTCTAGCACCAGGAACGATAGGTGCAGCAGGAGCTGATTCTACAGGTTTTGGAGCCTGAACTTCTGGTTTAGCAGCAGGTTTCTGTGCGCTCATCGCATCTTCTTTGGTGATTCTTCCGTCTTTGCCAGATCCTGAAACTGCTGCTGGAGCAATTCCTTTTTCTGCCAAAATTTTAGATGCGGCAGGAGAAGCATGGCCTGTAGCATAATTTTCGTTCATGGCCGCAGTCTTTTCAGAAGTGGATGAAGAGGCCGCCGGAGCTGATTCTTTTGCAGGAGCTGCGTCAGTGACTTCAATTTTGCAGATCATTCCTCCGATTTCGAGGACATCACCTTCTTTGGCTACATGTCTTAGAATTCCCGTAGCTTCAGCTGGAAGTTCAAAAGTTGCTTTGTCGGAATCCACCTCTGCGATGATTTCATCCAAAGTCACAAAATCACCGTCCTTTTTGATCCAATTGGCCAACGTAACTTCAGTGATGGATTCCCCAACGGTAGGCACGATCATTTCTTTGATTTCTCCAGTGCCAGAAGCCTTTTTTGCCGGCGCTTCGGCAGGGGTTTCTTTCGCTGGCGAAGTTTCAGCTGGCGCAGATTTCTCAGCACCTTCAGAATCTTCAATCACGCAAATCAAGCCTCCAATTTCGACGGTATCACCTTCTTGGGCTTTGATTCTTAATATCCCCGCTGCTTCAGAAGGGAATTCAAAAGTTGCTTTGTCGGACTCCAATTCACAAAGGATCTCATCCAATTGCACCTGGTCGCCGTCTTTTTTAAACCATTGCCCAACAGTGACTTCAGTGATCGATTCACCCACTGTGGGTACTTTCATTTCTTTGCTCATGGTTCTATATTTTTTCCCTTCGGGTTATTTTGGAAGGAGGTTTAGTATGATTTTTTATCAAAAACAACCCCGAAATAAATCGGGGAAGAAATCAAGATTAAAGTTTTAGCGCCTGAGAAACAATGTTTTTTTGCTCTTCTACGTGGACTTTGTTATATCCGGTAGCTGGAGAAGCGCTTGGTTTACGGGCGATTAGGGTCATTGGGATTTCCTTGTAAAGTAACCTCAATAGGTAGTTCCAATAGCCCATGTTTTCTGGTTCTTCCTGTACCCATACGACCTCAGCACCTTTGTAGGATTTGAGCACTTCAAGAATTTGGTTCTTGGGAAGTGGATGCAGCTGCTCGATTCTGACGATAGCGACATTTTTTACTTTCTCTTTTTCCCGAGCTTCTTCCAGATCATAGAATACTTTTCCAGTACAAAGCACAACTCGCTTTACCTCTTTTGGATTGACTACCGTATCAGGAAGGACTTCTCTGAATTTACCTGAAGTGAATTCCGAAAGCGGAGAAACGACTTTTGGATGTCTCAGTAGCGACTTTGGAGACATTACAATGCATGGTTTTCTAAATTCCCATGTTAATTGTCTTCTCAGCAAGTGGAAGAAGTTTGATGGCTCGGTGATATTGGCTACGACCATGTTGTATTCTGCAGAAAGTTGCAAGAATCGCTCCGGACGAGCATTGGAATGCTCTGGTCCCTGGCCTTCGTAGCCATGAGGAAGTAGCATGACCAAACCGTTCATTTTTTGCCATTTGGATTCTCCGGAAGAGATGAACTGATCAATCATCGTCTGAGCGCCATTGGCGAAATCACCAAACTGACCTTCCCAAATGGTCAATGCGTTTGGATTTGCCATGGCATAGCCATATTCAAAGCCCAATACGGCATATTCCGAAAGAAGGGAATTATAGATGTGGAATTGACCTTTGCGGTCTTTCAGCTCCAAAAGAGAATTGAAAGGCTGATTGGTATTTGCGTCGTGAATGACCGCATGACGGTGAGAGAACGTGCCCCGTTGCACATCTTGTCCGGTCAAACGGACTGTCTTTCCATCCAAAAGCAAGGAACCATAAGCCAGCAATTCTGCAGAAGCCCAGTTCAACTCTTTGGACTCAAAAAACATTTCCTTTCGCTGCTTCATCTGAGCTTCGATTTGTTTGATCGGCTTAAATCCTTTTGGGATAAAAGTTAAAGCTTCAGCTACTTTATTGATAGATTCAATGGAAACGCTGGTTTCCGGAGAGGATTCAAAATCTTCAGGCTTGGACCTTCTAAGGTTGGCCCATTCTTTTTCAAATTTGGTGGCTTGATACGGAAGTGGCTTTTCCTTGACCATGTTCAGTCGATCCTGAAGCAATTGGCGGAACTCCTCATCCATCTGAGCTGCGATCTTCGCATCGAAATTACCGCGCTCAGTCAATTTCTTTACATAAATTTCTCTCGGATTTGGATGCTTGGAGATGATGTTGTAAAGTTCTGGCTGTGTGAATTTTGGCTCGTCAGACTCATTGTGACCATGGCGTCTGTAGCAGACCATATCTACGAAAATGTCTTTGCTGAACTTCTGACGGAACTCAGCAGCAAGCTTTGCTGCAAAAACCACTGCTTCGGCATTGTCACCATTGACGTGGATCACCGGCGCATCGATGATTTTGGCTACATCGGTACAGTAGATGGAAGTACGGGCATCGTCAAAGTCAGTGGTAAATCCGACTTGGTTATTTATCACAAAGTGAATCGTTCCTCCAGTATTATATCCTTTAAGACCTGCCATTTGTGTGACCTCATAGACGATGCCTTGTCCGGCAACTGCCGCATCTCCATGAATAATGATAGGGAGTGCCTTCGTTGCGTCATGCTTGTGTGCGTGATCGATTTTGGCTCGAATAAAGCCTTCTACAACCGGATTGACCGCTTCGAGGTGAGATGGATTTGGAGCAAGTTTTAAGTGAACTTTAAAATTGCCATGAGTGACAATATCAGATGAATAGCCCATGTGGTATTTCACATCACCATCACCCATTGTCAGATCAGGCTTTGCGGTGCCTTCAAACTCAGAAAAAATCTGCTCATAAGTCTTGCCCATGACATTGGCAAGGACATTTAAACGACCGCGGTGCGCCATTCCGATCATTACTTCCTCTACGCCATTTTTTGCTGCGGTGTTAATTACTGCGTCAAGAAAAGGGATAGTGCTCTCTCCTCCTTCAAGTGAAAACCGCTTTTGACCGAGGTATTTTGTGTGCAAAAAGTTTTCAAAAACCACGGCTTGATTCAGTTTAAAAAGAATGCGCTTTTTGTCTTCTTCCGATGGATTGAAGGCTAAAGCTTCTTTTTCAACCTTTGTTTTAAACCAATCCAGCATCTCAGGATCTCTGATATAGAGGTATTCAAAGCCCATTGGGCCCTCATAGATTGTTTTGAGAGATTCTACGATCACAGAAAGCTTAGCAGTCCCAATGCCAATTTCCTTTCCGGCTTGGAATTCCGTGTTCATGTCTTCCTGACCCAATCCAAAATCTTTTGGGTCGATGAGTGCCTTTCGGTCCCGTCTTTCTCTGACCGGATTGGTCTTTGATCTGAGGTGAGCTCTGGAGCGATGTGCATGGATGAGTGCCCGAACTTTTATCTCTTTCGGAAGCTGCTCCATGTCCATGATTGTTCCTGGAGTTGCCAGAGAGCCATTCTTGGGAGATGTTTCAGCTGATGATTTTGTGCTATCTGATCCATTTTCATCCTGACCATAATTAGCCAAGGCAAAATCAAAACCATCAAAAAACTCTTTCCAGCTTGGGTCGATTGATTCGGGATCACTTTTGTAAGAAGCGTATAACTCATCGATGTAGGTCACATGAGCATTCGCAATGTATGAGAATTTATCCATCGTTAGTTTTTGAGAACAAGACAAAACTAAGCCCAATTATCCGCAATCGAAAATTGCCTATTTGCTTGTACAAATATATATTTTTACCCCAAATTTAATTTCAATTATTTGCCATGAGGAAATTAGAAGTATCAGTAAAACCTTGTTTTGCGCTGAATTTTGAGAAATATCAGAGAAAGGCAAACAATATTGGAAAAATGTCGTTATTTTAAAGACAAATTTCTATGATATGAGCGATTCAGATAATCAAAGAATTTACATGGTAGCAGAGGAGATGGCTACTTATGTGACGAGTCTACCTCGATATTCACTATATCCTACTCTAAAGGGTATCCCGTTGTCCAAGTTTTTTTCTGATCGAATGATGGTGGTTGATGTGATTCGTCAAGGGATTCCCACTTCACTATTTATGTCAATCAAGCAAATGGCACCTTTTTCAGATCAGGAATGGTCTGATTTTTTGGATATTTCTTTAAAGTCACTTCAGCGTTACAAGAAGGAATCGGATTATGTTTTTCGTTCGATCCATTCCGAGAAGATAATCGAATTGACAGAGGTGACTGCATTAGGTTTGGAGGTATTTGACACAGCGGCCGATTTTGCTTCCTGGCTTAATGTCAGCAGCTATTCACTTGGCAATCGACGCCCTATTGAGTTGCTGCGGAATTCCTATGGCAAGGAATTGGTACTTAGTGAGCTTCATCGGATTGATCAAGGCGTATTTGTCTGATGCGGGTATTTCGGCTGATGCGGAAGAAGTATGGAATAGAACTATCGGGAAAGGGGGCGGCCCTTTCCGGCAATCGATGGAATTCTAGAGGAACCGAACTAATCTACACTTCGGAAAGCCGGGCTTTGGCAATGGCGGAAGTTGCGGTCCACCTTTCTTTATCCCTTTTGCCTAAGGATTATGTGATGGTCGAAATCGAGATTCCAACATCTATTTCCATTGCTTCCATGACAATTGGCGATTTACCTCCAAGTTGGAACAGCTTTCCGCATATGCTGGACACTCAGAAGATCGGAGATGATTTTGTTGCAGAGCGGAAAAACTGTGTACTGAAAGTTCCTTCTGCAGTTGTACCAGGAGACTTTAATTTTTTGATCAATCCCCATCATCCGGATTTCACTGCGATCAAGATTGTTGGGCAGGAAGATTTTCCTTTTGATCGGAGGTTACTATAATTTTTATCAAAACTTTGACAATAGTTTTTTTTTACTTTTAGTAAATTCTATTTTATGAAAAAGTTACTTTTAATTTGTTTGTTTGTTTCCATTTGGAAAATGGGTTTTCCTCAGGCAGTATGTTACTCAGATCAAGAAGATACTTATTGGAAAATCAGTGAGTCATTGGGCTCTAAAAGACTCTCAGATTGCCACTCTGGAGCCAATTACAACTGTCATGGTTTTGTAATGAGTTATTTTGAAAATGGATGTACGTCTCCTGGGTGGAATAAATCTTTCATTACTGCCCCATATTCTTGTCCTAATGTCAAAGGAGTACGCACTGCCTCAGAATTTAAAGATAGTGTTTGATTTGTTCATTCAAGGAGTTGATTCAAACTTAAAAGCAGAAATTTTGAAATATAAAGGTGGTGACAAAATTGACATTTCTACTCTGCCAAAAGGAGACTATATTCTCTTGATACTTTATAAAGGGAAAGTCATCCATCAAGACCGATTAGTGGTTTCTAAATAAACGAGGTTATGGTTAAAAAACTGTTGCTTATTTTACTGTTGGCTAATTGCAAGGGATATATCTACGCACAATCAAGACTCTCTGAAAAGATCACTTTATCTGTTTCTCCTGGATTAGCTTTTCCTATTGGGGTCTTCGCCAAAAAGGATATTTCAAACGCTGTCATTTACCTGCCGGATAGAATTCATCCCGCGGTATCAAGTATCGAAAAGTCTAAAAGTGGCTTTGCAAAAGTAGGATATTCCATTAATGCGGAGTTAAGCTATAAATTTTCAAATCACTTCTATTCCTTTGTTCGTTCTGGATTGTCAAGCAACCCCATCTCAGTTACAGAAATTGAAATGTTTTTTATTGACCTCTATGAGGTTGAGCAGCGATTTTCTCAGGTGGATAATGAATTATTTACCGTAACTCCCGGCTTGGGGTATACTTTTCAAAGAGGCAAATTGGAATATGACGCTGGAGTATTCTTTGGTTATGGAAAAATCAACTATCCATATTATGAGCTACTTTTTTTACGCGCCAATAGAATTTGGGCCCATTCGGGACCAAGAACTGATTTGAGTTCATGGGTTTCCGGCGGTTTAGTAAAGGTTAAATATGAAATAGGTAAATTTAATACTGGGTTAGAACTCCTTTTTCAAAGAGCAAATTTTGACTATGGCATCTTCCCGATAACCATACCCGGTGGGAGCCAAAGTGAATCCTTCAATGATACCATCAAGACCAGAGTTTTGACTGTTGGGCTTGTAGTCGGTTATAGTTTTTGATCAATCCACATCACCTGGATTTATTAGTAATCCAAATTGTTGTTCAGCAAGATTTCCCGTTGGATTCGAGGCTATTTGAGAATTCTGTTCTGATAGTTTGAATTTTAGTAATTTACTCTTAGGTTTATTGAAAATATTTTTATGAAATATCTCCTTTTAATTTTTGGAAGTTGGAGAATGGGTTTTTCTCAGGCTGGTTGTTACTCGAATCAATCTGACACGTATTGGAAAATAGGATTGGCTCAATTTGGATCCAAGAAGCTTTCAAATTGTGATGTCTCTGCTTATTATAACTGTCATGGGTTTGTTATGGCTTATTTTGAGGATAACTGTATTTCACCCGGTTGGAATAATCCTTTTCTTCCTGTTTACACCTGTCCGAATCCAAAGGGAATAAAATCTCCAGCTAGCTATCAAGACAGTGGTAAATATGTCAGAGTCTCTAATGAATCTGATGGAGATTTAATTTTTTATGATCTTTCTGTAGAGGGGGATCATTCTGCAGTTAAGGAAAATATTGGAGGAGGCCAATTTAGATATATTTCAAAGTATGGTTCAAATGGGCCATTAGTCGCGCATAGACGCGACTCATCATTTTATCATTTAAATTGATTGGTATTAAGCCAGCCACAATTTTGGGTCTTATGTTGGTTCAATTCTTGGAAACAATAATATTGTGGAAACATCACCTGTCTCATTTACTATTCAATCCAAGCCTGGCGTGACTTATAGTTGGTCAATAGTAGAGGGTCTATCAAAAGTATTTATTTCCTCTGTATCAAATCAATCAACTGTAACACTAACACCTACCCATAGCGGCATGGCTAAGTTGAGACTTACCATAAATTCTGGATGTGGCGAAGCAAAAATCCAGGAGTTAAGCCTAATTATTCAAACGAATATCTGCTTGGAAGGCACCTATAATATTGGAAGTAGTACTGGGATTAATTTAAATACTACAAATCAAATAAGCACAGGCAATGTAACCTCAACTGTAACATGTCCTAATGCAACCTCATTCACTTGGCAGAGAACTTCAGGGAGTATAACTACTTTTAACACGTCTGGAAATTATGTGACGTTTAATATGGTATCAGGAGGAAGCATCAGCTTTTCTTTAACTGCCAGAAATGGTACCACTGTTTTGGCCACCAGAAATGTATCCTTTTTTAATTTTGGGTCATTTAGCCTTTATCCCAATCCTTCATCAAACAAATTGGCGATTGACCTAAATCCTGACCTTAAGTTTGATTTGGTTTTGCAAGGTCTAGATTCTAAAATTAAATCAGAGATTTTCAAATATTCTGGAGGTCAGGAAATTGATATCTCTGCATTACCAAAGGGGGATTATATTCTTCAGATAATATATGAAGGAAAAATTATCCACCAAGCTCGATTCATTGTTTCAAAATAAGCAGGGTTATGATAAAAACATTATTAACAATGGTTCTTTTTCTTGTATTCACAGGAACAATTTTTGGACAATCAAAGCTTTTCGAAAAAGTCACATTTTCTGTATCAATTGGTTCTGCTATCCCAGTAGGTAATTATTCAAGTAGTTCGATTCAAAATGCTCAGCTATTTTTACCTGAGGATGATCGTGTATTTTTAGGTTTGGATAAATCTAAAGCAGGTTTTGCTCAAACAGGATTAAATTATCGATTTCAAATTGAATACCTCTTTAGTCCAAAAATTCATACATTTATCAGATTAGGAAGATCTTCCAATCCTGTCATTAATGAAGTTCTTGAGACTTTTTTTTCTGATCGATTTATGGGAACGGTTAGTTTTCATCATGATAACTACCAATTAGGGACTGTCTTAACCGGATTGGGTTATCGGAAGGCTTTTGGAAATTGGAGCGCCAGTTTGGCGGCACTTCTTGGTTATGGTCAAATGAATTATCCCTATTACCAAGCTGAATTATTATCTACTACAACTGACCCAAAACTTGTATATTCTCATTCACCATTTGCTGAAAGACCAAATTTATCAAGTTTAGTTTATGGAGGACTTTTTAATGTTTTTTATCAGAAAAAGTCCTTTCGATTTGGTATAGATAGCAGTATTGAGCTTGCTAATTTTGATTATGAAATGAGTAATGGGACTCCGGGTACAACCTACCTTCCTTTTAATAATGTATTAAAAACATCATTGATTAACTTGGGTTTAATTGTTGGATATAGTTTCTGAAAACATTATTCCACTTTTCCGTGTGTTCTGCTTCTTTGCCCAAAAAGAATTTCCCATCGATACGAGACTTTTTCAATGATCAATTATCAAGCTCAATTTTCAATGCTCAAGGATTTTCCTCCCTTGAACATTGAAAATTGCTCATTGCTCATTGAAAATTCTTTTCGCCCCATCCAAAAACTCCACGAACGACGCAATATCGGTATTGTATCCCTGTGGCTTTGCCACGAGTTGCTCATTATGATCTAGAATGACATAATAGGGTTGCGCATTATTATTGAATCGGGTGATCTGGAAATCGGCGTTTTGTTTGCCCAGTGTTTTCTTCACCTTGCCATCGTAGCTGGAGGTGTACCACTCACTTTCTGGAAGTTCGAGACGCTCATCGATGTAGAGTGCAACCATCACAAAGTCATTTTTTAGTCGAGCCAATACCTGTGGGTCAGACCAGACATTTTCCTCCATCTTGCGACAGTTGACACAACCGTGTCCGGTAAAGTCGATTAACAAAGGCTTATTGGCTTTTTTCGCAGCAGCCAGAGCTTCAGCATAATCAAAGTATCCCGGGATCCCATGGGGAATTTTCAGCCGATCTCCATATTTGACGACTTCTCCACTCCTTGAAATACTTTCCTCGGAACCCACACCACCGGTTAATTTGAATTGTTGGGTTGTAATTGGAGGAAGATACCCGCTCAGCAATTTGAGTGGTGCACCCCAAAGTCCCGGAATCATGTGAACCACAAAAACAAAAGTCAGTAAAGCCAAAAGCAGTCTTGGGACTCCGATGTATTCTAATTTGGAGTCATGCGGCAATTTGATTTTACCCAAAAGATAAAGTCCCAATGCGGAGAAAATCACAATCCAGATCGCAAGAAAAATATCCCGATCCAAAATGCCCCAATGATAAACCTGATCAGCGATCGAAAGGAATTTGAAGGCTAATGCCAATTCCAGAAAGCCCAACACAACCTTGACAGAATTCAGCCAGCCACCGGATTTGGGCAGGCGTTGCATCCACCCCGGGAAGATCGCAAACAGGGTAAAAGGAATCGCAAAGGCTAACCCAAAGGCAAACATGCCTAATACGGGTTTGATTAATTCTCCACCCGCAGAGGAAATCAGGATCGAACCTACAATAGGTCCAGTACATGAGAAGGAAACCAAAACCAATGTGAAGGCCATAAAGAACACGCCTCCCAAACCTCCCTTTTCAGCTTTGGCATCTATTTTATTCACAAAGCTCGATGGCAAATTCAATTCAAACATGCCCAAAAACGCCAATGCAAAAAAGATAAAAATTCCAAAGAAAAACACATTTGGAATCCAGTGCGTGGCCAGCCAGTTGGCAAACTCAGGACCTTGAATCGCGGCGACTGCCGTGCCCGCTACAGTATAAATTGCTATGATCGAAATGCCATAGATAAATGCCTGCCGGATTCCCTGTACCCGCGATTTGGATCTTCCCGTAAAGAAGCTCACCGTCATCGGGATCATGGGAAAAACACAGGGTGTCACCAATGCCGCCAATCCGGCCAGGAAAGCCAATACGATGAAACCCCACAGTGATTCGGATTCGCCCTCAGCCCTAAAGTCTTGGACTATTTCTGTCTGAGTTGTTTCGTTTTCTGTCTCGGCTAAAATAAAAGGAAATTCCGAGTCCTGCTCAGCGACCTTGGAGGCAACACTATCAGAATTTTGTTGATTTGTTATATTCTGAGACTCAGAAGTGATTATTGTTTGGGTAGAAATAGCTGAGGCTGCTTTTGCGATAAACTTTACTTCAATTGCCTCTTCGTAGTTAATGCATTGTCCTGTCAGATCGGAGCACATTTGGTATTCCAGTGATCCTTTTACTACACCAGAAGTTGATTGGATTGTGATGGCTTGCTCAAATCGTCCTTTTCCAATAAAGTAAGTCACATCACCCTTCCAAATCTCCTCATACTTCTTCTTTGGATTGATGGCTTTTAGTGTTGAAGGAACCGCAAAATCTCCGGATTCAGCCGGAACAAATTCGGTCAGCAGGGGCCCTAAATCCTTGTCAAAATCATTGGAGTACACATACCAGCCCATGGGAATTTCTGCCTCCATGACCAAAGTTGCCTTTTCTCCAACTTGCAATTCTTTTGGCTCCAAAGAGAAAGTCCACTTTGGTGGCTTAACCATTTGGGCCTGGGCTATTGAAGAAATCAAAAGAAAAACCGGAAGTAATAGCTTGCCGATCTTTTGGGCGCTAAAGGTCATGCGAAATTGGGATTTACTTTGGCGAACAAAGATTTAGGTATTGAAGTTCGAATTTAAGATAGTAAGACAAAGTTTTTGGCGACATAGATCACTTGCCGCTCAGCTTTCTGAAATGTCTAAAGAAAGCTGCTATCGTCTCAATCCCGATAAAATAGTTTTTGACTCCATAGTGCTCATTTGGTGAGTGAAGCGCGTCTGTATCCAATCCAAAGCCAAATAGTATCGGATCAGATCCTAATTCCTTTTGAAATAAAGCTACAATAGGAATCGAACCTCCTTCACGGGTCGGAATCGGTCTTTTGCCAAAAGTCTCCTCCATCGCTGCCTCTGCTGCCTGATACCCGACCGAACTGTCAGAAACCACAGCTGGAGCTCCACCATGATGGGTTTTGACTTTCACCTTTACAGATTTTGGAGCAATGGATTTGAAGTGATTTTCGAATAGTGTTGCGATCTCATGCCAATCCTGATCAGGAACAAGTCGCATGGAAATCTTTGCAAAGGCCTTCGAAGGCAAAACTGTTTTGGCACCTTCCCCAATGTAGCCTCCCCAGATTCCGTTTACATCTAAGGTCGGCCGAATTCCCACCCGCTCGATGGTCGTGTAGCCTTTTTCCCCATGTACATCATCTATTGCTAGCTTTTCTTTGTATTCGTCCGGATCAAATGGCGCTTCGTTCAGTCGGTTTCGCTGAGCTTCTGTCAGCTCCTGCACTTTTTCATAAAAGCCGGGAATGGTGATGTGCTCATTTTCGTCCTTCATCGATGCGATCATTTTGCAAAGGACATTGATTGGATTAGCTACTGCGCCGCCATAAGTACCGGAGTGGAGATCCCGATTGGATCCGCTCACTTCTACTTCCATGTAGGACATGCCTCGAAGCCCAACGGTGATGGAAGGATCCTTCATGCTGATCATGTGTGTATCGGAAATCAGGATCACATCAGCATTCAGCTTTTCCTTATTCTCTAGGACGAATTTGTCCAGGTTATCCGAGCCGACTTCCTCCTCACCTTCAATCATAAATTTGACATTGCAAGGCATATCACCTGTAGCCATCATCGCCTCAAAAGCCTTCACATGCATGTAAAACTGCCCTTTGTCGTCCGCTGATCCACGGGCAAAAATGGCTCCCTCTGGATGAATTGCCGTATTTTTGATCACAGGTTCGAAAGGAGGAGAATCCCATAATTCATAGGGATCGGCCGGCTGTACATCGTAGTGTCCGTAAACGAGGACGGTAGGCAAAGCAGGATCAATGATTTTTTCGCCGTAAACAATCGGGTAACCGGCCGTTTCGCAGATTTCAGCCACATCGGCACCTGCTTTTTCCAGCGATTCTTTGACAAATTGAGCTGCCGCAAAGACATCCTTTTTGAATTTGGGGTCAGCACTCACGGATGGGATTCGCAGGAGATCCAAAAGTTCGTTGAGAAATCGGTCTTTATTATTTGCGATAAAATCGGCTACTGACATATTTGGGGGTTTTAATTTCTAAGGAGCTCAAAATTATTCCTTTCGGGATGATTTGCCTAGAAATTTTTGATTTTACCTTAATGATATATAGTCAAAAACATACATTTAATATTTTCCAAATCTGTGAACATCTGTGAGAGACCTGGTCAAAAATGGTTTTTGTTAAGTCAAGAATTTTGCACTGTTCAATGTCTTTCTTTTTTGTTTCCCGCAGATTTGCGCAGATAAGGACACAGATTTTCGCAGATTTCGAGAAATAGAGGATATTGATGAAAATTCAACTAAGATTGAAAGTTATCTTTTAGGATCGTTCGTGACTGCACCCACTAATTAAAAACAGGTTTGTTGAAAAATAGAAATTATGAAAGCTCTTCTCTGTACCCAATTTGGCCTGCCTGAAACTTTAGCTGTCCAAGAAATTCCTGATCCCATTCTCGCCTCCAATCAAATCCTGATCGCCGTGGAAGCCTGCGGGGTCAATTTTCCTGATGTCCTTATTATCCAAAACAAGTATCAGTTTAAGCCTGAGTTGCCTTTTGCACCGGGAGGAGAAGTCGCCGGAAAGGTCATTGCTTTTGGTGATCAAGTGCAGAATTTTCAGATCGGACAACCCGTCCTTGCACTTTGCGGTTGGGGAGGATTCGCAGAAAAAGTCGCTGTAGATTCCGATCGGGTTTTTCCCTTGCCTCCGGGTCTATCTCCTGAAGTTGCAGCAACGACGCTTTACACGTATGGCACTTCATACCATGCGCTGAAAGACCGGGCGAATCTTCAGCCCGGAGAAACCTTGCTTGTGCTGGGTGCTGCAGGAGGAGTCGGTTTGGCTGCTGTTGAACTTGGGCAGCTGATGGGAGCCAAAGTCATCGCAGCCGCTTCTTCGGAGGAGAAGCTTGCACTGTGTAGGGAAAAAGGAGCCGAACTCACCATCAATTACGAAACAGAAGATCTCAAAACCCGCATCAAAGAACTCACGCATGGCAAAGGCATCGATGTGGTTTATGATCCTGTCGGTGGAAAATTCACAGAATCCGCTCTCCGAGGCATGTCTTGGAAGGGGCGCTACCTCGTTGTGGGTTTTGCCAACGGGGAGATCCCGCAGATTCCAATGAACCTGCCTTTGCTTAAAGGTTGTGCAATTTTAGGGGTGTTTTGGGGGCAGTTTTCCAAACTGGAGTCCAAGACCAGTTTCCAGAATATCCGCCAACTCGTCGCATGGATTCAGGAAGGAAAAATCAAGCAACATATCGGGAGAAGCTATTCCCTGGAAGAAGCACCTCAGGCTTTGCGGGCTATTTTGGACAGGAAAATGTTAGGAAAAGGGGTGGTGGTGATATGAGCATTAGTTTGAATGATCGGTGGTGATTGTTTGGTATAAACTTGGCCCTATTTAATAGCAAGCCGGAGAGTAGTTTTGTTTATTCTAAAAAATCAGCTGTTGATTTTTCAGAAAAAGGACTTGATTACACTCGATCAATCTTTGTGAATTTGTCCAAAAGCAAAATAAAAATTTGGTGAAATAGCTAGATTTGGCTGTATTATTCGGCAGAAAATCACATTTCCATTCTTTAACATTTACCAAACAACCTCCTCAGAAGACTTAGCATTTACCAGCATTAATTCAATCCGAAATTGGATATCCCGATCCACGAGGGTTCGGTCTGTCCATGACCCTTCGTATGCGATATTCCATTCAAAGCGGTCTAAAAGAAATTTCGCAACAATAAAATCACCTTTTTGAACGGCTGGGAAGGTGATGTTTTTAGTAATTCCACGGATGGTCAAATTTCCGGATACTTCCAGATTTTCAATGGAATGAGTCTTAACTTCGGTGATTTCAAATTCAGAAGTTGGAAAGTTATCCACAAAAAATTTCAAAATTTGACTTTCCAATATAGGCTGATGCTCTTAAAAAAAGACTATTAGTCCTAGCACTTTTCGGTGGCTAAACTGCAGACTTTTGTCTTATTTCATTCTTCTTCTGTTTTGGGCAATTTAAAGTATTCATTTATTGTCTGGTCAAGTCGTGTGCTTAATAAGTTGAAGCTGTCTTGATTGGGTTTCAAATTGATAAACTTGTCAACTACTCTGCTTCGTTTGTAAATGATGAATGTATTTTCTGCTTCTGAATTAATTTTGTTTAAATCAATTTCTGATTCACTATCTGAAAACGAAGGAACGAAAGTCAATGCTACTTTTTCTAATTGCAAGTCTTTTCCAAGTTTTGCCAATTCTTTTTCTCTGTCATTTTTATTATAGGCTTTTCCATTGCCATAGACAAAATATACCTTTAAATATTTTTCTCTTTTCTTACTTTCATTTTCTAAAAAAGTCAACCATAGTTTTATCTCGTCCCAATTTGGTTTGTTACCAACGAAATAAAGTATTCCATGATACCAACCATATTTACAAATAGGACATGTTCTTGTTCCTTTGTCTGGACCCCATGCATGATATGGAATAAAGGAAATAATATCTTCTCCGATATTTCTTCCAGAGTTAATTTCATTTGTTGGTTTCTTTGGATAATCAGGAATGTTCAAGCCAAGAATGATATTTCTTTCACCAATCTGCAAGTCGCCCTTTTGAACCATTCTTAAAACTCCACTCCCACAACGATTTTCCATTTTTTTTCTTCTTGCAGAATTTAAAATTTTGTCGTCATCAAATACAAAATCGTCTATGTAGTATTCTTTTATATGATTTGGCTCTTTCACAGTAATATGAACGTGAGCAGGTTCATCGTTTGTTGGGTAAGTTCCCGGTCTTACTGTATAGATGTAATACTTGCCTTCCTTATCTGTTTTTATCCAACCACGAATGTATCCGTGTGTTTGACCAAGTTCGTTTGGCGGCATACTTCTACTTTCTTCTGCCTTGTGTAAATATTTTCCTTCTGTGTTGGTTTGGTAGTAATACAAGAGAACGTCAGAAGCAGGAGTTTTGCCATCAATTTGATAAACAATGCCTGTCAATAATATTTTTTGTCCGTTTAATTTCCAACCTGCACTTGTGTCAATGGAACTGATTGTTTTAGGAATACCATAGTATGTAAACTCACTATTTTCAAACGCATCACCAACTGATTGTTGATTGTTTGTTGTTCCTTGACTTTTTTTAGTTTGCCCATTACAACTTGTCATAAAGATGCACAGAGTAAAAAATAGTCCAATTTGTGAAAGTTGCTTCATAATGAGTGTTTTAAATAAGTTTCAATTTTGATATTCTTTGCCATTAATAAAGACTTGTCCGCCAAGCTCCTTAACGTCATAATTTAGCCAACCTTTTTTTGTTCTTTTCCAGGTTTCTATATGTTTTTGAGTAGTCAATACTGTGTCAGTTGCTTTACCGTCTCTTTGAAACATAAGCCTTTCCCAACGTTGTGAAGTAAATACAATTGCACTGTCCCCATTAATTTTGATACTGTCAGCAATATACTTATTGCTTAAAGTTCGGTCTATAATACTCCAATCCCTTAGGGTGTATTCTTTTTGTTTTTCTCGACTTATTATTTCGCCACTTTCGTCATAAATTATAAAGTCTTCAGGAATTAAATCCATATACAATTCAATGTCCTTCGTTTCAACTGCTTTAATACACTTGTCTAACTGGTTTTGTATTTCTGCCCTTATTTGTGATTCTGATTGAATGTTGTTTGTTGAGCAATTAAGAAAAATTGTATTCAACAATATAAATCCTGATACTTTGATAAGTATTTTCATTTCTTGTTTATCGTTTTAGACTATTCAACTTATAATCGGGAATATTAAGTCCCAAAATAATATCTCTGTGAAAGGTGAGAATCCCCTTTTCCAATTTTGGAATTCCAATTCCGGAACCCCCGCGATTGCTCAGGAGGGTCCGTTTTTCCTGAGTTAGAATTGGGTCATCCTCAAACAGGAAATCATCTAGGTAATACTCATTCTTGTCAGGTTCTTTGACTGTAAGGTGTATATGTTCCGCCTCTGTTCGGTCAGGATAAGCTGCCGGTCGGAACGTGTAAAAAGTATAATTGCCACTTTGATCAGTTTTTATCCAGCCCCGAATATATCCATGACGCCTTGCCCAGCCGGATTCATTCCCCTTTTTGGGATAAATTCCAGTCCGGTCGGTATGGTAGATGTAAAGAATAACATCACGAGCAGGGGTTTTTCCGTCCAGATGTAATACTGTTCCAGTCAACTTGAGCTTGGGCTCTGTGCTATCAAAATCCGGGAGTGTGTCTATGGGAGAAAGTGTCTTTTCTCCAAACTCAAAGATCGCTTCACAGCCTTCACAGCCTCCGCCGACTAATTTTCGGGATTGAGCCGTGCAATTAAAATTCAGGAAAAGACAAAAGAGGATCAGGCATCTATTCAGGATTCGGTTCATCGCTTTTTTTTCCTACAAATTGAAAGAAAGAATTGGAGGCCGACAAAATGGATGGTTTGACCTGTGGGAATTCTATATCAACCTGAGTGAGCACGATCAAATTTGCTTCGGAAGTCGTAGACGTAATTTCTGCTCAGTCTCAGTTCATGACCGTTTATAAGTAAAAGATCATAATCTCCGTTGCCCCGGGAAATGATTGAATTTACTTTTTGGACATTTACCAAAGTGGTTTTATGGATTTGTACAAAAACAGAAGGATCCAGCTTTTTAGAAAATGATTTAAGCGTACCCTGTTGCAGATATTTTTTTTCAGCTGTAAAAAACTCAACGTATGGCGTGGCTGAAGAAATGTAAAGAATTGAATCGGTGGCCACTTTCTCCGTTTTTTTGCCGGTCTGTAGGAGTAAAAAATCAGGATGCTCTCTGGGTATTTGAAGTTTAGTATCCGTGGGTTTTTCCAGAGGAATCAAGGAAACCGCAGTGTAAATCAGCAGGTATTTGTATAAATCATTGGATACCGAGTAAACTAGATTTCTCCAAAAACCGAAAGTATGATCATAGAACAAACCAGAAATTGAGAACACTAAAAGGGAAAAAAGCAAGAGGTGGAGAATCGTAGCCACGAGTACAAAAAGAGATCTGACCGCCCATTTGGAGTTAATCCTGAGAATGATCCTTGCCTTTCTGAAGGTATATCGCAGCAATAAAGTGACTGGAAGAATCAAAACCCAAAAGAGATTAAAAAGCAGAGACTCTGAAAAATAAAATGAGTAGGATTGATATCTGGATTGGAGGTAGTCCTGAAAGATGGTGACGGCTAAAACTACCACCAAGAGGAGGAGGAAGCCCTTGGTACTTTTAGGTTTAGACATTCGCCGTAAGAAAAGGGCTCGCTGTGAATCCATCTCAAAATTTACTCAAATCTCGGATGAAGTTATTGGCATAAAAATAAAAATGGCCTCTTCACATTTGGAAAGGCCTTTTCTAGTACAGATGAAATTTTTTGAAATCAATTGGGAAAAAGTGTTTTATCTAGTCCAGGCACGATTCGCAGCGCGTTTTTATAATATACTTTCTTCAGAACCTCATCAGGCAGACCCAATCCGTACATTTTCCAGTAGGCGTGGTATTTCTTGTAGTAAGGAAAATACTCGTCTTCCGTCTCCAGCACCCTGAAGTAAGTGTAAAACTCCTCTTTGTTGTAAGCGTCCTTTCCGAAAAGAATACGATCCTGATATTTGGTGAAAAATTCCTTTGCCCGCCTTGGCTGGCGTCCCAGTTCTGCGATAATTGCCCCAATTTCATAGTTCACATTCGGGTATTTGTCCAGATGAGCACCTGCGGCATCGAGGTCGTTGGCCATCCAGCCCATGTGGGCGTTGATGAAGGTTGTCTTGGGATGCTTGGCAAAGACGCGGTGCTGTTCGGCTATAATCTGCTCAAACGGTGCCGGATCAGTAGCCGATCTTTTGCGGTTTGGGTTAAGTTTCAGTTCCAGCCAGCGTTCGTTTGTGGAGTCCATTGGCTGCCAAAACTGGGCTGGATCGGCAGCGTGGATCAGAACAGGGATTCCCAGTTCACCGGCTTTTGCCCAGACAGGATCCAGATCAGGATGATCTATCGGGATTCGTTTGCCGCTGTTGTCCTTGGAATTCAACCCAAGGCTTTTGTAAATCTTCAATCCCACAGCTCCCGCCCCGACATCTTCCACGAGTTCTTTTACTGCCAAAGCTGTCCACTCAGGGGTGCCAAAGCCATTGAAATTAAGATTGGTGAAAACCATAAATCTTCCCGGCGCGTGAGTTTTAAACTCATTCATCATGCCTTTGATGTATTCCTGTTGGGCATTTGAATTACCCTGACCAAATCCCCGACCGCTCAAATTGATCATGATACCCATGTTGATTTCATCCATTTCGGATGTGAGCTGATCGATTTTTCCTTTGTTGATTCCTCCCTGATGGCTGTGAATATCGATGAAAGGAAATTTTGCCCTGGTTTTTGGATTTTCGGGGACTTTGAGCGTGGAAGGGGGATTATAATTTTCAAAGCTCATTTCCTGAGCGGAAGAAAATCCTGTTGTCAGGCTAAAAACTAAAATGCTTCCGGAAAGCAAGCGCAGCGGTTTATTCATGTGCGATTAAACTGATTTGGACAGGAAATGGATACATAATTTCTTTGAGTGGGAAAAAACAAATCCCGGAGGGAAATCCGGGATTTCAATGATTTATCGTGCTGTGCCTCCGTCAATTACCTGACCGAAGAAAATTGAATTCATGAAGAGCTTATTTGTGCCAAACCAAAACGCCCGGAAGTTTGGATTATCTGCAAACCCCACAATCCTTCCTCTTCCCACACCGGAAATCCGGATTACGCTTCCATTTTGGATTCCCGGCAGATTGCTTGGATGAAGGTACCCTGAAGCAAGCGGCTTATCAGTATAGACCAGCGGGTTTGCGTATGGATTTGGAGACACCTCCATGAAGAAGTTATCGTTTCTGAAGGTGTAGACTTCCTTTTTGGAATACCCATATCCGATTGGATGGGTTACATCGAGATTTGCCTTGAAAATAGCCCCGAAAGTTCCTTTCGCTCCTGTGGCATTTTCGAAATTTGCATAACTATTCTGAAGACCTTTTTCTTCATTTTCGACCGTTCTGAAAGTAAAGTTTCCTATTTCATTTTGTGCCAAAAACCGAAGGGCTCCACCTTTTGCCACAATTGTTCCTCCTTTGGAAGTCCATTCTTTCAGTTTTTCAGCGCCCACTTTCCCAAGAGAATTATAGTTACCATCAGCCATCAAAATCACGTTATAGCGATCCAAGTTGGCCATAGTAACGGCACTAACAGGCAGCAAGGTGACCGGCATATGCATTCGTTGGTCAAGTAAATGCCAGATCTCTCCCGCTTCGCCACTGTCCACTCCACCATCTACAAGCAGGGCGATTTGTGGGGTTTTCAGAGGAGCGATAAACGTAGAGCCCATATTTACCCCACTTGTGTAGCCTGTGCTGATCGCGTGAATGTCTACATAGGCAAACTGGGCGATTTCTTTAAGCTTCACAAAAAAGGCCTGATCATCCATTCCGGTTTCACCCTTATCAATCAAAATGGTGCCACGTCCAAAAGTTTTTCCCTCCGGAGTTGTGAAATCCGCATTGGATACGCGCACCAAAAATCCAGCTTTCAATAGCTGATATGCTGCTTTTGGAGCGTAATAATCTGTCCATTCCAGCGCGTATTGATAGGCTCCGGCATCGCCGACGACTTTGCCGGGAGTTAGTGCGAAATCGGATTTATTGACCTGCTTCACACTGGCAAGGTTTAGGATTTTGCTGTTGAGTGCCATGAAATCCAGATCAAAAGCCATTGGATAGGTCCAGGCAGAAATGTCGTAAAACAAGCTGTCCTGGAAGCTTGTCCGAGTCTCAAACATTGCTTTGATCAACCGGTATTGAGGTTGATCGGCAGGTACGATGTAAGAACTTTCTTTTTTGAATTCCTGACCGTTTATGGTGATATTTTCATTCAGGGAAAAGACTTTGATGTCATGCTGCAAGATCAAATCTGCCAAATGGAAGCTTCTTGCGTCATCGTCCTTGGCTCCGAAAATGTAAGCCTTGTTGGCATCTGCATCTGTTTCTGTCTTGATTCCCTTGTAAAAATCCTTCATCCACTGATTCAGCTCCACGCGCATCTCTTTGGCAGCCTGGTAGGATGATAGATTGGCTGTAAACTGATTCCGGATGGTGAATGGAAAGCTTAGCATCCCATTGGCACTCTCCTGTAGGTGACCTCTGGAGCTTGCTTGCTCAAATAAAATACCTATCGAACCCTGTACGTCCGGATAGGTGGATCCCTTTCCGTAGTAGAAATCATCGTAGTTTTCCTGATTGTAGTAAAGTGAGCCAATCTGATCCAAGGCTTTGGCATGGTAGGTCCCGATTTTTTCGGTTAGTTCAAAATTCTTGGCAGGAGTCAAAGGGTGCATCCTTGACGGTACGCCCGGCTGAAAAAAGAAGGTACTGTTGGTCCCCATTTCATGAAAATCCAAGTGGATGTTTGGCAGCCAGCTCTGGAAAACTTTTACCCGATTGCGGGACTCAGGGTGCTGTACGGGAAGCCAATCACGGTTGAGGTCAAACCAGTAGTGATTCGTACGGCCACGTGGCCATGCCTCATTGAGTTCACGCTGGGCAGGGTCTCCATTCATGGTGTAGGCTTTGTGGGAATTGACCCAAGAGGCAAACCGGTTTAATCCATCCGGGTTGATCGCAGGATCGAGTAGGAGAACGATGTTTTCCAGGTCTGCTGAGATTTCATTTGCTGCTGCGAAGTGATATGCCGCCACCAGCGAAGCATTGGCCCCACTGGGTTCATTGCCATGTACAGAATAGCCCATAAACATGACGACGGGCATATTTTGAATGTCAACTGTAGCTCCGGGATCACGCAGTTTGGCTCGGTCAGCTTTGATTTGATCGAGTTTGGTGAGATTTCCGGGAGAGGTGATGGTTAAAAGTGTCTGTGGTCGCTTTTCGTAAGATCTGCCCGTTTCCACAAAAATCACACGGTCTGAGGCTTCCGCCACCGCTTTCATATACATCACGAGCTGGTCGTGCGTGACGTGCCATTCGCCGACTTCATAGCCCAAAACTTGCTTTGGAGTGGGAATAGCCGGATTGTAAGTATAACCTTTGGGCAAATAATAATTCAGATCCTGAGCAAAAGTCGCAGTGATGAATAGCGCTAAAAGCACTGAAAGGGTGTACTTCTTCATGGGTTAAGTTTTAAACTTTGGACTAAATTCTTACTAAGTTTTGTCAAAAAAAGCTATTTTGGACTGATGGTAAAAATAAATTGAAAAATGACAGTATTATTTGTTCAAAATATGGGGGGAGGAGTTTTGATTCTCTTTTTATTGTTTTCCATCGCTTACTTTATTTTTTGGGCCTACTGTCTCATCGATGCGATTCGATCCAATTTCAAGGACCCTAACATGAAGTTGATTTGGATTATCATTTTATTATTTGCTCACGGTTTGGGCCCGATCGCGTATTTGATTTTGGGCAAAGACTCTAAAACAAACTAGACTATGTGGAAATTTCTTGGAATCATCGTTTACGCCTATACCATTTATGATGTAGTGACAAGCAAGTTTGCCAATCCCAATGACCGGCTGATTTGGATTTTAATTGTTCTTTTACTTCCTCTTTTGGGAACGGTTCTCTGGTTTGTGATTGGAAGGAATAAGAGGATTTAAACTTCTTGGAGATTTCTGGCGAACCTTTGAATAAAATTGGTGCTTATACCATAAATATCAGATATTTATAAAATGCAGGACACCGTAATCATTGAGATCACAAATCCAAAAGCAAAAGATTTGTTGACACATTTAGAGGAATTACATTGGATAAAAGTTTTGAATAAAGAACCGAAAGAATCTCTCATTCTCCCGAAGAAGAAGTTTAGGGGATTCTTTCCAAAAAACAAGGTTTGGACCTGAAGGAACACATTCAAACTTCAAGAAATGAATGAGGGGATATTTGATTGACTCAAACATTATTTCCGATTATTTTTCAGAAAATCTAACTCAAGATTTTTTAGATTTTTTAGATCCGATTTTTGAAAAGAGTCCATGCCTTTTGATCATTTCTCAAATTGAACTTTTGTCATGGAAAGCAGATCCAACCATTGAATCATTGATTCAGGAGTTTATTTCCGATTCTCGAGTATTTGAGTTGAGCCAAGAAATTATTTCTACTTGTATTGCAGCTACAGCAATTGTGGAGGATTTGGTATTGATTACGAAGAATATTCGAGATTTTTCAAAAATAAAAGGGCTAAGAATTCTAAATACTTCAGATTTTGTTTGGCAAATTCAATCAATTGCGAAATATGTCTTTTAGCGCAGCGGACAATTCATAAAACTCAAACTGAAATCCCGCCTTTTGAATTTTTTGGCAGGAAACCCGGTTGCCTCCAAGTACCATTGCCGCCATTTCTCCCAAAACTAGTTTCAAAGCGAAACCAGGAACTCCGATCCCGATATAAGTTTTTCCTTTGGCATGTGCGGCTTCTTGGGTGAGTTGCTGATTTGTTGCGGGGTTGGGAGCGACGGCATTATAGACTCCCTGTAGGGTGGTTTTTTCCAATGCAAAAACAAACATTCTGGCCAGATCTTCGATGTGGATCCAGCTCATCCACTGATCCCCTGACCCAAGGGGTGCAGCCACCGGTGGTTTTAACATTTCTCCTAAAGCGCCTCCCTCAGCATCCAATACTATTCCTATCCGAAGTAAGACTGTCCGGATGTCAAGACTTTCCATTTTTTTCACTTCATTTTCCCAAGCTTTTACGACCTCTGCAAGGAAGTCTGAACCTGCTGCACTGGTCTCATCCACTAGAGAAGTCCCGGTATTAAAGCCATAATAACCGACAGCTGATGCAGAAATAAATGTATTTGGTCGATTTTCAGCACTTTCCAAAGCTTTGAATAGTAATTGGGAACTTTGGGTTCGGGATTCGAGAATCAGTCTTTTTCGTTCTGGTGTCCAGCGTTTTTCGGCGACTCCGGCACCTGCCAAGTGGATGATGGCATCTGCCCATTCCATTGCTTCGTGATCAATCTCTCCCTTTTCAATATTCCAGAGGAAAGTCTTTTGGCCAGAATGAACAGATCTACTCAGCCACGCGACTTGATAGTCCTTTTTTTCAAGTAGTTCTGTGATTTGCTGACCTACCAGTCCTGATCCGCCGGTGATTAAAATATTTTGCATAGTGACAATTTCTAAAGTAACCTTAAAAACCCGGAATTGGTTGACCTGTACGATTTCGAGACAATCGTCCGAGCATTAAGTTTGGGTTTATTTCTTTGATTTTAACACACTTTTCTGTTTTGAACCTTATTTTGCGCCAAATCTCTAACCGTGAACGGAAAAGAATTAGCAAGATACGTTGCGCTTTGGCTTGGACTGGCTACTCTGGTAGGTATTCTTTCAGGCTCAGCATCTGCGATTTTTCTGGATTGGGCAACAAATTTTCGAGAAGCAAATCTTTGGCTGATAGCACTACTCCCGCTAGCGGGCTTCGGGATCGGTTATGTTTATTACCATTACGGGGCCAATTCTACAAAAGGGAATAATCTCCTGCTGGAAGAGTTGTACCAAAGCAAAAATCCTATTCCCTTGCGAATGACTCCATTCGTTCTTTTTGGGACAATTATTACCCATCTTTTTGGAGGATCGGCTGGACGGGAAGGAACGGCTGTTCAAATGGGAGGATCCTTGGCAGATCAGTTGACCAAGTGGTTTTCACTCAATCAGGAAAACAGACGACTGATCATTATCTGTGGAATAGCGGGTGGCTTTGCTTCTGTTTTTGGAACTCCTTTGGCAGGAGCTATTTTTTCGCTGGAGTGGGATGACACGAAGATTTTGGTGGGAATCAATTTTCCCGGCTTTTTTAGCCGCATTTGTGGCGGACTGGACTTGTGAATTGGCTTGGGGAGTTGGGCATACGCATTATTCCATTCCGGAAATCCCGATTCACTCTTTTGTAAATTTGGCTTGGGTTATTCCGGCGGCAATTGCCTTCGGACTATCTGCCCGGCTCTTTGCCGAGACAGGCCATGCCATTTCCGCATTTTTCAAAAAAACTGTTGCCTACCCTCCCCTTCGTCCGGTCATAGGCGGAACTTTGGTTGCCTTGATTGTGTACTTTTCAGGGACGACGACTTACATTGGTTTGGGAATTCCTAGGATAGTGGAGGCTTTCGAAACGCCCTTGCCTTGGTATGATTGGTTGGTTAAAACCGGTTTGACCGGGTTGACATTGGGTTCGGGTTTCAAAGGTGGAGAGGTTACTCCTATATTTTTTACTGGAGCTACACTTGGAAATGCACTTTCAACCTGGATTCCTTTGCCATTGGCACTTTTGGCGGGCATGGGCTTTGTCGGAGTTTTCTCGGGAGCTACGAATACTCCGATGGCCTGTACAGTAATGGGTATGGAGCTTTTTGGCTATGAATCAGGAATTTTCCTGGGATTGGCTTGCCTGGTAGCTTATTTTTTCAGCGGAGGAGGAAGTATTTATGCTTCGCAAAATTTGGGGTGGAAAGGAAAACTTCCCTGAAATTGACCAGAAAAACAGAATGATGAATTCCAGAAATTTTTCAATCCAGCCCTATCAGCATCCGTTTCGAAAGCAAATTCTCACAGTTTGGGAAAAGTCAGTGCTTGCTACCCATGAATTTTTGACGGAAGGGGATTTTCTGGAAATCAAAAAAATGGTCGAGTCCATTGACTTTAATGAATTTGAAGTTCACTGTCTTTTGGACGACCAAAAACAGGTTTTGGGCTTTTTGGGGGTGCTGAACGGAAAAATTGAGATGCTTTTTTTGGATCCTTTTTGGATTGGAAATGGAATGGGAAAGCTTCTACTTGACTTTGCTAAAGTAAAATTGAATTGCAAAGAAGTAGATGTGAATGAGCAAAACGAGTCTGCTCGAAAATTCTACGAGAAGTCTGGGTTTGAAGTAGTCGGTCGTTCTGAAAAGGACGGTGCAGGAATGGACTATCCAATCTTACACATGAAACTAAAAAATGAAACTTAATCAGTTTTTTGTCCACATTTCCTGCAAAATTTATCGTTTGGTTCCAATCGGTCAAATCCACAATAAGTACAGCTTTTTAGCTGATCAAAATAGTCTAAGTTTTTTCTTCTGGCTATTTCCGAACTTACGATTCCGGTAGGTACTGCTATGATGGCATAGCCCATCAACATGATCAGGGAAGCCAAGAATTGTCCGACGGGAGTCTGCGGGGTAATATCTCCAAATCCCACCGTCGTAAGGGTCACGATGGCCCAATACATTCCAACCGGAATGCTGGTATAGCCATTTTCAGGACCTTCTATTACAAACATAAGGGTGCCCATAATCAGTACGATGGTAAGCACTGAAAACAGAAAAATCTGGATCTTTGCCGCACTCGCTTTGAGCGATTCCCTCAGGAAATTAGCCTCAGATAAATATCTTCCCAGCTTCAAAATCCGGATCACCCGCAACAGTCTGAGTGCCCGGATCACTGATAATGACTGAGAATGGATGATAAAGAAACTGAGGTACATCGGCAAAATCGCCAACAAATCCACAATACCATAAAAGCTCGTGACGTACTTGAGCGTTTTGGTAGTTAGCCAAATGCGAAGGATGTATTCTAGGGTAAAAAGGAAGGTGAAAGAGAGTTCCAGAATGTAAAAGATCTTGCCATATTTCAGATGGAGTTCACTTACAGAATCCAAAATGGCAATAATGATCGACCCGAAAATCAACAAAAGAAGTACCAGGTCAAAAGTCTTCGAGGCCTTGTCATTGGATTCAAAGACGATGTGCGCGAGTTTTCTTTTTGTCAGTACCATGGAGAAATTTAGAGAAAATTTGGTTAATCCAAGTAATAGACCCGCTTCACGCGCGTGCTGATATTGGTCAGCAATTCATAAGGAATTGTGCCAATTTGGTCGCCGAGTTCCTTTAATGAAATTTGCTCTCCGTAAATAATTGCCTCGTCACCTGCCTTGGCATCGATATCACTGATGTCCACCATGGTCATATCCATGCATACATTTCCGATGACTGAAGCTTTTTTGCCATTGATCAGGACGTAGCCTTTTCCTTGGGAAAATCTGCGGTCATATCCATCGGCATACCCAATGGCTAAAGTCGCTATTTTTCCTCCATGAGGCAATTTTCCTTTTCTTGAGTAGCCGACCGTTGCTCCCGGAGGAAGTATTTTTACCTGAGAAATGGTCGTTTTCAGCGTGCTGACTGATTTTAATTCAGCGTCACGTTTTCCTGTGACCTCGACTCCATAAAGCCCAATTCCCAATCGGACCATGTCCATCTGGAATTCCGGATAGCGTATGATTCCGGCAGAGTTGAGTGCATGGACCAACGGTCTGTAGTCCAGAATTTCTTCCAATTCCTCCTTCATTTCCATGAATAGCCTAAGCTGACCAAGAGAAAATTCTTCGTGCTCTTCTTCATCCGCTCCCACTAGATGGGTATAGAGACTCGCAATCCCCAACTCAGGAAAAGAATGGATCAGTACTTTCAATTCCTCCAGCTGTAGCTTTTCAAAACCCAATCGATGCATTCCTGTATCCAGATCCAAATGAATCGGAAGTTGGATCTGATGATTTTGGGCATATCTACCCAGTTTACCGAAAAAATCAGGGCTGAAGACGACCGGCTCGAGATCAAACTCACGAAGCAAATCGAATGATTCTTCGACCGGATTGAGTACCATTATTGGAAGACGAATTCCCTGTTTTCTGAGAGAAACCCCCTCATCAGAAAATGCCACAGCCAGGTAATCTGCTCCCATGGTCTGTAGGTGGTTTGCTATTTCAGCGGCACCACCTCCATAGGCAAACGCTTTGACCATCACCATCATTTTGGTTTCTGGCTTGACCTGTCTTTTGTAAAAATTGAAATTATGCGTCAGTGCATTCAGGTTAATTTCCAGGGTGGTGCCATGGATTCGCTGCTGAAGCCTGTTGACGATTCGCTCAAAAGCAAATGGCCGGGCTCCGGTGATCAAAATCAGATCATTTTGAAATGCATCGGTATCTATCGACTGAAGGAGGGCTTCGGTAGTAGGATAGTTGCTAAACTGGTTTGGGAAAAAATCTCTCAGTCGACTGACATCACCTCCGACACCTATTATTTGATCGAGTCCATAGGATTTGATCAATTCTGAAACTTCGGAATAGATTTTTTCAGGAATTCCTTGCTGAAGCAGATCTGAAAGAATCAGGATTTTTCGGCGTTTGGGTCGTTGTTGGCTGAGAAATTCAAGCGCAACTTTAAGGCCGGCGATGTCATTGTTATACGTGTCATCGATGATCAGTGAATCATTCAGCCCCGGTTTAAGTGTGAGTCGCATGTCCACGGGCTTGAGGTGCTTGAGCCCTTCCTGTATGGAGGGAATCTCTTGCCCTAATGTCAGCGCTGCAACAATGACATGTGTGATGTTTTCGATGGAGGCGGTGTCGGTGAACGGAATCTGAAAAGTGAAGGTATTCAGGTCACTTTTGATCAGGATAAGTTTGGTCTGAGTTTCCTGTTTTTTGGCAGAAACCACAAAATCCGCCCCCGGCTTTTCTGACCAGGAAATCAGCCGTTCTTTTGAAAAGGTTTCCTGAATTTCTTTACTGACAAGGGCTTGATCCCTGCAGTAAATGAGCAATTGGCTATTCTGGAAAAGTTGAAGTTTCTCCCTTATTTTCTCTTCAATACTTGAAAAACCTTCCTCATGTGCCGTCCCGATATTGGTGAATATCCCCAAATTCGGGCTGATCATTGCCGATAGCGTGTGCATTTCACCTAGTTTGGAAACTCCCGCTTCAAGAATGGCGACTTGATGATAAGCCTGAATCCCAAAAATCGAAAGCGGTACGCCTACTTGGGAGTTGTAGCTTTTAGGGCTTTTGGCAACCGTAAAGCTTTGGCTTAATACCTGCCCAAGCCATTCTTTTACAATTGTTTTTCCATTGCTTCCCGTGATTCCAACGACGGGTTTTATAAATTGACTTCGTTGGAATGAAGCGATTGCCTGAAGTGCATTTCGGGTGTTTTTTACCGGAATAAAAGTGGCATTTTTTGCTAATTCTGGGTCTATTGTGCGGTCCTGATGCACGAGAAATACGCGAAGACCGGCTTGAATCAGCGTTGGGATAAAATCTGCTCCATCAGCTTTGACTCCTCTCAAGGCGACGAAAAGACATTGCTCCGGTTGGATAATCTGCCTTGAGTCGATGCTGATCTGAGTAATCAATCCGGGAAATTCTTTCCCCTGAGCTTTTCCTCCCGTCAATTCTTCCAGTTGCGTTATGGATAGCGAGCTGAGCATATTATTCCTCTCCTACTGGTTTCTTTTTGAAAAAGACTTGCCGTATCCATCGTGGAAGAAAAATCGCTCCTAAAATCAAATACGGGTAGTAGGAAAACAACCTCCAGACGATACTTGTCACAAAGGTATAACCTCCCAGAAACTGGGTGAAGAATTGTGCATAGAAGAACTCCGCCGTGCCGCTGCTCCCTGGAGTTGGGGATATCATCATGACGATCCACATAATCACCTGTCTTGCAAAAACGATAATCTCTTGTTCGAAGGATAAAGGAACAAATGCTGAAATCAGTGCATTCAACATCAAATATCTGGAGGTCCAAATGAATACAGTTGCTCCGATGATAGGCAACCAAAAGCCAGCTCTTTTTCCTCGCAATTCCCGGGAAGCCTCGATGATCTGATTGCCATATTCCTGCGCATCATGCTTCCATTTACGGAGAAATTTCAGGCTGAAAATTTTGATCAACACCCACTTAAAGACCCTTGGCCTGAAAAACAAAGCGGCAGACATCACCAAGGTGTAAGACGCGTAAAGTCCATAGCTGATCCAAAAGATTGCCTGAAGGCTATTTTCCATTTGGGTTTCAAGCAGCTTGCTCTCGGGAAAAATGTTTCCTTTTGCGAAATAAAGGATGATCGGAGCTCCGATGACAAAGAAAAGATTATCCAAAATTGCGGTCACCATTACAAAAGCGATGGCTTTTCCCATTTTGATTCCTTCTTTGTTGAGAATAAACATCGCTACGGCAGTTCCTCCCACTACCGAAGGAGTCACCGCAGAGGCAAATTCCCAGAGGATTATGACATAGATCGCCCGTGTCCAGGTGAGTTGGCGATCTGTAATCTCGCGTATCCGATAGACATACCCTAAATCTCTAAAAAACAATACAAGAATGGCAAAAAACAGCCAGGGTATCGAGGCATCAAATACCCCTTTGAGTGATTCGGCTGTAATCGAGGGGTCGAGGTAAAACATCGCAAAGACTATCCCAAGTCCTATGATGATGGGTACCCATACTTTATTTGGGTTTAATGTTTTAAAGATCTTCTTGTTGTCCAGCTTCATACTTAGGCTGCAGCTATTGGCTCAGTCTTTTCTACCCAAAAATTATTATACCCATCACCGATGATAATAGTGATCAGGGAAAGTTGAAGAAGCTCTAGGATCGCTAAGAACGTATAAATCACAAAGATTTTTTCTGGTTTGAATTGGATGAATTCCTCAAAAGGTACTTGTTTTTTAAAACTTATTTTTTCCAAAACAAAGTCTTTTTGCTGCTCAATGGTATAAGGGTACTGAATTACAGTATGTTTTGTTTCGTCAACTCTGGAGGCAAGTCTTGCCATACATTTTTGGAAAACCCTGAGCAACTTGTAGAGATCAACATGTTGCATCTCAGCTTCAACGTCTTCATTTTTGCTTAGTTCTAAAAGTTCTTGTGCGAGATTTCCTCTTTTTACCTTTGAGAGCCTGAGGGACTCCATTTGAGCCATTTCTTCAATTACAGACTTGTATTTTTTGTACTCCAAGAGGTTCCTGATGAGTTCTTCCCTCGGATCTACTTCTTCCCCTTTTTCATTGAGCTCAGGCCGGGGAAGCAGCATGCGAGATTTGATTTTCATCAGCGTGGCTGCAAAGAGAATAAAATCGCTGGCAACCTCAATCTCCATTTTTTCCAACTGATGAATATACTCAAGGAAGTCATTGGTAATCTTGGAGATTGGGATGTCGTAAATATCAAGCTCATCCCGCTCGATGAAGAACAGCATCAGGTCGAATGGGCCTTCAAAAAGTGGCAATTTGATCTCGAAACTCACCGGATTGTAATTTTATTGGTTAATTTTGCGGACTGTCTGCCAAAGATATTCAAATACGCTAAATTAATCGGAGGGGTAGGGATATAAAGCAAAACCGTCTTTCTGCTTAATTTAATAAGCAAGTGAAACAAACTATTCTGCTTACTGTTATTCCCTATTGACACCTAGACTTCAGAAAATGCAAATCACTCCCGGAGAACTACTCGCACAAATCAATACTCCCGATGACCTGAAGAAATTTCCGAAGGAAAAATTAGTCCAAGTTTGCGACCAATTGCGTCAGTTCATTGTGGACAATGTATCGGTCTATGGAGGACACTTTGGGGCTAGTTTGGGTGTGGTAGAATTGACCGTGGCATTACACTATGTACTCAATACTCCTGAAGATCAATTGGTATGGGATGTGGGTCATCAGGCCTACGGACATAAAATTTTGACTGGAAGAAAAGAGAAATTTCACACAAATCGTGTCTATGGTGGTCTTTCGGGCTTTCCGAAGCGGAAAGAAAGTGAATTTGACACATTCGGTGTCGGACATTCCAGTACCTCGATTTCTGCCGCACTTGGAATGGCAGTCGCTTCTAAATACAAAAACTCCAATATTCAGCATGTAGCGGTAATCGGTGATGGATCGATGACCGGAGGAATGGCATTTGAAGCCATGAATCACGCGGGGGTCAGTGATACCAACTTATTGATTATTCTCAATGATAACTGCATGTCCATCGACCCGAATGTCGGGGCATTAAAAGATTATCTGACTGATATCACCACTTCTCCTACTTACAATAAAGTAAAAGATGAAGTGTGGAAGATGCTGGGTAAATTAAGCAAGTTTGGCAGCAGTGCTCAGGAAATTATATCCAAAGTAGAAGGAGCAATCAAATCTGCGGTACTGAAACAAAGCAATCTTTTTGAATCGCTCAATCTTCGTTATTTCGGTCCTGTTGACGGGCATGATGTAAACCATCTTGTCGAAATCCTCAACGATATGAAGGATATTCCCGGACCAAAAATTCTTCATTGCATCACGGTAAAGGGCAAAGGGTATGCCCCTGCCGAAAATGGCAATAAAACCACCTGGCATGCCCCCGGGACATTTGATAAAGTAACGGGCGAAATTTTCAAAAAAACACCAACTGCCCCTCAGGCACCAAAATATCAGGATGTTTTCGGGCACACCCTGGTCGAATTGGCTGAAATGAACCCCAAAATTATGGGTGTGACGCCTGCTATGCCTTCCGGGTCTTCGCTCAACATCATGATGAAGGCAATGCCCGATCGTGCTTTTGATGTCGGAATCGCCGAGCAGCATGCGGTGACTTTTTCCGCAGGTCTAGCAACTCAAGGCTTGGTTCCTTTCTGTAATATTTATTCCACATTTATGCAGCGGGCCTACGATCAGGTTGTCCATGATGTGTGTCTTCAAAACTTGCCCGTCGTGCTTTGCTTAGACCGCGCTGGCTTTGCCGGGGCTGACGGTCCTACACATCACGGGGCGTACGATATTGCTTTTTTCCGTTGTGTTCCCAATCTCGTGGTGTCCTCTCCGATGAATGAAGAAGAACTGCGAAATCTAATGTATTCCGCCTCAATCCATGAGGGACCTTATTCGATCCGATATCCAAGAGGTAACGGTGTGATGCCGGAGTGGAGAACTCCACTGCGTCAGATTCCTGTCGGTCAGGGAAGGATTGTAAAAGAAGGCGAAGAAGTGGCAATTTTATCCATAGGACATATTGGGAATTATGCCGTGCAAGCCTGCGCCACATTGGCAAAAGAGGGTTTGAATCCTGCACATTACGACATGCGCTTTGTGAAGCCATTGGACGGGGAGTTACTTCATGAGATTTTTGGCAAATTCAATAAAGTGGTTACGATCGAAGATGGTTGCCTGATGGGTGGTTTCGGGTCGGCAGTGTTGGAATGGATGGTTGACAATGGCTATTCTGCTCAGGTAAGACGTCTGGGAATTCCGGATGATGTGATCGAACACGGCGAGCAAATCGAGCTTCATCGTGAGTGTGGATTTGATCCTGAAGGAATAGCGGAGGCTGTCAGAAGCCTTTCAGAAGTAGTTCGCGTTTCCTAAAAACTCCCAAATGTCTTGTATTCATTTTTTTGAAAAAGGAAAAGGTCAGCCTTTAATTCTGATTCACGGATATTGTGAAACGGGTAACATGTGGCTTGACTTTGCGGAAGCACTTTCTAATGAATTTCGGGTGCTTTGCCCCGACTTGCCCGGGATTGGAAACTCCCCGATTTCAGGTCATCAGCTTTCTTTGGAAGAAGTGGCGGTTTCATTGGAAGAATGGATGGAGTCCAACCAAATCGAAAATCCAATCCTAATCGGTCATTCACTCGGAGGGTATGTTTCCTTGGCACTTTTGGAATTGATGGGAAATCGCATCAAAGCAATTGGCCTTTTTCATTCCACCGCTTTTGCCGATGATACAGACAAAAAGGCAATGCGAAACCGGACGATCACTTTTCTTCGAAAATATGGAGTTGAGAAATTCGTCACCTCATTCGTCCCCCCGCTTTTTCCCGAAAACAGAAGAGAAGAATTGTCCGGAGAAATTGAGGACGCAATCGAAGATGCAAAACGATGCAGTTTGAATGGACTGATTGCTTTTTCAGGAGCTATGAGGGATCGGAAAGATAGACTGGAGTTGCTTAGACAATACTCAGGTCCAAAATTACTGATTGCCGGCACATCAGATGGAGCGGTAAAAATTGAAGCCAGCCGCGCCCAAAAGGATACTTTCACCCATTATTTTGAACTGCAAGGAGTGGGACACATGGGAATGATCGAGCAAAAATCAGAGACTTTGGAGATCGTTAGAGAGTTTTGTCAAGCTGTAATCTCTCCAGCATAAAGATCCGAAACTGGAAAAATTAGATCAAAATCATTCCAGTTGAGGTTTCCATCCCTAATTTCAAACTTCTTGAATAATTCGAGTTCCAGATATTTTTGTATTTCAGGATGTTTTGAATTTTTCAAGAATTGTTCAAAATCAACTTTTTGAATTTTCCCATCGGTAAATCTAATTTCAAGAAGATAGTCACGAATCCATTCAGCCTTCAAAACTTCAATCTGAATGATATCATTATCCAATTTGTCGTATGTAAATCTCATTTAATTCGCTCGGTTATTTTTTCAAATTCGATTTTTTTATGGTAAACGAAATAGTCTACCCACTTTGCAACGATTTTTAGCCCATAGCTTTCTAAAAATACTTGAAATTCTTTTAAGTCCTTGTCTTTGAGTGGCTTTTTCCCTTTAACTGAAGATATAACAACTTCCTCAATTTGCCCATTTACCAAAATAAACTCGGCTTTACTTTCAAATTCACCGCTTTTAGCATGAACATGAATTGGTTCGTGCTCATTGGAATAAAAGAAAAAGATGATTCCGAAATATTCAAAAATTTTTGGCATAAAAATCTAGTTTATAGCCTTAATATCTATTATTAGCTGAAATTAGTCAAGCATACTCCCCAATATCCCCATCAATTCTTCCAGATACTTCTGATCCGTCTCATCAAAATCAGCCAATAGATCGCTGTCCACATCGAGAACCATTGCAACCTCATTTCCTCTGAAAACCGGTACTACTATCTCAGACTTCGAAGCTGAACTACAGGCAATGTGTCCGGGAAATGCATCCACGTCCGGCACCAGTTGGGTTTTTGACTCCTTCCAAGCGGTGCCGCACACCCCTTTTCCAAAGTTGATTCGTGTACAGGCGATTGGCCCCTGAAAAGGCCCCAAGACCAACTGCTCATTTTTCACCAAATAAAACCCAACCCAAAAAAAACCAAAAGCTTCCTTCAAAGCCGCAGCAATATTTGCCAGATTGGCATACAGATCAGGTTCTTCGGAAATTAACGCTTCTATTTGGGGAAGCAAGGCCTCGTATTTCTCAGCTTTGGTTGCGGTATCGGGGATCAAAAGGGTCTCAGCCATGGTGGTAAATGTTTAAAATATCTTCGCCAATTGAAAGGGTTTCTGCTGGATTTTGGTTCAATATCGGGGCTGAAATTCCAGTTCCAAATTTTACTTTTCCGGTAAATACGCGTGCCTCATCCCAAAGACTTTTTTCGATGAATTGGGACAAAACCTTTGTTCCACCCTCGACAATCAGACTTTGGATTTTTCGGGAATGTAAGTCTTTCAACATGTCGTGCATGCCGAATTGTTCTCCGAGATTGACGAAATTGAGGTTTTCCTGAGTTTCCGATTTTTTGGAATTATAGCAAACTGTCGGAATGGTTTGGTCAAAAAGGGTAAGGTTTTGAGGAAGTTCCAACTTGGCATCCAGGACAACCCGCATGGGGGTTTTGCCTGCCCAATCCCGGACGTTTAGGTTTGGATTATCATGTAAGGCGGTGTTTTTCCCAACCAAAATCGCGCCCTCCTCGGCTCTCCATTTGTGAACCAGCTGACGGCTTTGGCTTCCGCTGATCCATTTGGAGGAGAAGTTTTCCCGAGCCACAAACCCATCTTGGGTCTGTGCCCATTTGAGAATCACATAGGGTCTGTGCTTTTCGATTTGGGTGAAAAAACGTCGGTTTTGCCAGCGGGCTTCTTTTTCCAAAACCCCCGTTTCAACTTCAATTCCTGCATTTTTTAGGATTTCAATCCCTTTTCCTCCTACTAAGGGATTGGTGTCGACGGCGGCTATCACAACCTTTTTCACTTGATTTTCTACGAGAAGATTGGCACAGGGAGGGGTTTTTCCCCAATGGGCACAGGGTTCAAGTGTGACATAAACTGTTGCCTCTTTCAGTAGATCCTTATTTTCAACCGAATGAACGGCATTGACTTCAGCATGTGGACCGCCATACTGATGATGGTGGCCTTCCCCGATGATTCGATCCTGATGTACTATGACACAACCCACCATTGGATTTGGACTTACATGGCCCCTGCCCCATTCGGCAAGTTCCAGTGCTCTTCTCATGTAGAGCTGATCCAATCGGTTCATTTCCTAGTAAGGGTGATACGTTCCAGAGGTGTTTTTTTCCCTTGTTCGACTTTCACATTGAGGATGGTGTTGGCATTATACCGGGAATCCTTAGGGTCAATGAAAACGGTGTAATCACCGGGTTCAAGCCGGAACAGGAAATTTCCGCCTGAATTGGTATGGGTACTCAATGAGTCAGTTCCTTTAATGGCATAAATCACCGGGCGGATTTCTGTCGGACTGGTGGTACCAGTCAATTCCCCTTTTCCGAATCCGGAAAAAGCCGCAATCGTCGGATTAAATTTCAGGGCAAGTGGATTGGAACCTGTTACTTGGATGGATTTTGCCAAGTCAAAGTCCAAGACTATATCATAAGAAATACCTTGCTCCAGATCAATGTTAAGAGATTGGAAATAATCGATTTTTCCATCTGGCAATTCCAAGGGAAATTTTTCCTTATTTAAGTACAGGGAATTTCCTGTTCCAAGTCTTAGTGTAATTCCGGTGATCACGCCCAGTTGCATTTCATTTCGGGCTACTGGAAGCGATCTGCCTCCGACAAACCGGGAAATGTCTACTTGCTTGTTCCCAAGTTCATAGGGCAGGAAAATCCGCTGGACATCTCCTCCTTGCCGACTGTTGGGCACGAACTCCAATTCTACTCCCTGGATTTCGACAACGACGGAATCCCATTTTGCTGGAGCGTCTATTAAAAGTATATTAACCAAAGCTTTGGGACTGGAATCCAAGTCTTGGCATGACCAGAGCAAGGCCGAAAAAAGTGCTAATGGAAGTAGGTGTTTGGTTTTAATCACAAAACAAATTTAGTCCAAAACTCTTCAATTTAAGTGTTTTGGACAAATGGAACTGAAAGAAAAATGCCGGATTGGAGTCCGGCATTTAAAATTTATTTGAGTGTGAGTGTGACAGCAGGGACGGTTGTTAATTTGCCAGCCTCCACGCTGATTCCTGTAATTGTTGCAGGATTGTACAGTTCGTTTGGCGTGAGGGTGAGGGTGTATGTTCCGGGTTGAATACCCTGTATCACGTAATTCCCTTTCGTGTCGGTAAAGGTGTTTAGGTCAACTCCACCTCCATTGACATTCACTTGGACAGGTTGAGCCGCGAGCGGAAGCACTTGGCCCTGCACTCCTTGAGACTGCTCCAGAAAAGCCCGAAGAACAGGTTTTAGAATGATATTGCCTGAGTTTCCGGCTACCACAATAGATTTTGCTACATCAAAATCAATCATCAGGTTATAGGAATTACCCGCATCAATTTCCTGATTCACTTTGATTTTAAGGCCACTTTGTTGTGCACTTGGAGTTTTGAGCTCCAGTCTGTTTCCATTTTTGATGAGGTAATTATCCTCTCCCAGGATGAGTCGGATTTGATCAATTTTTCCTTCGGGAAAATCCTCAGTGCCAAGTAGAAGGGTATTTCCGCCTGTTAGATCCAACAAGTTGATGTATTGGCTTCCTTCAAAAATAATTTCTTTCCAGGAATTATCATCTTCGGACATTTCACTTTTCCCGTGATCGGTTTTCACGCGTAGAGCCAAGACTTCGATCCAAACCTCATCAAAGTCTGCCGGGGCATCTACTAAGTAGAAGTTGACTCTGGCCTGTCCGGATTTGGGAGAATCGTCTGTGCCACAGGCGAAACTTGCCAATAAAATCAAGCTGAGTAATAGGTTTTTAACTAGGGCCTTCATGTGTGTGTTTTTATTTAGTTTCCTTTCAAAGGATTCAATCCCCATGCCAAGGCATCAAAGTTTTTTTAAATAGGAGATTAATCTCGGGAGCTTTTTAATTTTGGGGATGATGAAATGGGAAAAATTGCTGGCAAATGGACGTTTTGGTGAAACTCCAAGATCTCCAAATCTGGAATCCAGCAGAACAGAGTTTGAAATAGACTACGACAGAATCATTTTTTCGGCACCTTTTCGGAATCTTCAGGATAAAACACAGGTATTCCCTCTTCCTGAGCATGCCTTTGTTCACACACGGCTTACACATAGTCTGGAGGTCTCCAGTGTCGGAAGATCTCTGGGGAAGTCTGCTGGGGAGTTTCTCATCGAAAAGTATCCTACTTTAGAAAAATTGGGGATTTCTTCCTCAGCTATAGGGTCAATTGTAGCAGCGGCTGCGCTTACTCATGATATCGGAAATCCTCCGTTTGGGCATGCCGGGGAAGAAGCGATTTCAGACTTTTTCAGATTTCATGTCTATGGCAAAGTATGGGAAAAGCATGTCAGAGTAGACCAATGGTCTGATTTGGTCAACTTCGAGGGAAATGCCCAGGGTTTTCGAATGTTGGTTTCCAAGCAATTTGGGTTAAATCTGACCTATGCAACCTTGGCAGCTTTCACCAAATATCCAAGGCCAAGCTTGATCCCTCAGCGGGATATCGCACGAAAGAGCCAAAAGAAATTTGGATTTTTCATCAATCAACTCATCGATTTCGAATTGTTGACGGATACATTGGGAATTGAAAAAACAAGTGCAGAATGTTGGGTTCGACATCCACTCGCATTTTTGGTGGAGGCAGCAGATGACATCTGTTATAATATTATCGACCTTGAGGATGGTTGCACGATGGGCTTGATCAGTTTTGAAGAAACCGTCAGCTTGCTCAAGCCAATATTGGGTGACCGATTTGACAAGGAGAAATTGAAAGACCGAACTCAAGCCCAAAACCTTGGTATCCTGAGAGCAATGGCCATTGGACAATTAATTCGAGAATCGGTTGAAGTTTTTGTACTCTATGAGGAAGGTATGCGGAAAGGGAATTTTGATAAAGCGCTCACGGATATTATTCCATCGGCCAAAGCCCTTGCTGCCATTTCCACAGCTTCAGTAAAGAGTATCTATCGATCAAAAGTTGTCTTGGAAAAAGAAGCTGCCGGATTCCAGGTACTGGAAGGCTTGTTGTCTGTGTTTTCACAGGCACTTTATCATCAATTCTACAGCCCTGAATTGTTCTCCGGACAAGACAAAAGCATCCTGAGATTACTGCCGGAAGACTTTCCGCTGAAAGGCTGGGGTGCAGAAGTAAATCCTTACCCACTACTCAGAAATTTGGTCGATTTTATCTCCGGAATGACGGATAAATATGCCCTCAACCTGTATCGCAGGGTGAAAGGCATTTCCTTTCCGGGAATTTGAGGAAATACAAAAAAAAACCGGTGAGAGGTAATTCTCACCGGAGAGCTTATGAAAATTCATAGTTCTTTGTTGTATTCAAAAATTCAGTCAAGAAGTGCTCTTTAAATGAATTTCTGACCCTTTCGACCCGAAATTGAGTCAAATTTAATTCAGGATATCCTTTTCATTCCATTCGATGACTTCGTCTTCGAGGTAGTGGGGATATATTTTTCTGTGTTGTTTTTTGACTTCTGCCAACAGTGCTGCTCGAAATTCTTCTACATTTTCTGCCGAAGTTGCCGACATAAATACAGGCTTAATTCCATTTTTCTTTTCGTAAGCATCACTTAAGGCTTTGAAATCGACATAGCGCGTTTCCTGAAGTTCATGTTCGCTGATATGTTGGGATTCCTCTTCGGACGGCATTTGAAGTACAAGGTCGATTTTGTTGAAAACCAATAAAACAGGCTTGTCTCCCGCTTTGATTTCATTCAGTGTCTGAGTTACCACTCCGATTTGGTCTTCAAAAGCGTGATGCGAAATATCGACGACATGCACCAAAAGGTCCGCCTCGCGGATTTCATCCAAAGTTGATTTGAAGGATTCGATCAAGTGCGAAGGCAATTTGCGAATGAATCCAACGGTGTCAGAAAGTAAAAAGGGAACCTTCTCCAACACCACTTTTCTGACCGTGGAATCCACAGTTGCAAAAAGCTTGTTTTCAGCCAGAATATCCGTCTTGGTGATGAGGTTCATCAGCGTGCTTTTTCCCACGTTGGTATAGCCTACCAAGGCAACTCTCACCACTCCCTTGCGGCCTTTTCGCTGTGTGACCCCCTGTTTTTCGATTTCAAGAAGTTTTTCTTTCAGCAAGGTGATTTTAGCACGAATGTCCCGCTTATCCGTTTCGATTTCTTTTTCACCGGAACCACCCCGGGTACCTGTGCCACCGCGCTGACGCTCCAAGTGAGTCCACATGTTAGTCAATCGCGGCAATAAATATTGAAATCTGGCAAGTTCTACCTGCGTTTTAGCCTGTGCTGTTTGGGCCCTTTTGAGGAAAATGTCCAAGATCAACAAAGATCTATCATAGATTTTCACCTTGATTTCATTTTCCAAATTTCGCATTTGGGAAGGGCTCAAGTCATCATCGAATATGACCATGTCCACTTCGAAATGCTCCACATATGCCCTGATTTCTTCCAATTTTCCCGAACCAACAAAGGTCTTGATCTCCGGTTTTTCCATACGTTGGGTAAACCTGTAAACTGTCTTTGCACCGAGTGTTTCGGCCAAAAAGGCAAGTTCGTCCAGATGCTCTTCCACTTCCTGTTCGCTTTGTTGCTGACGAATCAGTGTGACAAGGATGGCGGTCTCCTCTTTTGGCGAGGTGTCGTGAAGTTTTTGGAGTTTTCTTGAAAATTTATTCATAACAAGTTCTATTCGTGGTAATCAACGGTCTTTTTTGGATAATAGGTTCCGCTTCATGGATTCTATATATCCGCCATCAAATCCTGATGGATGGGGAATTCGGCCTTCCAAGTACAAATTTGGGGATAATTATCTAGAATAGATTAGGATAGTCAATTGGGGAGTAGTTATTTTGCCCTACCAAGCTCAAGTATTTATCCCCAAATGGCAGAATTGCGCAGTGCTCCTATTGCTGGTCTTATTGAGATTTTTCCAAAAATTTTTCATGACAGCAGAGGCTATTTCTTTGAATCGTACAGACATGATTGGTTGGCAAAAAATGGTATAACTGTGGATTGGGTTCAGGACAATCAGTCCTTTTCTCAAAAAGGGACTGTTCGCGGGCTCCATTTTCAGCATGCGCCCTTTGCACAGGCCAAACTCGTCCGGGTAATATCGGGGAAGGTGCTCGATGTAGTGGTTGATTTGAGAAAGGATTCCCCGACTTTTGGAGCACACTACTCTACAGTATTAGATGGAGAAATAAACAACTTACTTTTCGTTCCGGTTGGATTTGCACACGGGTTTTCTGTATTGGAAGATGCTATTTTTGCGTACAAATGTTCTGATTATTACAATAAGCTTTCTGAAGGTGGAATCCTTTGGAATGATCCTAAATTGGGAATTGATTGGCGAATCGACGAGCCAATAATCTCCGATAAGGATAAAACTTGGACATCCTTGGCGGAATTTAAAATTCAAAGTAATGGGGGCTTATGATGGCATGGCTTGACGCATTCAAAAGAAAACCCGAAGAAACCACGCCACTGGACCTGTCGTGGCTGAAAGTGGACATGCACTCTCACCTGATCCCGGGGATCGATGATGGATCCAAATCCATGGAGGAATCGCTTGAATTGGTGAAGCGATTAGCGGATTATGGCTTGGAAAAAATAATCACCACCCCACATATCATGTCGGAATATTATCGTAATACTCCGGAAATCATCCATATGGGCTTGGAAGATCTCCGAAAGGCGGTCAAGAAAGAAGGAATTGCCATCCAAATAGATGCCGCAGCAGAGTACTACATGGATGAAATTTTCTTTGAAAAAGTGAAGGCAGGTGAAAAGATGCTCACCTTTGGAGACAGTTATATCTTGGTCGAAACCGGGTTTATCAATAAACCCCAAATGCTTTTTGACATCTTTTTTCATTTGGAGATGGCGGGTTATAAGCCGATTTTGGCTCACCCGGAGCGCTATCAATACCTAATTATGGATAAGAAACTTCAGGAAGAACTTTTCGAAAGAAACCTTCTTTTCCAGGTGAATTTGCTTTCGCTTACAGGATTTTATTCCAAGCAGGTCAAAGATTTTGGTGAAATGCTCGTCGATAAAGGAATGGTTGCGTTATTGGGAACAGATTGCCACAATGCACGCTACCTTGATATGCTTGACACCTTGCCAAAATACCAGAAGATTTATGAGAAACTGCAAAATCTCGAGTTAATCAATACCCGACTTTAGGATCCGGTTATGAATATTTTGATTACGGGAATTACGGGACTTTTTGGTAGTCAGCTTGCCAAAGAATTTAGTGCTTTGGGAAAAATTCATGGGCTAAAGCGTGAAAATTCCAGTTTGGACTTGGTTGAAGGAATTGACATCCAATGGCATATTGGTGAGTTGTCCAATACGGAATCATTGCTTGAAACTTTGGCCGGTATGGACCTCGTGATCCATTCGGCGGGCTTGGTTTCTTTCTCTGCCAGAGACAAAGAAAAACTTTATGAGGTAAATACCACCGGCACCGCGAATCTTGTCAATGCCATGCTGGCCACCGGAGTAAAAAAATTGGTCCACGTGAGTTCAGTATCAGCCATCGGAAGAAGTCCGGAATTAAGTGTGATTGATGAAGAATTCAAATGGGTAGAATCTCCATGGAATACCGAATACGCTGTTTCAAAATACTGGGCGGAATTGGAAGTTTGGAGAGGGGAACAGGAAGGCTTGGAGTTGATTGTGGTTAATCCCTCTGTTTTGCTTGGAAAAGTAAGTTACGGAAAGAGCAGTACAGCGATCTATTCTTATGTCATGGAGGAGGGTAACTTTTTTCCGAAAGGAGATTTAAATTACATAGACGTGAGGGATGCAGCGAAGATTACCCGTGAATTGGTTGAAAGCCAGGCTTGGGGTGAGCGTTTCATTTTAAATAAAGAGAGCATCTCGTACCAGGAATTTTTCTCAGAAAGCGCAACTGTTTTTGGAAAAAAAGGTCCCAGGTTTCCGCTTTCTGACGGACTAATTTCAATTGCCTCATTTACCCTATCGTTGCTCCGCGCTTTCGGATTGAGCAAAAGCCCCTTAAACAAGCAGACGGCTATGCTTTCTCAGCAAAAAATCAGATTTGACAATGCCAAAATCGAAAGGTTTTTAAGTTTCCGCTATTTTTCGCTCAGGGAAAGTCTGGAATGGGCGAAAACGCCATAAAACAAACTTAATATTTGGACGTGGCGTTATTGAGGGGTTAATTAAAACAGTCACCCTGTTTCCCTGAAAAAAAATCTTTTCAGGATTGAAAAAATTAAATGAAGTGAATTTTGAGATCCCTCTTTTATTGGTATCTTAAATAAACCATAACATCATCGAATGACCGGAGATCACGATCACGACTGGGAAGAAGATAAAAAACTCGTTGAGCGATTTGAAAATTCTCTGAAATCAAACCTCGACCTCTATTTTGAAGAAGAAGAACTGGAAGACATCATTCAGTTCTATTTCGACCAGCAAAAATTCCTCAAAGCACTGAGAGCTTCAGAATATGCCCTGGAAAAGTTTCCTTTTTCGGTGGAAATACGTTTGCTCAAAGCGCAGTGTCTTATTTTTAACGATGAGCTGGAAGAAGGATTAAGTATTCTGGAAAATCTGAATAACCTGTCTCCAAACAATGAAGATATCGTTTTGGCCTTGGCCAATGCACACATCTTGGCAGGGAGTCATCAGGATGGAATAGAGTTGCTCGAGAGTTATTTACCTATGGCGGAGGACAAAGCGGAAGTTCTTTACTCGCTTGGGAACCTCTATCGGGCAAAAGGAGACAACACCAAAGCCAGCGATTATTTTAAGGAAGCGGTGAAAAACCGAATCAACCACGAGGATGCCTTGTTTCAGCTGGCCATGATCACTGAAGAGGAAGGATCGTTTGACGAAATTCTCCAGTTTTATCAGGAATTTATTGATCAGGATCCTTATTCAGCAGGCGCTTGGTACAATTTAGGGGTAGTCTATAACCGACTGGGCCGGTTTGAAGATGCCATTTCCGCCTATGAATATGCGCTGATTATTGATGATGCCTTTGCATCGGCACACTTCAACCTTGGGAATTCTTTGATGAATACCCACCAATACGAGGCAGCCTTGGAGGCTTACCAAAACACCATCAACTGCGAAGGAGTCAATGCGGAAAACTGCTGCTACATGGGCGCAGCCTATGAGAAGCTGGGCAAAATCGATGAGGCCTTCAAATATTTTAAAAAGTCCGCAAAACTCGACGAAGAATACGACGACGCTTGGTTTGGACTTGGCATGTGCATGCTCAAGAAGGAAAAGTTTTTTGAAGCAATCCATTATTTCAAAAAGGCACTCAATCTCAATAAGGAGAATGCCAACTTCTGGGTGGGATTGGCAGACGCCGAATTCAATCTGGGCAACATGCAGGCAAGTTCGGAAGCCTATGAAGAGGCAATCAACCTCGAGCCCGGCATAATGGAGACTTATGTCAATCTTTCAGTGATCTATTTTGAGCAAAACCGCTTTGAAGAAGCTGTCGATGTCGTCCGTGAGGGAATCGAAGAAGCTCCGGAAGAACCCGAGCTGTACTATCGTATGGTTGTATATCTGGTAAAAATGGGCAAATACAAAGATGCGTTCTCATATTTGGAAAATGCGTTAACTTTGGACTATGATAAGCATACCATCTTGTATGAACTGATGCCTGAGCTCAAACAGCAGAAGGCAATCTACAAGATCATCACTCAATACCGGGATGATCATTCCCTGCTCTAAACTTTAAAACCTGGCAAATGAAATCAAGCATGACAAAAAAGTCACACACTGTGATGATCATCCCGCATGCAAGATTCCATGTGGCCATTAAAAATCAAATTATCAACACATGAATTATGTGCTAAAGAATATTCCTGTACGGACTGATAAGCCACGTACCACGGGATTTACTATGGCTATGGACAAGGGTCTTAGCCTTCGGGAAACCGAGGATTTTGTAGATAGTTGCTCTGATTTTGTAGACATCGTCAAACTGGGCTGGGCGACATCTTATGTCACCAAACGTCTTAATGAAAAGCTGGCAGTCTACAAGGCTGCAGGAATTCCGGTTTATTTGGGAGGCACGCTTTTCGAAGCTTTTATCGTCAGAGGTCAATTTGAGGATTACCGTAGAGTCCTTGACAAATACCAACTCGAATTTGCAGAAGTATCCGATGGTTCAATCTCACTGAATCACGATAAAAAATGTGAATACATAGCAACACTTGCCAAGCAGGTCACAGTTCTTTCCGAAGTTGGATCCAAGGATGCTGCCAAAATCATTCCTCCATACAAGTGGATCGAGCAAATGCAAACGGAGCTTGCTGCTGGTGCATGGAAGGTAATTGGAGAAGCCCGTGAAGGCGGAAATGTAGGCTTGTTTCGCGATTCGGGAGAAGTTCGTCAAGGATTGGTGGAAGAGATTCTAACCCAAGTGCCTGAAGAAAGAATCATTTGGGAGGCTCCTCAAAAGTCTCAGCAGGTTTGGTTCATCAAACTTTTGGGAGCAAATGTAAATCTCGGAAACATTAGCCCTACAGAGATCATTCCTTTGGAAACTATCCGTCTCGGACTCAGAGGAGATACTTTCGATCACTTCTTGGGAGAAATCAAACTTTAATCAAAATTTAACGAAGAGGGGCTGATCGATTCATCGTTCAGCCTCTATTTTGTTTGTGAATTCGTGTCTATCTGTCGGTAGACAGGCCAGCCAAAAACGGAGTTGGTAAATCATCATCCACCTGCCGGCGGGCAGCTGGGACCGCTGGAAGACAAATGCTAAACACATGACCTCTATCAAAAAATACATCCTGACCTATTTCAAGGGTATGGCAATGGGAGCTGCTGATATCGTCCCGGGCGTATCTGGAGGGTCTATTGCGCTGATTGCAGGGATTTACCAAGAATTGCTCAACAGTATCAATTCGTTTACGCTGGAAAACGGCAAGCTTTTGTTCGGAGGCGAGGTAAAAAAGTTCTATAAGGCAGTAAACGGGTCTTTTTTGTTGAGTCTTCTTTTAGGGATTCTATCCAGCATTTTTTTACTGTCGCGACTGATTACATTTTTGATGAGCAATCATCCGATCCCATTATGGTCTTTTTTTACCGGGTTGATTCTGGTAAGTGCTTTTATGATTTTAAAGGAAATCAAACGATGGCACATGGGAGTAATTCTGGCAGTTGTGATAGGTACTGGTATCGCTTGGTGGGTGACTAATCTGCCCCCAACCACTACACCGGAGGCTTTGTGGTTTACCTTTATTGCTGGCTCCATAGCCATTTGTGCCATGATTTTACCCGGAATAAGCGGAAGTTTTATTTTGCTTATCCTTGGGCAGTATGAGGGAATTCTTCAGGCAGTCACCGAGCGTAATTTTCTCAAACTTTTTGTTTTTGCGAGTGGGTGTATTGTTGGAATTTTGTCGTTTAGCAGGCTTGTTGCCTGGCTTTTGAGAAAATTTCATTCAGCCACAATTGGCTTACTGTCGGGGTTTATGCTGGGCTCGGTCAATGAACTTTGGCCCTGGAAGATCGTCACCGCATGGCGGACTTCCTCAAATGGGGACGAGAAACCTTTCCTGACAGACAACATCCTTCCCGGAAGCTATTTGGAGCAAGTGGGTGAGCAACCACAAATTCTAGCAGCTGTACTTGCCTTTGTTTTTGGAATCGGATTGGTATTGTTTATCGAATGGCTGGCAACCAAACTTTTGAAATCATGAGAAAATTCGGTCTGATCGGCTATCCCTTAACCCACTCGTTTTCAAAGAAATACTTTTCAGCAAAGTTTGAAAAGGAAAGAATCTGGAATTGTGAGTTTGAGCTTTATGAAATCCCTCAGATAGCTGATTTTGAAAAAGTGCTTTCTGAAAATCCCGAACTGGAGGGAATCTCCGTGACCATTCCTTACAAGCAGGAAGTTATTCCGTTTTTGAATGAATTGGATTCGGCTTGTGAATTAATCGGAGCCGTCAATTGCATCCAAATCCGAAACGGCTATCGAAAAGGATTCAATACCGATTACATTGGCTTCACGAATTCCCTTAAGAATTGGCTTGGAAATGAGATTCCAAAGGCTTTGGTCTTGGGGACAGGAGGTGCTTCCAAAGCTGTAAAAGTGGCTTTGAAGGATCTGGGAGTTAGTTTTTTGGCGGTTTCAAGAAATCCTGCCGAAAACCAAATCACCTATGCTGATTTGAAAAACAATTCTGATTTTATGATCAATTTTCCCCTGATCATCAATACTACGCCACTTGGGACTTTTCCCAAAGCAGAAGAAATGCCTGATATTCCGGTGGAAATGCTTACTGAATCTCATCGGGTCTATGATTTGGTCTATAATCCTGACGAAACCACCCTGATGAAGGCCTGCATCGAAAGAGGAGGAAAGGCTAAAAACGGAATGGATATGCTTGTCCTTCAGGCAGAAGCAGCCTGGACTATTTGGAATTCCTAATTTTAACTCATGAACAAGGCAATTTTACTCATCCAATGTCCCGACCAAAAGGGGATTGTCTCGGACGTGTCCCGATTTTTATATTCCTACAACGGCAACATTCTGGAAGTGGATCAGCACGTGGATGAGGAAATGGGGATGTTTTTCATGCGGGCGGCATGGGAGTTAGATTCTTTTTCTTTGAAAAAAGACGAAATAGCTTCTCGTTTTGAAGCAGAAATCGGGAAGAAATTCCAAATGGAGTTCAAACTTCATTTCAATTTTCCAAAACCAAAAATGGCAGTTTTTGTGAGCAAACTTTCCCATTGCTTATTCGATATTCTGGGAAGGCATCATGCAGGACAGCTTGAAGTGGATATCCCTTTGGTGATTTCGAACCACGCTGATCTGAAACCCATCGTGGAGGCTTTTGGGATTCCTTTTTTTTACATTCCGGTAAATACCTCAAACAAAGACACTGCGGAAGCGGAGCAATTGGCACTTTTGAAGGAACATCGGGTGGATTTCATCGTTTTGGCGCGGTACATGCAGGTTGTTTCAGCAGAGTTTATCCGACATTTTCCGAATCGGATCATCAATATTCACCATTCCTTTTTGCCGGCATTCGTTGGTGCGAGACCATACCACGCGGCCTACGAAAGAGGGGTGAAAATTATCGGTGCAACAGCACATTATGTGACCGAGGAGCTCGATGCGGGGCCGATTATCGAGCAGGAAGTCGCGCGGGTGCGGCATCACAATACGATACCTGAATTGGTGCAAATCGGGCAGGACGTGGAAAAAGTCACGCTATCCAAGGCCATCAAATATCATCTGGATCGCAAAGTTCTGACTTTCAAAAACAAGACGATTATCTTCTATTAATCCCTGATTTTTCTCGGGATTTGGGCAGGTAACCTGGTCAGCATTTCGTAATCGATCAGATCGGAAGTTTCTGCAAATGAAGCGACAGTGATCTCGTTTTCTCCTTGGTATCCGATCAAAATCACTTCGTCTCCGGGGCTTGTCTTGGCCAAATGACTTACATCCACGGCGACAGCGTTCATATTTACCGTGCCGATGACAGGGCAATATTTACCCGAAATAAGGACTTTGCCATTATTGCTGAGATTGCGTCCATATCCGTGAGAATAGCCTACGGGAAGTATCGCCAAAGTCATGTCCTGACTTGCCTGAAAACTTTTTCCATACCCCACAAATTCCCCGGATTCCACTTTTTTGAGACTCATGATTTGTGTTTTCCAGGTCAAAAGGTGCTTGAGTGGATTGCGATTTTCCAAAGGAAGTTGATCCTTTAGTAGGTTAAATGTCTGCCGGGTTGGCCAAAATCCATAGCCCGTGATTCCGACGCGGACCAGATTCATGTGAGTCTCTGGAAAAAGTAAAGTTGCTGCAGAACAGGCCGTAGGCAATCCTTCAAACTGGATCTGATTTTCAGTGAAGAATTTTCAGGAGTTTTTTCCTTTCCGCCCACTCAAATCCGGTTTCTACCTGGACATGGATTTGAGCTTTTAGTCCTAAGGTTTTTGCCGTCTCGATGGCATGCTCCAAACGCTCAAAACCAAAAGCATAAAACTGAATCCCATTCCGGATAAGATCGGGGATTTCCTCCGGATGGAGCACACCCATAATCATGACTTCGTTCTTTTGGGAGCTGTTTTCCAAAACTTCCCAAGCTTCATCGGAACAGAAAGTGCTGAAATGATGGATCCCGGCCTTTTCAGCGATAGTTACCATTTGCGCTATTCCGTGACCATAGGCATTCCCTTTGACCACGGAAGAGATTGTCGGCCCGGTGCCGATTCGTGAACGGATAAATTCGATATTTTGAAAGTAGGCACCGGTGCTGATTTCCAAGCATGACGTATGAAGCATTTTTTAAAGTTTTATTGTGGCAAAATTTAAACCCTTAAGGATTCTTAACCCAATTCTTGACTATTTTTAAGGAAATCAAGATATCTATGTCTGCCACAGAACAAAAATCCCGCTGCCCTTGGTGCCTTGGATTCCCGGAATATGTCAGCTATCACGATACCGAATGGGGTGTACCTGTCTACGATGACCGGATCCATTTCGAGTTTTTGGTATTGGAGAGCGCCCAAGCCGGACTGAGTTGGGCGACAATTTTGAAGAAAAGAGCGGGATACCGTAGGGCCTTTGCAGATTTTGATTACCAAGTGGTAGCAGAATTTCCGGAGAGCTATGTACAGGAATTACTTCAGGATCCGGGGATTGTTCGAAACGTTTTGAAAATCCGGGCAGCCATAACCAATGCTCAACGATTTATGGAAATTCAAAAGGAATTTGGGAGCTTTTCAGACTACATCTGGGGATTTGTCGGAGGAAAACCCATTCAGAATTCGCTTCGAACCATGGGCGAAGCTTTGGCCACCACTCCCGAGTCTGACCGATTGGCAAAAGATCTCAAAAAACGCGGCTTCAAATTTTTGGGCAGCACCACCATCTACGCCCACATGCAGGCGACTGGCTTGGTCAATGATCATTTGATGGATTGTTTTCGTTATCCTCAGGTCAAAACTTAGACGAAAGCAAAAAACACCAGCCAAATCAGGAATAGAATAGGCAGCAAAATCGGGATGGTAAATCGGATCAGGTAGCCGAAGAACGATGGCATTTTTATTCCATTTTGCTCAGCAATAGACTTCACCATAAAGTTTGGACCATTGCCGATGTAAGTCATCGCCCCAAAGAAAACTGATGCAATAGCAATTGCCGCCAATTGGAATGTGGTGTCCGAATCATTCATCGAATTGTTTGCAAATTCTCTTACCTGAGCGATATTGTTAATGTTAGCTCCTTCCGAAGCCATGGCTGCGGCAAGGAAATTAAGGTAAGTAGGTGCATTGTCCAACACGGCAGAAAGTGTGCCTGTGCCCCAATAGAGGGTATTAACAGTAATCAAAGAAGCTCCTTCGGGAGACTTTGCAAAATTCCCGACCAGCTCGAGTGCGGGCATCATCGTTCCAAAAATCCCGACGAAAATAAAGGCTACTTCTCGGATCGGTTCAAAATTGAAATCATTCCCCTTCAGGGCCTTTTGGTCCCCGAATTTATAAGAGAAAAAGGCCACCGAAAGCATGATGATTTCTCTGAGAAATGAAAATTTTTGACCGTCATAGACGATCGCCGGCACACCATCGATCACATTTGGATCCAGGAATACGGCACAGATTATAATAAAGAGCCAGCCGAAATTTTTAATTCCAATGAGTGAAAATTTATTGGTGTAGGTTATTTCCTCGGTGTATTCATCTTCGTTTGCTTTACCCATCTTGCGGTCGACGAAGTAGAAAATCAGCGCTAATAATGACAGCGCTAATACCCAAGCAGGCCAGTTGTGTTCCAAAGTCCAGAAGAAAGGGACTCCCTTTAGAAATCCCAAAAACAAGGGCGGATCTCCGATCGGGGTCAATGAACCACCCACATTACTAACCATCAGGATAAAAAACACCACATGGTAAGGCTGAATATTCCCTTTGTTGAGGCGGATAAAAGGCCTGATCAAAAGCATGGATGCACCGGTGGTACCGATCAGGTTGGAAACCAAAGCACCAATGAGCAATAAAGAAACGTTAGCCATAGGTGAGGACTTCTTGTCAATCTCTATCAAAATGCCCCCCGAAGCCACATATAGGGATGCAAGCAACGCAATGAACTGGATGTACTCTGCCAAGGCATGAACAGGAGCGTGCACATTTCCAAGTACAAAAAGATAATAGAATACCACAAGGAGCGAAAATCCAACTGCGATTTTAGGATAATTGTGATGCCAGAAGTGCTCATAAAACAGCGGACCGGTGGCGATCATAAGGAGCAAAGTGACAAAAGGGATCACCAACCAAAGCGGAGCAATTTGACTGTCATGAGTTCCTTCCTCAGCCTGCATTTCTGAGGAGGCACCTGCCAAATCAGCTTGAGAGGCATCTGCTTGAGCAATAAGTTCCATGCCATTTTCCCGAGAAAGTGCATAGGAATCTGTTGGTTCAATTAGGCCAAAAAATAATATTCCGAAAAGTATGGATAAACTTATAAGATATTTCTTCATTTGGTCGGTTTGGTATGCAGGGTTTTACTCTCCGGAAATTTAAGCAATTTTTAATGGGGTGCCGTATCAAAATGCTGATTACTAAACTACAGATTTTGATTTAAACTGTCCAACTTTCAAAATGAACCCGAGCCGGAATTAATGAAAAATTAATTCCCAGCCCGGATCTTTAGCTATCCTTTTACACGAGTTGTGTCAAAGCTATTTTAAAGGAGGTTTGAGCCAGTTTATTTTTGGAGGGGTTTTCAGAAAATGTCTTTTTCATTGCTTTCTTAATAGTTTTTGAAACATCGGAGAAAATGGCTTTATCGGTAACTTCTGCTCCGTCACTCATCAGATATGCAAAAACCCTGGCCATTCCGCAATTGGCGATAAAGTCAGGAATGACAGCTATTTTCTCGTCTGCCCAGACTCCTGTCGGACCAAAGAAAATTTCGGAGTCGGCAAAGGGGACATTTGCACCACAGGAGATCACTTCCAGTCCGGCATCAACCATCCTGGAGACTTGGTCCTGTGTCAGCAATCTCGAGGCCGCGGCCGGGATGAATATTTCACTTTTCAAATCCCAGATTTTTGAATTGATCTCTTCGAAAGGGATGAGGTTTTCGGAAACCAACTTATTGCCGTTTCTTTTGATGAATAGTTCCCGAATCTCGTCCAAATCAAATCCCTCTTCTTTGATCAGTCCTCCATCACGATCGATAATGCCGACGATTTTCACGCCTTCCACGGCGAGAAAACAGGCAGCGGCGGCTCCCACATTTCCCCATCCTTGGATAATCGCCCGCTTTTCACGGATATCTCCTCCCCAAATCGAATAGAAGTGACAAGCCGCCTCAGCTACTCCATAGCCTGTGATCATGTCAGCCACGGTATATTTTTTGAGGCCATTCGGAGTGAATTTCGGATCCTCAAGTACTTTGGAGACACCTTGTCTTAACTGACCGATTTTTCGAATCTTTTGTGGTTCGTTGGCGTGAAAGTGTCCATTGACAATACCTTCCTGTGGATGCCAAAGTCCATAGGCTTCCGTGATGGGGATGACTTCATGAATCTCGTCTACATTCAAATCGCCCCCGGTGCCGTAATAATTTTTCAATAAAGGCATCACAGCTTTATACCAGCGCTCCAATACGCCGGATTTTCGTGGGTCAGCCGGATCAAAGTTGATTCCTGACTTGGCCCCGCCGATGGCAGGTCCTGAGACGGTGAATTTTACTTCCATGGTTTTTGCCAAGGACTCTACTTCCCGCTTGTCGAGTCCTTTCCTCATTCGGGTCCCTCCACCGGCTGCCCCACCCCGCAGGGAATTGATCACTACCCAGCCCTCAGCTTCAGTTTCCGAGTCACTCCACTCAAATACGATTTCCGGTTTTTTGTTTTCAAATTTCTCTAGCAGATCCTGCATTCTTCTTTGGGTTTATATTAGGCCCCAAAAATAGAAAAAATACCACGCAGTCCTCACCGCCCACCGGATGATCGGTCAGCCGTAGAGGGTACCCCCGCAATTATCCTCAGAAGCACCTGTGACAGAAGCAAGACAGTTTATCTCTTCCCTCAGTCTTAAAACTCCCAAGAAAGCAAAAATCAATGCCTCTTTAAATTCAATCAGTTCGGAGTTTGCATCAATCTGAAGCCAGTTTTTCTTCAGGTAATGATCCAAACGCTCAATGAAATAGGTGTTGTAAGCCCCTCCGCCTGTGATCAAAACTGTGGGGGTATCTTTTTGAGAAAAGGATTTGATTACGGATGCGAGCTGAAATGCAAAATGCTCCACCAAAGTACTTAGTGTATCCTGTGGGCTAAGTCCGGATTTAGTAATCAATGGGGAAAAATCCCGTTCCATATCTTCCCTGCCAAGGGATTTTGCCGAGCTTTTATGGTAAAAAGGCAAGCGATTGAGTGCTTCAAAAAGTGTCAGATTGACTTCGCCTGATCGGGCGATTTCTCCCTCAGCATCATAGGATTTACCTAGTTTATTGGCGGCTGCATTCAGCAAAAGATTGAATGGACTGCAATCAAAGGCTATTCGGGCACCATTTTTTTGCATGGAGATATTTGATATCCCTCCCAGATTGATGCAGAAATCAACATGTGGGAAAAGTAATTGATCCCCGATCGGAACCAAAGGCGCACCCTGCCCACCCAATTGTACATCGAGCATTCTAAAATCGTTGATTACTTTTTGTCCGGAAGCTTGATGAAGCGCCCAGCCATTGCCGATTTGAAGACTGAGCCCGGTGGCCGGTTGATGGAATACCGTATGTCCATGTGAGGCAACTGCAAGTGGCTTAATTTGAAACTGCCTGCAAAAATCCTTCACTTGGTTTCCCATCCATTTTCCAAAATCCACATCCAATTGGGCCAATTCAAGCGCAGGAAGAAGATGGGCTTTTGAAAGCTTTTCTCCCAAATCAGGCGGAAAAGGGATGGTAACTGCCTCCTCTATCTCAAAACTCCAATTTTCTAATAGCTCAAAATGAACGTAGGCCATATCCAATCCGTCTCCGGAGGTGCCGGACATCAATCCAATCAAACTGTAGCTGCTAGGGTTCATGGGTTAAAGATTGTTAAGTAGGGATGCAGATCAAAGATAATTTTTGGCGATGAAAAGTCTCCCTTTTAATAATGTCTAATTTGCAGGGCTTATGAGAAATTTGGTAATAGACATAGGAAACTCCCGAATCAAATCTGCGCTCTTTGAGGGAAATGAATTGATTGGGGACCACTCTTTTATAGACTTGGATTCCGCCCTGTCTTTTTGGAGGACCATGGAATTTGGGTCCTGTCTTGTCAGTTCGGTAAGCGTTAGCGCGGAGGAATTAGCTGAGAAATTCCCTTTTCCTTTCCATTTTCTAAGCTATGGTACGGTTTTACCCATTTTGAACGGGTATGCTACTCCTAAGACCTTGGGCTTAGACCGAATTGCGGCAGCAGTGGGAGCCTGGGACTTAGCCGGGAGAAAGCCTGTTTTAGCCATTGACTTGGGAAGTTGCATTACCTTCGAATTTGTAGACGAACTGGCCATCTATAGAGGAGGGGCGATTAGCCCGGGTCTGCAAATGCGTGCCAAGGCTATGAATTCGTTTACTGCCCGACTTCCCTTGGTTGATTTAAATAATAAGCCCGAAAATTTGACCGGAGATTCGACCATCACCTGCATGCAGGCGGGCATCTGGTATGGGGTGGAGTTTGAACTGACAGGCCAAATAGCCGCCTATCGACTTAAAATTCCTGAAATTAAGGTATATATCTGCGGAGGTGATTCGGTTTCTTTTGAATCATTGGCAAAAGACCACATATTTGTAGTCCCAAATTTGGTCCTTCACGGACTTAATTCTATTCTAAACCACAATGTCGATTAAAAATTGGTTGAAGTTCTTGGGTGTGTTAAGCACTCTTTTATTGTTTTCAGAAGTCAGTGCGCAGACTAGCGCCTCCACTTACAGCGCATTAGGTATCGGAGAGTTCAATTATTCTGGCCTTACCCAAAATATGGGCATGGGAGGAATGGGGATCAGCTATGGCACGGGCTGGCAGGTGAACAATGTCAATCCTGCCCTTACCACCCGAAATACCATTTTCAATTTTCAGGTAGCACTTAATTACAAAAGTATCAATGTGGATAACGGCACTGAAAACTCCCGAGTCGATGGGGGTGGACTATCCTACTTGGCCTTATCTTTTCCGATCAAATCCGGAAAGTTTACCTCCGGAATGGGGCTAAGTCAAATCACCGGTGTCAATTATCGACTACAGGTGGAAAGTGCAGTAGACAATTCTGATTTAAAGGCGAATAATTTTTTGGCAGGCGATGGAGGAATTTCTGAAACCTATCTCAATTTCGGATACCTGCTTGCCAAAAATCTTAGTATTGGGGTTCACGGTTCTTATCTTTTCGGGTCTACCATCCGGTCAAATCAACTGCTGATCACAGATGATAAAGGAGTGGAAGTAGGAGCTCCTTCTGAGTATTATGAGAGACTGACTGTATCTGATGTGGGTTTCAAAGTTGGCATTCACTACCAATTGAAGACCTCTGAGAAAAGCAATCTACATTTTGGTGCCATTTATCAGAAATTTGGCAACGTTAATGGAACCGGGTTTGCAAAACTAGCCGGAATTGGCCAAGCTAGCGACCCGAAAACAGACGGAGACCTGATCGCAAATAATATAAAGGGAAGTGTCTATATCCCCAATCGTCTCGGATTTGGGTTGACCTTTGAGAAAATGAATAAACTGGCGCTAACCCTCGAAGGACAATACCAGGATTTTACACAATATCGAAACTTCTTTGGAGACCCTTTGGATCTTCAGGCCACCAAAAAACTTGCCTTGGGATTCCAAATAGTGCCGGATTATCTGTCGTTTGACAACTTATTAAAAAGAGGAACATACCGCATAGGTCTGGAATGGATGCAAACTCCGTATTTCTTAAATCAAACCAATATTAACGATATCGGAATTTCGCTGGGATCATCGCTTTACCTCAATCAGCTATCCATGATGAATTTGGCGTTTAAAGTAGGACAAAGAGGAACCTTGGATGCTGGGTTGATTAGAGAAAACTATGTAAATTTCACGCTTGGTTTTTCTCTGAACGACAACAGCTGGTTTTACAAAAGAGTATTTGAATAACATAATTTAAGAAATCAAGGGAAAACAAGGCCCAATACTTGTAATATCAATAGTATAATTGGAATCAAACCAAAGAAACCGAATAAAACCTTACTGAATATGAAAATTAAATCAACACTTCTGGTAATGGGGGCCATGCTGCTCTCCGGGTTGGTTCAGGCACAGGATGGCTGGAACTGGCCTGCCGATCCTGCACAGGAAGCAAAAGCAAGAGAACTCAATGCTGCCTACACTGACTACATGAAGTCTGAGCAGTTTGTGGAAGCTACCAAGCCGCTGCATTGGCTGCTTGTAAATACTCCTGAATTAAATGAATCCATTTATATCAATGGTACTGCGATTTATAAGGGAGCGGCCGATAAGACAGCCGATGCTGCGCAGAAGTTGATTTATCAGGATAGTGTGATGGCTCTTTACGAAAAAAGAGGAAAGATTTACAATAATGTGGCAAAGTGGATCGAAAACAAAGCCTATTATGGCTATGTGTTTTTCAAAGGAGACAAAACCAGAATTCCGGCGGTCGTTGCGGATTTTGAAAAAGCCATTGAACTAAACGGAACCATAAGCAACCATAAATTGCTGGAAGCTTATTTTGATTTGGTTTATCGAAACAATGCCTTCAACAAAGTTTACACGGGAGAGCAGGTTCTTGCAATTTATGAAAAAGTCAATGGCTTGTTAAATGAAGCTGAGGCGAGAGGAAAAGACGTTACCTCTTCTAAATCAACTCTGGAGGCAATTTTGGTCAACATGGAATTGATCGACTGTAATTTCATCGAAAACACCATGGGTCCAAAGCTGAAGGCTGATCCAACCAACGAAGAACTGGCCAATCAAATCTTCAGGTATTCTGTACAGTACAAGTGTTATTCTTCCAATTCATTCATGGCGGCCCTGGAGTTTATTGACTCCAAAAACCCAACCTTTGCGACCTCACAGGTAAGAGCGATGAAATACATGTCTGCCGGAGAATTTGACAAGGCAGAGCCTGTATTGGTAAAAGCCATGACTTTGGCTGAAAACAACAAGCAGAAAGGCGAAGTACAGATGGAATTGGCAAAGATCTATACCCAAGGAGGGAAAAAGTCTCAGGCAAGAACGGCTGCAAAAGAAGCAGCTGCTTTAGACCCGGAATTGACTGCCTCAGCTTTCTCTTTAATCGGAGACTTATATATGTCGGCATTCAATGATTGTAGAGGAGGAGAAAGCCGTGCAAAAGATTATTCTATATTCATCGCTGCCTACAATGCCTACCAAAGAGCGGGTGATTCCAAGGGAATGGCAGGTGCAAGATCCAGGTTCCCATCCAAAGAAGAGCTGTTTACAGAAGGACTTCAGGTAGGTGGTTCCTTAAGCACCGGATGCTGGGTAGGTGAGACAGTAACATTAGCTACGAGAGATTAATTTTCACGATTCAATTTTATAAAGGCAGTCTTTGGACTGCCTTTTTTCGTTAGCCCGATTTTAAGACTATTCACTTATCTTTGAATTGTAATGAGGTATCGCTTTTTCTTTCGATTGATCCTTTTGGGATCATTTTTGATTTCCTGCAGGGAAAGTGTAGACCTGGATGAATTGAAGGTCTATGATGGGCCTATCAACTCGGCAACGAACATTTTTTTGGTTCATAGTGATTCGGCAATTGTCCGATCTGAGATCACCGCTGCGAAAAATTTACAGTTTTTGAATGGCAATGAAGAATTCCCCGAGGGGATTGAAATTAAGTTCTTCACCATAGACGGCCAACTCGAAACCACCATGCGGGCAGATCGCGGATATTATTTGAAAAATGAAAACCTGTATCGCGGGGAAGGGAATGTGCAGATAAAAAACCTGCTGAAAGATCAAAGTCTGCAATCAGAGGAAATCTTTTGGAATCAGGCAGAAAAGAAAATTTACACTGAAAAATTTGTAACTATTCAGGACAAACAAACGCTCTTCAACGGCACTGGAATGGAAGCCGACGACAGTTTTTCTGTTTACAGTCTGAAAGAAGTGCGGGATAGCCGAACCCTTTTACCCGGAGAAGGAATATGAAATCGAGCATGAGCCAAAGCGACACACAGAGGTATGCCCCCCCGATAGCTATCGGGGATAATGCAAGTGAAGATTCTCCCGAAGAAAAATCGGGACAGGCTATGTGGCCTTTAATAATAAAATTATAAACAGATGAAATCGAGCATGATCCCGTATTTACGGGCTCACACACTGGGATGATTATCCAAAATGCGAGATTCCATGTGGCCGCTAAAAAACAAATTATA
>NZ_FMXE01000002.1:0-69332 GCF_900103735.1 Algoriphagus alkaliphilus | reverse complement strand
GATTATCTGGGGGTATTCCATGTGGCAATTAAAAACCAAATTATAAACACATGAAATGCCCATGAGAAAGGCTTCTCACACAGGGGAATGATTATTCAGGGCATTCCATCTGACCATTAAAAAACAAAATATAAACAGATGAAACTTGGAGATGTATTGATCCTTTCCTTGGCTTTAGCCTTGAGTATAATAGGAATTCATCAAAGTATGACCGTAGGAATAGGTGGCTCCTACTTTATATTTATGGTTGCAGCAGCCTTGTTATTTTGGTTTCAACTGCGACGAAACAAAGTGCTTGCTGCTGAAAAAGGGACACCGCCAAAACCAAAACAAAAGAAGAAACGCTGAGCATGGACACTACTTATCTATTATATGTCATTGTGACGTTGATTTTTTCCGCGTTCTTCTCCGGAATGGAGATTGCCTACATCTCTGCCAATAAACTACAGATTGAACTTCAGAATAAACAGGGACTCCTTAGCGGCAAGGTGCTAAGCAAATTTGTCCAGAAGCCCGGTCAATTTATCGGAACAACCTTGATCGGTAACACGATCATGCTCGTTCTCTACGGTATTTTTATGGCGTTTTTGCTGGACCAACCCATCCGAAATCTGCTTCCGGAATCCTTGAACAATGAGGCGGTTATTTTGCTTTCTCAGACAGTGATCTCAACCTTTGTGGTGCTGATTACTGGAGAATTTCTCCCGAAAAGCTTCTTCATGCTGAATCCAAATAGCCTGCTTTCGCTGTTCGCACTGCCATTTTTTGGGATTTATTACCTCATGTATCCCATAGTCTGGTTGATTGTCAGTCTTTCGAGAGTGTTCATCACCAAGATCCTTCGATTGGAATACAATGAAGAAAAGCCCGTCTTTAAAGTGACTGATCTGAACGCCTTTATTAAAGAGCATTTCCGTCAGGCTAACTCCAATCACAAAAAGATGGAGATAGATTCCAAGATCTTTGACAATGCGATTGAGTTTAAAACAGTTCGAGTGAGGGAATGCATGGTACCCCGTACTGACATCGTCTCCGTAGAAGTGGATGATTCGATAAAAGAATTGAAAAAAGTATTTGAGGAAAGCGGTCATTCCAAGGTGATTGTCTATCGGGAGACTATTGATGAAGTGATTGGGTATTGTCATCAGCTGGAGCTTTTTCGAAAGCCGAAAACCATTGAAGAAATTTTGACTCCTATCATTATCGCACCTGAGTCAGCTTTGGCAAATGAACTTCTGATACAGTTTATTCAGGAACGGAAAAGTTTGGCTTTGGTGGTGGATGAGTTTGGAGGAACCAGCGGAATAGTTTCAATGGAAGATATTATTGAAGAAATTTTTGGAGAAATCGAGGACGAATATGACAACGATGAATTGATCCAACAGAAAATCAGCGAAGATGAATACCTGCTGAGTGCCCGTCATGAAATTGACTATCTCAACGATAAATACGGGTGGGATTTGCCCTATGGAGACTTTGAAACCCTGTCAGGGCTGATTTTATCGCTCACGGAGAATCTTCCCAACAAAGGAGATACTGTTGTTTTCGAACGATACACGTTCACGATTATGACCAAGCTCGCCCACCGGATCGAGACTGTACGACTGAAAATCAACGAATCATCCAATGCATAGCTCAGACTTTGTTCTGAGTTAAATTTTGAATTTCGCCCCTAATGCTATTATTTTGCGACACTTCTAAAAAGCGAAGTACTATAAAATGGCGTTAATTAAACAAATTAGACAGCGGACAGGACTCATGATCGGTGTAATTGCCGGCGGGTTGATTCTATTCCTTCTCGGTGGTGACCTTTTGAGTCCAAATTCCAGTCTGCTCAGTTCCAATAAAAATATTGTTGGGGAAATAGCGGGAGAAGATATCACGCTTGAAGAGTATTCACTCAAAGTGGAAGAATTCAAAGGGATGTTTCAACAACGTACCGGAAGGATTCCTTCAGAACCGGAAATGGTCTCAGTACGAGAGCAGGCTTGGCAAGCGATGATCGTGGAGCGAGTATTCGACGAGGAATACCAGAAGCTCGGCCTGACAGTGTCAAGTGCAGAATTGGTGGATATGGTTCAGGGGAAAAATATCGTGCCGGAGCTGAGAGCTCAGCTGGTAAATCCGCAGACCGGGCAATTTGACAAAAATCAACTGATCGCTTTTCTACAGTCTTTAGAGACGGCAGACCCTGCGCAGCAGGCTGGATGGGCGCAACAGGAGCAACTCTTTGCCCAAGCTAGACTGCGGATCAAGTATGATAACTTATTGGCAACGTCTGAATATTTCACCACTGCGGAAGCGAAACTGGAGCATAAAGCAGCAAACACCATTGCAGATGCTTCCATTCTATACATTCCTTATTATGTGATTCCAGATGGAGACGTCAAAATCGAGGAAAAAGAGTTGATTGCCTATCTAAGCAAAAATCAGGATAAGTTTCGGGTAGGTAATTCTGCCAATATTGAATATGTATCTTTCAGTATTTTGCCGAGTGGACAGGATTCATTGGAAGTTATTTCCAGAATGAATGAACTGACCGAAGAGCTTAAGACTTCTGAGAATGATTCGGCTTTTGTGAGCCGAAATTCGGAGATTCAAAATCCGTTTATCACCATCAGACCGGGAGACTTGCTTCCGGCCAGCCTCACAAGCAATGTTGCTGAACCGGTCAAAGGACAGGCTTATGGGCCTTATGTAACGGCCAACTCTACCTATGTGACTTATAAGATTACAGACCAATATGACGGTACTCCGAGAATGAGAGCTTCTCATATTCTCTTTGGCACTGAAGGAATGGACGATGCCGGCAAAGCTGCTGTAAAATCTCAAGCAGAAGGAGTCTTGGCAGACATCAAAGCAAATGGGAATTTTGCGCAAGCAGCCAGTCAATATGGGCAAGATGGTACCGCACAAAATGGTGGTGACTTGGGTTGGTTTGCCAAAGCAGATTTTGTTGAGCCTTTTGCCAATGCTGCATTCGCTGCTAAATCAAAAGGCCTATTGCCAAATGTGGTAGAGACAGAATATGGCTACCATATCATCGAAGTGACCGAGCTTCCTAATTCAAGGTATACCAAATTGGCTGTTTTAGAGTTGGAATTGGGTGCCTCCGATGCAACCAGGAATGAAGCATTCAGAAATGCGGATTCCTTTGCTGCTGAAAGTGGTAACAGAAATGAATTCACTGCGAATGCCACTGACAAAGGATACCGAATCCTTCAGGCTAATAATATTGATGCAACTTCCAGAAACCTGAACAACCTGCAAAATGCCCGTGAAGTAATCATTTGGGTTTTTGGAGAAGGTGCCCCAGGCAAAGTCTCCAAGGTTTTTGAACTTGATAATTCCTACGTGGTTGCTTCAGTGGTGAGCAAAAAGCAGGAAGGCAAAGCAAAGCTTGAAGACGTAAGAGAGCAAGTCGAGCAGCAAGTTAGAAATGAAAAGAAAGCAGCAATGATCGCTGAAAAGTTGGCAGGAAAGACCACGTTGGAAGAAATGAAGGCAGTCTTTGCCGATGGTGTAATCAATGATATTCCTGATTTGAGGCTGAGTGCTTCCGTGATTCCCGGAGTTGGTTTTGCTCCAAAAGCGATAGGATCCATCTTTGGGCTCAAAGCATCAGGTCAACTTACCAAGCCTGTTCAGGAAGATATCGGAATATTGGTAGGAAGATTGAATAACCTCACTCCTTCCACTGAGATTGGCGATTACACCTCCTATCAGGCTCAGATGAGTCAGTCAGGTTCACAGCGAATGACCTATCAGATCATGATGGCCTTGCAGGATTTGGCTGATGTGAAAGACTACAGATACAAATTTTATTAAAATAGCCAACCAAAAGGAACCCATGTCGCAAGGCATGGGTTTTTTTGTTTAAGATCACTTCTGAAAAGAAAAAAGTAAGTTTGAGTATGGATAGCAAGTTTAACAAAGCAGCATTCAAGGATAAATTAGAATCTGCGGGTCAGTTTCCCATGTTATATATGTTCAAGTTCATTGTGCCAAACGGAAAAGAAACTCAAATTGAATTTCTATTTCCGAAAAATGAAATAGCACTTAAACCAAGCTCAGGAGGAAAATACGTCAGTGCAACAATCAAAGCAATGATGGACAGTGCGGATCAGATTATAGAAATCTATGAGAAAGCTTCATCGATCGAAGGAGTAATTTCACTTTAAAAATTTAAAGCTATGTGGGTTGAGAAAAATAACAAACTGACAAAGTCATTCAGGTTTTCTGATTTTCAGGAAGCGTTTGCATTTATGATGCGTGTTGCATTTTTGGCCGAAAAGCACAACCATCACCCGAATTGGTCCAATGTGTATAATACCTTAGATATCGAACTGACTACACACGATAAGGGAAACACGGTGACCGAAAAAGATCGTAACTTGGCGAAAGCAATCGACGAAATTTAGGAATGAGTGATTCTCCCATCAGTCTTTATCTTGTGCCAACTCCGATTGGCAATCTGAAGGACATTACAATACGTGCAATTGAAGTATTGAAGTCTGTGGATGTAATTCTGGCGGAAGATACCCGGACTAGTGGAATCCTGCTCAAACACCTCGATATCTCCAAACCGCTTCAGAGCTACCATATTTTCAATGAGCATAAAGCCGCCGGAAATTTGGTGGAGCGGATGAAGCGTGGGGAAATTTTTGCCTTGGTCAGTGACGCAGGAACCCCGGCAATATCAGACCCCGGGTTTTTACTGGTAAGAGCGGTTCTTGCTTCGGGTTTGGACGTGCAATGCCTCCCCGGCCCAACAGCCTTCGTGCCTGCCTTGGTCAATAGTGGCCTTCCCAATGACCGATTCGTTTTTGAAGGATTTTTGCCACATAAAAAAGGGCGGAAAACCAGAATCGAATCGCTGATGGAAGAGACCCGAACGATCATCCTATATGAATCCACTCATCGACTGATGAAAACTTTGGAGCAACTTGCCGAGGCCTTTGGCCCAACTCGGCAAGGATGTGTATCAAGAGAATTGACCAAACTGCACGAAGAGAATGTGCGGGGAACTTTGGAAGAACTAATTGAGTACTATCAAACCCACCCGATCAAAGGTGAAATTGTTTTGGTGATTGCAGGGAAAAGCGAAAAACAGGAATCGCGCAATCAGACTACTTAATTTTCTACCGCAAAGTTTCATTTTAATTAATTAAATAATTAATTTTCACCTCTGTTTTAGTTCGGCTTCAAACATTAAATCACTACCAAAACGAATGATTACCCAAGAAAAGCTTACTCAATTAGTAGAACAAACTCAGGAAATAGCGAAAGAAGTTGGAGCATTTATAAGAAAGGAACGTCAGCATTTTAGTGTGGAAAAGGTGGAGCATAAGGGCTTCAATGATTTGGTTTCGTATGTGGATAAGGAAGCAGAGCGTCAAATTGTAGATCGATTGAGCCTGATCTTGCCTGAGGCAGGATTTATTACAGAGGAAGGCACCACTACTACTAAAGGAGAAGTCTACAATTGGGTCATTGACCCTTTGGATGGGACTACCAATTTTATCCATAACATCCCTGTATTTGCGGTGAGTATTGCCTTAATGGAAAATGAAGACCTTATCCTTGGCGTGGTCTATGAGGTCAACCGACATGAGTGTTTTTATGCCATGAAAGGTGGAGGGGCTTATTGCAACGACACAAGAATCAAAGTAAGTACAGCACCTGATCTCTCGGCTTCTCTTATTGCTACGGGTTTTCCCTATTACAATTTTGAGCTGATCGATAAGTATTTGGCTACCATGAAATCCCTCATGCAGAAAACGCATGGCCTGAGGAGACTTGGGTCGGCTGCAGTAGATCTTTGTTATGTAGCCTCAGGGCGTACTGAGGGGTTTTTTGAGTATAATCTCAATTCCTATGATGTAGCTGCAGGAGCATTGATCGTGCAGGAGGCAGGAGGAATGGTGACTGATTTTGAAGGTGAGGATGATTTTGTGTTTGGCAGAAAAATCGTGGCGAGCAATGGTAAAATTCACGCTGATTTTCTGAAAGTACTAAATGAGTTTTGGGGCTAGTTAACCTAAAAGAAAATACCAAATCAACAGGCTAATCGCCGAAATCGGCATACCTAATCCTGAAAGCAGCGTGGCGAGCCTGGGTTGAAGTCCAAACTTCATCGCAACGATTGATCCTGTGATCATAGGAGCCATGCCGCTTTCCAATACCGTTACTTTTAAGTCCAATGAATCTGCAGGTAGGAAATTTCGGTAGATCATCCAAACTACGGCCGGAGCAAGTATAAGTCTGTACCCCAATCCGTACCAGAAAAACCGTGAGGCCAGGGAGCGCCTATCCACAGTGAACTTTAAACCAATCGCCAGAAGCGCCATTGGAGGCATCGTTTTCCCGATGAGTTGGAGAAGCGGAATGAGGAGTTCGGGAGTATTAAGATTGAGGAAACTCATGATCAAGGTGCCGACAAGAAAACCAAAAGGAGGAAATTTGAGGATTTTGAGAGGTACTTTTCGCAGGCTTTCGCTGTGATTTCCATATAGGGAACCCACCAAAATCGAAAGCGAGGAGACGATCAAAAAAGAACCTCCTTGATCAATCAGTAATGCAGTAGGTAATCCTGCTTTTCCGTATAGGCCTTCAATCACCGGAAATCCCAAAAATGAAGTATTTGCCAATCCTGCTACGATGATCAGGCAGCCGGTGGTATTTCGGCCCCAGTTGTATTTTTTTCCAAGAAAGCCAAATAGCGCCCAAGAGCCCAAAAAAGTAAACCAGGCTGCAGAAATCGGAATGAGTAAGCCCCAGGAAGGTTTGATTTCGGGAATGTAGAGTAGGGCTAAGGCAGGCAAGACCATATTGATCAAATAGGCCTGAACCCACCTTGATGCAGTATTTCTCGGAAAACCCGGTGCTTTCTGAAGAAATAGACCTAGAAAAAGACTGCTAATTGCAAGGATTACCCCAATCATCCCCGAATATGTTGAAACTTATTTTTATTTAACATAGAAATAATTCTGATTTATTGTATGGTCTTGAATATCAACATACTTTTGGCATGAATTAAACTATTCCCATGACTAAATTGACACCTATTTTTATTGAAGGTAAAAAGTGGATACAGCTTTCACAGCTCACGGTAGATCAAGCCCGCTCGCTTAAATCATTTATTCCGGTCAGTTACCTGAAGAATATTTTTTTCCAGGGAATAGAGCTGTGCGATTGTCTTGATTTTGATACCTACGAATATTGGTTTAAAAGCCAGCAAATGTCAGGGCATCGCCAGGCTTTGCTGGATTTCTAGTCCAAGCCAAAATTTTTTCGTTTTTCCTCAAAATAGGTTTTGAGCTCGTGGTAAAACTCACTTTCAGCTTCTGGAATGCCGTCTAATACCAAGGCAATATTTCCTTCCATTGAATCCTGATTTACTTGCATTCCTTCGATCAGATAGATCAAATCTTCAAAAGAAAGAGGTTCCCAAGCACTACTCGGATAGAGTAGATACTCATTTCCATAAAAATCCACTGCTTCAAACTGGACTTTTCCTTCCAGTAAATGAGCATAGAGGGATATTTGCTCACCCCAGGTACTTTCGGGATAGTGGAGGCGCACCAATAAGACAGAATTGGACTCTCCCTTAAAATATTTTTCAGGCTGATACTTGAAATCAAACATGAATTAAAATTACGATGTAAGATTCATGAAATGCACTTAGGCTTAGCGGTATTTTCATGACAATTACATTTTTCCAAGTTGTATGAATTATGCTTTCACCTTTTACAAAGATTCTAAACCTTTAAATATCAGGAGTATTGGGATGCTTTAACCAATTACTTTTCAACTTTATCACCATACCACTTTTCAAGTGCTTTTTCACATTGGATTATAGGGACTTTCAGGTTATTTTTGGACTCGTTTTCAAAACTGTCGGATTGGAGCTGACAGATATACCTTGCTTTCAAACCCCTGATTATGAAAAGAGATTCGCTTGTTTTTGACCTTATTGCTAGAGAAGAAGACAGACAAAAAAGAGGCATCGAACTGATTGCTTCCGAAAACTTTACAAGTAAACAAGTGATGGAGGCGGCCGGAAGTGTCCTGACCAATAAATATGCCGAGGGCTTGCCTGGTAAGCGCTACTATGGTGGCTGTGAAGTGGTAGATGAAATAGAGCAGCTTGCCATCGACCGCGCTAAGAAGTTATTTGGAGCGACTTGGGCTAATGTTCAGCCGCACTCCGGTGCCCAAGCTAATGCTGCAGTTTTTTTGGCTTGTCTGAAGGCAGGTGACCCGATTCTTGGATTTGACCTTTCTCATGGGGGACACCTTACCCATGGATCACCGGTTAACTTTTCTGGTAAATTATACCAGGCGAATTTTTACGGTGTAGAAGAAGAGACAGGCGTGATCGATTACGATAAAGTCGAAGAAAAGGCGTTAGAAGTAAAGCCCAAGATGTTGATCTGTGGAGCCTCGGCCTATTCCAGAGACTGGGACTACGAAAGGCTGAGAGAAATCGCCGACGAGGTCGGAGCAATTTTGCTTGCGGACATTTCCCACCCATCAGGATTGATCGCAAGGGGACTTTTGAATGATCCTTTGGAGTATTGTCATATAGTGACCACTACGACCCACAAAACCTTAAGAGGTCCAAGAGGGGGATTGATTTTGATGAGGGAAGACTTTGACAATCCTTGGGGACTGACTACTCCAAAGGGAGAAGTAAGAAAAATGTCAGCCTTGCTTGATATGGGGGTATTTCCGGGCACTCAGGGTGGCCCTTTGGAGCATATTATTGCTGCAAAAGCGATAGCATTTGAAGAAGCACTCTCTGACGGATACATGCATTATGTCATTCAGGTGAAAAAGAATGCATCCATTATGGCAGAAGAGTTCGTAAGTCGCGGATACCAGATTATTTCTGGTGGGACAGACAATCACCTAATGCTAATAGACCTGAGAAATAAAGACCTGACGGGAAAGCTTGCTGAGGAAACACTCGGGAAAGTTGACATTACGATTAATAAAAACATGGTTCCATTCGATACCAAGTCGCCTTTTGTGACTTCGGGAATGCGGGTCGGGACCGCTGCTGTAACTACTCGGGGACTGAAAGAAGACGATATGCGAAAAATCGTCGGCTTGATCGACCGTGCTTTGAAGAGCCATTCGGACGAAGCGAGCCTTGCTAAAATCAAGGAAGAAGTCAATGCTTGGATGGTTCAATTTCCATTATACTAATTACTGAATAACCAAAGTGGCCCTAGATCAAGTTCAAGAGGAAGAGGAAGGAATGTCGTTTTTGGATCATTTGGAAGCTTTACGCTTTCATTTGCTCCGATCAGTGGCGGCAGTTCTGGTCTTTACGGTTATTGCCTTTTTGGCGAAAAATATCGTGTTTGGAATCATTATTTTGGGACCTTCCAAAGTGGATTTCTTTACGTACAGGGTACTTTGTGACATAGCAAATTCGTTCAATGTGCCAGCACTTTGTATTGATGATCTACCATTCACAATCCAAAGCCGTCAAATGACTGGACAGTTTTCCATGCACATGACATCGAGCTTAGTGGTAGGCTTTATTGTTGCTTTCCCCTATGTGTTCTGGGAATTCTGGAGATTTATCAGTCCAGGATTGTATGACAAGGAGAAAAATGCAGCCCGCGGAGCCGTGTTTTTTGTAAGCTTTCTGTTTTTCTTGGGTGCGTCTTTTGGATATTACATACTGGCACCACTGTCAATCAACTTCTTGTCAAACTATCAACTGGATCCCTCGATCTTAAATGAGTTTGACATTTCTTCCTACGTGACCACCTTGGTGATGCTGGTCTTGGCCTCGGCTATTATGTTTCAATTACCTGTTGTGATTTACTTTCTATCCATGTCGGGGATAGTTACTTCTAAGATGCTAAAGGCCTACAGAAAACACTCCATTGTGGTAATCTTGATTATTTCTGCCATTATTACTCCTCCGGATGTGATTTCTCAACTGCTCATTTCGATGCCAATTATGGTATTGTATGAAGTGGGGATTTCTATTGCAAAGCGGCTGGAGAAGAAAAGAGCATTAGTGGAAGCAGAATATCTGCGTAATCATCCTGAAGAAAATCAATAAACCATGAAGAAGAGAATTGCAATCGGAGGTGATCATGCCGGGTTTGACTACAAAGGCAAACTGATTGAGAAGCTTACCGCTCAGGGATATGAAGTGAAAGATTTCGGTCCTTTCTCTTCTGATTCGGTTGACTATCCTGACTATGTCCACCCGCTTTGTCAAGCAATCGAAAGTGGTGGATTTGACTTGGGTATTGTGATTTGCGGTAGCGGAAATGGCGTAGCTATTACCGCAAATAAGCATCAGGGAATCCGTGCAGCGCTTTGTTTGAATGAGGACCTGGCGGCTTTGGCGCGTCAGCATAATGATGCAAACGTGATTGCGCTTCCGGCTCGATTTATATCCTATGAGCATGCCGAAAAACTGTCGGAGATCTTCCTGACTACTGACTTTGAAGGTGGCAGGCACCAAAATAGGGTGAATAAAATAGCCTGTAGCTAAAATTTTATTGTAACCAAAACGGCCTCCGAGTTGATCTCGGAGGCCGTTTTGGTTTTATTTGGGATGTAAACTATGCAGATGCTGTAAAAGTCTGGATTTTCCCCACTTCCACAAGCCAATTTGGTAACCTGTTTCAAAGCTTCCTGTGGAGATTAATTTTTGATGATTTTGTGAAGTCATATTCTCACCATATTTTCCTCCATCCTCCCATCTGATTTCTTGTAATCTTACAGCTTGGCCGTGCCGCGGGATACTTGATCCGCCAGAATGATTGCGTTGTAGAGATTGGCTATTTTTCCTGATTTGGATATTTCCAAAAACGTTTTTTCCGTCCCGTCAGGACCTCCGAGCTGCACCTTCACCTGTGGTGAAATTCCGGACTGCATGATGACCTGTTTTACCTGTACTGCAGAAAGCTGCGGATAGTAGGATCGGATCATAGCAGCTATTCCTGCCACAGCTGGTGCTGCCATGGATGTGCCTCCCTGGAATTCATAGTTGTTGTCAGGCATGGTCGAATAGATTCCGTCTCCCGGAGCGAAGATGTCTACGTTTTGTTTTCCATAGTTTGAAAAAGTGGCAATCATCGAGGAGCCAAAATTGGAAGTAAGCGCACCGACGGTGATTACATTTTCTACAAACTCGGGAGAATTTTGAAACTTATGGTCATTGGGGAAATTTTTGTTTTCAGGATCATCCAGGTCTTTCCCGTCATTACCGGCAGCATGAACGAAAAGGACATCCTTGGATGCGGCATATTCCAAAGCCTCGTATACCCATTCTGCATTTGGGGAAAAACTCTTACCAAAACTGGCGTTGATTACTTTAGCTCCATTGTCCACTGCATAACGAATAGCCAAGGCCACGTCTTTGTCATATTCATCTCCGTCAGGAACAGTCCTGAGGCTCATAATGGACACATTTTTAGCTACACCGTTGACACCTTTATTATTGTCTCGGGTGGCAGCGATGATCCCTGCGACGTGTGTCCCATGGCTTTCGTCTTTGTTTCGGATAGTGGGGTTGCCATTTCCGTATTTTTTGTCATTTATATCATAGGGATTGTCCCCCACGGGCTTTCTTCCATCAAAGGCTACATTGAGGTGGTACTCTACCTGACCTTTGTAATAATTTATTCCTTCATTCAGATCAGCCAAAGCAGCAGGAATATCCTGTCCCATAGCCATTACCTGCATTAAAATTCCCACTTGCTGTTCTTCCTGAGGGCTTTTTGGCTGATATTTTTCAAGCTCGGACATGGAATAATATTCTTTCCCCAGTTGTTTTTGGATATTCTGATGAGCCATACTGACAAATTGCTCAATCTGCACAAGCTGTGGAAGTCCTGCCTGCGCTTCAGGAAGTTTGGATTCCAGGGCGGCTCTCGCCTCTGCCTGATAGGCTTCATCTCCGATTTTGAGGCGGATGATTCGGGCGATTTCCAATTGTTCATGGTAAGATTCCCCGAGGAAATTATAACCGTACACATCGTCTATATAGCCGTTTCCGTCGTTGTCAATGCCGTCACCGGGTTTTTCTCCTTTATTTACCCAAAGGACATCCCGGATATCCTCATGATTCAGATCGATACCCGAGTCGATGACTCCCACGATGACAGTCTGGCCTTTTCGCTTTTTCAAAAGCTCGGCATAGGCCCGATTTACACTCATCCCCGGAACAGTGTCTTTGATCAAATCCAGATGACCCCAACCTTGAGTATCTGATTCGGACAATTCGGAGATCCTTTCGGAGGTATTTGTGTAGCTAATTGGAAGTGCGGTAATCACAGCAGAAGTGCTGCAACCCATGGCGATCAACCCGATACTCAGGCCAGCCAGTGATTTAGACAGGGATTTAATCATTTGTAAATTTAAGTCCTAAATGGATAATTAAGCATTCAACCCATGTTAAAAAGGGTGAAACCTACAGGGAGTACATAAATGAACTATTACTTCAACCGGAAAACACCCGGATGAGTTTCGGTGTAAAGACTTTTGAGCGCAGGAAGTTCATTCAGGAGGTTTTTGAACATCCCGGATGGGTCGATGACTACTTGGGGCTTTTGTGAAGTTAGATTTTGAAAAATCTTGGCCTTTTGTTCCAGTGTTTTTTCAGATTCCAAAAACGCCTTTGTGAGATTATAGTTTAGGAATGGTCCCCCAAGAGGATTTTCAAGATAAGGGGAAGAGTCTTTGGACATGACCATTATTTTTTCCCCGGGATTGATTTGATAATCAGCCTTCGATCTCACAAAATAGGTTGATTCAGATTTTAATTCTTGTTGCCAAAACCACCAGCCTGCGATAGGAAGTCCAAAAAGGAGGATTAAAAACGCCAGTTTTCCGATCAAACTTTTACTTGTGTTCAGAAAAAACTGAGTGATCAGAAAGGTCAAACCCGGAATAAAAATTAACAGCTGATAGGTTGCTTGCCGTTTGATCAGGAAAAATTCTGCCAGCGAAAAAACCATCCATATAATGATCATTTGACGCTGTTTCTGCTGATTGATCGTTGAGCCGCGCAGGACTGCACTGTAGAAATACCCCACCAGAGCCAGTATCAAAGGGAAGGCTCCCAACACAGCCCAAATCACCAAAGATTGATAATTGTACTTTTCATAGGTGAATATCAGGGGCCAGATCTGAAACGCCTCGGTCAGCCCATTATTCCAAAAGTAAAACATCATCACCAGGAGAATCGGTAGGAAGAACCCAATCAGTGATAAAAGAAGCTGTCGGATAGAAAACCCACTGATGGCAATCCCCATGAAAATCATGTAGGGAAGGAATATCCCAAAATTCAAATGAAATCCGGTGGCGATACCACCATAAATTCCGATCAAAAGGGTCGATTCACTCGTCTCTTTTTGTAGGACTGTTTGAGAAAAAAGCTGTCCAATAGCCAAAACCAAAAATGTACTTCCCAGCAAGGCAGGGGATAATGTCGCCATGTCAAAGGAGAGGTGAAATAACGCAGCCATAATGATGGCGGGCAAGTAGGTGTTTTCTTCAAATACCCGGTAGCGAATCAAAACAGTATTCCAATAGATGATCTGAAACAGCACCAGCATTCGGCCGATTAGCTCGTATGCAAATTGGTTTCGCCCAAAAAGGAAATCTATGAACGTAAAGAACCCGGCAGACAAAGGCCCTGTATCATCGATGATATCCTGATAAAGGAAAAATCCGTCACTTAATCTCTCTCCCAAAACCATATAGATCAATTGGGGTTGCGTAAGAGGGAAAGAGAAAAACCCAAGCATTACTATGGCGAGTAAAATCAGGTAGATCGCTACACCGATGAGTCTAAAAGGATCGTTTACTTTGAAAAAACTTAACAAGGTTTCTGCTTTGGATTGTGTTGGATTAGGTCGAAATTAAAGCTTGCCCAAGTATTTCGCTAAATTTGTACCACAAATACTTCAAATGGAAAGCAAAAGACAACAAAAACATGCTAAGCTGCTTCAGAAAGAGCTTGGAGATATTTTTCAGAAAGAGGCCAAACACCTCATTGGGAAAGCAATGATCACGATCACACGGGTAATGGTCAGCCCTGATTTAGGGTTTGCCAAGGTTTATGTGAGTTTCCTATTAGCTGATCCCAAAGCTACTTATGAGCTCGTCAATGAGCATAAAAAGGAGATCCGGCATCACCTATCCAAAAGAATTGGCAAGTCCGTCAGGGTTATTCCTGAAATTGCGTTCTTTCCGGACGATTCTGCTACTTATGCCCAATACATGGATAAGGTAATTTCTGATCTCAATATTCCTCCTGCCCCGCCAGAGGAAGAAGAGGAAGACGAACAGAATTAACTTATATATTTTGAATTCCAGTTCATTTATTGCCGGCAGATATTTTCGCAGTAAGAAAAAGCGGAATTTCATCACTGTCCTGTCCATGATCTCCATGGTGGGTGTGGCAGTGGGAACCATCGCTTTAGTCGTTGTGATGTCTGTTTTCAATGGATTGGAAGATTTGATTCGGAGCCTGTTCGCAAGTTTTGATGCGGAATTGAAAGTGGAGCCTGTAGCCGGAAAAAGTTTTTTAGCTCCAAAAGAATGGCTCCGTGAAATCGAACAAATCGAAGGAGTAGCCATCCTGACCGAGGTGATCGAAGACAATGCGCTCTTTCAGAATGGGGGAAGTCAGATTGTCGCAAAAATCAAAGGTGTTTCAGACAACTTTCTAGATCAGGGGAGATTTTCAAGAGGATATTTTTGGGGTGATACGACCTTGGGCACAGCCATCAGACCAGGCGCTATCCTAGGAAGAGGGGTTGGTTTTTTTCTTTCTGTCAATCTCGATGCGGTTAACTCGACAATTAAAGTCTTTTATCCCAAGGCACCCCGATCGGCTGCCAGCATCGACCCAAGTCAGCTCTATGCCAGCGCGCAGCTTGAGCCCCGGGCGTTTTTCAGTATTGACCAGAAATTTGACGATGAATACGTGATTGCTCCCCTCGATTTTACCAGAGATCTGCTGAATTATGGGGAAAAACGCACCTCCCTGGAAATCAAAGTAAAACAAGGTTATGCCATCAAAGACGTTCAAAAACGACTGAAAAATTATTTGGGGCCTGAATATTTGGTGAAAAATGCAGACGAACAGCACGCCGGTCTGATCCGGACAGTCAAACTTGAAAAACTATTCGTTTTTCTCACGCTGACTTTCATATTGGCCATTGCCTCGTTCAATATCTTTTTTTCGCTGAGCATGCTAGCCATCGAAAAGAAAAAAGACATTGCAGTACTCAAGGCCATGGGAGCGCGAGACAGATTGATTCGAGGGATTTTTCTGAAGCAAGGAGCATTGATTGCATTCAGTGGTGCAGTCATTGGTTTGGTTTTGGGGTATTTAGTTGTTCTGGCCCAAGATACCTTTGGATTGGTTTCTTTGGGGATTTCCTCCGCTGTGGTTGATGCCTATCCTGTACGGATTGTCATGACAGATTTCATCTGGATCAGTGTTGCTGTGGTATCGATAACCCTTTTGGCATCCTGGAGACCGGCAATTATTGCTTCCAAGGTGGATACCGTTCGAGAGCTTTAAATCAGTTGCAGACTTTTTGCCAAGCGATTTCCGCCGCCTCCATTCCCAACTCTTTCGCTTTGAGCAGATCAGCGCAGGCATCCTTGAGTTTCCCCATCCGCTGATGGGTAATCCCTCTGTGATAATATCCGGAGGCATGTTCGGGATCAAGCGAAACTGTCACCGTGAAATCCGCCAAAGCAGCTTCTAAACGTTGGCTGACATATCGGGCTTGACCTCTAGCCAAGAAGTATTCCGGATTTTCAGGCTCTAGGTCCACCGCCTCAGAATAGTCTTCCTCAGCTTTGGCCCAGCTTTTTTGGCGGGAACGGATCATGCCCCGATAAAAAAAAGATTCAGAATCATCGGGATCCATCGTAATTGCAATGGTAAAATCTTCAATGGCTCCTGCATAGTCATCGTGGTTCATCCTGTAAAATCCACGTTGTTTGTAGGTTTGGGAATTACCGGCGGAATCCGAAATCACTTGATCCAATTGTTCCAATAGTACGGTATCGCCTCCTGTTTTCACAAGAGCCAAGCCCTGCTTTGCAGGCAAATGATCCGGGCCCAACTGAAGTGCTGTCTCGTAGGATTCGATAGCGGGGACATTATCCCCAAGTCTTGCAAGTGCCCGACCCTTTTCTGCATGAAAATCAGCTTGTTTTGGATTCAGGAGTATGGCTTCATCCAAATACAATAGCGCAAAATCATACTCCTCCAACGCGATGCTGCACAGTCCAAGATGATAGTAGGCGTCTTCCTGACTGGAAGTTTGTGCCGTGGTAATACCGGAGACTGCGTTGTCTCCCGGGGAAATTTTGAAGAGAATCCTCGTGGTCTCTCCCGGCGGAGTTTTCAGGAAATTCTCGAAATCTACCATGGCTTCTTCATACTGCTTCAATTGATAGCGTACTCGCCCTCGCTCGAAATGGGCCTCAGCATGAATTGGGTTTAAGATGAGTAAACTGCTAAAATCACTTAAAGCCCGATCCAAATTGCCCTGATTTTGGAAGGCCTGTCCTCTTATCCAATAAGCCTCCTGATCCGCAGGATGAGTCTGTAGCCATTGATCCAGGTAATCCTGAGATTCTTTCCATTTCTTGTTTTCAAAGGCGGCCTTTCCCAAATTAAAGTAATTTTGTGTGGCCACTCTTTGAAAGCAAAAAGCACTGCCTGATAATTGGATTAAAAAGAAAAAAGCAAGTGTTAATCTCATAATTAGACAACTTGGCTGATAGGAATCATTCCTCAGAAGAATGATTAAAATTATAATTTGTTTAATGTTAGTTGAATTTTACTGCTGAAAATTATTTTATTTTGATCTAAGGCATGTTTATTGTTAAATTTTGGAAATTCTATTTCTTCCCTAACATATCCCTTAAGATGATCAAATCTCTCATCCTGATTTTACTTTTTTTTGGGACCGGATTTGCAGCTTCTTTTGCTCAAGATTCCACGGCCACACAAAATTCCCTGCGCTCCGGTACCATCACCAGTCAATTTGACTATATCTACAGTGTTTCCAATAGTTTTCAGGACCATGAAGTAGTCAAAAAATCAAATCTTGAGAAGCTTAAGTCCAATGTTTTGGATTCTATTCGCACCATGTCGAAGGAAGTTTCAGCCTTGAAACTTCAAATGTCCACCATGAGGGACTCAGTGGTGATCATGCAAAATCTGCTGTCAGCAGAAATTGAAGAGAAAAATCAGGCAATCGCAGATCGGGAAAATTTCAATTTTTTGGGAATTGGAATTCAAAAAACAGCGTATTCATCGATGATGTGGGCCTTGGTACTGGTTATAGCGGGAGCCTTGTCTTTTTTTGCGGTGCAATATTTCAGAAGCTCCAGCAAAATTTCAAAAGCAGAAAAGGATCTGGTAGAAGTTCAGGAGGAATTTGAGCAGCACCGCAAAAACACCTTGGAGCGAGAACGCAAGCTGAAACGCGAATTGATCGACGCACAAATGGGGAGAAGCTGACCAACAAGTGGAAATTGCCGCCTGATTTTAATCGCTGTAAATTTCATCCATGACAAGTTTCCGATCAAAATACGATGTGGTGGTTATCGGGCTTGGGGCCGTCGGAAGCGCCACACTTTTTCACTTAAGTAAAAGCTCAAAGTCAATCCTTGGTATTGATCGTTACGAGCCTCCCCACACCTTTGGCTCCAGTCATGGAGAAAGCCGAATCACTCGCCTTGCCGTCGGCGAAGGGGAAGATTATGTCGCTTTGGCCAAACGATCCCATAAGCTTTGGAGAGAAATTGAAGCGGAAGCTGGAGTGGAAATTATGTCGACTAAGTCGGGGATTTTATTGGATTCTGGGGCTCAACCCTGGGCCAAACATGGATCGGAAGGTTTCTGGGATAAGACGGTATCTTTTGCCAAAAGGCAAAATGTAGGACATCAGATTCTCGATCACGAAGAATTGAAGGCACTGTTTCCGGCTTTTCAGTTGGGATCTTCCGGCAAAGCCTATTTGGAGCATGATGCCGGTTTTCTTCGCCCCGAATTAGCCATCCACACACAATTGGATTTGGCCCAAAAAAACGGGGCACAGCTGCTGTTAAATTCGCCTGTGGAGCAGCTCACCAAGCTGGGGGATTCCATTTTGATCCGCAGTGGAGAAAGGGAAATTCTTGCCGGCAAAGTTCTCCTTAGTGCAGGAGGTTGGATCAGGGATTTTTTGCCCGAACCGGAAAGACTAAAGTTTAAAATATGTCGACAAGTGCTGTATTGGCTGGAAATAGAACCTGATTTCACAGATTGGACCAGCTACCCTGTCTGGATGTGGGGCTTTGGTCCCGATCCGGAGGATTTCATCTATGGTTTCCCTTCCCTGGATGGAAAAACAGTTAAAATGGCAACCGAATCTTTTGTGGATTCCAGCCATCCGGATAATTTAAGCAGAGAAGTAAGTGCTGAAGAGCAAGCCTTGTTTTTGAGGGAAAAGGTATCAGGAAAAATTTTGGGCCTAAAACCTAATATTAGTAAGTCCGTCGTCTGCTTTTATACGGTGACTGAAGATGCCCGGTTTGTTATCAGGTCTATGGCTGAAATGGAAAATGTATTACTTGTTTCCGCATGCTCCGGACATGGGTTCAAGCATTCGGCGGCATTGGGAGAGCAGCTGGCAAAGGCATTGGTCGAAGGTATGGAACTATAGCCCTTCTTTTTTTCTGTCATTTCTCTTTCTAATACGCTACTTTTGCGACCAAATCACCACAAAACAGAATGGCCAAAAAACGAGGAACTGCACTGGAGCCGGAGGAAAAGCGAAAATTGAATAAGCAGAATCTAAGTAAGCTGGGCGGGATATTTCAGTTTTTGATGCCCTACAGGTTGGCATTTATATCCGGTTTGATTTTCCTGCTTTTTTCTTCACTTACCTTATTGACATTTCCATTTGTAGCGGGCAAGCTCATCGATACCGCACAGGGATCATCCTGGATTGTCAATGATGTCAATTCCATTGCCCTAATCCTGATCGGAATCCTGGCAGTCCAAAGCATCTTTTCCTTTTTCAGAGTCTGGCTTTTTGCCCTCGTCTCCGAGCAGGCGATGCGTGATATCCGACACCTGCTCTATGGCAGACTGGTACGGCTCCCGATGACTTTCTTTGACAAAAGAAGGACCGGTGAACTTATAAGCAGAATTACTGCCGATGTCGGCCAATTGCAGGATACGTTTTCCACGACCTTAGCCGAGCTTTTCCGTCAGGTCATTACCTTGGTTGCAGGGATTGGGTTTTTATTTTTTAATACACCCAAACTCACCGTCTTTATGCTGGGGACCTTTCCGGTTCTAATATTAATTGCGATGTTTTTTGGTCGCTTTATTCGTAAACTTTCCAAGAAAACCCAAGATGAGCTGGCCGCGGCCAATGTCATCGTCGAAGAAACCCTACAGTCGATCAGTACTGTCAAATCATTTGTAGGCGAATCGTACGAATCGGCCCGATACGGAAAAGGCCTCAACGCGGTGGTTGGGGTGGCTTTGACCACAGCAAAATATCGAGGGGCTTTTATATCTTTCATTATTTTCGCGCTTTTTGGGGGAATCGTCGCAGTAATGTGGTACGGAGCTAGCCTGGTAGCCGCCGGACAAATGAGCGTGGGGGAGTTGGTTTCCTTCGTGCTTTACACGACATTCATTGGAGGATCGATAGCAGGATTGGGGGACATCTACAGTCAGCTACAGAAAGCGATCGGCAGCTCGGAGCGGGTGCTGGAGATCATGGACGAAGCGCCTGAGGCTGAGTTTGGAGCAACTACAGATAAGTTTGAGGGGAAAATAGAATTTGCAGGGGTAAGTTTCAGATACCCGACCCGTCCGGAGGTAGAGGTCTTGAAAAATGTTTCCTTTCAGGTGCAACCCGGTGAAAAAATTGCATTGGCAGGACACTCAGGCGCGGGTAAGTCCACCATCATTCAGCTGCTCCTCCGTTTTTATGAAACTGAAAAAGGATCGGTGCTTATTGACGGCAGAGATTTGAAAGAGTGGGACTTGAAGGTCTTACGCAGCAAAATAGGAATTGTACCTCAGGAAGTTTTGCTTTTCGGAGGCTCCATCCGGGAAAATATCGCCTATGCAAAACCTGATGCAACCGAGGATGAAATCATCCAGGCAGCAAAAAAGGCAAATGCCTGGCAATTTATCACACAATTCCCCGAAGGCCTGGAAACCTTGGTTGGAGAACGTGGGGTGAAGCTTTCGGGAGGTCAGCGGCAGCGGGTCGCCATCGCAAGGGCAATTTTGAAAGACCCCGCTATTTTGATTTTGGATGAGGCCACATCATCACTTGATGCCGAATCCGAATCTCTGGTACAGCAGGCCCTCGATGAACTGATGAAAGGCCGTACCACTTTGATCATCGCCCATCGTCTGGCTACAATTCGAAAAGTAGACCGCATTTATGCACTCAGTGAGGGGAAAATTGTGGAACAGGGAAGCCACAAGGAACTGTTGGCGGATGAAGGAGGCTTTTATGCCAACTTGGTGCGCTTGCAATTTGCGGATTAGCGGAGATTATGTGCTGTGATGGATTTGGTCAATCCGATTGTCTTTTCTTTCAAAATTATTGATTCGGTAAAGAGCATCCGCATTTCAGATTCATTCAGTAACCTGATCTCGTCCAAATATTGCTGAGCAACTTGGCGATCCCAACGTTTGAATCTGCTAAGTTTTGTGTTAGTCAATAAAAATAAGAGCAGTCTTTTAGGCAGATACTGGGCAAAAGGCAGGGCATAATGTGCCTCAATTGGGAAATACTTATTTGGAGTCTGGATAAAGTATTTTCTTCCGACTCGTTGAATTTCCCTGGCCATCTTGTTTTGGTTTTCAAAAGTATACAGGTGTTCTATCACTGAATTAGAAAAAACCAAGTCGAATTCGTTGTCTTCAAAATTTTTCATCTCTGTCGCGTCACCGATCATGGAGCTGATGTGTGGATGTCTTGATTGCTCCAGATGGAGGTTGAGCAGGGTGATCCGCACACCGGGAATATTTGGAATTTGACTTCTTTTCCAGAAACATGCTGTCCCTCCGACATCGAGGATTCGAATTCGTTTTTCCGGATTAAAATTTCTAAAAAAAAGCTTTTCGAATTTGCGAAGTCGTTTGGCTCGGAATTTGGCACCAAGTGAATCGGGATGATCGGATGATGCAAAAAGATCGATTATGAAATTCATTAGTAGCCCATTGGCGTTTTGAGATTACAAATAAATTCAAAAGTAAGCAGCTGACGGAATTTCTTTGTTAATTTTGAGACACAAAACTTTAAGGTTAATATTAAAATTGTCAGGTTTTTGTTTTTAATGGACAGGACTAGTATGGATTTATTTTTATGAAGAGAAGATTCGACACCTATTTTCCTTGGCTTTTTATAACCAGTGATTTTCTGGTATCGCTGATTTCATTATCTATAGCCAATGTTTTTCTTCAGCTGACAGGCGTATTCGAGGGAGGAAGTTTTTCGGCATATCTGCCACTTTCACTGCTATGGCTGCTCATTTCGTCCCTGAGGAAAGACTACAGAATCGGGCGAACAGATGAGTATGATCACACTATCAGAAATCTAATAGCCACCCTTTTATGGTTTTTGGGTGTTACGGCCATCCTTTGGACGCCGCTTCAAAATGGGAATTTCCGATGGATACAGATCGCTGGATTAGGGGTGACCATGATTTTCCTCATGGGCAGTTTTCGTGTGCTTGTGCATTTGTTTCTTCGTCATTACCGTGCCAAAGGGAATAACTACAGAAATGCTGTGATCGTTGGCAAAGGAGGTACGAGTCCGAGACTTGCTGATGTTTTTAGAATCAGAAAAGATTTTGGAATAAACTTTCTTGGATATTTTGACGATGAGGCAGATTGCAATCAGACACGGGGAGGAATCACGGATTTTTTTGGAGAGGCTCCCAAGTTGGACTTGGACTTCATTTACATTCAAGAGCAACTCGATCCTTCGTTAGTCAAAAAGGTCATTGATTTTGCCGATGAGAACTACATCAAAGTCAAGATGATTCCCGGCGGAAGTCTTCAGTTGGAAAAGAATCTTTCATTTTCAAAGTATGGGGATTTCTTTGTAATCAATGTCAACGAAATCCCACTTGATAATCCCTTGAATAGTTTAGCCAAACGAACCTTTGACTTGGTTTTTGCAAGTTTGGTGACCATTTTCATTCTCTCTTGGTTGATTCCCTTGGTTGGAATTTTGATCAAATTGGAATCACGAGGCCCTGTATTTTTCATCCAAAAAAGAAATGGGGTGAATAACAATGTGTTTAATTGTCTGAAGTTCAGGTCAATGACTCCAAACGATTATGCCGACACGAAACAAGCCACCAAAAATGATCCCCGAGTCACCCGAATTGGATCATTTCTTCGGAATTCTTCTTTGGATGAAATGCCTCAATTTCTCAATGTGCTGATGGGTGATATGTCCATCGTTGGGCCTAGACCCCACACGATCCCAATGAATGAAACCTTTAAAACGCAAATCAAGCGGTACAATTCCAGACACAAAATCCGTCCCGGAATTACGGGTTTGGCACAGGTTAGGGGCTTCCGTGGTGAGATTGAAAATACCCATCAAATTCGTTCCAGAGTGAGATTGGATTATTTTTATATCAACAACTGGTCTTTTTTCCTTGATATGGGAATCATGGTGAAAACCATACACGAACTGATTTTCAACCGGGAAAACGCCTATTAACCTAGATGTCCAAGTGCAAGTTTTGTGAGAGTTCCGATCTGAGTTTTTTTCAGGCTAAGGAACGGATGTTTGGCTTGGGTGGAAATTTCAGCTATGCGGAATGCATTTTCTGTGGGTCTTTGCAATTAGATTCCATTCCTGCTGATCTTTCGAGCTACTACCCTGCCGATTATTATTCCTTTGCGGAGCTCAAAAAGTCCAACCCAATAGCTCGATTTCTGAAAAAATTTCGGATGCGTGTGTTTCTCAGGTTTGGCATTAAATGGCTGAGTCCTGAATATGGCTATTGGCTTGTAAAGCTTCAGCCTGGGTTTTCGGATCGTATTGCCGATGTAGGTTGCGGCAATGGGCAGCTCTTATATGAACTTCATGCTGGGGGGTTTACAGATTTGCAGGGTTTTGATCCATTCATAGCAGAAGATACTCAAATCGCTCCCGGACTATACCTTTGGAAAAAGCGAATCGAAGAATCCGAAGTTTCCTTCGACTGGATTATGATGCACCATTCGTTTGAGCACATGGAGGATCCAAATGGTGTATTGAAATCATGCTATGAGAAACTAAAGCCTGGAGGAAAGCTACTCATTCGCTGTCCGGTGGCTGATGCGGAAGTCTGGAAAGAAAGTTGTGAGTTTTGGGTTCAACTTGATGCACCCCGTCATTTGATTATTCCGACTCTGAAAGGGTTCAAAATTAAAGCAGAGCAGCTCGGCTTTGTGTTGGATGAGGTAGCATTTGATTCTACTGATTTCCAGTTTTGGGGAACAGAACTGTACCGTCGAGGTGAACTATTGGACGAGGGAAAGACCACGGCCTTTCTTACCAAGGATGTCAGGTCATCCATGCAAGAAAAAGCCCTCCGGTATAACCAAGAGGGCAAAGGCGATCAGGCTTGCTTTTACTTGAGAAAACCCATCAAAGCTTAAACAGGGCATCAAAGAATCCCATCGTTTCTCCTTTCTCTTTAAATATCAGCATGGGGAGATGCTTGTTTACGTGAATTAGTTTTTCCGCAGTACTTCCTAAAAGGATCGCTGCTGAGGTGGTTCTTCCTCTGGATCCCAGCAAAATTATATCGGCCTCAATCTTAGTTGCAAACTCCAATATTAAGTTACCCGGGTTTTTGCCATCGTTGAGTAGCATTTCACATGTGAGTTCTGGATGGTGGTGTTTACTCACAAATTTTTTGAAATCATTCTTCGCGTTTTCTTTCATGATTTCAGAGAATTCCTCGTAAGTTTTCCCTGTTTTTGAATATCCGTGCGGAACCTCATAGAGGTGAAGAGGGATAAGTTCGGAGCCTAGTTTATTTGTAATTTGCTCAGCGAACTCATAGATCAAATGGTTGTGAGATGAAAAATCCGTTGCGATCAGGACTTTTTTAGGGAATTTTATTGGCCTTTTTTCCTGAACTAAAAGCACCGAACAAGGAGCCTTCTTGGCTACACCATCGGCTAAGACTCCGTGACCGGGCAAGCTGTCTTTGCGGCCCATAATGATCAGATCCACATCTTTGATTTTTGCCCAGCGTAGGAAGGAGTCCAAAGGATGACTTCCTTCATCCACGAAAACTTCGGTTTCGATATCCTCAGGAAAATTGTTTTCCTTCAGCTTATTTGTGATGATGGCCTCTATAGATTCATCTGTCGGGGCAAGGAGATCCGGATAGTTCTCAAGAATTTCTCTGGGGATCTCCAGGTTTTTTGCCACATGAACGAAGTAGCATTTATTGATTCCTAAAAATTTCACAAATACTGCCGTGTTTTTGATCAGGATATCATCCATTTCGGTGAGATCAAGACCTACCATGGCTCTGGAAAAGAATTTCATCTGTTTATAATTTGTTTTTCAGTGGTCACTTGGAATCTCGCATGCAGAATAATCATTCCCCTGTGTGATCCCGTGCCTACGGGACTATAGGCATTACATGCGATTCTTACTTGTTTTTCAAAGGGTATATCTGCCTGCCGTAGATTAGGACTGTCTGCTAAGGCAAATAGGATATCATTTCTCCCAGTATCGCCCCCCTTACAGGTTGGATTTCATAGATTCTTCAATATTTAGCCTTAAGTTAAAAGATTGATTGAGGAAATCGAATAGTTTTTTTTTAAATGACGCAAAGAGAATGTTTTCAAGGTTAAATTCAAGTGATGAAAGTTATCCAAAAGTACTTTTTGGCCTTAGTTCCACCTGAGTCTATTATTGAAAAAGTTCAGGACATTAAATTCCTGATTCGTGATCAGTTTGGGGTAAAGTATGCTTTGAAGTCGCCTGCCCATATTACAGTCAAAATGCCCTTTAATTACAATGAGGCTAAGGAGGGGCTATTAATTGATAAGTTAAACGAATACTTGAAAGATAGGAAATCCTTTCCGATTCAGGTTTCAGGCGTAGGAAACTTTGGAAAAAGAGTGGTTTACCTAATTATCTTGAAAACATCCGAACTCGAAAATTTTCAGGAAGGAATAAAGCAGTTCTGCAAACGCAAACTTCATTTAGTAGAGGAACTAAGTGATCGCAATTACCACCCTCACATGACCGTTGCATTCAAGGACATTAAGCCAATTCATTTTTCGGAGGTTTTGCTTTTGGTAGAAAAGCTGAGTTTTGCGACTGAATTTTCAGCGTTGGACTTGGTGCTACTCAAGCGAATAAACGGAGAATGGGTTTTATTTAGGAAAATAAAATTTGGAGCTTGAATTTTAGTAAAAAGGCACTTTTTAAGCCTTTAAAGACAAAAAATTACAGATTTTTCAAAAAAATTGAATTTTAATAAAATTTGGGCAATTCGATTTTTCATATTCAATTATTTTGATTCTAGATTCTCTAAATTTTATTTTGTCAAAAGAATAAATTGTTTTAAGTCAATTAGCATTCTATTAACCTAATATTATTTTATTATTAATAATTAATCTTTTGATTTTTTAAATTGGATAAATCTAAGGCTCAGAATTATGTTTGATTTTATCTGATATAATGAAATTTAAATCTCAATTAGGATGAAATACAATGAGTTTATTATGAGAACAGGGACTAAGCCCTGATATTTAGTTTAAAATTTAATAAAAAGACTTTTTAGCCAAATAAAATTCCTTTTTGTGAGACTCTAGGCTGTTTTTTGAGATTTGTTTCATTGCATTACAAGGTCGCATATTGCTTTCCTGAATGTTAAAAAAACTAAATCAATTACCTATGAAGAAAGTTTTATTAGGCTTTGTATTGAGTTTTCTGACGATCGTGTCAGTACTCGCGCAATCCAAAACGATCACTGGCAGGGTAACTTCGGCCGAAGAGCCTGAAGGTATACCAGGCGCCAGTGTGGTGGTAAAAGGCACCACACAAGGAACAATCACTGACCTGAACGGGTCATATTCAATCACTGTTCCTGAAAATGCAACGACACTTGTATTTAGCTTCGTTGGCTATCTCACTAAGGAAATGCCAATTGGCTCAAATTCCGTGATCAATGTGAGCATGACTACCGACATCAAAGTCCTAAATGAAGTGGTAGTAACCGGATACGGTACTCAGGAGCGAAGAGATATCACAGGTTCTGTGGCATCAATCAGCAATGAGTCAATCGAAAATCTTGTCTCTCCTTCATTCGATACTCAGTTGGCAGGTAGAGCTGCCGGTGTATCTGTGACGGTACCCAGTGGTATTTTGGGTGCAAGACCAATCATCCGAATCAGAGGTGTGAACTCCCTTTCCGGGGGAGCCGATCCATTGATCGTAATCGATGGTGTACCGGTAGTTGATTCCGACCGATCGGGGGCTATTGCTTCCAATCCATTGGCAAACATTAACCCTGCGGATATCCAGTCTTACGAAGTATTGAAAGATGGTTCGGCTACTGCGATCTACGGTTCCAGAGCTGCCAACGGTGTGATTTTGATCACTACCAAAAGAGGACAAACCGGTAAAGCTCAGGTTAACTATAGCGGAAGCACCGGTATCAACGAAGCCGTAGCTCAATTTGACCTTTTGACCGGTGATGAGTGGGTTCCAATAGCCAATGAGAAAAGAGCGAATGTAAACGCGTCTGCTTTGGCAAATCCAGGTGTAAATACGGATTGGCAAGCTGCCGTGCTTAGAAGAGGTGTGACTCAGCAGCATAACCTTTCCATCAGCGGTGGATCTGAAGCGACCAAATATTTCTTTTCATTGGGCTTTACTGACCAAGAGTCTGTTGTAAAAACCAACGATTTGAAACGTTATGCTTTCAGAGCAAACATTGATCATGCAATTTCCAAGAAAATTAGAATCGGGAATAGCATGTCATATGCTTACACTGAAATCACAGGGCTGAACAATGGAGCTAACTCCCTGTCAGGGGCGATCTTCAATGCGACCCGTGCATTGCCTAACGTTCCGATCTTTGATGAGGCGAACACTGCGTTTAAGGGATACAATATCACTGCTAATGGTGCTACTACCGGATTCGGAGCTAACCTTGCCGGTCCTGACAACAATATCCCAAACATTGCTTATGTATTGGAAAACAACTTCTTCAGAGCCAGAAACCACAGACTCTTGGGAAATGCTTATGCTGAAGTGGACATTGTTACAGGCTTGACTGCTAGAACTCAGATCGGTGTCGATTTGACTATGGCAGATGATTTCACTACGCTTAACCCTAGGCATGGTGATGGCAGAAGTTCCAATGGATCGGTAACCCAAGCTTTTAACCCAGCTTTGAGATGGAACTGGCAGAATACTTTGAATTATCAGACCATATTGGCTGATGATCATAACATCAATGTGACTGCGGGTGTAGAATATCAGTACACTAATTTCTACAACTTCTCAGCATCAGGAACTGATTTCTCGGATGAGTTTTTCAGATTGAGAAACTTGATCTCTGCCTCATACAACAATCAGTTCTCAGGTGGTGGTTTCCAGGAGCAAGGTTTTGATTCTTACTTTGCAAGATTCAATTACAGCTACAAAGGCAAATACCTGTTGTCCTTTGCTGTAAGAAATGACGGTATTTCTCAGCTTGCCACAGAAAACAGAAGAGGTACATTCCCAGGCGGATCTATCGGATGGAGAGTATCAGATGAAGGTTTCTTCAATTCTGAACTGATCACTGATTTCAAAGTAAGAGCATCTTACGCCGAAGTTGGTAACGTAAGCTTACCGGGAGGATCATTCCCTTATGCGGGTGGATTTGGACCGGTACAGGCTGCTGCCGGTGCAGGTATTGGTTATTCCAATGTCGCCAACGTGGCTTTGCAGTGGGAGACTTCCAAGAAGTTTAACGTTGGTTTGGATATGACTATTGGTAAAGTAACCATCTCTGCAGATTACTTCAAAAACAATGTGGACGGTATCGTATTGAACGCGCCAACAGCTCCTTCTTTGGGTATTCCCGGCAACACAATCAGCCAAAACGTAGGTGCAATGTATAACCAAGGTCTTGAATTGAGAGCTGTTGCCAATGTCGTTAACAAAGGTAGATTCTCTTGGAATACTGACTTCAACTTTACATTCATCGAAAATGAAGTGACCAACTTGGTTCGGCCATTGACAGGAACTTACAACAGAACTGTTGTTGGTGGCCCGATTGCACAGCTTTATGGATTTAAGTGGGCAGGTGTAAACCCGGCCAATGGTAACGCAATGTACTACAGCGGTGAAAACATTGTGCAATTGTTAGGCGCTGCTACTTGGAGAGCGTTTGACCCTGCTAACCCAGCGGTAACTACTACTCCAGGAACTGCCCCATCTCAATTCTTCTTGGGCAATACGCTTCCTAAGTATCAGGGTGGCTGGTCTAACAATTTCACTTTTGGAAACTTTGACGCTGAAATCTTCATCAGATATTCAGGTGGTAACTACATCATGAATGAATCTTTGAGAGGACTGATGGGTCTTGGATTCTCCAACAATCACAGAGAGATCTTGGGTAGATGGACGGAAAGCGGTCAGGTAACTGACGTACCTAAATTGTATGCAGGACGTGATGCCAATACTTGGCAGACTTCTGCTTCCAACAGCCGATTCATCGAAAAAGGCGACTTCATACGGGTTCAAAACATGACGTTGGGGTACAGAATTCCGGCCGCTACCCTGAACAGTGCCTTCAATGGCAATATCAGATCAGCTAGATTCTTTGCACAAGTTCAGAATCCATTGATCTTCACCAAGTATTCCGGAATTGATCCAGAATCTAACCAGTTTAGCGGTCAGTTGAGCTTCGGTGTTGACTGGAACGTTGCACCGATCATCAGAACTTGGTCTGTGGGTCTTAATGTTGGATTCTAATCAAACCTCCTAAAATCGAACTAGATGAAATCGAGCATTGCCCTGGCCTTAATAGCTGGAACAACTTCAAAAAATGCGAGATTCCATGTGGCCTTTGAAAAAAAAATGACAAACACATGAAAACAATAATTTCAAATAATATAAAGACAGCATTTGTTGCCTTGGCGATGTTGGGAATTACTTCCTCTTGCGATGTGACTGACCTGCAGCCTGCCGACATCATTCCTGATGCTGAAGCTTTTGCGGATGCTAACAGGGTAAATGCGGCCGTGTTGGGTATCTATGAATCTGCTCAGCGTGGATTCTACTTAGGAGCTGTCCAGCGGGGCTATCCATTCGGAGCAGCTTCCATTCAGCAGGGAGATATGAGAGGTGAAGATATGTACAACGATCAGTTGTTTTATGAAATCACCTATATCAATGGTCAGAATCCTCAGACTGCCAACAACAACGGACAGTGGATCGCTCTTTACAGAATGATCAACCGTGCAAACATTGTAATTGAGAATTTGCCTATTGCACAGTCAAAGGGTGCAATAACGGCAGCGGTGATGAATCAGTTTATGGGTGAAGCGCTCTACCTAAGAGCCCTCGCACATCATGAATTGGTGCTTTATTTCGCTAGACCATATTCTGACAATCCATCTTCCATGGGTATTCCTTACAGAACTTTTGCCATCAATGATGTGTCCAAAGTTGGAGCAGGTGAGGCAGTAGGAAGAGGCACCGTTCAGGAAGTTTATACCCAACTTTTGGCTGATCTAGATCAGGCAGAAACATTGTTAAACTCCAGCACGAATCCTTTCAGAGCGCAGAAAGGTGCCGCAATCGGCCTGAAAGCAAGAGTGAAATTGCACATGAAAGACTGGGCAGGTGTCCTGGCTGAGTACGACAAGATAAAGGGCATCTATGCCGTTACTGCAAATCCATTGGCTCCGTTCCGCGGCGGAACAAGTACTGACAATATTTTCTCTTTTGAAAATACTGCCAACTCCAATCCGGGTGTAAACGGTGCCTTGGCAAACATGTATGGTAATCCAAACTTGGGTTCAAGGGGTCTGGTAAAGATAAGCCCACTGATCTGGAGAGCATCTTTTTGGCATCCTGAGGATACCAGAAGAAGTTTAAGAGGCGCAGCTGACGGGTTTGTAAGTCAAGGTCCGCTTGGGATGTTTACCAACAAGTACATTGACAACGTGACTTTCTCTGATAAATCTATCGTTATGAGATTCTCTGAGGTTGTTTTGGCGGCAGCTGAAGCAAATGCAAGACTGGGTAATTTGGCCCCTGCTGTTACCTTATTGAATTCCGTAAGGAGCAGAGCTCTGCCGGCTACTGTAGCATCTTTTACAGTGGGTAGCTTTGCAAATGCTAATGCCTTGATTGATGCGATAATTCAGGAGACTAGAATCGAATTCCTTGCAGAAGGCAGAAGATTCCCTAACATCCACAGATTAGCGGGTGAAGGTAGAATGCCTGGTATTCCTCCTAAGGCTACTTCAAGATCGATCACAGGAATCGCGTTCTATACAGGTACAGGTCCTATTCCAACCGATCACTCCTTGCCTTATGCCAGCAACTTGTTTATCTGGCCTATTCCATTGGAAGAAATCCTCAACAACAATACTGCACCATTGACGCAGAATCCCGGGTATTAATTTTAATACACAGTAAAAATCCAAAAATCCGGTTCCGCTTGTGTGGAACCGGATTTTTTTTCTTGTAGTGTTGGAAGGTTTCTAAATCTTGAGTATCCACTTCTGAAATGAGCTTTGGAGAAGAACTTAAGCAGAGCTTCCAAAATGCCCCCGTTTACTTAATGAGGCCACTGAAAAAGCAGCTAAAACTGAAGGTAAAATTTTGAAAGCGATTAGGTCACGGACAAGTTTGACTTAGTTGCTTTCTTTTTTTCGCCACTTGCTTTAAAATTTCTCTATAAAAGGCTATACCGAGCTAATTTTGATGATTTTCAGCGATTGTAAACGATTTTTTGATTATAACCGGGCTAGTTTTAAGATTCTTTTAACATTGACGGTGAATAAAGCTATGGCGGCTAGCATTTCCATGTTAGTTATCCCGTAAGCTTTCGCCCTTCCAAATCCATGTGCGTTTTTTAACTCTCCGTTTTAGGCTTCAATTTTATACCGTTCCTTTGCTTTTTCTTTGAAGTAGGGTGATTCATGAAAAACCATTTGTTCTTTATGAAGGTCTGATTTTATGGATTCAGAGTACGATTTGGCCTTTGCTCCCTTGTTTATAACAGCCGTTTTTTAATGGACACGTTTTGCATTTTTCTACATCAAAATAGTAGATGTTTACTTGATTTTTACCCACCTTCTTTCTCCCCTGTCTTGTCTTGCGTATGGCTAAATGCCCGGCTGGGCATACAAACATGTCAGCGTCTTTATTGAAATCAAATTTATCTTCATCCTTTCTAAATCCCTGTGTGATTGAGGGATTAAGTTTTGCTACGATTTTAAGGTCTTGGTCTTTTGCCAGCTGGATGTTTTCTTTTCCAGAGTATGCTGCATCCCCGATAACGGTATCAAAGTCAAGCCCATTTTCCTGACTCATTTTAATGAGCTTGGGGAGTTCCGGACCATCTCCTCTCTCTCCAGAGGTTACCAGCAGCTGAGATGATCCGTTCTTCGGTCATTGCCAAGTGGGTCTTGTTTCCAAAAAAAGGGTTGTCTACTGACTTATAGCCTGTTTTGGATACAGCATCTTTTGCTGATGTGATGTTTTCCTGGGTATCTTCAACGGTTTCCTTTAAAAGGTTTAATTTCTCTTTTATTGCTGGTATAGCGTTGATAGTTTCATCCTGCTCAATAACTCGTCCTAACTCCTTACAATAGGACAACTCCTTTTGCAGATCATTATCCGTGTTCTTTTTTGGCATCCGCTCTTTCCAGCTCTCTTCATACGAATAAATAGTTTTGCGAAGTAGCTTTGAACGTTTTCTTAATACTGCTAAGGCTGAAAATGGATTGGTTCTTGAAAGCGTATGTGTGGCATCTACGGCATCTACTATGATCGATTTAGAGCGGATTACACCTTTTTCTATGGCAACAGAGACTGTTTTGTTGATCAACAGGTTCAGCAAATCGGTGTCTTTTAACTGAAGCTTTCGAACCTTGGTCAACGAACTGGAATTAATGACCTCTTCTTCGGGGGACATTTCTAAAAAATATTTGAAAGACATGTCTTAAAGTGAACGCTCCACCACATCGACATCTGACAAGGTATAGATGGTTTTAAGCAACAGGTACTTAAACATCCGAACAGGGCTTTGAGCCATACGTCCGTTAGTAGTACAGTATTTACTAACCAGCTCTTGGTAAACAAAACTAAAATCTATGATGTCATTAATCTTTCGAAGAAGATTGTCCTTTGGCACTATCAAATCATAGATGGAACCATGCTCACTGAACTTAATCCTTTGTTGGTGTAATAGGTTGTTAATGAGGGAATTGTATATAAAATATACAAAAAAGGTGTAGAAAACTATTTTCCTACACCTTTTCTAATAACAATTTAGCATCAAGAGACTTTTTCAGTGGCCTCGAGCATCCTTCGGGGGTTTTTGAAATATAATATGTGTATCCGCACTGATGCACGTGGACTAGATTTGGGGTATTTTGTATGCGGATACACGTCCACAGACGACTGTCAACAGTCCACAGCACATTCAATTGGAACTTAATTCTACCTTTATTTGGGTACGTGCAGCTAACCGAATACACATAAAATATAATTTACAATTGATTAGTCACAAACTTGAGTGAATTTATCTTCTTGATTATTCTTCTTGGAAACATCGTTCACTTTGAAGTCTGTCCATACGTTGGAAGATCTCGAATTGCCACTACAATTACCATTCAAGGCCACAGTCCATGTATAAGACGTGCAAGATGTAAGACTCATTGTTTTTTGTCTAGTCTGACCATTTACTGACCATGAAGCATCAAGACCAGAAATTGCAGTTCCTTGAGCAAAAGTGAAAACTAATGCAGCATTGGCAATATTCTCCTCCGGTGTGTAAGTGAAAGTATAGGTTTTGTCACCGTTGTCAACATAAGTGAATGATTCATCACAGCCACCACATGCACCTATTAGGCCATAAGTAGTGGTTATTGGTGCAGATACCATAACATTATTACCATCAAGCATTACTGCTACTATGTTAACTACGCCACACGCAGCCCATGATGCATCAAAAGTGAATGAATTTGAACCATTTCCAGCTGATTGCACCTTATTAGAAGTATATGTTTGAGGGGATGTAAATCCCGCACCTGATACAGTTATTCTTAACTTTCTGGCAGCATTGTTAGTTGCGTCATAATTCCATGCCAATTCAAATCCTGTGAGTGTGTTGTGAACTGTGTATGTAAATACGCGGGTCTGAGGACCGGAATTATTAGAAATTGTAGCAGTTTGCATAGAATACTCAGGTTTAACCAGATCAATGCAGAAGTCTACACAATTAGTCGCCGAGTAAGTTCTGGCATTCTCATTACCTGAACCCAAAGGAGTCAATTTTGCTCCCGCCTTATTTGCTTCTGCTTGCTCGTTCATCAAGTCAGCATTTTCGTACGTACCCATTTGGCTACACGCTCCCAGAACCATCCCCGCAAGGGCTAATCCCAAAAATTTGATTTTAAAGTTTTTCATAGTTTTTTATTTGAAACAAATTAAGATGATTAATACATACAAAAAAATGTTTTTAAAATTGTTTTTCACCGAATTTGATAGAAAGTAGAAATTCATAGGTACAATTTTTCATGCCAACTTAAAAAATGGGTTTTTTGGTAATATTTCGAGAAAAAGTTTCCCCATAATTCTAGTGTTTTTTCTATAAATCCTCAATTCGTGGAAAAATTTCAAAAGCAAAAAATTTTAAAAAAATTGAAATTATTTTGAAGAAAAATAAAACTCAAGTCACAATTCGCCAGTTTCATCTTTCAATTCAAACTAAATGAAGAAGAAAGCCCTCGTTGTCGGTTCTGGAATTGCCGGAATTGCGGCTTCCATTCGCTTGGCGGTTAAAGGCTTTGACGTGGAAGTGTTTGAGTCCAATGCCTATCCCGGAGGAAAACTTTCGGAACTCCTCATCCAAGGGTATCGCTTCGATGCGGGTCCATCCTTGTTTACTTTGCCCGAGCAGGTAGCCGAACTTTTCCGCTTGGCAGGTCAAAAAACCGAGGATCATTTCGAGTACCTCAAGTTGGATGTGGCCTGTCATTATTTTTGGGAGGATGGCAAAAAGTTGAAAGCTTGGGCGGATCTCAATCGTTTTGCTGAGGAAGTAGAAACGAAATTAGGAGAGCCTGCAGGTCATATTCGCGAAGCACTTCAGCGATCGGCTTTTATCTATGATCATTTGGCACCGCTTTTTATGCATCGGTCCCTGCATAAGTTCGGCACCTGGACCAATCCTCAGGCACTGAAATCGTATCTAAAGATGGGCAAGCTCGGTATTTTTTCTACCATGAATAAAGCCAACGAGCGGCAGTTTCAACACCCAAAACTGGTGCAGCTTTTCAACCGATATGCCACGTACAACGGTTCGAATCCCTATGAAACTCCTGCCACGCTGAATATCATTCCGCATCTGGAATTTAACATCGGTGCATTTTTTCCAAAAAAAGGGATGCACGATATCACCATGAGTTTATACAAACTGGCGGAATCTCTGGGAGTACACTTCCATTTCAATGCTCGCGTAGAGGAGATATTGGTAGAAAATGGAAAAGCAGTAGGAGTGCTGGTTCAGGGCAAAGAAATCAAATCGGATATCTTGGTGAACAACATGGACATGGTCAATGCCTACAAGACTATCCTGCGAAAACAAAAACAACCCAAACTTCTGCTCGACCAACCCAAATCCAGTTCGGCATTGATCTTTTATTGGGGCATCAAAAAGAATTTTCCGGAATTGGATCTTCACAACATTCTTTTCTCGGAAGATTACAAGACGGAGTTTGATCACATTTTCAATAAAGGCTCGATCTATTCCGATCCGACCGTGTACATCAATATCACTTCGGTTTACAAAGCAGACGATGCCCCGGCAGGCTGCATGAATTGGTTTACCATGATCAATGTGCCCAATAATAAAGGCCAAAACTGGGATGAGCTGATCGCCGAGGCGAGAAGAAACATCATTTCAAAAATCAGCAGAATTCTGAAAACAGACCTGGAACCGCTGATTGAAGTTGAAGAAATCCTGGATCCGAGAACCATTGAATCCAAAACTTCTTCCGCCCAAGGCGCATTGTATGGCAATAGCTCAAATAATAAGTTTGCTGCATTTCTGCGCCACGCCAACTTTTCCTCCGATATCAAAAATCTATACTTCTGCGGAGGCTCAGTGCATCCGGGAGGAGGAATTCCGCTTTCGCTGCTTTCGGCGAAGATTATGACGGAATTGGTAAGTTAGTCAACGGTCCACAGACGACGGTTCACGGCTCCGATTCGAGTACTTCAGTCCTTTTTCTATCATTGTGCCATAGTAATTTTAAGCTATTGAATTTTTTAAGGCTTGAATTTTTTTAATCAACAGCTCATAGGAAGAATAGAGTTTGAAAAAGGCTTCTTCCTGAATTAGGTTTCTTTTTCGCCCTAGGTGAAGACAACAAACCACTTCTATTGCTGATCGGTTGGAATACCCAAGGAATTTTTTTGAATTCTGCGTTGGATTGGCCTGTAGACCCTTCTGCTATGTTTAATGCAACTGAATCTGCAGCCCGTTGAATTTGAGACGATAGCACAAATCTTTCTTCAGAAGGAAAAGTTTTTATAAGTCCGTTAATTTCGGTTGCTAAGTTGATGGAAAGTTCCCAAACCCGTAGTTCTTCGAATTTGAATGCCATAGGAAAAAAGTTTGGATGAATTTATGAAATAAAAATCTTAAGTCCTTTGTGCAGGCTGTCGACCGTGGACTGTGGTCTGTTGACAATCTGAAATCTTGCTTACTGCAAACCAGAAACCGCCTCCTGCACTAAGTCTTGCTCAAAACCCCTGCTCATCAAATATTGAATCACTTTGTATCGCTTTTTGAAGAGATCTTTTTCAAGCGTCTTATCCCACTTTTTTTCTGTCTGGGTCAAAAGGGTATCGTAGTATTCCTCCGGATCGATCTCCGAAAGCCCATATTGAATTAATCGGGGACTGATATCCCGCATTTTAAGTTCTCGGGTGATCCGTAATCTCCCCCAATGCTTCAGCCGGAACTTTCCCCTTGCAAATGCCCGGGCAAAGCGTTCCTCGTTCAAAAAATCAGTTCCGATCATTTCTGCGATCAATTCTTCGGCATCATCACCCTTGATGCCTTTTTCGTACAATTTGCGCCTGACTTCCCATTGACTTCGCTCCTGATAAGCGCAATAGGTTTCGAGTTTTCCTTTGGCTTCATCGAGTGACCAATACTTTTTTGGAGCTTGATCTGGGTTATTTTTTCCCCAACCGGACATTTTTGGTAATTTTAGCCCAAAGTACCTCAGCTCACGCTATTTTTCCAACCTCTCAAAATTTTATACCTACCATGCGAAAAAAAATCATTGCCGGAAACTGGAAGATGAACATGACCTTTGATGAAGGTCAAAAACTCACATCCGAAATTGTAAATATGTTTAAAGACGAAGCCGTGAAAGATGTCATTGCTGTCTTGAACCCTCCTTTTCCCCATATTTTTCCTGTCAAAAAACTGATTGGCGATACTCCCGGTATTGCACTCGGCACTCAAAATTGCTCCGCAATGGAATCAGGAGCGTTTACAGGTGAAGTTTCTGCCAAAATCTTAGCTTCTTTCGGCGTTCAATATGTGATTTTGGGTCACTCTGAGCGAAGAGAATATTTTAAAGAGGACAATGAATTATTGGCCCTGAAAGTAAAGCAGGCTCTTGCTCATGGATTGACCCCGATTTTTTGCTGTGGAGAATCCTTGGAAATCCGAATGGCCGGAACCCACGAATCCAACGTGAAATTCCAGTTGACGGCGAGCCTTTTTGATTTGAGTCCTGAAGACATGGCAAAAGTGGTGATTGCATACGAACCCATCTGGGCCATCGGAACCGGCAAAACTGCCACGGCTGATCAAGCCCAAGAAATGCATGCTGCGTTGAGAAGGCATATTGCCTCTAAGTTTGGTAAGGAATTGGCCAACAATACCTCAATACTCTATGGGGGTAGTGCAAATCCGGGAAACGCCAAAGAGCTTTTCTCTAAAGAAGATGTAGATGGTGGACTGATAGGAGGTGCTTCTCTTAAGTCTAGAGACTTCATTGATATCGCCAAGTCCTTTTAAAAACCATTTAAAATCAACCAACACAATTATAGCAGGTCTGTGTCCAAGCAGACCTGTATATTATTTACATTTTCATTACCCAATCCCATGGATTACCTGGAGTTTAAGATCAAGTGCCTGGAAGAATTCCGGGAAATACTCATTGCAGAATTGGCGGAAATAGGCTTTGATTCCTTCCAAGAGACCGAGGAGGGAATTGATGCCTATATCCTACAGGGTAATTTTGACAGGGAGAAATTCACCGAAATCATCTCTGGTTATCAGGAAGCAGCAGAAATCTATCTAACAGAGGAGGTCATGCCAAAGGTCAACTGGAATGAAGAATGGGAAAAAAACTATGATCCCATTGAAGTTGGGGATTTAGTGTATGTCAGGGCTTCATTTCATCAGCCGCAGCCGGGCTTTAGTTACGAGATCGTGATCAATCCCAAAATGTCCTTTGGCACCGGGCATCATGCCACGACCTATCAGATGCTTCGACATCAGGGAGAATTGGATCATGCCGGAAAAAGAGTCTTAGACATCGGCTCCGGAACTGGCATTCTGGCCATCATGGCCCATCTGCTGGGAGCGAGGGAAGTAGAAGCTTTTGATATCGACGACTGGTGTGTGGACAATGGTAACGAAAACTTTGATTTGAATGGCTTAAGCACCAGAATGGGATTTGGCACTATTCGCGAGGTCAATCCCCAAGGGCCTTTTGAGATAATTCTGGCCAATATCAATAAAAATGTGCTCCTCGATGAAATTCAGATCTATGTAGGATTGCTGTCACCGAAGGGATTTCTCCTTTTGAGTGGATTTTACACAGAGGACATCGAAGATTTGATTATTGCGGCGACTCCTCATGGCTTGGTTCTTCAACAAAAATCTTCTAAAGACAACTGGGCGGCACTCATTTTACAAAAAGATTAAGGAGTGAAAAGGTTAAAAAGTGGTTAACCTTCCAATAAAAACCGGATCATCTGTTAAACTTTTGAGAGGTATAACTTTTCAAATATTCTTCCCAAATGAATGAACTGATCATTTATGCGATCGTTTTTGTACTGCTGATTGGCCATTGCCTATTGGCGGGTAAGATGTATCGTGCTGTGCATCAGGATGCAGGCTTAAATTTTAGAGAAAAGAATGCCTGGAAGCTCAAGTCTTTGATATTTCCCGGATTTTTCTGGTGGCAGTATCAAAAGCAAAAACAGAAGTAAATCCATTCAGAAAGGATACTTTTAGTCCAAATTGTCCGCCAACAGGTGATCCCCCCAACTCATGTCAAGATAATTCTCATCCCAATTACTTTTGTAATTTCGAATCATGGAATACGTCTGGAAACAAAAACCCAAAGCCTCACAAGCAGTAATCGAGCGACTCGGTAAGGAAATCAATGTGAATCCTACACTCGCAAATATGCTGATCAATCGGAGCGTGGAGAGTTTCGATCAGGCAAAAGATTATTTCCGCCCAAGTCTAAGTCAACTCCATGATCCTTTTCTGATGAAGGATATGGAAGCGGCAGTCACGCGCATTCAAAAGGCGGTCTTGAATCAGGAAAAAATCATGGTGTATGGTGATTATGACGTAGACGGGACGACTGCGGTCGCCTTGATGTATGGCTTTTTGAAATCCTTCTATCCCAATGTTGAATTTTATATTCCTGATCGCTACAAGGAAGGCTACGGCATTTCCGATCGAGGGGTAAGAGTAGCTGCTGAAAAAGGTATTTCCCTCATTATTGCTTTGGATTGCGGAATCAAAGCCATCGACAAAGTGAAATTGGCGGCTGAACTTGGAGTGGATTTCATCATTTGTGACCACCATACTCCCGGTGATGAATTACCTGCAGCAGTGGCGGTTTTGGATGCTAAAAGAAAAGACTGCAAGTATCCCTACAAGGAATTGAGTGGATGCGGAGTAGGCTTCAAGTTGATTCAGGCTTATGCCAAATCCAATGGAATCGAAGAATCCAATCTGTACAATTACCTCGATCTCTTGGTCGTCAGTATTGCGGCGGACATTGTCCCTATTTCCGGGGAAAATAGAATTTTGGCTTATTACGGATTGGACCGAATCAACAATATTCCCAGACCGGGACTAAAGGCCTTGATCCTTCAGGCCAAAGTCGAAAAGGATATTCAAATCTCGGACATCGTCTTCAAAATTGGTCCCCGAATCAATGCCTCCGGTAGACTTGAGCATGCCAAGGCCTCTGTGGAACTGTTGATTGCGCCCAATCTAGACGAAGCAATAGAGCGGGCAAAGCTTGTGGATGAGGTAAATTCCACCCGTCGAAACTTTGACGAAAACATCACCAAAGAGGCTTTCGAAATGCTTGCCATTCAGGAAGAAACTGCCCGGTGGAACTCTACAGTTCTTTTCAAGCAGGATTGGCATAAGGGCGTGATCGGAATCGTGGCGAGTCGATGCATTGAGAAATATTACCGCCCTACGATCATCCTGACCGAATCCAATAACAAAGCAACCGGAAGCGCGCGTTCTGTCGTAGACTTTGATATTTACGAAGCTATTGCAGAATGTGCCGATCTTTTGGATCAGTTTGGAGGACATAAGTATGCGGCAGGATTGACACTTTCAGTAGAAAATGTGCCCGCATTTCAAGAAAAATTTGAAATGGTGGTTCGCAGCAGAATTGAGGAAATTCATCTGAAGCCAGTGATAGAAGTCGATGATGTATTGCTTTTGGATCAAATCAATTACAAGTTTTACAATATTTTGAAGCAGATGGCTCCTTTTGGACCTGGCAATACCGAGCCGGTTTTCCAGATTTCCAATGTCTATGCTGAAGAAGTCACCGTACTGAAAGACAGGCATTTGCGGTTTAAAATCGTCCAAGACGGTCAGGTGACTACTCCCGTTTGTCTGGGATTTGGGATGGCCGATCGGGAAAAGGACCCTGATTTGACTACCGTCAACATGCTTCGCGGGAAAATGCGTTTTGACTTGGTCGTGGAAATGCGTGAGAATTTTTTTCGTGATAAAAGTAGCTTGCAACTCTACGTTAAAGACATCAAATTTGACTGATATGATGCTTCGTGCCGAAAACCTCGTCAAAATCTACAAAGGCCGCCGTGTGGTCAATGATATTTCCGTGCAAGTGGAGCAGGGGGAAATCGTCGGTCTTTTAGGCCCTAATGGTGCCGGAAAGACCACTTCCTTTTACATAATTGTAGGGTTGATCCAACCAAATGAAGGCAAGATTTTTCTGGAAAATGACGAAATCACCAGCTTGCCCATGTACAAGCGGGCAAAACTTGGAATAGGCTATCTGGCACAGGAGGCCTCGGTTTTTCGCAAACTATCGGTGGAAGAAAATATTCTTGCCGTCCTGGAAATGACCAAATTGCCCAAAGTCCAGCAAAAGGAAAAAATGGAGAGCCTTTTGGAAGAATTCAGCTTGACTCATGTGCGGAAAAACTTGGGTATGGTTCTTTCAGGAGGAGAAAGAAGGCGTACAGAAATCGCACGGGCTTTGGCAGTAGACCCGAAGTTTGTACTGCTGGATGAACCATTTGCAGGTGTCGATCCGATTGCCGTGGAAGAGATTCAGACCATTGTCGCCAAATTAAAAACCAAAAACATTGGCATTTTGATCACCGATCATAATGTAAACGAGACATTATCCATCACTGACCGTGCTTACCTGATGTTTGAAGGCCGACTACTCAAAGCCGGAACAGCTGAGGAATTGGCGGCCGATGAGCAGGTTCGTAAAGTTTACTTAGGCAGTCAGTTTGAGCTGAAACGCAAAATTTTTAAATAGATGGATGTGATCAACAGCTTCATGACCTGGATATTTAAAAATAGAATGGGTCAAATCGAAAATTTTAAGAAAAACCCCATCCAAGTTCAAGAGGCTGCATTTCGAGAGTTGATCGAAGCTGGGAAGCGGACAGAATTCGGAAAAAAATATCAGTTTGACAGGATTATGTCCTACAGCGATTTTGCGGAGAAGGTTCCGGTTTTTGATTACGAATCCTTTAAGCCGTTTATCGAAAAAACCATGCGGGGCAGTCAAAATGTGATCTGGAATACTGAGATTGAATGGTTTGCCAAATCCTCAGGTACCACCGGCAGCCGAAGTAAATATATTCCTGTGTCGGAGGAAAGTCTGGAGGAGTGTCATTACAAAGGTGGAAAAGACATGCTGTCGCTGTATGTTTCCAATTATCCGGACTCAAAGCTTTTCACAGGCAAAAGCCTGACCATCGGAGGAACATTGGAGAAGAATCCACTGAATCCCCAAGGTACTGCCAAGGCTGGAGATGTGTCGGCTGTGATTATGCAAAATCTTCCCATTTGGGCGCAATATGCGAGAACTCCATCCTTAGAAACAGCTTTGATGGGGGAGTGGGAAGCCAAGATCGAAAAGATGGCCCGGGAGACGATGAACGAAAATGTGACCTGCATAGCGGGTGTTCCCACTTGGACTATCGTGTTGCTTCGGCGAATTCTCGAACTGAAAAAGGCAAAAAACATTCTGGAAGTTTGGCCAAATCTGGAGGTGTTTTTCCACGGGGCGGTTGCTTTTGGGCCTTACCGCAGTTTGTTCAAGGAGTTGATTCCTTCAGAAAAGATGCATTACATGGAGACCTACAATGCATCCGAGGGTTTTTTTGGGATTCAGGATCAGCCTGATTCGGATGAATTGTTACTGCTGCTCGATTATGGTATTTTCTATGAATTCATCCCAATGGATGAGTGGGGAAAAGAAAATGAACAAGTCATTTCCTTGAAAGAGGTCGAAATCGGGAAAAACTATGCAATGGTCATCTCCACAAACGGAGGACTATGGCGATATAAAATAGGGGATACCGTCAAATTCACTTCAACGATTCCCTATCGGATTAGAATTTCAGGACGAACCAAGCATTTCATCAATGCCTTCGGTGAAGAAGTGATCGTAGAAAATGCAGAAGCTGCGATTCAGTTTGCTGCAGAGGAAACCCACTCCACCATTGCAAATTTTACAGCTGCTCCGGTTTATTTTGAGGGAAATGGCTCCAAAGGAGCACATGAATGGATTGTGGAATTCCGTACCCCTCCGGCTGATTTGGACAAATTTACGCGTCTATTGGACGAAAAACTCAGGCAAATCAACTCAGACTATGATGCGAAGCGGTACAAGGATTTGGCGCTGACTCTTCCAGTCATGCATCAGGCGCCCGAAGGACTTTTTGAGTCTTGGCTGAGTAAAAAAGGCAAACTTGGCGGCCAGCATAAAGTGCCGAGACTTTCCAATACCCGAGAGTTTTTAGAGGAGATATTGGGGATGATGAAATGAGAAAATATGGGTTGACACTTGCTTTGATGGGGCTTTCACTCGGATGCACTTGGGCTTGTGAGCGTATTAAGGAGCTTACTGAGACCCTGAAGCAAAAAGTTGAAATAGCTTCTGTGATCTTTTATGGTGAGGTGGTTTCCATAGCAGACATTGACAAAGCCAAGCCAAGATCTCAAACATATATAGAATACGGATTTGAACAGCTCGATAAAACGAGGTCATGATATCACCCTCAATTTCGAGTGATTGATGTTCTGAAAGGAGATCTTAAAAAGGAGATGGGACAGGATCTTTTTAAATACCAAGGACCTATTTCGATTTGTTCGGATAGTTTCAAGGTGGGTGAGAAATACCTTGTCTTGGCTAATCGTGATGAAGATGGAAAGGTATCGCTCAGAATCTGTAATCCACCCTTAACTTTTGAAGACCGAAAGGCTTATTTGAGGACTGAACGAGAAATTATCAGGATTATAGAGCTTGAGTGAGTTTAGATTTTTTTCTTGATCAATTAATACAAAAAGCCGAATAGCCAGAGCGGAATTTTGGCACCAGAACCAATTTTCATCTGATCAAGTGCTAAATAGGCATTTGGGATTCCCTGAATTTGCTGTGTGGTTTTATTAGACCCGCCAATCTCGAATACAAACTGATCACCTACCATAAAGTCACCGAATTTCGGCAATGTCACCTGATGTGAGACCTGCACTTGATTCAGGAAAAAAGTCTCCCGGAGGTTTCCCGTATTCGGTTCGGAAGGGCTTAATGCGAAAGCAAGGTTTGGGTTTTGCAAATAGATTTTTTCAGGTTTTTGGAGAAAAGAAATTCCGTGAACTGATTGGTACAGCAGATTGATGATTTGAGCTTGCTGAAGCATATCCAGAATTTTCAATATGGTATTTCTTGAAGTCTCCAGCTTTTCGGCCAGTTTACTGATGTTTGGAGTAAATGGAACAGACTCACTGATGATGTAAAGAAGCTTTTTCATACTTCGGACAGTTTTGTATGAGACTTCTTCAAAAGGACCGATATCCATCTCTAATACCAAGTGAGTAGTTTCCAATAATCTGGAATAATACAAGTCGGCTCCCATGCGGGAAAAAGGGTAATATCCATACTTCAGGTATTGCTCGAAAAGCCGGAGAATATCAAATCGATCGGTCAGTTCCTCGCTCGCTCGTGTATGATTTTCTATTATTGACGCCAAAGAGATTTCAGAGAGCACTTGATCTTTTTCAATATTGATAAACTCTCGAAACGAAAGTCCTGCCAAGTGATAAACTGCGGCTCTTCGGGACAAGTCCGCATTTCCTTTTTTCAATTCCAAAATCGAAGATCCTGAGACTACAAAAAAGGCATCATCATAAATGTCGAATATCGACTTGAGGTCTGTTGACCAATGGGCATATCGATGGGCTTCATCCAAATAAAAATATCTATATCCAAGTTGGTAATACTCTTCAATAAGTAGGATTAGGCGGTTTTCTTCAAAATAAAAATCATCCAAACTAAGGTAGACCTTTTTTGCGACGACCGTTTTCAGTTTTTGTAAAATCAGAGTGGTCTTGCCTACCCCTCTGTGGCCCAAAATCAAAATCAGACGCTGGTTCCAGTCGATTTTTTCCATTAGGTACCGAACAAATGCAGGCATGCTTGCTTGAAGTTTGCGTTCTGAAATTGTCAAGAGCCGATCCATGATATTGTTTTTTATAAACAACAAAAATACTAAATGTTTTTTTCAAACAACAATATATAAAAATGTTGTTTACAAACAACAATATTCTTCAAATTCAAAAACCCCTTCTTATACACTCGAGTTAATTTTTTGCCGTTTACAAAACAGCCTAGGAATACTTCCATTCTGGGTTTAACTTGAATTATGAGCAGAAATCACCTCTTTTTAATTTACTTTCTTCTTTTTCTGGCAATTGGCCTAGGTACTTGGGCTATTTGGAAATCACCAATCGAGAAGGGGAATAATGAAAATCTATTGGACGAGCGATCCTATCCGGTCCAGGCATTTACAATTACCCGCGATTCGATACGGTTGTTTGATATCCCAAAGAAATTGGATTTTGCCGGAGAAAAAGTACCATTGGAAAAAGGTGACATTTTTGAGCGATTGGAGCGTGAGATCTATGTCAATGCCTATTGGGAATCCAATATGATTTTGTTGCTGAAAAGGTCTGCCAAATACCTACCGGAAATTGAACGGATGTTGAAGGAAAATGGAATTCCGGATGATTTCAAATATGTGGCGATCGCCGAAAGTGCTTTGATGAATGTGGGTTCTCCGGCAGGAGCGAGGGGTTTTTGGCAAATATTGGAAAGCACAGGCAAAGAATATGGACTGGAAATTACCAACAATGTAGACGAACGCTATCATTTCGAAAAATCTACCTTGGCAGCCGCCAAGTATTTTAAGAAAGCGCATGCCAAATTTGGCGATTGGACTGCCGTGGCAGCCAGTTACAATATGGGACAATCAGGGTTTAGTAAAAGACAAGAGGAGCAGCTACACAGCAATTATTACGAATTGTACCTGAACGAGGAGACGAGCCGATACCTTTTTCGCATTTTGGCTTTCAAAATAATTTTTGAAAATCCCGGGGCCTTTGGTTACCATTTCAGGGAAAGTGATTATTACCAAACCCCGGTGTTGAGGACGATTCGTGTGGATGAGGATATCAAAGATCTTCCAAAATGGGCTAAAGACCAGGGAAGTTCTTACAAAGACCTAAAGCTGTACAATCCGTGGTTGCGAGATCGGAATCTCAATGTGAAAAGAGGAAAATCGTATGAGATCTTACTTCCGGAGTAGTTTAATTCATAATCAGATCCCATTTTTAAATTGGAAGGACTGGGTTTGTAATTCCGAAGGGATGAAATAACCGGCTTGTCATTCATATAATTTCACCCTTTCAGGGTTTGATTCACGATCTCAATTTGTGTTTTTCTAGAATAGTTACACCCCTTCGGGGTTTTTCTCTTTAAAAACCTGAAATCCGGTGGCCGAGCGAAGATTAGTGAGCATTTCGATCCAACGCTAGTGCATTGTTATCTACTGGCACAGAAGGATATATTCAAATCCCATTCTTTGAATTGGCTGGACCGGATTTGTAATCCCGAAGGGATGAAATAATTATAGAGGACAGTTGGAAATGACGGTCCCAAAACCCCGAAGGGGTGATATTATTCTAACTATTCAAGAAGATATCCTTACTTGATTTTCAACCAACATTATTTGCCACGGTAAAGACGATAATTGAGTTGAGCCCTGCAAATTGATCTCGGGTTTAAAGTTAGGATTGAGAAAAAAGCTTTTTAGCAGAGTTTGCGAAGGAAGGAATTCATTTTCAAAGGGAAATTTAATTACCTTCAAACCCCAACCAGAATCCCCTTTTAAAATGAACAGACGCAATTTTATAAACATTTCTGCACTCGCTGCAGGGACTACTTTTTTCACAAGTTCTGCATATAGTTTCAAAGAAACACTAAGTTCAAATTCTCCCATTCAAAATTTGCCAACATCGAACTCATTCGATATTGTTCCAATATCGCTAGAGGAACGAAGATTCCGTATCGCTAAAGCGCAGTGCCTGATGGACAAAAATGGATTTAGCGCTATTGTCCTTGATTCCGGTACTTCCATGAATTACTTCACGGCGATGACTTGGGGGCAAAGCGAGCGTCCGATGTTGGCCGTCATTCCGGCCTAGGGTGAGGTGAGCTATATCTGTCCGAAGTATGAGGAGGCCCGTCTGGAGGAGATCATACAGATGGGAAATAAAATCGGAGAGAAAATCTAATCGTCGGAGAATTTGGTGTCAGACATGAGGATTGTGTGTACATGACCGAATCTGGACCGGTTTGGTTTTCGAAGCCGGGTCCAACGATTTCGCAGCCCTTTGAAATCTAATTTGTCCAGAAATTTCCGCCGTGGTGTGTGGAGACACACACCACTTCGCCCACTTCGAAGTGTAAACTGCCGAGAAACATCTCCTCCGCTTTCAGGTTACAATCTTTGGGTCGGGCATCGCTCCTCCCCTCAAAAAATTGTACCTTCGCCGATTAATAATTCCCCACTTTCATGAGTCAATCCCCTGCTTCACAGGAAGAATATATTGAAATTTTTGGAGCCCGAGAGCATAACCTCAAAAACCTCGATGTCAAGATCCCACGCAACAAACTAGTGGTGATCACCGGGCTGAGTGGTAGCGGAAAGAGCTCTCTGGCTTTCGATACCATCTATGCTGAGGGGCAGCGTCGGTACATGGAGAGTTTCTCGGCTTATGCGCGCTCGTTTTTGGGAGGAATGGAGCGTCCGGATGTGGATAAGATCAATGGTCTTTCCCCGGTGATTGCCATTGAGCAGAAGACCACATCCAAAAATCCACGTTCTACCGTAGGCACAGTCACTGAAATCTATGATTTCATGCGATTGCTGTATGCGCGGGCAGGGGAAGCGTATTCCTACCTGACCGGAAAGCGGATGATCCGGCAGACCGAAGACCAAATCATAGAGCAGTTGTTCACCAAGTTTCTTGGCAAAAAGCTCTACATCCTAGCCCCCGTAGTCAAAGGAAGAAAAGGCCACTACCGGGAGCTTTTTGAGCAAATCCGGAAAATGGGTTTCTCCAAAGTACGTGTCGACGGAGTCGTCCTGGACATCGTACCCAAAATGCAGGTGGATCGCTACAAAATACACGACATCGAGATTGTCATCGACCGGATCGTGGCGGATGAATCAGATCGGTTCCGAATCACTCAATCGCTAAAATCAGGATTACAGCATGGTAAAGGCATCCTTATGATTCGTGAGGAAAACGGAGAGAATCATCATTTCTCCAAGTACCTGATGGATCCGGAGACAGGCCTTTCCTACGATGAACCGGCACCCAATGCATTTTCCTTCAACTCCCCCTACGGAGCTTGTCCTACATGCAATGGCTTGGGGGTAATCGAAGAAATCACCCGGGAGAGCATTATTCCTGATCCAGGCCTCAGCATTACCCGAGGGGGAATTGCGCCCTTGGGTGAATACCGCGACATCTGGATTTTCAAGAAAATTGAAGCCATACTCAAGCACTACAAGTGCAGCATGAGTTCACCGATTAAGGATCTCCCGAACCATGTGGTGGAGGTGTTGCTTTTTGGCGACAAAGTGGAGGTGGCAGTCGATTCGGTGAAATATCCCGGGACGAAATGGAATACGACTTTTGAGGGCATAGTCAATTTTCTTCAGAAATATCAGGAAGGCAGCTCGGATAAGATTCAAGATTGGGTTTCTGAATTCACCGTGACCAAAACTTGTCCAGACTGTGAAGGGTATCGTCTGAAAAAAGAAGCCCTGCACTTCAAAATCGACGAAAAGCACATCGGTGAGTTGGCGGTGATGGATATCCGGGGATTGTCCGACTGGTTTGAAGGATTGGAAAGCCGCATCACTGATAAGCAGAACATCATCGGTGCGGAAGTCCTGAAAGAAATCCGTAAGCGAATCGGGTTTTTGCTGGATATTGGCCTGGACTACCTTTCGCTCAATCGCCCCTTGCGGACCCTGTCAGGTGGAGAAGCGCAACGGATCAGGCTTGCCACTCAGATCGGAACACAATTGGTAGGTGTACTCTACATTCTGGACGAACCCAGTATCGGACTTCATCAGCGGGATAATGAAAAGCTGATCAAGGCCCTGCAAAGCCTGCGGGATTTGGGCAATTCTGTCTTGGTGGTCGAGCATGACAAGGACATGATGTTGGCCTCGGATTATGTCCTCGATATGGGCCCCGGAGCAGGACGTCACGGAGGACATGTGGTAGCGGCAGGTCATCCGAGTGAAATCTTCAACAATGGATCGGTGACCTCCAGATACCTGAGCGGAAAGCTTGGGCTTCCCATTCCAAAAGTGCGTCGAATAGGAAAAGGAATAAGTTTGATTCTGAAGGGGGCTACCGGAAACAACTTGAAAAATGTGACTTTAGAGCTGCCTTTGGGCACTTTAATTCTGGTGACAGGGGTGTCAGGAAGCGGGAAAAGTACGCTGATTCATGAGACGCTTTATCCGATTTTGAACCGGGAGTTTTACAATTCCAAAAAGGAACCCATGCCATTCAAAAGCATCGAGGGACTCAAGGAATTGGACAAAGTCATCGAAGTCGACCAATCGCCCATCGGACGGACTCCCAGATCAAATCCAGCGACGTATACCGGGGTTTTTTCGGATATCCGCACATTGTTTACTGAGTTGCCGGAATCAAAAATCCGGGGCTACAAACCGGGACGTTTTTCATTCAATGTCAAAGGCGGAAGATGTGAGGATTGCGAAGGCGCAGGGATGAAGTTGATCGAAATGGATTTCCTGCCGGATGTACACATCCCCTGCGAAACCTGCAAAGGCAAGCGCTACAACCGGGAGACCCTGGAGGTTCGCTTCAAAGGAAAGTCTATTTCCGATGTCTTGGACATGACAGTAGAGCAAGGGGTTGATTTTTTTGAGTTTCAGCCTAAAATTCTTCGAAAAATCAAGACCCTAAGTGAGGTAGGACTAGGATACATTACCTTGGGCCAGCATGCGACCACACTTTCCGGAGGGGAGGCCCAACGGGTAAAGCTGGCCACTGAACTTTCGAAAAAAGATACAGGAAAAACCTTCTACATCCTGGATGAACCGACGACAGGTTTGCATTTCCAAGACATTGATTTACTGATGGGAGTTTTGCAAAAGCTGGTGGAGAAGGGCAATACCGTCTTGATCATTGAGCATAACCTCGATGTGATTAAAGTCGCTGACCGAGTGATAGATCTCGGACCTGAAGGAGGCAATAAGGGAGGAGCAATCGTGGTTCAAGGAACTCCCGAAGAGGTTGCCGCACATTCGAAAAGTCATACCGGAAGATTCCTGAAGGCCGAACTCAAACGCAGAAATTGACGCAAAAATCAAGTGCCTCGTCCTTTTATCAAATTAAGAGTGGCCGATCCCTAACCATTTCTACCTTTGAGGCAAGTATGAAAAGGGTCAAGCTTTACTGGATATTGCAGCTCATAGGTTGGGGAAGCTTCGCCTTTGTCAATATCTTTTTTGCCTCACTTTCTCAGGGTATTACGGCAGTTCAGGTCATGGCATTTGTAGTCTGGGCGGCTTTTTATTTGCTTTCTACACATGCAATGCGTCATGTGGTCAAGTCTTACGGATGGTTCAAGTTGGGGATTTTACGTCTCCTGATTCAGACTATTTTGGCATTGTTGGCGATGTCTGTTGCAAACGTGTTGGCACAGATCCTCATTAATTTGGTATTTGGCACATTGAAGCCTGATGAGGATTTCAGGACTTTAGTGATTGCAGTGAATCTGTTCGTTAGCTTTTTGTACTATGCTTTTTGGTTTTTGCTTTACTTTTTATTCCATTTCCTTGATAATTACAACAACAGTCTCAAGTATGAGGCAAAAATCAATGAAATTAGGCTCAACCATCTGAAGAGTCAGCTTAATCCCCACTTCATCTTCAATGCGCTGAATTCTGTTAGGGCTCTGGTAGATGAGGATCCTGAGAAAGCCAAATCAGCTATAACGCGGATTTCAAATATGCTCAGGTTCTCACTGATGATGGATAAAAAACAGGTGATTGACTTTGCCGACGAATTGTCGACGGTCAAGGATTACCTTGCCTTGGAGACAATCCGGTTTGAGGAGCGTCTGGAAGTGGTTTACCATATTGAAGACGAGTCCTTCAGCTACAAAATCCCCCCGATGATGCTTCAGACCATCGTGGAAAACGGCATTAAACACGGAATCTCCAATTTGGTGAAAGGAGGACTGATCGAAATCAAATGTCGCGAGGGATTGAATGACGAGTTGTATATTCAGGTGAAAAATAGCGGGTACCTCAATCCGGGTACTACCAGATCCAAAAAGGATGATGGAGGACATGGAATCGAGAACACCCGTCAACGCTTGAAATTGCTCTATGGTGATCAGGCCAGCTTCCGAATATTCAATTCAGGAAACCAATACGTGATCACCGAAATAAAAATACCGAAACAAAGAGTTACTTTAGAATAACAAACTCAATAACTATGAGAGCCATTGTAATCGATGACGAGAGACTAGCCCGAAAGGAACTCATCACTCTGCTTAACCAACTTGAAACCGTGGAAGTGGTCGGAGAGGCAGTTAACGTAGATGATGCCAAAGAAAAAATCGAACAGCTTCAGCCTGATGTGATCTTTTTGGATATTCAGATGCCTGAGAAAACAGGGTTTGATCTCCTCGAAGAATTGGATCATGTGCCGCATGTCATATTCACTACTGCCTACGATGAGTATGCCCTGAAGGCCTTTCAGGTGAATGCCTTGGATTATCTTCTCAAGCCAATTGAACCAAAAAGGCTTGAAGATGCAATTAACAAGTTGCTTGGAAAAATCGAGAGTGGGTCAAAAAGAGACGAGGAAGGAGCTTTCTCTAATCAAAAGAAACTGACCTTGGAAGATCAGGTTTTTGTCAAAGACGGCGACCGATGCTGGTTTGTGAGATTGTCCAATGTTCGCCTTTTTGAATCAGACGGCAATTACATCAAGGTCTATTTTGACAACTTCAAGCCAATGATTCATAAATCACTCAACGCATTGGACGAACGCTTGGATGAGAAATCCTTCTTTAGAGCCAGCAGAAAGCATATTATTAATCTGGGTTGGGTCGAAGCCATAGAACCTTGGTTCAACGGAGGCCTTGTAGTGACCCTCAAAGGAGGCGACAGAATTGAGGTAAGTCGAAGACAGGCAGCACGTTTCAAGGAAATGATGAGTCTGTAAACCTTTCATAGACAAAAAAAAGCATTTGATTTTCAAAAGAAAATTTTGACATTAGGGTAACTATTCGCTCCATTAGCAGAATATCTATTTTTGAACCCCATCAGCACTTCAATTGCTTAAACTTATGAAAGAAGAACGAATTCTGATCGTCGAGGACGATTTAAGTATTGCAGAAAACATCCAGGAAATACTTGAACTCTTAGGCTATGTAAATATTGACATCGCTAACTCAGCCAATCAGTGCATTAAGGTGATCAAAAAATATCGCCCGGATCTGATATTTATGGATATCAAGCTGAAAGGTGATAAAGATGGGATAGAGCTAGGTGAGATTGTCAAGCAAATGGTGGATGCCCCACTCGTGTTTGTGACTTCCTACAGTGACCCTACCATCATCGAGCGGGCAAAGCGAATTGCTCCTGCGGGGTTTATCGTAAAGCCCTTCAATACCAACGATATTCATGCGATTGTCGAAATCGTGCTGTATAACAAACGAACAAAGCCTACTCCGGAAGTGGCGGTAGTACATGGTAACGAAAGCCCATTTTTGGTAGTAGATGCAGTGTTTATAAAAGCCGATAATGCCTTTGAGCGAGTTCTTTACGATGACATTTTTTATATCGAGGCCAATGGTAACATGGTCACTATTTATACCAAAAACAGAGACTACAGCATCCGAAAGTCCATGAAAGAAATCGAGGATATCCTTCCATCGCATTTGTTTCTTCGTGTTCAAAAATCATATATCGTCCATCTCGGGCAGATCGAAAGTTTCAATACCAAAGAGATCATGCTGCGGCAAGGGGGGGTGATTCAAGTGGGAAGACAGTATTACAACAGCTTCCTGGCGAAACTGAATACGATTACGGAAAGTTGAGTTGGTATGGTAAATCCCTCCAAGGGTTCTGAACCCTTGGAGGGTAGTTTCATGACCGTGAAAACTAAAAAAGAGGCGGACAGGATCCTCCTCTTTAGATTAACCAAACAATCAACCAAATTAACCCTTACGGATAATTGTCTTTAACAAGTCCCGGACTCCCGGGACTTTTCTGTTTTGTAGATGTTTACCTGAAGAGTTTCAGGACCTTTTTTATTTTTGGATCCGATTTGTGGAGTTGGTTTAGTAGTTTCAAATCGGGCAGTTTGCTGTGCAAGACTGGTTTCAGCTTTTGCTTTGAGTACGATAGTAAGTGCCATTGCAAATCCCAGTGCCGCACAGACGTTTTTTTGAGAAAAGATTGCAGTAGTCATGGCTTAATAATATGTTGGTTTGTTTTCGTATGTAGGGAATATGCCAAAAGGCGACCAAACTCGAAAAAACCCTAAAAATAGCTTCAGGGGCACTTTTTCCAAAAAACACTGTACGCTATCGAACACTACTCTGTCAGTGGCGGACAAATTTACCGAATGATAATTGGTTGCCCGGTTTGCGAAAATTTAACAAATAATACACACAAAAATGAAAAGTTGCCTTTAAGGCAGCTTTGAAAATAGCTTTTAAATCGATTTGCAATAACTCATTTGTCAGCTTATCCATCTCAGATTTTTTTTTCTCCTTTTCAATGCATGGTACACAGATATCCACGCAATAAATGAAGGGAACAAAAGGAATTACTTATTTTTTCTATCATAATTAATTAGAACTGCATTGATTAAAAAAAAATTATTAATATGAAATTAAATAGTTGACGACCGAATTGGAAATTCTGAAACTTTATTTACATTACAAAAATTTTCAGATATACTTTTAAACAAACTTCTATTTTATGAAAAATGAAAAACGAAGAGGGAGAATTTTGCTCTCTCTCTCTCTCTCTTGTTTTATTAATTGGGGCATGTAATCAAATAGATCCACAGCCATCGATGTCGGAATTGGACGAGATTTCGACAAGTGATTCTCAAAGTATAAATGAAGATGACTTGATTCATCTTTAGGCCATATTTGCCTCAATATTAGATACCCCGGATGTATTAAATGAGTTTTATGGGTACTCCAGGCTTGATGGGAATGAAGGTGAATTGGAATTTAGTTTAAAAAGGGTTTTTGAAACTGAAAATGACATCATGTCTCGAAAGAAGTCATCAATCGTTTCAGTTTTTAAGAATCAGGGAGCATTCCAAAGGACTCAAAACATTTCCTATGACTCAGATTATTTTATTGATTTCATCAAACAAAACGATTTGGAAGTTTTAGCACCATACCTAGCTAGGAACTTCTCCCTCGAGGAAATTGATGAGTTGACAATTTCTTGGTGGACTCAGGAGATGGAGGATGAAGGATTTCAAAAAGATCCTAATTGGAAAGGTGAGACTCCCGCTTTTAAAATAAAACTAGGAGAGAATCGATCTCTAGATTCAATTTTGGAAGGTTTGGAAAATCAAACGCTGGAGGTATTTATGGGAAGTGATGAGTATGCGATGGAAAATCCTACAATAGTGTTTGGAGCATTTGGAGAAGGGCTTTATGACAGATCATTTGGCAAAAAGGAATTGAATAGTGAAAATCTAAGCTTAACCAATGTAATACCATACAATGAAGGAATAACGTGTGATCAGGTTCAGTCAACTGACGTGGTCCGATATCATATGCCAAATTTCAGAATTTTGGATAATACCAAAGGATGGCCTTCAGGAAATTTTATCACGGTTTGGGTAGCTTATGGTACTTATAACTTAAATGCTTCGGGTGTGCCATCCCTTGGATTTAATGTAAATAGGCTAGTCCACGAAAAAAAGATAAACAGAGGCGATTTCGGATGGAAAACCGATTTTCTGGCCCAACCAATCCTTACTCATTGGCATGATTCAAATATATCAATACAAATGATAGTTGCCTATCAGAGGAATAATCATGTTATGACACAGACTGTTACCTCAGTTAGTTTCAATCCAAATACAGGGACGACAACCAATTCGCAACAGACAGTTTCTCAGGGTGATACAATGTCCTTTGGTTCTCAAACATGGTATCGATGTGCTGAGATTAATGGGGGGCACAAAATTGATAATGGTCTTGGACTTTATGGAGGGAATGCAATTTGGCAATTCACAGGCAGAGATGGAAGGGCTCAATTTACATTTGAACCAAGACTAACAAGACTATGAAAAATTTTATAGTAATAATTTGCTTAACCCTTTTTTTATGGCCAACTGATCTTTTTTCTCAAGATCAAAAGGAAAAGCGATTTCAGGTCAATCTAAGCTACCTACAGGTAACCAGTAGGTTAAGAGGTTTTTCAGATTCCGGTATCGGACTCGGAGCTGAGTATCAATTTCCGATAGTCAAAAAAATCGGCTTGAATGGTTTGGGAGGCCTTGGTTATGAGCTATTGCCGAATTGTACTACCTGCTATTCCGAATGGTTTCAAAATGGATATTGGATGGGGATTGGACTTTCCAAAACGATCCAAGTCAAGTCTAAAGATACTTTTATGGCCCAACTGAGGTATAGAAGGGTGGGATTTGAAAGGAATGAGGCATCCCTGTTAAATGGGAATGGGGAAGTAATCCGGTATGACGTCGCAGATCATGGGCAGGAAGTTTTTGGACTGAGGTTAGGGTATATTTTGCCCCTGAAAATGCCTTTAGTCCTTTCCTATACCTATGAGAAAGCCAGCTTTCATTGGATAAACTCGTTAGCCTTAGGTATTCGGCTTTGATTTGACTAGAAGTCTAAATCTGCTGTAACCTAATCAATCCCAGTTTTTATCAAAAATCTATATTCCAAGGTAGGCAAGTTGATCGAGCCTACCTTGGATATTTTTGTTTTAAAACTATTTCCAAAGATTACAACAACTCATTCGCCAGATTGGCCAGCTCTGATCGCTCGCCTTTCTCCAGCTTGATGTGTGCGTAGAGGGGATGGTCCTTTGCCCGGTCGATCAGATAGGACAGCCCATTGGATTGTGAATCCAAATAAGGCGTATCGATCTGGAAGACATCACCGGTGAAGATGATTTTTGTGTTTTCACCTGCACGTGAGATGATCGTCTTAATTTCATGTGGAGTCAGGTTTTGCGCCTCATCCACAATAAAGAAGATATTGGAAAGCGAGCGCCCGCGAATGTAAGCCAAGGGCTGAATCACCAGCTTTTCCTGATTGACGAGTTCTGTGATTTTTTGGAACTCTTTGTCCGTCTCCTTGTATTGGTTTTGGATAAACTTCAGATTGTCCCACAGCGGCTCCATGTAAGGATTGAGCTTGGACTTGATGTCACCTGGCAAATATCCAATGTCCTTGTTGGAAAGCGGAACGATTGGCCTTGCCAGGAAGATCTGCTTGTATTCTCTTCGCTGCTCAAGAGCTCCGGCAAGTGCCAATAGCGTCTTTCCAGTTCCTGCCACCCCTTGAATCGATACCAACTTGATGTCAGGATTCATGATCGCATGCAGGGCAAATGTCTGCTCGGCATTCTTCGGCTTGATGTTGTAAGCCAATCGTTTGTCCACGCGTTCCAGCACATTTTCCTCCGAATTGTAAAATGCCAGGACGGAGTTTTTGTCGCTTTTGAGGATGTAGTAGGCATTTGACTTTCGCTTTCTTGTACCAAGTATCGTCTTTGCTTCGATAAATCCCTGCTCATACAGCTTGTTGATTGCCTCAGGATCGACATTGTCCATCACATACTTCCCGGTATTTTCGAGTTCGGTGATGTTTTTGATTTTGCCGGTCTCGTAGTCCTCCGCTTGGATGTTGAGCGATTTAGCCTTCAGTCGTAGGTTGATGTCCTTGGAAACGAGAATCACCTTTTTGGACTTTTCCTTTTCCTGAAGATGCAGTGCGACATTGAGGATCTTGTGGTCGTTTTTGTCTTCCCCAAAGATCACATTGGCATTTTTCTCATTTACAGGATGATACATCATCACTTTGAAATCTCCTCTGGTCTTCCCGTTTAAAGGAGACCATTCATCAATCCGCTGATCTTTGGACAGTTTGTCGAGCAGACGAATAAATTCCCTGGCTTCGAAGTTCTTGGTATCATTGCCTTTTTTAAACTGATCGAGTTCCTCCAGCACGGTGATCGGGATCACTACATTGTGCTCGGCAAAATTCATGATGGAGTTGTGTGCGTATAGGATCACGGAAGTGTCCAGCACAAATATTTTCCGATCGTTATCGGACTTGGCTCTAGGCATGTGCAGGTAAATTGTAGTGGTACTGTGTTCAATTAAATTAGAAAAATATCCCCATCAATAGCTAGGAACTGCCAATAAAAAATGGTTAAGATTTGTCAAGTCCGGTTAGGGGGTTGAGAATCAAAATGATAAAAAAGGGTTGTAAGGTTGGAAAGTTCAAAAGTTGCAAAGTTCGTGAACCCAACTTTGCAACTTTGCCACCTTACCACTTTCAATCTCCTAATCCAACAACGCCCGAATATCATCATTGTCCAAGCTCTTCATGAAGCTTTCTTCATTGCTGATCAATTCGCCGGCAAGGGCCAGCTTACGATCCTGAAGCGCCATGATTTTTTCCTCCACAGACCCACGGGTGATGAATTTGTAGATGATGACCTTGTTTTCCTGACCGATTCGGTGTGCGCGGTCGATTGCCTGAGCTTCCACGGCAGGATTCCACCAAGGGTCGAGCAAGAAGACATATTCTGCTTTGGTCAGGTTGAGACCGACACCACCGGCTTTAAGTGAAATGAGAAATACCTTTACCTCGGGATTTTCCTGAAACTTCTCCACTTGGGCCTGACGGTCTCTTGTCGATCCGTCGAGATAAGCGTAAGGAATATTTTGTTCGTCGAGGTACTTTCTGACAATGCTCAAATGCCTTACAAACTGGCTAAAGACAAGGACTTTGTGATCTTCGGAGATGGTTTCCTGAAGCATGTATGTGATGTCCTCCAATTTCCCGGATTCCCCCTCGTAGTCTTCCCTGACCAGCTTGGGATGGTTGGCGATCTGTCTCAATTGGGTCAAGCCACGGAGCAAGGTGAATTGCTGAGATCCTCTACCTGTTCCTGCAAGTTCGCCGATGATTTTTTCCCGATAGTAGCTTTTCACTTCCTCATAGACCTTCTCTTGCGCAGTAGTCATGTCAGAATACTTCACATTGGTGAGCTTTTCCGGCAGGTCTTTCGCTACTTGAGATTTCAGCCTTCGAAGGATAAAAGGTTTGATCATGGCATTGAGCCTGATTGCTTTTTCCTTATCGTTTTGTTTTTCTATCGGAATGAGGTATTGTTTTTTAAACAGATTCTGATTTCCAAGCAATCCCGGATTGACAAAGTTCATCTGCGACCAAAGATCCATGGTGCCGTTCTCGACAGGCGTACCCGTTAGGATTAATCTTCGTTTGCTTTTCAGCTTATTGACAGCTACAGCAATGTTTGAATTCGGATTTTTTATGGCTTGGGATTCGTCCAGGATGATGTAGTTGAAATAGAAGTCCTTCAAAATATCAATATCCAATCGGACGATTCCGTAGGAGGTCAGCACAATATCATAGCCCCTGAATTTCCAGGGATCTTTGAGTCTTGAAGTGCCCGAATACACCATGACTTTAAGGTCAGGAGCAAATTTTTTGGCCTCCAATTCCCAGTTGTAAATCAGGGAAGTCGGCATGACCAACACGGAAGTAAATCCTGGATTTTCCTCTCGTTCGTGGGCTAAGAGTGCAAGAGTCTGCACCGTCTTTCCCAATCCCATGTCATCGGCGAGGCAACCGCCGAATTGATATTCATTCAGAAAGCGCAGCCAATTGTATCCTGCATGTTGGTAAGGCCTTAGCGTGCCTTCAAAACTTTCCGGAAGCTCATACTCATCAATGGCATCAAACTTTCGCAGACGCTCCAACTTCAAGCTGAGGTTTAGCTTGATCAGCTCTCCATTTTGTAATTCGCGGGCAAAAGCCAAGTGATGCTTTCGAAGGACCAATTCCTCAGAAGATCGCTCTTCGATAAAGTTAAATAGTTCGGAATAGTTGACAAACCAAGTTGCGGGTATCACAGCCACTTCACCATTGGGGAGCTCAAATTCTGACTTCCCCTGCATAATTAATTTTCGAATTTTGGCAAAAGGGACGAGATAAACTCCGAATTTGATTTGTGCCCTGACATCAAACCAATCAATATTTTCATTGACTTCAATAGTGATCTGAGCACGGCCAATGTGAAAGGTTTTTCCGGTGAGGCTACTTCGCTGGACGATTTTGATTTTATTTTCTTCCAGATAGTCTTCGTTGTTGCCCAGCCATTCGAAGGCTTGGGTCTTGGGAAGCGCAAATTTCCCATGCATGAATACCATGTCCTTTTTTTTCAGAATGGTTTCAAATTTTTTCTCTACCTGAGGAGTACGGACAGTTTTATAGAAAGTGAAATTCCCGTCTTTTTCCTCAAACCGACATGAATTTCCATTTCCCTCTCCATCTTTTGACATGATGCCAAAGTCAAATTCCCCGTATTTGTATCGGAGTTCGAAGACGATGATGTCCTCATTCGTATTTTCCAATTCCTCACCGAAAAGATTTTCATTGGCCCCTCCCGGCAGTTCACTGAAGGTGAGCAAAGCCTGAGGAGTACCCTGTTCGGTGTTGATTTCAAAACCTGTGCCTTGGACTTCAAATTGAGTGATCAGGTTGGTGACGAATTTTCTGTAATACTCCAATTCAAACTTGCGCTCAATCATGATCCGGCTTTTGTTCAGAAATGGCTGAAGCTTTTTGCCGTCGATTCCCTTTTCAAAGTGGTAAAGTTGCTCCTCAACAATCAACCAAGCCGGGTCTTTGCAGATTAAATAGCCGTTTTTGTGCTGCCATTCGAGTCTTTTCCCCCGAAATTTGACGATTGGATAATATTGAGTGTTGTATTCTCCTTTGTCAAAGTGAAATACGACTGTAGCCCGCTCGGCATTTACTTTGATTTCTTTCCAAGTTGGATTATTGTCTGATCCCATTTCAAAAAGCCGCTTCCCAATCAGGAGTGGCAGGATCTGAGACCGTTTGATTTCGAGATTTTTAAGTACTAAATCAGGAATAGTTCTATCCACTACTTTTGGGTCAAACACTTTCGGTAAAAAATCTTTGGGACGGATATTACCCTTTTTGATATAAGGTTTGATTACCACCTCCGGCTGCATGGAATCCATGATTTTAATCAACTCATAATCCGCTTTGTCCAAGCCTGAATCAAATTCGGAGGCATTGGCAGAACTGATATTCTGATTAGCCAGAGATAGCCTTCCCTTATCATCCAATTGGACTACAAAGGATTCAAAAAGTAACCCTAAAAATTCGTGACTGAATATGGAATAAACTATTTGAAAGGGTTGATCGGAATTAACTATCATAGTTAGTTTTATAGCATATATAGCAAAAGGAAAATATTCCAATTACTATATTTCATAAGTACTGGGTTAACAATAGAATATACAAGTTGGAAATTACTGAAAAAGGCATTTGCTTTTATAAAAAGCCGCTTTTATTTAACAGAAATGCAAAAAAAAGCCCGAATATTTTCAATTTCGGGCTTTGAACCGGTGATATTTTGCGTGTTAAAGTTCGGGCCCTGATTCTGGTATGGAGATCTCCTCTTTTTTCTCAGGAAAAAAACGGTTCTGATAGATCAATATAATGCCAACACCAATGAAAATAGAGGCATCTGCGATATTGAATATCGGCCACAGGGCTGTGTAGCTGCCACCCCAAAGCGGTACCCAATCAGGGATATAGCCTTCCCAAATATCAAAGTAGAACATGTCTACAACCTGCCCATGAAACCAAGGCGTTGGTGCATTGTAGGGCGCATTGTTTAACCAAACTCCATAAAATACCGAGTCAACCAAATTGCCTATTGCTCCACCGAGTATCATGGAAATGCAAAGGATATATATCGGATGGTTTTTCTTTTCAATGATATAACATAAATAGTATCCAATACCCACCATGGCCACCAATCTAAAAGAGGTGAGGATCATTTTTCCGTACTCAGTACCCAACTCCATGCCGAAGGCCATGCCCGGGTTGGTCGTGTAATGAAGCTTGAACCAGTCTCCGAAAATCGGAATCTGTCCCGGGGTGCCAAAATCCATTTCAAAATGGACCAGCATTTTGACCACTTGGTCTAGGGCAATCACCAAAAAGGCAATTCCGAAATATTTTAGGTATATATTCATCTAACTCAGGTTTCAGCCTTTTCTACTTTTACAGTCAATTCAAAATCATCCATGTCCAAAACGGTCCCATCACTTACCACACCGAGTGCCAAAGTTACCGCCTGAGTTTCGGCCTGGATATAGCCACCAAATGAGAAAATGGCACCTTTTGCCAATTCATTGTCTTCGGATACAATGATCTTGATTTTATCCTGTACTTCCAATCCCATTTCCTTCCGTAAATTTTGGATTCGGTTGACTAAGTCACGGGCCACACCTTCCTGCTTCAGTTCTTCAGTCAAAGTAACATCCAAAGCTACAGTCACACCCTGATCGGAAGCGACCGACCAGCCCGGAATATCCTGTGAAGTGATCAGGACTTCTTCCAAGAGGAGGTCAATGGTCTCGGCTTCCACCTGCACTGCGATTTTACCTTCGCGCTCGATTTCTGCTATTTCCTCCTGTCCCCAAGCGTTGATGGCGGCCACTACAACCCGCATCTTTGGGCCAAGTTTCTTGCCAAGTAGGGGCAGATTCGGTTTTACATTTTTCACCAAAATCCCCGAAGCATCGTCCAGGTACTCGACCGCTTTGATATTCACCTCGGATTTGATTAGATCCTCCACATGCTCGATTTGTGCTTTGGTTTTAGCAGAAAGCACCGGGATCAGGATACGCTGAAGCGGTTGACGGACTTTCAGCTTTTCTTTCTTCCTCAGAGAGTGTACCAGCGAAGAAACGTTTTGAGCCAAGTCCATACTTTCCTCCAAGTCGGTATTGATCAAGGATTGATCAGCCGAAACCCAGTCGGTAAGGTGCACAGACTCCAATCCGTTTTCATTGGTCTCGTGGAGATTTTTGTACATCCAGTCCGAATAGAAAGGTGCAAAAGAGGACATCAATTGGGTCAGCGTGAGCAATCCCTCATACAAGGTCTCATAGGCTGCCTGCTTATCCGCATTCATTTCACCTCTCCAGAATCGCTTCCTTGCCAATCGCACGTACCAGTTGGACAGCTGATCTACCGTGAAATTCATGATGGCACGGGTGGCCTTGGTCGAATCGTAGTTGTCCATCGCCTCTTCCACTTCTTTGATTAGCGTCTGAAGTTTGGAAATGATCCATTGATCCAATTCTGCACGCTCAGTCACCGGAACTGCTTTAGCCTTGTCATAGACAAAAGCATCCAGATTGGCGTAGAGCGCGAAGAAATTGTACGTATTCTGAAGCGTGCCGAAGAAGCGTCGTTGCACTTCGGTTACACCATCCAAGTTGAATTTGAGGTTGTCCCAAGGATTGGCATTGCTGATCAGGTACCAGCGCAAAGCATCCGGGCCGTATTCTTTCAGGGTTTTGAAGGGATCCACGGCATTGCCCAGTCGCTTGGACATTTTGTTGCCGTTTTTGTCTAGGACTAGTCCGTTGGCAATGACGTTTTTGAATGCCACGCTGTCAAAAAGCATCACGGCAATAGCATGCAAGGTGAAGAACCATCCTCTTGTTTGATCTACGCCTTCGGCAATGTAATCCGCCGGATAGTTAGCTTTGAAGATGTCCTCATTTTCAAACGGGAAGTGCCACTGCGCATAAGGCATCGCACCCGAGTCAAACCACACGTCGATCAAGTCCGGCTCGCGAAACATCTTCTCTCCATTGGCAGAAACCAAAATCACATCATCCACAAAAGGTCTGTGCAGGTCGAGTTCTTTGCCTTCATAAGGCGATTTGGACATGAAACCCGCAGCTACCGACTTTTCAATTTCCGAATTCAGTTCAGCGATCGAGCCGATGCATTTCTCTTCCGTTCCGTCGCTGGTTCTCCAGATCGGAAGAGGTGTCCCCCAGAATCTGGATCGACTTAGATTCCAATCCACCAGATTCTCCAGCCAGTTGCCAAAGCGCCCCGTACCGGTTGCTTCAGGCTTCCAGTTGATGGTTTTGTTGAGCTCGACCATCCGTTCCTTGTAGGCTGTAGTTTTGATAAACCAGCTTTCCATCGGATAGTACAGTATCGGCATGTCCGTTCTCCAGCAGTGCGGATAGGTGTGCTCGTATTTTTCGACCTTGAAGGCCTTATTTTCATTTTTCAGGATGATGGAGATGATCACATCCGTGTTTTTGTAGTCGGCGGCACTTTCATCATCCTTTGGGTAATTTTTCACAAAGAAATCATTCGGACCATATTCTTTATGGGCTATGATTCCATGTTCCTTCATCTTTAGCGCGAGGTATTCTCCCACGATTGGAAGGAATTTTCCCTGCTTGTCAACCACCGGAATGTCATTTCCAAGTTCGTCCTTGACAAATACGCCAGGTACATTATTCTGTACCAGAGTTCGGAAGTCATCTGCGCCAAAAGCTTTGGCAAGGTGAACGATTCCGGTACCGTCTTCGGTCGTCACATAATCCCCAGCCACTACGGTGAAGGCAGGATGAGGCAATGCCAAACCCGCGATTGGGAAAAGTTGCTCGTATTCCCAGCCCAGCATTGATTTGCCCTTGAATTCTTCAACGATTTCAAAGGGGATCAATTTATCGCCCGGCTTGTAGTCTTCCAGCTTCAATTCGGCAGCCTTCGGATTGAGGTAAGCACTCATTCTGGCTTTTGCCAAAATTACACTTGTAGCCTCGTAAGTATAGGGGTTGAAAGTCTTCACTTTCACATAGTCCAGATTTTCACCGATCGCCAAGGCCGAGTTGGAAGGCAGCGTCCATGGCGTAGTAGTCCAGGCGAGGATGTAGGTGTTTTCCTGCCCTTTTAGCTTAAACTGAGCCGTGATTGAGGTGTCTTTGACATCCTTGTAGGTGCCCGGCTGATTCAGTTCGTGGGAAGACAAACCCGTGCCTGCCGCCGGAGAGTAGGGCTGTATGGTATAGCCTTTGTAGAGCAAGCCTTTGTCGTAGAGTTTGCGCAGCAGAGACCAAAGGCTCTCGATATAATTGGAGTCAAAAGTGATATACGGATCGTCCAGATCCACCCAATAGCCGATTTTCTCCGTCAGGTCATCCCATTCGTCCTTGAATCGCATGACCGTCTCCCGGCACTTGCGATTGTATTCCTCGACTGAGATTCCTGCCCGGCCAGGTGTCGGGTTTTTACCAATATCTTCCTTTGTTATTCCCAGTTCCTTCTCCACCTGGAGCTCTACAGGGAGACCATGCGTATCCCAACCGCCTTTTCGCTTCACCTGAAACCCCTTGAGCGTCTTGTATCGGCAAAAAATATCCTTCAGGGTACGGGCCATCACGTGGTGAATTCCCGGTGTACCGTTGGCCGAGGGCGGGCCCTCGAAAAAAGTGAAGGTCTCTGCCCCATCACGATTGGCGACCGATTTCTCGAAAACCTTATTTTCTTTCCAATACTGAAGTACTGACTCCCCGATATTCGGATAATCTACTTGCTTAAATTCTTGGTATGTTTTCACTGTTTATGGTCTGGTGAACTTGAAGAAAAGGACTTTTTGGGCGTGCCCCGCCTTGAAAAAAGGCGGGTCGGGCTATCCGCTGTATCCCGTCTCCCTGATTACCATCAGAGAGTCGGGATGCCGCTTCTATCCCTCACGCGGGCATCCCGCTCAAAACAAGGCACAAAGATAGAAGAAAAGCCCTTTTCGGGGAAAGAAAATGCGAATACCGTTAAAATGGCAATCTTCGGTTCCGGCAGGCAGGAGTTAAAGGATTCTGTAATGGGTAAAATCACAGCCTTCGAAGGTTTTTTTGCGGCTCCCCGACAATTTTCGTCTATCTCCCTGAAACTGCTTTTCGTTCTCAGGTAAACTAATATCTTTAAGAATCAGTTTCTGATTTCCTTTTTTTATGACCAGCTCCAATACCTTATTCTGAAAAATGGCCAATAGTAACCTGACCGCAGCGAAGAAAGCGAAGAACGACGAGTTCTACACCCAATACCACGACATCGAGAAAGAAATCAATGCTTACCTCGATTTCGATCCGAATGTCTTTCGGGGAAAAACGTTACTCCTACCTTGTGATGATCCAGAGTGGAGCAACTTCACCAAGTTCTTCGCGCAAAACTTTGAGCGATTGGGTTTGAAAAAACTTGTCAGCACCAGCTATGCCATAGACAGTAAGCCTATAAAAGAAGGATATCAAGTAACCATGTTTGAAGAAAGTGCCCCTCAATATGATCGGCTCAAAACTACCAAACATGGAAAAATCTTCACACTCACTCGTGATACCTCAGGTGATGGGGAAATTGATGTAAATGATCTAGAGTGGCGTTATATGGACGGAGATGGGGATTTTAAAAGTAAGGAAGTTAAAAAACTCCGGGATGAAGCTGATATAATTATAACTAATCCTCCTTTTTCATTATTTCGTGATTTTCTGGCTTGGATTATTGAAGCAGAGAAACAGTTTGTGATTATTGGGAACATGAATGCAATTACATACAAGGAAGTATTCCCTTTGATCAAAGAAAACAAAATGTGGCTTGGCAATGGTTTCCATGCAGGAAACGCTTTTTTTTCAACTCCATTTGCTGAGGAATATGGGGAAGGAGTTTATAATCCGGAAACAGGTCTGGTGAAATTCAGAAATGTTTGCTGGTTTACAAATTTGGATCATGGAAGAAGACATCAACCACTGAAACTGATGACATTACTGGACAATAAGCGGTTTAATAAAAAAATTCAGAACAATGCTGGGAGTTACTTCAAATATGATAATTATGACGCAATTGAAGTTCCCTTTACTGAAGCAATTCCAAATGATTATACTGGAATAATGGGTGTTCCAATTAGTTTTTTAGAAAAATATAATCCTTACCAATTTGAGATTGAAGGAATTACAGACCGAGAAAAAGATAATTCTATACGAACAAAAACATATACCAAAAAGGACTCCCCAAAATATGGGGATCTGAATAGAAGAGCTGCTTTGATTATTGATGGGGAATTGAAGCCTGTTTATGCTCGATTATTAATTAAACACAAAAACCAGCAATCATGAAAACAACGCTTCGAACTGATATTACTGTCAAGGACATATGCGAGGGATTTGTGTACAATGAGTTGGAGGGGAAGGGACTTTTTGGGCTCTCTGGAAAGCTGACTATTCAACCGGAATATCAGCGGAATTACATCTATGCAGATGGAAAAAAGGATGTGGCAGTGATCGAATCGATCTTGAAAGGTTATCCCTTAGGTTTGATTTATTTCAATACCGTTGCTCCGGGCAAGTTTGAAGTCTTGGACGGACAGCAACGGATTACTAGTTTCGGTCGGTATCTGACGGGGAAGTTTGCAATCATGGATGCCGCAGGTATTCCTCAATACTTTGGCGGATTGGCAGCCGACAAACAGCAAAAAATCCTGGAAACCAAACTCCTAATCTACGAATGTGAGGGAAAGGAAAGCGAAATCAAGGAATGGTTTAAGACGATCAATATCGCAGGAGTACCGCTTAATGAGCAAGAACTCCTGAATGCAGTCTATTCCGGCCCCTTTGTCACGCTGTTGAAAGAAGAATTCAGCAACTCCCAAAATGCCAATATCCAAAAATGGAGTGCCTATATCTCAGGTTCAGCCAACAGGCAAGAATTCTTGGAGCGGGCTTTGGATTGGGTCAGCAAAGGAAATATCGGAGATTACATGAGTCGCCACCGCTACGAGACTTCAATCAATCCCGTCAAAACTTATTTCAATACCGTGATTGATTGGGTTTCGACCGTATTTGAAGATGTGGAAAAGGAAATGAGAGGTTTGGAATGGGGTAGAATGTATGAGGACTACCGCCGAAATCCCTACGATCCGAAGCAAGTTTCCAAAGAAGTCCATCGACTATATGCAGATCCCTATGTTAAAAACCGAAGGGGAGTTTTTGAATTCATTTTGGAAGGAATGAAAGACCACAAGCTCTTGGATATCCGAGTCTTTGATGAAGCCACCAAGCGATCTGTCTATGCCAAGCAAAAAGCAGAGGCAGAAGCCAAAGGGATATCCAATTGTTCCTATTGCGCCATAGGATCAGAATCCAACAAAGCCAAAATCTGGGCACTTGCAGATATGGATGCAGACCATGTCACAGCTTGGAGCAAAGGAGGCGGTACCGATCCATCCAATTGTGAAATGCTTTGTAAGAGTCATAATCGAGCGAAGGGGAATAGGTAAGAAGTAAACTGTATATATATGTATCAATTAAAATTTCATGATTTTTTTCGGGTTCATCTACCCAAAAATAAAGATCCAGAAAATATGGATTGGACGGAAGTATTTTTAGAAGAATCCAAATTGATATATGGAGATCAGATAACTGTCAATTATGAATTAGATGAATCTGGAAAGACAATTTTTGATATCGATTTATATCCATCATTTATATACACATCTTGGCATTTTAATAAAGGTAATCCCAGTGCTCAATTTCAAGATTTAAATCACACGATCGATAAACTATTTTCAGAAAAGCTTTTAAGGTTTAATCCTATATACAGGTGTACTGGACTCTTGGATTATCATTTTCATTACTATAAAGGGAAAAAATCTCTTTTCTTGTCCCATATAAAACACCAAATTCTCCCGATATGTAAAACAAAAATGGAGAATCCCAAGGATAAAATTATACCTCAGAACCAACATATTACTTTTGAGAATTTTGAAAAAATAATTGATGAGTGGATTCACTTACAATCAAAAGTAAATCCAAAAACGAATATTCTTTGGAAATTAAAAAACTTCAAATGGGTTGAAATTTTAGGTCTTATGGTTGCTGTTTTAGCCTTGTTATTAGCGTTAATTATAGATTGGGATAAACTAGTTGAGGCTTTTAAAAATTAGATAAAATGAACCTAGGAAGATTAAGACAAGTCGAGTTAAAGGAGATTTGGAAGCATGAAGCTTACAACTTCACTACCTGGCTAGCTATGCCAGAGAACCTAGAATTGCTAAGTGAGGAGATCGATATTGAACTCTCCTTGATTGGAATTGAGCAATATGTAGGCAGATTTAAAGTTGATATTTTCGCTGAAGAGTCAATTGGGGGAAGAAAGGTAATTATTGAAAACCAACTGGAAAAAACAAATCATGATCACTTAGGAAAGTTGATTACCTATGCTTCAGGTCTAGAAGCTGAAATCATTATTTGGATTGTGAAGGATGTATTGGAAGAGCATCGACAAGCTATTGACTGGTTAAACGAGCATACCGATGAACATATTAATTTTTTTGCGATCAGAATGGAAGTTTGGCGGATAGGACAATCAGATCCAGCCCCAAAGTTTCACATAATTTCCAAGCCGAATGATTGGAGTAAATCAGTCAAACAATCTGTTCAAAACGCTGAGTTTACAGATACTAAATTGCTTCAACATAAATTTTGGGATGGATTTAAAGCTTATGCACAGACAAATAATTGGAAACTAAGACTGAGAAAAACCTATCCACAACACTGGTATGATTTAAGTTTTGGAAGATCGGATTGCCATATCGCATTGACGATTCATTCCCAAAAAAATGAGCTAGGCTGTGAAGTTTATATTCCAGATTCACCAGAAACCTATCAAACTTTCTTGAAACACCAATCAGAGATTGATTCAAGAATTGAAGAGTTGGATTGGATGGAATTACCTGCAAAAAAGGCTAGTAGAATTAAAAAAGTAATAAAAGGAGATTTAACCAAGGTGGAATCATGGCCAGAATATTTTAAATGGCTGGGAGAACATGCTCTTCATTTTCAAAATGTGTTTAGTAAGTTTTAAGTACTCAACTAGCTGAAATGGACAAGGAAAAAATTTTAAAGGAAATTCAAAATCGCTTACCTGATGACATCAGGATAATAAATCAAACTCCCTTTGAATTAACTGAAGATGAGTTTTTAGTAATACTTTCATGGTTAAAGTATTTTAATTGGCATTATCAACTTCATAAAAAAAGCGGTAGTCCAGAAATTCAATCCCCAATTATATCTAAAAGAATTAGACTTGATTTTTATTTTTACTGGATTTCTGAAAATATTCAAAATAAAGATACAGGATTCTCTATTTACATAGTATCAAATTATAAAAAGACATTGAAAGAAATAATTAATACTTATAAATTATAAATTCTTAAATTTCTATAATTTCAAAAAATATGAGAAATTCTGTAATTATAATCTTATTCATTTTTGCTTCTTGTGAATCTTCTTATAAAAATCGTCTTGAAAGAGGAAATGATTTTTTTGATAAGCAAGAATATGAAAGTGCTATATATGAGTTTTCCCAAATTCCTGAATCAAGTGACTCTTATCAAGAGGCACAAGCCCTGAAAAGCAGAGCAGAAATTTTAAAAGAGGAAAAGATAGAATTTTCAAAATTAAGAAATGATTCGATACAAACTTTAAGATCACAAACAAAAGAGAATATTCCTGAACAATCGACTAAGCCTTCCCTCCCATATAGCTCTAAATATTCAAGCCAAGCCGTAAAAACATCAAATGATAGAGTGGAGAGATGGATTTCTCTTGGATATTTAAAGTTTGAGTCAAATTATAAAGTATATATTTCTCCAGATCTTTGGAATTCCGTGGATATTTCAGGAAAAGAGGAAGTAGCTTTAACATTATTAATTTATACTGAAGTTTTTGAAGGAAGAGGGGAAAATAGCTCCATAGAATTTTTGGATAAACAGTCAGGAAAAGAAATTGCATCATGGTCAATTTGGAGTGGGTTTGAAATAAAATAATTTTCTCCCTTTAAGTTCAACCCTTTCAGGCATTGGCGTTAACTTAGCGATATATAATTTTCAGATCTTGTTGATAATGAGATCTTTTTCTTGTTTCATAGCAACAAT
>NZ_FMXE01000019.1 GCF_900103735.1 Algoriphagus alkaliphilus | reverse complement strand
GCCTCCTTTACACCGCATACTGTCCGGCCAGTAGCAGCTTACACCTGCCGGACTTTATTCCTGAGAACACATATACCCCCTCAGTTTCAGTATGGGCTATGGATATATCGATGTTTTACTATGGAGGTTCACTCTCGTTCAACTCCCCGTTACTCACCTGACGGATGACCTCCGCCTTTTCTTTATCGCTCAATACGAGTACCTTTCGGTGAAACGCACCATAAAGTGGTTTGTGAAGTCTGGCTGACAGCCTACACGATGGACCTACCATCATCTTTTCAACAGCATGCGTAGGACTTATTCCTCCGCTTCAAGGCACACATATGATTATCCGCAATGATGCCAGTAGATCAAAAATGGCCTCGACTTCGCTCGGCCTCCGGATTCGGGGTTAATGATGGGAGGGGAGGAAAGTCGAGGTGAACATTTATAAAATTTGGTTACTGGTAAGAAAGCGGATATACGTAGTTACAAATTATGATACTTCGAGGAATTAGGATTTAAAAAAGTTTGGTCTGTGAATTAACATCAAGCTAACCCATTCCTAACATCTAATTTTTTTGAAAAAATCTGTGAAAATCTGTGTTTTTTTCTGCGAAAATCTGCGGGAAACTAAACTAGCTTAAATCTCAAAAAATCGATTTAAGCCCCAAATGATCTACAAATGGCTGGAGGTCCTTATCCAAATGAAGTAAAATCAACTCTTTCTCAATGCAGTATGTAGCAATATAGGAGTCGATGGTTTTACGAATTGTGATGCCTTTTTTTCGCAAAAACCGATAATTCTGAGCGGATTTCAGAGCTATTTCTTGACCTCCAACTATTGCAAAAGGAAACTCATCAAGGAAACTCTTAACTTCATTGAAAACATAGTCTTCACGATACCCTTGAAGAATTTCAGTATAGATTAAATCAGTCATCAGAATATTTTCCACTCAAATAAACCGACTAAGAAACTCTGCTTCTTTCGTGTTTTTACCATTTAAGTAAGAAATCCAAACTGAGCTGTCAACCAAAATCACGATTTTCTCTCATTTCGTCAAGATCTCCTTCCCATTGATATTTCCCTCTAATCTGCTTAATTTTTTCCTGCTTCTTAAGGGAAACCATGTTCGCAAGAGCCTTTTCAACCACACCTTTTTTCGTCGTGATTCCCGTTAGCTTCATTGCTTCACGAATCAACTCTTCGTCGATGTCAATATTTGTTCTCATGTGTAGGTTTTTATAAAAATACACATTTTGATTACTGAGGGTTCTCTGATTCAAAAGTTTGAAAGCTGATTTCTTTAAAACGCATGTTTAAACATACCTTCTGGCAAAGCCTACAATTTTCAAATTTTTCAATCTTTCAAAACTCAATTCCGTACCTTTGACTTAACCAAATCATCCCCCATCATGAACGAGCGCTATATGCAGCGCGGAGTTTCCGCATCCAAAGAAGACGTTTACAACGCCATTTCCAAGCTTGACAAAGGCCTTTTTCCGCAGGCTTTTTGTAAAATCGTGGAAGACACGCTCGGCAATGATCCGGAGTACTGCAATATCATGCATGCGGACGGTGCCGGTACCAAGTCGTCTTTGGCTTACCTCTATTGGAAAGAGACCGGTGACCTTAGCGTTTGGAAGGGAATAGCGCAGGATGCCATCATCATGAATACGGATGACCTGCTTTGTGTAGGTGCAATCAATAATATTTTGGTTTCCTCCACCATCGGAAGAAACAAAAACCTGATCCCGGGAGAAGTAATCGCTGCCATTATTCAAGGCACGGAAGAAGTCCTGCAAATGCTCCGAGATAACGGTGTAAATGTCGTACTCACCGGAGGAGAAACTGCCGATGTGGGAGATCTGGTACGGACAATTATCGTTGACAGTACGGTTACCTGCCGCATGCGCAGAGAGGATGTCATTTCCAATGACAAAATCCAGGCAGGAGATGTGATCGTTGGGCTTTCATCCTTTGGCCAAGCCAACTATGAGACTGGGTACAATGGTGGAATGGGCTCAAATGGCCTGACTTCAGCCCGTCACGACATTTTCAATAAACTTCTGAAAACCAAATACCCTGAAAGCTTTGATCCGGCTGTTCCTGATGATCTGGTTTACTCCGGAAAATATAACCTGACCGATCCCGCTCCGGGTGCCCCGGTCAACATGGGCAAGCTCGTCCTTTCCCCAACCCGAACCTACGCTCCGATCATGGTGGATGTCCTCAACTATATGCGTCCGCATGTTCATGGGCTGGTGCATTGCAGCGGAGGGGCACAGACCAAAGTACTGCATTTTGTGGACAAAGTTCACGTCATCAAAGATAACCTGTTTGAAACCCCACCATTGTTCCGGGTTATTCAGGAAGAAAGCGGAACAGACTGGAAAGAGATGTATAAGGTCTTCAACATGGGTCATCGGATGGAGGTTTACCTCGATGAGCGCTTCGCCGAGGAAATCATCGACATCGCGGAATCATACGGAGTAGAGGCCAAAATTATCGGCCGAGTCGAGCCTCACGGTACCAAAAAAGTCACAATTCAGAGTCAGTACGGGACGTTTGAGTATTGACCCCCTGACCCCCTGAAGGGGGAAAAACAAGTAACTGGTAATCGATGGGAATCTTCGACATTCGTTATTCAACATTCGATGTTCGAAATTGAAAAAAGTCGCGAATTTATACTTGCGATGAAAATTGTCGACACCTCGTAAATCAAAAATCGCAAATCCTTTGTCTCGCTTTTTAAAAATTCTCTCTTGGTCTTTTGGGGTTCTCCTCCTGATTATCCTTGCCACCATTACCAGGGTAGATCGCTCACCGATTGAAGAACAGGAATTTTACCACGAAACTTTCGATCGTCTTGAAAAAACACCCTGGCAAGGTTCTGAAGGCGGCTTTTGGTTGGCAGGCTGGGGAAAAGCCAATGTAACACCGGATAAACCTGTTGACTTGGTGGGCTATGCCCCGCGTGGCCCCTATGAATTTGTACAGGACAGCAGCTTTGTCAAAGCCATCACGCTGAGCAATGGCAAAACCCAAATCGCCTGGCTAAATTTTGAACTTTTGATTGTCCACCCTGCTTTGGCAAAAGCTGTTGAAGAGGGAGTAGCAAACTCCGGCTTAGCACCTGATCAGTTGATTTTCACCGCGACCCATACCCATTCAGGTATGAGCGGCTATATGCCCGGGGCGATTGGCAAACTGGCTTTCGGAGGTTATGACCAAGAGATCGTGGACCATTTGGTAAACAAAAGTATCGAAGCACTCCGCTTTGCGGTTTCCACTCAGGACACTGTTTCACTCAGCTATCGCAAAGTCGATGCAGGGAAATATGTGGCAAATCGTTTCATCAAAGATGCGCCTTATGATCCATTTGTACGTCAGTTGATTTTCAGCAAAAGAACCGGCGAAAAGGCAGCCTTTTTCACCTATTCAGCTCATGCTACCTGTTTGAGCTCAAAGTTTATGGGCTTATCGGGTGATTATCCCAAATACTTGACCCGTGCTTTGGAAGCACGAGAATATGAGTTTGCCATGTTTGCAGCAGGGACTGTCGGAAGCCACAGACCGCTTTCTCCGGGAAATACTCCAGAAAAAGTTCAGGCCTATGCAGCAAGTTTGGATTCCGCCATTTGGCTTCGAATGACTCAGTTTGCCACCTTGAAGACACCCCGGATTCTTCACTCACGATTAGATATCGGCCTCCGCGAACCGCATTTGCGGATAACTGACAATCTTCGTATCAGACCTTGGCTATTCAATTATTTGCTTGGAGAGACCAATCCGCACCTTGATTTCACCCAGATCGGCAACTTATTATTGATTACATCAAGTGGAGAAATCTCCGGGGTTTTTTATGAAGAATGGGAAAAGCTCGCCAAAGAAAAGGGGCTCAACCTGATCGTTACTACTTTCAACGGTGGCTATATCGGCTACATTACGCCCGACGAACTCTATGATGAACACTACCATGAAGTCCGGGAGACCAACTGGTATGGCCCGGGAAATGGTCACTACTTTGATCAATTGATTCGGAAAACCATTTCAAAATCAGGACGCTAAACAGCTTGCCAAACTTGGGACCGGATCCATCCTTTTCGCCAGCATTTTTCATGATTCAATTCAAATCCCGCATTTTTAAACAGACTGTTTAAACTGGGGAGATCCTTTCTTCGATGTGAAGTAATAAGCCGGAAAAAGCCGATCATTCCTTTCTGAATCAATTTTTGCTGAATACCTACCGGATCAAAAAAGTCAGAAACCACGATTTTGCCATCCTCCAAAAGAGCCACTTTTATTTCCGAGAGCAGTATTGTAATCTCATTATCAGGCAAGGTATCGAGAACAAAGGGCTAGTAAGCCCGGTCAAATTTTCCTGTACTTGGCCAAGACCCGGTTTGAATTTTTAATCCCGAAGCTTTAAGATTTCTTTTTGCCAATTGGGTTATCCGTGGTGACAATTCCCAATACTCACCCTCCACATTTCCCTCAAAATCCCGATAGGCCTCACCATCCCCACCGCCGATGATTAACAACTTTTTACCTTCAACTCCTTCCAAAAAGGCTTGATTTGCGTAGATTAAGTCCCCTCCGAAAACCAGTCTTGAAATTATCTGATAAAAGGGAGCAAGGAAACCATAGGCATCTGACATGAGTAAAAGGTAGAAGCGAGTAGGAAGACAAAAGTATCAAGACGCAAGAAAATCAATGAACACTCTTCAAGAATTGACCTATACTAAACACTGATAATTGCGTTTGAAAATTGATCATTTAATTGTGATTATCTTTAACTTGAAAAAAATGATTCTGATATGGACTTGAAAATCACTATAGAAACTAGCCAATCTGATTTAATTGATAAAATCCTTGAATTGGTCAAAGGGGAAGCCGCGAAAGTCAAGGTAGAGAAAAGCAAAACCATTAAGCAAATAGAAGTTGGAGACTTACTCGATTCGCTTGCAAAGAGCCATCCTGTCAATTCGATTAAAGATCCCAAAGAATGGCAACGCGAGATTAGAGAAGATAGAGCCCTTCCTTTTTAATTATATGTTTTTACTGGATAGGAATATCATCATTCATGCACTGTCTCCTAGTCATGATCAGATTCGAGATTTTTTAAGAGCGAAAAATTTGGTCACTTCTATAATTAGCAAAATAGAAGTTTTGGGCTATTCAAAATTGACTGATCATGAACGTGAGGGTTTTCAAATTTTCTTTGGATCGATTCCTTCAATCCAATTGACTGAAAGCATTGTTGAATCAGCGATAAAACTTAGACAAGTAAGAAAAATGACTTTAGGAGACTCGATAATTGCAGCCACAGCCTTAGTAAATAAATTAGAGTTGGTGACTGCAAACACAAAGGACTTTGACTGGATTTCAGATTTAAAGGTTGTCAATTTTCAATAACCTATGATCATTTTTCAAGGTAAAACCAAGGGTTCGGATCCTGCTGTGTCTTGACACTTGTTTCTAGGCTCTTGTTTCCAAAATCCAACTTCTTGTGTCTAATATCTTCTCATCCCCAAAACAACCCACTCGATGAAAAACATCCTAAAAAAAATCTCTGGAATCCGTCAATTACTCAGCAGCGTGGACTTGGACCAAATCTCCAAACTCTCGCAAAAAGTGGACCTGCCCAAAATGGTCGGCCTCGTCTCACAAATGAGTGAATCTGACCTACAAAAAATGATGGGGATGCTCAAAGGTGGTGGAAAACCCAAAGAAATCCCTGCCATTAACGGAGATTTTTATGAGTTGGGGAAAACCTTGAAACCTGAGGAACGGGAAATCCAGCTTAAGGTCCGGGAGTTTATGGAACGTGAGATTAAACCGATCGCCAATGACTACTGGAATCGCGCTGAATTCCCCATGCACATCATCCCAAAAATGGCCGAACTCAACATCGCAGGGCTCACCTATCAGGGTTATGGCTGCCCGGGACATTCCGCGCTTTTGGAAGGGTTTATCGCTATGGAAATGGCGCGCATCGACACCTCGATCTCCACTTTCTTCGGAGTTCAAAGTGGCCTGGCCATGGGTTCAATCTACCTCTGCGGCTCGGAGCAACAAAAGCAAGAGTGGCTTCCCAAAATGCAGAAACTCGAGAAAATCGGTGCCTTTGGCCTCACCGAACCTGAGGTGGGTTCGGGTGTGGCAGGAGGACTGACCACCACCTGCAAGCGGGAAGGGGAGGTTTGGATTTTGAATGGCCAGAAAAAATGGATCGGAAACGCCACATTCTCAGACATCACCATCATCTGGGCGAGAGACTTGGATGACAATCAGGTCAAAGGATTTATTGTCCGAAAGGAAAATCCCGGGTTCTCGGCGGAAAAGATGGAAGACAAAATGGCGCTCCGTACCGTCCAAAATGCACTCATCACCCTGACCAACTGTGCAGTCCCGGAAACAGATCGGCTACAGGAGGCCAACTCATTCCGGGATACCGCAAAAGTCCTTCGCATGACCCGTGCCGGTGTAGCCTGGCAGGCGGTGGGATGTGCACGAGGTGCGTATGAGTTGGCTTTGGCCTATACCAACGAGCGGATTCAATTTGGCCGACCGATCGCATCATTTCAATTGGTACAGGATCTATTGGTGACTATGTTGGGGGATCTCACAGCTATGCAGACGATGGTTTTCCGGCTTTCGGAGATGCAGGATCAAGGCGAATTATTGGATGAGCATGCTTCTCTTGCTAAGGTCTTCTGTACGCTAAGAATGCGCTCGATTGTAGATCACGCCCGGGAGCTTTTTGGAGGAAACGGGATTTTACTCGAGCATAACATCGCACGCTTTGTGGCAGATGCCGAGGCGGTCTATTCCTATGAAGGCACCAAAGAGATCAACTCCCTGATCGTCGGAAGGGCAATCACCGGACACAGTGCTTTTGTGTAAAAACAGAAAGATTTTACCACAGAGAACTCAGAGTATTTAGTTTTTCTAGAAGAAATCTCCATTTGAACCTCAACCCTGAACACCAAGGGATACTTCATTCAAGAACACAAAGAAAAGCTAAAGCTTTTTTGGATAGAACCTTAGAGATTCCGCGGTGCAAATCAAAGAAAAAGAAGCAATCCCGGCAGTATAAAACTTGCTTCCATTCGCATTCTTTTTTGCTCCAATGATAGTCCTGCCTGGAAAAAAGTCAGGTAATGCACCAAGCTCATCAGCAACAAAATACATGCAAAAGGTCTATAAAAGGAGGACAGTAGGACAAATCCCGCCATGGAAATAAAGATCAAAGCAAAAGCCAACTTTCGGATCCATTGGATAAGTAAAATTGGTGGAAGTGACCATGCTGCCGAAAAAAAGCCGGCATTTTGATCTTCATCTTTATCAATGAAAGAAAGCATCAGCAAATTCAAAAAAGCAAGGCACATGTAAATAAGGATAAAAATCAGATCCTGCCAAACCAAGTCTATTCCATCAGCCCGAAGGATAGGAAGCCAAGCAATCCCCACCACATAAAACACCGCAATGGAAAATTCCTTCATCCAGCCCGGTCCGGCTTTGCGAATCAAAAATTTACTCCCCAAAATCATCACTGCCAAGGCTAGCGTGAGTTGAAGTTCTTTACCCCAACCAAACCACCAAAATGCGCCAGTCAAGCCAAGCGAAACAGAAATGGCCAGAATTAAACTCAGCAGTCTCCAATGGGCAAGATGATAAACCCGTCGGGGCGACGAGGGCAAATCCGTACTGTGGACATCCTGCAGGTGATCAAGCGTGTAAATACTCCAAACGGCCAATGCCAACAGCACATATGCGGGCCATTGAAGGTTAGAATGCAGTAATTCCTCAAAGAATACCATCCCCGCCATCGCACCGATTACAACATCAATGGAAAGCCAGGAAATGTATTGATAGGGAGATTTTTGAAGGGCCATGGGATAAAAATAGGAGTCAACAGTCGACAGACCACAGTCCATGGTTATTTTCTATTCAAATTTTCTATTTTTGGGGAAAAAACCCACATCACCAACCTGCTGTCGTCCGTTGACAGTGGACTGTTGACAAAAATCAACTCCTATGAAATCCCTATCCCTCCTATTGATCGCACTTTTTGCCTCCTTGGCCACTTTCGCCCAAAGCCCTATCAGAATTGCTTTCCTTGGCAACTCCATCACCCAAGGTCCCGGCAGAGACAACCCCGGTAGCTATCCACTACAAGTGGGAGCTTTGCTCGGCGACTCCTATGAGGTCAAAAACTTTGGTGTAAGTGGGCGCACGCTTCTTAAGAAAGGCGATTTCCCTATTTGGAACGAGCCTCAGTTTCAGGAGGCCAAAGACTTCACTCCTGACGTCCTCGTGATCAAACTGGGAACCAACGATTCCAAGCCTCAAAATTGGGCGCATAAAGCAGATTTTGTAAATGATTACCTAGACCTGATCGCTGAATTTCGAACGCACATGCCTGCCGATGGGAAAGTCTATATCGTGATTCCTGTGCCTGTGACCCGCGAAAACTTTGGAATCAATCCCGAGGTCATGAACAATGAACAGCGGCTGATGCTGTACGAAATCATCCAAAAATCCGGGGCAGAAGCCATCGATCTCTACACTCCCTTGATGAATAAAACAGAATTGCTTCCCGACGGTGTCCATCCCAACAAAGAAGGCTTGACGATCATGGCGAATGTGATTGCAAGGAGGATCCGTTTGTAAAACCGATTGGAAGATTGGAAAATTGAAAAATTGCTTCTTCTTCGTCCCTCGATCCCGATGATTATGAGGAGCAATTTCCGGGTAATGTCATGGGTTTTGCAATTTATGGCCGCTGTGAATGCCTGTCTGCCGACAGGCAGCCCTCCTCTCACCACTTATTTTCCAGTGATATTTTGGGAAAAACAAAAACGAAAAAAGCCTCAAACACATTGTAGATGCACCTGAGGTTTTTTTGCTTTCTAAAGATTCAAAAATCAATACCTAAGAATCGCTGCCACTCCCGACTCGGATGGCATTTGATCCGGATTCAACACAGTGACCTGACCACCCATTCGGAGCGCCAACTCGCTCATGTCATCCAGCAAATCATCTACTCTCGGGTTGTTAATATCTTTGTTCTGAACATTGCCTGTGACCAAATTGGTAATTCGGCTGGCAATAATCCGGTCTGCCTCGATAAGTAAGGTATCAACTCTACCTTCCACCAAAGCCACTGCTACCTCTTTGATGTCTTCGCTTCCCAAGCCATTGGCTTTGGACTGATTGTAACGGCTGACAAGTTCCTCCTGTTTTTTGAGAAATTCCGGCTCCATGATTTCCCAGGCCATAGCTGCCATTTTATCTATCGAAACAGCCGTCGGGTTAATTTTTATTCCGTCTTCCAGCAACAAGGGATTTTTGTTGACTTGGTGAAATAGGTGATGATATTCCGGTAAAGCCGCAAGCAAAAGCGGGATGCCGGTAGGCTTGGAATAATGCTCCGCTACGGACTCTGCCACAGCTCTGAAATAGCGCTCTGAGTCAATATCCACTTCCTCTTTTTTACCCCCATGACCGTGGTGCATCGAAGCACCCGTGCCGCCATAAGAGGCGACCGTCGAATGCTTATCGGTCTTTTCCTCACCAAGCGCATCAGTCATCGTAGCAGGAACAAGCGCATGAAGTTCCAATTCAACCAGCGAATGACGATTGCCTTCAAACAGCTGGATATCATGCCGGTTTATTGCCAAGACATGAAACCGACCTGTGGATTGTAAATAGTACTGAATCGGTTTGGTGTGAAAAGTATCCGCCACAATTGCCATTTCTTTTGGGCTGGTGGCCAGGTCCACGGCTTTACTATATCCCGGCGAACTGAATATCGCCAATCCTTCGGAAGTATAATTCCAGAAACCATCCCCACCTGTGATTTCAAGCAGGGGCTGAAGGTGTTTTTCGATTTCATCCTTTGAATACTTCCTCAGCAGCGAAGTTTCCAATTCTTTCATCAGATTTTTGAATCGCACCGGATTCTGAAGATTTTCAGGATGGGTTCGGTGCGTAGGCATATAAAGCGACAGACAGGGCGATTCAGCTACTGCCAAAAGTTCCTGAAGTAATGCTTTATTGACGGGGGTGGTGTTTTTGTTAGTTTTCATGTGTATATAATTGTTTTTTAGTGGTCACATGGAATCTCGCATGCAGAATAATCATCCCTTTGGGTGTCGCTTTGGGTCATGCTCGGTTTCATAGTTATAAAAAGATTGATGAGTATAAAAGGTTAATCCTAAGACAAATCGGGTGAGTGCACGGAATCCACTCGGGGAAACGGGGAAGATTTGAGATTTCTTAGTTGTGCCAAATAGCAGTGAATGCTCAGAAAATGGATCTGAATTCAAAAACAAAAAGAAATCAATAACGAAGAACTGATGGCTGATTTAAAAAAGGGTGGAAATAAATCAGGAAAGCCAAGGGAGGTTAAATCCCTTTTAATCAATTCCAAAGCTGAGCAGGTAATCTCAAACGGAAATAAATCAACAGGATTTTAGGCCGTATGCCCAAGGCTGATTACAGTTTGGTTAACGGCTGGTGTGAGTCAAAGTTGTCCTAATATGCGAGCGGGATATCTGCCATTGCGCATGAGGAGTTCAAGGCCCAGCGGTCAATTCACTTTTGGTAAATTACTTTTGGTAAATTACTTTTGGTGAATTACTTTTGGTGAGTTAAAAGTAGCTACTCTTATGGCTGGTAAATACAAAACTCCAACGAACCCCTTTCCAACTTCCGGATATTATGGTCCACGATATTTTTGTGATCGGGAAAAAGAAAGCCAACAGTTGGCCCAATTCCTTCAGAATGGCCAGTCTTGTCTATTAATGGGTCACCGGAGGCTGGGGAAAACTGCCTTAATTCACCATGTAAAGGGATTACTTCCCGCTGATTGGGAATTTATTTATTTGGATATCCTTTCTACAGAAAATGAACAACAGCTGCTCAACAGCTTGGGAGCTTCACTGCTCCAACATTTTTCCGAAAAAGACAGCACGGGAAAGCGAGTTTGGGAATTTGTCAAAAGTCTGAGGCCCACTATTTCTTTCGACCAGTTGAGTGGTATTCCACAGGTAAGTTTTCAAACCAGTCAAGCGGAAAAGCCAATTATTGATTTATTGAGCTTTTTATCAAGCTGGCAGAAGCCTATCGTGATTGCAATCGATGAGTTTCAGCAAATCCACTCCTATCCGGAGAAAAACACGGATGCTTGGCTTCGTTCCGCTATTCAGCAACTCCAAAATGTCGTTTTCCTTTTTTCAGGAAGTCAACAATCGATTCTCAGTGAACTTTTCTCTGACCCTTCAAGACCGTTTTATAAAAGTGCCAGCCCACTAAAGCTCGAAAAGATAAATAAAGAAGAATACAAAAAGTTCATCGTAAACACGTTTGCAAAACATGGGAAAACTATGCCTTCCGATGTAGCAGATCAGCTTTTAGATTGGACCAAGTGCCATACCTACTATGTCCAACTGCTTTGTAATCGGCTTTACCAGATCCCTACCACATCCTATGAGATATCCGATTGGCAGACCTCGGCCCAACAGATTCTCAATGAAAATGAGACCTTCTTTCTCCACTATAGAACACTGCTAAGCCTCCACCAATGGAAACTCGCTGTAGCCATTGCCAAAACAGGACGAGTCTATGGCCCTACTTCCAAAGATTTCATTGGAAAAAACAATCTGGGAAGCTCAGCCACGGTTTTCAAATCCCTGGATGTCTTAATAGAAAAGGAAATGATATTCCGGGAATTCGATTCGGAGGGAAATACCTACTACGAGGTATATGATGTGTTTTTCGAAAGATGGATTCAGGGGACTTATTGAAAAAATTAATACAATCTTCTCTCAGGCAAAACCCCTCTCACCCCACCTCTGGGATCTTCCACATCACCCGAATATCTTGGAATCAAATGGATATGAACATGAGGAACAGTTTGACCGGCAACCTCTCCAGTATTAATTCCCACATTGAATCCCTCCGGATTAGAGCGTTTCTGGATTTCCTTTTTCACTTCATTAAGCATAAAAATGCAAGAAGATTGCTCTTTAAAACTTAACTCAAAATAATCCGAAACATGCCTTTTGGGTATAATTAAAGAATGCCCGGGATTAACCGGAAATTTATCCAAAATTGAGTATGCTTGAGCCGACTCCAATATCAAGTCAACCTCTGAGCCTGGATTGCAAAAAGGGCAAGTTGAATCAGCCTTTTGAATTTGATTGTAATGCTGATATTCATAGATCTCACAATTATCATTTTTGAAAAAGGATCGGAAATGCAAGACAACATTGGTTTGAAAAGTGGGTTTTTGGTGGATTTTATGGATTCTAAAACCTTCATAAATTAAATCTCTTCTTACTGCAAAATAGGCCTTTCCTGTTGGCTTTAGCAGGGAGGAAACCTCCATCAAGACTTTTGATTGCTCTTCTGGAAGCAATACATTCAAAACATAAAAGCAGATAATAGTATCAAATCGCTGATCTGGAAAAGCAGGAAAATAATGTTTGTCATATCCGGAAATCTGAAATCCTTTAGTCTTTAGAATTTCGACGTCCTTTCCAAAACCACATCCAAAATCGAGTATTTCACCTTTTAGAAGGTTCCTTTCCTTGATAATCCTTGCTGGAAAGGAAAGAGAATCTCGCTCCTTGGCAGTGAGATGGGAATATTGATTAGCATTTTGGCTCATAAAACTCAAATCCATTATTGTGAGCAATTGTAATCAAAGGTTCTAAAGTTTCTTTAAACCTAATCTTAGCCTCACCTTCGTTGAGAAAATGTTCAAAAGAAGGAAAAATCGTTAGGTAGTCTTCAATCAACTTAGAATTTGATTTTTTGATGAAGACCAACTCAAAACTCCTCTTTTGAATATCAAAAAAAGTATCGAAAAACTGGTTGAGTTTCGGAAGCTTGTCGCTTTTCGATGCGTTGATTGAAGGATGTGCTGGAACCAGATTCCAGTTCAAATCATGAGAAACAAAGTTGTAAGGCACAAAATGATCCAAAGCATAAATCTCTTTAGTAATTGTTTTACCTGAGTAAATGCACTTTTGATCAGATACCTCATCGAAATAAAGATTCCAAAATTCCACTTTTTGTTTGGTTAAATTTTTCCTTCCAATTGGCTTAATCAACTTATTAGGAATATCTGGCACATTCGGGTTATGCTTCTGTAAAAATAAACCTAGGTTCCAATGGCAGAAATCTTTCAAAATACCGGAATTCTTCTGAAGGTACTGCATCCAATCAGGATGAATTTCAATGTAATTTGAGAATAAGGAATAGAGGCATTTCAGCTTCACATCTCTCGATGCCTTGTAAATCTGTGACGGACTCATCTTTGGAAACCAAGGGGAAAGAAACCAATGAGGCACCTGATTATCAAAATGAGCAAGGAAACTCTGGGATTGTGAATCAGAAAAAGAAAGAATTTTTTCCCAAACTCTTTGGCGACTTAGGTCGATAGACACCTTCTTTGTTTCCTTGAAAAACAAAGCTGCCTCTTGGACCTTATCCTGTTTTCCAAAAGAAACTTTGAAGTAATTAACGGTATACCAAGCATTTGCCAGCATTCGGGCAAATAATTTCCTTTTTTCAATCTTTGATCCTTCTTCCTCAGCCAATTGGATCAAGGAAAGAAACCAATAAAACTTATAGGTGGCAGAAGTCTTTTTTAAAGTTGCTGATAAAAATTGAACTGGAAGAGACTTATCATCAGGCAAATTGAACGTCATAGCATTAAAAACTTTAGTTCAATTTATACAAAAGTCATAAAAAAACCACAACCCTAACGAGCTGTGGTTCTATTTTGGGACCTATTGCTTGATTACTTTCCGGCAAGGGCATTGGCACCGGATACGATCTCGAGGATTTCGTTGGTGATGGCTGCCTGACGGGTTCTGTTGTACATCAATTTCAATTCTTTGAGCAAGTCTCCGGCGTTTTCGGTAGCCTTATCCATCGCTGTCATTCGGGCGCCATGCTCTGAAGCATTGCTTTCCAGGATGGCTTTGAGGAATTGCACCCGCAAGGCCTTTGGCACCAACTCCTCGATGATAAACTCGCGGGAAGGCTCCAGGATATAATCCGTCTCTACCGTGACTTTTTCGGTCGCTACAGCTGCCATCGGAAGAAATTGCTCGGTTCTAACAAACTGAGTCGCTACGTTTTTGAATTCGTTGAATACCAAAACTACCTGATCAAACTCCCCCGCAACAAATGCATCCATGGCATAATTTGCCGCTTCGCTAATCGCATCAGTAGAAAGACTCAGAAAAAGTGTGGAGTAATCTTCGATTCTGGCGTAGTTGGTCTTTTTGAAGTATTCCAAGGCCTTCTTACCAATAGTCATCACGGTGATGTCAGCACCAACAAATTGCGCGCGAATGGCAAGATTGGTTGCTTTTAACACGTTGGAATTGAACGCTCCGCAGAGTCCTTTGTCCGAAGTAATGGGGATCAGCAGCACCTTCTTCACCTCTCGCTTCTGCGCATAAACCAGGTCGGTGGCACCTTCCGAGGCCGCAGACACGTTGTTCAGAATAGCGGTCAACTTCTGAGAGTAAGGACGCATCTGAATGATTTTGTCCTGTGCCCTTCTCAGTTTGGCGGCGGACACCATCTTCATGGCCTTTGTGATCTGCTGTGTAGAGATTACCGAGGTGATTCGCTGCTTTACTTCCTTAAGATTAGCCATCAGTGAGTTGTAATTCTATCAATCCGGCGAGGTCGCCCCCGCCGGGGATTTTCAATTATTTAGCGTATTTAGGTGCCAGTTCGGCAGCTGCGGTAGCAAGAATCTTTCCTGCACCGTCCACGTCACCTTTGAGGATCAATTGCAACGCCTCAGGATAAGTAGAGTCAAGCAACACGTAGAATTCCTTCTCGAATGCTCTCGCTTTCTCTACAGGCACGCTGTCCATCAAGCCTCTCGTAGAAGCATAGATGATTGCTACCTGATGCGCTACAGATACCGGGGCATACTGAGGCTGCTTCAGGATTTCCTGATTACGACGTCCTCTTTCGATGGTACGCTTGGTAGAAGCATCCAAGTCAGATCCGAATTTGGAGAACGCTTCCAATTCACGGAACTGCGCCTGATCCAATTTCAGAGTACCTGCCACTTTCTTCATTGACTTAATCTGTGCATTACCACCCACTCGGGATACGGAGATACCTACGTTGATCGCAGGACGGATACCGGAGTTGAAAAGGTTGGTCTCCAAGAATATCTGACCATCCGTAATCGAGATCACGTTTGTTGGGATGTAAGCGGAAACGTCACCTGCCTGCGTTTCGATAATCGGAAGTGCGGTCAAAGACCCACCACCTTTGACCAAAGGTCTCAGGGAATCCGGAAGGTCGTTCATCTGACTTGCGATGGCATCAGACTTGTTGATTTTCGCAGCTCTTTCCAGCAATCTTGAGTGTAGGTAGAAAACGTCACCCGGATAAGCTTCACGTCCCGGAGGTCTTCTCAATAGTAGGGAAACCTCACGATAAGCTACTGCCTGCTTGGAAAGATCATCATAGACCACCAAAGCCGGACGGCCGGTATCTCTGAAAAATTCACCGATAGATGCTCCTGCAAATGGCGCAAAGAACTGCATCGGAGCTGGATCTGCAGCAGAGGCAGCTACAATTACGGTATAAGGAAGTGCTCCGCCTTTTTCAAGTGCAGCCACTACGTTAGCTACGGTAGAGGCTTTCTGTCCGATCGCTACATAGATACAGAAAACAGGTTCTCCTTTTTCGTAAAATTCTTTTTGGTTGATGATGGCATCAATTACCACGGCAGTCTTTCCAGTCTGACGGTCACCGATGACCAACTCCCGCTGACCACGTCCGATCGGAATCATCGCATCGATAGACTTGATACCAGTCTGAAGCGGTTCGTTTACTGGCTGACGGTAGATTACACCGGGAGCTTTTCGCTCCAAAGGCATTTCGTATAGTGGTCCTTCGATCGGGCCTTTTCCATCAATTGGATTTCCCAAGGTATCGACAACTCTTCCAAGCATGCCTTCGCCTACCATGATAGAAGCGATTTTCTTGGTACGCTTTACCGTATCCCCTTCTTTGATCTCTTTGGAATCACCAAACAATACAGCACCTACATTGTCCTCTTCGAGGTTTAGAACCATTGCTTTCATTCCGTTGTCGAATTCAAGCAATTCTCCGGATTGTGCTTTGGAAAGCCCGTAAATACGCGCTACGCCATCACCTACTTGGAGGACTGTACCTACTTCTTCAAGTTCGGCTGCAGTTCTGACACCCGCGAGTTGTTCTCTCAGGATTGCCGAAACTTCATCAGGTCTTATTTCTGCCATGTTATCGTCTATTAATGCTTTTTCTAAATTTTACTTTCGTAGAGATTAACAGCAAACTGAGCACGCAATTCTCTCAATTTACTACTTAAGGATTCGTCCAACTGACGGTCATTTACCCGAAGGATAAACCCTCCAATCAGATCAGGATTGATTTTTTCGATGAGCTTAACGGTTTTCATTCCGGATATTTCCAGAACAATTTTGGTAAACTCAGCCCGAAGATTATCATCCAAAGGAAAGGTAGTAGTCACTTCTGCTACCTGTATGGAATTGTGGAGTTGGTATTGTGCCTGAAACTCCTTGGCAATGTCTATCAAAGCTTCCTCTCTGTTCTTTCTGCAAAGAATTTCAAAGAAAGCGAGGGTAGTATTTGTTGTACCTCTTTTTTCGAAGAGGGCTTTCAGGATTTTCAGCTTTTTATCAGAGCTTACGGTGGGATTTCTCATCGCAAGTTCAAAATCCCTGTTTGATTTGGCCAAATTGACCAAATGCAGGAAATCCTGATACACCTCTTCCAATTGGCCTCTTTCGATGGCCAATTCCATCAGAGACTTGGCATAAGCGTATGCAACTCTATGGTTTGACATGAGGATTTAGTTAAGCTTAATGTCTTTTATAAATTCGTCGACGAGGGCTTTTTGCGCTTTTTGGTCAGTCAAATTTTTTCTTAATAATTTTTCAGCAACTTCAAGTGTCAAGATAGCCACCTGATTTTTCACTTCAGTCAGGGCTGCCTTTTTCTCAGTTTCGATTACTGCTTTGGCATTTTCGATCTGCTGTGCCGTAACTTTTAAGGCGTCGTTTTTGGCATCTTCAATCATTTTCACAGAAGCTTCTTGCGCTTTTCTCAAAATGACGTCACGCTCCAGACGTGCTTCGGCAAGTAGTTTTTCATTGTCTGCCTTGAGATTAGCCATTTCATTACGAGCTGATTCAGCCGCTTTGAGGGCGTTTTCGATGCTGCTTTCGCGCTCCTCCAAAGCCGCAAGCATAGGCTTCCAAGCAAATTTGATGAGGATGAAAAGCAAACCTAGGAAGCCAAACAGCTGCCAGAATATCAGACCGGAACCTGGGGTTATTAAATCCATGGATGTGTGTGATTTATTTCAGATTGTTCAATAGAAAATAAGAAAAGGGAAAGGCCTAGCGCCGATCCCTTTTCGATTTTTTTAGCTGATGCCCGCGATGTTAAGCGCGATCAACAGACAGATTACTGCTGCAAACAGGGAAACCACCTCGATCAAGGCAGCAATGATCAACATTGCACCTTGGATCTTACCAGCAGCTTCAGGCTGACGAGCAATAGCTTCCATTGCCTGACCACCGATACGACCGATACCAAGTCCTGCGCCAATCGCAACAATACCTGCACCGATACCAGCTCCCATAAGAGCAAAACCAGCGGACAATAAGATAGACATTAACATAGTTTTAGATTTATAAATTGAACAAAGAAATTACTGATTAATGGTGATCGTCATGTGCGTGTTCTGCCACCGCAGATCCAATGTACATCGCTGAAAACAGCGTAAACACATAGGCCTGAATTGTGGCTACCAGCAACTCGATGATATTGATAAATGTCACCATCACGGTACTAACGACACCTATTGTAATGGATTCGAAAATAAAGGCTAAGGCAATAAAGCCAAGGATTACGATGTGACCCGCTGTGATCGCGACAAATAGTCGTACCATCAAAGCAAAAGGTTTGGTGAACAATCCGATGATCTCCACCGGCACAATGATGAGCAACATAAGCGGAGGAACGCCGGGAGTCATGAAGATGTGCTTCCAATACTCCTTATTCCCGTTGACGTTGGTTATGATGAAAGTCAAAACCGCCAAAACCATCGTCACCGCGATGTTGCCTGTCATGTTGGCTGCACCGGGAATCAACCCAAGTAGGTTGCCAAACCAGACAAAAAGAAAAAGTGTAATTAAATAAGGGACGAATTTCTTGTATTTCGGGCCGATTGATTTCTGAGCGATTTCGTCACGGACGAAAATGATGATCGGCTCCAGAATTGCAGCAGCACCTTTTGGAGCTACTGGACCATTCTTTTTGTAGTGATTTGCCGCTGACAGTGCGAGATAAGCCACCAAAAACAATACAATAAACATCATGACGACATTTTTGGTAATCGAGAAATCGATGAAACTTGCTCCGTCTACCCGACCCAAATGATCATGATCATCTATAAAATATCCTTCATACGCATATTCTTTTCCGAATTTATGCGTTTCGTGATTTTGGAAATCAGATGACTTGAAAAACTCCAATCCACGATCTGCTGAATAAACAATCACAGGAAGTGGAAGCGTCACGTGAGTATCGCCAAAAGTAACAAAATGCCACTCATGGGAATCTACAACGTGGTGCATGATAAAGCTCGTCTTATCTTCATCTGATCCTGCTGCAAGCGTTGAATTAGAAAAAATCAGTGTGAAAACTGACAGTAAAAGACTTAAGGCCAATAATTTACGCGTCATCAACTCGTTTGTTTTGAGGGGCTACTTCGAAATCGGCCGCAAGTTAGCCAGAAAGGTGTAGATATCAAAAACCAAGTAGAACAAAAAAATCATAAAGAAATCAGCGATAAACAGAATAATATTGGCCATTCCCGGCCATACTTCTAGTCCAATGAATACCAATGAGGCAATTAATCTCAGAATCATGGCCAAAACCATAATTTGGAAGAAATTTTCAGCAAAGCTTTTTAGTAAAAAACCATTGAGCAAACCGATCAAAAAGGAGGTGATCACCATGAAAAAATAGATTTCCCAGATTTTTTCATGAATGACCTGAGGCAATAAAAAATTCAGAGTGACAATTAAAACGGCTATTGCTGCCGAAAAAAGAACAAATCTGAGGTGAATGGATTTGGGTAGAGCCATCGCTTTTTTTCACAAAAGTAGCCCAAATTTTCTTTCCGTCGTCGGACAGTATTCTTTGTGGTGAATTTTGGAATTGCTGAACCGGTGAATTGTGGAAGGGTTGAATTGAGGAACTGAGAAATTGCTTAATCGAAGTAAAAACAACTTACAGCTCTCTCCTTAAAGGCCTATCCATCTCCTTTCAACTTCCTGACTATTGACTTCTGCCTTTCTAAATTGCAACTACCTACTTCTCAAGTTTTGTCTTGCATCTTGTGTCTAGCTTCTTGTCTCTAAAAAACTACTTATCCTGCTTCATCTGCGCCCAAAGCTGATAAAAAGCCACAAAAACAGAAAGAAAACAGAAAACCAAAATCCAAACCGGAAACTTCATTTCAGACCGCTGCTGAAGCAACCAACCGAAATAAGTACCGGCACCAATGATTCCAAACAACTGAAAAGAAAGGCCGATATATTTCACATAGACTGGCGTACTGCTGTCTTCTTTGCCTTTTTTTCCTTTCTCGATTTCCATAGTAAAGTGAAAGTATCTAAAAATTTCAGTAAAAAGGATGTCAAATTGAGGTTATGGTACGATTTGGGCTTTATGGTCGTTCGGTAAGTAAGCTAAAAAGCCTATTTTGGTATTCTAATTGGGTAAATTCTGAAATGAGAAGATTTTCCGGACTGGCTGTAGTCATTGTTATTTTTATCGGAGCCTGTTCCTCTGAGCGCAACACCTTTACCAACAGGGCATTTCACAATCTTACGTCACACTTTAATGCCTATTACCTTGCCGATGTCAAAATCAGGGATGTGGAAAAGCAAGTTTTCTTAAATTATAAAGAAGACTTCACACAGGTATTACCTGTTTTCATCCCGATAGATTCTGCTACCATCCAACAGAATAAAGAAAAATTGGATTCGGCACGAGAACTTTCTTCAAAAGCCATCGATTGGCACCGCATCGCCAAATGGGTCGATGACAGCTATTACTTACTCGGTAAAATAGATTACCTGCAAGCCCAACAAGACGATGCACTCAATGCCTTCAAATATGTCAACAGCAATAGCAAAGACAAAGCACTCCGCCACAAAGCACTGATCAGCCTATTACATCTCTATATAGATCGACGGGAATACGAGCAGGCAAATTTTACGATTGACTATTTGTCCAAAGAGACTGGGATTTCAGAAGAAAACAGGTTTCAGTTGTTTAAAACACTCGCTTATTATTACGAAAGCCGCACTGACGCTAATGGAGTCATTGGGGCATTGGATCGAGCCGTAGGATATGCCCCGGATAAAAAGGAAAAGTCCAGAATCAATTTTATTCTCGCCCAACGCTATCAGCGCGAGGGACTTGACGCCCTGGCTTATGATTATTACAGAAAATCTCTTGAAGGAAATCCTCCCTACGAACGGAGCTTTTTTGCTATGCTCTATGCGCAGCAAGTAGCTGAACTCAACGCCTCAAAAGATTTGAGGAAAGTCAGAAATTACTATGACGGACTTTATAAAGATTCAAAAAATAGTGATCTGAAAGATGTAGTCGTCTACGAGCGGGCACTCTTTGAGGAAAAACAGGGGGATATTCCTTTGACGCTGGATTTGCTTCATCAAGCTGCCAAAGAACCGGGTAGCAACCCGAGACTCAAAGGATATATTTATCAAAAACTGGCGGAGATTAATCTTCGGGAATTCAAGGATTTTAGAGCGACAAAGTACTATCTGGACAGTGCGCTCACCTTTATTCGTGAAGATGATCCAACTGCACTTTCCATCCGGGAACAAAAGAAAACCTTGGACCAATACGTATTCCATGTGGAACGGATACAGCTCAATGACAGTCTCACTATGATTGCAGGATTGAGTCCTGAAGAACAACAGACTATCGCCCAGAATTTTATTGCTGCCGAAGAAGAAAGACTGATCAGAGAAGCAAAAGCCAAAGAACCTCCCAAAAATTCGAATATTTTCAATAACCTTTTGGCTTTTAGTGGAAGAGACCCCGGTGCCAGTTTCTACTTTGACAATGGAGTAGCCATGCAGCAGGGGGCAATTGAATTCAGCAGAGTTTGGGGAAATCGCCCCATTCAGGATAATTGGAGAAGAAGGTCTGCAATTTTTCAGACGACTATTCAACCTCAGCAATCCACGGGTTCGACCGATTCACTGTCGCCTTCTGAAAACCAAATTTTAGCGGGCCTACCTTCCATTGAAAGCCTATTGGCTAAAATCCCAAATACCCCCGAACAGATTTCTTTGCTAAATTCTGAGTTGGAGGAATCGTATTTTGAACTTGGAAAACTGCTGTATTTCGACTTGAAGGAAATAAAGCCAAGTATCAATTATCTAGAAACATTGATTCGGGATTATCCAACGACCACACGTAAGCCTGAAGCTTATTACCTGCTTTACTTGGGACAAAAAGACTCCAAGGGAAATTTTGAGCAATACATCAACCGATTGAATAGGGAATATCCTGAATCGCAATACACTTACTCCGTCAACAACCCAAATGCGGCCTCCGGAAATCTAGCTGCACTTGAATCTTCCAAGGGGTATGAACGGGCTTACAACGCCTATTATGGAGGGCAATATCAGGAAGCCCAACAATTGATCAGAACGACTCTGGAAGCATATCCATTGACCAGAAACACTGAAAAACTACTCCTGCTCGATGTTATGGTGATAGGCAAGTTGGAAAGTAGAGATCGATTCAAAAGTAGACTGGAGTCTTACATCGCAAACACGAAAGATGAGGCCTTGGTCAGTTTGGCAAGAAATATGCTCCGCCCTCTACTAAGCAGTGATGAACTCGCCGCCTTAGCTCCAAAGGAAAGTATCGCAATTGACTCAACCCAACTTCTTGCAGATAAAGCGGCTGAAAATACAGGAAAAGTAGTTCCGGCTGATTCTCCTTATAAGCTAAACGAATCCCAAACGCATATCTTTGTGATCGCTTTGACCCGAACTGAATCCGAGAATGCAAAGAATCTCTTGGCGGACCTTGAAAATTTTCACTCAAAAAGTTTTCCAAATGCCCGGCTTAGGACTGGCAACATGAATATGACCCAAGAAAATGCGATTTATATTATAAGTCCGTTTTCTAACGCCGAAAAAGCAAAAGAATATTATTTGAAATTTTCAGAAGAGTTTAAGTCCGAAGGATTGCAGGAAAGTGCCCGCACCAATTCCTTCTTTATCTCGATCGAAAATTTTCAGACGCTCAACAAAACAAAAAACACGGAGGAATATCTAACCTTCTTCCGAACCCTATATAAGTAAAATCCCATGCAAAAAAATACCAAACCATCAAATCCTGTTTGGGTCGGTAAAACAATAAAATACCTTTGGATTTCCTTCGTCGGAGGGGTGATTTTCTTCATCCTGTTTGTCTGGATGGTCAGTGTGAATTTTCTCGGTTTATTTGGGACTTTACCGGATTTCAAGGCTCTGGAAAATCCTGAAAGTGAATTGGCCTCTGAGCTATATTCAGCGGATGGTTTTCTATTGGGGACTTATGCCCGTGAAAATAGAAGCCCCGTAAAATACGAAGAACTATCCCCCAACTTAGTTCAGGCTCTCGTTGCAACCGAAGATGTGAGATTTGAGGAGCACTCCGGAATTGACATGACTGCAATGATGCGCGTGTTTGTCAAATCCATTTTATTGGGTCAAGATGCAGGTGGAGGATCAACATTGAGCCAACAGACTGCAAAAAACCTCTTCAAAACCCGAACTGACGCTTCTCAAGGCATCCTGAGTTCGGTGCCGGGACTTCGCATGCTGATCATCAAAACCAAAGAGTGGATTGTAGCTACTCAGTTGGAAAAAGCATACACCAAAGATGAAATCCTGACTTTATACCTCAATACCTCTGAATTCGGTTCCAATGCCTACGGAATCAAAACCGCCTCCGGAACATTTTTCAATAAACTACCATCCGAGTTGTCTGTTCAGGAGTCAGCCGTTTTGGTAGGACTTTTCAAAGCCCCGACCTATTACAGTCCTGTCTTCAATCCGGAGAACTCACTGAGAAGGAGGAACACCGTTCTTGGTCAAATGGCTAAAAACGGGCTGTTGACTGAGACAGAGTTTGATTCAATTTCCAAGCTTCCGATCGAACTTGACTACCGGGTTCGTAATCAAAACCATGGTCTTGCCACCTATTTCAGAGAAATAGTAAAAGCAGACCTGATCAAGTGGACGAAAGAAAATCTCAAGTCTGACGGGTCATCTTATGATCTTTTTGGAGACGGCTTAAAAATCTATGTCACCCTAGACAGCAGAATGCAGCGCTATGCTGAGGAAGCTGTTCAGGAACACATGTCAGTCCTTCAGCAGGCATTTTACAAGGAAATGGGGAACAGAGACCCATGGATAGACGAAAACTTTCAAGTCATTCCCAACTTCATCGAAAATGCAGTAAAGCGGACTGAAGCTTACAGATTGCTTAAAGTCCGCTATGGCGATGATACCGACTCGATTAATCTAAGGCTAAACGAAAAGAAAAAAATGCGTGTCTTTTCCTGGGATGGAGAAATCGACACCCTGATGAGTACCATGGATTCCATGCGATACTACAAGAAATTTCTTCAGGCCGGATTTATGAGCATGGATCCCCACACCGGACACATCAAAGCCTGGGTAGGTGGTATTGATCACAAATACTTCAAGTTTGACCACGTAAAGCAAGCTAAGCGTCAGCCGGGATCAACTTTTAAGCCCTTTGTCTACGCAGCAGCCATTGAAAATGGCTACAGCCCTTGCTATTCAGTGGTCGACCAACCGGTGGAAGTCTACATACCCGGTCAGCCAGCTTGGAGTCCTTCTAATGCCGACGGTAAATTTAGCTATCAAAAAATGACCATCAGGCAAGCAATGGCTGAATCTGTAAACTCGGTTACTGCATATATGATGAAAAAATTGAGTCCAAAGATTGTAATCGAAACAGCGAGAAGACTTGGCATTACCAGTGATTTGGAAGAAGTGCCTTCTCTGGCTTTGGGAGTAAATGATGTGTCCATATTCGAGATGACCGGAGCATTTGGCACATTTGTAAACCAAGGAGAACATACCACACCTTATTACATAGACCGCATAGAGGATAAAAACGGAAACGTAATTCAGCAATTTACCCCACGTAAAAAGCCTGCCATGAGTGAAGAACACGCTTATTTGATGTTGTATATGCTTCGAGGTGGATTTGAAGAGAGAGGGGGAACGAGTCAAGGAGTTCCTTATACACTTCGAGAAGGAAATGAACTTGGAGGTAAAACCGGTACCACTCAAAATGCATCGGACGGATGGTACATGGGCGTAAGCAAAGACTTGGTTTCCGGTACCTGGGTTGGTGGAGATGATCGGGCAATTCACTTCAGAAATTGGTCAGCAGGTCAAGGTGGCCGTACTGCAAGACCGATATGGGTCAAATTCATGGCCAAAGTCTATGAAGACAAGAGCTTAGGGTACACCAAAGGTTCCTTTCCAAGACCTGATCGACCGCTCAGTATAGAGATTAATTGTGACCGCTACGAACAGGAAAGTCAACGATTTGCAGATTTTGATTATGACGCCAAAAAGAACGATTTCTGAATTAGTCAGTTATTTAAAATACATACCATGAAAAGCAGCCTGAATCACAGGCTGTTTTTTTAATTTTAACCCATGCAATCCTCATCCTTTTTACCGGAAGAACACCTGCAACTCCCCGATCAACCGGGAGTATATAAATATTTCAATGAGGAAAATGAATTGATCTATGTAGGCAAAGCCAAAAGCCTAAAAAAGCGGGTCAGCAGCTATTTCAATAAAAATACAGGAGTAAACCATAAGACCAAAAGAATGGTCAGGGAGATCCGAAAAATCGAAATCACGATCGTGGACAGTGAGCTTGATGCGCTGCTGCTTGAAAATAACCTCATCAAAAAAAGTCAACCCCGGTACAACATTTTGTTAAGGGACGATAAGACTTATCCTTATTTGCTTATCACTAAGGAAAATTTCCCGCGCATTTTTCAAACCCGCAAACACATCCCAAAGCGAGGAACCTACTTTGGGCCATTTGCAAGCGTAAAGGCCATGAACAATGTTCTTGATCTCATCCGTGACTTATTTACCATCCGTACCTGTAAACTCGACCTGAGCCACTACAAAATCGATGAGGGCAAATACAAAGTATGCCTGGAATATCATATCGGCAATTGCCAAGGACCATGCGTTGGCTTACAAAAGGAAGCCCCCTATCTCAAGGATTTAGAACAGGCTAAACATATTTTGAAAGGAAATCTTGGCGTCCCAAAGACCTACTTCAAACAGGAGATGCAAGCTTTGGCGGAGAATCTGGAGTTTGAAAAGGCTCAAAAGATGAAAGACAAATTGGATCTTTTGGAAAAATATCAATCCAAATCCCTCATCACCAGTCAAAGCATCCAAAACCTTGATGTTTGCACCATCGTCACAGATGAAAAATACGCTTATGTAAACTTCATGCGTGTAAAGAACGGTGCGATGATCACTTCCAAAAATGTGGAATTGAAAAAACGATTGGATGAAAGCAATGAAGAGTTACTGATCACAGCCCTGATTCATCTCCAAGATCAATTTCAAAGTGATGCAGATGAGATTCTGATCAATATTGAATTGGAAAATCCCATCGAGGGACTCAATGTAAGCGTTCCAAAAATCGGGGATAAAAAGAAACTTATCGAACTTTCACTCAAGAATGCGCTGTATTACAAAAATGAAAAAGCGCTGCTTCAAGGGCTTAACCAAGACAAAAAGGATAGAGTCATCAGGCAACTTCAGCAGGATCTAAGCCTTCCCGAAATTCCGGATCACATTGAGTGTTTTGACAACTCGAACATTCAGGGGACAAGCCCTGTAGCGAGCATGGTATGCTTTATGGGAGGGAAACCGACTGTCAAAGAATACCGCCACTACCACATCAAGACGGTGGAGGGAGCCAACGATTTTGCGAGTATGAAGGAAATCGTCGGAAGACGCTACAAACGATTGATGGAGGAAGAAAAACCACTGCCGAAACTTATTGTAATCGATGGAGGCAAGGGTCAATTATCCTCAGCAGTCGAAGCGCTTCAGGAATTGGGAATCTACGGAAGAATGCCAATCATCGGAATCGCCAAACGATTGGAAGAAATCTATTTTCCGGGAGATTCCTATCCTATTCACATCGACAAAAAATCAGAAAGTCTAAAATTACTTCAGCGGATCCGCGATGAGGCACACCGATTTGCAATTACTTTTCATCGCAAAGTCAGAAGCAAAAATGCATTTGGGACACAGCTGACCGGGATTTTAGGGATTGGAGAAAATACTGCCGACAAACTATTGAAACATTTCAAATCAGTAAAAAACATAAAATCTGCGAGTGAGGCAGAATTGACTGAGGTAATCGGAATGAGCCGGGCGAAATCACTCCTGGAATGGATGGAAAAAAATAAAGGGGCCTAAGCCCCTTTTTATTTTACCACTCCCAAAGAGAGTTTTCAAATTCTAACAATTTGTATTCGAATCCAAGCGAATTAAGATAAGCTTGCATTTCGGGATTAGGATGATCGGATTTAACCAAATCAGCAATCAAGGCTTCATCCGGATTAGTAAACCTTCTGACTACAGATCTGAATAATCTGGATTCAAAAGCTTCATCGTAAGTTAAGCTTTTTGAAATATTTTGAAAATTATGCCATCTGGCTGTTGGATGACTTTTGAAATAATTGACAAAATCCTTGTATCGAACAAAACCCACAGTTTTTTGACCCGCATTGGCATTTGTTTGAGAGGGCATCACCAATTCAATGTATTTGATATCAAATTTGAGTTGGGAATGATGTTTATCAAAAACAAAGTCCTCTTTGAAATCCAGGTAATAAAGTTGTTTAGAAAAGATTGAATCTCCATTTGCTGAAATCCAGAAATTGTCCTGGAACTGTGCAATAGAGAGCGGTTTGGAAAATTCCGGATCAGCAAATACCTCAAATGCGTTTTCATCAACAATAGCCTTATAAATCTGAGTTACAATCCCATTGGCTTTGTTATCCCCTGAACCATAGAGCGAGAGGTTGTACTTTTCTCTCAAATCTATTCTACGCCAAACCGAGATTTGATACATCTTATCATCATCCCTGATTCGCTTGGCTGAATAAATGGTATCCATGGAGAACTGACGATCTCCAAAACCTGATGGGGTGACACTGGTGGCCACTTGGGCATTGGTGCGAAGAGGTACCAATCCAACGACAACCAAAACTGCCAGGAAGATGTGTTGCACAAATCGTTTCATAATTTTCTTTATTTACTTCGAAATCCAATTACTTAACAGCAAGTCGGATAATCTGTCTTAGTTCAGAGTTGATTTTATTTCCTCTGAAATTTGTTCTTGTAACTTGTGTTACCCTGATTACGATGTCATCGCCAGGACGTGCACTTTCTAGTAGTGTTCGCATACTACCACCAATTGGAACTGTACCTCTTGGAACCTCACTTCTCAGGAGAATAAGTTCTCCCCCAGTTACTTCAAAATTGGAATCTTTCGACATTGTTCTTGCAAACGTTGGTTCTGCAACCGCAGCCACCTTCATTCCACTGAAAACATTTATTGCGTGTGCAACAGCTCCATCCATTTCAGATCCATTTGCTGCCAAAGCTTTAATCGTAGGCAATGGAACAGGCTTAATGTCAAACACAACGTCACCGATTCTATTTCCACCACTGCTTACGCCAATAGTAACTTTTCCTGACCCTCCAGGAATCACGGTAATCTGACCGGGTTTACTTCCTTTAATGGATTGTCCATTGCTCACATTGAAGTCAGGAGAATAGGTGTTGCCTAGAGCCGGAACTTCAATCAATAATTCATTGGCACAATCGGCATATAGCTGCTGAACAACTTCTGAAGAAACTTTGATGATAGGCTGCGCTACAAAATATTCGTATTCAACAGGAATCACTTGATCTTCACCTCCAACATTGGTGATAATTTCACCCTTCAATAATTGTCTGGAAAGACCCTTGTCGTCATAACTTCCCGCAGGAGGCACTGTAAACTCTACTTTTCCAAAACCATTTTCAACAGGGACTGTACGTCCTCCCAAAGTCATCGTCGGGGCTGCAGAAGATGAAGCAGAGGCGATAAACATATCACCTTGAAATTTGGTGCCTGCTGCAACCACATTAGAAACGGCAGCAATTTTACCTTCCAAAATATCCGCTTTGAAATAGAAAGTACCTATTGACTTGGCAATTTCGCTCAATGCCTCACTTTCTATATTTAAGACTTCATTTTGATATTGGGAAATAAGTGCCAACACCGCTCCAACAGGTGATTTTACAAACGTGAGGTTTACAAAGCTCTTGTTTCGAGCTTCTCTGTCGTTAGCAAATAGCTCAATATCTTTTGCATCCCGAGCAATTGGAGGAAAAGTCATTCCTGTAATTCCTATACCATTCAGAATGCCTGAGATTTGAGTGGGATAGTTATTAAGTTTTTCTTTCAACTCTTCTCCTTTACCGCTGTTCGCAAATAAATTACCCGGAACTTCAGTATTCTTCAACGCGGAATTAACAAAGTTACCTTCATCATTCTTTGCATTTGCCTGAGTAATGAGTTGCTGTTTCAGGTCTTCCAAATACGAGAAAATTTCTTTCGTCTCATTTCTAACCGCTTGAGAAGCTCCTACTTTTGGAAGATCTTTCGGGTTATTTCCCTGCTCTTCTACCGCTCCTTTAATATTAGCTACAGAGGATTCGTTTTTTGAAATATAATTCCGTGAGGTTCTTTCCATCCCATCGTTGATGAGAACGAACTTCTGAAGGATCTGATTACTTACTTGGAGGGCCAAAAGGGCCGTCAATACCAAGTACATCATTCCGATCATCCTCTGCCTAGGTGTCTCTTTAGCTCCTGCCATCTTATTTAGTATCTATTATTTAGATGTTTGGGATTAATTAACCTTTCATGGCTGAAAGCATTCCGCCATAAATTTTATTAAGCGAGCTAACGTTTTGATTCAACTTGACCAATTCATTTTTAAATGCTTCAGTTTCCTTACCTGCTTCGGACAAGCCTTGCATAGCTGAAGTCATATTGCTGTAGAATTTATTCAATGTCTTTACATGGCTGTTTGCATCCTGCAATTCCATTTCATAAACTGTATTCAGTGCAGAAAGATTTTTAGTTACATTCTGAACTTGAGTATGGTATGCTTTTGCATCCTGAGAAGCTGCAGACATTTCGGTAAGGGCTGCTGCGGTTTTGCTATAAGAAGCATTCATATCCACCAAAGTCTTTGCAGCGGATTTTACATTTGTCGCATACTCATTTGTAGCAACGGCAGCATCAGAAAGATTACCCATTTTTTCTGCCGATGTTGCTAAATTTTGCATCCCTTTACCCAAGCTTTCTATCAATTCCGGGCCTATTTTAGCTTTTGCAAGCATGTCATCCAATTTGGCAGAAACATCGTCTCCCTTGGTCTTTTTAGAACCTCCATCAGCAAGTTCAGGATAAATTTTACTCCAGTCCATTTCTTCTGCTTTTGGCTCAAATGAAGAAAGAAAAAATATTATTGCTTCTGTGGTCAATCCAACACCGATCATGATGTTGGCAAATTGCCAATCCAGAATTTTAAACATTGCACCTAAAATTACGACAGAGGCACCAATACCGTAGATTTTTGGCATCCAATTGCCGTAGAACTTTGCTTTAAACGAGTTGCTGTTATTAGCCATTTGTAAATTATAAATTAAGGTTTAGGTTTTTTGAAAATTTGAATTACCGTCTTGTACGCTTTGAAGACTTTACATCCATTGATCCGGATCTGCCCATGAAAGTCATAGCAGTTCTGAATCCAATGTGTGCCTGAGCCACGTCCTGATATTCATAGGTCCGGGTAGACGTCTCTAAATAATGTGCGATATCTTTCCAGCTTCCGCCCCGAACTATCTTTCTTGGTTCATTTGGATCGTTATATACCGGATCCAAATCCCAAGTATCGACTCTGGATGTTGCTTTATATGCGTCCATCACCCATTCTGCCACATTACCGGACATGTTATACAATCCAAATCCATTCGGAGAAAAAACATCCACGGGCGCAGTGTAAGCAAAACCATCATCGATGTAATTACCCCTACCCGGTTTGAAGTTTGCCATCAGACAACCTCTTTTGTTTTTAAGATATGGACCTCCCCAAGGATATTTAGCGACATCCTTGCCGCCTTTTGCTGCATATTCCCACTCTGCCTCAGAAGGAAGTCTAAAAGAAGGAATATCAAAATCAGAGTCATCATTAGCCCTGAGATGATAGGTTCTCCACACACAGTATTGCTGCGCTTGATCCCAAGTAATTCCTACCACAGGATAATCGTCAAAAGCTGGGTGGTCAAAATAAAATTCCATCAAAGGATCTCCATAATGATAAGAGAAGCTTGTCGACCACACTGTAGTGTCAGGTTTAAGTTCCTCAAAGTTAAATGTGGGTGGATCTTTTAGCGTAGTGGGGGTACCGGTGGCTAACTCTCCGTTTTTAACAGCCTCCAAAAATTGTCTGTATTTGTTATTGGACACTTCGTATTTGTCCATAAAAAATTCAGAAATAGTGATTTGCTTATTCATAGCAGACTGCGTGTAGGCAATATCTTCATCAGATTGTCCCATCCAAAAAGTACCAGCTTTCACTGGTACCATGTCTATCGGGAGATTTTGCTGCCAGCTCGCTCTTTTGGCTACCCCGGTAACCTCGCCTCGCCTGTTGGACTTTTCACTTGCAGATCCCTTCTTATTAAAAAGCCCGCAACCTGGCAAAAGGGTTGCTAATGCTAAACCCAAAGTTATCGGGACTAAGCGAATTTTCATTTTTTTATACATAAATGACGTTTTTGAAATCATCAAATTATTGCTCAACACAAATCTTAATCCTAATTCGAAATTTAGGCGAATAAACCCCAATAATGCAAATAACCTGCCAATTATAAACCTTTTTGTAAACGAAACGTAATCGGCATTTGCTGTAAAGCATTTTACCGAGAATCAGATTTAAAATCTAAATCTTGGGGTTCTTTGAATAACACGTTCTATCTCTCGGTTGGAGGACGAAAGAACATACCTTAGCATTAACTCGTGACTGGTCGGAGATTTGGCATCTAATCCCCCGGTGACTAAATCAAATGCATAACCTAGCTTTAGAGAATTGTCTCTCAATAAACTATATCCCAAAATCAAAGAAATAGACTCCTCCCCACGATACGCCAATCCTGCATTGATCTTATTCTGATGTGTTGCCATAACGCTGACATCATAAGAAAAATTATTAAACGATACAGTTTTGATTAGCAAACTGGGTTCTATTCTCAATTGACCTATTGGTCTGATTCTATAACCGAACAATACATAAGAATGGTTTTTTAACTGATTTGCGTAGGCTCCATCTCCAAAATCAAATGCTGGCTGATTTAGGTGTTTTGAACTCAGTCCCAAATAATAATCTCCCCGATCATACAAAATACCTGCTCCAAAATCCAAAGCTAATTGGCCTTCTTTGCCTGCGTTGGGTAGAGTAGGTTCAGGATTGACAACAATAATTCCCCCATAATCCAAGGAACTCGAAAATATTCCGGCATACCCACCAAAACTCAATGTGGCCCTGTTTATTTTTTTATGGTAGCTAGCTTTAAGATTGATTTCGAGATTTCCTGCCGCTCCGATCTGATCATTGACGATGGATATGCCATACCCTATATTTTTACCCTCAAGCCTTCCTTCTGCGGTGATCAATTGAGTGATAGGCGCCCCTCCTTGTCCTGAAGTGGTAGTATAGTTGAGCCATTGGGACCGATGAAGTGCAGAAAAACGATACCCCCCCTCTTTCCCCGCAAAAGCAGGATTGTAAAACATGCCATTGTACATGTATTGGGTAAACTGTGCGTCCTGTTGGCAATATGCGCTTACTGCATTTAAAAGCAGAATCAGCACGATTCCTGTTTTTAAAAAGTTATCCAAGCGGCTTTTGGTATTCATCAGGCTGTAGTCTTTCCCATTTTTAAATAGTACATGAATTTAAACTGAAAAACCACAGAAAATGATTTTAAGATTTACAAATTATTTGCCTTTTTGATATAAAGCTCCAATGCCCCCGTCATACTTGGCGCATTTGGCATTGGCGCCTCAATATCCAAAATCAAATCCAAATCCCGAACAGCCTGTGCTGTAGTAGGACCAAATGCAGCAATTCTGGTGTTTCCTTGGACGAAATCCGGAAAGTTTTGTTTTAAGGATTTGATGCCTGATGGACTGAAGAAGGCCAAAACATCATATTTAACATCTGCCAGATCAGTCAAATCTGCTGCAACCGTATGATAAATAATGGCCTCAGTGAATGCGATACCATGTTTTTCCATGTATCCGGGTATGTCATCCTTTCGGATATCAGAGCATGGGAACAAATACTTCTCGTTTTTGTGCTTCTTGAAGTAATCAAAAAGATCCTCAGCTGTCTTCTGTCCCACGAATAACTTTCGCTTTCGGATGACAATATACTTTTGGAGGTAATGTGCAGTTTGATCTGAAATGCAGAAGTATTTCATTTCAGCAGGCATTTCTATCTTGAAATCCTTACAAATCGCAAAAAAGTGATCGATGGCATTCCGGCTTGTAAAAATGACTGCCGTATGCTTCAAAATATCAATCTTTTGCTTTCGGAATTCTTTTGGCGGAACAGGCTCGACCTTAATGAATTGTCTAAAGTCTATTTTTAGTTTATACTTTTCCGAAAGCAGGACGTAGGGAGAATTTACATCAGTAGGTTTTGGCTGGGAAACTAGAATACTTTTTACTGGCTTAAAGCGATCTTTTGGAGTTGCACTCATGCTAGTTATTTCCTTAATTTTTGGTTAAAACACCTCATAGACCAAGAAACATAATCCACTTTGAAAAGATTAGAAATGGTACTAATTCAGCAATACAAAGGTAGGTAAATAAATGGTATTTCTTAAAACTCAGTCTATTCATCATAATAAGAAATAAACCCACTACCCCGAAAATATAAAACCAAAAGAAGCCCGTAATTAAAATCGTTAGGGCAGATCCCAGTTCCGAAAAATTGTTGGCAACAAAATAAGCCCCCACCAACAAAACTAAGGCAAATCCAAAAACTACCAATCTCAAAAGATAGAAAAAATGCGAAAACTCCGCCTTTCCCAAATCAAATAAGTAAGATATCACACGGATACCGATAAACTTAAAGATGGTCAAGACCAATATTGCAAATGCGCCAAGTAGCCAAATCAGCAAGAGTGAAGAAAAATCCAATCCAATCCATGTCTCCAGCCAGTCTTTTTTGAAAATCACCAAACCTGTAACAGCAGTCTGCGAAATCATCATTCCCACAATCAAGAGATAGAAAATAATGTCAAATGAAAAAAACTTTTGAAGGTTACCGCTTTCAGAAAAGTCCTCAGCACTGATTACTGCCAAGGGCTGAAGCATCACTGCCAACAAATATGGGTAGGCAAGCTTATACAAGGCAAGGAAAAAAATAATCACAAATAAGCCTGTAAAATAAAAATCTTTCACAGACTGGGGGACGAATCGTTCTAAAAGTGGAACTCCCTCCGAAATTACGCTAGTATCAACTCCATCAATCCGTCCTATTAATTTCTTAATCCCCACATTCATCGGGGCAAGATTGGGACTTACCACTGTGAAGTCCAATGAATCTTTTCTAAACTCCGCCTTCAATTCATTGACCGATTTATAAAAAACTGTATCGCCTGTCGTCAATTGCCACAGTTTTTGATCAATAAAAACAGTGGATTTAGCAGGTAATTTAATCTGGAATTCAGATTGGGGAAATGCGGTCAAATTAAGTTTTAGCTCAATTTGATTGTTGCTCCCAAACCAAGATTCCTCCCGTGCAGATTTCCATAGCCCGTCATAATTTTCCAACACCTGTGCTACCGATGCAGTACTCAGCAGAAAGTAAAAAAAGAATAGTAGTCGAATTTTAGACATAAATTTTTCACCCGCTAAAACCTAGCCAGATACCCAAAGTGAATCCTGGAATAAGAAAACGATAAGGCTTGGATGTCAGATTTCCCTATCGCAAGCACAAAACTGAATAATCCTCCGTCAGTGTCCAAATTGATTCCCGTGCCAAATGAAAATGGACGGTCAATCTTGGGAGAATTATACGGGTTTTCGATGATCCCAAGGTCAGCAAAAACAATCAGAAAGGAATTTTGATCAAAAAACAAGCGCTGTTCGAGATTGAGATAGCCAAAACTTTTTGCAAAGAAATTTTTCTCGTTAAATCCACGAAGACTTTTCAATCCACCTACCCGATAAAGCTCATTGAGGAACAAATTCTGATTTTGAAGAAATCCCCCAACTGCTCTAAACCACATTCCCCAGGTAGGTTTAACAAACAGATGTTTTTCTCCTGAAAACCACCCTTGATACTGCGCAGAGGATTCTTCAAGCCCATCATATAATTCCTCAGGTAGTCCCGTGTTTTGCAGTATTTGCTTATTGCCTAAAGAAAACCTTCCTTGAATTCTGCTGCCCCTTCTTGGAGAAACTGGTGAATCCAGGGTATTCCAATCCATTCCGATCCCATATTGATTCCATCTGTAGTCAATCGAGGCAGGCAAGGCCTGATCAGGAATGATGTCTTCGGGTGATATCAGATCTCCTGCTTGCCTTTTTGTAAAGAAATTCAAATAGGTTTTATCTGATATCCGAAATCCAAAATCCAGTTCAAACATCCGATTCACAAAACTGGAATCCTGTTTGAGCAAAGAGAAACCTACCCCAACATCCAATGGGGTATGAAAGACAAAGGATTCTTTAGCTTTAATTTCCAGGGATTGGGATTGAATATTCAGCCTTTGCCAATTAAGAGAGAAATCCCTGCCTTTCCCTCCTAGATGATACAATTGAAGATCCACTTCCCCAGTAATCAAGACTTTTCCTAGTTCATTCTCATTAGGCAAAAGCCCAATAACTCCGTCAAACACATTGACTCTTCGATCCTGAAGCATAAAAATGGGCTTTGCCTGCCGCATCTGAAATGCCAATTCAGGTGACTCAACAACCGTGAAATAAGGTGATTTACGGATGGTTTGAGTGGCTTTTGCCAGGTCTTTTTGTGAAAAGGGTTGGCCTGGGATCAAGCCTGTAACCTGCTGAAGGTATCGCTTATCAGTTTTACTTCCACCTGCAATCTCCAAGCTATCCCAAGTGATCCTTGGGCCAGAGTTGTACTCCAACACTCCGGAGATCAGATTATTTCTGATAGTCAAGCTATCTATTTTTAACTCGGCAAAGGGATATCCTGTGTCTTCGGCATAGCTAAGGACTCGATCAATCCACTGGTAAGGAGCTTTATAGCTTAACATCGGCTTTCCCAAGGATGCAAAAAATTCTTCAGGAACGCTTCCCGGCTTAATGTTTTCCCACCGAAATAGTTGACCAAAATCCCAAGTCAAACGCAACGTGTCGTTAAAATTTTTCTCCCTAAAATACCCTTCTAAGTACCCCTCGGACTTGAAAATCAAGGAAACCGAGTCAGTCAATTTCCCCACTTCAGTGAACGTGCCAAATTCTCTGATTTTTTTGATTTCCGAGGTTGGAGATTCAGTCCATTCCACTCGAATGATCTGTTGACCCAGACAAATTGCCTGGCTAAAAGTCAACCAACTAACTACTGTCAAAAAAAGTGACTTCAAGGTGCTATTCAGGATTGTTTATATTCGCAAGTTAATCGAATTCACTTGGCAGGCATCTACATTCACATTCCCTTTTGCAAGCAAGCTTGCCATTACTGCGACTTTCATTTCAGCACCAATCTGAACCGAATGGATCAACTCGTGAAAGCAATCGGTAAAGAGCTCGAAATCCGAAAAGATTATCTCGCCGGACAACCCATCAAAACCGTCTACTTGGGAGGAGGTACCCCATCTCTCCTTTCGGAAAAAAACCTGAATTTTTTACTGGAAAAAATTCAAACAACTTTTCGCACAGACTTGCAGGAAGTTACACTTGAGGCAAATCCAGACGACCTTTCTGCTGAAAATTTAAAGTTTTGGAAAGAATTGGGCATTGATCGATTGAGCTTGGGTATCCAGAGTTTTCAGGAAGAAATATTACAATTTTACAATCGCGTTCATTCTGCCTCTGAGGCCTTGGACGCGATTTATCGAGGGAGAGACGCGGGATTTGAAAAGTTTTCCATTGACTTGATTTATGGCTTTCCATATGGAGATCATTCTATTTGGGAGAAGGATCTGACAGAAGCACTTCGCCAGGATCCGGGGCATATTTCCGCTTATTCGCTTACCGTAGAACCAAAAACTGCTTTGGGCAAATGGATTATAAAGGGTCGATTTCAGCCTGCAGAAGAAGATTTTGTGGCAGAGCAGTTTGAACTACTTCAGGAGCAATCAGAAAAATCAGGATACATCCAATACGAAATTTCAAATTTTGGCAAGTCAGGCCAATTTGCCTTGCACAATACAAATTATTGGACGGGTGTTCCATACCTCGGTGTAGGGCCCAGCGCTCATTCCTTTGACGGAAAAAACCGCGGTCTCAATCCGGCTTCAAATACCGCCTACATTAAAGAGTTGGAAGCTGGTACAAGTCCTTTTGAATTAGAACTCTCCACAAAGGAAGATCAGGTAAATGACAGAATTCTTACCGGTTTGCGTACGATTTGGGGACTTTCGCCAGCCGAATTATGCAGTGAATATGGGGTCGATATTCTGGATAGCAAAAGAAAAGAGATTGAGAAATTAGAAAAGATGGGTTGCCTAATATGGGATGGTAAAATCCTATCTTTGAGCAAAAGGGGAAAGTTGCTGGCAGACTGTATCGCAGCCGAACTGTTCATCTGAATTCATAAAATCGAGTCTGGCTGAATCAAACAGGCATTACGCGAGACTTGAATAGTGGGATGATTATCCAAGGCAATCCTCCCGCCTGCAAATCTGTCCTTTAGAATCAACTGACAAACACATGAATTACAATTCAAATCCTAGGAGAAAAAAGGAAGCTGCACCTTTGGAGGCAGCGTTCAATGAGTTACTCAAAGCGTATCGATTAGAGGATAAATTCAAAGAAAAACAACTGATTAGTTTTTGGGGAGAAATTGTGGGAAAGACCATTTCAGACCGAACGACCGCTGTATTTATCAGAGATAAGAAGCTTTTTGTAAAACTAAGCTCCGGACCTGTTAAAAAAGAACTGATGCTAAACCGCTCCAAAGTTCTGCTTCTGATCGAGGATCAAGTAGGAAAAGGCGTGGTAGAAGATCTTATTTGTCTTTAACCTCTTTTTGACAATTTTTAACTGGACCGGGCCAACTGAATTCCCTCCAAATAATAAGGATTAATTCAGTTTCAGTATTATTGCGGTATTGTTCCAATGATCAAACTACCCTCAATCCATATAGGTAAGCTTAGCCTGCTGCTCGCCATCCTGGTGTGGCTTGCCTTGTTGTTTGTGGATTTGCTTAGGCTATTTGGCATGATCAACGAGATCGATTCTGGGATTTCAGACGAGATCACTTGGATCTTGGAAATTGTTTTCTTTTTTACCCTTTATGGATTCTACAGCTATTCAATAGAGAAAAACATCCAAAGCGATTTCTTAAATCTTTTGTGGAGGGCCGCATCGACGGGGATCTTCGCAAGTGGTGTAGCCCTTTTGATAGAACTTTTCTATTTGTCTTTGGGAGACAGCAGGCTGGCCTCGGAGCTTTTTCTGAAGAATTTTTTCTACCACGTTAATTTTGCCCTCACGACTATTTTTCTGATTTCATCAGCCTTGCTGTGGAAGCATTTGATACTTTATCAAAAGAGCAAGAAAGTGGTCAAGCAGTGGCAGGCTTTCGAATTTGCTATGCTGGTCGCCATGTTTTTTGTTTTTTTCAACAAGAATAATTTCGATTACAGCTTCTTTTTTGGAATGGTCATCCTGTTAATCATTTCGGCAGTACTATCCGGAAATTTGAAATGGATTCCCTACCTCACTTTCAAAGAAAAATGGAAGTCCCTGCTTTTCCTTTTCTTTATCTTAGTCTGTATTGGTTACCTGTTTAGACGGTTCATGGCCTATTCTGAGGCAGAGACATATCAGGTTAATCTGACTGACAACTTATTTCTAATGGCCTTATTTGGCTTTATCTTCATCTACGCCCTTTTTAGTTTTTTAGTCACTTTGTTCAATCTCCCCACCTCTTCGGTCTTTGAACAAAAACTGACCGAAGCCATAAATTTCCAACGTCTCAGCCAATCTATTCAGCCCGGAGAAAATGAAGAGCAGGTACTGGACATTCTACTGGACAGCTGCATGAGCGCTTCCTATGCTGATGCTGCGTGGATAGAAATAAACCCTGAAGAACAAATTATCGGAACGAATCAATTGAGATTTCTGGATGAACTCACCAGGCACGAACTTTCAGCACTGATCAAAAACCAAAAAAATGCAACAGACTGGGCTACCTCCGACAAGCCGGAGATGCTTCAGCCGCTTACCGTTAAACTTACCCATCCCCGTTACGAATCCACACTATTGGTCCCAATCGTGATCAATAAAACGGCAATAGGTCGAATGGTACTCTGCAAAGAAGTACGAGACGGATTCAATAAGGAAATGGTAAATATCATCAGCACTTTTGTTCGGCAGGCATGTATCGCAGTAGAAAATCACCGGCTTCTAAATCAGGCGATTCAAAACGAGCGATACCAAGAGGAATTAAAAATTGCTCAACGCGTCCAAAAGGCATTACTCCCCACCAAATTGGATCATCCTGATTCTTTTGGAATTTGTGCCTTTTCAAATGCTGCGGACGAAGTAGGTGGTGACTATTACGACACCTTTAAACTGGATGAAAACCGATACGTACTCATCATCGGGGATGTATCGGGAAAAGGAACCTCCGCGGCATTCCACATGTCTCAGATGAAAGGCGTATTTCATAGCCTTATTCAGCTTAATCTGAGTCCTGCCCAATTTATGATAAAGGCAAATTCAGCTTTGAGCAAATGCCTGGGGAAAAATCATTTCATCACCGCATCTATCTTCTTTATCGATATAGCGAAGAAAAAAATCTGCCATGCCCGCGCTGGTCACATTCCTACCCTCTTTTATAAAGCTAAAGATGATAAATCTGAATTTATGCTCTTTGATGGATTGGGTTTGGGAATTTTAAGAAACAAGCAGTACGAAAATCACGTTCACGAAAAAACCTTCAACTATGAGTCAGGTGACATTCTGGTATTAATTACTGATGGTATCGTAGAAGCAAAAAACCAAAAAGGGCAGCAGTTTGGATTTGAACGTATCCGTAGTTTGGTGGAAATACACCATAAAAAGTCCCCTCTTGAAATTCAAAACCAACTTATCGAATCCCTTCACGTTTTTGTGGGAGGGGATAGATTAATCGACGATGATTATTCGATGATGGTCGTGAAATTCCAAGATCCCATAAATTAAGAATACTTTGTATAAAGAACCCCTAAGACATGCTTCGTATTGAAAAAACAACAGAAAATCATAGTGAAATCCTCAGCCTTTTCGGCGAAGTTGATGCTAGTAACTCTGTGATCCTTGATGAGGCAATCCAAGAACTGGTGGATGGCGGCTCAAAGTCTATATTAATAGACGGCAAAAACCTGGAATACATCTCCTCCGCCGGATTGGGAGTATTCATGTCCTACTTGGAGGATTTTCAGGAGAATGGAATCAGTATGAAAATCTGTAATTTGGTTCCAAGAGTTTTTGAGGTGTTTAAAATTTTGGGACTGGATCAACTGATCCCCATTTACAGAGACAGAGCCGCTGCATTTGCCGATTAGAAATGAAATACCGTCTTAATATTGCTTGCCAAACTTCGGCCCTTTCGGGATTAAGATCTTTTATCCAGCAGGCATTGGTAGGAGTAGCTTTTAATGATAACGAGAAGCATCAAGTTACCTTGGCTGTGGAAGAAGTATGTGCCAATCTGATTATCCATTCCCACGGCTGCAATCCTCAGGAGAGCATTCAGTTAGAAATAATTGATTCTGCTGAAAAACTGATTTTTGAAATTTCCGATCAGGGCAAAGCATTTAATATTTTGAATTATAAAAGTCCTGACTTAAAAGAAGTCATGCTCGAAAAGCGAAAAGGTGGCTTAGGCATCATTTTGGTAAAGAAGATTATGGACGAAATAGAATTTGAATCTGAGAATGGCACCAATACTTGCCGGCTGATCAAGTGGTTTCAATCCTAATTTTGGTTAAATGCCAGTTAAATGCCCTGTCATTAAGTCATTGAACCCGAATTACTGATAAATTTGTAACATTGCACCTTTAATCGGCCATCAAGTCCATGAATCACCGAACCGTTTCGGCATTTACATTTTCTCTTTTATTTGTTTGCTTGCTTGGCAGTACTTGGTCTGTTTTGGCCCAAACCACAAAGGAGGCGCTGCTTACCCTTGACGGGAAGCCTGTAGAAATAGACGAATTAGTCTATCTCATATCCAAAGGGAGAAATACAGACACTCCAAAATCGGGAGTTAGCCGTGAAGAATTCGAGGAAAATCTTGACCTTTTTATCAATTATAAATTGAAAGTTAGGGAGGCCGAAGCCTTAGGTCTTGATCAAGCTGAAGAATTTTCAAGAGAATTCAATTCATTTAAAGAAACGCTCATTTACCCATACCTGATCAAAAACTCCCTCGAGGAAGGCGAGCTTCGAAAAGCTTACTCCAGAATGCAGGAAGTGGTCAGAGCCAGTCACGTACTCTTTCAATTCCCTCCGAATGCGAGTTCGGATGACAGCCTGATTGTTCTCAAAATGGCATTGAAAGTCAAAGCTGAAATCGAAAATGGGGGAAACATCAATGAATTGGCGGTCCAATATTCTGATGATCCATCTTCCAAAATAAACAAAGGGGACTTGGGTTACTTCACAAGTCTTCAGATGGTGCAGCCTTTTGAGGATGCCGCATTCAATCTTCAAGTTGGCCAACTCTCAGATCCCGTTTTATCCAATTTTGGGTACCATGTCATTCAGGTACAAGACCGTCAGCCAAATCCCGGACAAGTAAGAGTTTCGCACATCTTAGTTCGCTTTGACGCGGAAAATCAGACTCAGGAAGAAAACGCCCGAAGGAAGATATCGGATATCTATGCGGAAATCCAAAAAGAAAGTACGGTTTGGGAGGATATAGTGAAGACCTTTTCCGAAGATCCCGCAACAAACCAAAGAGGGGGTATGCTCCCTTGGTTTGGCGTTGGAAACATGATCCCTGAATTCGAAATGGCGGCTTTTTCGCTTACCGAGATTGGTGAAATATCTCCTCCTTTGAAAACCCAATATGGTTACCACATTCTACGTCTTGAGGAAAAAAAGCCCATTGACACCTTTGAAGAAATGGAAGAATCAATCCGCTCAAAAATATTGAGGGATTCTCGTTCCGGGATGATTCAATCTCAGGTGGTTGCAATCCAAAAGGCGCGCTATGGATTTGTAGAGAACGATGCCTCGTTAGCTTTGCTGGCCCAGGCGCTTAACCAAACAAATAAATCAAGTTTTGAACCGGCCCTGATCAGTCGGTCCCTGGAAAACACTCCACTTTTCACCTTACAGGGCAAAACCTACAAGGCAGCAGAACTAGCAGCATACATAAAAGCCGAGGAGCTGAGCCCAAAGGTAAAAGGCGGAACTTTTGATATTTGGTACGATCGCTTTGTCGCAAGCACCTTAGCTCAAACAGAGGAAAAAGACCTGGAGGCAAATAACAAAGAGTATCAAATGCTGCTCAAGGAATACCGGGATGGAATTTTACTTTTCTCTCTGATGAATCAGGAAGTCTGGCAAAAAGGAATTACTGATTCGATTGGTCAGGTGGAATTTTATAGAAAAAATATTTCTCGGTATCAGTGGAAAAATCGCATAGAGGCGTATATAGTGAAGGTTTTGGATAAAACCAAACTTGTAAATGCCCGTCAGGTACTGCAAGGGAACGGATTCAACCAAACCTTGATTCAAAATTTTGAAGCAAACTTCAAAGCTAATACCCCATTGGCTTACCAGACTGAATCCGGTATTTTCGAATACGCTGATCATGAGATCCTCTCCAAAGTCAATCTAAATCAGACCTTCCAGGAGATTGAAGTGGATGGGGCAACGTACTTGGTTACGCTAGGTCAAAAATTCCCTGCCGAACCACGGAAATTCGAAGAATCAAGGGGTCTGGTAATCAGGGATTATCAAGAATACCTAGACAAGACACTCACTGATACCTTAAAAAGAAAGTACCCAATCCAGATAAACGCTCAAGCCAAGGAAGAGGCTTTTCTGGCATTGAATCATTAATTTAAATGATTTCCAATTCTGGCAATCAAAGATCACCAAACATCATGAAATTTCTAATCCGACTTATTCTTAGCGTTTTTGGAGCGATGGCTCTTAGTCAGACTCTTCTTGCACAGCAAGCTCCACCGACCGGCCAAATCATAAATAAGATTGTCGCAAAAATTGACAATAATATTGTCCTTGAATCTGAAGTCCAGCAGACCTATATCGAAGCCCTTGCGCAAGCTCAACAAGGAATAGTTGCGCCAACGCGCTGTGAGGTTTTTGAAAGCCTGCTGATCAATAAGCTTATGGTGGCCAAAGCTGAAATCGACTCCGTACTGGTTACGGAACCTGAGGTTTTGCTTCAGGTAAATAGTCGATTCAATTCCGTCATGCAGCAGTTTGGTGGAGATGAGGCCATGTTGGTCCAAGTTTATGGAAAAACTGCTGAACAACTCAAAGGAGAAATCGAAGATGTCATCCGAGAGCAAATGATTGTAACCAAAATGAAATCGAAGATCACAGAAGGGCTGACGGTATCTCCTGCTGACGTAAGAGCATTTTTTTACAGCATACCCAAAGATTCACTCCCCCTGTTTACTTCCGAAGCCACAGTAGGACAAATAGTAAGAAAACCGGAAGTAAGTCCGAGAGTAAGGGAACAGCTGATCGCGCAGCTTACCCAATTCAAACAGGATATTCTGGATGGAAAAGCAGATTTTGCTGATCTGGCAAAGAAACATTCTGAAGATCCCGGTTCCGGTGCACAAGGAGGGGATCTCGGATTTTTCCGCAAGGGCGAATTAGCACCTGAATATGAATCTACAGCCTTGGGACTTCGCTTGGGAGAAATCAGTGATCCGGTAGAAACCCAGTTTGGTTTTCATATGATCCAATTGCTTGAGATAAAAGGAACGAGTTACAATACGCGCCATATTTTAAAAATTCCTGTTCCGGACGAGGAGGATATCTTAAAAGCAGAACGTTACCTTGACAGCCTAAAGCGGGAAATTGAAGCAGGCAAAATCGAATTCGCAAAAGCAGCAAAGGAGTATTCCAACGACAGAGGCACCTCTGATAATGGAGGATTTTTCACTGATCCATCTACAAATTCAAATCGCCTTTCCCTCAGAACATTGGAGGATCCTGTGCTCTATTTCACCATTGATACCATGAAAGTGGGAAGTATTACCAGACCGATTCGATTTGAAGACCCAAGAGAGGGAGTTAAAGTGAGAATTCTGTACTATCAGGCCAAATACCCTGCACACCGGGCCAGTTTGGAAGCTGATTATGAAAAAATGAAGGCTGCCACGCTACGTCGAAAAGAAGACGAAATTCTCGATAAGTGGTTCATTACTGCCAAGGAAGATGTATTTATAGACATTGATCCTGCGTACGACCGATGCAACGCGCTGAAAGGAAATTAGAATTCCAATAAAAATTTAATCTGACCCCAAAAGGTTTTAACTTTTTGGGGTCAGTCGTTTCTAGCCCATCACCTTCGGGGAAATCTTAATAATTTTTCAAAAAGATGATCAGTCGATTAAATTCAGCGTCTGTTATTGCCGGGAAATTGGCAATTCGAAAGCTCGTAGACTTTAAAGGCCCATAGCCACTCCCCAATTGCATGCCTTCTTTTTCGGCAGCCTTTTTCACAGCAGAAATCAACTCCTCCGATCCTGCTACTCCCATTACGGTGCTACTCCGAGTCAGCTCATCATCTACCAACATTCTGAATTTTTCTGACTGCGCGATGGTGTTTTCCAGATTTTTCATCCGTGCTCTCAATCGGGCATCCACATGCTGGATTTCAGGTAGATCCTTCAAAACCCTGTTGAGCAAATAAATCCCAAAAACATTCGGGGTGTAGTGGGTTTGGAATCCGGCTGCATTTTCCAACATAAAGTTAAGGCTGTTGTATCGCCCCTTTTCACCTTTCTGCAAGGCCTTTTCAATGGCTTTAGGAGAAACAATCAACACTCCAAGTCCCGCCGGGAGACCAAAGCACTTTTGAACCGATGCATACCAAATATCCGCCAAGCTAAAGTCCATCTCAATGCCACCCATGCTGGATGTAGTGTCAACGGCAATCATTTTCTCCGGAAATTTCCCTCCAATCGCTTCGATGACCGACATAGGGACCTGAGAGGCGTTTGCGGTTTCATTTTGGGTTATCGCAATCACATCAAATTCCCCGCTGATTTCTAATCCGGCAATATCCACTGCCTGATTGGCCTCAAGTTTCAAACCAAAAGAAGCAGGAACGATATGCTTGGCATATTCAAACCATTTTTTGCCAAATGAACCGGAATAGATATGAAAACTGGCCCTTTCCACGATAGATTGGGAAATAATCTCCCAATTCTCAGTTGCGGAAGAGGTGAACAACAACTTATAGTCATCCGGCATGTGGAGTTTTTCGCGCATGAGCTGCTCGGTCTCCTGGTAGAGTTGCATGAATGCCCCACTGCGGTGATTGGCACTGAGGATCCCCTGATTGTAGGCATCCTGCATGTAGTGAGGGAGCGCGTCGTAAACTTTGGACGGCCCTGGAGCAAAAGTAATCATAGGTCTGGAGAATTGAGAAAATAGGTGACCCCGAGTTCGTAGCCTTTCAGCCCTAAGCCTGAGATCATACCTACACAAGACTTGGAAATAATACTTTTATGACGGAATTCTTCCCGCTTGTAAATGTTGGAAATATGGACTTCGAGCGTCGGTGTGGTAACGCCTGAAATAGCATCCGAAATCGCCACCGAAGTATGGGTATATCCTCCGGCATTAAGGAGGATGGCATCGAAACCAAAACCCACTTCGTGGATTTTATTGATCAATTCTCCCTCCACATTACTTTGGAAATAATGGAGTTCCACTTGAGGGAAGCGCTTTTGAAGCTGCTCAAAATAAGCCTCAAAGCTTTGACTTCCGTAGATTTCGGGTTCACGTTTCCCCAACAGATTTAGGTTGGGTCCGTTGATGATTTGGATTTTCAATTTAGGATAGGTTAAGGCTTTGAGTCAAAGTTAAGTAGTCCCTGTAAGCATACAAGGTCTAGTAGTCTGAAGTTTAAAACTTCCTTTCTTTTATTCTAAAAAGATACGCTAAGGTAAATTCCAGATTAGTTGAACTCATATCAAAAATTCTGCCCTGCGATTCCGGGTTTGTGAAATCATATCCAAACCTGACTTCAGCAGAGAGGGTACTTTTCCCAAACAGTTTTGAAATACCTGCCCCTGCTGTAAGTCCGTACATCAATTTGTTCGGCACATCTCCCGCACCTCCATAGGTTGGCAACTCTCGCGGAGTTTCCCCTTCAAATTCACGGGTGATGTCTTTTGCTTGGAGTAAATAGCCTAGATGCGGGCCAACTTTGATCTGAAATCGCCCGGATCGGCCGGCAAAAAAACTTGCCAGTAGCGGAACTTTGAGGTAAGTCAACTCCGTCTGATTCAGCTTTTCATCTCCATTAAATTGGCGAAAGCCCAGGGTCAGCTGCTGAAGGTTAAGTTCTATTCCGGCATTTTTGGAATTGAAATATTCCACAACAAAAGAAAAAGTCGGAGAACCTATCCCATCTACTGATCGACTTCTTGTAGCAGCAGAAGCTTGGTAACTATAAGTAGAAGTCGCATATCCTCCTCTGATCCCCACACTGAGCTGAGCCATTGCTCCAAGAGGGAGGATAAATAAGGAAAGGCAAATCAGGATTTTATGCATGCTCAAAATTAAGAGAATTCGAAGGACTTACTTTATTTCTGATTCAGGATAAACGTCCCCACAATAACTTCTCCATCAATTCCAAGACCCCGAACTTCTACAACTACAGGGCCATCCGAATCATTGGTGTAAAAAGAAAATGTCACGGTTCCTTTCTCATCCGCTATCAAATAGGGATTCCAATAAAGAGTCTGACGGTCGTCTTTTTCAACAGGTTCGGTAATCTGGGCATAATCCACAGGAATAAATGTCCCTGTAGGCTGGAAACCCTCCACCAAAAATTCCTTGATGCCTGATCCGGCCAAACCATCCAAGCTCATATCCAGATTGTCTTTGAGGTAAACAGCAATAATTCCGTTTCTTCCCTGATCGCCGAGCATCGGAGCCATCCGTGTCACCACTTCTACCCGATCGATATCAAAAGGATTGATACTTCTTAAATTATCAGCGGCATTGGATGCCCCGGATGCCCCCATAATAGCCCCATTGACCATGACCAGAGGCTCCATACTCCCTTGGCCGGAGACCGCCCCTCCACGGATTCGGATGGACTGCTGCCCTGTCGCACCCGTGGTATTTATCCGCATACTTGGCACATTCCCCGCTAGACTATTCACCAAATCAGTATTACTCCCAGTTTTGGTCAAGTCCTCGCCTCTCACGACAAAATCAGGGTTACCATAAATGGCTGGTTTTGAGTTGGAGTTCGTTTGCTTTGCCGCAGGCAGTTCTTCCTCCACTTCAGAGATTCTAATAGGTTTGGCAAGGGTGATTAATTTTGGAAAATAAGCCTCCTCGGGGAGAGCTATCGGAGCCTTTAAAGGAGTGGACAGGTCAATTTTCAGAGGTTTGCCTTTTTTATCCATGGCAGAAAAAGCCAACTTCAACGGGCCAAAATATTCCAAATCATCCAATACAAAAGTCCCATTGCTCCCAGACTCCAGATCGACCATCCCCTGAAAATCATTCACAAAAGCGGTAACCTGTGCAGCAGTGCCTTTGCCTTTCTCATCTGTCACAGTACCCGAAAGTTTCAGACTTCTTTCGATCGGGTAGGAAAACCGATCCAAACCCAAATTCTCGGACACTCCATGGAGATTTAGAGCATTTGCCATTTCTAAAGTTCTTTTGACAGGAACGAGCTGACGGGCATCCCAAACTCCCACAGAAAGTGTGGCGGGAATCGACTGACCTTTATCATTGGCTACATTAATGGTTACAGTGACTTTCTCTCTGGTACCGAATTGCGCTTTATCGGCCTGAATTGCTGCCCCCTGATTTTTCCAATTGGTAAAGGTTTCCTCGGGGGCGATTCGCTTGTAAGGATCGAGAATGCTCAAAGGCTGGAGAAAATACTGATTGGGGCCATAATTTCGCATCCAATTGGTATAGGCACGGAGAAAATATTTTTCACCCGATAACGAATCTGGCAGGTAGAAATCCCCGACTACAATTCCGTCTCTGATCTGGAATTTTTTCTCAATGACCATATCCCGCTCCCCACTGACCAATTCTACATGGAGTACTTTGCTGAGTTCATCACGCAAGTAGGAATTGCCGTAGGCAAAATACCCCTTGAAAAAAACCTGATCCCCGGCATAATAGTACGGCTTGTCGGTATGGAGATAGACTTTCTCCTGATAGTTTTTAGCTGTTTTGGCCAAATCCTGAAGCTGAATCGCCTTTTCGGCATTGTAATCCAAAGGAAGCAAATTGGAAATTCGCTTGCGGTCCATATCCCCTGAGAAAACCAAATCCTGAGGATTTATTACCATGCCATTTTCCTTTACCTTGACTTTTCCGCCATTTACTTCAAGCCATGAAATCGGATAGGGCGCGTCTTTGTAGGTGTTTGCCTGAGCAAAGCCCTTCTGATAGTGAATCTCAATCCTGCCCTTCAAATTGATAAAATACTCACCCGGTGGACTTGTTGGTGTAACCAATGGATCAGCTTTATATACCACCACCGAATTGCCCAACTCATTGGCGAAAATATCGCTTCGCATATTTCTGCTGGCTGATCCTCCTGCCTTGTCTCCATAGAGGAAAAATCCTTCACGCTCCTGCGTCCCATTGAGTATCGACCGGAACATATTCATGGGAGATTTGCGGTAGATTTCTGCACGATTCTTTATCCAGGTTGATTTCTGTATTTCTGACTCCGGGCTCATTTCCTCAAATCTCGCCGCACCCACAATTCGATAATTAGTCGGTGAGTCAAAAAATTCATTCAGGTTAAAGGTGATTTTGTATCCTAAATATTGATTTTCGATTTCAATCGGAAGGTCAGCTTTCGCCACAAAGGCACCTTTATCCGCTCCAACAGGAAAATCAATCACCCATGGATTCAGGATCTTTGTTTGGCTTGCGGCATCATCAATACCAATAAAGAGGTTTTGAAATTTACGCAAGTCCCGTTCCCAGTTTTTGTCACGGGACGCCTTGATTTCCACATCACTCAGCTCGGTCGCAAATGGCTTCATCGACAGATTCACCGTCAGGTTTCCGCCTGGGTTCAGGGTGACTTTTCGTGTCTCTGCGACATATCCCATAAAGGAAAAACCCACTTCCAAAGGCCCGGCCTCCAGGTTGGAAAGGGTGAATTTCCCATCCATATCGGTGACGGTTGAGATGGTGGTATTATTGATAAAAACATTGCAAAAAGGCAAGGTTTCACCAGTTTCGGCATCTTTAACTGAACCAGTGATGGTTCCACTTTGAGCAAAAACAAAATTAAATAACCCTAAAAAGGCAAGGAGCGAAAGAAAGGCACTTTTATTCATAAATGCATGAGTTGGTTTAGCGTATGCAAATAATCGATTTTTGAATCAGTTTCCGCCTTGAGTTGTATCATTGAGCAAAAATGAACCATATATCGGCTCCCCGAGATCAGTTATTCCTCTAATTTCAACCCAAATTGGCCCAGGCTTCTCATTTAATTGAAATTCAATCTGTTGAGACATTCGAGATCCCACTGCAACAAGGAATGGATTCCAGTAGAGTGTAGGCTTGAGTTCGGTTAAAAAGGGAAATTCAGCTCGGGATTTTTCAAGCTCTTCAAAGGATTGATTTTCGGGATAACCTTTCATTTTAAAAATTGTGTAATTATTCATATTAGCTTCAATTGCTTTACTTCGATCCAAACCGGATTTTAAAATAATAGAAATAATTCCGTTTCTTCCTAAATCGCCATATTGAGGCACCAGTCTTCGAATGACCTCCACACGCTCAATCGAGAACACGTTCAGATTACTGATCACATCAAATGCAGTCTGTCCCCCACTTCCCCCACCTCCTAGACCTGATAATCCGGCAGAATTCATCGGTGCACCATTTACCAAGACCAAAGATTCACCACCTCTAAATCGAATAGCAGGAGGAGTTCCAAAGACTGTCATCCCGGGTATTTGACCTGCCAAGGCATATAGGAATTGAACAGTTGTCCCATTTAGAAAAATATCATCTGTTTTCACTACGTTATCCGGATTACCGTAAATCATCGGCCCCATGGAAAGCTCTCGTCTATCCTCAATTACTGCTTCTTCCATCAGGATTTCTCCCACCTCAAGATCTAGTTGTGACTGAATATCCGGAGAAGGTTTAATCCCTCTGGGAACAATTGCCGGAAAATCAAAAGATTTAGGAATGGATACAGCCGGATAATCCTTGATTGCCAAACTGACATTTCGGACAGGCAGTGCCTCTCGATCTATTGCCTGAAGGGCGATTTCAAAGGTGCCATCAAAATTTGAAGATGGAAGTTCAAAGCTCCCGGATTTGTCCGTCCCCAGTGTTCGGACATCGGTATATCCGTTGATGAAAGCTTTAAGACTTCCAGATACAGCCTGCCCTCCCCTGTCCAACAATTGCCCCTGAAGGGAAAAACCATTTTCAGGATGTTTGGGGAATTCTTCAATTGCCCTTTTTGCCACCTTAGGCTGAAAACTCTCCTCCATTTTTGTCTTCTCCTGGATCGGTACCGCTTGATTCAAATCCAAAACAGATACAGATAGATTGGCATTCACAGGATTACCAGAAGCATTGGTTGCCATGATATTAAGCTTCACAGTTTCTCCTCCCTCGTAAACTTGCTTATCTGAAAACACACCGACCCCAACAGCTTTCTGCTGAATTTCGGAAGCTTCAGGCTGAAACTGATGGCCTAGAATCTGAATGGGTTGAAAAAAATCACTTTCCGAATAATTCTGCCCCCATGCTGTGTAAGCCCGAAGGATGAAATTCCCTACATCTTGACTATTCGGGAGCTCCAAATACCCAGAAGAAACTCCTCCGTTAATTTTAAAAACTCGATGCATCCATAGGTAGCCTGTACTGTCCAAGAGCTCCACATGCAGCACCTTACTCAGTTCCTCCGCCATCAGCGGATTTCCATAGTTAAGGTAGGCTTTGAAATAAAGATTTTCCCCTGGCCAATAATGCTTCCGATCCGTATGAACGAAAATTCGCTCCTGCATCGCATCGGCAGTCTTTTCCAGATTGGCCAGTTTAATCAGTTTTTCTGCATTGAAATTTGAAGGCAATCCAAAGATTGGATTCATATCCAAAAATGCCCCACCCAACACCAGATCTACAGAACTCACTGGTGCCCCATTGAATTTGACTTCGAGCTTTTCTCCTAAATAATCCAAATTTCCATTCTTCCCATCAGGTATGTTTACGGACAAGGGCTTCGTAAAGCTCAAAAGATAATCTCCCGAATTATTTGCAAAAGACACTTCAGGATTAGGGTCTGTGTCAAAATTCTCCACTGCACCTGTCATCAGTTCAGAGATATACTTTTGCGGGGATTGAGCAAAGATTTTCATGCGTTTCTGACGCCAAAGTGTCATTTGTCCACCTTCACTTGGCAATTCAAAATAGCTGTAGGTTGCTTGAATTTTATCCGATGATCCTAAAATGAATGGCTTGAAATAAGTTGAAACCAAATAGCCCGTTTCATTATTGGAGAAGAAAATCGGACCGATGGAGTGAACTCGAAGGTTTTTGTCTTCTAACCTTTCGAAAAGTAGTTTGTCCGGATTAAGCAGAGCGATTTCCCGCTTTTTAATATCAGATCCGACAAAGGCTTCCATGACTTGATCCATAACTTTGGTCTGTTGTCCTTTGGAGAGATTTTCTCCACTTGGATCCAGTTCAGTAGTTTTAGTCAGCTTGACTTGGACATTCTTTTGAATTCCTGCTTTCAGCAAAATAGTCTCGCGATAAGAATTCCAACCATGCCCCCAGACTTGAACCTCCCATTTTCCTTCAGGAATACTTGAAATCAAAAAGTTGCCAAGCGAATCCGAAAACGCCTGAAATGTGGTATTTGGAATGAAAATATGCACATCCTCCAGCGGTTGCCCGGTGATTTGGTCTGTGACTTTACCAGCCATTCGGGAAGTTTGTCCAAATAGAATTATTGTATGAAAAAAGAAAAGGAGTGAAAAAGTAAGTCTTGATCTCATTTTTTTTAGGTTATAGAATACCTCTTCAAGTATATAAAAAAAGCTCCAATCTGGAGCTCTTAGTTTTATTTTTTTACATTCGGAAGATTATTGATCAGACTTTAGATCATCCCGGTCTTTTAATTTTTTATCCTCCACATTCTTGTTGAGGAACTCATTGATCTTGTCAATCGGGAAACTGGAACTTATCTCTCCAAAGGAATTGATCTCCATTTTGAAACCTTTCAGTTCGTCATGAACCCGTGGTTCCTCTTCTTTTTTCTTTTTCTTTGCCATCTTATGCTACGACTGTCAAGGTGCTTAACGCAAATCGGATTCTTTTGGCCACTTCAATTGGACCTAAAATAGCAAAAACTACCATCAAATCAGGTCCGGCACCGGAACCGGTCACCGCCAGTCGGACTGCTTGCATCACTTTGCCGAGCTTGATTCCTTCTGTCTCGGCGGTGCTTTCCAACAACGATTTGGCTGAAACTGCATCAAATTCAACACTATAGCTATCCAATGCAACGGCGTATGCACTAAGGACTTTTACGGCATCCCCATTCCACTTTTTTGAAGCGATCTCTTCATCAAAACTGTCTGGGGCTACAACGATAAATCTACTCTCTTTCCACAATTCAGCAGGGAAAGTCACCCGATCTTTCACAAGGTTGACAATGGAATCGATTCTGTCCGAAGGAACATCTACCCCATCCTTTTTCGCGTCAGCTATCAAGAATGCAGCTAATTCAGAGGTAGGTTTGATTTTCAGATACTGCTCATTGAACCACTTGGCTTTGGCGATGTCGAACTTGGTTCCTGCTTTCCCGATTCGCTCTACGGAGAATGCTTCCACCAATTCCTCCAGCGTGAAAAGCTCCCGCGCATCACCGGGATTCCAACCCAGGAACGCCAGGAAATTAAGGAAAGCATCAGGTAAATAGCCCTGCTCACGGAAACCTGAGGACTTTTCTTCGGTAAAAGGATCTGTCCAGTTCAATGGAAAAACCGGAAAGCCTAACTTGTCCCCATCCCGCTTGGACAGTTTGCCATTTCCGTCCGGCTTCAGCAAAAGCGGCAAGTGCGCAAACTGCGGCATGGTAGCTTCCCAACCGAAAAACTTATACAAGAGTACATGAAGCGGAGCAGATGGAAGCCACTCCTCGCCACGAATGACATGAGTAATATTCATCAAGTGGTCGTCCACGATGTTTGCCAAGTGATACGTCGGCATGCCGTCAGACTTCATCAGGACTTTGTCATCCAAGGTGCTCGAGTGAACCAACACCCAACCCCGGATCATGTCATTGAGCCTTACTTCCTCATTGCGGGGAATCTTCACTCGGATCACATAGGGATCACCGGACTCCAAGCGGGCCTTCACCTCCTCGGGCGGAAGCGTGAGGGAGTTTTTCATTTGAGTTCGGGTGATGCTGTTGTATTGAGGCTGAACCACTCGAGCAGCAGTCAAGCGCTCACGCATGGCTTCGAGTTCTTCGGTGGTATCGAAAGCGTAATAAGCATGACCCTTCTCCACCAAATCAAGCGCATATTGCATATACATCGGCTTGCGCTCTGACTGACGATAAGGGCCACAGTCACCCGGATTCCAGGGACTCTCAACAGGGGAAATCCCGAGCCACTCCAGCGATTCTTTGATGTAATCTTCCGCTCCGGGTACAAAGCGCGTCTGATCGGTATCTTCGATGCGGAGGAGGAATTTCCCTCCCATTTTTTTGGCAAAAAGGTAATTGTAAAGGGCGGTGCGGATGCCACCGATATGCAGTGCTCCGGTAGGAGATGGAGCAAATCGTACGCGAACTTCTCTGTTCATGATGTATTCTTCTCAGCTAAAAACCCTGAATTCTGGGCTTTGGTTTGTCAAAATCAGGGGGCAAAGATAGGGAAATGTGGGGGAAAGGGAGATCAAAAAATGGAAGTATAAAAGATGGGAAAGCAAATCCATCACCTAAAGGAGCTATTTGAAATATGTATGTACGGAACTTTGCCAGTAGCTTTTGAATAGACTTAAAATTCCCTAAAAACACCAAAAGTTAGGCTTCATCGGACATCGGACACCCGACATCCGGCCCAAATGGGTTATTAAATTTGCTTACTGGCAGAATAGCGTAAAATCATACTAATTAATCTGATTATCCGCAATCCTGCCAGAAATTAAGAAATATGCTTTAGAAGTTGCGGCTAATCGTCCACAGACAACGGTCGACGGTCCACAGCATGTTCTAAGGAACTTCAAACGATATTTAATAGGGTTACTGGTAGAAAAGCGGATATACATACTAATTAAATACAGATTGCTTCAATCCCTGTATTATCAAAAAATATCTTGCCAATGATTCTGTTAAAAATTTTCTTTGTTAGCCTTATTCTGATAGAAGTTTCAGAGACAAATACTCGAGGCACAAATGAATACGACTTAATCAATTTTCTAGCCTGTGAGACAAATGAATATGTGTTGGTAGATGAGCGATTTCTTTTTTGGAAAGATTATGGCAGTGATTCTTATGCAAAATTACCCACTAAAAATATAGATTCAGGAAAAAGAATGGATAGTTTTGATTTGGACAGCCCTTTGGAGGAGAATGATAGAGGTAAAATTGAACAAGTTTTAAATTTCAGCGGCCCTCATTCCATCCATTTAGATTCTCTAAACTGCGAGAGTAAATTAAATAAAACTAAAGACCTTGTGCCTAAAAAGACAATCTATTCCTACTCCTGTCCAATTCTACTGAAAGGAATAGACCATCAACTGTATGGAATCATTTTGGAACAAGAAACCTTTGAGATAAACAACGAATTAAAGCTAAAGGTATTTGTAAAGCGATCAGACTCTTGGGGATTGGTTTACGAGTCACTAATAGCTTTGTCCTAATTGCAGTGAAATCTAAATTGCCCAAATCGAAAGGTCTGGGCTTTTTTTGATCAAAATTGTCTAAAGATGCGTATCTATTCGTTTAAAAATTAACTTACTTGTGAGTCCCTTCCCTTTTCATCCTCCACCTTCTGAACTTTGATTTTTTCAGTGTCACTTGGCAGAATCCATCCCTTAGCCAAAGCATGGGCAGCAGCTTCTGTTGTGTCTTTGACCAAGATCAATTCAACTCCGTGACTTTGATAGGCTGAAGATAAGTCACTCAGATCTGCTCCGGAAACATCCCGAATGTAGACTGCAAGTATCCTTTTTTTATAATTCACGACGACCTCTAGGTAAATCTGCGGGTCTTTCTGACCGCTGTCTCCGATCAGGATGAAATCCAAACCTCCAAACACCTCAAGGATATGGTGAATCTGCTTTAGTTTATGATCATGGTGACTCCCTGCGATCAGCTGCTCTCGTGACAGACCAATATCCCGAAGCATAAGAGGTCCCTTGGGGATTTTGTGTGCATCTAAAAACTCCATCAAAAAGTCGTAAATGTTCCAAGGACTGCTCGAAACGTAGAAAATCGGGTTGCTCAGAATTTTATCCCTGCCCTTGCGCAATGTTTCATAAAACTCCGAAACTCCCGCGAAAGGAATCCGGGTATGTGCATTTTGGGTAAATGTCACCTTTAGCATCTCCCACATTCTCATCGCCCCCGTAGTCAAGATCGTATCGTCGATATCCGAAATAATTCCGTAATCCGGATCCGGTGTGGGGAAATATACCTCGCCTTGCGCAACCACTTCCGTCGCCTTACCCAGAAGATCATGAAGGAGTCTCAGTCTCACTGGGTGCCAACCTTCAAGGACTTCGACACCATTCAATAGAAGTTGAATCTCAAAATATCCCTCTTCGTCCGTAGTTACTTTGATCGTTTTCCCCTGAAATTCAGCTTCCAAATCCACTCCCGGAAAAACAATGGTGAGAAAACGTTTTCTCATTTTTCGGAAATTCCTCCAAAACCGATCTTCAGGTGCAGAAGCTTGAATGTCCCGGTCTGCCAAAACTCTGCCTGCCAGATAGAGTTCCTTTCCGTTTCCATAGCCAGCATAAGGCTGGATCAGCACCTTCTTCACAAACCCGACTTTCACCCAAATCCAAAGCTTACCCCTTGAAAACTTGCGCTTTGCATAATAAATTACGGGGAGGACACGAAATCGGGAAGGAGGTGGAGATGACATCGCGCAAAATAGGTTAATCTACCTTGATCAAAAAATATTCATTTTTTTGGTCAAAAACTCCTTTAATGAAAGGTGCATGACCCCTTCAAAGGAATTCCCATCAAACTCATCCAGTGTGATAACCACTTTGGGATAGTTGTCAGCAATAAGCTGGAGATTTCCAAACTCTCGTTGAATCGTGGCGGGTTCTTTGATCGACAATGCTACTTGTACATATAAGGTTTCCCCGTCCTTGTGACAGACAAAGTCCACCTCCCTATCCCCTATCACGCCGACTTTGACATCATACCCCGAGATCAAAAGCTGATTATAGACCGCATTCTCTAAGATTTTACCTAGATCCTCGGGTCGAAATCCCCAAATACCATGTCTGATCCCAAGATTTTCGAAATAGTATTTATCACCTATTTCAAAAAGTCTTCTACCAACCAGATCGAATCGGGATACTTTATGAATCAAAAAAGCATTTGTTAAGTAAGACAGAAAAGCTTGAACCTGATTAGGAGCAATCTTTACCTGCTGAGATTTGAGAAAGGCAGCAATTTTATTGGCAGAAAACAAACTTCCGGTATTGTTGGCCAAATACAACACAAGCCTCTCTAGAAAAACAGTGTTTCGAATAGAATTTCGGTTGACCACATCCCGATACAGAATGGTATTGTAGATATTTTTTAAATATTCAAAAACTACAGAATCAACCAACTCTAAATGTCGGAGGTAAGGCAAACCACCAAACTTGAGAAACTTTTGCAAGGAAACATCACTTTCTTCCAGTTGATGAAAATGAAGAAACTCCATATAGGAAAGACTGTAAACCTTAATCTCAATAAATCTACCACTCAGAAGTCCTGCAATATCCCCTGATAGCAAATTGGCATTACTGCCTGTACAATAAAGATCAAGTTCTTCGTCCAAAAGTAATGAGCGCAATGCATCCTGAAACCCTTCAATATCCTGTATTTCATCAATGAAGACATAGTTCACTTTGCCTGCCTCCTTTTTGTCCTTGATAAACCGATGCAATTCTTCTGCGGAATTCAGAAAAGAAAATTCCAAATCTTCCTTATTGATGTAAATGATTGAGGCATCAGGAAAATCAGTCTGGATTTTACGAATCAGTTGAAATAAAATATAGCTCTTACCGACCCTTCGCTGTCCGGTAAATACTTTGATCAGACCCTTACCGACGAAAGGCCAAATCCGATCTAAATAAATGGGACGCTCAAATATTTCTTTGGGCAGATTCATGAGTTAATCTAAAATTGAGATTTACAAAAACAAGAAAGCTGTAATCATAATTATAAAAATTGTGTAAAAATACAAAGGTTGTAATCATAATTACAACTTTTCTAAAAACTGCTCCTCTGAATTTGCAATTCTGAGGCACTATAACCCGATTTGCAATCCTGACTTGTCAAAAAACCGAAAAGTTTAGGATTACAAATCTTGGAAACATAATTCAAGACTGGAAATCTCGAAGATCACTTACTCAATTCATAAAGGCAACTTCTCCAAATCCACATTTCCACCCGAAAGGATAATACCAACCTTTTTGCCTGCAAATCGATCCTTATTTGCCAGCAAAGCCGCCAAAGGAACTGCGCATGAAGGCTCAATCACGATCTTCATCCGCTCATACACCAAGCGCATCGCATCGATGATTTGCGGATCGGTGGCGAGCAGAATATCCTCGACATAGTGTTTGATCAATTCGAAGTTGAGTTTGCCAAGGGAAGTTAGCAACCCGTCAGCAATGGTATTTGGATCTGTTTGGGGGATAATTTCTCCTGCATGAAAGGATCGAAAAGCATCATCCGCACCAGTAGGTTCTCCTGCGATTACTTTTATTTCAGGATTCAAATAATGTGCGGTCAACGCTGTTCCACCAAGAAGTCCCCCACCGCCAACAGGTGCCATTACTATTTCCAGATCGGGCTGATCTTCCAATAGTTCCAGCGCACAAGTCGCCTGTCCTTCGATCACATCCATGAAATCATAGGGTGGAATAAATGTGGCTCCGGTTCGGGCTACCACCGATTCTAGGGTAGTTTCCCTCGCTTTCAGATTCGGCTCGCACTCGATGATTTCCCCTCCATATCCTTTGACCGCTTTCTTTTTGATCTCAGGCGCATTGGAAGGCATGACGATGTAGGAAGGAATCCCCGCTACACTTGCCGCACGTGCCAAGGCGGCCGCATGGTTTCCTGAGGAATGTGTCGCGACTCCTTTAGCCCGCTCCTCAGGGGTAAGTTTCATAACGGCGTTTGCGGCGCCACGTGCTTTGAAAGCTCCGACTTTCTGGAAGTTTTCACATTTGAAAAAGATCTCACAACCTGCGATTTCATTGATTGCGGTGGAAGTAAGAATCGGTGTGCGATGGATAAAGGGCTGAATGCGGTCATGTGCCGCCCGGATATCGGACAGGGTGGGAAAATTCATGGGTTAAAGATAAGGAAGGGAGATATGCTTCGCGAAATAAACTTTGTGAGATAAGCTGCGCGCCTGCCTGCCGAAGGTAGGAGATACAATAGAAATATACCTCTCCCTGCGATCAGTGAAATATCATGGAGGAAAGCGACGTAACTGCCTACAAAAGTTAGGATAAAAATATTTCCCGCTGATTTGCGCTGATTGGAACCGCTGATCTGCGCGGATTTCAAAACAATAATTCCAAAATTCTGCGGAAATCAGCGATTTTTTCTGCGTCCATCTGCGGGAAAAAAAATTATTAAATCCTGATTCGGCTCAAAATAAGCACAAAAACATCAAAATACAGCTCATTTTTCCTTGATTTTGAGCCGTATTTTTATCATTTTTGAACCGATTGAAGGAAATGAAAGAAACAACATCAGAAATATTAACCATCATTCAGGACTCAAAAAAGGTCTCAAGGCAAGAAATTGGGGATAGGATTTCCTTTTCTTCCAGTGCTGCCACGCTCAAAAGAATCATTCAAAACTTGCTGGATGAAGGTTGGATCTGTTCACAGGGAAAAGGAAAGGCAACGGCTTATCTTCCTTCATCAAAATTGGAATTAAGTTTTCCAATTGATTTGGATGCCTATTTTTTAAAAGAGCAAGACGAAAGAATCGTCAAAAACCAATTCGATTTTGAGATTTTTGAAAAGCTGGAGCAAAACCAAATTTTTTCTTCAGATGAAATTAGTGCTATGGAGAAAATCCATGAATTGTTTAAGAAAAGAGTTTGCGATTTGACTCCGAATGAATACCAAAAGGAAATGGAGCGTTTGGCGATTGACTTAAGCTGGAAATCCTCTCAAATAGAAGGTAACACATATTCCCTACTTGAAACCGAGATCCTGTTAAAAGAAAAGAAAACAGCTTCAGGCAAGACTATAGATGAAGCAACTATGCTACTCAATCACAAGGAGGCGATTGACTTTCTTGAAACAAATAAAGATTATGCGGAGCGGATCTCTGTCCGGGCTATTGAAGATTTGCACCGCATACTTATTGAAGATCCGGGAATTGGTAAAAATATTCGGAGGAGAAGAGTTGGAATTACCGGTACTAATTATCAGCCCCTGGACAATGAATTTCAAATTCGGGAGGCATTGGAAAAAACTTGTCAGCTTATCAATTCTTCAAAAATAGGGTATGAAAAAGCTTTTTTAGCCCTTCTACTTATCTCCTACATTCAACCATTCGCAGACGGAAATAAGCGTACTGCCCGAATCTTTTCCAATGCAATTCTTTTAGCGTATGCGCATTGTCCGATTTCATTTAGAACTGTTGATCCACTTGACTACAAAAAAGCCATGTTGGTATTTTATGAACAGACAAACTTAAGTCCGATGAAGCGCATATTTATCGAGCAAGCTGAGTTTGCTGTGAATACCTATTTTTGATAAAAAGGTCTCGATTATCTATATAGGATGATGGGTTTTGCAAAATTGGCTTCGCGAAATACTATTCAGATATACTTCGTGAGATAATTATTTCCCGCTGATTTGCGCTGAGTCAAATCGCTGAATTACGCAGATTTCTAAGGGGATCAACAAAATCTAATTAAAAAAATCCGCGGAAATCTGTGGCTTTTTTATGTGTAAATCTGCGGGAAACCAAAAGTAATTTGTAGACTGTTTCATCCTATTCCCTATACCGAAAACTCCTCTCATCAATCGCCCGCATCGTACACAAAATCCCGTCGAGGTGATCGTATTCGTGCTGAATCAGTTCAGAAATCGCTCCATCCACGGCCCAACTTTGCTTTTGCCAGTTTTCATCCCGGTATTCCAAGGTCAGCGATTGGTGCCGTTTCACCTTGACCAGCAGATTGGGAAAACTCATGCAGTCATCCCAAAGCTCCAATTTTTCATCGCTCAGGGCCTTCAACTTCGGATTCAAAATAATGTAAGTCCGATCCAGATTCAGGTAAAACATCCGCTTCTTAATCCCCAACTGCGGTGCGGCTATTCCTCTTCCAAATTGATAAACCCTGCGAATGTCCTCCATGGCTTCGTGGAGTTGCTGAGTCCATTCTGGCACTTGAGGGAGGTCAGTTTCTAGTACAGGTTCGCAGATTTCGTAGAGTCTCGGGTCTCCGAGTTTGAGTATATCATGGATGGTTTTCATGGTTTAAAAATAATGGTTGATATGCGATTTTTCGGAGTGTTATTTGAGAAGTATGATGGAAATACTGTTGAAATGTACCTCACAACGCTCGGTGAAATACGCTTCGCGAAATATTTCGTCCGACGAAGGAGGACTTATTTCAAATGTATTTCTATGTATTTCCTATATCCCATATTTTCATTCTTTTCAAATACCAAGTAATAGCCCTATTTCCCTTACTTTTGCGCCATGAATTACCTTTCGGTTGAGAATCTCAGTAAGGCTTTCGGGGAACGGAAGCTTTTTTCAAATATATCCTTCGGCATTTCCCAAGGTCAAAAAATAGCACTTGTCGGCATCAACGGCGCAGGAAAGTCAACTCTGATGAAAATCATCATGGGTCAGGAGATCTCCGATACCGGCCAAGTCGGCATCAATCAGTCCGTCAAAATCGCTTACGTCCACCAAAATCCGGTGTTTGAAGGTTCGCTGAGTATCTACCAGACCATCTTTGACCAAAGCAACAGCGAAATTCTTAAGGTGATCGAGGATTATCACAAGGCACTTTTGGACTCCGAGCGGGGCATTGACAACTCAGACAAGATGTCTGACCTCTTTGAGAAAATGGATGCGTTTCAGGCTTGGGATTTTGAATATCAGGTAAAGGAGGTTTTGGGAAAACTCGGCCTTCACGACACAGATCTGCCGGTAGGAACACTTTCCGGAGGGCAGCGCAAGCGGGTAGCTTTGGCAAAGGCTATCCTAGAGAAACCTGATTTGCTTTTGCTTGACGAGCCAACCAACCACCTTGACTTGGAGACAATCGAGTGGCTGGAAGATTACTTGTCAAAAGCCAACCTTTCGCTTTTCATGGTGACTCACGACCGGTATTTTTTGGAGAAAGTCACCAATGAAATCCTCGAACTCGATCAGGGAAAAATTCACCGATATCAAGGCAACTATGGCTATTTCTTGGACAAGAAAGCCGAACGGATGCAAAATGAAGATGTCGAACTTGAAAAAGCTAAAAGCCTTTACAAAAAGGAATTGGACTGGATTCGCCGTCAGCCCAAAGCCCGTGGCACCAAGGCCAAATATCGTGTGGAAGCATTCGAGGAAACCAAAGAAAAAGCTTTCACCAAGCGGGAAGAGCGTGATATTGAGCTTACCGTATCAACTCAGCGACTTGGAAATAAGATTCTTGAGATAGACAAAATCTCCAAAGCTTATGGAGAAAAGACATTGGTCAAAGATTTCTCCTATGTCTTCAAAAAGAAAGACCGGGTCGGAATCGTCGGGCCAAACGGTGCTGGAAAGACTACTTTTCTCCAAATGATTACAGGTTTGAATCAACCCGATTCAGGTAAAATCTCTGTGGGTCAGACGACAGCTTATGGCTACTACCGACAGGAAGAAGATCGATTTGATGAGGAAAAGCGCCTGATTGATGTGGTGAAAGAAGTGGCTGAAATTGTGACTTTGGACAAAGGTCAGACAATCACGGTGAGCCAGTTTTTGACGCAGTTTGGATTTCCTCCCAAGCAACAGTTTACGCCAATCGCCAAAATGAGCGGTGGGGAGCGCAGACGGCTTCAACTGCTGATGGTGCTGATCAAGAATCCAAACTTCCTGATCCTCGATGAACCTACGAATGATCTGGATTTGATGACTTTGAACATCCTGGAGGAATTCTTGGACACCTTTCCGGGCTGTCTGATCATCGTATCTCACGACCGATATTTCATGGATCGCTTGGTCGAGCACTTGTTTGTGTTTGAGGGTGAAGGGGTGATCGGTGACTTTCCGGGGAATTATACGGATTTCAGGGAATGGGAGAAAGAGATGCAAGAAGCGAGAGCCAAGAAGCAAGACATTCCGGCGAAACAAGAACCTAAAATAGAGAAGCAAGAGGGAAGAATCGAGAAGCAAGAATTAGCTCCGAAGGTCAAGGCGGGTTTTAAGCAAAAGCAGGAATTCAAAAAGGTGACAGAATCCATGGCAAAACTGGAAGCTGAAAAGGCTAAGCTCACCGATCAGATTTCTGCTGGTGGTTCCGAAGTCGATCAGCTGATGGCTTGGTCAAACAGGCTTCAGGCGATCGATTCCGAAATAGAGAAACTGGAACTGACTTGGTTGGAATTGAGTGAATTGGATGGGATTGATTAGTTGGCCACAAAGCCGCCAAGGCACAAAGGTTTTTCTAAATTTAAAAAACAGAGTAAAAGTGAGATTTACTATACCTTAAGCTTTTATAGTTTGGTTAAATACCTTATATTAAACTAATTATATCAGAAAAATATGGAAACTTTCCTCATCGAATCCAAGAATCCAGAAGATTCCAAAGCAATAAAGGAGTTTTTGAAATCTCTGAATATCAATTACAAGTCTTCCAGTTCCATCTCTTTAGAAGTCTTGGAAAGAGCGAATGGAATTGCTGAAGTATTTATAGAAGCTAAAAAGATCGAATCCGGAGAGAAAGAAGCCAAGAGTTACTCCTCATTCAAAGAATTAATGGATGAGCTATAAGCTAATTCCTACTTCCAATCTTTGAAAAATCTGAACTAGAAAAAGTCTCCGTCCGGTATATCAAGGCACTTTTGGAGTCCTAGGAAATTTGAAATTGTTTCAAATTTAAACTTTGCGACTTCGCGGCTTCGTTGCAAACTTCAAACTCTTCCCTTCAAAAAATCCTCTCTTAACTCCTCTGGAAACTTCTCAATGGCATAACGTAAGTCCGTCCTAGGCAGGGATTGGTAATGCTTCTTCAGGAAGTCAAACTCATGTTTAAAAATAACAAAGGCCAGTCAATTGACCAGCCCAAGTTTTAGAAATCGTCTCCGCCAAAATTGTCTCCGCCTTCCCTGCGACTACCACGATCCTCTCTCTTGTCTTTGAATCCTCCAAACCGATATGTGAATGACAGCGTGCCAATCCGGGTTTCCCGCTGGAATGTGCGGGTTTGTGTGAACCTCGGATCTTCGGTCGTAGTTCTGAAATTCCTGGTATTGAAAATGTCTGTGACATTCAGGCTCAAAGTTCCTTTGCCTGAAAGTACCTCGCGCCTCATGCCTAGGTTGATACTCCATTGGGGTTCGATCTGCCCCTGTGGCTGCACGATCGGGCCCCGATAATTCCCCTGAAACTGGATGCTGAACCACTTTGGAATAATCATATTTCCCAAAAGAGAAACTGTCCAGCTGAAATTCTCATTGCTGAATCCTTCTTCAATATTCTCTCCGTTGACTTTGGAATAGAAAAAATTCCCGGTCAGTGTGGCATCAAAATTTCCGGAAACCTGAAACTGATTGATCAATTCAAATCCTGATGAAGCTTGCGTATCAGCATTTTCACGGGTGGTTATCGCCACATTGTTGTCTGTCAGATAGGTGATTCGAGTTTGAACATCGGTGGAATACCGGTGGTAAACCGTAGCATTGAACAGGTATCGATCCCAGCCTTTCATGTACCCAAACTCATAGCTGTCGGTGAATTCCGGCTGGAGATATGGATTTCCAATATTGAGATTATACTGGTCATTGACTTGATAGATCGGGGCCAAATCCCTGATGCTGGGACGGGAAATTCTTCGGGAATAATTCAGGCTGAGTTCATTTTCTTCACCCAGACTATAGGTAAGGTAAGCACTTGGAAAAAGGTTGAAATAGTTATTGGGAATTTCCTCATTTCTCTTCTCGGTAATTCCCAAGGTCTCGGTGTATTCACCTCTCACCCCAAGCTGATACCCGAGTTTATTGTGTTTGTTTTTGAAGGTGAAATAGGCCGCGTAGACATTTTCTGTGAAATCATAAGACTCTGTGAGGCTGTCTACCACCACTGGCCCAAACTCATTAGAAATGTCACCCTGTGCAAAAACTTGACTGGAATTCCAGTTGCCAAAAGTTCCCTTCAGCCCGGACTCGATTTTCCCATTTTGCCCAAAAGGCTTTTCATAATCCATCTGGGCCACATAAAGCCCACTTGTTCGGGGTCGATTGTTGGTTTGAATGATTCTTTTGGAAGGATCCTCTTTTCCATCTCCATAGAAAAACTGCTGCTCATAATATTCGTCCTGACTCCTTTCGTCATAGGAGTAGGTGAAAGATGTGAACAGCTTTTGCCCGAGAGAATCAATCTCCCAGTTATAGCTCAGCCCGCCCTCATAATTGGAGGAAACACTATATTCTTCATTCCTTCGGAAAAAAGTAGAATCAATCACTCTTGCAGAACTGATATTTCGCTGATTGACATCTGCAAACTCAATTTCATCATCAAAATTTCCCTGAAAATAAAGCCCCAAAGTTTTCCCAGGCTTTAAGGAAAAATCCACTCCTCCTCTCACCAGATGATTTTTCTCAAATTCCAATCCGTCCTGGTTCTGATCCAAAACCGGAGAAAATCCTTCCAGATTGGTGGTTCGTGTTCCTTTTCCCGACTCGATTTCCCGTCGATCCTGCCAGTTGTAGGAGAAAAAGTAATTAGCGTTTTTCTTACCGTAATTCAGGTTGATGCCGGCTTGGTACTTATCTCTGGTTCCTATTGAGGCATTAAGCTGTCCATTGACCCCGGTCGCTATGTTTTTTTTCAAAATGATATTGATGATCCCTCCTACTCCAGCCGCATCATATCGGGAGGATGGATTGGTTATCAGCTCCACTTCCTTAATGCTGCTTGCAGGAAACTGCGAAAGAATGCTTTCCACATCATCTCCTGACAGATTGGACGGACGCCCGTTGATGTAAATCAGGATATTCCCACTTCCCCGCAAGCTGATTCCTCCCTCGTCATCCACTTGAATGGAAGGTAAAGTCGCCAAGAGTTCAGCCGCAGTTGCTCCTTCGGCCAGGATGTTGTTTTCAACATTGTAGGTACGCTTATCAATGTCAGATACAAACATGGATGTCACTCCCTCTACGATTACCTCATTCAGATTTTGCGCATCAGGCTGGAGTTTGATTGTCCCGAAATTCATCGACGGACGATCCCCCAATCGGATCTTTTCGAAAAAGTCTTTGTATCCGATAAATCCAACCCTAAAGAGGTATTCCCCCGGCTTTCCGACAAAGGAAAATGTCCCGTCCAAATCACTCATTCCTCCGGTCACGAGAGTGGAATCAGCTGGATTGAGCAATGCGATATTTGCAAATTCCAGCGGCTGCTCATTACTTCCGTCTGCGATTTTACCTTTCAAACTCACCTCCTGGGCCTGTAGCACCAAGAAGCGAAAAAAGGAAAGGATAAATAGGATTAGTAGCCTATATCTCACCATAGTTTTTAAAATCAAATTCTTGGAGAAGCTCTCAGGAAAAATAAAGACATTATAAATTCGACTTTTACCAAAGACTATTACCCGTTAAACCAAAAAAATGAGCCGGGGTTTAATCGTATTGACCAATAAGTTTTAAGGGGTAAAAAATCCTTACATCGTGTATTCTGGCTATTTGAGTGGGAAAAAAATTAACAGGATCTGGTCTTGGGTGAAATGGATTTTTTTGAAATACATAAAGGTCGCAATCCCTTTGTGGTTTAGCCGGTGAAAATTTCCAGAGCAGCGCGGATCATCTTTTCCACCGTTTTTTCTGCCTCAGGATCAAATTGCTTCAAAGGTCGGTTTGCTACAATGGCGTTCAAACTCAGCATTTGATGCCCGAGCAATTCTCCCATCGCATAATAACCTGCCGTCTCCATTTCGAAATTGGTCAGACTTCTATCTTCAATTCTTAGGGCAGAAAGGCGCTCGATCATTTGATCAAATCGTGGCTTCAGTCGGACTTCTCTTCCCTGAGGCGCATAAAATCCCGGACAGGTCAAGGTTACACCCTTGACAAAGTTTTGGTCAAGCTTTTCAATAAGACTAACCGAAGCAGAAGCTTGATAGGGTAGAAATGAAAGGCCCAACTCCACCTGAATAGCCTTTGCCAAGCTTTGATTTCCAGGCAACTCCGGATAGTAAACCATCAGGGTATCCATGCCTATTCCAATCTCCGAAGCCAACAGCGATCCAACAGGAATATCAGACTGCATACTGCCAGAGGTCCCCAAACGTATAATCTGCAAACTCTTTTTTTCAGGCTTGATTTCTCGTGTCTGTAAGTCCACATTAACCAAGGCATCGAGCTCAGTCATCAGAATCTCGATGTTGTCTGTCCCCATGCCCGTACTCATTACGGTCACTTGTTTTCCGTTTAGCCTGCCGGTATGGGTGATAAATTCCCGTTTGTTCATTTTGAAATCAATCCGATCAAAATATCTGGAAACCAAGGCCACCCGATCAGGATCCCCTACTGTAAAAACAAGAGAAGCCAGATGTTCTGGCTTCAGATGTAAATGGTAAATACTTCCGTCATAATTAACGATCAGTTCAGACGCAGGAATTTTCCGATTCTCCATGGAGTTTTTGGATTAGTTCTTTACTTGGCTTACGGTGAAGTCCTTTATATGGATTATATCCGTTGGTATTTTTCTGGTAGTAGCCGGTCCCGTCATAAGGTCGCTTTTCGGGATTTTCTTTGCACTCCACAGAGCAGGCACCATCCATTTCCCAACCGCATTTTTCACAGATCGCAAGGTGTTCGTTGCAAGTTGGATTGGCACAGTTGACCATCCGGTCAGAGGCCGTCCCACAGACGTGGCATTTCGAAATCACCGTAGGATTCACTTTGTTGACATCCACAGCGATGCGATTGTCAAAGACGTAGCATTTTCCCTCAAAGTCCTCTCCTCCTGCTTCCATGCCGTATTTGATGATACCTCCATGAAGCTGATAGACATCCTCAAAGCCCTGTTCCAAAAGGAAAGCGGAGGCTTTTTCACACTTGATTCCACCCGTGCAATAGGTGAGTACTTTCTTGTTTTTCAGATGCCCGAGCTCTTTTACTTTCTCCGGAAAATCACGGAAGTTGTCGATATCGAGGGTAATTGCATTTTTAAATCGACCGAGTTCATGCTCGTAATTGGAGCGAACATCCAAAATGACCACATCCTCCTGATCTTTCAAGGCCTTGAATTCCTCAGGGGCAAGATGCTTCCCGGTTTTCACATTTGGATCCAGGTGGCGAAGCGCAGAATGCACGATTTCAGGCTTGTACCGCACATGGATCTTGGTGAAAGTATGTTTCTCGTGGAAATCGATCTTGAACTCTGTTTTTGCAAACCGCGGATCAGCCTGAACATAGGCCATGTACTTTTCGCAATCTTCAACCAGTCCTGAGACTGTTCCATTAAGTCCTTCATCAGAAATGATGATTCGACCTCGGATGTTGTTGGCAACGCAGAACAGGTGATGCTCTTCCCGATATTCTTCGGGGTTTTCGATTTTTGCGTAGCAATAGTACAGCAGGATGCTGTAAGGTTTGTTTGTTGTTGTTTCCATAACTAGCGCCCTGTTTCGGCAGGGTGTTGGGGATTTTTGATTTACGATTTTTGATTTACGATGCCAATGACCGATGTTTTACTTCATCATTCGATATTCAGCATTCGGTGTTCGTTATTTCTTCTTACTTCTTACAACTCACTTTTTACTTTTCACCACTTACTTCACCTTCGCCGCCGGATTCCCGAAGACCGTTTCATTTTTTCCTACTGAACCAATCACAACAGACCCAGCACCAACTCGGGCTCCTTTGCCGATTGTCACTCCAGCCACTATCGTTACTCCCGAACCGATAAATGCGCCTTCTTCAATCGTCACCTCCGCATTTACGATCGATCCTGCTCCGATCTGCACAAAATCACCAATTACCGCCTTGTGATCAATCAGTGCAGCGGTGTGGAAAATGCAATGGCTTCCTACTTTTGCTCCGGCACCGATCGTGACATTTGCATTGATGAAATTACCATGACCCAAAGCAGCATCTGTGGAAACATAAGCACGCTCATGGATTGCATTGACGGGCTGGACTTTTCGGTTTTCGATAAGCATTTCCACAAGAAACTTGCGGTATTTTACATCGTCAACTGCGACAAATGCTTCGGTTTTCTTACCGATCAACTTTAAGAAACCTTCGTCCTCGGGATTCCCCAAAATTGGAATATTATTGATCTCCGTACCGTAAAGACTCTGATCCTCATCCAAAAAGCCATAGACGATGACTTGATTGCTGTTGAAAATCTCAAGTGCGGGATGAGCAATTCCTTTTGCTCCCAGGATGATCACCGGTTTTTCCATAAATTTTAATGGTTTTGGACTGCGAAAGTACGAGAAATGACTCGCCTGCGCAAAGCTTCATTTGGATTGGCCCTTGAGAAGGCTCTGCCCGATTTTGCAGTTCAGGCATTTTTGGGGCTGGCAATACGTTCGGAAAAGCCCGATCATACCCTGAGAATCGAAGGCATTTTCAGCTTTCCAACCTTTGTCCCCATACTTTCGGATGATGAAATTACTCTCGGCGGGGATCGTCTGCATCAGGTCAAAGCATCGCTCCTGCCACTCGGGCTGCTCAAAGTATCGACCGTATGCAAACCAAAGCGGAATCACAAAATTGATAATCAAAAGCTCCAAAGAACCGCCGGAGATGCCCTTGGAAGCCACTTTTTCCGTCGGTTTGCCAAAGGAATAATGATACTTCCAATAGTCAGAAGGCGGTATTTGGAGGAGTTTTTTGAAAGCTGCAAACTCCCGATTATCTTCTAAAACAGCCTGAAGTAAATTAGGCGCTTTGGAGAGAATCGCCGCCAATTGTGCAATTCTTATTGTCGGGAAATTGGTCGGTCTTGCTCCCAGGAAGGTCCAGTGTTGACGCAGAAGTGGAGTTGTCCAGCCGAATTTTTTCTGATAAAAATCATACTCTCCAATCAAATGCTGAACATAGGGTTCATCGCTTTTTTCCGGCATAAGTCCGGCCTGACCTAATAGCATCGCCTCCAAAGCTGAAACCTGAGTTCGATGCTTTTGGAGCACTTTATACGGAACCGAGGCTGCCAATTCCCCCATTGGCTGACTGTTGATCTTGAATCCAAAGCAGGTGAAAAGCCAACGGTAAGCCGTCTCTTCCCAATCTCCTTTGGTTTGGTCAAGTATCGCAAGTATCAGTTGGGATTTTTCCAAAAGCCGCTCCACCAAGGCCTTTTCCAGAGCAGAAAATCGGATAATTTCCTGAACGGCAAGTAAGGCATGTGCACAGGGCAAGTCAGATTTGAAATCCAGCATTTGCTCGTAGTTTCTCCAGATTTCCAAGAAAATCTTGCCTTTCAGTTCAACCGTAGGCATTGGGGTACCATCGTTTCGAAGCACTTCGCGGTTATTTTCCCAAACCACGTGCAGAATCACCGAATTGTAAGCCGGATCACCTCCGTGTGCATGCTGCTTCCATTCCGAGGCCATCCGATGCACTTCGACATGCCCGTGGAGCGTGACCCCATCCAAAACAACGGTCGCATCTCGAAAGTCAGGCCCTTCGCTTTGATTGTGAAAGCCAACCTTTATGATTTGGACGAATTGACCATCAGTTGTCCGAAGGTCATTTTTGTCGAAGTATTGATACTTCCAGACAAATTGTAAAAAGTCTTCTTTGAAGTTCATAATTCCCAAAGACTAAGAATTTATGGAATTTAAGGAATTCAGAATTAGAAGTCAACTTCAAATCAGATTCAAGTGCAAATCGATTTGAAGATTGGCGTTTTAAAAATACCATCTTTTGTTTTCGAACTTTTTGTTTAAATTTTATGTACCAAAAAAGTACATGCTATTAAAACTATGCTAGTTATCAGTTCAAAAGAATTTAGAGATAATCAAAAAAAATATTTTGACCTAGTGGATCAGAATCAGCAGGTTATTGTACAGCGGGGTAAAGATAAATCCTACGTTTTGGTACCGATATCAGACGAAGATCGTTTTTTCCTCGATCCAAAAGTCATTTCGGAGGTAAAGGAAGGAATTGAGCAGTACAAATCTGGAAAGGTAATAAAAGTGGCAAAGGAGGAACTTGATCAACTCCTTGGACTATGAGCTATGGGTTAGTTTTCACTCCTAAGGCTGTGGAAGGAATTGAAAAACTTAAAAAATCAGGGAATATTCCTCTAATCAAAAAACTTAAAAAACTCCTTTTAGAATTATCCGATCACCCTTTCACTGGGACCGGACAACCCGAACTTTTGAAACATGATTTTGCTGGATTTTGGTCGAGAAGGTTGAATAGAGAACATCGAATTGTTTATGCCGTTGACCAAAAGATCATTAAAGTCTCGGTTATTTCTGTTTTAGGGCACTATACGTAAATCTAGAAAAGCTTTCCAAAATCAAAGATACCTCTCCAAAAGCTCCTTCATCTCCTCTTGCAGCTTTTGAGCTTCTTCCCCTGCAACTTTCGCAAAATCCTTTTCACCAGAAGCATAAATAATTCCCCGGCTGGAATTGACCAAAAGTCCACAGGTCGAGTTCATTCCATATTTCGCTACCTCGGCTAAGCTTCCTCCCTGGGCACCCACTCCCGGAACTAAGAAAAAGTGTTCCGGAGCTGCTTTTCGAGCTTCACCAATCAATTCGCCCCGAGTAGCGCCGACTACATACATCAGGTTTTCCGGACTGCCCCATTCCTGACTTTTCTCCAGTACAGACTGGTAAAATGGTTTTCCTGCTTTGTCTTCGATCAGTTGGAAATCCATCGAGCCCACATTCGAAGTCAAGGCCAACAGAATCACCCACTTGTCCTTAAACTCCAAAAAAGGCGAAACACTGTCTTTTCCCATGTATGGAGCCACCGTGATCGAATCGAAATCCATGGATTCAAAAAATGCCTTAGCGTAGAGTTTGGACGTATTTCCGATATCACCACGTTTTGCGTCAGCGATAGTGAAAATATCCTTGGGGATGAGTTCGGATACTTTTGCAAGTGTCTCCCATCCTTTCGCTCCCAAGGCTTCGAAAAATGCAATATTGGGTTTATAGGCCACTGCAAAATCAGCTGTCTCTTCGATGATGGCCTTGCAAAAGCTGAAAATCGGATCAGCTTCAGAGCGCAAGTGAGCCGGTATTTTCTCCAAATCAGGATCTAAGCCTACACAGAGAAAGGAGGATTTTTGTTGGATTTGGGAGAAAAGCTCGGATCGGGTCATGTTTGGTGGATTTTGGGCAAAGGTATTGATTTAAAAAATTTAGGCTAGTCTTCATCTTTGCAGATTTAAAATGACATTTTAAATCTGCAAGGATGATTGAAATAAATTTTATTGAAAAACAGCTAGTTGTGATTTTTTGCTAAATCAGCTTTTACAAATGTCCCAGCCAAGGAAATCCCAGCTGAAATCAAGAAAAAAATCAAACTGAAAGCCACGGCTGCGGTCTCTTCGATTCCTGCATAGGTGTGCGCGTAGACAAAGACCAATTCCCGTGCTCCGACTCCACCGATCGTCAAAGGCAAAACCGCTACAATCGAGGAAAGTAAAAACACAAGCTGGTATGCGAGGATATGCTCCGTGATTCCTAAGGATCGAAGGATAAACCAAGCACAAATGAGTTGTGCGATTTGTCCGGCAAATGACCAAACATTAGCCCGCCAAAATGAGGGGAGGAAGTCTTTGAAAAGAAACTTTTGAGCCAGCCAAAATAGGGGAATAGTCAAGATCAATCCGCCAATCATCACTCCATTCCAAACCGGACTTTCGAAAAAGGCGAAGTCAACTTTCACCACTAAAAAAAAAGCAAAAAGCAAAAACACAATCGCGATCAGTCCACCGAGACGATCCAAAAGGGCAGCTTGCAATAGTTTTTTGACAGGAGTTTTAAACTGTTTGTTGAGCAGGTAAACTTTGTACCCATCGCCACCGATTCCTCCGGGAAGGAATAGATTGTAAAACATCCCGATCAAATAGAGTCGCCAGTTTTGGCCTTCTGAAAGGTGTATTCCGATATTTTCAAAGTAACGATTGAGGCGGATGGCCGTAGCCACCTTACTCAGGATAAACAAGGCCAAAGCAGGAATCAGCCAAAGCCAGTTGATCGATGTTGCGAGTAGAAAAAGCTGCCCGGTATCGATTTTCCTAAAAACCAAGTACAAAGCCAAACCTGTCAGCAGAAGCTTCAGGGCTGTTTTGAGTTGATTTTTGAATCGGATCAAGGAGGGGAATGGGTTATTGGTTAATAGTTATTGGGGAAAGAATGCTCAATTATCAAACTCAATGTTCAATTTGCAAGGGATTATACTGCCAACTTCTACTGCCTACTTTTTTCAGCTTTCTGATTTTATATTTCTGATTTCTTCATCTGATTTCTTCATCTGATTTCCACCCTCGCCTTCGACTCCGCTCAGGCTGACAGAACTGCAAACTGACCACTGCCAACTTTTTCAAACTTCTGACTTGATACTTCCGACTTCAACCTTTTCTCCCTGAAAAACCGCCTTCACGGAATAAGTCTTTTTGTTTTGGGACTCATAGTAAGTGCGAACAATTATCTCTGAAATAATCCCTGTAGTGATCAGCTGGATTCCTCCCAAGAGCGAAATAAACCCGACAATCATAAGCGGTCGACCCCAAATGTCCTCTCCCATGATTTTGAGCACCAAAAGGTAGAAGTTGATCAAGAATCCCAAAACCAAGGCCATCAATCCCAATCCTCCAAATAAGTGAATCGGACGCTGAAAATACTTTTGGAAGAAAAGCATCAGGATCAAATCTGCCATCACCTTGAAAGTCCGGCTCAAGCCATACTTGGAAGTTCCGTGAATCCGGGGGTGATGCTTCACATCGACTTCGGTCATTTTGGCTCCCTGCTGCTTAGCCAAGACGGGGATAAAGCGATGCAACTCACCGTAAAGCCCCATATTTTGGGCAATCCCAGCTTTGTAAACCCGAAGTGTACAGCCGTAGTCGTTTAGGTACACTTTGGTGGCATTTCGGATCACCCAATTGGCGATTTTGCTGGGAATTTTGCGCAGCACAAAGCCATCCCTTCGTTTAGCACGGCATCCTGCTACCACGTCCCATTCTTCATCGATTGCCTTTTGGAGTATCATAGGTAGGTCGGTGGGGTCATTCTGCAAATCCCCGTCCATGGTTGCGATGTACTCACCGGTAGCCATGTCTATGCCTGCTGCAAGAGCGTTTGTCTGCCCAAAATTGCGGTTGAAAATAATGAGTTTAGTGCGGGCATTCGCGTATTTTTTGACTTCGGCCACAGTCCGATCCGTGGAGCCATCTTCGATCAGAATCACCTCATAGTCGATCTCTGAGAGAGCGGCATAAGTGGCATCCAAAAGTGGTTTGATATTATCTTCCTCGTTGTAAACGGTGATGACAACAGACAAAAGTGGCTTGTTCATGGGATAAAATTTGGTCAAAAATACCCAGAAATACTTCTGCTGACAAAATCACATCAGATTTGAAGCAATTCCCCCACTTCTAATTCCCGGCCTTCCCTTATCAATAGGTTCCGATATCTTTTGGATTGTATTCCAAAAGATTCTCCCAAACCTGGATTTTGGTTTTTCCCAATGTGTCTTTCCCAAACAAAAAAGGGCGTTCCTCCTCAAAAAGCAATTTTTCAAATCTTACTGCGGCTTCGGGAGAAGCCTGATTTCTACTCACGAAAATAAATTTTTCAGGCTTCCCGACAAATTGGTCCATTCCCGGCCAAAGGTCCCATTGATTTTTTCTGCTGCCCATGTTGACCGTGAAAGTTTGGGGATGGTCTTTGATGTAAAAGGCCAGTTCGGAAGCGACATGATAACTTTCACTGAATATTACAGGAGCAAAAATCTCAAGGCTGTCTCTCAAAAAGTCAATCCTATTTCCCAGATCTTCATATCCTATCATACTTTTGAACAGTGCCTTTTCCGCGGAGAAAATTGGTCCTTGGCTTTTCCAGCGGAGAAAATTTGGAAGATAAAACAGAAATGGGAGGCTAAGACTGATGGCCAATGCCCATTGAGAATACCGCTTCCATTTATCTCCAAATTCGGCGACTAGGGGTGCCAAAAAAACGGGAAATGTACTGTAAGTAAACCCCGGCCAATTGACCTCTATAAAGGTGAAAAGGCTAAGTCCCCCAAAGCCCAAAAATGTCAGAAGACCCGGAAACACAAGATAAATGCCTGTATAATCTTTTTGAGCAGTCAATTTTTTTATTCCATAAAAGAAAAATGGCAGAAAGAAGACCGAGACCATAGCTAATTGACCTCCAAAATATTCAGAGGTTCTTTTCAACAAAAGGCCAACATCAAAAGGCCTGGGCGTGGTGCCTGAAACTCCCCCAAGAGCTGCCAGATGTTTGAACGTATAAAAATCATTTTGAATGTTCCAGATCAGGCTGGGTAAAAATCCCAAAAAAGCGATGCCTGCAAACCAAAGCCATGGTATAAATTGACTTTTTATTTTCCCGGAATACACGAGAAAAAACAAAGATGCCGGAAATATCAGAACCATCGTCAATTTGGACATGATGCCTAAAGCGGTGATTAAGCCCGCGATTACCCATTGCCCTTTTAGTTCAGAAAATATAGCCCGATACAACAAATACCAGGACAGTGTCCAAAAAAAAGTCATGGAAGTGTCGGTCGTATGAAAAGTGAATTCCAGCAAATGAATAGGCATTCCCAAAAATATCAACCCGGCAAGGCATGCGGTTTTTTCAGACTTGTAGAGATCAAAGGCAAAGGAATAGACAATCCAAGCCGTAGCCAATCCAAAGACTATGGGGGTGAACCTTACGGCAAATTCAGTATCCCCAAAAATCCCGGTGCTGAGAAAATTGAGTACAGCCACCATGGGAGGTTTGGAGTAATAATGCCAGTCCATATTTTGAGCCCAAAGCCAATATTGGGCTTCTTCGGTAAACAGGTCAAGCTCCGGTCTGAAGGTTAAGAGTATTTTAGCTATGGCAAAACCAAGATTGGCCACCCAAAAAACTGCCAAAAAATGTTGTTTTTCTGTCATCAGGGGTTTACTAAATGAAAAAGCCCTCGGTAAAACCGAGGGCTCCTCACAAATTTAGAGTTTTACTGTTTTACCAATACTACCTTTTCTTTATACTTTTTGATTTGTCTGCGCAAGCCCTCGACTGCTTCATCAGCAGCAGCTTCGAATGATTCATCCTGATGCTTTGCAAAAAACTGTTTCCCGGGCACATTTAGCTTAATCTCGACTATTTTATTTTCATTTTTCTCATTTTTATCGATCCTCATAAAAACCTCCCCATCGATGATTCGATCATAGAAGGTGTCCAGTTTGTCCGCCTTTCGCTGAATAAAGTCGATCAATTTGCGATCCGCATCAAAGTGGATGGAGTGCATCTGCAGTTTCATAGTGATTTGCATTTAAGTGGTTGAACAATTGATTTATTTACGCTTTAGGATGTGCCTGTTCAAACACAGCCTTCAGTTTTTCCATAGAGTTGTGGGTATAGACCTGAGTCGCCGCCAGATTGGCATGACCAAGTAGGTCCTTTACAGCATTGAGGTCGGCACCTTTGTTGAGTAGGTGAGTGGCAAAGGTGTGCCGGAGCAAATGTGGGCTTCTTCGCGTATTCTGCGCAAATAGGTCTAAATAATGTCTGACGATCCGATAAATCAACATAGAATAGCTTTGCTCTCCCCGATTGGTTACAATAAAGTAGGCATTCCCGTCTGTTTTTGAAAACCTTTCCACAAATACTTTTTGATACAAAATGATATTCTGTTTCAGGGATTTTGTCAATGGGATTATTCGTTCTTTTTTCCTTTTCCCTAAAACTTTCACCTGGTCTTCGATGAGATTTAAATCCTTCCACCTGAGGTTGGTTAATTCCGAAAGTCTGACTCCAGTCAGGTAGAGAAACTCCATCACCATTCGGTCCCGCTGTCCCTCAAAGGTGGGCTCGTACACGCTTTCTTCTAAAACGGCCTCAATGGTCAGTTCCTGTACAAATTCGGGAAGTTTTTTCGGATTTTTAAGGGATTTTAACTTGTAAGTGGGGTCTTGAGTAATCAGCCGGGAGCGCAACAAAAACTTATAATAGGATCTCAAAGTGGCTATTTTTCGGTTAACTGAGGTGGTACTCAAACCCTTTTCGACCAAATCAATCACCCAAGCGCGAAGTTCTGAATGCGTGCACTGGGTAAGCTCATTCACCTCAAATGAAAGAGACACAAAATCAGCTACTTGCTCCAAATCGTTGCTGTACGCCAGCACGGTATGCGGGCTGCTTCGCTTTTCATACTCCAGGTAATTGATAAATGAGTCAATCATCACTCAAAAGGTAGCAGAAAAACGGAAAAATAACAGTGACTTTTGTCAGAGAATAAAAACAAAAACGCACCTGCCATTAAGGGCAAGTGCGTCTGTATTTAGAATCAAATTCTGATTACTTCATCTCTTCGTTGCGAAGTTGTTGCTTGTAAGCAGCTTTGATGACTTGTGCTCTTCTTACGATAGAAGGCTTTGTAAATGCCTGACGGGCTCTGAGTTCGCGAACCGCACCGGTTTTGTCAAACTTCTTTTTAAAACGCTTCAGCGCTTTTTCGATGGATTCGTTCTCTTTTACGTTTACAATGATCATAGTGTACACCCCCTTTCGTGGCTGCAAAGGTAAGAGAATAATTTATAAATTGGAAGATCGGAAAAATTTAAAATTAAGGTGCCTCTTTGGAGATTTGAAAAAATAAATTCAGCCCTTGTAGTTAGCAAACCCATACCACTCAAACTAATTATTTACCCCACCAATTCAATTTGACCGATTATCAGATTTTTGCCAAATTTCTTAGTTGATTTTTTGGTATCCAACTTCTGCTTTCCTAGTTTTAATTCAGCTAGCTTTTTAATCAATCTTTTAACTAAACAAAAAAACAACATGAAAAAAACGATGTTTTTAGCCTTGGTCGTACTGGGTATGGTTTTGGGTACTATCGCAGAAGCACGTTAAGCACCATGCGATCACATTTCTTCAAACAATTATGGATGCCATGTATATAATTGTCCAAGTGGATGTGTTGTTTGGGTTTGTCCGAATCCAACAAATCCCGCAGGACCTCCAGTTGTTGGTGAATTTTGTGACGAATAATTAAAATGATACAGCGCTGTATTTCTTTGATTCTAATAGTTTTGCTATTTGAGTCATGTAATTCTTCTGGTGACGATCAGAACAATGAATATGTACAATTAGAAGAATTGATTTTTATTGATTCAGTTTTAATTGAAGAAGAGAAAGGTTTCTTGACAAAACCAGCAAAATCTACAATTTTAAATGACACCTTAATTGCTATTATAAGTATGTATGCAAAAGGCATATGGATAGTCAATACAAAAACTGGTAAAGAAGAAACAAGTCTATTGGATAAATCTGTAATGGGCGTAAGTTTCTTTATCAGTAACTCGGATTGGACTAACTACCCAGAAGTATACATTCTAGATGGCAGATCGTCAAATGTTTATCACCTAAACCTTGAAAAAGGAAAAAACGAAACAGAGATTATACTAGACAAAATCTCGATCAAGCTCCCAAAAGGATTTAGTTTTAGGATTTTTGCTGATCTATTTTGGTTTAGGGGTAACGAATTCTATATAGAACTGTCGCCGGATGATACCCGCCAAACTTCCATTGATTTTTACAAAAAAGCAGGAAAATTCATTGGTGTATTCGACCTAAATGGAAATTTCAAATATAGGTTTCTAGATTATCCACCCTCACTTACCAATTTGAAAGGATTTATAGAGCCTACTTCTGTTTATAGTTTTGGTCGATTAAACGAAACAGAATTCGCATTATCTTTTCCGAGCGAAAAACATTTGTTGATGATTAATAGCCGGGATACAACAGAAATAAAAAAAATCGCATTTCCAAAAAGTCAATATTTTGAATACGAATGGCCATATCTAGAAGAAGAAGTGTTCCATGATATGACTGCACCTAAATCTTTTCCTGCTCCGCACCGGTTTGGAGAATTGATTTTTGATAAAGAAAATCTTTACCTCCAATCATTTATGAAAGACAATGTTAATTTTTCAACATTTAAACTGATGTCTCATATTTTGAAGTATAATTTTAGAACCAAAACTTGGAAGGAAAGTAGGAATCCGAAAAATTTCCTTGACCTGGGAATTTTCTCAGGAGTTTTAAATGACACGCTCTATTTTGTAGAGGCTTCAGTAATGAACAGAAATGAAAAATACATCAAGCGAGCAGTCCTCAGACCTATCGAAGACTAAATGGCTCATAACTTTTCCAAAGTTCGAAACTTTGGAATGGTTTTACTGCTAAAACAGAAAAGTCCAACCCTTTCGAGTTGGACTTTTCATTTATATAGAATTTTGATCTTAGGAAATCACTTTCTCAGCCAATACTACAATCACATTGTCTTTAACCTCGACTACGCCGCCATCCACAATGAAGGACTGCTTGCCCTCTGCTGTGGTAAAGGAGACCGTGCCTTTAGCCAAGGCCGAAACAATTGGCGCGTGATTATTCAACACCTGAAAGGATCCATCAGCACCAGGGAAACTTGCCTCTGATACCTCTCCCTGAAATACTTTCTTCTCCGGTGTGACGATTTCTAACTTCATAGATGTTTGGTTATTGAGTTATTAGATTAGGAGTTATTGGTTTCCAAATACTTGTATCCACCAATAACTAATAACCATTAACTAATTATCTTACTTCGGCAAGCATTTTCTCACCTTTAGCGATGGCATCATCGATGCTACCTACCAAGTTGAACGCTCCTTCAGGAAGGTGATCTAACTCTCCGTCCATGATCATGTTGAAGCCTTTGATGGTGTCTTTGATATCAACCAAAACACCTTTCAAGCCTGTAAACTGCTCTGCTACGTGGAATGGCTGAGAAAGGAAACGCTGCACTCGTCTCGCACGGTGTACGACTTGCTTATCCTCATCGGAAAGTTCTTCCATACCCAGAATGGCAATGATATCCTGCAATTCTTTGTATCGCTGAAGGATCTCTTTCACACGCTGCGCACAGCCGTAGTGCTCCTCACCAAGGATATCCGGAGAAAGAATTCGAGAAGTAGAGTCCAAAGGATCCACCGCAGGATAAATACCCAATTCGGCAATCTTACGGGAAAGTACGGTAGTCGCATCCAAGTGAGCGAATGTCGTCGCCGGAGCCGGGTCAGTCAAGTCATCCGCAGGTACGTAAACCGCCTGAACAGATGTAATAGAACCGTTTTTAGTAGAAGTGATTCGCTCCTGCATGGTACCCATTTCGGTAGCCAAGGTAGGCTGGTAACCTACTGCAGACGGCATACGTCCAAGAAGTGCGGACACTTCAGAACCTGCCTGCGTGAATCGGAAGATATTGTCAATAAAGAATAGAATGTCTTTTCCCTGACCTGTGCCATCACCATCACGGTAATATTCAGCAAGTGTCAAACCTGTCAAAGCTACTCGAGCACGTGCTCCGGGAGGCTCATTCATTTGACCAAACACGAAGGTTGCTTTTGAGTTTTCAAGCTCTTTCAAATCAACTTTAGATAGATCCCATCCACCTTCAGTCTCCAATGAGTGAACGAAGTCTTCCCCGTAGGTAACGATGCCTGATTCGATCATTTCTCGAAGTAGGTCATTTCCCTCACGGGTTCTTTCACCCACACCGGCGAATACAGAAAGACCTGAATAAGCCTTGGCGATGTTGTTGATCAATTCCTGAATCAATACGGTCTTGCCCACACCGGCACCACCGAATAGACCGATTTTACCACCTTTTGCATAAGGTTCAATCAAGTCGATTACTTTGATACCTGTATAAAGAATTTCGGCAGAAGTAGAAAGATCTTCAAATCTGGGTGCAGATCTGTGGATCGGAAGTCTTTTTCCGGCAGGAACCTGAGGGAGACCGTCAATTGCATGACCTACTACATTGAAAAGACGGCCTTTGATAGCTTCGCCAGTCGGTACAGAGATCGGTTGACCCAAATCTCTTACCTCCATGCCACGTACCATCCCTTCGGATGCGTCCATTGCGATGGTTCTTACTCTGTCTTCGCCAAGGTGTTGCTGCACTTCCATTACGACTACCTGACCATCTTCTTTGGTCACTTCCAGTGCGTCAAGGATGTTTGGCAGCTTTCCGCCTTCAAAGGAAACGTCCACCACGGGGCCGATTACCTGAGTTATCTTTCCAATATTTGCCATTTGTTGCTTGAAATGTAAAAAGGTTTACGCTTTTTTAATTCGAGCGCAAAATTAACCATTAAAGCCTAATCCCAAAGGATATTTGGAAAATAAATCCTAGCTGCACTGCTCAGCGTCTGGCGAAAGTGTTTTTGGGCTTTTGAGACCAATATTATGTACTTACAAAATCCGCTTCGCAAAAAGAAAAACGCCTGACCAATAGCGGCTGCTGAGATAGTCCTCGGTCACACCGAGCGAAGTAGATGCATGAATAAACCGAATATCACCTTTCACCGATTCGGTGACTATTCCGGAATGGGTGACTTGGTTTTTCCTTTTGCCAGTGGCAAAAAACAACAAATCTCCAGGCCGAACTTGATTTAAGTTGATCTTTTGACCCAACTTGCTTTGATCCGCGGACATACGGGGAAGATTAATCCCAACGGCATAATAGGAATGGTAAACCAATGCTGAACAGTCCATTCCAGCCCGGGTAGTTCCTCCATATCTGTAAGGTGTTCCTCTGTAGCTTTTTGCAGTTTCTACCACAGTGAAAGCCGGGCTGTCTTTGGGGATTTTCTTGGATCTACAGCTCTGAAAAAAGAAAAGCCCAAAAAGAAAAAAGACAGGCAGAAATTTTAAAAAGACTTTTTGACCTTTCACTGGAATACTTTAATGGTTTTTCAAGTTTAAGAGGTAGGCTTGGATAAATCAAGGCATTCTTTTTAAGTATATGATCTTTTCCTAATGTGATTAGGATCACCGAAATCCCTATCACGCTCATTTTATCTTTGCATCACAATTCAGAAACAATAAATATTACCTATGAATATTCAACAATTTTATGACGAAGGATTAGCTCATGCCAGCTATGCTATCTTAAGTGAAGGGAAAATAGCCCTTGTGGATCCAGGCCGGAACCCTCAGCCCTATTATGATTTTGCCGAAGCTAACCTTGCCAAAATCGTAGCAGTAATCGAAACTCATCCTCATGCCGATTTTGTCAGTTCACATTTGGAATTATACAAAAATGACGATGCCACCATCTACGTTTCCAAATTAGTCGGAGCAGAATACCCGCATGTTGGTTTTGATGAAGGAGATTCATTCCAAATGGGAAAAGTAACTTTCCATTCCCTCCATACTCCTGGACACTCGCCTGACTCGATCAGTATACTACTAAAGGATGAAAACGAGAAAGATCATGCCCTTTTCTCAGGTGATACGCTTTTTATCGGTGATGTGGGTCGTCCTGACCTTAGGGAAAAAGCCGGTAATATGACCGCTCAGCGGGAGGAGCTGGCAAAAATGATGTACCACACCGTACAAGACAAACTGAAACCTCTGGCAGATGATGTTTTGGTTTTCCCGGCTCATGGTGCAGGCTCGCTTTGCGGCAAAAATCTGAGCGATGCCCGCCAATCCATCATCGGTGAGCAGCGTCAAACAAATTGGGCTTTTAATGATTTGGACGAAAAAACCTTCGTGGATTCCTTGCTTCAGGGTCAACCTTACATTCCAAAATACTTCGGTTACGATGTGGACATGAATAAAAAAGGTGCGCCAGCGTATCAGAGATCTATTTCTCAAGTGAGTATTTGGCCCGAAGGAGCTACTTTACCAGCTGAGGCCCTAGTGATCGATACTCGAAATAATTTGGATTTTGCAGCAGGACATATCCCCGGTGCGATCAACATCATGAATGGCGGGAAATTTGAAACCTGGCTAGGTTCAATTGTCGGGCCTGAAGAAAAATTCTTCCTCGTGGCAGACATTGCGGCAGAATTGGAAATTTTGATCACCAAAGCTGCAAAAATAGGCTATGAGCAATTGATCAAAGGCGCTGTGGTAAATCCAGCTGGAATGACCGAAAAAGGGAATTCATTTGATTTGGAGGCGTTCAAAGCAAATAAAGAACAATTTACAATCGTTGATACCCGTAGTAGAGACGAACATGCTACAGCACCGATTTTCGAAGCAGCTATAAATATTCCGCTTCAGGAATTGAGAGAAAGAGCTGAAGAAATTCCAACTGGAAAACCCATACTCGTCCACTGTGCGGGAGGATACAGGTCTGCTGCAGGATCAAGTATCGTCGCAGGAATATTGAAGGATGCGGAAATTCTGGACTTCAGTGAAGCGATTAAAGAATTTCAACTGATCGCACATTGATTGTCAGTTGAGAAAAGTTGCTAAGTCCACCTCCGGCTCAAAACCGGAGGTTTTTTTTATTGAAAAAGGACAGAAAACGCGCTCAAAATACGTTCTTCAGGTAAACCCGGACTATGCATTAGAAACCGTATTAGCTCATCCCAACGAATGCCGAAAAGAGCTAAAAATACAAGAAAACAAGCATATTACGAATGAGACATCCTTTATTTTCGGGGTCCTGACTGAATTAGATGCAGCGAAGCGTTTGATTTTATCCGCCGTGGCGGATGAGCTCGTAATAGGAAGTTTAATGAATATTCCGGGTAAATTTATCTCGAACGAGCAGTCATGCCTTGAGTCATTTTGGAAAGTCTTTGATCAAAAAGCTGAACCAATTTGGTTAAATTGGAGTCATTGTGGAGAAACGCAAGAAATATGAGTCGGGAAGAATTTAGCTGTATGCCAATCCATCAAAAAATCAGAATTCTCTTCATTGAGGGGACTTTTGTGGTGGGTATCCGCTATTACCGACATAAGATCAACCTTTATTTACTTAGAGATGAATACGTCGAGGTTTTTTACAATCACAAGTTGGACAGGATCGACCGCATCGAATATTTGCAGCGGGATCACAGTCGGATGAAGTTTTACCTCGATCAGATCAAAATTGACTAATCAAACTTTTCAAACTCTCCCTGATAAAAATCCTCACGATACCTAAAGCGACCTACGCCTTTAAGATTTCCTTCCAGAATTTCTATACTTGCATCGGAAGCTTTCATCGGCAAATCAAATTCGATCGTGACTTCGATCTTACGAATGTTGTTTCCGCCCAGATCTTTAATCATCCCTTCATTAACTGCAAGAACTCGGACTTTACCTCCGCGTAGTGGGAAAAAGGCCTCTGCAAGTATGCGAAGTATTTTTTCTGATTGGCCAGTTGGACTCTGATCTGCTCATAACTAGTGTAACTAACATCTGAATCGGCCTTAGACTTTTCATTCAAAAAAGCAGTCAAAACTTCCTCGTAAGGATAATTATCATTGAAGTAATCAATTACTTCTTGTCTCGGTACATTTTCTCCCATCTTAGGAGTGTTTGATAAATTTTTTCGAGGAGATTCAATACTTAAGCTCCATTCGAGATTTGATGTCCGAATCCCCAGACTATGGTAACCCTGATACACCCCATTAATTCCTATTGACCCACTTCCATTTCCCGACCGAATATCAGAAGTTCCAAAAGTACTTCCATCAGGCAAAGTCCCCTCAAATTCCACTTGATCCAGCAGATTTTCTGGTTCCTCATTTTCCTGACAGGAGAAGGAAACAATAATTAAAAGCAAAGCTGGGAGGATCTTAAATGCGTTTTTCATCATAAGTGCTTTTGGTTGATAAAAGTGTTTGATTTCGAGACGGATCGTAGATCGGTTACACTACAAAAAAAACCGCAGAATTTTCATCCTGCGGTTTTTTGTTTGGGTGTTTTTTGGTTTTACAGCTTTCGCTTCAAGAAATCTGTCATTTGAGTGTACAAGTGCCAAGTGGTATTGCCACCCGAAATACCATGATTCCTATTAGGATAATAGAAGGTCTCAAACTGCTTGTCAGCTGAGATCAGGGCATTGACCAAGTCGACGGAATTCTGAAAATGGACGTTATCATCGCCCGTTCCGTGTATCAGTAGAAAGTTGCCTTTGAGCATATTCACATTCGTGATCGGGCTGTTGTCATCGTATCCGGCAGCATTAAGCTGTGGAGTCTGAAGGTAGCGCTCCGTGTAGATGGTATCGTAATACCTCCAAGTAGTCACCGGAGCTACTGCGATGGCAGTTTTGAAAACATCGTTGCCCTTCATGAGTGCCAGCGAGGACATATATCCTCCATACGACCAGCCCCAAATGCCGATTCGCGCGGGGTCTACAAAAGGCATCTTGGCAAAATACTTCGCTCCTTCGATCTGATCAATGGTTTCCAATTTTCCAAGATTAGCATAGGTGGAATGCTTGAAATCACGTCCTCGGGCGCCTGTTCCCCGATTATCCACGCATGCCACGATGATGCCTTCCGCCGCCAGCTGCTGATGCCAGAAGTCGCGGGTTCCTCCCCAGGAATTCAGCACATTTTGGGAACCCGGTCCTCCATACACATACATCAGCACAGGGTATTTTTTGTTGGGATCAAAATCTGCCGGTTTGATGATGTAGCCGTTCAGCATGGAGCCATCAACCGTAGGGAAGGTGAAAAATTCCTTTTTCCCTAAAGCAAAACCGGACAGTCGCTCCTTCAGTGCCTGATTATCTTCCAAGACCTTTATCTCTTTTCCGGAGGATTCATTAAAAGTCACCTTCACAGGAGTGTCAGTCGTGGAGTAATAATCAATGAAGAACTTGTGGTCCGGACTCATATTGATGGTGTGTGTGCCTTTGGAAGGTGTCAGGATTTTTTTCCCTTTCCCATCCAGATTGATCACATAGAAATTTCGCTCAAGCGGAGATGCTTCCGTGGAAATAAAATAAAGCTTCCTGGCTTTTTCATCCACCCCTACCATCGCTGTAACTTCCCAATTACCGGTTGTAATTTGTCGGATTAGACTTCCGTCCAGATTATGATGGTAAATGTGCTTGAAGCCATCTTGCTCGGAAGTGCGGATAAAAGTCTTGCCATCACTGAGGTACTGCAAGTCATCATTATAATCAAGATCCACATAAGTTTTGGAAGTCTCGGAGATGATCAGTTTGCTTTCCCCCGAAATGGCATTTGCATGAAACAGGTCGAGCTGATTTTGCAGGCGATTCAGTCGGATAAAAGCCAGTTGGTTGGCATCTTTTGTCCAGTAGATTCTGGGCAGGTAAATGTCTGTTTCAGATCCAACATCCACTTTTTGGGTTTTCCCATTTACCAAATCGTACACATGAATGCTCACTAAGGCATTTTTCTCACCCGCTTTTGGATACTTAAATTTGTAATCCTGCGGATAGAGCGAACCCCAAATTTGCATATTGAATTCAGGAACTTGTGTCTCGTCAAATCGGATGAAGGCAATTTTCTTTCCATCAGGCGACCATTTGAAAGCTTGGGCCATGGAAAATTCCTCCTCATACACCCAATCTGCAGCTCCGTTGATGATTTTGTTCCACTCACCGTCTTTCGTGATTTGGGTAAGTTTATTACTGGCCAACTCCACCATATACAGGTTGTTTTCTTTGACAAAAGCCACTTTGTCATTATCAGGAGAGAGCGTGGCGTAAGAAATTTTCTCTCCGTTCATTAGCTGCTGCTTTTGGCCAGTGGCCATATCCACCACATAGAAAACACCTTTGGAAGACCGCCGATAAATAGACTCAACATCGGTTGCGATCAACGCCTTAGATTCATCTGCATTGAAACTGTAAGATGAAAAACTCACACCCAAGGCACGTCCGTCCAGTAAAACTCCGGCTTCAGCGCCGGTGGACACATTGATTTTGAGTACTGCAGGAGCACCGTTTCGCTCAACCTGCGAACTGTAAAACTGTCCATCTTTCATCCAGTTGATGCCATAGACGGATTTTTGGGAGAAGGTGCCTTTTTTGAAGACATCCTCCAGGCTTACTTTTTTCAGACTTTGGGCATGGGTGCTATGTGCCATTCCGATCATCACGATCCAAGCCAAGCTGAGCACTTTCCAACTTTTAATCATATCCTTGAAATTTTGGGTAAAATTCTTGTGGTAAATCTGGGCGAATATATAAAACCCCCCATGTGTTTCGAAACCCTTGGAGGGTAAACGGAAAATAAGCTATTTCGTAACCTAAATTTTTCCAGCCATGAAGAAAAAAATTGCCTTGGTTACCGGGGGCTTTACCGGTGAATCTGTCATCTCACTGAAAAGTGCAGCAGTTGTAGAAAAAACTATTGACAGAGATCGGTATGATGTCTACAAAATTTTCGTGTATCCGGGCGATTGGCACTTCGTCTGTGCTTCAGGAGAAAAAATTCCCGTGGATCTGAATGACTTCAGCATCACAATAGGAGATGAAAAAGTCAAGTTTGACGGTGTTTTCAATATCCTCCACGGTTCACCGGGAGAGGACGGTAAATTGGCTGGATATTTTGACATGCTCGGTATTCCATATACCACTTGTGATCAACTGACTTCGGCGATCACGATGAATAAGGGCTACACCAAAGCAATTGTTCAGGATATTCCTGAATTAAACGTGGCTAGATCGATCCAGCTTTTTGAAAATGTGGTTGAAAACGCCTCGAAAATTGCAGACAGTCTGACTTTGCCACTTTTTATCAAGCCCAATAACGGCGGGAGTTCTATCGGAATGAGCAAAGTTAAAACTTGGGAAGAATTGCCGGAAGCCTTAGGAAAGGCTTTTGCTGAGGACGCTCAGGTTTTGGTAGAAGAGTTTGTCTCTGGACGGGAGTTTTCGATCGGGATTTTTAAAGGGAAAGGCCAAATCACCGTACTTCCCGCAACAGAAATTGTGAGCAGCAAAGAGTTTTTTGACTACGAGGCCAAATATGTTCCGGGAGTATGCGAGGAAATCACTCCCGGGAGAATGACCGAAGAGGAAGTCGAGCGAGTCGGCAGGATCGTGACCAAAGTCTATGAAAAACTGAACTGCAAGGGAGCGGTACGAATCGATTACTTTCTTCAAAACGAAACAGGCAAGTTCTATTTCATTGAGATTAACACTGTGCCTGGGCAGACTGAGACAAGCCTGATTTCACAACAGGTGAAAGCAACAGGGAAAAGCATTAAGGAGTTTTACACCGAGCTGATTGAGGAGATGTTTTCTTAGAGGCAAGGTGCGAGGGATAAGACACAAAAGAGCCCCTGATTAATCTTTGGGGCTTTTCTATTGGATAAAGAGAATTTTCAAGAATTGAATATTTGGGGATTACGATCACCAAATATCACATTTTCAGGCTCCGACTACTAAATACAGCCCCGCAGCCAAAGCACTTCCGATAATCGGACCAACTATTGGAACCCAAGAATATCCCCAATCTGAACTCCCTTTTCCAGTGATTGGTAAAATCTGATGCATTATCCTCGGACCCAAATCACGGGCAGGGTTGATGGCATAGCCTGTCGTGCCTCCAAGGGATAAGCCAATCACCCACACCAAAAGAGCAACTGGTAAGGCCCCAATTGAGCCCAAGCCAATGGGGGTCCCAGTTGGGTCTTCCAGCTTTGCGCCAGCGATATAGAGAATCACCAAAATCAGGACAAATGTCCCGATGATTTCAGAAGTCAAACTTGTATTAAAATTCCGGATAGCAGGATCCGTGCAAAAAGGCGCACGCTTCAATAAGGGATCTTTTTCCAAATCAAAATGATCCCGATACATCAGCCAAGCCAAGAATGAACCGGTCATCGCACCTAAAATTTGGGATAGGATGTAACCAGGAGCCAAAGCCCATTCAAATTTCCCTACAATCCCCAAACCGACTGTGACAGCTGGATTCAAATGAGCCCCACTATAGGGTCCTGCCACAACAACTCCACAAAATACACCCAAAGCCCAAGCAGTAGTAATTGCCATCAAGCCTCCTGCATGCCCTTTTGTACCTGGTAAAAGGACATTCGCAACAACCCCTGTACCCATCAGCAGCAGGATTGCAGTTCCAATAAATTCCGCGATAAATGGATTCATCTGTTTATAATTTGTTTTTTAGAGGCCAGATGGAATACCCTAGATAACCATCGCCCTGTGAAAAAAGCTTTTCCGATGGGTATTTCATATTATTCTACCCAGTGTTTAGATCTTTCTACTGCTTTGTGCCAAAAGTGAATCAGCTTCTCTTGTTTTCCCACTTCCATTTCCGGTTGAAAACTTCGATCGGCTGCCCACAACGCCTGAAGTTCATCCCGATCTTTCCAAAATCCAACTGCTAATCCTGCCAGAAATGCCGCACCGATAGCTGTTGTCTCAATGATCTGCGGCCGCTTGATCTCGCAGCCCAATAAATCTGCCTGAAACTGCATCAGGAAGTTATTTGCAGTAGCACCACCGTCGACACGAAGTTCCTGCGTGAGTTTCCCACTGTCCTTCTCCATGGCTTTGAGCACATCATAGACTTGATAAGCGATGGCCTCTAAAGCTGCACGTGTCATGTGCGCAATAGTTGTCCCTCTGGTAATTCCAAAAAAAGCTCCTCTCGCATTTTGATCCCAATGTGGCGCTCCCAAACCGGAAAGTGCCGGAACAAAGTAAACGCCGTCATTATCCTCCAAGCTCATCGCCAATTTTTCGGTTTCAGATGCTTTTTTGAAAAGTTCCAGTCCATCTCGGAGCCACTGAACGGCAGCACCCCCGATGAAAACCGATCCTTCCAATGCATAATTGATTTCATCACCAATCTTCCAAGCTACAGTTGTCAACAGCTGATTTTTCGATCGCACAGCCTCTTTTCCGGTATTCATGACCAGAAAGCATCCCGTGCCATAGGTGGTCTTGGCCATTCCCGGTTCGATACAAAGCTGCCCAAAAAGTGCCGCCTGCTGATCTCCGGCCACTCCCGCAATGGGAATTTTGACACTTAACACATCGCCGGCTGTCTCGCAAAACACCTCGCTACAGGTCTTGACCTCAGGAAGCATGGACTGTGGTATTTCAAAAAGTTCTAAAAGCTTCTGATCCCATTCCTGCGAGTGGATGTTATAAAGCATGGTTCGGCTCGCATTCGTGATGTCAGTCAAGTGGGATTTCCCAGCAGTCAGCTTCCAGATCAACCAAGAATCCACTGTGCCAAAGGCTAGTTCTCCTGCCTCGGCTCTTTCCCGAGTTCCTTTTACATTTTCCAGGATCCATCGGATTTTAGTTGCTGAAAAATACGCATCAATGATCAATCCTGTCTTTTCAGCGATCATTTCAGCATGGCCTTTTTCCTTCAGTTCATCGCAAAAAGCAGCTGTTCTCCGATCCTGCCATACAATGGCTCTGTGGATGGGTTTCCCTGTCTTGCGTTCCCAGACGATGGTTGTTTCTCGTTGATTGGTGATGCCTATTGCTGCGATTTGATCCGCACGAATGTCTTTGTCAACCAAGGCTTCGATCATCACAGCAGACTGGCTGGTCCAGATCTCGTTAGCATCGTGTTCCACCCAACCCTGATTGGGGAAATATTGCTTGAACTCCTTTTGGGCAACTGAGACGATCTGTCCCTGCTTATCAAAAATAATGGCTCTGGAACTGGTCGTGCCTTGATCCAGCGCCATGAGGTAGGGTTTGGTTTGGGTCATTTTGGGTATTTGGGTTAATTGGAAATCAAGATTTAAAAAATTAAGACTTAATCAAATATTTCTCCGCCACTTTTCTAAAATCTTCCAACTCTTTTTCAATCCAGCCTTCATCCTTTCCAAGTTCCGAGGCCATCAGTTTCACCACTTTTTCCGCTGAATCAAGTGCAGCTTGTGCATCCAAGATCAACATCCGAATCCTCCGGGAAAGCACATCCTCGATCTTGACCGCCATCTCATGTCTTACCGCCCACACCACTTCAGCCAAAATATTTGGAAATTCAGGATTAATCCGTTCAGAAAGACCGGGATCTGCCTTTGTCAAATCCTGTATCAAGACCGCATTCGATCCATAGACTGCCCAATGCCCTTTTGGGATCACCTTGGTAAAGCCATGAAGCAAAATGTCCTTGGATCGGGAGGGATTCATTTGTTCTCCTGTGATTTTGGGAAAATACTCCACGGTGTCCTCGCCCATTTTTCTGAAAGTCGTCCACTTTCCTCCTGTAAGGGAAACGAGTCCACTCTCGGAAACAATTACCTTGTGTGAGCGAGAGATTTCTTTGGTTTTGGTGCTGCCTTCTTTGGGTCGCGCCAGAGGCCTAAGTCCCGCAAAAACAGATTTAACGTCCGCTCGGGTGGGCTTTCGAGTCAAATATCCAGCAGCAGTCTCCAATACAAAATCTATTTCCTTCTGTAAAGCCTCTGGTTCGAGTTTGGCCTTTTCCCTCAGGGTATCGGTCGTCCCGACAACCAGTTTTCCCTGCCAGGGAACGGCAAAAAGGACTCTACCATCCCGGGTTTTTGGAATCATCAGGGCATCTTTTCCACCCAAAAAATCCAAATCCAAAACCAGATGAATTCCCTGACTAGGCTGGATGGTCTTCGCCGCGTCGGGATTATCCATTTGGAGGACTTTGTCAGCAAAAACTCCCGTAGCATTCACCACCATTCGAGCCTTGATTGAATATTTCTTTTTGCTCAACATGTCCTGCACATGCAATCCGCTGAGTTTGCCCGATGCGTCTTTTTCGAGCGCATTTACCTTGGTATAATTCAGCACAATGGCTCCTGCATGATCGGCAGTTTGCGCGATTGAAAGCGCAAGTCGGGCATCATCAAACTGCCCATCATGGTAGACAATCCCTCCAAAAAGTCCTTTGGGATTTATTCCCGGCATCCGGCTTATCGTCTCTTCCTTCGAAATGTAGCGCGATGCACCCAAACTCAAGTTGGCGGACATATAATCATACATTTTGAGTCCGGCACTGTATTGAATCCGATCCCAACGGGTATAAACTGGAATAATGAACGCTTGATTTTGGGTGAGATGCGGCGCATTTTTGATCAGTCGACCTCGCTCTCGAAGTGCTTCCAACACCAAAAAAACATCGCCTTGAGCAAGGTATCGTACTCCGCCATGAAGGAGTTTGGTACTTCGGCTGGAGGTGCCTTTGGCAAAATCCGCCTTTTCAAAAAGTGCTACTGAAAGGCCTCTGGAAACTGCATCCAAGGCTACGCCTAATCCTGAGGCACCTCCTCCGATGACAGCAATGTCCCAGATCTTTTCCTTGTTTTGAAGTTGTTTGAAGTTTTCGTCGCGATTCATGGGTTCCTTCACTTGTGATTTCAAGATAAAGGAATTGAATCGTGAATGGAAAAATCAGGTTAAAAATCCTTATAAACTTTTCGCTCGACAGAGGAAGAATTGGATTCCAGCCTCACGATGTAAATAAACTCATACTCCAAGTCTGTCAAATCAGCAAACTTCTCCCCTTCTCCCACAAAATAGTTTGCTAATTGGCTCACTGTATTACTATGACCGACGACTAGCGCGTTCCCTTCTAGTTTTCTTAACTGCTCCACCAGGCCATCGTGATTTTTGGAATCGTAGGACTGAATTTCAACCCCTGCCGCTGTAGCGGTAGGTTCTACTGTTGAACGGGTCCGTTTGTAATCTGTTGAAAAAACGTGCTTGATATTCTGATCTTCAAGAATCTGCGCAAGTTTTTTTGCACGAATTCCGCCTACATGAGCTAAGTCTGGATCCTCACCTACAAGTTGCTTTTCGGCATGTCGGACGATATAGATGGTTTTGGGTTGGTTTGGTGAGGTGCAAGCTCCTAGAATTAGGATGACGCTTAGAAAAATGAGAAGGTTTTTCATAGTTAATGGAGATATGCTTCGCGCTTGCCTGCCGGAGGCAGGAGACACACTTGAAATAGGTCCACTAGAGCGGACGAAATAATAGAGGCATTTCTATCGGATAAGACAAATACTAACTTTAAAACACAGGTATTTCTACTGTATTTCTTTTTTAATTACCCCGAAAACGTATTATCCAGATGCTGATCTTTCACCCTTCGCTCTTCAAATTCAAGGAATTGCTCCCAGAATTCTGACTCAGGAAGTGCCGCTCGCATATACAATTTCTCCTTCAGGGTAGGATGTACAAAAATAAGATGAAAGGCATGCAGGTTAATACTCGCATCCGGATTTGGCTTGGCAAAACCATACTTCACATCCCCCCGAATTGGGCAACCCATGGATGCCAACTGCACCCGAATCTGATGTGGACGACCGGAGATCGGACGAACTTCCAAAAGCCAGTGGTCATTCATATAACCCAAAGTTTTGTAATTCAACTCGGCCTTTTGCGAACCGGGCACTTCCCTGTCGTGCGCAGTGACCACATTTTTGAATTCGTCTTTGGTCAAGTAGTGCGTCAGTTTGCCCATCTCTTCGCGAGGCTTACGCTTCACAATCGCCCAGTAGACTTTATGAATTTCCCGCTTGCGGAAAAGCTCCATCATTCGCTCCAAACCTTTGGATGTGCGTGCAAAAGCGACCAACCCACTTACAGGACGGTCTAGGCGATGTACGGGATGAAGGAATACTTCTCCCGGTTTTTTATATTTTTCTGCGATGTATTCTTTGCAATAATCGGTCAGTGTTTTGTCGCCGGTTTTATCACCCTGCACGAGGATGCCCGCGGCTTTATTGACGATCAGGAGGTGGTTGTCCTCATAGACAACGGAAAATGGCTTCTTTTTCATGTGTTTATAATTTGATTTTTAATTGCCACATGGAATACCCCCAGATAATCATTCCCCTGTGTGTCGTTCGCCCGTCATGGGTATTTCATCTGTTTATATTTTGTTTTTTAATGGTCAGATGGAATGCCCCGGATAATCATTCCCCTGTGTGAGAAGCCTTTCTCATGGGCATTTCATGTGTT
>NZ_FMXE01000008.1 GCF_900103735.1 Algoriphagus alkaliphilus | reverse complement strand
TTTAAGTGGATTACGCCTTCGTTTCCTGATTTTTTGAGCGTTTTTGCCGGAAATAAACGGATGGTCTATCAGCCTCATAGTCAAATGTAGGGGAAGTTTTAGTATTCTGTGCCTAGTTTAAGGGCTATTTTTTTTTCGGGTTTGATCATCTTGACCATCCGCCAGGCCCAGGTATCTTTGCCTTTGACAGGTCCGTACACGGCGACTCCTTCGAGTGCTTCATTTTCATTAAGTTCATACGCTTGGATCATACCGGGTGACACAAACACCCCGGATACAAACCCAAAGGATTGTCCGGGTTTTTTCAGCAATGTGCCACTTACCTGTTTTCTAAGGTGGATCATCTCCTCCTGCCGGTCTTCCGCCTTTTGCAAGCTTTCGATTTTATAAAAACCGTCGCCGCCGCCTGCTCCTCTGATCAGGTACAGTCCGCCCACTTCTGGTTTTATTCCCTGATATTTGCCAAAGCCTTTCTTTTTGTCCCGAGTCAGAAAGTTGAGCATGTTTTTGTCCGGATTGAGATTATCTACCACTACCAGCAGCTCCTCACTCGAAGTAGAGTCTGAACGCCCTCCGAGTAATTTCTCGGCAGGAGTCAGGTAGTTTTCGTACTTACCCCGCAGTGGGATTTCTAAACCTGCTGTGTACCAAGGGGAGTTTATCCAAGCGCGATGGGAGGTTCGACTACCCCATCCCTGTTTTTCCCGGAGCTTCATCAGTTGGATGAGCTCTGATTTGGCCCAGTCATAGTCTTCTGCCTGAATCAAGTGCGTAATCAGGCGTTCCTTGATCCCGGAAAGGAACTCCGGCTTGGTCCTGCAGGTCATCGCTTTGCAGAGGCAGGACAGGTAAAGCTCGGGGTCGCTGTGATAGTATTCCGCAAATACCTGCCAAACCCAGAATTCTCCTTGTTTCTTTCGTGCAAAGGGCATAAAAGCCGCCAAGCCTTCCACTCTGTCCCCGATCTCCAGGAGCAGCTTGGCTTTGAAGTACGGAACATAGAGCATCCCTTTGTGGGGTTCGAGCAGGGGTTCTACGATTTGCCTGAGGTAGTCTTCCACCCGTGCTTTGGAGGCTTTCTCCCGGATCAGAGCCTTGGAAAAGGCGATGTGAAGCCGCTCTGCCAGGGAGATGATTTTCTTGCCTTCATAGTCTTGCTTTTCATAATCTTCGGTATCCAGGAGATCAAAAAATCCCAGAAACTCCAGGTACTGAGTCAGCGGGGTGTCGCTCCACAGTTCTGCGGGGAGCTTGATCAGTTCCTGCAGGAGCAGTTTGAAGACCAATAGCTTTTGGGGGGTGGCGTTTTTCTTAAAAAAATCCAGCCGGTGCATGAGTACTGCGGTCTCGGGTTTTTTGGATTTGTTCTGATTTCTGACCAGATAATAGAGGCTCCAGGCGAGTTGTTCCGACTTGGGGCTTTCGGCAGCGGCATGCAGGTCAAACGCTTCCTCAAATTTGCCTTCTTGGATCAGTTGCTTAGCGGCGATGTAATTGGCCGAGAGTACTTCTCTGAAGTAGGCCATGCGTTCGTAGATGAGGGTTTCATCCGGAGGCATTTGCAAGGCTTCAAACTCTGCATAGAACCGCTTGGCCTGGGCTGACTCTCCGGCTTGTACGTGCTTTTTGATCAGGTAATAGATCGACCAAGTATGGCTTCTTTTCATCCAAATATCCTCAGGCTTGGACTCCAGGTCTGATTTGGACAATCGATAGGCGTCTTCGTATCGGTTTTGGTTTCTGAGATTTTTGACTTCTGCTAGACTCATGGCTTATAGAAAAACAGTGTTGGGAGGATCAATGATGCGTTCGATGTTGACATTTTTACCGATCAGCTTCATACTTCTGGCGTCAGAAATATTGAGAGGGACCAGGATGATACTGTCGTTGTTTTCATAGATTTCGTTGATTTCAACGAGCGTGTCCCGGATCTCGTCAAACTTTTTGTGATCCGAATGAACCAGGAAAACGGATTTTTGAACCCGTATGCACCCGTTTTTGAGTAGATATTTGGACACGAGGTTTCTCACCTTGTTATTTTGGATATCATACATGATCAGGTAATTCATGGTAGTGCTTTTGACGGGCTTGCTTTGGAGTATGCCGAGGATTTTTTTGATTCGTTCGGGCAGGGGAGCGAGTTGATCTTCTTCCGAGAGATTGGTGTCGATTTCCTGTTCCGGGGGCCGGAATAGTCCTGCGTTCTGGATTTTTGCAATTTGCTCTTTGAGATTGAATTCTCTTGGTTTTGGTTTGGCCATCGGATCAGGAGTAGGGGGTCAGTTCGCTTTGGAGGTACTCGACGAGCTGCTTGGCCAGTTCCTTGTTTGACCCGCTTTTAGTAGTCGCCACCACATTGGCTCCTCTTCTGCCAAAGAAGATGTTGAGTTCAGCCCAAATCTTTCCGGAGTTGATTTTGCACTGTCTTCCGTAGGAAATAGGCCTGACACTGCTCAGTTCAAGTTGGATTCCCTCTAGTAGTCCTTTGATCAGATCCATGATCTCCTCGAGTTCTTCGGGCTGCACATAGTCCTTTTGACGGGGTTGATGGACCTTCATGCCCATTTTTTCTTTGATCCGCTTGATCACTTCATCGGGGAGTTCCTGATTGGAATTTTCGGGAGAAGGGGGATGCTGTACTGCTGCGGTAGCTTCTTTGACGGCAGCTTTGAGTTCGTCCAGCGCAAACAGATCTTCCTGCTTCAGGTATATCTCGGCCTGAATCCCTTCAGACTCGGGATTGTGGTAGGCACCCGGGTCAAAACTGACGAAGCAACAGCGGCTGACATCGTGTGTTTTGATATCGAGCGCTTCTCCGAGCTGGTAGCGGTTTCGGAATACCAACCCAAACGCTTTGTAGAATCCCGCATAGTATGCCGCATCAGAGATGGGTTTGTCCAATTTGAAAAGAACCTTCAATCCATCCCCTCCCGGGGAAGCAAAAAGGAGTTCTACTTGGGGGTCAAGTTTGAGTTTGGTGCGGAGCTCCTCCAGATCATGCCCAAAGTCCGAAAGGTGGTCAATGTCCAGGATGAACCGATCGGCATGCAGGAAGTTTTCTTTTCTCCGGACTTTGGGATGAAAGTCAGCACATACTACATAGGGAAGGGTAGTTTTAAGTCTGCGGTACTGAGCCGGATCCAAGGCACGGATCGCTTGAAGTCTTCGCTGCAGCGTGGCTACTTCCCCGTCGGGATTAAGCAGGGCTTTGTGGAATTTGACCAGGGTGATGTCCTGTAGCTGATCACCAGCCTGTGTCACTTGCTTGCCTAGCCGGATCATAGGGAGGCTGTTTTGGTGAAAAATTGTGCTAAAGCCTGCATCTGTAGGTCGATGTGACTTTGACGACTGACAGTTCGGTTGCCTATCGGGATGACCTCACCAAGGTAATCGTTGACAGATTGGATGAGGATTCGCTTGGCGAGTGGACCCAAGAGCAAGCCTTCGTTGACAGGGGAGATTTCAAAAGCTTCTGCGGGAATTGCCTCTTGGGTAGTGAGTTGGATGACGACGTAGTCCATCCAGGCGCGGTATTTTTCGATCATGTCGTACACCAAGGCCGGCCGGTTGTATTCGTCCCGATGGAAAATACCCACGTAAGGGTCGATACCAGCCTTGATCAATGCACCTTCCACTTTGCTGTAGAGCATGCCATAAGCATAATTGAGCATGGCATTGAAGGGGTCTTTGGCAGGCATGCGGTCTCTGCCCTCAAAGCTGAAACGCTCCGGCATCAGTGATGCAATGGACTGAAAGTAGCGTTTGGAAGCAGCACCTTCCCATCCTCGCAAGGTAGGGCTGATATCCGAGAGGTGTTCTGCTTCAATGGCCCTGATTTTGTCTTTGTAGTCTTCGATGCTGTTGATGGCGGATTTGATCAGGTTGTGGGCAGGCAGGACCTCTTTGGGAGGTTGGACAGCGAGCAAAAGTGCAACCTGAGCATCAAGTTTTTCATAGATCATTTCTTTGACCTAGGGAATTACTGCCGGGGAATAGAGGAAATTGAGTTGAGCACGTCGGATGTTGGAGATACTGCCATATTTGACAGACCAGACTCTGCCCTCCGGATTGCCAGTATCCGAGACGAATAGCACATCCACTTGATGGTGTATGGCCAGGATAATGGCATCGCTGGTGATGCGGGCGGCTTTGGAGATGGAGATGCTTTTGACCATATCCGGCGGGAAGGATTGCTTGCCTTCCTCGGTCTGGATGACGAAGAGGCCGTTTTCGCGAATCAGGGTGGCTCCATAGGAGTTGATAACTAGATGCATGGCGTTTTAGTAAAAATGGGTTCTTTAATCTAAACCTGACAGGTTTGATCAAATTTTTCTAGTTCCATACCGAATCGTATTTGGTTTCCGATAAAAAACCTGTCAGGTTTAAGATTTAAATAATCAATCAAAAATCAAAATCAGACAAAAACCTGACCGATTTGATCTATTTTTTCACGTTCGCTTACCGAATCGCAGTTGGTTTTAGTTAAAAAAACCTGTCAGGTTTAAGATTTATTCAACTAATGAGAATCAGAAAAAAACCTGACAGGTTGGGTCCTTACTAACAACTTTTCCAAAGTTCCAAACTTTGGAAAAGTTTGGAATTTACTCACCCTATCCACCACTCGGAGACAAGAAAAAGCTTGTCTCTGGATCGGGTAATTCCGGTGTACCACCATCGGGTGAGCTCCGGTGGATCCATGACATACATTCCCCTGTTGAGAAAGAAATAGACCTTGTCCCATTCGCCTCCCTGACTTTTCTGGCAGGTGACCGCATAACCGAAGTTGGCCCGAAGACTGTTGAGGATGGGGTCCTTTTGCATGGCAGAATAGTAGAGCTCGGTCTTAGGCTTTATTTTCTTTTCCCTCATCCGTTGGCTGAAATCTATCATAAGTAGCCGCTGCTGCTCGGGATTGAGATTGGCGTGTCCATTGTGAAGGGGATCAAGGCAGAGCAGGATTTCGTGCGGTTTGCCGGTGAGTCGGGCTTTTACAGTGACATGGATAAAGCTGATACCCTTTACGGACAGAGATGACCCCACTTGGAGGACCTCTACAAAGTCCCCGTTGGTCAGGGGTACCAAGTAGTTGTTTTGGGTCACCATCAGCAGGTCTCCCGCCTGAAGTGGGCAGTGGGGGTCCTGATAGAGTCTTTTTCGGACTAGGAGGTTGATTTGATGACAGTTTAGATTGCTGAGACTGATAGCAATGCTGTTTCCGGAACCGTTTTGAACAAGTTCTTCTAGGTATCTTTCCTTCATTTGTTCAAAAGGTAGGACAGCAATAGTAGGGCTGTTTCTTGCAGGAAGTTTGACCCATTTGGTATTAAATTGGAGACTGGTCATCTTACGAACGCGGGTAGCAAGCTTGAGGACTTCGGAATCCTGTTTTTGCCGGAGTATCTGAGTCATCTCGAAGGAAAAGACTTTTTTACCCAAGTTTCTGAAAAAATCAACGGACAAAGCGGGACTATCCGGAGACCCCACGGGGGGCAGTTGGCAAGGGTCACCGGAAAAAATCACCTTGTTGCTGCCCACCAAGGTCAAGAAGTCTGTGAGTAGGTGTCCGGAACCAAAAGAGGCAAAGGAGGAGTCGTCGTTTCGCTCGTCCCCGATCATGGATGCCTCATCGACGATGTAGACTTTTTGGATGTCCTCGTCAGGTTTTCGGATTTCGAAGAGGAGCCTCATCTGTCCGTAGTCTTCTTCTTTTGTATTTTCTTTGCCGGGATCGGCATCCCCGTCAATGTCTTTGAAATGGTAAAGTTCCGAATGGAGGGTTCGGGCCAGAAATCCCGATTTGGTGCTAAGTACTGAGGCTGCCCTACCTGTGGGGGCCAGGAGAGAGAATACGGTCTTTTTTTCGTCGAGATAGGCAGCGAGGTGCTGCAGGAGGGTGGTTTTGCCGGTGCCTGCGTAGCCTTTGAGGATAAAAAATGCCTGATCGGGGAGTTGGAGGAACTCAATCAGGCGGTCGAAAGCGTCCTGCTGCTGTTCGTTGAGGACAAGGGGATTATTCATGGCCAATAGTGTCTGAACCGGACAAATTTGAATTTAGAGATTTTGGTGCCGTCGGGCAGATCCTCGGTGGTTCTGTTGGTGGTAGAAGCGAGGCAGGAGATTCCCGATTTTTGTAATTTTTTGATTAGTGCCACACAGAAGGTGAGTTCGCCCATGATATGGACATGTTTTGGTCTTTTTTCCAAGACTTTGTGGAGATATTCATCGACCAATTTGTCAAGAGCGACTTCATTGAGGTTGGGGTCCACATGGGGAAATGGCAAATCCTCGACTTTTCCGTAGTTCTGTGTGGCCCATTGGATTTGATTTTCAGGCCAGGAGGAGGAGGGGTGGTTTGAGAAGTTGAGGAGCATTATTTTTCAAGTTTAAAAAGCTTCTTTAATTTAGATTCATCTTTTAAATATTCAGCTCCAACTAAATTAATTCCTAGATATTTTGCCCTGTTTTTTTGATTTTCATTGAGTTGGGTTAAATCGTCTGTACAAAATAGATAGGTATTGACATATAGTCCAAAGTCTTTTTTGAGAGCAGCAGTTTTATACAAAGTATCATTATACAAGTTATTATTAATTTGCCCATCTATAGAAATAGAGGATTTACATTCAATATAATAAAGAGAATTCTTATGAGTAAATAGAATATCTATTTCGTTTGGAGTCCCTTCCCTGTAGATGTGTATACCCATAGCAATTTCGGGGCCATCAAAATTAAATAATTTCTTAATTATGAAAAGAATATACTCTTCAAACCAGTCGCCAGTTAAATACTTTGTTTCTTTTTTGGATAGCCAGCCCTTAGATTTATTGATAGGTTCAAATCCAAAGCGAATTAATTCTGCATAATGATTATTAAAGGCAGGATATTCATCTAATTTTAACTGTTTCTCTCTTAGCTCATTGATGTGTAAAAATTTGATTGATTCATATATTTTATGATTTCTGTTATTTAAAAATACATTTAAAATCTTTTGAGATGTTTCAAAATCTTTTATGGTTTGATTTCTTTTTAGGATGTCCTTTTGTTCGTAATTTTTATTAGCACCATCTCTTACTCCGTTGGCAATTAAATAGGTAGCAAGGTCAATTTTATAAGTATGAGGAATTATGTTTTGATCAATTGGAGGTAAAATTTGCCTAAATTGATTTCGGCCTCCATCTAAATAAAAAACATTTGCATTGGGGAATTTCCCAAAGTAGGAAAAAGCTCCCAGAGCCATAATTTTTGTACCTCCAGTTATATTAAGATAAATCTTAGTTTCATTTTCGATTTTAATTTTCTCTTCAATTTTCTGGTCAAATAACTTTAGATTATATTCATCGACCTCAATGATTTCAAATTCCTTTACCTTTTCAATACATGCAAGCCTAATTTTCTCACTAATTCCCTTACGTTCCATATCAGGAGATGAAATGAATAAATAAGTATCAACTTCCGGCATTTCCTTGATGAATAAAACATTTGGGATAGCCTGATCACTGATTAAGGAGACAAGTATGGTTCTGGACATGTTGCTTTCTATTTTTGATTAAATTTTTCCAAAAGAGCATCCAATTTTTGATGGAGATTGATGCTCAATAATTCTCGACCGGAGTAATTTTTAAAATCCTCCATTTCCAGAATTTTTTCAATTCCGAGAGTGATTTGAAGGTTTTCCAGTTGGGTTCTTGCCTGAGGTACTTGGGTGATTCCTCCCAGGATCGCCAGGTACTTTTTACACTTTAATCCAAAGTTTTTGGTCAAAGAGGCCAGTTTAAACATGGGAGTCGAGACCTTTTCGATCTTCAGGTTCTCTGTCGGAAAGACTTTACACTCCATGACATATAGGTCATTTTGGAAAATGAACATCAAGTCAAATTCATTGTCATGCTCGTAAGGACTGGTGCTGTCTTTTCTCCTGATTTTCACATTACAGGCAATTTGGGTGTTAGCCAGCTCAAAGGCATCCCGGAAAACTTTGTAGCAGTAGAGCTCAAACCAAGTGCCCATGAGGTAGTTTTTATCCTCGTCTTTGTATTCCTGTTGGGTAGCCCGACTGATTACTGGAACTCTTGAAGGATGTCCTTCCTGAAGAAGTTTTTTCATCAAAATCTCAGGTTTGGGAGTACCCTCGAAATAATCCAATGAGCTTTCTATCATAAAGCCATAGGCTTCGAGGTATTCCGCTAAGGAAATGTTTACCTCGGGATTTTTGGGAAGTTGCTTCACGTCCGGGAAGAGTTGCTGATAGCTTGCCGATCCAATGGGCGCATAGTACATGCTGGAAGTGTAGGCCTGAAAGTGCTGGTACACCATCTGGGACATCAGTTTATTTCCTCCTGTCAGATTGATCAGGTACTCAGCTTCCTTAGAGAAATTGAACTGTTCGAGTTGCCGTTGGATTAGGCTTGCATCATTTGCATCGATGAGGATTTTTCGACAATGTTTCAAGTCGAGTTGTAAAGCCTCAATCAGATTTTGGGTTACTTTTTTGTTTTCCATCTCCTGTGTAGTCACAAAGAGATAAAAACAACCAGGCTGCTGAAACTGCTTGATAAAATGCAGATTTGGCACAGCCTGATCGGAGATGATGGAGAGGAGGTGGGGCATATTAGGTTAATCTTCTATACCCAGTCCATATTTATTTTGAAGGGATATTTTCAAATCCTCTCCTAACCATTTTGTAATGTTTCCACTCCAATGAGCCGATTTTTTCAGTTTTTTAAGGGAATCCTTATGTTTTGATTCAATGATTTCAATCAGCTTATCCAAAATTATTTTCTTATTGTTCTCTGTAAACTCGCTAAAAACACTAATCTCCTCATTTAAATATTTGGACAAGTCTTGATAGTTATCAAAATCCAAAACCAGCGAATTTTGAGGCTTTAGTCTAAGGGCAAATGGTTTTAAATTTTTTGATAAATCCTGTAATTCAAAAGTCTCAGTAAAACTATCAAGCTTGTCAAGATCCTTCTCGATATTATTGACTTTTTTCTTTTTGTAATCTGCATAATCTTGAACTGAAGGATATTGTAAAAAGTCTTCATCTACACCACCTTTTGCCATAGCAAAGAGTTCATTTATTTGTGGGCTATGCAGCCAATCAGGATTGATCGAACTCATTAAGTTCTCAAAATCCAGCATGTATTCTTCGGCTGATTTTTTGAGAAATTTTAAACCCTTAATGCTAATCTTCACCTTACCATATCCAAGTGGTTTTGCAGCACCCAAACTATGGTAAAACTGGTCAGAGTAACCATGAAAACTAATTGCTGAAAGTAAAGCTCCGATTTCCGCTTGTTTCAGATTATGGAACCTAACCTTCAACTTAAATTTTGCGCCTTTATCTAATGGTTTGAATTGGGAGATCACCTTAGTATTATCACCAATTAATGATTTCTCTTCTTTGGTTTTTACTGGGTATCTTTTAAAGCCTCTTAAAACCGCATTCAAATCATCGTAGGTAAAGTGTTTTCCGTTTTCTTGAAACTGAGTTAAATAGTAAGGGAAATAGGAAGCTTTGGGTCCGCCAAGGATTGCATCCACGGTTTTCAATTCTTTGACACTTGATTTTTCAGCCAAGCCATGGCCAAACATTACCCTTCCTTTGAAAGCGTCTTCTTTTTCTGCATAGCCAAAAAGAGTCTCCGTTAGATCGCGGCTTTTTGAATAGGTCTTTAAAGGGTCTAAGTGAGAAATTTTATATTTAAACGGCAATTTGTACATATAGGACAAACCGAAGTGCTGTAAAATCCCTGAATTATCCTCTGAAAAAAACACGGGGATTTTTTCGCCTTTTTTTAGTTTTTCTCTCCAATATTTCCAATCGGGAGAGAGGTTATTAGGATCGTCATGACCATAGATGAATTTGAAGTCTTTCTGTTGATCCTTATTAACGTCCAGTTCTTTAGGATTCGGGTCATCAAAAAAGACAAATTCTCTTGTTTTTCCTGAACTACTAAACCTATGGGTAGGATCTATATCTCTCAAATCTTCTTTACGTTTGCTAGGTTGACCAGTAAAAACCAATCGGCCATTATGTCCTGCTGGATCTTTCTTAGCCATTTTTAGGGTAATGGGAGAACCCTCAGAAATAGGTTTTTGAAATTTTGAAAAAGTGCTTGTTAGACTAATTTCTTTTACCGTTCTGTCCTCATATTTGTCTTTGGCATTTTTACCTTTTGGATCCTTATTTAGATAATAATCTCGAAAAGGTAAGCCAAATGATTCTTTTAATTCGATATGTTCAATAAAAGCCAAATCTTCACATTTTTCAATTTTCCAATTCCCCTCCTTATCTTCCGTCATCCAACCTCCTTTGATTTCAAAGGCTTTATATCTTGTCATATACTGATTAGTGGAACCAGATAAATCTCTAAAAGCGTAGCGATGGTCATTGATCAGGTCTTTATTTAACCGGGAAAAACTCATAATCTCCATCACATTTCTCACCATTCCCTTCAATGAAGTAGCGGGGATAAAATATTGCTTCTGACCGTTTGAGTCGATGTAATGGGAAAATTCCTGAGTCGGTTTCTCGTTTTCTCCAGGCTTTGCATGTCCGTTTCGGATAAAAATCGGGGTCTCGGCGGTGATTTCGATTTCGATCTCGCCACTTTCTCCATCTTCAAATGGGACATCATGGCTTACTTTGTCTGCCCAGTCCGGTGTAAAAACCTGTGCTTCGGTGGGTGCAGGAACGAAATTATAGGGGGATTTTACGATGGTCATAGGATTAGTAGTTAAAGCCAGAGAAAATTAAAGCTGAGGGTTTGAGGGTTGGCATGCTTTCATCGCCACTGACGTGAAGAGGAACTTCTTCCCACACTTGTTTGAATTTGACTTTTTCCACATTTTCCAGCTTGTGAGGGAGATAGGTTTTTTCTACTACTTCCAAACCAGCCAATTGCTTCAGGTCATAGGCATGTATCAAGTAGTGGCCAGTGTGCTGGATGTGGATTGAAACTTGTTCAGTTTCGGAATAAAGCAGGGCCTCGATGCAGAAAGGGTTTATTCCTTTTTCAAATTTGTCTTTCGGGAATACTTCATCGAATAGCATTACAGGTTTATCTTGATCAGAGACCCAGTAATATCCCGTAAACTTATAATTGGGGATAGTATGGAGGGTATTGATTTCTTTTAGGATATAGTTATTCATGGTCCGAATTTTAGTAGCTGAAAATTTCTTGTTGGTTTTTAATTAAGGATCCTGTAAAAATCCCATGACCTTTGGTAGTCATTCCTCCCAATGGAAGTAATCCTTTGCAGATGTCCAAGAGTGCTTCTTCAAGTACCTCTGCATAGTTAGATGCTACATTTTCTTCCAAAAAGACATCTATTCCTAAAACATCTTTTTCTAAATAGCTAACCTTCTCTGAAAACAAAGCGCCTTCTAATGCCCCTCCCGTAAATCTGTCAATTGCTACATGGTTGAGAATTTTGTCATTTTTGACTTTATCAGAAGAGAGAAAGATATCATTAATGAATACTTTTCCAGCAGCCGGATCAGGGACACTTTTACCAGCCTTTCCGAAAAGTTCAGCTACCGCTTCATTTTCAACTCCGATTTTGGGACCCATTGTCCCAGCCCATCTTTGATTTCTTTTATTAAAATGATAAGCCACCCGATGTGCAAGTGCTCCTTTAATGGATGACCCGGGGATAACTGTTTGTTTTTGGAACTTGATTCCATCGGAAGTGTATGTGATCACTTCTTCCTCCAGTGGGGTGTTGTCCACATCTTCATCTCCAGAGCCGGATCCAAAAATGAAAAAAGGATCGGGTGTAAGTTTTAAGGTATAATGGATTTTTGACTTCCTGTTGGGATGTTCGACAGAATCAGTACTTTCCTCTTTAGTCCAATCAATGTCATTAAAGGAGGGAGAAAAATTCAAGAAAGCTGTTAGTTCATTTCGAAGATCAAACCTCCTGTGTTGAATCTTTTGGACTTTGAGGCAGCCGTAGCCGTTTCGGGTTCCTGCACCTATTCTGAATTCAGGACTTTGTATGATGTCTATCAATTCTTGCCAGTCCTGTTGGAAATTGCCTGATAGATCAGTCAGTTCCAACTCAAAAACAAACCGTGTTCCTTTGAAGATCACTTCATTGTCAAAAAGTCCGTTTTTTTCGGCTACTCCTTTGTCGTTCATTCTGACATGTTGGCGAACGGGTAAATGGTCAAACTGTTCTTTTAAGTTATTCCATTTTTGGTCTAAAATCAGTCCTTCTGAAGTTGTGCTATTGTCCAGCATCATCAATGCGGGACTTACCTTAAGCAAAGATCCTGTACCAGTATCTCCGCCTTTGGAATCTCCGAAAATTGCTGCTAACATGCTATTCTCTGGAAGCTTGGCAAAGCTGTGTCTGAGCACTCCGGCTAAGGAAGTACCGGGGATCATTGGAAATCCATTGGCATCTTTTTGCACCAGCGCATCTTTCAAAAGTGTCGAGTTGCCGGAACCAACAAAAAGGGGTGTTTCTGCCCTCAATAAAAATCTTGCGATGTATTTGATGATTGTTTGTGCCATGATTATTGTTTTTTAAATTTTTTGGCCATTTCGGAGGCGAACTTGGCAATGAATATCCTCAGATCTGCCTTCAAATCTCCCTCTTTAGGATTTTTTGGATTTTCAATTTCTGCGATAATTGCTTTAAACTGATTCAATCTTTTACTTCCATTTTCTCCCCAGCATTTCTCGAATGCTACACCATGGGAGAGGTAGGCATCTTTTCCATCATAGAGCTTGTCTTTAATTTCCTTATTGTCTTTGGCTCTTGAAGCGATGGATCGGATAGTCCCCCATTGGCTGGCAGAGACATCTTTGAGCTTGCTGTAAGTAGTCGGAACTTCCTGATGCACATATTTCTGCACCTCCTGTGAGGTCATAAGCTCTACTTTACTAGCCAAATATTTATTGTGCAGGAAGTTTGAAAGTGGGGTCTTTAAGGTTCCTTTCTTGAATCCTGTTGAATCAGACTTGTCTAGGGACACTTTCAGTTCAGCTTCAATTGAATTTTCTTTTCCCTTTAAAAACTCAGGATTGTAAATGACTTTACCCAATCCTTCAGCCTGATAATTTCCAATGTATTTGGATGATTCTGAAGATTTTGGGCCTTTAATATAAAATACGGATCCTTTCAGAATACAATGCCTTTGTGTAGAAGTGGTTTTTCTTTGGCCATTCCATGGTGCATAACTGTAGGTTCGAACTTGAGATTTTGACCAATCTATTTCGCCATCTTCCAGGCCTAGATCTTTGACAGTTGGTTGGAAGGTTGGCTGTCCATTTTCGTTGAAAAAACAGAGATTGCTTTCCGCATAAACGAGTACAAATTTTCCATTGGAATCAAAGGATTTGATTTCTTCTTTTATATCGAAAAGTTCAATTTGTACCTGCCCAAATTCAGCGGTCTTTGATTTACCTAGTCGCTGGGTTCCTTTCAGGGCTTTGGTTACTAGTTCGAGCAAAGATTCATTTTTAGATTCGACTGAAAAAATAAAGCTTGTTCCTGCAGGAAGAGCTTCAAAACCAAACATATTTCCGGTTTTGGAAGTCCTCGAATCCCTATCATAAGCAGATTTCAGACTGAATTTTTTTTGAATCTCTTTTACCAAAGTTCCTTTTGCAGAAATATAGCCTGTTCGGGATTGTTGTAACTGTAATGGTGTCTCTTTATCGTCCTTTGGATGATTCTCCTTAGTAATCAGGTGGTGCAAATAAATGTGGTCTTGCTCTAATTTTGATTTCTCCTTTTGTTGAAAAAAAGTAAACGGAACAGCATAGGTAATTTCACCTTGGCTGGTAGCAATCCTTGCATCACTGAATCTTACTTCGTCTGAGTGAAAAATTTGGAAAGCCTCTACATTGGTTACTTTACCATAAAGGTGTTTGGCTACAATTCCCAGAAAATTACTTCCCGGAATGAAATCCAGGGTGGTCATATTTCCTTCTGTAGCCAGTTTGCTGTTTAAAACAACATCAGACAAAAGCGTGCAATTAAAATATATGGTCTTCATTTGATTATTTCAATTTTATGGAACATCTGCCTAATCCTCTGTTTCTGTTGGCTCCAATATTTCGGATATACCTTGCCAGTTGGTCAATCAATTGCCTGTCGGAATCATCAGCCCCTTGGATATATCCTTCCAAAGAAAGAGGAATACAAACTTCCATTACTCTTAAGGAAGATTTTTTGGCCACACCTGTGGTGGATTCTATAGCAGTAGAGGCAATATTTCTATACAAAAAATCTACATGATCTTTACCTATGGCGGATTTTTCCTCTTCAGGCAAAATTACATTGGAAAAGAAAAGTGATCCTGGGGAAGTGACTTTGGTGTTTTTATCCATAAAACCAAAGAGAGGATTAAAGGATTCATCATTAAATCCTTCAATTCCCAATGCCTTGAAATCCCTAAAGGAATCTACAAACAGTCCTTTCAATGTTTTGCCGGGAATATATGGAAAACCGTCCTGATCCTTGATAACCACAGAATCTGCTTCTGCCCCTGCCGTAAGACCTGACCCTGCATGCCATTCCGTCAAAAAGCTTATCGTATAATTAATTTTGTCTTGTTCCATATCTAAATCCATGTAAAGTGATTAAATCCAATAATTGAGATTTTTCGGTTATTAGACCTGAATCTGTACTTGCCAGCCTGGAAAAAATTTCGAGATCTTCCTGAAGATTGATGTCTTTAAAAAATTTCTCGTTAACTGTTTTCATTCGTTCCAGATTAAAGGAAGCCACTGAGAAATCCTTAAAGGAATCTGAAACAACCTTTCTGATTTTGCTGATCGCTTTGGAGCCATCTTGTGAATCCGCTTCTTTTCTCAGTACGCTCAGCTTTTCCTGAAGCTTACTTAGGTCATTGAGGAGGTAAGGCCCAAAATAGTAATCCAGTTTTTTACCTTCATTTATAGCTTGAAGCGTCCTTTCTTGCAAAATGGAAAGCTTATCTGTAAAGGACTCTTGTACCTTGTAAAAGGCCAAAGCAGATTCCGGTATCCCATTATCTCTTTTTGGATGTCCCTCTTTCACTAAATTTTTGGCGTCCTTGCAGAGAGATTCTGATAAGTTCAAGGCATAGTGAAGTGGGTAGGATTCCTTGATGTAGGCTATCCCTGCACAGGCTGTGATTCCTTCCTTGAATTCAGTAATGCCAAATTCTTCCAAAACCTTGAACTCATCTTTGGTTTTCTTCTCAAACTCCCTGAGGAAGAATTCTGTAAATTCTAAAGCCAAATCAGCTCTGATAATGAAAGTAATATCGTCCCCACCGCAGATAATGGGTCTTATGGGGTGTTTATTATCTGATGTAAAAGCATCCGCCTTACTAAAGACTTTCCAAAATGCAGATTGTGCAGCTGCTTGGGTTGCATGATCTAAGGCTAAGGAAAATTTTCTAAAGGCAGCTTTGCTTTTTTCAAATTCGGAATTCTTAAGCTTTTCGCCCATTACGCGTAAAATATTTCCAAGGCCGTTACCATCTGCATGAACTACAGCAATCCACGAGTTCGAATGTCCTTTACATATTTCCTCAATTTCAAGGGTGATTTCTTTCGGTTTTTCTGTAAGACCAGAGATTTTACGAAAAAGCCTGGTATGGCTGGATTCATTTGTCAAATCTGATTTTTGATCTACCGCCTTGTCTTTTTTTATGGTGCTTTCGCAAAAGGCTTCTAATTTGCTTTTTCTTTTTTTAAACTCCACTGCAACGCCTCCTGTCCTCCTGGCACGTTCCAGTCCCATAAATCCAATTTCTAAAGGCATATTTGGTTTATTCCGTTCTGTTTTCAGTTTTTCCTCCAATTGATTAATTGTTTCTGAAAGTGGAATATTCTCATCGATCTTAACCACTGCTTGACTTACTGTTACTCCAGGAGCTTTTGATAAAACTTTTTTCGTAAAACCTTTTATCAGTTTTTTGCAAACTTCTTGGTCTGCTATGTATTTGATATTTCCTGCAGCACTCAAAATGATGTTTTCATCATATTCATCAGACCCAATGAAATCATAAAACATTTCAGTACATATCTCCTCCACCAACTCACTCCCCCCCACAATTTCTTTGAGCTTATTCGTCTGAAAAATAAAGCTCTGTATGCCCTGAATACTGGCACCGTATAAGTATCTATCCATAGTTAATTTGATTTAATGACTGTTCCGAAACCTACGCTTGCCCCTTTGCCCAAGCCGATGTCGGGAGGGAGAAATACGTTGGTTTTAAATTCTATATCGAAAGAGAGTAAGGACTGCCCTTTGTGTTTGACCGGCTTGAAAGCGGGGAGGGTCAGTAGCTTTACTTCAATGTTTTTGTCCACTGTCCATTGTATTCCCTTGGCAAAGGACAGGAGGTTGCCTGTGAGGATTTTTTCCAAAAAAACCACTTTGTCTGAGATGCCTTCCAGTTTTTGGTACTCGGGGAAGTTTTTTTCATTCAGCGCAAGCCAGTCTCTCAGTTTATAGGAAAACAGCGCGTCACGCACATCTACATTAAACCGGTTGATCTTGATGTTTTCCACCAAGAGGGATCTTGACTGAGTCCCGATTTTGATTCCGCCCAGATTTTTGATAAAAAAATTATGGATCTCATCGACACCATCCTGAATACATACGATTTCAGCCTTTCGCCTTTTTGACTTGTATTGGACGAGGGGATAGGCATAGTGAAATTTATCTTTGTCCAGATGATTATGAAAAATCACATGCTCTCTACCTACAATATCAATGATTGCTCCTCGGAAGGCTGGAATCTCGTAGGGTTTTAAATCAGTGTCAAATGTGATTTTGATTACTCGTACGCTGGGCATAGGGTGGAAAATAATACAGGTTATTGCTGGACAGATTGGGTGCTGCATGATAAGCAGAAAGGATCGCTCAAAAAATACCCAGTGTAGGGTATTTTTTAAAGATTGGAAGGTACACAATCCCTTTGTCGGGTATTAAAATTTGACTCTTTGACATTTTTAAGTTTTATGAATTTATGCTTTCGGGATCCCAGTTCATTAGCTCCAATTATTTTTTTAAAAGACAATTTGAAAAGGAAAACCAGAATGAGCTTTTATTTAAGAATTTGGAGAAAGGCAAAAAATCGTCAACACTCAAGGCAAACTCGTAAGCCATGGTAGAAGGGTAGCTTAAAGCCGAAAGAATGGAAACGAAACGCCTGATTTTTGGTATGAACTTCATCTACCTAAGAAAAGTATTTTTTTCACCTTTCCCAAACCCTTTGACAAGCGTAGGGATTCTTCGGAAAAGCGTTAAAAAAAAGCCGCTTGTCGAGATCATGAAAAAAGTTGATCCCTTGTAATTATATTCGTTTTATGAATGAACAGGAATTTTTCAAACGCCTTGGTATTGAGGCTTCGTTTTCCACACCTCTTCTTAGCGGGTACCGTGAATTGGATGAATTAACTCATGGGGGATTTTCAAATGAGATAGTAACAGTTGCGAGTAGGCCGGGTCATGGCAAAACAGCTTTGCTTTTCAATCTGATGATGAATTTCTCCCTGAACCAGGATTTCAAAGGGATTGTAGCCTTTCCCAGAATGTCTCAGCGGGACTTTATTCTACATTTCACTTCTTCGCAGACTAATATCAACGTGTTCAAAGAAGGTTTGAGAGAGGATCCATCCGGAAAAATGAGGATTGAGAGAGAGAACAAGCCAAACAATCAGGGCTTTTTTTTGGATTTCGATTAATAATTTGAGATTCAATTTTCAGCTTAGATAACCTATTTTTTGCTAAGCTGTACCAATGCAATGGTTTTCAAATCAATATTCAGTAAATAAAGGCATGTTATTTTTCAAAAATTAGTGTAATAAACCAAAGGCCATGATTGATTTTGGAAAACTGCGGACTCTTCAAATTAAAAAGGACATCCTCAGTATTACGATGCTTGAAAAGAAAGAGATTATAACAAAGACTTACATCTACCTTGGGATTTTTCTATTGGCGATTTTAATGATGGGAATCTTGCAAACTGCGCACAGCAATTCCCAAATAACTGAACTGGAGTTCAAAGCAGGGAAGACAATCTTAAGATTTGGTGGCGTATTCTTCTGGCTTGGTATATGATGTCATTTATCAAGCTAGGCTGGGAAAAGAGAATGAATGGGGTGGCTGGGCTGATTTCCTGATCAAAGTGGATGAACCGAGTGCTCTTGGGAATTACTCCTATCAGGTAATGGATACCAAACTTGCCACGGAGACCAAAGCAGCTACAATCATTCAAATAAGTCTTTATTCGGAAGCTTTATCAGAGTTGCAGGGATACATGCCTGAATTGATGTGGGTGAAAACTCCCGATGAAGAAATCAGCTATCGGGTCAGCGAATATGCTGCGTACGTACGCTTGGTAAAAAAACGGTTTTTGGAAGCTCTTGCAAAGGAAGAAACAGATACTTATCCCGAGCCAGTGCCTCATTGCGATATCTGCACCTGGTGGGAAGTCTGCAATCAAAAGCGGAGAGCCGATGACCATCTGGGATTTGTGGCAGGAATGGGAAACGCTCAGATCAAGGAAATAAAAATGCATGATATAAGCACATTGGGATCTTTTGCTCAGTGTCCCAGTCCAATTTCTTTTTCTCCCAAAAAGGGAGCAAAACAGACATTCCAAAAGCTGAGGGACCAAGCAAATATTCAGTGGAGAAGCAGAGAGGAGAACCATCGCCCGATCTACGAACTTTTAGAAATCCAACCTGAAAAAGGGTTTTTCAAACTTCCGGAACCACATAAATATGATCTTTACCTCGATTTGGAGGGCGATCCATTGGTAGATCCCGGAGGATTAGAATACATGATTGGGTGGTATCATCTTGGAGAGTACCATGCGCTTTGGGCAAAAAATGAAGCCGAAGAAAAGCAGGCATTCGAAACCTTTATGGCAAGAGTGCAGGAAATTAAGCTGGAGTTTCCAGAAATGCACATTTACCATTACGCACCCTATGAGGTAAGTGCCTTTAGGCGGCTTATGGGCAAATATGCCATTTGTGAGGATCAAATGGATGGATTACTTCGATCAGGCACCTTTATAGACCTTTATGGAGTAGTTAGGCAAGCGGTAAGAGCGAGTGTAGAAAAGTACTCTATCAAAGATCTGGAAAAATTTTACGGCTATACGCGAGAGATTGACCTAAGAGAAGTCTCCCGACACAAATCTATGTATGAGTTTCTTCTTGAAACCAACAAAACCGGGGAGGCTTCGGACGAAATGATTGAAGCTATCAGGCTCTATAATCAGGACGACTGTATTTCAACCCAACGCCTTCACACTTGGCTGGAAGAACTACGATTGGAACTAATTAACCAAGGTACTGATATCCCCCGGCCTGAGCCCAAGCCGATGGAGGCCAACGAAAAAATTACCGAACATCAGGGTCGCATCAAGCCACTTGTGGACGCTTTGCTTGAAGGTATCCCCGTGGCTCAAGATGAACGCGACTCAGTCCAGCAGGCCAAATTTATTCTTGCCCACATGCTGGATTGGTATCGAAGGGAAGAAAAGTCCCTCTGGTGGGAACATTACCGACTTCTTGATTTGACACCGGAAGAACTCTTGGAAGAGAAAAACGCCATATCCTTTCTCTCCTATACCGGCAAAAGTTTTTCCGAAAAAAGATCAACTGTCTACGAATACCGATTCCCCTTCAGAAGAATTCAGGGCTGTTCGATCTCTTTTGCTTCGTCAACCACCCGTTATTAATGCTCCAATATTGAATCAAGGAAACCTACTTGAACTCACCAAAGAATGGTCCGAGAAATTAGATCACAGCTACTTGCCGATCCAAGGGCCTCCTGGCTCGGGGAAAAGTTTTACCGCCAGCCGAATGATCATGCACCTGATCCTTCAAGGAAAAAAAATCGGGGTAACAGCGATGTCTCACAAGGTAATCACCGCTTTATTGGAAAAAGTCTGGAGACTAGCCGAAGAAATGAATCATCCGATCCGTTTGATTCAAAAAGCAGATGGCTCCATGGAGGTGCCCTGGGAGTCTGTCCTTGAAGCTAAAAAGCTAATTGACAGTGTGAATCGGGTAAATATTTTGGCCGGCACCCCATTCCTTTGGGCAAATGAAGGTTTGCTCGGTTCGGTAGATTATCTGGTCATTGATGAAGCTGGACAATTATCACTGATTGACACATTAGCCTGTGGCCAAGCCGCAAGAAATCTAATTCTCTTAGGTGATCCACAGCAGCTTCAGCAATCTCAACAGGGCGTTCATCCTGATGGAACAGAAGTTTCGGCACTAGCTCATATTCTTCAGGGACAAAAGACCATTTCCGAGGAGCAAGGAATTTTTCTGGCAAAAACCTGGAGAATGCATCCAGCAATTTGTGAATTCGATTCCGAACAATTCTACGAAGGTAAACTTCATGCAATTCCCGGATTGGAAAATCAAATGATCTGTGGTAACACACGGTTTGGTGGTTCAGGTTTACGTTTTCTCCCGGTTTCACATCAGGGAAATACGAGCAGTTCTACGGAGGAGGTAGCTGAAATTATCCAACTAGTTACTGAACTCTGTAATGGAGATGTTTTCATCGTGGATAGTAAAGGCAAAGAAAAGGTTCTCCAACCTTCTGATATCAAAATCATTTCTCCCTATAATGCTCAGGTTGGCTTACTACAAACTGCTTTACCTCAAATTCAGATAGGTACTGTAGATAAGTTTCAAGGACAGGAAGCTCCCGTGATCATTTATTCAGTGGCAACCTCCTCTCCGGAAGATGCGCCTAGGGGCATGGAGTTTCTTTATAGTCCCAACAGATTCAATGTTGCTGTCTCGAGAGCAAAAGCCTTGTTTATCCTTGTAGCCTCACCCTCCATTCTGGAACCGGACTGCAAAAGTCCCGCTCAGATTAAATTGGCAAATCCATTTTGCCGATTTGGTGAGTTAGCTACCTATTAATTAGTTAGTCGTCATTCTAGGAATACCAGTCCTTGTTTTTAGGAATCAAAAAATACTAATCCAAAAAATCAACCAATGCCCAGATTCAAAATCACCATGACTCCAAAAACCGGAGGAGAACCGAAAGAAGAAATGTTGAAAATGAACTTCCTGCTTTCTATGGAATTGCTGAATGGGCTTGCTATAGTGAAAACACAAATGATGATTGGAGTTCGGAACTGCGCGTGATTTGGTTTATGGATTCGATTGGTGAAGTTACTTTCAAAGAGATGATTCAGCAATCCCTTGTAGGCTTGGACTGGGATCAATTTGCCCAGAAATACGACCCAAGTAGTCTTTGAAAGGTTTTTTAGGCTAAAAGTGTGTTAGTCCGAGTACCCGACAGACGAGAGTCTGGAGGTTCGAGGACCTTTCGTACTGCCCGACTCTCATCGGTCAGGTGCTCAAGGTGACAATACCCCTGCTTTAACATTGAGCCACAGTCATTTCCATTTTGTATTTTCTTAGAATCTTTAAGACTCAGCCTGAAAATGGAAATCCTTTTGAGACAGTCTCAAGGTGGCAGTAGAAACCCTAATGCAACCAATAATACAAGCTTGCAAAATCTCAAATCAAACTTCTCATTTTCTCAATTTTGGAACTCAAAAGACAAAAACGCCATGGAAAAAGAATTTCGATTTAGCTTCGATCAACTGACATTAATTGATCAAAAATATCTGCTCAAGTTTTTCGAGGCAGAGGGATGTTCCGATTGGGAAAAGTTTGAGAACACGTACAGTTCTGCGGAACTTCTGTCCCTGTTTGATAGAGGAGAACTCCGAAAAGTAAGACATCTTAGTTATTTGGCGGCTCTTCTCGCTCACAATGTGCTTATCTATACAGCCATTCCTCAATACCACATGCGAAAAGACCTGATTTTTAAATCTGTAGTGAAAAACAAGGATGTTGATTTTAAATTTAATCCCAATTGGTATGATGGATTAAACAATGAACATGAGGGCATTATTTCTCTAACGGGTACCATTGAAACCTATGATTTATTGGAATTGGATTCGCTGTTTAAGAAATATGAATGCCTTAGTCCTATCGTCAACAAATCTGAAGAATATCTTGGTTAGGGTTCCGGGGAAAAGATTGCCTGCCTCCCGAAGGGAAGGTATCTATTAATACATAATTGTGAGTGAGACACTCACAATGGCGACAGTCTCCTGTAACCTCCATGCGGCCGCTGTTAGTGTCTCCACTAACAGCTAAATATTCTTGTTTTGTCTAAATATTCTTCAAATTTATCACCCTACGTCAATGCCCTCCATCCATATCCTCCCAGCTGCTACCCTTCATTTTCTGGAATATGAAATCAGGCATTCCCTCAAAGGAATAGATCGCCTCGATTGGGATGATAATTGGAAATTTGAGCAGACCTCATGGACCTATCAGTTGGTTCAGTTGATGATCCTAATGGCTCAGGGTAAGGTAAAGCGGCTTTCTCCAGTATGGATCGAAGTAGAGGACGAAGACTACATGATAGAGCAGGGATTGACTTATTGGTTTGATGTGGTCACGATTGGACAATTGATTACCAACCTAGACTTGGCAGATTTAGTACAAAGAACCCCATGGCCCTATGGCTGGGATATGGATCCTTCCTGGGATAAGCAGTTTCTTGTATTAGCCGAAAAGAACTTTCAGGACTATCCAGGCATCCACTTTTGGGATGTTATTTTTGACAATAAGTTCGGGCCAATTGGGCATGTGGTGATCCACGATGACTTTGTGACAGTTTTGGACACGGAAAAAAAGCAAATTCATTACCAGAGAGGACCCGTCAATGTAGGCGAAGTCATAGAAAGATATTTCTCACACCTGGATTTCAGGTTTTGTAGGTACGTCATGAGTGATGAGCTATATCTATTGGTTTCATTGGAGATGTTATTGGGTATCCCGGCTGAACCTTGGGTTTGTAATTAAGCCGACTTTCCCCGGCCTTGAATCACGGATTTTGCCGAAATCCATACGGGTTGCTGTAAAAATGCCACGAATATTCATTGAGATCCAAAAATATTAAATCTTGAATATCTTGAAGGGTAATTCCTTCACGATTGAACCCAAAAATCCCCCAACAGAATGAGAGAAAAAAAATACAAGTTTCCTGATCAGACACAGTTGGGTTATCTAAATCTGGAGGAATACGGCGTGGTCTTTTTGCAAAGTATCCTGGAAAATCCCCAAGCCACCGATCAGGATGAGATTCCGGGTGCAACCGGCAGGTTTGGATACGACCCAAGCAATCCCATCCCGATACATGGGGTGCCCAATGCCAAGTTTTACCTTAACAACCTTCGTCTGCCGGATGGCCAACCGATTACCTATCAGAGAGAGGGTTCCACCTCACATGAATCAATCCTCTTGCCCATAGATCAATACCTTATTTTCGGTCCTAACGAAGAGGAATTGGGCCGGATTTATATTTCCCCATACCATAAGAAGTGCTCCGAAAAAGCTCCAGAAGGATTGCTGACCGAAGATGAAGTAATTCTTAAGTGGCTGGATGATCATCTAGAGGAGGACTTACTCTGAAGAGAAGACTGAGAATTTTCCATCTTGTTAATCCACTCACGGATGGTTTGGATTTCCACCATCCGAGAAAGCGAAAGGCGATTCCTGGCAAGGTTCAGACCGGATATTTACAGGAATGGAGCGGAGAATTTGATAGTAATTAGTAGTTTGAAAAATATAAGCCGATCCGGAAAAATACCCAGTACTGGTTTCGATACTTGTCTTTTTCATCCCACAACTTTAGCACATCAAGCAAAGCTCATCAAGATGCAGTTCGTCGGAGGGATACGGCGATTCCCTAGTTTTTGGCTATTCAAATGGGACTACAAGATTTCTGCTAAAACCAAAATGAGAAGAAAACCAATTGATAAATTGTATGGGCTCTCGGCTATCCTGATTCTGGTGCTCCTCTTGGCGAAGTATTTAGACCTGTTTCTGGTACCAAATTGGCTGCTGGTTGGAGCTTTAATTTAAGGGGAAGTCACTTTTTTCTTGGAGGCGATGAAACAAAGAAAGAAGGAAGTTTAGGCTATTCCGAAAAATTCCTTCGCAGGCATTAGAAGCCACTTCCAAACAGGAATCACTATTATTCCTTCGAGTAAATCTTCTTGGTTCCAGGTAAGCAAAACCCCTTTTGGAGCTTGTGTTTCGGATAATGCAGCCTGCAATCCTTTGATTTCCCGATGGAGATTATCAGTGTTTAGTTCCCAACACACTTGTACCGCACCAATGATTCCTTCGTTCCATTTGACCACAAAATCACACTCCGAATCCTTATTTTGGAAATATTGGATTTCTTTGAAAGATCGTCGGAGATGGAGATAGACATAATTCTCAAGTTTTCTGCCCAAATCCTTGCTGAAGGAAAGTGAATTTGCAGCAGCCAAGGCAGGGTCAACGCAAAATGCTTTTTTTGGATTGGCCAACTGCTTGCGGATCGAAGGGGAATACATTGGTATCAAATCAAACAGGTAACTCTCCTCGAGGTAATCACAATAATCGATTACCGTCCTGACTGACTTTATCTCCAATAGGCTTCCTATTCGGGAATAGCTGAAGGGTTTGCCCACATTGGAACATAGAAATACACCCAGCCGTATCAGCGAAGTTTCGTTAGTTATGTTTCGTCGGACAGCCACATCACGCGTAAGTATGTCTCGGAATAGAGTTCTCAAATAGTCTTGATCCTGATTGTGCAGAAACTCGGGAAATCCACCTAAATGGAAATAGCTTTTGAAGCTCTCCTCTCCTGGTGATAAGTTTTTGAAAAGCAAAAACTCATTGTAGCTAAAGGGGAATAATTCCATTTGTTTGTAGCGTCCAGTGAGACGAGTTCCCAGTTCTCGACTCAGCATGCTGGCATTCGAGCCTGTGATGTAGAGCTTTTTACCTTTTTCATGAAGGGATCTGGCAAATATTTCCCAACCTGCCACACTTTGGACTTCATCCAAGAGTATGGAGATTTTGCCCATTTCATCTCTGAGTTGTTCGAGTTTTGGAAAATCAACCGCCTCAAAATCCACTAATCTTGGGTCTTCAAAGTTCAGATAAAGTCCGGGCTCAGTGGAAGGTAGACTTTTGCGGATTAGAATGCTTTTTCCACATCGTCTCACCCCGCTCACAACCAAGATTTGGTTGGTTTGTAAAGGGACGGTCATTTCCCGGGAGATAAGCTGTTTTTGGAGGAAATTTCTGTCTTGTTCCTCGATTATCTGGGTAAGAAGATCTATTTGTATCATTTAAATCCTTGTAAATCAATGCAAATATAAAAGCCTGTATTTAAATTACAAGATATCTTGTGTTTCAAATACAAGCTTTTAACCGATAAACCTTTCTAAGTATTTTCGGATATAGGTGTCCGGAAAGTAGGCCAAGTTTGGTAGTCCTTACCACTCAAAAAATGGTAAATAATCGAATATCTTGTAACAGAATAAGGGTAAATATTAGAAACCTTGTCACAGAATAAGGGCAAATTTCTCCATTTCTTGTAACAGAATAAGGGTAAATCGGTAAGCCCTCTCTTTTTTGACCATTCCAATTCTTTTGAATTTTGTTGGGTTGCCCGATTTTTCAACCCCCTTTTCCTTTTATTTGTATCGGATTTTTTTCCAAAACCAGCCTATTGACCTATGAGACAGCTACTCCTCAGACCCGGAGCAGAAGAATTGAATTACGAAATCCGGGGAATCGTAAAAAAAGCCCGCCAAATTGAAGTGCTTGGCTATGCCATGACCTGGGAAAACATCGGGGACCCCATCCAAAAGCATAATCACGTACCGGATTGGATGAAGGCGATCATTGCCGACCTACTTAAGGAAGACAAAACCTACGGTTACGCTGATTCTAAGGGAGTCCTTGAAACCCGTAAATTCCTTGCTGATCTAAACAATCAAAAAGGCGGAAATCAAATCACTGCTGAAGACATTCTTTTTTTCAACGGGCTCGGTGATGCAATTGCGAAGTTGTACCAATTTCTGATTCCAACGGCACGGATTATCGGCCCTTCGCCCGCCTATTCTACCCACAGTTCGGCCGAAGCAGCCCATGCGAACACCGCTCCGATCACATACAAACTCGACCCGGACAACCAATGGCTGCCGGATATGGAGGATCTGTTCATGAAGGTGAAATACAATCCGTCCATCGTGGGAATTCTGATTATCAATCCCGACAACCCTACAGGCATGGTGTATCCGAAAGAAGTTTTGGAAGGCTTTGTGAAAATTGCGGAGGAGTTTAACCTGTTGCTGATTGCTGACGAGATTTACCAAAACATCACCTATAAAGGAATTAAAGCTGTGGCTTTAGCGGAAGTGATCGGAGATCGACCTGCAATTTCACTGAAAGGAATTTCAAAAGAATTCCCTTGGCCGGGAGCTCGTTGCGGTTGGATGGAATTCTACAATCGGGACTCCTCGAAGGAGTTTGCCAAGCTTTGCCAAACGCTTGAGAATGCCAAAATGATTGAGGTCTGTTCTACGATTTTGCCGCAATTGGCCATTCCCAAAATAATGAGCCATCCCGATTATCATTCCTACAGGGAAAAGGCCAACGTTCAAATCGGAAAGCGGAGTGATTGGATGCGAGAGATTCTTGGAGATATTCCCGGAATCAAATTCAATCCAACGCAAGGTGCATTTTACAATACCATTGTTTTTGATGAGAAATTATTGAATCCAAATCAAAGTTTACCCATCGAAGACGAAAGGTTGAAAAGCTTGCTGGATTCCTGGCTTAATGATCCGGAGATGCCTTTGGACAAGCGATTTGTGTATTATTTGCTTGCAGCTGAGCGAATTTGCGTAGTGCCCATTTCTTCCTTTTGCTCGGATCTGAGAGGTTTTCGAGTGACGCTTTTGGAGGAAAACGAGGAAGTGTTTAAGGATACGTTTAGAAGGCTGGGGAAGGCGATGATCCAGTACCTTTCGTCGTAAAATGTAAGTGGTGAAAAGTAAGTTATTAGTGACAAAGGAAGTAGGCAGTGGCAGTTTGCAGTTAGCATAGAATAGGGTGATACATGAATTTTTTTCTAAGGTTTTTTGGAACCAAATTTCTCGGGATTGTCCATCATGAAGTTTAGCAACCTCCCGATTTCAATAACCTCTTGATCAAGTTCTTTGAATGTGACTTCCTCAATATACTTACAAGCCAAAGCGAAATTTAACCAAACCTGCGTTTCAGTATTTTCCATGTCAGAATCACTCAATTTAGAAATGAAATGTGCTGGATACCTTCTTTTTCGGTAGCCTTCACCAATATTTGTACAAATAGATCTGCTCGACCTTCTGATTTGGTCAGTTAAAGAAAATTTCTCTTCTCTTGGAAAGGTTTTGCTAATTTCAAAAATTCGCATGGCCAGTTTAAAAGCCTTTTTGTAATCAATTAAATCTCGATAATCCATAATTTACTTGGTTAGAAGTTACATATTGGCTTAACCACATGCCTACTGCTTACTGTCACTGCCTACTTTTAAATATTTCAGCTTCCATCCTTTACCACTTACAAATGCTCTCTGACCTTCAATTTCGGATCCGGAGTCAGTTTTTCTTCTTCAACTACAGCGCCTTCCAAGGTGCTCAAATCCGGCTGGCCGGCATTGACCCAAGCGGTATACCAAAAGTCAGCGATCATCTTGATGGAGCGCTTCATCTGCCGCTCAATCTGATGGTCTAAGGCTTGAGCATAGGCTTCTGTGAAATCTCTGGAATAAACCCGAACTGTAAGTCCATTCCGCTCCTCGTAGCTGTATTTCTGGTCTTCCGGAAAGTTTTTGGTGAGTTCCCGCTCGATTCGCAATACACTGTCCACTTGACTGTGTGCCTTTTCAACAGCATCCCAAAGTGCGAGTTGCGGTTTTTCTACATATTCTGCTTTTCCGACCCAAAGGGAATAGTTTTTTGCCAACAGTTCCGGCACCCGACTTTCCCAAAAACCATGAATCCCTTCCTGACCGGTCAATTGACCGTTATAATTTTTAGTGGTGTGGAGCGGGACATTGAGGTCGCCAATATAATGTCCCAAGTCCGCTGAAAGTCTCAGGATTGCTTGGGGATTCTTTTGTTCAAAGGCTTTTGTCAGACTGATCAGCGTGAGGTAAGCGGACCAAGGTCCGATGCCGTTGGCCCGAAGTGAGTCCTCAGAAAATTTTTTAAGGGCTTCAGGCCAGTATTTCGGCAAAATAAAAAGCGCACTGTCTCCGTAATGATCCAAATCAATGTAATGCTTTTCAGCCTCGCCTTTTACGACATATCTTCTACGGTCAGGATTGACTGCCTTTTCAGTAACAAACTGAATGTGAGGCTTGTAATAACCGATCATTTCGGGTGGGAGAGAGTAAACAGCCTGTTGATTGATCAGCGAATGTGCATAGAACCCCCAGTCCTCAAAACTTGGAAACCAAAAAAGAAAGCTAAAAGCCCACATCATAAAAATCTTCATTTTTGAAAATAGTCAAAAGATTTCTCTTATTCGAAGTCAAAAGACCTATATTTACGTTCTTCTTTAGGCTTGGAGCCAAATTTGTTATTTTAGAATAAGAGGACGCTAAAAGGAATGTTTCAAATTACTTTGGCAGAATTAATTATTTACAATAACTTTGCACTCCAATTCGGAATTGGGGAACGTAAAGATTTTATTTAAAAACAAGATATGGCAAATCACAAATCAGCTCTGAAAAGAATTCGTGCCAACGAAGCGAAGCGTTTGAGAAACAGATATCAGGCTAAGACCACTAGAACTTTCATCAAAAGATTGAAAGCTGCAACTGATAAAGTAGAAGCTACAGAGCTTTACAAGAAGGTTTCATCTATGTTGGACAAACTGGCAAAGAAGAATGTGATTCACAAAAACAACGCTAGTAACAAGAAATCAAGATTGGCTAAGTTCGTAAGCGCTTTGGCTTAATCTCTTAAAGACTATCCTACCTAAACCCTGTCAAAAGCAGGGTTTTTTTTATGCCTTTTTCTGATTAGTTTTAGTTACACTTTTTGTACAACCTTTTTTAAATAACTGCTTATGAGTCAGGCTACTTCGATTAAAATATCCGAGCTGGCAGAAGAAGACCGTCCTAGGGAAAAGCTATTGCTCAAGGGGAAATCATCGCTTTCAGACGCAGAATTAATCGCAATCCTGATTGGTTCGGGTACTCCTATGATCAGTGCCGTGGATCTTTCCCGAATGATTCTCCGTGAGGTCAGTTACGACCTTGCCTCCTTGGCAAAAATGTCTGTCAAAGATCTCATGAAGTTTAAAGGAATCGGTGAAGCAAAGGCGATTTCCATCGTGGCGGCAATGGAACTTGGGCGAAGACGTAAAGAACAAGAACCCCAGACACGGATTAAAATCACCAGTTCACGGGACATCTACGAGTTGATGAAGCCTGAACTTTATGATGAAATCGTGGAGCACTTTTACCTGATTTTACTGTCGAGATCAAATTATGTGATAAAAAAGCAACTCGTGAGTCAAGGAGGGACATCAGGAACCGTTGTGGATCCTAAAATTGTTTTTAAAATTGCACTTGAGCAGGTCTCTCAGTCCATTATTTTAGTTCATAATCATCCCAGCGGCAATCTATCTCCTTCCGAACAGGACAAGCGATTGACCGAAAGATTGGTCAAAATTGGGCGAGAATTGGATTTACCTGTTTTGGACCATGTAATTTTTGGAGATCGTGGCTATTTTAGCTTCGCCGATGAGGGCATACTATAAATGAAAAAATCAAATTACATTTTACTCATTGCCGTTGGTTTGGTGGTGATCACGGCTGTCGCCTACATGTTTACAGCGGCTGAAAGCCCCGAATCCTATGTGGAGAAAATCGAAAAAGAACGGGAGCGTCAGTTTAAGTTTATCCGGTTTAACATCGAATCACCATTGACTGAGGAGCAAAAGCGAGGGTTTACCAAGTTGACCTTTTATGACATTAATCCTGCTTACAAAGTCAAAGCCCGATTATTACCGATCGAAAACAAAAAAGTACGGGAAGTCCCTTTGACAGACGGATCCAAGCAGCGCTATATCGAGCATTCCTTTGCCGAATTTGAATTGGGAGGAAGGACCAACAAATTGCTGCTACTCCAGGCGATGGACGAAACGGACAAGCGGAATTTCTTTTTGGCTTTTGCTGATGCCACCAGTGCGGGGGAAACCTACGGCGGCGGGCGCTACCTGAATGTAAGGCAGGATGGTAAAAACAGCATCACCCTGGACTTTAATCTAGCATTCAATCCTTATTGCGCCTACAATCCCGACTATGCCTGTCCGATTCCTCCCAAAGAAAATCTTTTGGAGATTGCCTTGGAAGCAGGGGAGAAAAATTACAAAGAATAAGAAAGCCCGAAGCAATTCTTATAAATTTGCCAATCAGTTTTATGAAAGGTGCAAAAGCACCTTTTTTGTTGAAGATTAGGATCAGATTCCTGCAAGAAGAAATTTATGAAGATCTCGATTAATCGCTTAAAAAAATATATTTCTCTACCAGAAAGCCCAGAAGAAATCGCCGTATTACTTACCCGCTCGGGTTTAGAAGTGGAGGCGGTTGAGGAATTTGTGTCTGTCCGCGGAGGCTTGGAAGGAGTGGTGATCGGGGAGGTTTTGACTTGCGAAAAACACCCGGATGCGGACAAACTCAGTCTCACTACTGTGGATATTGGTACGGGTACCCCTTCCCATATTGTCTGCGGGGCTCCAAATGTGGTGTCTGGGCAAAAGGTAGTTGTAGCTACTGTAGGAGCAAAATTGTATCCAAGCGAAGGAGAGCCTTTTGAAATCAAGAAAGCCAAAATCCGTGGCCAAGTTTCCGAAGGAATGATCTGTGCCGAGGACGAGATCGGCTTGGGTAAATCCCATGCCGGCATTATGGTTTTGGACACAGACCTGCCAAACGGAACCCCGGCTTCGGAGTATTTTGAAGTTTCTCAGGATCATGTTTTGGAGATCGGCTTAACACCAAACCGTGCAGATGCGGCATCTCATTTAGGAGTTGCCAGAGATTTGAAGGCTTTGCTAGGCCGCTCGGTCTACCTTCCTGAAGAGAATTCTTTGATTTCAGAAATATCCGGGACGATAGTCACTGTGGAAGTTAAGAATTCAGTGGATTGCCCACGCTATGCAGGAGTGGTGATGTCGGACCTGAAGGTTGGGCCATCGCCTCAATGGCTTCAGAATTTCCTGCGTTCTTTGGATTTGGAGCCGATCAACAATATTGTAGACATCACCAATTTCATTCTTCATGACTTAGGTCAGCCGCTTCATGCATTTGATGCGGATAAGATTTCCAGTGGAAAAATCATCGTAGGAAAGCTTCCAAAAGGAACACCTTTTGTCACGTTGGATGGGAAGGAGCGGAAACTCTCAGGGGAAGAACTGATGATCTGCGATCCTACCGGCGGTATGTGTATTGCGGGGATTTTCGGAGGGAATCATTCTGGAGTTAGTGATCAGACGACATCCATTTTCTTGGAATCCGCCTATTTCTCTCCGGATGTAGTCCGTAAGGGCTCGCAGTTTCATGGATTGAAAACGGATGCTTCCTTCCGATTTGAGCGGGGAACGGATCCGAATATGCCGGTTTATGCACTTAAGCGTGCAGTGGCTTTGCTGGAGGAATTTGCCGGAGGCAAAGTTGCTTCTGAAATCATCGATCTTTATCCAGATCCTGTTCAGGATTCTGTGATCGGGGTGAACTACGGCCATGTAAATAGACTGATTGGGAAGAAAATCGCTCCTTCTGAAGTGAAGTCCATTTTGGAAAGTCTCGATATCAATGTTGAAAATGAAACCAAGGACGGATTCACGGCAATCGTAAAGCCATATCGTGTCGATGTGACCCGAGAAGCTGATATTATAGAGGAAATATTAAGGATTTATGGCTTCCATCAAGTGGAGCTTTCCGAAAACCTCAAAACCGATTATTTGGCGGAACATCCAGTTAAAGATCTGAACAAGCTTCAGTACCGAATGACTGAGATGCTGGCCGGGCAGGGGTATTTTGAAATGATCACCAACAGCCTGACCAAACCGGTTTATGCCGAGAAATCAGGTTTTGTGGATTCGGCCGTAAATGTGGAAATATTCAACAAGCTCAGCGAGGATCTTGGCGTCATGCGTCAGACCCTGCTGTTCAATGGCCTGGAGGTATTGGCACATAATATCAATCGCAGACAGACTGATTTGAAGTGTTTCGAGTTTGGAACGGTCTATCAGAAAACAGCGGAAGGCTACAAAGAAGGAAGAAGGCTGGCAATTTTCCATTCGGGAAACCGTTCTTCTGAAAGTTGGATAGAACCTGAGAAGCCTTTTGGTTTTTCGGATCTCTATGCAACCGTAGAGCGAATTCTGGAGCGACTGAATATCGAGGTGGGACAAGTTTCAATGAACGAGTCAGCACCGTTTAGCTATGGTCTGACTTTGAAATTGGGAGAAAAGGTACTGGGAACAGTGGGCTTGGTCGATGAGAAAATTCTAAAGCTTGCTGAAGTTCGTCAGGACGTTTGGTTTGTGGAACTAGATTGGGATCTGTTGACCAAAAAAGCATCAGGTTTGAAGAAATTTCAGGAAATCTCCAAGTTTCCCGAAGTCCGTCGAGATCTTTCTTTGGTCATTGACAAGGCTGTGACATATGATCAGGTGAAATCAGTAGCTGAGAAAGCGGGAGGGAAATTGGTCAGAAAGATCGGGGTTTTTGATGTGTATCAGGGGGATAAAATTGATTCGGGGAAAAAGGCCTATGCTTTGAGTTTCCACCTGCAGGATCAGGAAAATACCCTAACCGATAAGGTAATTGAGAAAACAATGAGTAAATTGATTCAGGCCTTCCAAGAACAGGTAGGAGCAATAATCAGAAGCTAAAAATGATTCACGAGGAACTGCAAAAATTGGAAAAACTGGCCGTACAGGTCAGTAAAAAACTGGAGTCGGTAGCTGCTGAAAATGAGCTGTTAAAGGCTCGTTTGTCTCAGTTGGAGCATGGGATTCAGGAAAAAGAGCAGGAAATCCATCATTTTAAAAATAAGATTAAAATTAGTAACATTGTGGACAACCGACCGGTGAATCCAGAGGATGCCACCGAAATGAGTGACTTAATCAATAATTATATACAAGAAATCGATCATTTGATCACATACCTTTCCGAATGATATGGAGACGCTGGCCATCAGAGTGAAAATCGGAGAAAGGGAATATCCTATGCGTGTTAAGCCTGAAGATGAGGCTAAAATAAGACATGCCGGGAAGTTGATTAATGAGAAATTGAGGAAATATAAAGCCGAATTTGGTTTGGATGACTTTCAGGATTTGCTTGCCATGGTAGCTTTTGACTGCATGGTGGAGTCTCTCGAAACCAATGAGGTAAATGCTGAAGACAGCGAACATGTTCGTAAAAGTCTTTCCCATATTTCAGCTTTGTTGACCAAGGCTGTTTGATTATTGGTATCCACTTGTTTCTGGGATTTTCGGAGCCGGAGAGGTAGTATAACTATATAAATACCTATGGCAGACGTACTATTTATCATCCTCGCAGCCCTGGTAGGGCTTGGTGGGGGTGCCGCATTGGCGGGATTTTTCATTAAAAATAAAAATGCGAAGTTGGAAGAAGAGACCCAAGTAAGGGTCAAGTCCATGCTTCGGGAGGCTGAACTTACGGCAGAGACGATCAAGAAAGACAGAATTCTGGAGGCTAAAGAAAAGTATCTGAAATTGAAGTCGGAGTTTGACGAGGAGATGAATAACAAGAAAAGTATCATCATCACCAACGAAAACAAAGTCAAGCAACTCCAGAGTCAAGTGTCCAAAGAGCAGGAAGCGCTGAAAAGAAAAGAAGTCGAACTTGACAGCAAGAAGGAAAACCTGAGTGCCCAACTTCACTCGGTCCAAGTCAAAAAAGAAGAGCTTGACCGAATCACTAATCAGAGGATTGCCGATTTGGAGAAAATCGCCGGGCTGACCCGGGAAGAAGCCAAAGATCAGATCATTACAATGTTGACCGAAGAGGCACAATCCAAGGCATCCTCACAGATCAAAGACATCTTGGATGAGGCGAAATTGACCGCTACCAAACAGGCGAAAAAGATCGTTTTGGATACCATTCAGCGTACCGCCACAGAGCACGCAGTGGAAAACTGCGTATCTGTATTCAACATCGAAAGTGACGACATCAAAGGCAAAATCATCGGTCGTGAAGGTCGGAATATCCGGGCGCTTGAAGCCGCTACAGGTGTGGAAATCGTCGTGGATGATACACCGGAAGCGATTATCATTTCCGGATTTGATCCGGTCAGGAGAGAAATCGCGAGACTCTCACTTCATAGATTGGTCCAGGATGGCAGGATACACCCGGCAAGAATTGAGGAAGTAGTCGCTAAAACCGAGAAAAATATCGAGGAAGAAATTGTCGAAATCGGTGAGCGTACCTGTATCGATTTGGGAATTCACGGGCTTCATCCCGAATTGATCCGGATGGTGGGACGGATGAGATTTCGATCTTCCTATGGACAGAATCTACTTCAGCACTCCAGAGAAGTGGCCAAACTGGCCGCAACCATGGCTGCTGAAATGGGTCTCAACGCCAAGCTTGCCAAGCGTGCAGGATTACTTCACGATATCGGAAAAGTCTGGCCGGAAGAACAGGAATTGCCGCACGCAGTACTTGGAATGGAGTTGGCAAAACGCTACAAAGAACATCCCGAAATCTGCAACGCCATCGGTGCTCACCATGATGAGATCGAAATGACCTCTATGATATCCCCGATCGTTCAGGCCTGTGATGCGATATCAGGCTCAAGGCCGGGCGCACGTCGCGAAATCATGGATAGCTATATCAAGCGCCTCAAAGAGCTTGAAGAGCTTGCGCTTGCGTTTGACGGAGTGAACAAATGCTTTGCGATGCAGGCAGGTCGAGAGCTTCGGATCCTCGTTGATGCGGACAATGTGGACGATCAAACCGCCGGTAAGCTTTCCTTTGATATTTCTCAGAAAATTGAAAAAGAAATGCAGTACCCTGGTCAAATCAAAGTGACTGTAATCCGTGAAATGAGAGCCGTCAACTACGCGAGATAAGGAACCATTTGCATAGCAAATCCATGGCAATTACCTTTAGGTAATTGCCATTTTTGTTTTCATGATGATTCGAAGTTATTACTTGTTGAAGCGCGCGAGATGGTGGATGGAGCAGGCTCGGTTTTTTCTTTTTAAAAGGAAATTAAGTCAAGAAGACCTGACTTATCTGGAGAAGTATTTTTCATTTTTTAATCGATTGAATCCACAGCACAAAAAGGAGTTTCTGGAAAAACTCGAGATGGTCCTTTCTACAAAAAAATTTATTCCGCGAGGAGGACTTTTAGAAGTGACAGTAGAAATGGAGCTTTTAATCAGCGCGACTATCGCTATGGTTACTTTTGGCTGGAAGCGACTTCGCCTGGCGCATTTTCATACCATTTTGGTGTATCCCAATGCCTACTACAGCACATCTAACAAAACCTATCACCGGGGGGAAGTCAACCCCAAATTCGGACTGATAGTGATCTCTTGGCATTGTTTTGTGGAAGGACTTTTGGATGAAAATGATGGAGTGAATCTTGGTATTCACGAAATAGCCCATGCGCTCAAACTTGCAAACCAAATTGACACAGATGGAGAAAAGGAATTTGAGACTCAGGCATGGAAAACCTACAAAAGCCTCGTTCCCGAGGAAATAGCGAAGGTAAAATCCGGGGAAAACGCCTTGTTCAGGGAAAATGCAGCACTTAATGAACACGAGTTTTTTGCTGTGGCACTCGAGAATTTCTTCGAAAGACCCTGGGAGTTTTTCCGCGCTAGGCAGGAGTTGTACCTGGCTCTGGTGCAATTGATGAAATTGGACCCCCGGGTTTGGGCCAAAACTGAAATGAATTAATCCGAACTGAAAAACAAATTATAAACAGATGAAATGCCCATGATCCCGTAGGTACGGGATCACACAGGGGAATGATTATCCAGGGCATTCCATCTGACCGATAAAAAACAATTATAAACACATGAAATTCGAACACTTCGCACTAAATGTCCCAAATGCCCAAGAAATGTCCATTTGGTACGAGGCTTATCTTGGATTGAAAGTGGTGAAAAAGATGACTGAAGCGCCATACATGACTTTTCTCGCAGATGACAGTGGTACGATACTGCTGGAAATCTACAGTAATCCCAAAGGTGAAACACTTGATTTCACCCGCTTTCATCCCTTGGCAGTTCATTTGGCTTTTGTATCAGAGGATCCTGCCAAAGATAAAGCCCGATTGATCAATGCAGGGGCAAGTGAAATGAGCGATGATATTTTGCCAGATAGTTCTCACCTGGTGATGCTCAGGGATCCTTGGGGAATTTGTATTCAGTTTTGCAAAAGATCAATACCGATGTTGAAAGACCATTGATCAAATTTCGATTTGTGACCATTTTTTCTTTCTTTAACCGAATATGAATGATGTACTGATATCGTTTGACGAGTTGGTTTCAAGGCTCAAGCAGATTTTACTGAAGTTTGGTTTTGAGGAAAACCGTGCGAATCGCTGCGCTACTCTTTTTGCAAAAGCAGATCTGGATGGAGTCCGGTCTCACGGGGTCAACCGATTTCCGCTTTTCTTGGAATTTATAGAAAAGGGCTATGTCAAACCATCCCATTCACCCACACTCCTGAGTAAAACCGGGATGTTTGAACGCTGGGATGGTAATTTGGGGCCGGGAAATCTAAATGCACATTTTGCCATGGATCGGGCGATCAGCCTCTCCAATGAATTTGGGGTCGGCTGTGTCACACTTGCCCAAACCAATCACTGGATGCGAGGAGGGAATTTTGGCTGGCAGGCGGTGGATGCGGGGTGTATCGGGATTTGTTTTACCAATACCAAACCCAATATGCCTTCTTGGGGCGGAAGTGAGCCTGTTTTGGGAAATAATCCTTTGGTAATCGGCATTCCAAGAAAGATCTCACCGGTCGTTTTGGACATGGCCATGTCTCAGTTTGCTTATGGTAAAATGAGCCTTTTTGCAAAAAAGGATCAGGATTTGCCCTATGACGGCGGTTTTGACCAAGCTGGAAATCTAACAAAAGACCCTAAAGTGATTTTAGAAAATCACCTTGCCTTGCCCATGGGTCTGTGGAAAGGGGCAGGCCTTTCTTTGATGCTGGATTTGCTGGTGTCTATACTTTCAGGGGGAAACTCCACACATGAAGTTGATCACAATGGCGATGAATATGGGCTTTCACAGGTTTTTCTCTGCTTTGACCCGGTCAAGTTGGACTTGATGGATTGGATGGAGCAAAAGACTGATAGTATCCTTGATAATCTTAAAAATTCTGCCGTTTTTGAAGACCAAGCAATTCGATTTCCGGGGGAAAAAGTCGTGGAAACCCGAGCGAAAAATCTGAAAAATGGAATACCTGTGGCAGAATCCACTTTGTCAAAAATCCTTAAACATCTAGAATAATGAACATTGGAATCATCGGAACAGGGTCAATCGTCGGAAAGCATGCGCAGGCTATTGCTGAGATTGATGGTGCAGAATTGGTCGCATTGTACAACCCCAAACCTGAAAGTGCCGCAAAAGCCAAAGCTCAATTTGGTCTTCCAGTTTTCACTGATTTGAATGAATTTTTAAATGTACCCGATTTGGAAATTGTCTGTGTTTGTACCCCAAGCGGGATGCATTTGGAAACGGGATTAGCTGCCGCAAAAGCCGGTAAGCACCTGATGATTGAAAAGCCGATCGAAATCAATCTTCAGCGAACCGATGAATTGATCTCGGCTTGTTCGGAGAGCGGAGTAAAACTGGCAGTAATTTTCCAGAATCGATTTACTGAAGATTATAAAAAGCTAAAGAAAGCCGTATCTGAAGGTGTTTTTGGTAGACTCCTTATGGGCAATGCCTATGTGAACTGGTTCAGAGATTCTGCTTACTATTCCACAAGCAATTGGAAAGGAACCCTGCAAGCCGACGGTGGAGGAGCATTGATCAATCAGGGCATACACACCATCGACTTGCTTTTGGATCTAATGGGCGAAGTGAAAAGTGTTTTTGGGCAGGTGCAGACGACCTTGTACCCAATTGAGGGGGAAGATTTGGGTGCTGCAATTGTGAATTTCAAAAACGGAGCCTTGGGGAATATTACTTCAGCAACAGCACTTTACCCCGGATATCCTGAGCGGATTGAGATTTTCGGTACGGAAGGAAGTGCGATCCTGGAAGCAGGAAAATTGACAGCTTGGAATGTAAAGGGAAATACTGAATCCATAAAACCAACTGAAAATGCTGCCGGATCGGGAGCTTCAGATCCCACAGCCATCGGTCATCAGTTGCATTTAGAGCAGTGGAGGCTTTTTGTAAAAGCAATTAAGGAAGATTTAACTCCAGTTGTAGATGGTAAAACTGCCCGAAAATCCGTGGAGCTGATCCGCGCGATCTATTTTTCATCAAAGGAGGGAAAGCTCATTGAATTCCCTTTTTCAGATAAGACCTAATGGCTAGGTTTTTTTCCTTTTAGAATTCCTGATACCCGAAAGCTGAATCTCGGAGAGTAAAGCGAGCATAAGAAACGTACAAGAGTCCGAATTGTATTGTGTTTGTGTGTTCATTTCATCAAAAAAATTGGTTTTAAATCGATTCCGTAATTTCTGAGGAATCTATGCGAGGAAAATCTAATATTGGTAGTCCCTTTTCTAATACAGTAAGCCCATGAATAAGACCATCACTCTTTTTGTTTTCATTCTGCTTGCCGGGTTCTTGCCCATTTCCTGTTCCGGGCCGCTGGATGTCAAAATCATCAAGCTGGGCCATGCGCAAGTTGTGAACCATCCCGTCCACGAGGCCATGCTTTTTATGGCCGAACAGGTCAAGAAAAAATCCAACGGTAAGATCATCATGAAAGTCTATCCCAATCAGCAATTGGGATCTGAACGGGAACTGCTGGAGCTTTTGCAGATCGGGAGTTTGGGGATGACAAAGGTTTCGGCTGCTGCTTTGGAAGGTTTTGCGCCCACGATGCAGGTTTTTGGAATGCCTTATTTATTCCGGGATGATGCGCATCAGCGCAAAGTCTTGGAAGGGGAGATCGGAAAACAGCTTTTGCTGGATGGAGAGGAGTTTTGGCTCCGTGGCCTGACCTATTACGATGCAGGAAAGCGGAGTTTTTATACCAAAAACAAACCGGTGGAAACACCGGCAGATCTCGCCGGTCTCAAAGTCCGGGTAATGGAGAGCCCAACTGCTGCAAGTATGGTCAAGAGCTTTGGAGGTTCACCGACTCCAGTTTCCTATGGGGAACTGTACACGGCTTTGCAACAAGGGATCGTGGATGCAGCGGAAAACAATCCTCCAAGTTTGTACACCTCCAAGCATTTCGAAGTCTGTAAATTTTACAGTTTGAATGAGCATACGGCTATTCCTGATGTAGTAATCATCAGTACCAAAGTTTGGGAAAGGCTTACCCCGGAGGAGCAAAAGTGGGTTCAGGAAGCGGCTGACGAATCTGCAACCTATGAATATAAACTTTGGGCCGAATCCACTGCCGAATCCATGCGAGAGCTTGAAGCCGCAGGTGTCACCATTACTTATCCGGACAAAGAACCCTTCCGTAAGGCAGTGGAAAGTGTATATGAACAACTCAAGGTTCAGCAACCGGAGATCTATGCTTTAGTCAGTGCAATCCGAGAAGTCAATTAACCCAAAACCCTGAAGCGAAAATGTTTTCCGACTACGCAAAATCCAAACTGGATCAGTTGATCGCCACTATGCTGGTCATCCTGATGGCCCTGATGGTACTGAATGTGACTTGGCAAGTGACTTCCCGCTACGTTTTTAAAGATCCGAGCTCATTTACGGATGAACTTTCCCGATACATGTTGATTTGGGTGGGGATGCTCGGTGCGGCCTATGTAGCCGGGAAAAACGAACACCTCGCCATCGATATTATTCTAAATAGCCTCAGGGAAAAGCTTCAGAAGAAAGTCCTGATTTTGGTAAGTGTTTTGGTCCTGGCTTTCGCTTTGACAGTCATGGTCATTGGAGGCTCTAATTTGGTCTACATTACGTTTATTTTGGCCCAAAAATCCGCCGCGCTTCAGATTCCTTTGGCCTATGTGTATGGCATCATTCCATTCAGCGGGATTTTGGTTTGTTATTATCAAGCGTTTACCATTGTTCAATTGACTCAATCTTTAAAATCAGCCGAATAATGGAAGTGATAAGCATATTAGTACTCGTTTTATCTTTTATATTTTTTCTTGGGATAGGTGTTCCGGTAGCTTGGAGTCTTGGACTTTCCAGCATGTTGACCTTGATGGTCACCGTGGCTACCATGCCTGCAATTACTACTGTAGCTCAGCGGATGGGGACGGGATTGGACAGCTTCTCCTTGCTTGCAATCCCATTTTTCATCCTAGCAGGAGAGTTGATGAACCGCGGAGGTATAGCCAATCGATTGATAGAATTTGCAAAAGCACTCACTGGAAGACTTCCGGGTGGCTTGCTTCATGTCAATATCGTTGCGGCGATGCTGATGGGGGCCATTGCGGGATCTGCGGTGGCGGCAGCATCCTCTATGGGTGGGATTTTGGGTAAAAGAATGGAAAAAGAAGGCTATCCCAAAGAGTTGGGCGCAGCCGTAAACATTACTTCTTCCACGACGGGTTTGATCATTCCTCCCTCCAATGTACTGATCGTTTATTCTTTGGCATCAGGTGGGGTTTCTGTAGCTGCTTTGTTTGTTGCCGGCTATTTGCCTGGCTTACTGGTCGGGTTGTTTTTGATGATTACGACGGCAATAATGGTCAAAATCAAAAAACTTCCTTCTGGAGAATCTTCTTCTATCACGTTGGTTTTATCCACATTTTGGAGAGCAGTCCCAAGTTTATTTTTGCTGATCGTGGTAATTGGCGGGATAATCGGAGGCATATTTACCGCCACAGAGGCCTCTGCAATAGCCGTAGTTTATAGCTTAGTCCTTACGTTGATTTATCGGGAAATCGGTTTCAAGGATCTTCCCTCTGTTTTGCTCAAATCAGCCGAAACCACCGCTGTCGTGATGCTTTTGATCGCTACTTCTATGGCCATGTCTTGGGTGATGTCCAGTGAGGAAATTCCTCAGCGCATCAGCAATGCCATGCTCTCGCTCAGTGATAATATCATTGTGATCCTGATACTGATAAATATCCTGCTTTTGTTTGTGGGTGTATTCATGGATATGACCCCGGCAGTATTGATCTTCACACCGATATTTCTGCCTGTAGTGACCAATCTTGGTGTTGATCCGGTTCATTTTGGGATTATGATGGTACTTAACCTTTGTATTGGCTTGTGTACGCCGCCGGTAGGGTCGATTCTTTTTATTGGTGTGGGTATTGCGCAGACGACGATTCAGAAAGTCATTAAACCCTTGCTTCCGTTCTTTTTGGCAATGATTCTTGCTTTGATTCTGATTATGCTGTTTCCTGAAATTACGCTTTGGTTACCGAGACAATTTGGGTTGTAAAAAAAGACGTTAGACAGAAGTATAAAGAAGTTAGAAAGCCAACCTTCGAGGCTTACAAGTTTCTTGGAGGATTTTGTTATAGACAGCAAATGAAAAAATCCAAAGTAAAGTGCTTTGGATTTTTTTCTGCCCACTGAGATTGAAAACTGAATACATTACAAGACTTCGACTCCGCTAAGTCTGACAAATTGAGCTCTGCCTACTGGGACTGCAAACTGATCACTGAGTTGGCTTCGACTCCCCGCCGCGGCGGACAAGCTGCTCAGCCTGACAGTCTGCCTACCGGGACTGCTTACTGATCACTGATCACCGATTCTGCCTACTGCGGCTGCAAACTGAATACTGACATCTGCCTACTGCTTTCGCTCCACTTCCCTCAAATTCTCCAGTTTCTTATTTCTCAGGAAGCCGTTGATGTCTTCGAAATGTTCCTTGACCCGCTTATTCCCAAATTCAAAAACTTTGGTCACCAAACCATCCAAGAAATCACGATCGTGAGAAACGATCACCAAGGTGCCATCAAATGCCTTCAAGGCATCTTTGATAATGTCCTTGGTCTTCATGTCCAGGTGGTTGGTCGGTTCATCTAGAATCAGCAAATTAACAGGCTCCAGCAGTAATTTGATCATTGCCAATCGGGTTTTTTCCCCACCGGAGAGAACTTTTACTTTTTTATTGATTTCGTCTCCTTTGAACATGAAGGCGCCCAAAAGGTCCTTTACTTTTGTTCGGATTTCGCCGACCGCAATCTGATCGATTGTTTCAAATATGGTTAAGCTTTCATCCAGGAGTGAGGCCTGATTTTGGGCGAAATACCCGATCATGGCATTGTGTCCCAGTTCGCATTTACCCTGAAATTCAATCTGACCCATGATTGCTTTCATCATAGTCGACTTACCCTCTCCGTTTTTTCCGACAAAAGCCACTTTCTGCCCACGTTCAATGGTCATGGACGAATTTTTGAAAACCACATGGTCTCCATAGCTTTTGCTCATGTCATCCACGATTACCGGGTAATTTCCCGATCTCGGGGATGGAGGAAATCGGAGTTTCAAAGCAGAACTGTCTACCTCGTCCACTTCGATGAGCTCCATTTTTTCCAGCATTTTCACTCGAGACTGAACCTGTAATGTCTTGGAATAAGTACCCTTGAATCGGTCGATAAATTCCTGAATATCTGCAATGGTTCGCTGCTGATCCTCGTAGTGTTTCTGTTGCTGCTCGCGACGTTCTTTTCGAAGCTCCAGATAATGACTGTACTTGGCTTTGTAGTCGTATATCCTGCCCATTGTGACCTCAATGGTGCGGGTCGTGATGTTGTCTACAAAGGCCCTGTCGTGAGATATTACCACTACTGCTTTGGCCTTAGTCATCAAAAATTCCTCCAACCACTGAATGGATTCGATGTCCAAATGGTTGGTTGGTTCATCCAGCAGGATCAGATCAGGTTTTTGCAAAAGAATTTTAGCCAATTCAATTCGCATCCTCCATCCTCCTGAAAACTCCGAAGTGGAACGCGTGAAATCTGTCCGCTCGAATCCCAATCCAAGCAAAACTTTCTCCACTTCTGCTTCATAATTCACCTCTTCTATGGCGTAAAACTTCTCGCTGAGTTCGGAGACACGTTCGATCAACTTGTAATAGTTGTCCGATTCATAGTCTGTTCTGACGGTAAGTTCTTCGTTGATTTTCTCGATTTCAGCCTTCATATCGAGGTAACTCGCAAAAGCCTTGGCAGTCTCTTCCATCACCGTGCAGTCATCGGCAGTCAACAAATGCTGTGGAAGATAGGCGACGACAAATCCTTTAGGAGCAGAAACCGACCCCGAAGTGGGTTTGCTTTGACCTGCGATGATCTTAAGAAGGGTGGATTTACCTGCGCCGTTTTTGCCCATCAAGGCTATTTTGTCAGTATCATTGATGGCGAAGGAGATATTGCTAAAAAGCGGAGTGCCGCCGTGCATGACGGTCACATTGTCAACTGAAATCATGAATCTTGAAAATTGATTTGCAAAGGTAATGATTGGAAGATTGAAAAATTGGAAGATTGGGAAATTAGCTGATAGCCTATAGTCCATAGACCATAGCTTATAGACTCAGATTTTCTTCCAACTATGGTCTATAGACTATGGACAATGGACTTTAAAACTTAAATTCGCCCCATGCTTGTAATTGTCACCGGCGTCTCGGGAACGGGTAAAACCACCTTGGGATCGCTATTGGCCGAAAGGCTCAAACTTCCTTTTTTTGATGCGGATCATTTTCATCCTGCGGAAAATATCGCCAAAATGAGTGCCGGACATCCGCTCAATGACGAAAATCGAATTCCCTGGCTTCAGGCTTTGGCGGATCGATTGGTAGCTTCGGAGCTTGAAGGTGGTGCCGTGTTGGCTTGTTCTGCTTTGAAAAATCCGTATCGGGAAAAGCTCAACGTTTCAGAAAATCTTCGATGGATTCACTTGATAGGATCACGAGAGCTGATTTGGGAGCGGATGCTGGCGCGAAAAAACCATTACATGAAAGCCGGAATGCTGGATTCTCAGATTGCCACTTGGGAAAAACCACAGACCGGATTCGAACTTGATATTTCCGGGACTCCCGAAGAATTGCTCGAGGCATCTCTTACTTACTTAAAATCTCAACCTATGAACATGAAAATGGGCGTGATCGGAATGGGCGTGATGGGCAAAAGCCTTGCGCTGAATCTGGCTGAAAATGGCGTTCCCGTATCACTTTACAACCGATTTGTAGCTGGAAAAGAGGAAGGAATCGCTCAGAAAGTAGTCGATGAAAATCCTGAATTTTCTAATATGCTGGCATTTGAGGACTTGCAAAAATTTGTGGATTCACTCGAAAAGCCACGCCGGATTTTGATGATGATTCCCGCAGGAGCGGCCATTGATTCTCAATTGGACAATTTGATTCCACTTCTGGAAAAAGATGATCTGGTCATCGATGGAGGAAATTCTTTTTACCTGGATTCGGATCGCAGAGTAAACCGATTGAAAGAATTGGACATGCACTTCCTGCCAATGGGTGTATCCGGAGGAGAAGAAGGTGCAAGAAAAGGTCCCTCAATTATGCCCGGAGGAAATGCGGAAGGCTATGCGATGGTGGAGGATTTCCTAGGAAGGATCTCTGCCAAAGACAAAAACGGCAAACCCTGCGTGACGTATGTAGGGCCGGGCGGTTCGGGCCACTTTATCAAAATGGTGCATAATTCCATCGAATATGGAGAAATGCAGGTTTTGGCGGAATTGACGCACTTGTTTAGATTTGGATTTGGATGTACGCCTGAGCAAGTTTCTGAGATTTTCAGCGAATGGGGAAAGGGAGAACTTAAATCCTTCCTGCTTGAAATCACCGCTGATCTGCTTCTTTTTAAGGAAAACGGAGAGTTGCTTTTGGATAAAATCCTGGATCAGGCTGGCCAAAAAGGAACCGGGGCTTGGTCATTGACTACAGCATTGGAATACGGAATTCCATACAGTCCTTTGGCGGAATCGGTCAATGCACGCGGGGTTTCCGGAGAAAAGGCAATGCGGATAGCTTTCTCCAAAGCCTTCCAACATGAGTTTGTGAAAGTGGAGGGATTGCTCGAAGAATGGCTTCCCAAAATCAAAGCTGCGTATTCTTTGTCCCGAATCATCAATCACGAGGTGGGATTCCGATTGATGAAAACTGTTTCTGATGCCAAAAATTGGGACTTGAACTTCAATGAGATTTCAAGAATCTGGACCAATGGATGTATCATCCGTTCGGGCTTGATGGAGACGATTTCCGTGAATTATGCGGATACCAAGCCGTTTTTCGAAATGACGGGTGTAAAGGATCAGGTGATTTCCGGAAGAAAGTCTTTGGCGGAATTGGTTGGGCTGGGATTGACTCATGGGTTTGCATTGCCGGTGATGAGTGCCGGAATTAATTATCTCTTGGGTAGAATCACTGCCGAATCCAGCGCATCGGTCATTCAGGCGCAGCGGGACTACTTCGGTGCGCACACCTATCAGCGGAAAGACGATCCCAGCGGGAAGTTTTACCACACAGAATGGAATTCTTAAATTCGAGATTCGGAGGGCTGGAGCAATTCCGGCCTTTTTTGTTTCCCACAGATTTTCACAGAAAAAGTCACAGATTGTCACAGACATACCTTTTATTTTTCACTATTTATCTTTCACTTATTACTTTCGAGCTTTTATGGCAAAAATGGGTTACAGATGGCTAAGATGTCTCCTGATTCTCTACTGACTTTTCACCACTTACCTCTTACAATAGAACTCAGGGTTCTCAGCGTATCTGCGGTGAACTTAAAAAAATCCACCATCGGATTGGTTTGCATGAGGGAAAGGGCGAAATTATGTTTCGAACGCTAACTTTCCCTGCTATGAAACCTTCTAAAATTTTGTTTTGGCTCTTTTTTCTGAGCTTTTTCAGCAGTTCTCTTCTTTTTTCCCAAGAGCTACTGATCAATCATGTCAACATCATCACCATGGAAAATGATAAGGTGTTGGAGGATCACTCGATCTACGTGAAGGATGGGGTAATCATGGAAATTGCTCCCGAAGAAGAAATCAGCGTTGCTGGAATTCGCACTTTGGACGGACGGGGAATGTATATTTTTCCGGGTTTGGCTGAGTTTCATGCGCATATTCCACTCCCTGAACAGTTTGGCCCCGAATTTCAGGAGGAAGTGTTATGGCTGTACCTGGCAAATGGGGTGCTGAGAATTCGAAGCATGTTGGGGCATGAATCGCATTTGACATTGAAGGCTAGAGTTGAAAGTGGTGAAATCAAAGGCCCTCGGATGTTTATCTCCGGTCCATCGCTTAACGGCACCTCTGTCTCTGACCCCGAAGCAGGACGAGCGATGGTTAGAGCGCAAAAAGCTGCCGGATACGATCATCTCAAGCTTCATCCCGGATTGGATACTCCAAAATTTTTGGCCATAGCTGACGAAGCTAAAAAGATAGGTATTTTCTATGGAGGTCACGTGTCGATGGACGTGGGCTTGGTGACTTCATTGAACAAAGGCTACCGATCTGTGGAGCATATCGATGGCTATCTTGAAGCGATGATCACCGATAAGAGTAAACTTGACCCAACCAAATCTGGACCATTCAATATGCTTTCGGTAGGTGAAGTAGATAAAAATCTTTTGCCGGGATTGATCAAAATGACATTGGACAACAAAGCGTATGTTGCGCCCACCATGACGCTTTTTGAGCGATATTTTGGCTATCAACCAGCCTACGAATTGCGTCAGCAACCTGAAATGTTTTACCTGCCGGGCCAGCTCGTGACGCAATGGTTTAATACCAAGACTCAGTTGGAAAGTAGCGGAGTTTTGGCAGAGGAGAAAGTGAAACCTTACCTTGATTTTCGCAAGGCTCTTTTTCTGGAACTTCATCAGGCGGGTGTTCCCATGCTGATGAGTTCGGATTCCCCACAGGTATTCAACGTACCGGGCTTTTCCATTCACCGGGAAATCGAATCCATGTCCAATGCCGGGATGTCAAACTATGAAATTTTAAAAACCGGATCGGTGAATTGTGCTGAATACTATGAGCAGGGAGGAGAGTGGGGAGTATTGAAGCCAGGTGCAGCTGCGGAATTTGTGTTGGTTCAAAAAAATCCGCTTGAAGATCTGACTACATTGGAGAAGCCACAGGCAATTATGATCGGAGGGAAGTTCATGCAGCGGGACGAACTTCAGCTGCAGATAAATCTGATTCGTCAAAAGTATATAAGACAATAAATAGAAAGTGCGAAGTACGAAATTAGAAATACGAGGCTTGAAATACGAAGTATGATTTCGAGTGGCCAAATAGGCTTGATGTACTTTCCTACTTTCCAACCTTCTCACATTACAACTTTCCAACCCAAAACCATGAAATACCAAAACCTTTTAGGAATTTCGCTGACCGCTTTGTTAGCTATTTCCTGTTCCCCAAACCAAAAACCTATTAAAGAAGAAATCAATCTAATGATCAAAGCTGAACAAGTGGCTGAGCACAAAGGCCAACCCGTATTCCATTACGTCCTCGACAATGGTACCATGCAGGTGGAAATGTCAAACTATGGCGGACTCATCTCCAAAATCATCACTCCCGACAAAAACGGAAAACTGGAAAATATTACACTGACACTGGATAGTGTGGCAGAATATCTAACCAAGCCAAATCCGTTCTTTGGCGCAACCGCGGGTCGTGTAGCCAACCGAATTGCAGACGCAAAATTCACCCTCGATGGAACTACATATGAGTTGGCAAAAACCAACGGCGACAATCACCTGCATGGTGGAGTGGAAGGATTCAATAAGAAAGTTTGGACACCTGAAACCTACTCCAACGACTCAGTTGTGGGAGTAAAAATGACCTACATCAGTCCGGATGGTGAAGAAGGTTACCCCGGTACTTTGACAACCACCCTTTGGATGGAATTGACCGCAAACAACACCCTTCGTATTCGCTTTGAATCCAAAACAGACAAAAAAACCATACTCAACCTGACCAATCACACCTATTTCAACCTGGGAGGGATTAAGCGGGATGTGTTGGATCATGAGTTTCAGTTTTGGGCAGATGCATATACACCAGTGGATGATGAACTGATTCCAACCGGCGAGGTGAAAGATGTAACGGGAACTCCATTTGACTTCCGTACGCCAAAAATTCTAGGGGATCAGATCGAAGCTAATGCGGGTGGTTTTGATCACAACATGGTCATGAAAATGGAAAAGTCAGATGAAATGAAGCATTTCGTGCGAGTGCGACATGCCGAAAGCGGCCGAGTGATGGATATGTACTCGGACAACATGGGCGTGCAGTTCTACACCGGCAACTTTATTTCCAACTTTGCAGGAGCCGATGGTAAAACCTACGACAAACATTGGGGCTTCTGCCTCGAGTCCCAAAATTGGCCCGATGCGATCAACCATGACAACTTCCCCAGCCCGATCTTAAATCCGGGAGAGAAGTACGTGCATACTATTGAGTATCGGTTTTCGGTGGAGAAGTAAAACAGAAACCCTTCAAGAGTTTAAAATCCCTTGGAGGGTTTTGTCATTTTTTGGAAGTTAATTCGGAAAATTTCCGAATTAGTTTTGAAAAAATTACAAGCTTGGCTTAAACTGCAAATTCTCTCCGATTGCTCGAATTACTTTTAAAATGGTTTCAAACTGCGGTTTGGAGTCAGGAGAAAGAGCCTTATAAAGACTTGGCCGGCTAAGACCGGTTTGCTCGGCGATTTTTGACATTCCAATTGCTTTTGCCACATGGCCCAATGCAACGACGATTTCTTGAGAGCTTCCCTCTTCCAGTACCGTATTGAGGTACTCTTGGACCATCTCCTCGTTATCTAAATATTCTGCTATATCGAATTTTGTGGTATCCATGTTAGTTTTCTTTGTATTGATTCCAGAGGGCCTTCGCTTTTTTGATGTCAGATTCTTGCGAACTCTTATCCCCGCCAATAAGTAAGAGTATTATTCTTTCTCCTTGTCTTCTAAAGTAAATTCTGTAACCCGGACCAAAATGGATTCGAAATTCTTCAATTCCCTCGCCGACTGAGGAAGTGTCTCCCAAGTTTCCAACTTCTACTCGTTGTAATCTCAAGAGGATTTTAGCCTTGACCTTTCTATCATTCAGTTTTTTGAGCCACTTGTCGAATTCTGAGGTTTTCTCCAGAAGAAACATACGTAAATGTAATCACTTGGATACAAAATTAAAATTTTTAGCCTTTTTCTGTTTAAGGTTCTTTTAACTCATACTGTCCAGATTGCATCAATCACCACAACTTCCCAAGTCCAATTCTAAATCATGGCGAGAAGTATGTGCATAACATTAAGTATCGCTTTTCCGTGGAGAAGTAAAAAAGAAACCCTCCAAGGAACTTAGAGTCCTTGGAGGGTTTTGGCCGCCACTCCCTGCACCTCCTCAAATCCCTGATAGGCACAAACCACCGCTTCAAAATCTTCCAGCTTTCCCAAGTGCTTTAGCGCCAATGGATTTCCAAAATGGACCAAAAAACAAGGTTTACTTTTAGCCAATTCCTTAATTTCATCTAGCACAGTTTGCTCCATTCCAAACTGATTCAATGGCTTGTGACTTGGGACAAACACCGTCAGGATTACTTTTTCCGCTTGTTCCACCGATGAAAATGGAATCTCCAATTTTTGGGCAAAATGACTTTTTCCCGAACTGAAAAACTCCTGATATCCCAGTTTCCCGGCTTTTGCCAATTCTTGGATTTCTACAGAATCTATCTTTCCGGAAATCACCGAAATATAATTCTCCGCCAAGTCCTTTTGTAGTTTGGAATGACGTTCCCAATCAAAAGTTGGAACCTCAATTGGCCTAGTTTCCAACACTCCCAAGCGCTTTTTCAAATCCATCACTCTTTCAAAGACGGCATCCACTTCTGCATCTGAGCTGTTTTGTGCGATTTTTTCGATCCCTTCTTTTACATGATCTGAAAAACAAAGAATGTCATTTCCGGCATGGAAGGCCTGCCATTCCAATTCTCCGGGTTCAGGATAGAGATTTGCGACCGCTTTCATATTCAGCGCATCGGAGATCACGAGACCTTTGAATCCCATTTCTCCCTTGAGCAAATCGGTGATCAACTCCTGGCTGATGCTGGCAGGAATGTCTTTTCCTCCGGTCAGTGCAGGCACGGCTAAGTGTCCCACCATGATCATTTCCACTCCGCGATCAATTCCATATTGGAAGGGGAAAAGTTCTTCAGTTTGGAGTTCGGCTTTGGTTTTATTTAAAATCGGTAAGCCCAAGTGCGAGTCCACCTCGGTGTCTCCGTGTCCGGGAAAATGCTTGAGGCAAGCCCCGATCCCGGCTTTTTTCATCCCTGAATAGGCTGCAAACGCCAGTTTGGCCACTTTTTCGGGATTGTTTCCGAAAGAGCGATAGCCGATCACCGGATTATTGGGATTGGTATTGACATCCGCACATGGAGCTAGATTCAGATGAATGCCCGACCGCTTCATATCCATTCCAATTCGGTAGCCGACTTCTTCGATCCATATTTCTGCGTCGTTTTTCAAGGCTCCCAAAGTAATAGCGAAAGGATACTGAGGCGTTTTTTCCACCCGCATCGCCAAGCCATATTCCCCGTCAATACTTATCAAAAGTGGGATTTTTGAAATCTCCTGATAGCGGTTGATCAGCCCGATCATTTTTTCAAATGTCTCTGTCACATCCAGCACTTCTGCCCGTTTTTCAAAGTTGGCTGCGGCTGAATGCCGGCTGTGAAAAAAAGTCAAACCTCCGATTTCATCCGCTCGAATCAGCTTTTCAATGGCTTGGTAATTTTCTTCCGTATCATGAATAAATGCCGCAGGGGAAAAGGATTGGGCGATTTTTTGGGATTTGTTCATTTGCTGATTGGAATATTGCAAAATTGAAAGATTGGAAAATTGGGTTTAGTGTCAGACCGAGTGGAGTCGAGGTCTTGTTTGTGAATGTTGTAAAGGTTTGGGGTTAAAGCGGTGAATAGTCCTCATCTCATTTAATCCCTATGTAAATCACACATCGTACTTTGAAGAGGCTTCGATATACGCTACTCTCGTAGCTCCAGTGCTCAGCCTGACATGCCTTCCGATTCATCATTCTGCATTCGATATTCATTATTGAAATGTCGAATATCGAACGCTCAATTTCGAATAACGAAGTTTTAGTATTCTGAATTTAGCTTTCTAATTTCTTTCCAAATTCCCTCGGATACTTCACCACATAGGCCATCACAAACCCTGGAATTGTCGCAATCACCACCCAAACAAAGAATCCGGGATAGCCCAACCACTCCTGCATATAGCCACTCAGCATTCCCGGCAGCATCATTCCCATGGCCATAAATCCTGTTGCAAGCGCATAATGGGCAGTTTTGAAAAGGCCTTCTGCCAAATAAATCAAAAACACCATGTAGGCGGCAAAGCCAAATCCATATCCCAGCTGCTCAATCAAGACCACCCCTCCGGCGAATACCATACTTTGGGGTTGAAGCCACGCGAGAAAAACATATCCAATATTCGGGACATTAATCGCTAACACCATAGGCATCATCCATTTGCCCAGTCCGTCTCGGGAAATCAAAATTCCTCCCAAAATCCCTCCTGCCAAAAGTGAAATTACCCCAAGCGTGCCATAAAGAAACCCAACATCCGTCACACTTAATCCCAAGCCACCTTCTGTACGTTCATCCAAAAAGAAAGGGGAGGCCATCTTCACCAGTTGAGATTCGCCAAGGCGATAGAGGAGAACAAAGCCGAGTGACAATCCAATATTTTTCTTGGTGAAAAAGGTCGAAAATACTTTTCCAAAACTAGGTTGATCAGCTTTCGCTACTCGGTCTTCGATGATATTCGGTGTGGTGAGATAGTTAACCAGCGTTAGCGTCAGCATTAATCCTGCTACAATGATCATCGTCCAGGACCAGGCTTTCGCCGGATCACCAAAGTGAGTCTCCAGATTTCCGGCGATGATGACAATCAAGCCTTGTCCGGTGATCATCCCTACCCGGTAAAAGGTACTTCGCATGCCTACGAAGAAGCTTTGCTGATCAGGCTTCAGCGCAATGAGGTACATGCCATCCGAAGCAATATCATTGGTCGCAGAGGCAAATGCGCCCATCCAGAAAAATGCGAGCGTGATAATGAAAAAATGTGAAGTTCCGGTGGTCAACCCCACTCCCAAAAATGCCAAAGCCAATATTAGCTGCATACTGAGAAACCATTTCTTTTTGTTGCCGAAAAGCTCCAGAATCGGGCTCCAGATGGGTTTGATTACCCAAGGTAAATACAGAAATGAAGTGTAAAGCCCGATGTCAGCATTGGATACGCCGAGACTTTTGTACATGATTACCGAAACAGTAATGATGATGACATATGGGACTGACTCGGTGAGGTAAAGTGATGGAACCCAAAGCCAGGGGGTTTTGGAGGTGTTTTGGGTCATATTTTACGCAGTAAGTTTTCATAAACACTGACTTCAGAGCCCTCAATTATTTTTGCTCCTACTGCTTTCTCATAAAATTCGGCTGGACCAACTCCGCCGATAATTGCATAGGCATATCCCATTTCCCGCAGGGATTCGAGGGATTTAATTAGCAAGATTTTACCGATTCCTTTACCTCTTTCGGATTCAATGGTGCCGGTGGGGCCAAAGAAATTTCTGGCGGTGCTTTCATAGCAGGCGAATCCCAGAATTCGATTTCCGCTTTGCGACAGCCAAACAGAAACTGGTTGTCTCGAAAAAGCGACTTCTACTTCAGATTGCCAATAGGCACCAAAATGTTCCATGACCCATTCGCTGACCAGATGTTTTTCGGGGGCTATTGCCCTCCGAAAGACTATTTTTTCCTTTTCCAGCAGTTTCTTTTCCAATTCAGCAACATCGGGAAGTTCTACCAGGCGAACGAGCATGTCCTTCATGGGCGGGTGGATTTTGGAGTTTGAAATACCTGAGTTTGCACAATTCTTCCGTAGTGATCAATCCACCGAATGGCTAAATACTCAGTGTTCAGGCTGGGTACTTCTAAATACCGGACTCTCGATCCTCCGACCCAAGCGGTATGGATGGTGGCTTCATGAAGGGTGTTCAGATCACTTCCTCCCTGCACCATTGCGTACCGGATGGCCGGGTCCAAAGGTTTTTGAAGGTTGATCTGAGTTTTTTCAGTAGTTGTTTTTACATCAAATACGACGGGGATATCGATAATGGAAGCAGACTTCGGTTCAAAAGAAGGTGGTAAAGTTGGCTTGTCGTACACTTCTTTTTTCAGTAAATCGGCAATATCCCGATTTTTGACATACATGGATTTGGCTGAGAAAAAGGCATTTCCCTGGATCTGTGGTAAAGTCCGGGCATAGTTAACTTGGGTATTGAGTTCGGCAGGATTTTTCCAGGCTTCGTCTGAATCCTCTCGAATTTTATAAGGTCCATTGCCAATATAGACATTAGTATTGTAGCTGTTGTTGGACCACCAATCCGCCAATTTACGGTGAGAAGCTAAACGATGCTCCATGCTCCAATAGAGTTGTGGAATAAGGTAGTCAATCCAGCCGTTTTTCATCCAAAGTAAAACGTCAGCAAACAGGTCATCATAGTTTGTTTGACCTGCACGGGTAGGAGAGCCTTTGGGATCTTTGTCCTGATTTCTCCAGACTCCAAAAGGCGAAATCCCAAATTGCACCCAGGGTTTTTGGCTTTTGATAGTTTGATTTAATGCGAAAATCAACTCGTTCACATTTTGTCTTCTCCAGTCTTCCCGGGATTGCCCGGGTTTTTTGTATTTGTCGTAGGATGCCTTGTCTGGAAATTCCTGTTTGGGTTCCCGATAGGGATAGAAATAATCATCAAAGTGAATGGCATCCACATCGTAATTGGTAACCACTTCATTGATGATCGCCAATAAATGATTTTTCACCTCAGGAAGTCCCGGGTCATAATACCATTTGCTACCGTATTTCAGCATCCAATTCCGATGGGTGTTGAAGTCATGCTCGGGGCTGAGTTCCTCTGTATTGAGGGTCATGGTGGCCCGATAGGGATTGAGCCAGGCGTGAAATTCAAGACCACGGTCATGGGCAGACTTGATCATCCAAGTCAGTGGATTTTCCTGGGTTTTTGGGGCTTGGGCTTGTTTTCCGGTTAGATACTTCGACCAGGGAGCCAGGTTGCTTGGATAAAAGGCGTCACCGGCAGTACGAATCTGAACAATCACAGCATTGAAGTTCAATGATTTGTAGTAGTCCAGAAGTGCGATGAATTCCCGTTTTTGTTTTTCCCATGGATCAGTGGAAGATATCGGCCAGTCTATATTGGCTACAGTAGCGATCCATACGCCGCGGAATTCTCGGGGAATATCCGGCATGCGATAGGCCAGCGGCCTCAGGGCTACAGCAGGCTGGGGTAGTGTTTTGGAAGGTAGCGTTTCGCTCGTTTTTGAAGGGAATGTGGAGGCTGGACTACTCGGTCTCGGAGATTGAGCGACAGGTTTTTTGGTTTTGCATGCTGCAAAAAGAAGAATTGAAATCAGAAAAAGGGAAAAATACTTGAGGTAAGAATTCATGAGGGTAAACAGCTTTGGGGGTCTGGATATGATTTTTTTTTATACTTAAGTGGCCTGTGGAGACACAGACCACGGCTGTGGGAATCTGAAGTCGGTCAGGCAGGTACAGATCACGGAGATTAGAGCTTTGGAACAGGTTTTAGGTTGAGATCGGAAAGTTTTTTACGAAGCTGGTTCATGAATTTATCCCCCGGGTCAGATTTGACAGTTCGGTAGTTTGGGTCATTTTCTTTCCAGAGGTTGGTATTTTGAAAATTTTGATATTCATGATGTCCGATGACATAGTCGATGGGATATTTCCGTTTGAGATGTCGAATCAATAATTCATTTGCTTTCAGTTGGGCTTTGGTCAATGGCATATCCTCGCCCCCGATGTTCTCAATTCCGATTGCCAGATAGTTTAAGCCAATTACGTGCCGAGCAAAGGTGGTGTCCGGCAAAAGTCTGAAAATCGTCCCATCCCGGTCAATTAAAAACTGGCTGGAAACATTCAGATTACTCGCTCCCGTCAAGTCCGCTCGACCTCCCAAAGTCGGAGGATTAAAGACATCAAAAGTCACTTCGACAGTTTTTATAGCCGTCCAGTGGACGACCACCATTTGAGGCTCGATTGTGGCGGTAGATTTGTCCAGTCCATGACGGTCTTTGAGGTATTGGATGGAAAGCTGCTCCCGCTCGGAATTCCAGGTGATGGGTTTGTCAATGATTCGGAATGTCGCTTTTGGACTGCAGGAAAACGCTAAAAGCAAAGCAAAAAAAGAGGGAATTCTGGCTAGGTGGGTTCGCATTTCTTCAGAGTTTGGGCGGGCTGTAAACAGTAAGCTAAGCTAGGTAGAAATCCCAAAAATGTAATCTTCAATTTGATTTACATTCATTTTGGCCTACTTCTAAATTTTAAAAAACCATGACTAAGGGCGTTAATCCCGAAGGGATGTGATTATTGTAGAACCAAAATTGAAGTAAGGTTTCAAAATCCCGAAGGGATGAAATAATTCTAGGAATGAATGAATTATAGAACAATTGAAAGGTATTGTGCGAAAAATCTCGAATGGATGTAATGATTGTAGGGAAAATTCAAGAAACAGATTCTCCAAAACCCCGAAGGGGTGAAATGATCATGGGTGAAATTATGACATAATATTGAAGTTGTTTTTTTAATAAATTCCTTAAAACCCGATATTTATGAATAATATATCTTGATTTTCTATTTAACCTTTTTGATCATGGCAGGCACTTTTCATCAAATTTATATCCAATACATCTTCGCAGTAAAAGGAAGACAAAACCTTCTCCTAAAGCCCTGGAGAGATGATGTTTTTAAATATATGTCAGGGATTATCACTAATAAAGGGCAAAAGTCCATAATCGTAAATGGGGTTTCCGACCATGTTCACGTTTTTGTAGGATTGAAGCCATCTCAATGTCCTTCAGACCTGATTCGAGACGTTAAAAACAACTCTTCAAATTTTATTAATGAAAACAAATTTGTAAAAGGTAAATTTTTATGGCAAGATGGCTATGGAGTGTTCTCTTATACTCACTCTCAGTTAAACAATGTATATAAATACATATTGAAACAAGAGGAGCACCACAGATCCAAAACGTTTAGGGAAGAATATTTTAGCTTTTTAAGGAAATTCGAGATTCCATTTGAAGAAAAATACCTTTTTGAATGGATTGATTAATTTCACCCCTTCAGGGTTATGGTTAATTGAACACTTTGCTTTCTACAATAGTGACACCCCTTCGGGGTTAATATTTAAATTTGAACATCAGGGACAAAGGCAATCCAAAAATTTGAATGGATTCACAAATTGTCACTGTCCCGGATGATATACCCGCTTTGCATTTTTTAATACTTCCGCCTTATCCAAGGTCATCTTTTTTAGATCGCGGCTGATAAACCGCTCCATTTGATCTGCATAATGGGGGCTTTCGGGTCGGTTACTTGCTCCATAGACATTGATGGATTCGATGATCGGCAGACCGTCCCCAAACTTGACCATCAGGATATAGGATTCACCTTGTGTGGCTTTTCGCATTCCATTTTCCCAGGGTGTGGATCGGATAGTGGTGAGTACATCATCGATCCCCCAAATGGGTAGCACCTTATCTCCGCGTACCAACTTTTGGTATTCCCCCAGGGCAACCAATTGTTTTCCAAAGTGGGTTTCAAAATGGGTTTTGGCTGCACGAATCCCCTGTGCTGCCTCAGCATCTGTCAACTTGGTTTCAAAGCTTCGGCCTGATTTGGCAAACTCTTCCCGCCAATAGTAGTAAATGAATGCAAAAAGTGCAGCGCCTTCGCTTTCGACATTGGCCTCACGATTCCAATTTTTCAAGGCCTTGATTTGCTTTTCAATATCCGGATATTGGGCAGAATCCAAATCTAAAAGTAAACTCATATCGGTTCGGAAAGCTAAATTTTCCGGTAAGGTTTGATCGTATTTGATCCGCTCAAATTCTTCCCAACTGATCGTACCTGATTCAGGCATTAACTCACGAAATCTGGTAGATCGATTATTGTTCCGAAGATCAAATCCCATTTCAGAAGGGTATTGATCAGGCGATAAATTGTCAGAATAGGCAGATGCTTTGAATGGCGAATGATTGGTATTGTACAGGTAGCCTGAGCGTGGATTTACCTGTTGGGGAAGGTCAGCGAAAGAATGAAATTCGGTCCAGAGTGTCTTTTTAGTATTTCCCTGGACAGTGCCGGAATAGTCAAACCCCGGTGTTCTTTTTGGCAAAAGGGCGTTGCTGACGTAGAAAATGGTATCGTATTTATCCGCGTAGACGGTATTGAAATTGCTGAGCTGCATGGCGCTCATGGCAGTTTTCCATTCCGAAAAATTTTTGGATTTATTCATTTTCCACCATTGTTCCGGTGCGCCGATCCGCTCCAAAGCGCCTAAACGAATGGCAAAAGTGCCTTGTTCTGTGACAAGGGTAGGACCATAGATACTTTTCCAAACCTTTTTCGGGACTGGTATGGTAATCAGATCCCAAAGTTTGACTTTCAGCCAGACGGTCCTTTCTTCCAATTCCAGCCATTCTCCATCGACAGCATATTTATTCTGATTTTCAGGATTGATTTCCAGTTGATAGATATCCAAAAAGTCAGGTGAGTTAACCGTATGCGCCCAACCTAAGTGCTCATTTACGCCATGGAAAATCATCGCGCCCCCAGGGAAAAGTCCTCCCAGTGCATTCCATCCTTCATCTGAGTGTAAATGGGCTTCATACCAAGCTACCGGGCCTTCCAAGGGTTGATGGGAGTTGATGGCCAGGAAAGCTTCGCCTGTATCAGTACGTGAAGGATGAATAGCGATTGCATTTGAGCCTTTTGGCTGAGGGTCTTCAGGAATAAGGTCCACATTTCCACTCACAATCGCTTGAACAGCACGATCGGCACCTGACATTTGAGCAAGTGACAGAATATAAGCAGAGGCTATTTCTTTGGGGCTTATTGGAAAAGCAGGTTGGTAAAGTACCTGTCCGGGGTGGGCATAAGCATAATCATTAAGCCCTGCAGCATAGCCTTCCAGGACTTTTTTGAATTCAGATGAAAAGGTTTCATCGTATTTTTCTTTCGCTATTTTCTTTGTTTCCAGCAGGTTCACAAAGAAGTCAATTCCTGCGCCCTCTTCTCCAAATACTCGTCCTGCCAAGCCTTTGCCAGCCAAAACTGTTTTTTGAATCGTTTCAAAATCATCTTCAGCATGCGCCCAAGCAAGCCCATAGGCAACATCTGCATCTGTTTTGCCAAAAATATGAGGTACCCCAAACTCATCTCTTGCAATTTCTACCCGGGTAGTATCCCAATCAGAGGATTTGTGTACAAAGTTGCAGCCTGAAAGGAGTAGAACTGAAAGCAAAAGGCATATTAATAAAAAATTTCCTGAGCTGAATTTGATTGACATAGGGGGTATAAATTCGTTTTCCCACCAAGATTAATAAAAAAGCCGACCATTTGGTCGGCTTAGGGGGTGATTAAACACTTTTCACCATCCTTTTTCGGATATCAGCATTTAGTTATCTGAACTCATAATCAACTCCACTCACCTGAGTCAGTAAGGTGGCCGGGGCATCAAGCGCCTCGGCTGATTTAGGAGGAGTCGGGGTAACGGGGGAGTTTTCTCCGAGGTAATTTTTCATCGCTTGATGTAGTGTAAATGCCGTGTTTTGAGTGTCTTTTACTCCTCTGAATCGACAAAGCATGTCGTCCGGATCTCCATCACGTTCACAGGCGCAGATTTTATAGACTTTTTCTAGGTCAAGGGGCAGTCCATGAACCATCGCAGACTGAACGCGTTTTCCCTCTTCGCCAAAAGCATTAAACTTCACTTCCATTCCCTTGAACTTGATCACCCAACCACCAAATCGCTTCGAGGCATCTGCAGCGAATACGTTATTCAGCTCTTGTTCTAGCCACTCTTGAATCTGTTTTCCGGTCACTTTCCCTGTCCGGATGGTACTGTCTACAGGTAGCATGTCAAAAATAAATCCGTTTGTGATTGGGATATTTCCTGTGTGATCCGGGGTGGATCGCGGAGGACAGAAACGGAAACCATTGGAAAGTACGATGTCTACATCCGGCACTTGCCAATCAATGGCGTCCAGGATCATTGTGTCAATTGTGTTTTCAATTACGAAATAGCGAAATAACGGAATGGTCGAATAGCCTACCACTTTCTGGATGTCCTCCAGGTACGGACCCTCATATTGTGCGATAATCTCCTTCATCTTAGGAGACTCCGGGTATTTTTTGGAATCGACTTCCATGAGTTCATAGGTGTCGGACACTACCTTTCCATCTTTGATTTTCAGTTCCAGCTTTCCGACGAAAGAGCCAAAAGCTCCCGGTTCCACCACTTTGGCGTATTTGGCTTGGATCGGGACTCTCACCCGCTCATGGGTGTCGCCTCCCAGTATGTAATCCACTCCCTCGCAGGCCGGATGATTAGCTAGGTGGATTTGTTGAGATAGCCCCAAATGGGCAACTATTGCTACAAAAGCACATTTTTCCTGATTTCTTAGCACTTCCACATAGTGAGCGAGGTTTTCCTCAGGTTTGGTGTAGATGATGCCTTTACTGTAGTTAGGGGATTGTCGAAGGGGTACCAAGTGATCGGTGTAACCCAAGAAGCCAATTTTTACTCCGTTTACAGCCCAAATGTGGTAGGGATGAAATATCAATTCACCTTTTTTGCCTTCACCCAAGTCATGATACATATTGGCACAGACCTTTGGTGCGCTCAATGAACCAAGAAGGTGCTGCATCGATTTTTTATAGTAGATCACTTCCCAGTTGCCCGGAAGGTAAAGGTCGTAATCCAAGGCGTTGAGAATAGGAACCATAGCCTCCCCAGTAGTTTTTACAGAAAGCTCCGAACCCTGAAACATATCCCCGGTATCCATTAGGAAGCTGTGTTGCATTTTTTCTCGCTTCTGATCCAGGAAAGTCTTAAGGTGCGCGTAGCCGCCGGTTTTCCGATAGACAGCCTTTCCATTTTCCCAAAAGAGCTCATCGTGTGCATGAATTTGGCAATGCACATCGGTAGTTTGGAGGATGTTGAGGGTAAAAGAGGTGGAAGGGTTTTCCGGATTATTAATTTCGGAGGATGGAGCCCCAGAGGCGATTCCTGCCAATCCGGTGCTTGCACCTAAGGCACCGAGTTGGGCAATAAATTTTCTCCTGGAGGATTTCATAAACTTACTTTTGGTCGTATTGATTTTGTTTCTATTTGATTTAGAAAGGAGAATACCTTTCCAATCTGCTGGAAAATTAGAAATCCTTTTGCCCAAGACTTGGTGATAGGTGTCACAAAAGGCAGTAAAAAAGGAAGCCCCAGTCTCTGAGGCTTCCTTAAATTCAGATAAAACTAAGAGCTGACTATTTTGAGGAGGTAAACTTGACTACCTCATTTTTTATGGGATCGATAGTTTTTAAGTAAGCATAGATAGCCCTGAGATCCGCTTCTTTCATTCCTGAATACATGGTCCAAGGCATAATGGTGTTGAATTCACCCGGAGCAACTTTCGGGTTTACATAGGAAGAATCTGCGTATTGCGTAAATCGACCAACAAACATTTCCTCAGTCCAATTGCCGATGCCAGTTTCTGTATCTTGAGTGATATTGGATGAGATTACTATCGAACCGTCAGGAAATGGAAAACTTCTCCCTCCTGAAAATTTCACATCCTGTAGGATCATTCCTTGTGGACTTACTTGGGTGTGGCATTCCACACAACCAGAAGCATTGACAAGATACCCGCCATAAGCTACTTGGTCGCTTGAGGCTGGTTTTTTGGTAGGAGAGGCATTTACAGGCATAGTTCTTAAAATCAGGTTTACCGGAAAATCGGGCTCAGAATCCGGGATTTCGCTATTCACGGCTGGAAGTGAACGGATATAAGCGATGATATCATAAATGTCCTCCGGATCCATTTTTCCATAATAGGCATAGGGCATGAGGGGAAACATGGGGCGTCCGTCGTTGGTCACTCCTGTAGTGATCAGTCGAAACAGCTCCCCATCGGTATAATCTGAAATCCCGTGAGGTGTGATGTTTTTTGCAAAAAACACACCGGGAAGTCCCATGCTATGGTCAAATCGATCGCCACCTGCACCCAAGGTTCCCGGCTTGGGAGGTCCGGAAAATTCAGAAAAGTCGCGAGTTGAATGGCAATCCATGCAGACGGTAACGTGATTTGCCAAGTAGGCACCTCTTTCGATTCGATCGGGAGTGTATTCAATGCTGAGTTCCGGAGCCGGATCCACTTTGGGGAATCCAAGTTGCAGAAAAGCCAATACGCAAATCAAGATCAGAATTACTGCGCCTATCAGGTAGGCAGCGATTTTCAAAAGTTTTTTCATAGTGTTTTTAGGTTGGGTTACGGAAAATAATAAAAATACAATTGCCTGAAAGTTAATTGATTGCTATAATAACGGGAGGAGAATAAAATTTTATTTTTTTTTCAAACAGAATTCCCCTGTTTGGAGGCCTGTTCAAAATTGGATTCAGTTGAATATTGGATCATTCAAATCAGAACAATTAGTATTTTGCCAAAAAAACTAGCCTTACATGAACAAGTACTTAATCCTACTACTATTGCTTTTTTCATTTTCGCCCCTATTCGGGCAAGATGAAGTCCTGAAAAAGCTCGATTCCAAAGCTGACTTTTATGGTGATATCGCCCGGCAGATCTGGGCTAATCCCGAGTTGGGATATTTGGAAACAAAGAGCTCGGCACTATTGCAAAAGACGCTGAAGGACGCAGGATTCAAAGTGACAGCAGGCGTTGCGGAAATTCCTACAGCCTTCGTGGCAGAATATGGTTCAGGCAAGCCTGTCATCGGGATCATGGCTGAATTTGATGCGCTTCCTGGCGTTTCACAGGAAGCAGTTCCATTTCGAAAGCCAGTTGTAGAAGGTGGCGCAGGACATGCGTGTGGTCACCACCTTTTTGGAGCAGCCTCTGTTGCGGCCGGTATTTCGGTGATGGATTGGATGAAAGAAAATAACATCAAAGGAACATTAAGGGTCTATGGGACTCCTGCTGAAGAAGGCGGTGGAGGAAAAGTGTACATGGCTCGTGCTGGTTTGATCAAAGATGTAGACGTGATGATGCACTGGCACCCCGGATCTCAAAATGCTGCCGGAGCAACATCATCTTTAGCGAATATTTCGACCAAATTCAGATTTTACGGTGAAGCTTCTCATGCTGCTGCAGCACCTGAGCGCGGGAAATCAGCTCTCGATGCAGTGGAAGCGATGAATTTCATGGTAAATCTGATGCGTGAACACGTGCCGATGGAGACCAGAATGCACTACGTCATTACCCGGGGAGGAGAAGCTCCCAACGTGGTTCCTGCTTTTGCCGAATCTTACCATTATGTAAGACATCCGAATGCGCTGGTGGTTCAGGAGATTTTTGCCAGAATGGTGAAAACGGCTGAAGGTGCTGCTTTAGGCACGCAAACCCGTATGGAATATGAAGTCATTAATGGAGTTTATAACCTCCTTCCCAATGAGACACTCGCCCGAATCATGCATAAAAATCTGGAGACAATCGGAGGTGTAAATTACTCTCCTGAGGAAAGAAAATTTGCGGAGGACATCATTAAAACCTATCCTGCAGGTGTCAAATCCAGTCCGGAAGATGCTGCAAAAATTACCCCCTTTATCGTGAGTGAAGAGGGGGGAGGAGGTTCTACTGATGTGGGAGATATTAGCTGGTTGGTTCCCACGGTTGGTCTTGGGGCCGCGACATGGGTTCCCGGAACTTCGGCCCATACTTGGCAGGCAGTGGCCGCCGGAGGAATGAGTATCGGGCAAAAAGGAATGATGGTCGCTGCCAAGACACTTACCTTGACTGCGATGGATATTTTCAAAGATCCATCCGTTACTGTCAAAGCTCTGGAGGAATTGAACCGAAGAAGAGGAGCTGATTTTGAATATAAAGCATTGGTGGGTGACCGAAAGGCACCATTGGATTACAGAAAATAACAGCTTTGGAAAATTGACCTGAAAGGCCGGAAATTCCGTTGGTGGAATTCCGGCCTTTTTTTGTTTGGTCTTTTTCAAAAAAATCTAACTTGTAGGCACGCTTTCGCCCAAAATACCAAATTCATGGATAGACGTAAATCCCTCAAAATCATCGGAGGATCAGTTGCTGGAATAGCAGGTCTGGTGCTAGTCGACTGGAAATGGCAAATCGTTGATCGGTTGACTCACTCCGGCTTTTTTAGCTTTGATGAGGAGCAATTGATTTCAGCAATTGCCGATACTTTTATTCCAACAGGTCTTCCTCCAAAGGTACCCACTCCTGATGCACAACCTATCGGTGCCCTCAGTACTGGTACAGATCAGTTTTTGATCAAGCTTTTCGAGCATTGTTATGAAAAAGAAGAACAGGAGCTGATTAAGGCGCAGTTGAAATCTTTGAAAAAGTCTGGATTTGGTGACTTTTCTCGGGAGGAGAGAGAAAAAGTGCTGCTTGCGTTGAAGAGTTCTGAAATTGAAGGTGAAAATAAGTTTTACAGTTTGATGCGTTCTCAGACGGTCAATGGCTTTACCACCGTCAAGGAAGTCATGGCAGACTATCGAGGCTATCAGGTAGCACCGGGGTTCTATCACGGATGTGTGGATGTCCTCCAAACCTAAACCCAAAACGACATGTTACAAGACTCAAAAGAAAAACGCAGCTACGATGCGATAGTGATTGGTTCTGGAGCGTCCGGTGGATGGGCGGCCAAAGAATTGACCGAAAAAGGCCTCAAAACCCTAGTGTTGGAGCGGGGACGGATGGTTCGACACATTGAAGATTATCCTACCGCTTCCAAGGCGCCCTGGGAATTTGAATTTCGTGGCGCAGTCCCTGTTGATAAACGATCCGGTGTGGGTGCTGCCAATTGGAAAAGGGAAGAAACCATGCATTGGGCTTTGGCAGAAGATGAACAGCCCTATATTGAGGAGAAGCCTTTCCGCTGGTTTCGTGGTTACCATGTAGGAGGAAAGTCCCTTTTATGGGCAAGAGGCACGCAGCGTTGGTCTGATTTTGATTTTGAAGGCCCGGTAAGGGATGGTTATGCCGTCGACTGGCCCATCCGGTACAAAGACATGGAGCCTTGGTATAGCTATGTAGAGACTTTTGTGGGTTTCGCGGGCAGTCGGGATGGACTGGATGTGCTTCCGGATCAAATCGTACAACCGGGCTTTGAATTGAGTTGCCTTGAAAAACATTACAGTGAGCAATTAAAGGTAATGTATGGAGATCGACACCTCATCCAAGGGCGATGTGCGCACCTCACTGATCCACAGCAGATTCACAAGGATCAGGGACGTAACAAGTGCATGAACCAAAACATGTGTAATCGTGGCTGTGTTTACGGAGGCTATTTTTCAGCCAATGCTTCGACCTTGCCTTGGGCTGGAAAGACCGGAAATTTGACCCTTCGCCCGGATTCAGTGGTGGAATCGATTATTTATGATGAGCAAAAAGGCAAGGCGGTCGGTGTTCGGGTGATTGATCGACTCACTCAGGAATCAATCGAGTTTTATGCCAAAATTATTTTTGTCAACGCCTCTACGATCAACTCCAATGCGATTTTGCTCAATTCCAAGTCTTCCAGATTCCCCAACGGCTTGGGAAATGACAATGGCCTGATGGGTAAATTCATCACCTGCCATAATTACAGAGGAAAAGGAAACGCAGCGTTTGAAGGTTTTCAGGACAAATTTAATGAGGGCAGAAATCCGGGACACGCCTATGTACCTCGCTTCCGAAATGTCTATCGGCAGGAGACGGATTTCCTGCGGGGCTATGCTATCGGAATGTCAGGCAGCCGTCAGTTGGACGGAAACGGTGAACTGATCGGAGATGCGCTTCGGGACAATCTGCTCAATCCAAAATATGGACTCTGGAGCATGGCTGCCTGGATGCAGGGAGAAATGGTTCCTGAGGAATCCAATCACATCCGTCTCAGTGCGGAGGAAAAAGATAAATATGGAATTCCCAAGCTGATCATGTCGGTCGAATGGAAGGATAATGACAATAAGATGACCGCAGATTTCGTGCAGCAACAAAGTGAGATGTACGAGCGGATGGGCTTCAAAAATATCAATGTGATTGACTCAGGTGCGCCTCCGGGTTCGGATATTCACGAAATGGGCGGGGTCCGAATGGGAAATGATCCCAAAACTTCCCTGCTCAACAAATACAATCAGCTGCATCATTGCAAAAATGTCTTTGTCACTGATGGTGCTTGCATGACGAGCGGAAGTACTCAAAATCCGACACTTACCTTTATGACACTGACTGCCCGTGCCGCGAATTATGCGGTGGAGGAGTTGAATAAAATGAATCTTTAATATTTGTCAACGGTCCACAGACGACAGTCGACAGCCGCCAAATTCTACTAACTAAGTGATTTGATTTGGCTTCATCGATTGAAGTGCTTTACAAGCAGCAGTGGACCGTGGACTGTGGACCGTTGAAAAAAAGAATAAACCTATGAAGAATATCCTAATCCTTCTGATCCTCGCCTTTTCCTGGATCATTTCCCCACAGCAATCTTTCGCCCAGAAAAAAGGCGATCCCATGCTTCAAGTTCCCCTTGGATTTGCCTCGTATACATTCCGAAATCAGTGGAAAAACGGGGTACCGGAGTCCTTGGATATCATCCAGCAGATGGGCTTTACCGAGTTTGAAGGTGGTGCACCCCAAGGTGTGAGTGTCGAGGACTTCAAAAAAATGCTGGCAGATCGTGGGATTTCCCTTCCATCCACCGGTACCGGTTTTGAAGCTTTGGAATCAGATCCTCAGGCGGTGGCTGACAAGGCAAAAGCCCTTGGTGCCAAGTATGTGATGTGCGCCTGGATTCCTCACAAGCGGGGTGAATTCAGCAAGGCAGATGCAGACCGAGCGATCAAGGTCTTCAACGAGGGTGGAAAAGTCCTTAAAGAAAATGGACTCACTTTCAAATACCATGTGCATGGTTATGAGTTTCATCCCTATGGGAACGGGACTTTGTTTGATTACTTGGTTGAAAATACAGACCCCAAGTACGTTTCCCTGCAAATGGATGTGATGTGGACGCATTTTGGTGGAGGTGATCCGGTTGCTTTATTAAAAAAGTACGGCAAGCGCTGGGTATCCCTTCACCTGAAGGACTTCAGAAAAGGTGCTCCAAGAGATATGACCGGATTGACGGGACCTGAAAATGACGTGCCACTTGGTCAAGGTGAATTGGACTTTCCTGCCATTCTTCGTGAAGCCAACAAGATAGGAATCAAACACATGTTTATCGAAGACGAGGGCGATCATGAGTTGGAAGCTTTGCCAAAAAGTATTGCGTATTTGAGGAGTTTGAAGTATTAAGATGAGGCTGTCTCAAAAGGTCATTTGAAAATTTGAATAGCCGAATTTGCGCAATGGAGGCCGATTTTCAGTTTTGGCTCCATTTTTTTTGACTTTCAGTCAGCCTCAAGTTTAGTGATTTCTCAGCTGATTTTCAGTGGATTTTTATAATTAGGGGAAGAACAATGTCCTGAAAGCCTGAAAAAGTAAAGTAGGGAGGTCTTACCCTGCCTTTTTTGCCAGGTTGTGCGCGATGGCTAATAGACCTGTTTCTATTTCGATCTTTTCTTTGCCTTTGAGCAGGAACCTGCCCATTCTATTGTTGTATTTGAGATGGCCGAAGACGGGCTCTACGTCGGTAGCCCGCTGTTTTCTTTTTAGTATCCCTTCCTCAGAGGTAAGCAGGTCTTTGGCTTTTTTCCTGTGATGTTTAAGGTTCCGATTGATCTTTTCTAGGGTCTGGATGACTTTCTCCGGATCAGGATTGGTAAAGTCCGGCTCCTCACTACCCAGCTCCGCAGCGACCACCGAACCGGCATAGTCCCAGAGTTCTTTCAACTGCTTACTGATCCGCTCCTTACTTTTCTTGATGGCATTCCCCCAGACGAAGGTGTAACGGTTGGCATTGGCCTCGATCTTGGTGCCGTCGGTGAACACCGTTTTGATGTCCAGTAGGCCTTCTTCATGAACCATGAGCACCACTTGGCTGAAGATCTTGCCAATCACATCCCGGAGTCGCTCGGAGCGAAACCGGTTGATGGTCTGGTGATCCGGGCGCTGCATGCCCGCCAACCACATGAAGGCAATGTTTTCACGGATCGCCTTTTCCAGACGACGGGATGAATAGCAATTTTCCAGATAAAGTAAATGAGAATCTTCAACAGCATTCTGGGGTGGTAGCTACTGGCTCCGTTTTGCGAATAAAGCCGGGTAATCGAAGAAAGATCGATCCGGTCTATCACCGAATTCACCGTCCGGGCAGGATGGTGAACGGGAATGAAATCTTCCAAAGTGGGGGAAGAAGCATCAACTGATTGGGATTGAAGTCCTTAAAGACTACATTTGAGTCTTGTTTTTCCACACCTCAAAATACAAACTTTGAGTTAAACAAGAAAGGCTAGCCGAGTAATCGACTAGCCTTTTAAACTATCTATTTTTGAGACAGCCTCAGAATGAAATCACATTTTTGAATAAAAACTGATCGTAAATTGTTTGCGCCAAGTTGTTAATATTCAGTTGATAAATTTCATTTTGATCGAATATCCAAGATTTGACCGTTTGATTATTTTTCTAAATCATCTTTTGGCTAAAAACAAAAATGCGAACAAGCCGTTGAGGAGTTCAATCAATCTTTAAATGCGCATATCCGTATTCTTTCTCATCTTTCTGCTTCAGTTCCCTTATGGAGGGGTGTCCTTTTTGGGTTCAGTTTTTTTGATGGACCGGATTGAAATCAATTCCATAACGGAGTGGGATCTGGATTTGCTGGAGGAAATGGAAGAAACAGGAAAAGGGATTGACTACAGGGATGATTGGTTTGATCAGGATCAATACTTTTCGAATGAGGAAGTCTTCAAACTTAAATCGATTTTCTTTGATTTATGCTTACCTCATGAATGTACCTTTCTGCCGAACATCCCTCCGGAGACCAGTTTTTTTAGTTAGACCGATTTCATTTGACTGATTTTCTGCCATTCTTTCTCCTTAAGGGGGCGAAAGGAACATTTTATATCCAAATACGAACATATTATCCAAAACTATGACTAGTTCAAAATTCATTTACTTCCTTTTGGGAGTTTTCTTTATTTATTCTTTCGAAACACAAGCACAGCAGCTTAGCCCCGAAGTGGCTCGTTTTCTCAAGGTAGAACCTGATACATATTTTGCAGACAGAGACACAGCTTTTGGCGATCCGTACTATGGATTGAAAAAACTGATCTATGGCAACAGGAGATTTACGGATGACAAAAGTACCCGCCCCCGTCAAACGGATTCTCATTTGATGGACAATAAATCCGGCCAAGCGCCCTTTGCGACTATCGTGGGATGTGCTGATAGCCGGGTTCCCAGTGAGATCATTTTTGATCAAGGGGTGGGGGATTTGTTTATCACCCGTACAGCGGGTCAGGTGATGGCCGAGGCATCTTTTGGTACCATCGAGTTTTCGGTGGAGGCCTTGAAGACCAAGTTGATTGTGGTTCTCGGACATGAATCCTGCGGGGCGGTAGATGCAGCGATCAAACTTCCTGCTAATCCTCCCGGCCACATTGTGACCCTCATCAATTCCATCAAGCCGGCAGCTTTGAGGGTGAAGGCCATGAACTTGCCTGAAAATCAAGTGCTCTCCGCAGCGGTTCGGGAGAATGTAATAGAACAGGTGAATATGCTGAGGGGATTGGAACCGGTACTCAGCAGAAGATACCAAAGCGAGGAAGTGGTAATCGTAGGAGCAGTCTATGATATCAGCACCGGAAATGTGAACTTTATCGAGGAGACGATAATCAGTCTTCCTAGATATTCAAAGTAATTTAACTCAAGAGCGGTAGCCCCAAAAGCTCCGCTCTTTCCTTGGAAATATGAACAAATACATTTTAATATGCCTTCTTTGGTTGACATCAGGGGTCGTTCAGGCTCAGTCTGCCATTGATGATGATCAGCTTGGGGCTTGGTACATGTACTTCTTTACTAAGAAGTTTAAAGAGAGTCAATTTGGGATTCAGGGGGATTATCAGTTTCGAAACTGGAACTTGGGCGGGGATCTGGAGCAGCTTCTCCTTAGGACCGGAGTTACCTATCAGCCAAAGGATACCAATGTTACCTTTACCTTGGGTTATGCATTTATCTCCTCGGGAGACTTTGGAGAAAGTGACCACACCTTACAGGAACATAGAATCTATCAAGAGGCTCTTTTACCCCAAAAAGTTGGAGGCAGGTTTTATCTGACCCATCGGTTTAGGCACGAACAGCGATGGCTTGAACATCAGGACTTCCGGACCAGATACAGATACGCCCTTTTCATAAACGTACCCTTTAATGGAAAGGAATTGAAACAGGGGGTTGTTTACTTAGCACTCTACAATGAGATCTTTATTAATGGGCAAACCGATATCGGAAATGGTCGCTCGGTAGAGCTGTTTGACAGAAACCGCTTTTATATGGGATTGGGGTATGGGCTGAAAAATAACCTGAGAATGCAGTTGGGAGTGATGAATCAAACCACTGTGGCATTTACCAAACCCCAGATGCAGGTGGGCTTTCACCATAACTTCTGAAAAACTTAAAGCCGGGATAGCCCGGTTTTTTTATTAAACCTTTTTAATAATTTGGAAAAGATTGGAGTATTTTCCCTATTCCTAAAAAATGGTGCGGAGGCTTGGGAAGGCCCTCAATTTACTTCCCGATTTCCTCTGACTTGGGAATTAAATTTACCGAATAAACCAAATACGAGAAAGATTACAGGTATAAGAACAGGGTTGATCTTTGCTTGGCTGATTTTTTTTAATGAATAGATTCTATCTAACCTATAAGAAAAACTGAAGTGAAAAGACTTATTATTTGGCTATTGATAGTAGTGTCATCTTCCTCTTTTGCCCAGGAGAAGAATAGCTTCAATATTCTCCTGATTCATGTGGATGATTTGGGGGCGGCGGACTTGGGCGTGTTTGGAAGTGATTTCTATGAAACTCCCAATATTGATCGATTAGCATCTGAGGGAATGCTTTTTACCCAATCCTACGCTGCAGCTTCGATTTGTTCTCCTTCGCGAGCTGCGCTTTTGACGGGAAAATATCCTGCACGAATTGGAATAACCGACTGGATCCGGGCAAAATTCCAGGGTGGTTCTGGATTGGCTTTGCCGACAAATTTTGAAGCAAACGAGGGGAAACCCCTCAAGACCCCCAAAAACCTGGGCTTTTTGCCATTGGAGGAGGAGACCATTGCAGAGCGGTTGAAAGAGTTGGGATTCTCCACGATGCACGTGGGAAAGTGGCATCTTGGCGAAGAGGGCAATTACCCCGAGGATCAAGGCTTTGATATCAACATAGGCGGAAATGATCTGGGGCAACCTCCCAGTTACTTCGATCCCTACTTGCCGCCAAACGGGAATAAAGATTATGTACTGAGAAATGTGCCAGCCAGAAAAAAAGGTGAGTTTCTCACTGATCGGGAAGGGGATGAAATTGTGAGTTTTCTTCAAAATCAGAAAAGCAATTTCTTCATCCATTGGGCTCCCTACGCGGTTCACACTCCCATCATGGGGCCGGCAGATTTGGTGGAAAAGTATAAAAATAAAACGCCCGGAGTGCAACGAAACCCGAGCTATGCTGCCTTGGTCGAAAATCTGGATCAGAATGTCGGAAAGGTCTTGGATGAACTGGATCGCCTGGAAATAAGAGAAAATACACTTGTGATTTTCACCTCAGACAACGGAGGTTTGATCGGAAACCCACAAAATCCTGTCACTGTAAATTTAGGCCTTCGCTCCTATAAAGGCTATCCTTATGAAGGAGGAATCCGTGTGCCGACCATCGTAAGTTGGCCTTTTGTCATTGAGCCCGGTTCAGTTACAGTGACTCCAGTTATTACCATGGATTGGATACCGACTATACTGGACTATCTGGGTGAGGACATGCCTATGGGATTGGACGGCCAAAATTTGAGAGCTGTTTTTGAAAATCCGGATGAGCAAATAAGCAGGGATTTGTTCTGGCATTTTCCCCACTACCGGGCTCCTGATGTGGTTCCGTATTCCATCGTCCGGTCAGGAGATTACAAGCTGGTCTATTGTTTCGACGGTTCGGAAGCTGAGTTGTACGATCTTTCCAATGATCCTTTGGAGGAAACCAATCTGGTCAAGCAGCTTCCTTTCATCGCTTCCCAATTGAAGACCAAACTCGAAAACTGGTGGAAGGAAACTGATGCCAGGTTGCCGTTAGGGGATTGAGTTTTGGCTTCGAAGTCAGAAGATTTTGTCTAATTTCACTTATGTTCAACCAAGCCCTAATCCAACACCTGGAGAGTTTTATTCCCTTAAAGGAGAATGAAAAGGCACTTTTTGAGGACAAGTTTGTTTCCCGTTTAGTCAAGCGGAAAGAAAAAATCCTGACTGCTGGAGAAGTTTGTAAGCAATACACATTCATTGTTAAGGGTTGCTTTCGCATGTACGGAGTGGATGATAAGGGCTTTGAGCACAACATTCAGTTTGCCGCGGAAAACGATTGGATCGCGGATATTTCCAGTTTTTACACTCAGAAAACCAGTCAGTTGAATATTGAAGCCTTGGAGGCTTCCGAATTACTTCAGATCAAGCAGCAGGATTTGTTTTTCCTGTTTACGAATGTCCCCAAGCTCAATCGGATTTTTAAAGTGATGATTGAGCACAAGTACATCGAACTTCAAAACCGGGTGCTTCAAAATTTTAGTTCTACAGCGGAACAGCGGTATTTGGGTTTTTTGGAACAATATCCACATCTCAGCAATCGCCTGCCAAATACCCAAATCGCCTCCTATTTGGGGATCACTCCCGAGTTTTTGAGCAAAGTCAGGAAGAATATCCAGTCCAAAGCCTGATTTCTTAATCTAGGTTAAGGGTAGATGCCGAAAGAGCTGCTGACCTTTGTCTTAATCAAAAAAGACAAAAATGAAGAAGCTACATGCAATTGTCCTCTTGCTACTTTTCTCCTTTCAGGGATTTGCACAGCTGGAAAAAGGGGTACTGTATATCAATCCCCAATCTGGCAATGATGCAAATACAGGCCAAAAGGAAAATCCACTTCGCTCGCTTTATGAGGCGGCAGGACGAATTAATGCAACTGAAGGAGAAGGTTCAGTGACGGTTTTCCTTTCCGAAGGAATGTATGCTTTGGATACTACCGTGCGATTTGATCCTGCAAAATGGATATTCACCAGAGAAAATAGGTTGACGATTCGGGCGGAGGTTCTTCCTGATGACAAGGATTGGCATCAGGGAAAAATGCCGGTGGTGATTTCTGTTATGCCTTTTAAAAATATTCCCGATGATCGCCTGGGCGGAGCTTCCAATGGGATTCAGATCGAAACCAGCCATGTTACCATTCAGGGCTTGCGGATGCTGGGTTCACCAGTCCATGAGCGACCCCAAGAAGGAAAGGTGATTCGAAATTATCCCATTATCAGAGAAGGAAGAAATTTGGATGACCTACGAGTGACGCAATGCTTGTTTTTGGGTGATATCCATTCCACGCCAAACCATTTGCCTGTGTTGGCGAGTGGGCAGGGTGTGGTAGTTGATCATTGCGTTTTTTATGGAGTGAAGGATGCGGTTGTTTTTTGGCACTCAGATCGACCATCAGAACGATCTGAAATGCATCACAACTTGATTGTCAATATTTATGGAGCGGCTGTATGGACATGGTCTTTGGCTGAGGACTTCAAGTATTACAACAATGTAGTAACCGGTGCTGAAGCATTTTGGATTTTGGACAAAGAAGAAAAGAACAGTTTTAACTTGTCCAATTCATTGGTGGTCGGCTACAATCAGCTGGTCAATAAAGGAGGGGGGCCAGCCAACTTGGGTGAGCCTGCCGATCCTTCCAAACTCAAATTGGGTGAACAAGTGATTATTCAGCGAGAAGGAAGCCTGGAAATTGTCAAGGATCCGACCAGTCTGTATTACCTGCAACTCGCACCCGGATCCTTGGGAAGTGAATTGGGAGCAGGACTGTTTTATGAAAAGAAGTAAACCTATTCGTGAATTCAATTCCAAATCAATCTAAACTCTAATTTCAATGAAAAATCTATTCACCACATTAGCACTTGTCTTTGGACTCAGTGTTTTTTCCCAAGCTCAAACACCCATAGAGGAGATTGTTAAAGATTGGGAACGTGCCAAAGCCTACACCCAGGAATACCTTGATGCTATGCCTGCCGAAAATTACGGTCATAAGCCTACCCCTGAAATGCGCTCATTTGCGCAGCAGATGCTTCACTTAACTGATGGTAATTATGGTTTTGCTTCTGCTGCCACAGGAGTTGGCAGTCCAATCGGGCAGGGAGAATCCGAAAAATCCACTGATCAATCCAAAGAAAACGTTACAAACCTTGTGATGGCAGGATATGACTTTGTAATCAACAGTGTAAAAACGATGACTCCGGCTCAGTTGAGTGAAGCGACCAAGTTGTTTGGGCAATTTGACATGAGCAAAGGAAAAGCCTTGGAAAAGTGCTTCGAGCATCAAACACACCACAGAGGTCAGACTACTGTTTACCTAAGATTGGCTGGAGCTACACCTCCTCAGGAAAAGTTATTTTGATTAAAAAACTATCATTCCTAGAATGAATTACATGAAACTTACGCTTTTGAGCCTGTTCTCCATGATGTATGGAGCACAGGCTCAAACTATTCATTTTGATGGGAAAGAATTTAAATTTTCCCATGTCAAGGCATCGGTGGTGAAGTTGGATGGTGAAGAAGTTCTCAGGATCGAGCGAGATTTGGAGTCACTTCCCTTTGACCCAGAGAAATTGGGTGAATCCGTAGATGAACCTACTTTCCTCAAGCTAAACGATTTAGATATTGAAAATGGAATCGTGGAGGTGAAAGTTCTGAGCAGACTTTTGCCAAATGCACCGGCTTTTGCCAGAGGATTTATCGGATTGGCTTTTCGGATCAATGAAGACAATTCTGCTTTCGAATCCATCTATCTCCGACCCACCAACGGCCGGGCAGAGGATCAGTTTCGGCGAAATCACACCATTCAATATTATGCGTATCCGGATTACAAATTTGACCGCTTAAGAGCAGAATCCAAGGGTGAGTATGAAACTTATGCCGATATAGGACTGGACGAATGGATCACCGTGCGGATAGAATTCAATGGAAAATCAGCCAAACTCTTTCTCGATGACCAGAAATCACCTGCCTTTCTGGTCAATGAATTGCTAAGTTCAGCTAAGTCTGGATCAGTGGGCCTTTGGGTAGATATTGGGACAGAAGGTTTTTTTAAAGATTTGAAAATTATCCAATGAAGCAACTTCTATTTTCTCTTGTACTCCTGATCGGTTTCAGCAGCTTTGGCCAAGCCCAAACAGCTAAACCGATTCGGTATTTTATGCAGCAGACACCTTCTTCGGAAGGAGCAATTCCTTATGGCAACAATCCCAAGGCAGGAAAGTATGTCAATGCAGGCGATGCGAAGATTTATTATGAAGTGTATGGAGAAGGTGAGCCATGGGTGATCCTTCATGGAGGGTTGCTGGGTTCGACTTACGAAATGCACCAGTTTATCGATAGCCTTTCCAAAGGTTATCAGGTTATTGCAATCTCGACTCGGGGACATGGAAAATCCGAGCTTGGAACGGAACCGCTGAGTATCAGACAAAAAGCAGACGATATTCTGGCTGTGGTCAAGGCCGTGACGTCTGATTCAGTAAATGTCCTTGGCTTTAGTGACGGAGGTTTGGGCGGTTATATGTTTGCGAGTTTGTATCCTGAGCGGGTGAAAAAAATGATTGCCATCGGAGCAGGCGAGCAAACCCCGAAATTGAGGCGAATGGATTTTAATGCGGTGGAATTGTTTCAACTTGACCCTGCCTTTATGGAGCAACAGCTGGGGTTGATGCCTCAACCTGAATGTTTGATGGAGTTGGGAAATCAGATTGCAGATTTTTACAATTCCACTTCGATCAGCAAGGAACTGTTTGGAAAAATTCAATGCCCTGTCCTGATAATTGCTGGTGAAAATGACAGAAATGCAGCGTTAGAAACAATCCTCAGTGCTTATCGAATGATCCCTGACAGTCAATTGGGCATCATTCCCAATGCCGCTCATGGGGTTTTTCTGGAAAATTTCCCGGCGGTTTGGTACAGTTTGGTGCCTTTTCTTGAAAAGGAATAATCCGTTATTAGAGATTTGTAATATCGAATTCCTATCGCAGGATTTTTAATCCCATTAACTTTTCCAAAGTTCCGAACTTTGGAAAAGTTTCAATCTCAACATACCAACTTAAACCCATACCCACGAACATTTAGGATCTGAATTGTTGGATCGTCTTGAAGTTTTTTGCGAAGCTTGGTGATAAATACATCCATGCTGCGGGCGTTGAAAAAATCGTCCGAGCCCCAGATTTGGTTCAAAATTAACGTACGGTCGGTGATATCATTGGCATTTTGAAGGAGCATTTGCAGCAGCTGGCTCTCACGGGCGGTGAGGGGAGTTTCTGTGTCTGCCAATTTGAGCAATTGGCGGGTGGGGTGAAATTCATATTTTCCCAAAACAATCCAATCACTTTGGCTTTGACGGGTTCGCAGTCGGTCCAGCTGGGCTTTGATACGTACGATCAATTCCTCCATGCTGAAGGGCTTGCGCACGTAGTCATTGGCACCAATCCCAAAGCCCTTTACCACATCCTCGGTCTGACTTTTGGAAGTCAGGAATATGATCGGGGTGTGAGGGTCGATTTTGCGGATTTCGGCTGCAAGTGAAAAACCGTCCTTCTTTGGCATCATCACGTCAAGGACCAGCACGTCGGGCTTTTGGGCCTGATAGGATTCCCAAGCTTTTTGTCCGTCGGGACAAAGTCGAACTTTGAAATCCCGGCTTTCCAGACTTTCCTGAATGATCATTCCCAGCGCCAGCTCGTCTTCGGCCAGCAGTACGTTGATTTTGCTCATGGCCAGTAGGTGATAAAGGTGGTGGAGTTTTTACCGGTTTCGAGTTCGATTTTTCCTTCGTGCTTCTCTAGGATTTTTTTTACGTAGTACAGCCCGATTCCAAAGCCCTTCACGTCGTGAATATTCCCTTTTGGAATTCGGTAAAACTGCTCAAAAACTCGCTCCTTTTGCTCCGGACTGATGTTTCCGCCGTTGTCGTGAATTCTGATTTTGTGCATTCCGTTTTGGTCCAGACCAATACGGATCTGATCGCCACCGTACTTGATGGCATTGTCCAGGAGGTTGGAGATTGCATTTTCGAAGTGAAATGAATCGGCGAAAATTGTTTTCGGATTGGCTGGTAAAATCAATTCTATTTTCTTTTCCGGAGCCAAGGTCTGGAATTTCTGGATGAGCTGACGCAAAAGCGTTTCAGGTTCAATGTACTCTTTTTTCAAAACCAACTGATCTGAATCCAGGGTGGCGGTTTCCAAAAGCTTTTCTACCATCTTATTTAGTTTGAACATCTGGTTTTTGGAAATCCCCAAATACCGATCGGTTTTTGAAGAGTCGTTTTCGGGATTGAATTGCTGGATTCCTTCGATAGCAGAGAGGGTGGTTGCTATCGGAGTCTTAAACTCGTGCGTGATGTTGGCGATCAGGTCCTGCTTGATTTCGGCGATTTCCTTTTGGTTTTTGATGGTTTGGTAGAGGTAATAGAAAGCGTAGGCGATGATTCCAAGGAAAAATAGGGAGGTCAGGATTTCGACGATACCTCGCTTTAAGATTGTGATTGCGGTATTTTCAAAATTGAGTTCTAGCGATTGGTCTCTTGGCAGAAATGTAGAGCGGGAAACTACCTGAAAAGGCATTCTTTTATCGCTCAAAACTGTCGAAGAATCAAGTTTTACTTTCCTATCAATATGAATAAGTCTATAGTTAATCTCGATTCTTCTCCGCTCCAGTTCGGATTTTAGGTTTTCCCTGATTTTGTCAACCTCAACAGAATCCCGAGTGATTGAGATGATGATACGATTAGTCAAATACTTGATTTGAGTTAAACTGTCTGCAGCTTTTTGGCCCCAAAAAACATTCAATTCATTTATCTGATCAACCCCTGTTCCTTTTGCGGAGTCGATAAAAGTGAATGTTTTCAAGCTATCAGTTCTCACTTCTGACCAAAAAATGGAATCCGGCCGCCCCATTTCTGCACCCTCGATTGCCCTAAAGATCATTTTGCTTTTGCCAACACGCTCGATAAAAGGTTTAGAAATTTCATTAAATAATACCGTGTCGGCCGTGAAGAATTTCTTTGGATCAAATCCCTCAGGAAGGGTGTCAACAAGTAGTGGCATTCCCGCCGGTTGCTCGAGTTGCAAATTATCTGTCAGGGTTATTACATTCGTCTTTGCCAGATCTGCATAATAGCTTTCAATTGAAATGTCAAGGCTTTCTTGAATATCGCTGACGAGCTTGTTCTGAATGATTTTAAATTGAGAATGCAGGCGCCAAGCTTGCACCCCAATGCTTATCAGCAAAGTAGCTCCGATTAAAATACCTATGCGCTTGAATTTCAGCTTTTGCATTCCGCTAAATTAGAAGGATAAAAAAGGGGAAAAAACCACAGTTAACACACGTTAACAGTGCTTAACGCATTGGTTTGATTCCTTTTTATTGGTTTGTAGCACGAACATTTAGTCAACGGACAACGGTCCACGGTCGACAGCCGCTAAAACCCATCAGTTTGACATTAATAAAATCTCAAGTGAATTTCATCGCACAAAAAATCCCATTCTACAATGAAAGCTAAAATTCTTTTACTCGTTTCCATCTTCTTCCTTAGCGTGACTATTCCTCAGGCCATTGCCCAAGGACTCACAGGAAGAGCGTACTACAAGTCTTCTTCACAAATCAAGATTGCGATGGATTCTACTAAAATGGCTCCTGAACAGATGGCCGAGATTCAAGCCCAACTCAAGAAGCAGATGGAACGGGATTATATCCTTTCTTTCACCCAAACGGAGTCCAACTGGAAGCAGGCAGAAAGCCTGGGAGGCGGACCGGCTACGGCTTCCTCCGGCGGAATGACCATGGTGATCAATACCGGAAGTCAGGACAAGATTTTGTATAAAAACCTGGCCGATCAGTCCTTTTTGAGGGAAGAAGAAGTGATGGGGAAGGAGTTTCTGATCAAAGATACGCTTGAGCCCAGTGAATGGGAGCTCACCAGTGAGACCAAAAAAATAGGCAATTACACCGCCCAAAAGGCAACTTATTCTCGAATAGTCGATTCCCAGCGGTTTTCTACAGGAATGACCGAAATGGAAAACGTCAAAGACACCATCCGCGTGACGGCTTGGTTTACCCCGGAGATTCCGGTCTCCCATGGACCGGATAACTTTTTCGGACTTCCCGGGCTGATTCTGGAAGTTCAGAATCAGGGAAGAATCCTGATTTGCGAAAAGATCGAGCTGAACCCATCCACAAACCCGGTGAAAATCGAACAACCCAAAAAAGGGAAGGTGGTCAATCGAGAAGAGTTTCGCGCGATGCAGGAGGCGGGAATGAAGCAGATGATGAACCAATACCAAGGGAAACCGGGTGAGGGGAATCAGTTTACGATTAGGATAGGGAATTGATAGATGACCGATGCTAGATGACCGATGACCGATGTCAGGCAGAGCAGCTTGCCCGGTATGGCGGGGAGTCGAAGCCTTGCATGAGTAGGCAGTGGTAGTGATCAGTTTGCAAGGATTCTGAGGTAGCTTACAGCCTCAAAATTTCGGATTTCAAACTCGATATTTCTTACTTAACCAACAATGAAGACCTGCCAGGTTTTCAAAACCTAGCAGGTCTCACCTGCTTTCGCCCCAGTGAGTGTCTCCACTCACTGGGGCAAATATCTGTTGAATTTTCAACACTAAACCAACTATGCCTTTTTTGTACCGCAAGCTGATTTGTTTTGGCCCCGGTGAGTGTCTTCACTCACCGGAATCTCACAATCTTTTTACCCTGAAAGTGAAGGTTTTCCTGATTGGATTTTTCATCCGCCTCGGTGAGTGTCTTCACTCACCGAAAGTATTAAAAACACCATTAACTGTAGTGTATCGAGTGTTGATTTGCCTTGGATTTTTCCTTATTTCCACTGCATCCTTTTCCCAAACTAAGCCACTCATCGGGCAGGTCTTGGACAGTCTGAACAGGCCGATTGCCTATGCCAATGTGGTGGCGATCAATCAAAGCACTCAAAAGATCGGTGGTTTTGGCATCACCAACGAAGAAGGAAGATTTAAAGTGACATTGACGCCGGGATCCCAATATTTACTTCGGGTTTCTTTTGTGGGCTATCAGCAATTCGAAAGACTCATTTCTGAATGGAATTCGGAGGTTCAAATGCAGATCATTTTGAAGCAAAGCGATACGGAATTGGGTTTAGTGGAAGTGGTGTCCGAGATGCCGGTGACCATGAGAGGGGATACGCTGACTTACAAGACAGACGCTTTTACTACTGGGACAGAGCGAAAGCTGGGGGATGTGCTGGAGAAGCTGCCGGGATTTCAGATAGATGACAACGGAGATGTAAAAGTGCAAGGCAAAAAGGTGGATATAATATTGGTGGATGGGAAAACTTTCTTTGACGGAGACACCAAGCTTGCTACCAAAAACCTCCCCGCCAATGCCGTGGACCGTGTTCAGGTCTTGAAAAATTTCAATGAGATTTCTCCAATCCGTGGATTGGATAACGACGAAACCTTGGCTTTGAATATTCAACTCAAGGATGGTAAAAAAAATATGGTCTTTGGAGATGTGACTGCCGGGACTGGTCCACAGGAACGCTACCTAGGGCATGCAAATGTATTCTATTATGCCCCAAAAGTTAACCTCAACCTGATCGGTGGCTCTAACAATGTTGGGGAACAGACCTTTACCCTTCAGGATTATTTCCGCTTTAGCGGAGGATTGGCAGGTTTGGGTGGTAAAACTGGTTCAAAAGTCAGTATCGGTAGTGATGATTTTGGTATTCCCATGGCGAACAGAGACAATGCAGCCTCACTGGAGACGCATCTGGGCGCATTCAATTTCAATTTTAACCCCAGTAAAAGGTGGCGGCATTCCGGATTCTTGATCGGTTCAAGTTCGGAAAATAGGCTGGGAAGTTCCTCTTTTCGAACCTATTTGAATTCGGGTGAAAACAATCAGGAATTGCTGACTTCAGCCAGTCGGGTAGAGAACAAATCGGGCCTGCTCAAATATGGGTTGACCTTTACCCCCAAGGAAGAAACTTATTTTAAATACAGCTTTTTCGGCAAGCTGGCTGATATTGAAAACGGCAATTTGCTGAACTCCAATTTTGGACAAATCGAACAAAACTTGGAGACAGTTCAGTCCAGAACACCCTATAGCCTTCAACAAAAGGCAGAATGGTACCATGCCCCAAGTGTAAAGCGAGTATTTTCGATGGAGGTAAATTGGGAAAAGAAGTTTCAGGATCCCTTCTATGATCTGATGTCGAATCAAAAACCATTTGTCGGGCTGTTTCCGGTCATGGATCAAGAAAGCTATCGCTTTCTTCAGCGTCAAGACATTCACACCCAAACCATCGAGGGTGCTTTTAATTACTACCAAATCCTCAACGAAACCAACCATCTGAATTGGTCATTGGGCTACCACAATATCGCACAACGTTTGGTTAGCAGCTTGAATCAAGTGGGTTCCGATCAAGATTATGAGGAGTTTGAAAACGATGCGGACTTTGGATTTCAGGACATTTATTTAGGAATGACCTACAAGACCAAGTGGAAAAAAATGATCATCAGTCCATCGGTTTACCTGCATCGTTATGCTTGGCAGGATCAGCAGTTTGGGAATGAATTGAGCTACAATAAAGTCTTGGCTCTGCCGGGATTTTATTCCAAATGGACTATCAAATCGACCAAATCTTTGACTTACCGGTATCAGACGGAGGCTAATTTTATGGATATCCAAAGGCTAGCACAAGGGTTGGTTCTTCAGGATTACAACTCGATTTTTCAGGGGAATCGGATGTTGGACAACGGGCTTTTTTCCACGCACACGCTCAATTACAATCATTTTGACATGTTTTCGGGCTTGAATTTCTTTGGGAATGTCAACTGGCAGCGTAAGCGGGATGAAATCATCACGACGACGGATTTTGCAGGAATCAACCGGCTGCTTTCAGCCTTGAATGTGGAAGCCGTCAACGAAACACTCAATGCAGATCTCCGAATGGATAAGCGCTACAATCGCTTCAAGCTTTCGGCAGGCGGGCGCTGGAATGCTTTCACGACCAATTTGGTTTTGGACGAAAGACCGACCCGAAACGAGCAGTTTTCGCAGACTTATGATTTCAAGGTTACCTCTACGTTCTTCAAAGTTTTGGAAGTGGATTTGGGCTATGCTTTCACTGCCAATAATTACAATTCCGGAGCGCTGTCCAATACCTTCTCTATTCACAGTCCCAAGGTGGAAATTGACTTGGACATCTATAAAGGATTAAAGTTGAATGCGGATTATACCTATAATTCCTACCTCAATCAGGCGAGTGGTGTGCGAAGTGACTTTGAGTTTTTGAATGCTTTCCTCAGCTATCAGGGTAAAAAGAGCCCATGGGAATTCAGAATTTCAGTTTGGAATATGCTGGACACCCGATCGATCCGTAGGGATAGCTTCAGCGAAAACCTGATCAGTACCTATTCCTACTTGGTGCAGCCGAGGTATGGAATGCTGACGGTGAAATATGATTTGTAGAAGAGGGTTTGTTGTTGAAAAGTGATTTGTGGGGATTAAAAGCACAAGACACTTTAAAAGCTAAATATAGTAAAACAATAAAAGCTAAATATAAATATTCAATAAAAGCTAAAAATCATAAAACATTAAAAGCTAAATGTTACCTTCGTAAAAAAAGGTAGCACAATGGCAAGCCCTTCAGAAAAACTCGCAGATTCGTTGGCTGTCCTGAGGGATTTACAAGGATTGGGAAGAATAGCAATAAAGTCATCCGACTTGACTCGAACTCATCGGGAAAGGCTCGTGAAAACAGGTTTTCTGAAAGAGGTGATTCGAGGCTGGTATATTCCTGCCAGACCTGATGAGACCGCAGGAGAAAGCACATCATGGTTCACCTCTTTTTGGGATTTTATAGCAGCTTATCTGAATGAAAGATTTGGGAATGAATGGAGCTTATCGCCGGAACAATCGGTGGTCTTTCATGCAGGGAATCTGACCGTTCCCCGACAGCTTCTTGTCCGCTCTCCGCGGGCACGAAATCAGATCACAACACTTCCCTTTGAAACCTCAATTTTTGAAACTAGAGCCAGCATTGCTGGTTCTGAAGAACTTGAAGTTGAAAGTAATGGGTTGAGAATGTTTTCTTTGGCTCCGGCATTGATTTACAGTTCGGAGCCTTTCTTTCGAAACAACCCCACAGAGGCGCGGACGGCCTTGGCAACCTTTAGAGATGCGTCTGAGCTATTGCGAATTCTGCTTGCCGGCGGACAAAGTGTGGTTGCTGGACGTATTGCAGGAGCTTTCAGAAATATTGGACGGGATAAAATTGCAGAAGATATCCTTTCTGGGATGCGCTCAGCGGGATACCAAGTCAAAACAAATGACCCATTTATTGCCCCAAGTCCATTTGCTATACCTTCAAGGCAGGTCTCTCCCTATGTGAATCGACTTCATCTGATGTGGCAGTCCATGCGGGAACCCATCTTAGAAGTTTTTCCTGCAGAACCTGGGTTACCTGAGGATATCAATGGGTATCTCCAGCTGGTTTCGGATAATTTTGTGAACGACGCTTATAATTCGCTATCAATTGAAGGATACCGAGTTTCTGCGGATTTGATAGAAAGAGTGCGAAGTGGGCAATGGCAACCAGAAAATGCTGATAGTGATCGGCAGCAGCGAGATGCACTTGCTGCGAGAGGTTATTGGCAGGCCTTTATGGAGGTAAAAAGGGCCGTAGAGCGAGTATTGAGGGGGGAAAACTCCGGGACAGTTGCGGATGAGGTACACCAGAATTGGTATAGAGAGCTATTTGCTCCCAGTGTAACGGCGGGTATAATTAAGGCTTCGGATTTGGCGGGATACCGAAACCAACCCGTTTTCATCAGGCGTTCCAAACATGTACCACCGAATAGTGACGCAGTCAAAGACCTGATGCCTGTATATTTTGATCTTTTGGCAAATGAATCAAGTCCTGCGGTAAGGGCTGTTTTAGGTCATTTTATGTTCGTCTATATCCATCCCTATATAGATGGGAATGGACGTTTGGGAAGGTTCTTGATGAACTTGTTTCTTGCTTCAGGTGGATATCCTTGGGCTGTCGTTCCGATGGTCCGAAGGGAAGCGTATTTAAGCGCTCTAGAATCCGGCAGCTCGGAGCAAAATATCCGACCATTTGCAGTTTTTTTGGCCAGTTTGATTAAGCAATAGGTCCAAAAGAATTAAAATAATTTGATTATCCGCAATCCTGCCAGTAATTAAGAAATATGCTTTAGAAGTTGCGGATAATCGTCCACAGACGACAGTCAACTGTCCACGGCTCGTTTTTTGGAACTTCAAAACTTAATTTATTTGGCTACTGGTAGGAATGCGGATATACAGATAAAATAATTTGCACTAAAAAGCGGAAAATACCTTTCAGGTTTTCAAAACCTGAAAGGTCTAACCTTAAAAGCTTAGAGGATACTGGCGCACTGTAAAATAAAAAAGGCCTGAGATTTCTCTCAGACCTAATTTTTCAATTTTGAAATTTTTAAATATTTCAATCAGATAGTCGCAACAAGCTTCACATCCAAATTCACCTCATCGTAAATCATTCGGTCACCCAGATTCTCAAAGAAGTTTCCTGATCGGAACTTAATGTCGTAGTGGGTTCTGTCAAATTTAATAGTACCTGTTGCAGTCATTTTATTTCCGGCTACGGCAACTTTCGCAGGGAAAGAAACTGGCTTGGTGATCCCTTTGATCGTCAAATCACCGGTGATGGTGTAATCTGTGGCACTAGTTGACTTTACATCTGTGATCTTGAAAGTTGATTTATTGAATTTTTCAACTGAGAAAAAGTCATCAGACTTCAGGTGATTGGTCAGGTTACCTTTTGATTTTTCGTCTGTTAGATCTTCTACAGTCAAGTTGACCATGTCCATTTCGAATGAACCTCCGGTGATTTTTCCTCCGGTGACATCAAGTTTTGCATCAGCGATGGGCACATATCCCCAATGCTCACCGGTAACTTTGGCGGCTTTCCAGGTGACTTGACTTTCGGTTTTGTTTACTGTGGCAGGAGCGAAATTTTCACCGATTGTGAAAAAGCTTCCGAATGCCAGGATTAATGTGGTAATCAGTTTCATAGGAATTAATAATTTGGTTTGATGAATTTGTTGGTTTGAAATTTTTGGATACAAATGTTAGACTTTATCCAAGTCAAATTGTTTAACGGGGGAGGTTCGGAATGTTGATGTATTTTGATCAATGGCAATTTTTGTGTTTGAACAGGATAATCGCCCTTTAACCTTCGTACTTATTCTTCTTCAAAAAGTGATAGGATTGCCAAACTGTATTCGGTGTATTGTTTTTGGGCTATTCTGATAAAAATTTATGTGTCAGCAGTAAAGTATTAGTAAACTTGAGCATTCACCAAAGTTTAGCCCTTCGTCAGCAGCCCAAATTCCGCCTTCCCTTTCCCATCCGGTGTGGTGTAGAATGGGCGCTGCTCAATTTCGTAGTGTTTGTCCGCAGGTATTCCCAAAGCGTGGTATATCGTCTGATGAATCCCATCAATTTTGATCGGGTTTTCGATGGTCTTACAGGGTCGCTCATCAGCTGTTTTACCAAAAACATGACCGCGCTTAATTCCTCCTCCAAACATCAAGATTGAACATCCATCAGTAAAATGTCGGTGCATCCCATAGTTTTTCATGTCTTCAACGATGTCGGGGACTTCAACTTGATCCAGTACTTTCAGATCCGGTCTCCCTTCTGTGAGCATGTCCCGGCTGAATTCACTGGCTACGATAACTAAGGTCCGCTCCAGTTTACCGCTTTGATCCAAATCTTTGATCAATTGTGCAATCGGAGCATCGATCATCTTTTTCATGTCTTTCAATCGGGTGTGGCCGTTGTCATGCGTATCCCAACCGAAAAACGGCTCGTACTCTGTAGTTACTGTAATATAACGGGCGCCTTGATCAACCAACCGTCTGGCCAATAGACATCCCAACCCAAATCTTCCTCCCGTGTCATACTTTTCATAGCTCTCCCGTGGTTCCTGACTCAGGTCAAATGCCTTCGCTTCGGGAGAATTGAGGAGCATATAGGCCTGCTCCATGGATCGCTGAAGTGATTCTTTCTGGTAATCCGAACCAAATTCGCCCATGGGGCCTGCCGATATTAAGTCCTTGTAGAGTTGATTTCTGGATTCAAATCGCTTGTAGTCCATCCCTACCGGAGGACGCACCGCATCCAAACCAGCAGTCGGATCAGGGATTAAAAATGGACCAAATTCCGAACCCAGAAATCCCGCACTGTGAAAAGCCTTCAATTCTTCGCCTTCACCCACGGTAAATCGCTGTCCGATATTGATGAAAGGTGGAATAACAGGATTCAATGGTCCTTTTTCTTTGGCAATCCAACTTCCCAAGTGAGGAACGACCACAGATTGAGGCGGTTCATAGCAGGTATGAAAATGGTACTGATGACGTGTGTGTAGGATATGACCCAAGTCCGCCGCCTGATAAGAGCGGATCAATGTGCCTTTATCCATCACGGAAGCAATATTTTCCAGCCCTTCGGAAAAATGAATCCCGTCGAGTCGGGTAGGAATGGAAGGAAAGGTGCTCAGAATCTCTTTAGCTTCCATCCCCTTGCGGAAAGGGGTGTATTTTTTCGGATCAAAGGTTTCGGTGTGTGCCATTCCTCCAGCCATAAAAAGTAAGATTACCGAATCAGCTGTACTTGGGATTTTGCTTTCGCAGGAAGAAAGTAAGCCTGCCAAAGGGGTACCCATGCCCATCGTGGCCATGGCTGCTGCGCTGGTTTTTTTCAGGAAATCGCGTCGGGTTTGTAGGGTTTTCATGGTTAATGATAGTGGTTCCGGTGAGTGGAGACACTTACCGGGGCGAGTTCTGTCAATAAATCATTTGAAATTCAGGTAAAAGGAAAACTGCCCAGAGGAAATCCTGGACTGCAGTAGGTTCCGGTCGGGATCCTAGGACTTTTTTGGCCACTTCAAGTTCCTTTGGACTCGGTTTTCGAAGCAAAGCTTTGGCATACAGATTTTCAGTCAGCGCTAATGGGTCGGGAAAGGTTTCTGCCCATTTTTCTCCCCCCTTTACCAAGGCTTTGTTGAGCTTTTCCCCATTGCTCAGCTCAAGAGCTTGCAGCAAACTGGCTTGAGAATCCCGGCTTGTTGAGACAATTTCCCGATTAGGACGGCCCAAAGCTTTCAGGAAATCATTGTTTGCCACTAATGAAGCTCTCGCAAATCCCCGATTGTCCTTGGCTTCCGGGATCAGCTGATAGGGTCTGAACTTGACTTCGACCGAATCGAATAGGGGCGCTGAGATTTCTGCCACTGCATCAGAAAATTGTTCTGCGGTCAGCCTTCTACGAATCACACCCTGAAATTTGAAATCTTCCGCCATCAGTTTTTCAGGCGATTCGACTGCTATCGATTGTCTCTGGTAAATTCGTGAGGAAGCAATCTGATAAATCAGCCGCTTGAGGTCATAGCCATTTTCCACAAAATCCACCGCCAACCAATCCAGCAAATCTTGGCTCCAAGGCGCATTGTCCATCTCATCCACCGGTTCCACGATTCCCCTGCCCATCATCTGCTTCCAGATTCGGTTCACCACCGTTCGATACATCCGCCCGTTGGCAGGTTGCACGAGTTGATCGGCGAGTTGGCGGAGTTTTTCGGCTTTGGTGGCTAGGGAGTCAATGTCTCCCAATTCTTCCCAGAGGATTTTGGTTTTGGCTAGTTTACCCGTAGGCTGCTCGCATCGACTGACTTCCAGGGTGCTGTCTGCGAAGATGTTGGCAAAAGCATAGGCTTCTTCCAGTTTCCAGTCGCTGATAAAGCTATCGTGACAGGAAGCGCATTTGAGGTTAAGACCCAAAATCACTTGTCCCACGTTTTGAGCAGCCTGCATTTCGGTGCGTTGTGAAGCATTGACAGTCCCTCTCCAGCGGATGCCCTCGATGAAACCTTTGGATTTCTCATTTGGATTGAGCAGTTCTTTGACAAATTGATCATAGGATTTATTGTCTCTGATGGAGGTGTAGAGCCAGTCCGTGATGGCAAAGCGCCCCCGGGTGATGTAGCCTGTTCCGGTGTAGTCATTGCGCAGTGCGTCGTTCCAGAAAGTCAGCCAATGTTGGGCAAAATCATCTTTACGATCTAGCAGTTTTAGGATTTGAATTTCCCGCTTGTTGGCATCGGTATTGGATTGATATGCCGCCAATTCCTCCGGACTCGGCAACAGTCCGATGAGGTCGAGATAGGCCCTTCTCAGGAAAGTTCGGTCATCAATCTGCTCTCCCCAATTGAGTTTATTTTCCTGAAAATATTGATCTACCCATCGGTCGATCGGATTTTCCAAACCGGGCTTGGCCGACGGTAAGTTTGGTTTTCTAGGAGCCAAAGCCGCTACCCGATAGATGGATTGCTGCGCCACTCCATCCGGCCACGGAGCTCCTTTTTCCACCCAAAATGTGAGCAATTGGATTTCTTCTTTGCTGAGTAATTTGCCTTTTTCGGGCATCACCTCTTTATGGTTTTTGGAGAGGGAAATTCGGCGGATCAATTCGCTCCTACCGGGATTTCCGGGGATGATCACCGGCCCATTTTCTCCTCCGGCAAAGACAAACTCTTTCTCATCCAATCGAAGTTTTCCTTCGATTTTGGAGCCGGAGTGGCATTTGTAGCAGTTATGAGCCAAGATGGAACGGACGTTGGTGACGAGTAAAATTTCCTGATCCGGGGAAAGTGTAGAGGCGAAAGTGGCAATATCGACTGTCAGGGATTCGGGTGCTTGTTCGTCAGAATTCTTGGGCAAAACCTCCGTGAGGTAGTCTTCTCCGTGTGTCAGGGAGGCTCCGAAATGGCCTGCAAGTCCTACCCCGATTCCAGTGAGAAACAGGAAAAATCGATAGGTCTTAATTGATGAAGCGCTAGGGTTGAGTTCACTTTTTCGGAGTAAAACGAGAAGTAAAACAGAAATTCCTGCACTGACCACTCCAACGATTCGATGAAGGTCAAGTGTACTTCCGGTAATGCCTTCATTTTCGGCTAAAAACCAACCCATCAAAGCGGCAAATAGGGCCGAAATGGTGCCAATAATGACCAGAAACCGGATGCCTGAACGAAACGAATGCCTGAAATTTCCCAATGTAAACAGCTCCATCACTACCGCTGCCAAAACCAAAGCAATCGGAAAATGAACCATCATCGGGTGAAGTCGGCCGAAAAGCTGGCTGAGCCAAAAACTACTTTCTGCCAGAATCAGCCCGATGGTGAAGTTAAACAGAAATGGCAGATGGAGAATAAGGAGTTCAGTCAAAGGAGAAATCATTGTAAATAGATCAACTCGAAAAATATAAGGCTTTCGACTCTAAAAACAGTCCTTTGTTTGGCGAAAAAACTGATTTTCAAATTTTTGTTTGAAGTATTGTAGCAAAATCAAAGGGAGGGTCGTTCGGACACGAATTACTTTGATGGACAATGCGAAAGATTTTGTTTTTGGCAGTATTTTTTTCCTGGTTTCCGGTTGTTTGGAGAAAAATGAATTTGCGGCTTTGTAAGAAGAAGCGGTTTTGGTGAATGCGAGGGGATTACAACTCTTTTATTTTTAAATTCTTGAAAGAAATTCCTTTCGCCCAGTCTTGCAATGCAATATGTCCACTAGTGGATTTGCCAAATTCAGGGAATTGTTTGAAACCTGAGTTTGCAACGGTATCAGCCCAGTCCTGAGACTTAAAGTCCACCTCCATAGTCAAAACCCCATTGAGGTGAAACTGTGTCTTTCCGTCGATCTGAGTGATTTTGGACTGATTCCATTCGGTGGAGGATTTGGTTTCGGCTGGATTTTTTTGAGGGAAAAAATTATACAGGCATCCTGATCGCTTCAGGGGCACATTCACTTCCGCATGTGAATTGGAGAGCAGCTGATATTCGGGTCCGGTAGCCCATGCAGTTAAGATTTCAGGCTTTTCCACCACATTGATAAATACTCCACTATTGCCCTCTTCTTCAATTTTCCACTCAAAAACAAACTCAAAATTTTCATATTGACCGTCAGTGAGTAAGTCAGCAGGCTCATCGGTTTTATCAGGATTGCATCTCAATTCTCCATTGACTGCTTCCCAGGCAGATTCGCCTTTTCTTTTGTTATAAATATGCCATCCATCTAAAGTTGAACCGTCAAAAAGAAGTTTCCAGCCCGCTTCTTTTTCCGCTTCAGAGAGTTGGTTGTCTTGGAGGATTTCAGATTCTGCAATAGCTGTTTCTGGGGTTTTTGATTGGCAAGACGATAATGAAAGTGAAACTAAACCTGCCAGAATAAGGATTATTTTGATGGTCTTCATTTATGCTTGGTTTGTGTAATGAATGTTAACTGAAAAATCTGAAAGGGGCAATCTTCAAATTTTATTGTTTAAAGAAAACAAATCCCCTTGGTCTTTTGAAGCCAAGGGGATGTTGATTCTATTCTACTGATTTGTTTTTAAACTCAATCTCCAAAACACTCATCAGGACGGTTTCCCCCTTGGCATCTGGATTTTTGAAGATAAAATAGAGATCCTGCATGCCTGTAGTCGGTTTGATTTTGACGACTGCACGACTGGCATTTTGTCGTCTCCAATCTATCGGATTTACCCCTTGCGGTGGCCTGAACCCGGCGGATGCTTTCCTTCCTATCTTCTCAGATTGGCCAAGGAGTTTTCCTGTAGGTGAGCCCAATCGGATTTCTACCGAACCTCCAATTGCACCGTTGCGCTCGGTAATACTACTCAAGACATCAATTTGCTGGATTCCCCTTAAGTCAATCTGTTTTAGGGAGAATTGAGAATTATCACCCACCATCATAAAACTGATGTTGGGAGTAGTCAGCAATTGAACTCCTTTTCTTTCAACTGAGGATTGTGGATCGAGGAAAGGATTCTTCAATGCCACGAAATCAATTCCATTTAGGGATCCAATGGCGCCCGCACCTTTATCAGAATACGAAGCTCTGAGGAGAAAGCTGCCTTGTCCGTTTTCTCCTTCAGGTATTACCGCATTTACTTTTCCGCTCAGCGGCAAAGAAGCAATGTTGGCTTGGGTGTCATCCATAGCCAGGATGTAATCGACCATTCTTCTTGCATCCGCTTCACTCAGTGATGGGTGTGCACTCATCCCGTGATCTCCCCATACACCGGCACCGCCGTTGATGATTTTACCGATGAGGTATTTTGTGTTTTCCTCCGAGTTAGGATACTTTTCTGCAACCGCCTGATAGCTTGGGCCGATGGATTTCTCCGCGTATTGGTGGCAAGACTTACAGTCACTGGCTTCGATTAGGTTTTTTCCCAAATTCAAAATGGCAACGTTTTCTACACCGCTTTGCTTTGAGGCGATCTCTATCGGATCAAAACCTGCCGGTACATAATCGAACGTTACTGCCACTTCCTCCGCTTTGATTTTCCCGTCCGCAGTACCTCCGTCTTCTTTATCGTTGACCGTGATGTTGTAGCTTAATTCCTTTTCTCCAAACCAGAAACTTCTGTTAATACCTCCAAAATCGATAGCAACTACTGGAGGTTCATTTCCAGCAATCACTTCTAGGGAAGCGGAGTTTTTCTCCCCCCTCGTATCAGTGACGGTAAGAGTAATCTGGTAGGTTCCGGCTTCTGAGAAAGTGAAACCCGGATTTGCATCGCTCAGCTTCTGATCGAATCCTGCCCCATTGGTAATTTTCCATTCATAGGAAAGCTTGCCTTGATCGTAATCGTCAAAGTCATTCGTTCCTTCAGAAGAGAAATTTACAGTCAATGGGATTGCTCCGGAGGTTTTGTCGGCTGCTAGGCTGACATTCGGCTTGCGGTTGCCTTTGTTATACTGAATCTTGACTATTCGGGAATTTGCATTCCCACGGAACCAAGCCGATCCGTATTCCAAAATGTAAAGTGAACCATCCGGCCCAAAGTCCATATCAATTGCTGAGCTGAAGGTCTCATTTGGAAGGAATCGCTCCATTCCGGTCATGTCACCGTTTTTATCCATTGATACAGCAAAAATCCACCCGCGCATAAAGTCCACAATCAGCCATTTTCCTTCATAATAAGCAGGGAAAACATAGGGTGCGTCTTTTTTGAAATCTGCCTTTCTGAATACCGGGCCGCCCGTGGCACTTCTACCCGAGCTACCTAACTGCGGAAATACCTCCGAAACGCCATAAGGATAATAGATCATCGCCGGAACCACCGGTGTCGGAAGCTCTCTCAAACCGGTATTATTTACAGATTCATTGACGGGCTTCATTACATCATAGGCTGCGCCATAGGAGCTGTCTGCGTGGTTATGTCTGTTATATGGGAAATTGTCTCCAATGAAATATGGCCAACCGAAGAATCCCGGGCCTTTCGCTTGATTGAATTCGTCGTAGCCCTTTGGTCCCCAAATGGAATCTACCGAAGCATCAGGTCCTACTTCACCCCAATAGAGATAGCCCGTTTTGCTGTCCAATGTAGGTCTCCAAGGGTTTCTGTGACCCATGGTGTAGATTTCAGGTTTGGTTTTTTCTGTTCCCGGAGGGAAAAGGTTGCCTTTCGGAATGGTATAAGTCCCATCATCTTCAGGATGGATTCTCAGGATTTTTCCTCTCAGGTCATTGGTGTTACCCGGAGCCCGCTGATCATCGGCATTTTCCATTCCCGGCCTTTCGTCAAGATTTGAAGTTCCCTCGCGTGGGTTGACCGTATTATTACCCACGGTCAGGTATAGGTTTCCTTCCGCATCGAAGACCATTCCTCCACCTGTATGACAGCATTCCTCACGCTGGGTAGGGACTTCCAAGACGATTTTTTTTGAGGATTCCACCAGTTCATTTTCTTTCAGTTCCCATCTCGCTAAAATGTGCTTTGCGTCCGTGGGATCTGCGTAATACATGTAAATCCAGTTGTTTTTGGCATAGTCAGGATGTACGATTACTCCCATCAGGCCTTCTTCAGCCTCGCGGACTACCCCAAGTTTGTTGGTGTATTTGGTATTGACCGGGATGGTGGCGACAAGTGTTACTTCTCCCGTCTTTTCATCCAATATTTTAACCCCCCCTTTTCGTTCGACAAAAAGGATTCTGTTACCGGGCAGGAATGTCATCTCCATCGGTTCGTCCATTCCTTCGGCGAGGACGACTTTAGTAAAGCGATTGTCTTCTGGTTTGACAGAAGGATCGTCTTCGGATTTGCAGGAAAGAAGTCCAAGACTTAGAAAAAGTACAGGAAGGACTTTCCAAAGAAATCGGTTTAACATAGGTTTTCTGAATTTGAAGTAAAATTTTTTCAAGGGGCGCAATTTTTCTATTGTCTCAATTTTGAACAAAAGACTATCTATTTCCAAAAGTTATTTCTGAGACGGTCAAATAACAGGATAAATGAATTCAGAAAACGGCTGATTGTATGGGAGCTGAACCTATTTTAGGTTGAATATTTTACGAAAGATCCAAAGGACATTTATTCCAATTGTCAAATATTCTCAAAACAAAATTTCATTTTTCTATACTTTCAAACAAGGCTGATCTCAAGTTGAAATCGAGCCTGTCTGCCACCTTTAGGCAGGCAAGAGAAAAAACCTTACACACTGGGATGGTCTTTGAAAAACAAATTATAATCATAATGGAAAAAATACTTCTGCTTTTTCTATTGTTACCTGGATTTTTATTTGGACAAAATCACGAAGCGAACATCAAAAAGATCTTTGATACAGAGCTTACAAAAGGACATACTTATGAAAATCTCCGGTACCTCACCAAAAACATTGGGCACAGACTAGCTGGGTCGCCAAGTGCTGCCGCAGCAGTGGAGTGGACACGTCAGTTGATGGAAAGCTATGGATTTGACACAGTTTACCTGCAACCTGTCATGGTTCCACATTGGATAAGAGGGGGAAGGACATCGTGCGAATCACTAACTCAGAAAAGCATGGTGTGCTGGAATTCTCCGCTCTTGCTTTGGTAAATACACAGGGAACCGGGCCGGGAGGGGTGATAGGAGAAGTGGTTGAGGTCAAAAGCATTGCAGAGTTGCAAAAGCTCGGAGCCAAGGCTCAGGGGAAAGACATTTTCTTGAACGGTCCCATGGATCCTAGCAAGATTGATGCCTTTGAGGCATATAGCGGAGCTGTTGGACAGCGTGGTGCAGGGGCTTCTGAGGCTTCAAAACTCGGGGCAATAGGTGTCATTATTCGTTCCATGACCAATCGAATAGATGATATTCCACATACAGGCAATCAACGCTACAATCCCGATTATCCTAAAATCCCCGCGATTGCTATCAGTACCCAAGCTGCCACACTTTTTGGCAAAAAGGAAGTTTTTAAAAGTATCCACTTCGAAAACAGATATTCTGCGGACTCGTATTTTTACGAACAAGCTTCGAAAAAATACTGGATAAAAAGATCTCAAAAACGGACTTACATCTACTATCGAAACTTGGCTTCGAGCATCACCGCTCTTCATAAGCAAAGTAGGTCTGTACATTCCTAATCGATGATCAGGTTTTCTCCCAATTTAATTTGCGCTTCGCTTTTTACAGGGATCTACGACGTCAATCGGAATGAAATGCTGCCTTCGGATGAGTACTCGCTAACCGAAAATTGGTTTCAATTCGTTCAAAATCTTGGTTTGGAAGGGATTGTATTTCACAATAATTTTTCTGAAAAAACAATCCGAGAAGCCCAAAATGATCAAATCAATTTTATCAAAGTGGACTTAGATACACCGCTGAATGCCAATGCAAATCGCTATCCGGTGTATTTTGATTTTTTGAAACGGCATGCGGATCAGATTGGAAATGTGTTTTTCACCGATATCGCGGATGTGGAAGTCGTCAATAATCCATTTGATGATTCATTCTTTTTGGAAAATCCAGAATGCCTTTTTTGCAGAGATGAAAAGGAGATTTTAGATAACTCTTGGATGAAGGATCATTGCACCCACTTGCGGAATTTGATTCCTGAATTTTTGGATTTCGAGGAGAGAAGCAAGTCGCAAACACTGTTAAACTGTGGAGTGATTGGAGGAAAAACAGCCGCTATGCTTTTGTTATTGGAGAAGCTCACCCAAATTCATACTTCTGTTACAGTCAGTAACCAAACTCCATTTACCCTGGATATGGGGGCATTTAATTTTGTAGCAAGGACTACATTTTCTAATCGATTAAAACATGGAGTTCCGGTCAATACGTTGTTTAAGGGCTATGAATCAGAGCGGATGGATTGTTGGTTTAGGCATAAATAAGTAAACGATTTTGCGCTGAGTTCAAGTGGAAGTGAAGCATACAAATAACCCCAGTCAATTAGACCGGGGTTGAAAACAATAAAAAAACACCTATTTTACTTTAGCCAACTTCTATCGCTTTTTTAGCCTTACTGGCTTCCAGAGTCTTTTTTGGAAGAACTATATTGAGAATTCCATTTTCATATTTGGCGTCAATTTGATCTTCTTTCACATGCTCAGGCAAGGCAAACGACCGGCGGATGCTTGAATAGGAAAATTCCTTTTTACGGTAGTTTTCCTTTTCCTCTTCAGATTTGTGCTCCTTTTCACCTGAGATAATTAGCATACCATCTTGGATTTCCACTTTAAAATCTTTCTTTTCAAAGCCCGGAACTGCCAATTCAAGTTTGAATGAATTGTCATTTTCAATCACATTTGCGGAGGGTACCTCGATTGATTTCCCAGAAAAGAAAAATTTTTCATCAAAATCAAAGGGGTTTTCTGCACCGAAGAAGTCCTGAACCATCTTAGGCCAAAAACTTCCATTTCTTTTAGTCGGACTGCTCATCTTGTTGTTTTTTTAGATTTATAACAGCTTAATTGCCGATATAAAACTGCTTTCTTTTTGACCAAAAAACATTGATAAAGATCACAAATTCAATTGATTGTAATCATGGATGTCTCGGTTAGTTCGATTCATCCTTGCTTTCTTTTTCGAAATCTCTTGTCAATACATTCGAGGTTTAGTTTATTCAGGGATTAAAATAAATTTTTATGGTTTACAGTGACTCAAGGCTTGCGGCAGTCCGGCTTTTTCGAAAAATTAGGTTTGGGTGGATTTACACCTCTTCCACCTTTGTTGGAAATTTTGGTATGGCCTTGCTTTTCACTTCTTTTTTCAGAGAGTTGGACTATGGGGTCGATGCGAATTATGTGTTCTTCTTGGCCGTATTAGCAATTGGGCTATGGGTCACGGAGGCTATTCCTCCCTTTGCTGTCGGGATTTTTATTATTGCAGGCCCGGCGGATTGCTGATGATCCTCCTAGGCCCTTTCATGGCTTTTGCTAGCGTAATGGTCTATGCCTGGCTATTTTTTGATTAGAACAAAGTCAAGCGATTTTCAAAATCACATTTCCGATTTTCTTGCCAGAGGCCACATAAGTAAAGGCTTCTTTAGCCTGATCTAAGGTGTAAGTGCGGTCAATCATCGGTCTGAATTTTTCTTGGATGACCAAGTCCTGTACAGTTTTCATACTTGACAGAATGTCTGTCGGAAGTGGAAAAACGACCTTCTTTTGGCCAAAAATTGGAGTTGTCATGGCCAATGTCAAATTTTCCCAATTTGGGCCAAGTTCGGATGAGATGTATATTCCTCCGGGCTTTAAGATAGGTTTGCAAAGTGAAAAGCGACTTTTTCCAACAGCATCAAACACAAAATCATATTCGATTTTCTCTTGGGTAAAGTCCTCTTTTTCCAAAGCGATTACTCGATCAGGACCTAGTGCTTTGACTTTTTCCACATCGACTTCATGGCAGACGGCTGTCACTTGGATTTCCCGGGATTTCAATAATTGGATCGCGGCTGAACCGATGGCACCAGTACCGCCATTGACTAAGACCAGGTCTCCGGTTTGCAGTTTTACTTTATTCAAAAAGTTAACCGCATAGTGTGCTGCTTCTGCGCAAGCCACAATCTGAGGGAAATCAATTCCATCGGGGATTGTCAGAATCGCTTTTCTGGTTGAAAAACAGACGAATTCGGCATGTGTTGCAGAACCATTGTCACCAAAGCCCCACACCCGGTCGCCGACCGAAAAGCCGCTTACGTTTTCTCCTATCTTATCCACCACTCCCGCAAAATCTGTCCCTATCACCGAAAATCTCGGTTTTGGAAAACCAGCAAAGGCCCGCATCAGATACGGTTTTCCGGTTAATACACCTAAGTCAGTTCGATTGACGGTAGTTGCCATCACTTTTATCCGGACTTCATCCAGTTTGGGTTCAGGGATCGGAATGTCGATTACTTTAATCGAGTCAATAGAACCGTAATCGTATCGGACTGCAGCTTTCATAGTGGGTCAATTAGTTTTAAAAAAGGGATTTTAGAATTGAATTATTTTATCCTCAAGAAAGATAGATTTTTTCATTCCAACCGACTAATTGCCTGATTCTTGTTTTTTAATGAGGGAGGTTAGTTTAGGACAATTTTTGGAAAAATTAATTGGGTGCCATCCAATTTGGTGATTTGGATATCAAGAGGTCTCAGGGAAATATACCAATCCAGAAATTGGCAATTATTTTCAAAATCTGCTGCTTTGAACCCATTGATGCTTAGGATTTCCTCTTCTACTTCAATAAGGGAGTCCTGCGGTGTGAGTCCTATAGGCTTTCCTTTGAGAAAAAATTTCCCATCTTCAAAAGAAACAGCTATGCCATTGCTTTTTTCAAATTCAGGGTGCTCCCTAAGTTGTAAAGCATACGTTGATTTGGAATTGTTGATGATGGTTTTTGAGCTGAGGGTTTTAAAAAATTCTAAACCAATTTTGGTCTTCGTCTTGTCTTCAAAATCTACCGGGATTTTTGGAAGGTAGTTTTGCCCCAATCGAAGGCTATCCATCCAGATAGTTGTGGAAGGAAAAGAATTTGAACCCAGTGCGCCTGATGCATAACGGAAAAATGGGTTAGAAAGACCCTTTCTCTCCTTTTCAGTCAAAAAACTCTGGATGTTTTTGTTGACGCTTGGAATGTCCAGAACTCCGGTGTAGCCAAAATCAATTAAAGTCAAGCGCTCATAGGCCAGATCCATAATTTGTAAACTGGTGAAGGGCCTTTGATCTAAATATCCGACCTTAAATACTAAATCAGAATCCTGTATGGGAAATGGTTTTTTTGAAACTTTGATCACTTGCTTTTCGAAATCGATTTCCCAATTCAACTGGCTTATGATATCGGAACCCAAAAGATAGGTATCCTTGCAATACATAAGATCCATGTCATTGATCAGGCTGAATACATTTTTGAATTGAAAGCCACCGATCTGAATGACATCACTTTTTCCGAGATCCACATTTTTGACCTCATTATTCACATCCAGGATTTTCATTTTTTTCCCTGTTGTGGTTATTCTTCCCTTTGATTCGCTGAGACTGTTAGCCATACCCAAGCTCGTTCCCGTATCAAATACGAAATCGGTCTGGACTCCATTCATAAGTCCCTCAAATACAATCCACCTATAATCCATGTGAAATGGAAATGCATAGACAGATTGGTTATCCTGTGCAGATACCGGTGAGAGAAAAATAAACGAAATCCAAGTTATTAAGAAAATGGGTGGGGTGATTTTCATAACTCTCTCCAAATATGGGAAAGTTGTCCGAAAAAAAATCACCTATTCTTAAACATGTTGATCAATTAGGATTGTATTCCCATCCGGGTCAAAAAACAGAATACTTCCCGGGCCCATACTAGCGGGATCGACTTCTTGGGCCAAGGGAATTCCTTGCGCCTTTAATTGCGTCTGAATACTTCGGACATCATCAAAGGAATCAAGATTGCCGGCATTTTGATCCCAACCCGGATTAAAAGTCAGGATATTTTTTTCGAACATTCCGTTAAAAAGTCCGATCAAACTGTCCTCGTTTTTCATGATCAGATAGTTCATTTCCTCGCCTCCGGCAAAAACCTTAAATCCAAGATGCTCATAGAATTCTTTGGATACCTGTAGGTTTTTTACAGAAAGGCTGATGGAAAAAGCGCCGAGTTTCACAAGTTGCTGGGGTTTGTTTAAAGCAATTTATAGATTCTAAAGGATTAAAAATCCTGCGCTATGAAGTTTTAAGCAGAATAATGATAAAAAAAGCCCCAATTGAGAAGATCGAGGCTTTTGACATTCTTAATCATTCCCCAAGAATGGGTATCGGTAATCTTCAGGAGACACAAAGGTTTCTTTGATCGTTCTTGGAGAGACCCATCTCAGTAAGTTGATCATCGATCCGGCCTTGTCATTGGTTCCGGACGCTCTTGCTCCTCCAAATGGCTGCTGACCTACTACAGCCCCTGTTGGCTTGTCATTGATGTAGAAGTTGCCTGCTGCGTTTCTGAGTTTGGTGGTAGCCAGTTCGATGGCATAGCGATCTTGAGAGAAAATAGCACCAGTCAAGGCGTATGGGGACGTTTGATCTACCAGTTCAAGGACTGTTTCAAAGTGCTCCTCATGGTAGACATAAATAGTCAATACAGGTCCGAAAATCTCCTCGCACATAGTCGTGTACATCGGATCTTGGGTAAGAATGACTGTCGGTTTGATAAAATACCCTTTTGACTTATCAAAGCTTCCTCCGGCAATGATTTCAACTCCGGGTGCTTTTTTTGCATCTTCAATGTACTTGGCGATTTTATCAAAAGACTTCTCGTCAATTACGGCATTGATAAAGTTGGTAAAGTCTTCTGTCCCTCCCATTTTCATGGAGTCTAGGTCCTCGATCATATATTTCTTGACATCTTCCCAAATATTGGAAGGAATGTAGGCACGAGAAGCCGCGGAGCATTTTTGGCCTTGATATTCGAATGCACCCCGAACCAAACCGACCGCGACAGCTTTCGCATTTGCTGATTTGTGCGCTAAGACAAAGTCTTTTCCGCCAGTCTCGCCGACGATTCTTGGGTAAGATTTGTAGTTGTTGATATTAGCGCCGATGGTTTTCCAAATGTGCTGAAATACACCGGTTGAGCCTGTAAAGTGGATTCCTGCAAAATCGCGATGTTTAAAAATGATATCCCCTGCCGTTGGTCCATCTACGTAGATTAGGTTGATCACGCCATCAGGCACTCCGGCTTCTTTGAATACTTCCATGAGCACACTGGCAGAATAGATCTGAGTGTAAGCAGGCTTCCAGACAACGGTATTTCCCATCATGGCTGCCGAGGCGGGAAGATTACCTGCTATGGCAGTAAAGTTGAACGGAGTCAAGGCAAACACAAATCCCTCTAAAGGCCGCTGCTCCAATCGATTCCAAACCCCATTTCCGGAGACAGGCGGTTGTTGTGCGTAGATTTCGCACATGTATTTTACATTGAACCGAAGAAAGTCGATGAATTCACAAGCCGCATCAATTTCCGCCTGCATGGCATTTTTTGACTGACCAAGCATGGTAGCTGCATTGATTTTTGCGCGATATGGACCGGCTAAAAGATCAGCAGCCTTTAGAAAAATAGCAGCGCGCTGTTCCCAAGCCAGATTTTCCCAAGCTTCTTTGGCTCCCAAAGCCGCATTGATTGCCTGCTCCACGTGGGAACTGTCTCCTTCGTGAAAGTGCCCCAAAATATGCTTGTGGTCGTGCGGGGGTGACATGGGATGGGTATTTCCCGTTCTCACTTCCTCACTGCCGATGTACATCGGTATGTCGATTTGATTGGATCGAGCCGCTGCAAGGGCTTTTTGAAGTTCTTTTCGCTCCGGGCTACCCGGTGCGTAGGATTTTACCGGCTCATTGAGTGGCATGGGTACATTGAAAAATCCTTTTAACATGATATTTGGAGTTTATTTGGTTTCTGATGTGTCAAAGATAAAGGATCGCTCCCAAAAGGGCGGTGGCTTGCTTACAAAAGGTCTTCTAATTCGCGAAGGTGGGCGATCGTATAGGTAGGAAGAAGTTGGATTTCTTTTTTGTCCGGATTAAAAAAGACCTGATCAATGAAGGCGTTTTGCGCGCCTAAAATGTCTGAATTGGGATTGTCCCCGATCATTAAGCAATTTTCAGAGCGAGTGGAAAGTTGCTTCATAGCATAGTGAAAAATCCTCGGATCGGGCTTTTTATGTCCTGTTGTTTCTGAGGTCACGATCAACTCAAAGAAAACATCCAAGCCCGAAGATTGCATTTTCTTTGATTGAGATTCATTGAATCCATTGGTGATGATGTGAATCCTGTATTTTTCTTTGAGGTAAGTAAGAATCTCTTTGGAATAGGGAAAGACATGGGGTTTGGAGGACGTTCTATGCATAAAGTCCTCTTCGAATTCTTTCGGAATGGCATTTACTTGTCCACCAGCCTTGGCGAAAATTCTCGGAAAGCGTGTTTTTCTCAAATCGTGTTTATCGATTTTTCCGACATTATACCAATCCCAGAGTTGGAAGTTGATATCATGAAAGGCCTCAAAAAATCTTTCAAAAGTTGGAATACCCATGTCTTGAAGTCCATAGATTTGGTACAGTTCAGAAAGCGATTCGGCGACATTTCGATCGTAATCCCACAGGGTGTGGTCTAAGTCAAAGAAAAGGTGTTGGTAAGTTTTCAAGAGAAAATCAGCGTCTATATAGATTGTTTTGGATTTTGTTGATCGCCAGTTCCCGGTTTGATTTCAAGATCTCGAGGGTCTCCTGATCGCGGATAAGACTGGGATCTTTCTGAATAAACTTGAAAATCTGCTGAATGATTTCGATATATTCTTCCAAGATGTAATAGAACATCCATTGATCCACTCTCCGGCTGCCCAACAATCCTGCATTTTTTAAGTATATAAGGTGGCGGCTGGTTTTTGTTTGGGTAAAATCAAGAATATGCTCCAAGTCTGAGATACTCAATTCCCTGTTTAGCAGCAATAAATGGATGATTCTAACGCGAGGCTCCTCGGAAAGTGCCTTAAAAATTCGCAATCCATAGTTTAAACTGATATTTTTGAGTCTCATTAGTAAGTTTTAACGTATTAAATCGGATCGAAAATAAAATTTCAACCGAAATTAGATTAAAATCGCAAAAGCTTCTTGAAGCTATCACCAGATTCAATATTCGTGAAAATAACTCAGCTTCTTCCTTCCGTAGTGATTATTGCTATGGGAATCCTTCTCAATTCAGCGCAAACTTTTGCTCAAGATCAGCAAGAGCGAAAAGTCATTCAGCTCTCAGGTATCATTTTGAATGCAGACAGCACTGACGCAGTCCCTGGCGTGAATATTTATGTTCCAAAGAAGGGGAGAGGAACCTCCAGTGGTCGTTTTGGGTATTTTTCGATGCCCGTATTAGAGGGTGACAGTGTGATATTCACTTTTATAGGATTGAAAAAACAATCCTTCAAAGTGCCTGATAAAGTGGATAATGACCGAATCAGTTTGATTTTAACGATGCAAATTGATGAAATTGCTTTAGCAGAAATCGAAGTAATGCCCTACCCTACAGAGGAGGAATTCAAAAAAGCAGTCATTGCCATGAATGTGGTCGATCCCATGTCCATCAGCAGATCCAACATGAGTCCTGAAATGCTGCTGCGATGGGCAGAGTCAATGCCGGCCTCCGGAGCAGAGAATTTTCGATATTTCCAACAAGGGCAAATGCTCCAAAATCAAGACCTCTACGGCCCCAGACCCCTTCGAATCCTGGATCCATTTGCATGGTCTCAGTTTATTCGGTCGATCAAACGGGGTGACCTAAAGAATAATAACTAGGAGTTTGAATAATTAAATTTCGCTTTTGTAGATCTGCCAGCTTCTTTTCAAGAGAAATTCAGGGAATTAGGAGAAATAATCCTTGGGAAACATTTGGTCAGATTTATTTTAAGGATATCTTTGTGCCTCATTTCGAAAAGGCAATAGAAAACTTGCTTTATCATGAAATCAAGCATTAGGTGGGCATCCTCAAGTGGAAAGTTCATTTTCAGAGCAAGATTTCTTGTGGCAGTTAGAAACAATTTATAATCACATGAAAAAAGACATTCATCCTAATTACAGAGACGTTGTATTTCACGATACGTCCAGCGAGTTCAAGTTTTTGACTAAGTCCACTATTGAGACTAGCGAAACTACTGAATGGACAGACGGAAAAACTTACCCGGTATTCAAAATTGAAGTAAGTTCAGAATCCCATCCGTTCTACACAGGCAAGAAGATGCTTCTTGATACTGCAGGTAGAGTTGAAAAATTCAACAAAAGATACGCAAAGAAGTAATTTGCTTCGGCGATCGCCGAAAAAGTCTCCCGGGGCATGGATTCCGGGAGACTTTTTTATTTTTGCCCTATGAATCAAATTTTATTGTTTGACGACCCTGCAATCCGGGGATCTCTTCTGCCATTTACTTTTACCCGTCCTGTGGCAGATATTCGGGTAGGAATCCTTAAAATTTCTGAGAAATGGCATAAATACACTTCTGCGGAGGTTTTTTATCTGACTCAAGAGTATTTGCAGACCAAATTTCCAAGAAATACCGAGCCGGCATTGGCAATCAATGGCGCTTGGCTTCCTGAGGATTTTTCGTTTACTATTTTGAGAAAGCTTGGCCCCAATCAGGCGCTTTTTTGGGGAAAAACACTTTTGGCGACCTACATTGGAGAAACCGAGAAAAATCTTGGTTTTGCGATGGATAAAGATGTAATCCAAATTGAAAAGGAGCCGACTTTAATTCAGAAATCATGGAATATTTTTCAATTCAATGCCTCTGAAATAAAAAAAGACTTTGCCCTTTTGACAACAGGAAGAACTTCACAGCCGATCAATGATCCCCATACGATACTCTATGCTTCCGATAATATTTTTCTTGAAGAAGGCGCAAAAGTCAAAGCGGCTGTCCTCAATGCCGAAGCTGGGCCGATTTATATTGGTAAAAACGCCGAAATCCAGGAAGGAGCGTTAATCCGTGGCCCATTTGCGCTTTGCGAGGGATCGACCGTGAACATGGGGGCGAAGTTAAGAGGAGACACGACTGTCGGGCCTTTTTCAAAAGTGGGAGGAGAGATATCCAATGCGGTTTTCTTTGGCTATGCCAACAAAGGCCACGATGGATTTCTAGGTAACTCAGTCATCGGTGAATGGTGTAACTTGGGTGCGGATACCAATACCTCCAATCTGAAAAACAACTATGCGCCGGTCAAACTTTGGGACTATACCAAAGGTGGTTTTTCCAATACCGGTTTGCAGTTTTGCGGCCTTATGATGGGAGACCATTCGAAGTGCGGGATCAACACCATGTTCAATACCGGTACAGTAGTAGGCGTCGGGTCCAATATTTTCGGTGATGGATTTCCCAGAAATTTCATTCCCTCCTTTTCTTGGGGTGGAGCAGCCGGATTTTCCACCTTTTCACTTCCGAAGTTTGACGAGACTGCGAAGGCAGTTTTTGGAAGAAGGGGGAAAGAATGGAGCCAAGTCGAAAAAGAAATAATTGAACGAGTATTTGATTTGACCAAAAGCTATAGAATTTGGGATAAAAATTCCTGATCGACTCCTCTATGCAGTTTGCAGAAATCCCCGGCCTACCGGAAACAAAAGAAAAACTTATCAATGCCGTCAAGACCAATCACTTGGCGCATGCACTCCTTTTTCATGGACCGGAGGGTTCGGCCAATTTGACTCTGGCGCTGGCTTTAGCGACATTTTTGTATTGTGAAAACCGAACGGAGACAGATTCCTGTGGAGTTTGTTCGTCCTGTCAGCGGATGAAAAGATTGGTGATGCCGGATTTGAATTTTGCTTTTCCGGTCATCGCAAAGGAAAAAGAGGATGAAGAAGATGAGGAGAAAACGGATGTATTAACCAGTTGGAGAAAATTTGCCGGATCGCACCCTTATGGAAATGTCCATGACTTCATTTATTTCAATGGGTTTGAAAAAAAGCAACTGAACATATCCAAAGCTTCTGCCCGCAAGATTATCCAGGCGCTTTCGTTAATGTCTTTTGAGGGTGGCTACAAAATCATGTTGATTTGGGCGCCGGAGTTTCTTCATCCTTCTGCCGCCAATGCCTTGCTTAAAATCATTGAAGAACCACCCGCAAAAACCATCTTCATGTTGGTGAGCTCCCAAGCAGATCAGTTGCTGACTACGATTCTTTCCCGAACACAGAAGATTTTGGTGCGCGCATTTACCGACGAGGAAATTGGATTGCATTTGGTGGAGACCGGACTTTGCGAAAGCAAAACTGCCGAACAGGTGGCTATGCTTGCTGATGGAAATCTTCGTGAAGCTTACCGTATGATAGACCAAGTTGAAGATTTGCAAGTCACGCAGATTCGGGATTGGTTTCGGCTTTGTGTGGCGAAGGATCTTAAAGAAATTTTTGATTTGGCGGATAAGTTTCATAAGGAACCCAAGGAGGCACAGAAATCCCTCATGATGACAGGACTTGCGGTCACTCGCGAGATTTTACTTAAAAATCTGGATCTGGATCAGCTACTGCGTACCACAGAAGTAGATCGGGATTTTATCGATAAGATCAGCAAAAATGTCCTCACTGAGGATCATGCCATGAAACTCTACGATTCGTTCAATCAGGCACATTATCATCTCGAACGAAATGGAAATGCAAAGATGATTTTCACTGATCTTTCAATGACCCTTTTGGTCATGATGTCAAAGAAAAAGTAAGGTGATGGAAAAAAAGATAATTGGTCGAAAGGAGAAAATATCGCTTCCAAAAGTGGGACTCAAGTCCGTTTGGGCAAAAATAGATACCGGAGCTTTCACCAGCAGCCTTCACGCCGAATCGATCCGGGAGGTGGAGGAGGACGGTAAAAAAGTGTTGAAATTTGAGATACTTATGCCGGGTCACAAAGATTTCACAGGCAAGACCCTATCTTTTGAAGAATACAAACAAAAAAAAGTAAAAAATTCCTTCGGTCAGGCAGAAACACGCTTTCTGATCGTGACTAAAATCAAAATTGCCGGGGAAACTTTCTCAGCAGAGTTTACGCTTTCGGATCGATCCAGCATGAAAAATTCCATCCTGCTTGGAAGAAAAATCCTTCAGGACAAATTTCTGGTGGATGTGAACAAAGTAAACCTATCCAAAGCTTACCGTAAGAAATAATGAAGATTGCCGTCCTTTCGAGGAACTCAAATTTATATTCCACTCGTCGCCTCGTCGAAGAGATCAAAAATGCCGGACACGAAGCTCAGATTGTAGATCATAGTCTCTGTGACCTGATCATCGAGCAAGAGGGGCCATCGATCATCTATCGGGGACAAAAACTTGAAGGATTTGATGCGATAATCCCAAGAATTGGGGCATCTGTAACCTTCTACGGTACAGCTGTTGTCCGTCAGTTTGAGTTGATGGGAGCATTTTCTGCTGTCAATTCTCAGGCGATTGTGCGAAGTCGGGATAAGCTGAGAAGTCTTCAAATACTATCCAAAGCAGGTTTGGGAATGCCGAAAACCGCGTTTACCAATTTTTCAAAAGGGGGAGAAAAACAACTCATCGAACAGGTGGGTGGGGCGCCTTTGATTATCAAATTATTGGAAGGCACGCAGGGATTGGGAGTGGTTTTGGCCGAAACCAAAAAAGCCGCGCAGTCAGTTGTTGAAGCATTCCATGGCCTGAAGGCAAGAATAATTGTCCAGGAGTTTATCAAAGAAGCCAAAGGGGCAGACATCCGTGCTTTTGTAGTGAACGGAAAAGTAGTAGGTGCCATGAAGCGTCAAGGAGCAGAGGGAGAGTTTCGTTCCAACCTGCACCGTGGAGGTGCGGCATCTGTGATTAAGCTTAGTCGAGCTGAAAAGCAGGCCGCTTTAAATGCTGCAAAAGCTCTCGGACTGGATGTTGCAGGTGTAGACCTGCTTCAGTCTGACCGTGGCCCATTGATTTTGGAAGTCAACAGCTCGCCGGGACTGGAAGGGATCGAGCAGGCGACAGGAATCAATATAGCGGCGGAAATAATAAAATATGTGGAAGAAGGTGTGAATCAAAAGTCCTCCAAAAGAAATAAAGCTCAATGAGTCGAAAAGTAAAAATAGGAACCAGAGGCAGTAAATTGGCACTTTGGCAAGCCTACTATGTCGAGGACCTGCTCAAAAATGCAGGCATCCAATCTGAGATTATTGTCATTGATACCAAAGGAGATCAGGTACTGGACGTTTCCATTTCCAAGATTGGAAGCAAGGGCGTTTTTACTCAGGAACTTGAGGATCAATTGATGGATGGAAGGATAGATGTCGCAGTTCACTCTGCAAAAGATATGCAATCCTCACTGGCGGATGAATTTGAAATTATTGCCTTCACTGAGCGCGAAAAAGAAAATGACATTTTAGTCTCAGCAAAATCAGGAATCGATATCAAGGACGCATCCAAGCCCTTGGTTTTGGGAACATCCTCTACTCGGCGAGTCGCTACGCTGAAGCATTTTTTCCCTCATGTGAAAACTGTAGATGTCCGCGGAAACCTGCAGACTCGAATCCGGAAAATGGAAGAAGGACTTTGCGATGCATTATTGCTGGCTTACGCCGGTGTTCACCGAATGGGCTATGATTCGATGATTGCGGCAGAATTGGATTTAGACGAATTTACCCCAGCAGTCGGTCAGGGATCAGTAGCCATCGAGTCGGCTAAGTCACTCGATTCAGCTTTGCGCCAGCAGATCATCCAAGCCTGTAATCATCCGGCAACTGAATCCCGATTGAAAGCCGAGCGGGCATATCTCCGCGTTCTGGAAGGGGGATGTAGTATTCCGGTGTTTGCTTTGGCTTCTTTGAAAAATGAAACATTGAGTCTGTGTGGGGGGATCATCAGTTTGGATGGTCAAAACCGTATTTCTCTTGAAGTTTCCGGAGATAAAACCAAGGCGGAGGATTTGGGAAAAGAACTCGCCAAATTGGTTTTTGCTGCAGGAGGGAAAGAAATTCTGGATGAAATAAAAAAATCACAATCATACAAATGAGTAAGTTATTCCATTTTATTTCTGTTATTTTATTGCTGTTCAGTACTTTGGCCTGTGGACAGAATAAGAATAAAGACTATTTGATTACCATATCTACAAGGCATGGAGAAATTAAGGCCGTTCTTTTTGACGATACACCCAAGCATAAAGACAACTTTATCGCTTTGGCAGAAGCTGGAAGATTTGACTCTACTCAATTTCATCGGGTAATTGAGAATTTCATGGTTCAGGGGGGGGATGTTTTCGGCAAGGAAAATTTACCGGCTGAAAAATGGCCTACAATTCCGGCAGAAATTCTTCCGAATCATTTCCACAGAAAAGGAATGATCGCTGCAGCACGGCAGGGAAACAACATCAATCCTACCAAGGCGAGCAATGGCTCGCAGTTTTACATTGTGCAGGGAAGGACGTACGAGGAACTCGAGCTGACGACTGATTTCCCAGCCTTGCAAAAAGCTATTCTTCAATACGTTCAATTAGAAAGCCAAAAACCACTCAAAGAAGAATACAATCGACTGTATGCCGCTCAGCAGTTTGACAGCCTGACCATGCTGATTCTTTCCAAGCGTGATGAAATCGCCAAATCACTGAATTTGACCCTGACAAAGAATTATACCCCTGAGCAAATCGAAGCGTACGCCAAAATGGGAGGTACGCCGCACCTGGATCGGGAATATACGGTATTTGGAGAGGTGATCGCAGGGATGGATGTAGTAGAAAAAATCGCGAAGGAACCGACCACGCGCGAAGTACCCAATGTACCAGTGTACATGCAGGTGAAAATAGAAAGAATATCCAAGAAGAAAATCACACAAGAATATGGCTACCGCTTCCCTGAAATCAAGTAAACCAAAAATTCTGATCACAGGAGCAAATGGCTTGTTGGGTCAAAAATTGGTAGAGCAATTGGTGGAAGGGGGAAAGTTTGAAGTAATTGCTACCGGAAAGGGCCCCTGCCGACTTAAGGGTGATGGATTTAAGTACGAAAGTCTTGATATTACTGATTCAGATGAGGTTAATGAAGTGATAGCAAGAATTACTCCTGACACGATCATCCATGGTGCTGCCATGACCAATGTGGACGAATGCGAATTGAATCAGGAGGCTTGTAGGATATTGAATGTAAAGGCAACGGAATATTTGATCCAAGCTGCCGAAAAGATTCAAACCCACTTCATTTTTGTGTCTACTGATTTTATTTTTTCAGGAAAAGACGGCCCTTATGATGAAGAGGCAGAAGCTGCCCCGGTTAATTTTTATGGGGAGACCAAATTGATCGGAGAAAATCTGGTTCGAAGTTCAAAAACATCCTGGGCAATTGCGCGGACAGTGTTGGTTTATGGCATTGCCAATGACTTGAGCAGATCAAACATTATACTTTGGGTGAAAACCTCACTGGAATCCGGGAAGGAAATCCAGGTGGTGGATGACCAAATCCGAACTCCAACCCTGGCGGAAGATTTGGCAGCTGGATGTATTCTCATTGCGGAACAAAAAGCGGAAGGTGTTTTCAATCTTTCTGGCTCTGATTTCTTGACTCCCTATGAAATGGCGATTATGACTGCTGATTTTTTTGAGCTTAACAAAGACTTAATCAAGAAAACCGACTCTACCCTGTTTACTCAACCTGCCAAGCGGCCGATGAAAACTGGCTTTAGTATCGAAAAGGCAAGAAAACAGCTGGGTTATGTACCCAAAACTTTCCAAGAGGGAATAGGTATTTTGTCAAAACAAATTATCTTAGCCCGCTCTTAAAAAGCAGTGCACACCCAATTATTAACTTTAAGTATATTTATGGCAAATATTCCAGATACCGAAGAACGGGGTCAATTTGGTTCGAGTCTTGGTTTTATTATGGCCGCAGCCGGATCTGCAGTCGGGCTAGGTAATATTTGGAGATTCCCCTACCTCACAGGGGAAAACGGGGGAGGAGCCTTTGTGTTTGTTTACATTCTCTGTGTACTTCTGATTGGGCTTCCCCTGCTCTTCAATGAAATTGCTTTAGGGAGAAGGTCTGGAAAGAACCCTATTGGAGCGATTCGCGATACAGGGGGAAACAAGCTATGGCAGTCTGCAGGTGTTTTGTGCGTATTGGTCTGCTTTTTTGTATTCAGCTATTATTCTGTGATTGCGGGGTGGACTGTGGGATACATTTTTACGGAAATCATCAATATTCCTGTTGACTTTGAGGAATTTGTACAGACTCCGATGTATGTTATTCCCTTAACATTTGTATTTATTCTGGTTACTATTCTGATTGTATTGGGTGGCGTGTCGGGAGGTATCGAAAAGGCAGCAAAATTCCTGATGCCGATTTTGTTTATCATTATCATTTTCATCGCGGGTAGATCAGTCACTTTAGAAGGTGCGCAGGCTGGTATTGAATATTACCTTTATCCTGACTTTTCAAAAATCAATGCTACTGTGGTTTTACAGGCTTTGGGCCAAGCCTTTTTCTCTATGTCCGTAGGTTGGGGCTTGATGATCACCTTTGGTTCTTACCTTCAGAAGGATGCTAATATTATTCAATCCGGAGGTTGGATTGCGGGTATGGATACGGCAGTAGCACTATTAGGTGGACTGATGGTATTCCCGGCTTTGTTTGCACTGCTACCGGGAAAAGACCCTGCGGCAGGGCCGGCTTTAGTTTTTGACGTCCTTCCAAAAGTTTTTGATGCAATGCCTGGAGGAAACCTGATCGGTGGACTTTTCTTTATTCTTTTGATGGTGGCGGCTTTGACTTCGACTATATCCATGCTTGAGGTTCCTGTGGCTTACCTGATTGACGATAGAAAATGGAATAGAAAGCGTGCAACCTGGACAGTAGGGATTGGTGCGATGATTCTCTCCATTCCTTCTGCACTTTCTTCCATTGAGGGAAATATTTTCGCTGAAATTCATTTCACTTTCTTGGGTAATGAACTTACCGGATTCTTTGGTGCGATGGACTTTATTTTTGGCACATTTGCAGTGATTGTGATTTGTTTAATGCTATCGCTTTATACCGGTTGGGGACAAAAAATATCTGACTATGCAGACGAATTGACCCATGGTGCACCTGACTTTAAAGGGCCATATAGAGCTGCATGGATGTTTTTCATCAAGTGGGTTTGCCCTATTGTAATCATCCTTCTGATTCTAAATACAATTGGACTGTTTGGGGAACCACAAGTTGCATAATCGAAAAACCAACAAGTTAAAAACATGAAGGGGCCTTAGGGCTCCTTCATGTTTTTAGGCGGTTTTGGAATTTAGCTTGAAATATCAAATGCTTTTCATATACTTGAAAAAGTATTTCATAAAATCATGAAGGTTTTACTCGTTGATGATGATTCCATTCACCTATTGATTCTCAGAAAGATTTTTGAGAAGTCAAACGATGAGGTGGTAGTCGCTCACAATGGGAAAGAAGCCTTGCAGTATCTTGAGGTTGATCCATTTTTTCACATTATAATGACAGATATTATGATGCCAGTAATGGATGGAGTTGAATTTTTAGAGCATTTGAAAGAAAGTTCCCAAACTTGCAGAATTCCTACAATAGGCTTTACAGCAGGTGATGTGGAGTATTTTCGGGAGAAATGCAATGATGGCTTTGACAGCCTTGTGCCCAAACCAATGGATTTTTACGATTTATATAGGCTTGCAAAATTAACAGCAGGCAGACAATTTTAATCAAATCATAATTGGCAGGGGAATTGCAAAAAAGACGTTTAGTAGAAAACTAAACCCTAAATCCCTTTAACCATGAAAAAATTCATCTTCTCAGCGATCCTCTTTTGTGGGATTGTTTTTGCGGGATATTCCCAAAATGGTGGCTTTGGTATCAAAGCAGGTTTGAGCAGTACTGAAGTAGATTTTAAGAATAAACAGTTTGTTTCTCAAGGGTCACAGACTGGATACCATGTAGGCGTGTTCGGACGTATCGGAGGTGGCGGCTTTTTTGTACAGCCCGAACTCCTGTTTACCCAAACCAGTGGGAAATTTCTCAGCGATGGGGAGCAAATCAAAGCTGAATTTAACCGACTGGATATTCCGGTGATGGTGGGGATGCGATTCTTAAAAGTACTCAGGTTACAAGCGGGGCCTATTGCGAGCCTTAATATTAATTCCAAACTTAAGGAAGCAGGAAGTACAATCAGTGATGCCGAGTTTAAAAATGCTACTCTTGGGTATCAAGCAGGCCTTGGTTTGGACCTCGGAAATCTTTCTGTGGATGCTCGATATGAAGGTGGTTTAAGCAAATGGACGGACAATATTCGAGACTTCCAGACTGACAACCGAATCAACCAATGGGTGCTATCAGTTGGATTTAAGATTTTCTAAGGAAATTTCAATAAATGGCAAAGTCCTCTGAAACCAAATTCAGAGGGCTTTTTCTATATTGATCAGAGTCCCGCAAGGTCCCATTTCCGAATGATTTCCTTAATAAACCCAGCGACTTTTGTATTTACTTTTTTGAAATATTCATCGGCCTGAGCCTGGTTGAAATTAGGATATCCTTGACCTTCCTGGTACAGTCCGATTGATGATGGGAACGGCACAGCTGACCAAGTATTGGCTTTGGGGTAGGCAGTTGCCTGATCCGAGTTATAACGCTCCTTATGGACTAAAGTCGGGTCGACTGCCTGAATATATGCCGTCTCATTTAGCCCCGCGTGTCCACCATCCTCTTTGAAAACTTCCAATGTTATATCCGAGGCAAAGGACCACCAATTGATGACAAGGGTTCGAATGCCCAACTCATTTGCAACCTCTGCGGCTACTTTCTGCAATACAGCGGTTTGCCCTCCTCCGTGTCCATTGAGTATGATGATGTTTTTGAATTTATTTTTGGCCAATCCTCTCAAAATATCCCGAATGAATGGGGCATAAGCTTCTTCGGAAATCTGGAACGCCCCGGGATAAGCTGCCATCGAACCGGTGATTCCATAGTTTAAGGTTGGAGCGACCATCGCATTCAATTCATCTGCAATGGCTATTGCCATGGCAAAGGGGGCGGTGTTGTCTGCACCGTTGTTGATTACACCATGCGGTTCTAAGGTGCCGGTGGGTAAAAGCACCGTGTTTATTTTACCCGGCACAAAGTCCGCAAACTCCATCCAGTTGATACGATCCATTTCGCGGGTGGAGATTTTTTGCTGTGCAAAAACAAAACTGTAAGAAAAGAAAAGGCCGAGGCTGATAAAAAAAACTTTCATAAAGGAGGGATTTAAGCAGTGAAAATACTGCCTTTCCGTTGAATTCAATGCGTCAGTCCGGGGGGGAGATTTCTAAGGGTTTGCCTGAAGGAAGCGACTTCATTTTTTGCAGTTTTCCATCTTTTCCAAGCATAGAAAAATATACCTACTCCTACTATGTATCCCAGGTATGGGATTGTAAAAAACATCCCAATACCACCCAAAATCAAAACTGCCTGAATCCATAAATTGAGAAACATGGAATTTATTTTTCCATCATCAAAGAATGCTTGATCTGTGGTATGGTTTTTCACAGCGAGGTAGTGACCATTTTCTTTTCCTTGTTTTATGCCCCAATAGACAGTGACTTCGTTTCCTTTCCGACAAGCTAAATTGAAATCCTGAAGCTGAAAGGACTTCTCCTTACCTTCTTTACTGGTCAGGAAAAGTTGATCGTGAATTACAGTTTTAGAAGTAATTGAAATTGGTGCGGTGCCGCCTGTTCCTTGGTAAGTTGCGCCCCCGCCTCCGCCTCCGCTTACTCTTGTTTCCAGATTTTTTCCGCTCTCCTCTACTATTCCGGAGAAGGAATAGAGCTCAAATGCCGATGCACCACTTGGATTGAAAGATTTCATAGCGATAGTTTTTTATAAAATTTACTCTGAAAAAATTTTACTCAATAGCTTTAAAAAATCACCGCATGTAAAGACTGATTTGTTGTTGGGTTCTATTTATTATTTGTATTGACAAGTAGCAATTTGAATGAAAATCTCCCCGGTTTTGGGCAGGGAGATTGGTTTTAAAGACAGCTCACCCGGGGATTGAATTTTGTGAAAATTCCGCTTGGATTGTGTCTCCAGACCCAGACATGAAGCTGATAATTATCGAACGGTAGAGGAGCTGGAGCAAGGGCTATGTCAAATATTTGAGTTCCGAAATAAGGAATCATGGTATGATGGGCATCCCAAGCTGCTGAGACTACGACGAACTCTACACCCACCAATTTCATGTTTCCATTTTTATCCTCTTCATAAAGCAAAGCCTCAGGCTGCGTTGGGTTATAGTTTCCATCCACATATCCAAAGTTGACATAATGAAATCCCATAGCCCCCATGGTGGGGTGAGAAACACACGCACTGGCCAATTCATATCCTGCGGCCAATGCATTAGTCAAATCATGATAGTTAGCAGTGGCGGCCCTGAGATCTGCCAGCATTTTTAGTGTTGTTGGATCCATCCTTAGATTTTCCAAAGGATAGCTTTCCTGTTCGCGACTGGGGTTTTCCAAAGTCAAATTTGGATCTAGAGAAATAGATGGATCGCTGGATTCTGAAATACAGCTAAGCTGGAGAAGAAATGCTACGGATAGTAACATTGTCCCCCAAAGAAGTTTTGGAAGTTGGTACTTCATAGAATTTTGGGTTTTTGTTAAGGATTTAAAATATGGCAATTCAAAAATAACCCCGAAGGATACCGATGCTAAAATTCCTGTAAATCAGCAGGATGTATAAATAAATGTAACTTGAAATCATGATAAAATAGCGGGTAAGGCCTAGCTTTTTGAAGAATTTTTTTTAAGAAAAATCAATAATTGATCCATAATCAATCTATTTCTTCCCCTCCTCAATCCAGTCCTTCAGTCCACTGCGTAAGTGCTTTTAAATTCGATGAAAGTTCAATTCTAACCAGCTTTGATTTTTCTGAGGAAACCAAAACCGAATTATTAACCTAAAAACACCAAAATGGAAAATGAACTGATCAAGCCTCAGGGTTTGGTGAAAAACGCAAACAGACGTCAGTTCCTCAGAGTGGGAACAATGACCGTAGCAGGAGCAGGATTGCTACTGATTGGCTGTAATGATGACAAGGACATTATGCCCGAAGGTATGGTCAGTCTCGGATCAGGAGATACTGGTATTTTGAATTATGCTTATGCATTAGAGCAATTGGAAGCGGCCTTTTATGCGGAGGTATTGCGAGGAAGCTATTTTACCAATGCATCAGCAGAAGAGAAGACCATCATGGGAGATCTGGAGAAGCATGAAAGAGCTCACCGCGAATTTTTCAAGGCAGCTCTAGGAACAAGCGCTATTGGACCGTTGGAGTTTAACTTCACTGCTATCGATTTTAATAGCAGAACATCCGTATTGGGAGCGGCTAAAACCTTCGAAGATTTGGGAGTGGCAGCATACAACGGTGCTGGTCAGCATCTGGAAAGCGCAGACCTTCTTTTGATCGCAGGAAAAATCGTATCGGTAGAGGCTCGTCACGCAGCGGCTATCAGAGACCTGATCAATCCGGGAACAGCGGACTTTGCGGGCAATGACATCATTGATGCCAATGGACTGGAGCGTACGCTAAACTTCACACAGGTATTGACAGCTGCCGGCACTTTTGTCAGAACCAAGATCGATTTCAGCAAGCTTCCAAGTTAATTCCACATTTTAATCACACCAGACATGAATTTGATCAAATTATTAGATACAATGTGTCCTGACACAAATAGTGCTGAGGACAAAGACCGTTTTTATTCCCGCAGAGATGCCTTCAGGCAATTTGGGGATTTCGGAAAGAAAATAGCACTTGCTGCAGTTCCGCTTTCTGTTTTGAGTTCTATTCCTCACATCGCAAAGGCGGATACGGCCAGCTTAATAGGAGTGTTGAATTTTGCGCTCACCCTGGAGCATTTGGAATATAGATATTATGAGATGGCTTTGACCTCAAACGTAATTGCTTCTGCAGACCGGGTGATTTTCCAGAAAATCCGTGACCATGAATTGGCCCACGTGAAGTTCTTACAGGAGGTAATTGGCAACGTATTGAAAGGTACTCCGGTAGCAGAGCCTAAGTTTGATTTTACAGCAAAAGGTAGTTTTCAGCCTTTTTCAGATTATCCTACATTCTTGGCACTTGCCCAGGCTTTTGAAGATACTGGTGTGAGAGCATATAAAGGACAAGCCGCAAATGTGAAAGAAAGCGATGTGGTGTTGACTGCGGCTTTGTCCATTCATTCGGTGGAAGCAAGACACGCTTCAATGGTGAGAAGACTCCGTACAAAGAAGGGCTTGGACACTGTGAAAGGCTGGATCACTAATGCCTCAATCGGTACATTGCCAGCAGCAACTACTCCTATCTATGCGGGTGAAGATAATTTTATGCAGGGTGGAGTGAATGTTGTCAATTTAACGAGTCTTGATGCCGGTGCGGTATCTGAGGCATGGGATGAGCCTTTGAATGCTAACCAAGTATTGGGAATTGCTTCCCTCTTTTTGGCTTCATAAACTTAAAGCTGGGTTAATGTTTGTGGAGTAGATGCCATCCTCGCGAGGGGTGGCATTTTTTTTGTTAAAGTTTTTCACCACAGAGATTCACTGAGAAAAATAGGATGATGGATCAGTCCTGGAATTTGACTTTTAAATTGTTGGCTCAATTAATCTTTTTCAAGGTCACAGAGAAAAAAGGTAAGCTTTTCCCTTAAAAAATCTGTGTCAATCTGTGACTTTTTCGGTGTCAATCTGTGGGAAATCAAATGATCAAAAAACTATCCGATACAGACTACAGCGCTGAATGTTCGGAAAGTTTTTGAGTTCGTAGTGATCAAATTCCTTCCAAAAGTCCATTCCAATCTTTTTCATCACCTGGATTGAAGCCGTATTGCCGATGGATGCCATAGATACCACTTCGGTGATTTGGTTTTGCTGCGCAAAGTTCAGGCAAGCCAAAGCACCCTCTGAAGCCAAGCCTCGATTCCACCACGTTTTACCAATCCGCCAGCCGATATCCACACAAGGAGTGAAATCTGATTCAAAAGTTTTCCATCCCAATCCAATTGTTCCGATGAGTTCTTTTGTTTCCAACAGATCTACCGCAAAATAACAATAGCCCTTTTCTTCAAACATTCGCTGCATGCGATCCATCATGGCTTGGGTTTCCTCCCGGGAAAGCGGTTTTTGGAAGAAGCGCATCACTTCTTGGTCTGAGTTGATCGCTGCAAAATCATCCAAGTCAAAGGACTGCCAGGTACGAAATCCGAGTCGGGGAGTGGTGAAGAGGTATTGGGTCATTTGGCTTAGGGATCTGTAATTCTTCGTTCGTAATCGAGAATTTACAGGTTTATTTTCGGTTACGATTGAGAGTTTACATTTTTGGTTTTCCTGGAGTTGATTTTACAATCTAGTAATCACATTCCTAAACTGTAAAAAATCCCCATGCTTTGATTGACCAATTATAAATCCTTTCCATCACACCTCCATCCCGTTAAATTGGTTAAACCGTCGTCTTCCCACGCTCACGGCGGCGGCACGGCAGACGGTTTTGTCGCCGTATTTGACATTCAGCTTGTCGAGTGCCTGATAGAGGTTGATTTGCTCCTGACTGTCTTCGAAGAGCTTTCTGAATTTTGATGTAAACCTAAAAAGTAAAAATCTTAAGCCAACTCTATTTTTTCTCCTTTTAATTCCTTCAAAAAATTAGGGCAAAAGTCATAGCCATTTTCCCAAGCTATTCCTCCGCCGGGTTCGATAAACACCTTTTCGAAATTGGAATAGTCTATTAGTTCGGCAGTAAATCCCTTGCCTATGAATGGCCTGAGATTGACTACTTTCGCTTCCTCATCTTGGAATCGGAGCCAAACTCGATAATCTTGCAATACTTTTATTTCAACTACTTCATTCATCTTTTTTAGTCTAAAGGCTCAATTTTTTCCAGTTGAGTAGGGATTTGGGATCTTTTCCAGTTTTCGATCAATTTTTCCCGATGTTTTGAAGCCCATTCCAAAACCAAAACATGGGCACGGTTGGGAAGATTCCCTGCCAGTAAATCTAATGTTCTGATGTCATACTCCGCTTTCATTCCTTGGTATTCAGCATGGAAATGTGGAGGATTATGATCCTGAAAATACATTCGAATGATGATTCCGTAGAACCTTGATATCTCTGGCATTTCTATAAAGATACATTCTTGAGTGGGAAAAATGCTACAACCGGTTTGGTAAGGTCACAAATTCTCCTTTCGACTTTAGATTTCTTACTTCTCACTTTTTCACACCTCCATCCCATTAAAAGGATTGAACCTCCGTCTTCCCACGCCCATGGCTACGGCCCGGCAGACGGTTTTATCTCCGTATTTGACATTGAGCTTGTCCAGTGCCTGATAGAGGTTGATTTGCTCTTGGCTGTCTTCGAAGAGCTTGATCTGATAGTTGCCATAGACCAGCGAACTGAAGCGCACGCCGATCAGCCGGATGAGCATTCGTCTGCTGTAGAGCTTGCGGAAGAGCGCTTTCACCACAGGCAGCAGGCTATGGTCTGCCGAAGTGTAAGGAATACGCTGCTGCACGGTATGCGTATCAAAGTCCGAGTAGCGGATCTTCACACTCACGCAGGCGGAGAGTTGCCCTTTTTGGCGGAGTTTGGAGGCGAGCTGCTCAGTCATGGCGGTCATCGTGGCTTCGAGTAGCTTCACATCGATGGTGTCCTGCTCGAAGGTGTTTTCGGAGGAAATGGATTTTGCTTCGGAGTAGGGCATCACCGGAGAGCGGTCGATGCCGTTGGCCTTTTCCCAGATCATGGTTCCGTTTTTCCCAAAAGTCGCTTCCAAAAGCTCGGCTGGCATTTGCTGTAGGGTATGTACTTTTTTGACACCCATATTGTAGAGTGTCTGGGAGGTTTTTTCGCCGATCATGGGGATTTTGCGTACGGATAGCGGGGCGAGAAAGGGTTTTTCCTGACCGAATGGAATCTGCTTTTCATTGTTGGGCTTGGCTTCACCGGTGGCGACTTTGGATACGGTTTTGTTTTCCGAAAGTCCCATGGAGATGTTCAGACCGCTTTGCTTGATGATTTTTTGGCGGAGCTCATGTGCCAGCTTGAAGCAGCCAAAGAAGCGATCCATTCCCGTGAGATCGATGTAGAATTCATCCACGGAAGATTTCTCAAAGAGTGGGACACTCTCCCGGATGATCTCGGTGACTTCGTGGGATTTTTGGCTGTATTTCTCAAAGTCCCCCCGCACGAGTATGGCTTCAGGACAGAGCTGCCGGGCTGTCCGCATCGGCATGGCCGAGTGCACGCCAAACTTCCGGGCCTCATAGCTGCAGGAAGCCACCACTCCCCGGTCGCCGGAGCCCCCGATGAGGATAGGTTTTCCATTTAGCCTGCTGTCAAAAAGCCGCTCCACTGACACAAAAAACGTATCCAAATCCATATGCACGATATTCCGCTTCCCTTCCATGACCTTTTGTCTATATTATTGACAATTATTAGTCTATAAATTAAACAAAAAGAATAACTTTGGTTTCTTGAATTTCAAAAGATTGACCGAAGCTGTCTTACTTTATTGCTTATGTATCTCCACTCAAACATTAAGATTTTAAGAAAAAAGAAGGGATTGACTCAGGAAGCATTGGCTGAGAGATTAATGATCTCCCGATCTAAACTTGCGGGATATGAACTGACCATCTCGCCGCCGCTCGATGTAATTGTCCGCATAGGGGAGAGCTTTAATGTTTCCATGGACATGTTGATCAAAGAAGATCTTGCATCTTATTCAGAATTCAAACTCCGCGAACTCCTGGAGACGGATCAGTTTCTGCGCGGGCGAAAGCTCCGCATTTTGGCAACTACAGTCGATGAGCAAGGTAGAGAACTGATCGAAGTGGTCTCGCAAAAGGTCAAGGCGAGTTACCTGGCGGGATTTTCCGATCCGGAGTTTATTGCTGAGTTGCCGCGCTTTGCTTTGCCCTTTCTCCCCATGGACAAAAAACACCGTGTCTTCCAGGTGGACGGCGACTCGATGCTGCCGATCCCCGATGGAGCCTGGATCGTCTGTGAATATGTGGATGACTGGATGGCCATCAAAGACGGCGAGCGCTATGTAATCGTCACCGAGCAGGATGGGGTCACCTTTAAGATCGCTTACAATAAGATCAAAGACGAACAAAAATTGCTGCTTTGCTCAGCCAATCCGATCTACGCCCCGTTTGAAGTAGAAGCAGAGCAGGTCAGAGAAGTGTGGAGGTATCGGCTGGCGATGAGTTGATTTCAGAACGATATTGGAACTTATCAATGGGATAAAGCCTAGCTACTGTGAGGAATTGATTGATTCCTTATTAAATTTATGAAAACTATAAACAGATGATTTCACTAAGAGAAAGAAGAGAGCATTTGTATCAGAAGATTGATAAAGTTCCCGAAGAAAAACTCGAAGAGCTTGAATCTTTGATTTCGGAGTTTATCTCTCCGAGTCCAAAGAAATCTGATCCTCTTGCTTTTGCAGGTATTTGGAAGGAATCTGAACCAGAATTGTTTGAGGAGCTGGACGAGCGTTTGCTAGAGAGAAGGAGTAAGTCGGGTAGAGTTCGCGATGAATAGGTCTTTGATAGATACTGATATACTTTCTTATTTCTTCAAAGGAATACCCTCGGTTGGTTCAGGTTTTCAGAAATATTTAAAGGAATACAATCAAATTGAAATTAGCATAATTTCAGTTTATGAAATCAGGAGTGGTCTATTCGCTAAAGGAGCACTGAAACAACTTGCTGAATTTGAAAGGTTTTTGTTAGGCTGTAATGTTATTCCGCTGTCTGATCAATCAGTACAGATTTCTGCTGAGATCTATGGTAAATTAAAAAAAGAAGGACAACGTCTCGATGATATTGATCTCCTGGTTGCTGGGATTGCACTTGAAAACGGATTTTCTCTTGTAACAAACAATCTCAAGCATTTTTCTCGCATCCCGGGTCTTTCTGTTGAAAATTGGAATAGTTAACCGTGATGGAGTTTTTTCATGATCTAATCAGAGCTTGAAAATTCATGATTCCCTAATATCTCAATAACCCTTCCCCCATGCCCATCATTTCCTCACCACTTGGTAATATCCGAATCAGCTCCCGAGATGGCTGCCTTTCTGAGTTGAAGTTTACCGATGAGGAGACAGACGGAGAGATTTTAGATCAAGTCCTGTTAAGTACTGTGCAGCAGTTGGAGGAATATTTTGCCGGAGAAAGAAAGACTTTTGATATGCCGATCGGGTTGGGAGGGACGGATTTCCAGCGGAAAGTATGGTTGGAAGTCAACAAAATTCCTTTTGGACAGACGACCACGTACATGAAGATTTCCCAGAAACTGGGCAAGCCAGGTGCCATCCGTGCAGTGGGCGCAGCAATTGGTGCCAATCCCATTCTTGTCATTCTTCCCTGTCATCGGGTATTGGGAAGTGATGGCAGTCTCACAGGATATGCCGGAGGGTTGGACAGAAAAAAAGCCCTCCTGGAATTGGAAGGCCATGCTTTTCAGACGAGTTTGTTTGAGTGATCAGTGTCCAGTCTCAGTGGTCAAACTGCTAGCGTGTCACCCTGAGCGGAGTCGAAGGATCCTCGACTTCGCTCAGCCTGACACAATCTGGCTACTGCTACTTCAAACTGCCTACTTTTCTTCCAACTCCACAATCACCTCAATCTCTACCGCCATATTGTTGGGAAGCGAACCTACACCTACGGCTGATCGGGCGTGCTTTCCTTTTTCACCGAATACTTCCACCATCAGATCTGAGAAGCCGTTGATTACGGCAGGCTGGGCGGTAAACTCAGGGGTGGCATTGACCATCCCGAGTACTTTGACAAACTGCTTGATTCTGGATAAGTCTCCCGTGGCGGCCTTCAGTACTGCGATGATTTCAAGTCCCGTGGCCCGAGCCGCTTCATATCCTTGTTCAACACTCAGGTCTGCACCCACTTTCCCATAGATTTTCGGGCCACTTCCTGCGAGGTAAAGTAGGTTCCCCACCTGCTTCCACTTGACATAATTGGCGATCGGCTGGCCCACTTCAGGGATTTTGAGACCCATTTGCTCCAGCTTCTCTTCAGGAGTCTGTGCATTTACGGAAAGGGATATTCCTGTGATGGTTAGTATAAGGCATGTTAATAGAATTTTTTTCATGGGTATAGTGTATTAGTTGCCGTTTCTAAGCTAACTGATTCTCCTTACTTTTGATAGTCTTTTAAAGTGATTGAGATGTCTATTATTCAAATTCTCCCATATTCCCCAGAGTTTCAGCCTTATTTTGAATCCATCAACAAAGCATGGGTCACCCAGTACTTTACACTGGAACCGTTTGATATTGAGCAGTTGGAGTATCCGGAGGAGACGATTTTGGCAAAAGGGGGAGGGATTCTTTTTGCGAAAATAGGTGATGAAATTGTCGGAACTGTCGGGTTGATTCCAACGAATAATTTAACCTGTGAAATGATCAAAATGGGTGTAAATCCTGCTGCTCAAGGAAAAGGGGTGGGGCACTCGCTTGGAGTTGCTGTTATGGAGGAGGCCAGAAAGATGGGATTTTCAAAGATGGTTCTTTATTCCAACACCAAACTTGCAGCGGCACTTCACCTTTATAAAAAACTTGGTTTTCATGAAGTGAAGGCAGAATGTGGATCTTATGGCCGTTGTGATATTAAAATGGAGCGAATGCTCTGAGTAGTTCGCTGTTTCGTCTGTTTAAAATTGTTTCGTAATAGTCACACCTGACTACCCCATGCAGGCTTTTTCACTTAGGTAGTGGATTGATCATCTGTCCACGGCATATCGCCTCATGCTTTATTTCCTAACATATATCAGGTTTTTTCCTGATTTAACGCAATGAGATTCTAAATAGGAAGTTGGAAATTTAGTGCCTAACTAATAGCCCAAATTCTATGAAAACTATTCTAGTTCCCTTTGATTTTTCGACTTATTCACTTGCTGCTTTACAAACCGCACAGCGGATTTGCGCGAAGAATCAAGCCAAGATCATCTGTGTGACTGTTATACCTTCTGAAATAGATTGGGATTTACTGTCCGAAGAAGCAAAACTAAAGTACCCCCAATTGCTGGAGGAGCGTCAAGAGGCCATGGAGGTTTTGCCCGGATATATTAAATCAGTTGCTCCGGCTAAAGCTCAAATAGAGCAAATCATAAAAATAGGTGTGCCATATGAGCAAATCCTAAGAGTAGCCGAGCAATCATTTGCCGACCTGATCGTGATAGGAGCGTATGGGAAAGGACACGTGGAGGGGAATTTTATCGGATCAACACTGCAAAAAGTAATTCGTTTCGCACCATGTCCCGTTTTAGCGGTAAAAAGCGCTTTGGATGGAAATGCTTTCCGAAAAATTGCTTTTGCAACGGTATTCAACAAAACAGGGAAAGTCGCTTTTGAAAAAATACTTCCCCTTGCAAAAATTTTCAAAACGTCAATTCACCTACTCTATGTAAACACGCCAGCTCATTTCACTAATTCCTCTAAATCAGACAGGGATATGGCGGAGTTTGGCAAGGGACATGAGCAGTTTGTAATCCATCGCTATGTGTATAATCATGAAGACCCTGAAAAGGGCATCATGGAGTTTTGTGAAAAAAAAGGAATTCGGCTTCTGGGAATTGTCTCCGGAGAGCGAGGCCATGCATCCTCTTATGTCATCGGGACCACAGAAACGCTGATATTCAAATCAGATCTCGGCATATTAAGTATTAAGTCTTGATTACCAAAATCTGAAACGCTTCTCGTAGATTCTGTTTCGGAATATCCAGTTGTCCCAAATATCCGGTGAAAGGTAAATTTCAACACCTACACTTACGGTCATATACCCATCATAACGGTGGGTAAGGCCGGACCCTCGGCGTACTCTTCCCTGATTTCTCAAAATTTTATCTACATCCGGTTCACCATTGTCCAATACAAAGCTGGGATTTCGTATGGCTAGCCGAAGGCGATCGGGGTTATTTCCTGTGACGTAGTCATCAACCAAATCAAGGTAAAATTCACTGACGTTGAACGCAGAAATGTCATCCATGTAATCGGTGAGGGTAAAGCGATAATTTCCTTCAATCTTCATGTCCATGTAGACATTAAGCTTGTATTTGAAGCCTAGGCCCATCGGGAAAACTACAATTTTGTCATTGTAAGGGTTGTTTTCAAGCTGAAGCGGGCGTAGGTCTACCCAGGTTCCGTTGAGCTCAGCCTTTGGATTGTTGGTAGACATTCCTACCCCAAAAAATATGTATGGATTCCAAAGGTGTCTGGTGATATTATTCACTTTAACAGGGTGCCAATAATACTCTATGAGTGCCGCTACCTCAATATTATTGGCGCGAAAGTGTAGGTTTCTCGGTGTTCGAAATGCTCTTGGATCGGAAGGTGGGTCCGAACCGGATATTCTATAATAGGTTCCCTCCAGTCTAGCTTTAAGATGGGTTCCAAAAATATAATTCACCGCAAAATTGGCATTATAATCCAGCTGAATTCCCTCGTTGTATTTCCAAAATGAATAGAGTTCTCCAAAATATTGTGAAGGTCCAATTCCAGCGGATATTGACCAAGGCTCTTCAAACCTATAGCGATAGAAGCTTTGGGAATAAGTAGAAAAAGACGGGAAAAGAAATAATATTATGAGTAATCTTTTCATTTTTTAATGAGTCGCAATTTCCCTAATCAATTGCTAGGCAGAAATTTAGACTAAATTCCCAATTTTTCAAACCCTGACTTTAAATGTAAGTTGCACTGTGGAAACGGAATCTCGACATTTTCGGCAGTAAATCGCTTAAAAATAGCGTAGTAAAGTTGGTTTTTCAGCACATTTGGTTTATTGACATAATCACTTGTACATACCCTAAAGTTAAAATTAAGACGGTTGTCACCATAGCTATCGAAATCCTCTGAATTTAACGCTCTGCTAAACTACTAAACACCAAATTTCGATCCTTAAACTATTTATTCTTAACCCGGGAAACCAATTTTGTTTTCAAAAATAATTCTGTTCGGTAGAATCTTTTGATTTTGACCTTGGTGAATGTCAGTTTTGAAATAATTGACTGATTATTTTTAATTTTGACTTTATGAGTAAACAAAGAGAAGAATTAGAACACCGTCTAAAACTCCGGAATATCAAGCTGTCAGACTATGATGGTATTCGGGACATCATGGTGTCAATTTATAAAAATCAAGGTGGTGCATGGACTAAGGCAGAGCTTAAAAACCAACTGAAAGTTTTTCCGGAAGGTCAAATATGTATCGAGGATAATGGGGTTGTCATTGCAGCTGCTTTGAGCATCGTGGTGGATTATGCGAAGTTTGGTGACAACCATACCTATGATCAGATCACCGGTTTTGGGAAATTTGACACCCACGATGATGACGGAGACACCCTCTATGGTACCGATGTTTTTGTGCACGCTGATTATCGGGGAATGCGGCTTGGCCGACGGCTATATGATGCCAGAAAAGAACTCTGTGAAAATCTAAACCTAAGATCCATCATTGCAGGTGGACGGATTCCCGGGTATTCGAAATACGCGGATGAAATGACTCCGCGTAAATACATCGATCTGGTTAAAAATCGGGAGATCTTTGATCCGGTGCTGTCTTTTCAGTTGGCCAATGAGTTTCACGTTCGCAAGGTGATCACCAAATATTTGCCAGAGGATACCGATTCCCGTGCCTATGCGACTTTGCTCGAATGGATCAATATCTATTATGAAAAGGATGAAAAACTCATCGGCAACAAGAAGTCCATCGTCAGGCTTGGATTGGTACAGTGGAAAATGCGCCGCTTTTCCAATGTGGACGATCTGATGCAGCAGGTAGAGTTTTTTATTGATACGGTTTCCGGTTATAAATCCGACTTTTGCCTTTTGCCTGAATTTTTCAATGCTCCTCTTTTGGCTGAGTTCAATGATATGGATGCATCTGAGGCCATTCGTAATCTGGCCGATTATACCGATGAAATTGTCGGTAGGATGAGTGAATTGGCAGTGTCCTACAACGTGAACATCGTGGCAGGATCGATGCCTGAATACGATGGTAAAAAATTGCGTAATGTCAGCTACCTCTGTCGTAGGGATGGAACTCAGGACAAACAGTACAAATTGCACATCACTCCCGATGAGGCGGCATATTGGGGTCTGCAAGGGGGGAATGGGATTCACGTCTTCGATACTGATGCGGGTAGAATAGGGATTTTGATCTGTTACGATGTGGAATTTCCTGAATTGGGAAGGATCCTTGCCGAGCAGGAAATGGACATTCTGTTTGTGCCCTTCTGGACCGATACCAAAAACGCCTTCCTTCGGGTAAATACCTGTGCAAGGTCTCGTGCGATTGAGAATGAGTGTTATGTCGCCATTACAGGTTCGGTGGGTAACCTCCCAAAAGTTGAAAATATGGACATCCAATATTCTCAGGCAGCTATTTTTTCCCCTTCGGATTTTTCATTTCCCCACGATGCGATTGTAGCGCAAGCCTCAGAAAATGAGGAGACCATCATCGTGGCCGATGTTGATCTCGATCTACTTACCAAGCAGCGGAAGGCAGGAAGTGTCAGGAATTTGGAACAACGTAGATTGGATCTTTACTCAGTACAATGGAAGCAGAAAAAACAATAAATCACTACCTGGCACATGTGTCGGAGGAAGTTTTCACAAGAGCTAAATCCATCAAAGTCCTCATCACGGACATTGATGGAGTGATGACTGATGGAGGGATTATCTATGATGATCAGGGGATTGAGTACAAAAAATACAATGTCAAAGACGGACTGATCGTCCAGCATCTCCGAAAGGCAAAAATTCTGGTCGGAGCGATCACGGGCAGAGCTTCTCAAGTGGTGGAAAATCGGTGTGAGGAACTCAAGTTTGATTTTCACTACCATGGAATCAAAGACAAAGGAAAAAAACTTGAGGAGATCCTCCAGACGATTGAGGTCAGCATGGAAGAAGTTGCCTACATCGGTGATGATTTGATTGATTTACCGATTTTGGCCAATGTTGGTCTGGCAATTTCACCAGCTGATGCCTTGCCCTATGTGAAGATTTATGCGCATCACGTTTCTCCATTTGCCGGAGGCAAGGGTGTATTTCGCGAAGTGGCTGATATTCTTTTGCATTCAAAAGGTCAGCTTGTCCCGATTATTGAAAATTTATCCAAAAAGGAATTATGAACAGAACCAACCATACCATGCACATCCGTGAGGGTGTAGTTTTGGGAGCTGATAAGCCCGTGCTTTTTTCTGGCCCTTGCGCCGTCGAGAGTTATGATATTTGTATCGAAATAGGTAGCAAAGTGAAGTCCTGGGCCGATCAGTATGGCTTTTCGTATGTTTTCAAGGCCTCCTTTGACAAAGCAAATCGTACTTCATCCGGATCTTTCAGAAGTATCGGGATGGACAAATCATTGGAAGTATTGGAACGGGTAGGGAAGACGCTTAACGTCCCTCTGGTGACGGATATTCACGAAAGCTACCAAGCTGCTGAAGTGGCTGAAGTTGTCGACGTGCTTCAGATTCCGGCTTTTCTTTGTCGACAGACGGACTTGCTTTTGGCTGCAGGCCAAACCGGGAAAGCAGTCAAAATCAAGCGGGGTCAATTTATGGCGCCGGAGGACATGCAATACGCCGTGACCAAGGTACGATCCACAGGGAATGAAAATGTATGCCTGACAGAACGGGGATTTTCCTTAGGTTATCACAATTTGGTGGTGGATATGCGTGGCCTTCCGATCATGCGTCAGTTTGCTCCGGTAGTATTTGATATTACGCACTCTGTCCAGCAGCCGGGAGGGCAAGGTGGAAGCAGTGGAGGGCAGCGAGAATTTGCCCCAATTCTGGCAAGAGCTGCCGCAGCTACGGGAATTGATGGATTTTTTATTGAGACTCATCCGGAGCCAGCAAAAGCGCTTAGTGATGGGCCAAACTTAATACCACTACACAGAATGGGCGATTTTCTCAATATGTTAAAAGAAGCATGGCTTTTGGGGAGGAAGTTTCAAGACTTCGCAGTGGAGTAAAACCATCAACTCAGATATGAAAAAAGTACTTGCCATTGGCATAGCAGTATGTGTGATTTTGGGTATCCTTTGGGTTACCCTTTTTAATAAAAAATCAGATTTAACAGAAGAATTACAAACCAGACTGGAAGGCCAGTCTTCCGAAGTGTCGCTAAAAATCGGTGAAACGTCGCTCAAAGCGAGCGAGGAGCTTCGGCTTTTTTATGCCGAAAGGGAGTATGCGGAGGCTTGGTCCAGCAACGGAAAACTCACCAAGCTAGGGGAGGAACTCAAATTTGAAATCGGCGAGTCAAAATATGATGGACTCAACCCGGAAGACTATCACGCTTCAGAAATTGAGCTGTTATTTCTGGCAATTTCCGACCAAAAAGGAAAACTGAAAGCCAAACCATTTGCAGATTTGGCAGATTTGGATCTGATGCTTACAGATGCTTTTTTCCAGCTGGCAAGGCATCTGGAAATTGGAAAAATCGATCCAAGCAAACTCAAATCTGCATGGGATCTGGGAGTAAATACACCCAGCATCAATTATAACGAGCTTTTGAACGAGTCTATCCGAAAAGGGTCAATCAAAGATGGGCTTGAAAGTCTATACCCGGAATTTAAGATATACAAGAAGGGAAGAGAGGTAATCCGGGATTTGGATGAAAAGCGGAAAATTGACACCCTGGTTTGGAAAACTGTCAATTTGAAAAAGTCTTTGAAAATCGGCGACTCCCATGCTTCTGTTCCGGGTTTACGGAACCGCTTGATTTTTTGGGGTTATCTTAAGCCCTACGAGTTGAAAGATAATTTGGTCTTCGATCCACAGATGGAAGAGGGCCTGAAAAAATACCAGCTGAACAATGGGATGGAGCCTGATGGCGCCATTGGTAATTTGACTGCCGAAAGCCTGAATAATTCTCCAGCCAGACTATTGGACATCGCAGCGGTGAATATGGAAAGATTGCGTTGGCTTTCGGATACGCTTAGAGACTCAGAGCTTATTTTGGTCAATGTGGCAAATTATCAATTGGACTATCTTAACAAACTCGATACGGTTTTAACAGCTAAAGTTATTGTGGGGAAGGAGTATAATGCGTCCCCGGTTTTCAGTGCACCGATGACTTACATCGCTTTTAGCCCTTACTGGAATATTCCAGCATCGATCACAAAAGATGAAATTGTGCCTGCAGTACGGAAAAACCCAAAATATTTAGCTCAAAAAAACATGGAAGTGGTCACGAGTTCCGGTGAACCGGTCAACCCAAAACCGGGTGATTGGTCCGCTGAGACTTTTCCATATTTGATTCGTCAAAAGCCGGGAGGCTCCAATTCCTTGGGATTGGTAAAGTTTATGTTTCCAAATGAACACAGCATATACATCCATGATACTCCGGCGAGAAGTTTGTTTCAATTGGAAAACAGGGCTTTGAGTCATGGTTGTATCCGAATTCAAGATCCGGAAAAATTCGCAGCACTTTTACTGAAAGACGATCCCTCTTGGACTTCAGAGAAAATCAATGAGGCTATGAATCAGGAAAAAGAGCAAATCGTACAGTTGAAAAAACACATTCCGGTTGTGATCTTTTACCTGACATTCTGGGCTGATTCCAATGGGGCGCCTCATTTTAGGTCAGATATATACAATCGTGATCAGGAAGTATTATTGGCATTGAAGGGGACGGAGTAAAGATATACCGCTTTTGAGCAAATAGCAGTGGTTTTCTGAAGGGATAATTCTAGTTTTACAGTGACTTACTGTAGACTACTTATGATGATTCGGAAAATCACTTTTATCCTTTTTTTGGGGTTTTCGCCCTTATTTCTATTGGCAAGTACTCACGGTGACCAAGATCCCTTGCAAGATCAAATCCGACTCAAACTGGAGAGTATTCAACCGGGCAGATTACTTTCCATCAAAAATCAAAACTTGAGTGCCTCCGGAGATATTTTTTCCTTTTATTCAAATAGGGAATTCCGCGAAATCTGGTCATCTGATGGGATCCTGACTGAATTGGCCTATGAGTTAAGATTTGAAATTCGCCAATCCAAGTTTGACGGCTTAGACCCTCAAGAATACCATTTAGGTCTGGTTGATACCTTTTTCAATACTTTTGAAGCCAACAAAAAAAACAAAGTCCCCAATGATCTAGGCGAACTTGTTGATTTGGAGCTTTTGCTGAGTGATGCTTTTTTTCAGCTTGCCGCTCATTTGGAACGGGGAAAAGTGAATCCTGCACTTCTCAAATCGACTTGGGAAATAGCACGGAAACCGCAAAAAGTAAATTATGGTGACTTACTCTCAGTTTCGCTGGCATCGGGGGAAATCCGAAGAAATCTGGAAACGATTTATCCCAAATTCACTAGTTACAAACGCGGACGCGAGGTAATCAGGCAGCTGGATGAGAAAAGTAAGGTGGATTCACTGAATTGGAAACCTATAAAAATTGATAAAACCATCAAAGTAGGAGAAAGTAACAATTCAATTCCGATTATACGACAGCGCCTCCAATTTTGGGGATATATGGGGTACTATGAGACGGAAAACCCCAAAGTGTATGATTCCTTACTTTTTGAAGGGGTTAAGGAATTCCAGCGTAAAAACGGAATGGAACCTGATGGGGCATTGGGTAAAAATTCGGTTGCCGGGATCAATAATTCACCAAGTTTGCTTCTGGATCGGGCTGCCGTCAACATGGAGCGACTGAGGTGGCTTCCTGACACATTGAAAGAAGCTGAAATCATATTGGTGAACATAGCAAATTACCGGCTTGACTATATCTATAAGATGGATACCCTATTTTCATCTAAGGTGATTGTAGGGAGGCAGTACCATTCTACTCCAATTTTTTCGGCAGCGATGAGTTATATTGTATTTAGCCCCTATTGGAATATTCCCAACTCGATCGCTCGCAATGAAATCATTCCGGCCATTCGCAGAAATCCGGATTATCTCCGGCAAAAAAATATGGAGGTGGTGACCTTTTCGGGACAACCGGTAGATCCAAGTACAATTAATTGGTCCAATAAATCTTTTCCTTACATGATCCGCCAAAGACCCGGTGGAAGTAATTCACTAGGCCTTGTGAAATTTATGTTTCCCAATAGATTCAGTGTTTATATCCACGATACGCCTACGAGAGCACTTTTTGACAGAGAAGATCGTGCGCTTAGTCATGGCTGCATTCGCCTACAAAACCCCACGGAATTTGCAAAAATCCTGCTCAGGGCCATGCCGGAATGGACCGACGAAAGAATCAACCAAGCTATGAATCAAAAATCTGAGCGAATAGTCAACCTCAATCGAAAAATTCCCGTCGCCTTGGTTTATTTGACTTTTTGGGCCGATTCGAAAGGCCAAGCCCATTTTCGTCAGGACATTTACAACAGAGACGCGGAGATATTAACTTTGCTCAGGAAATAATCAGGGTTGAACCAAGGTGGATTGGTTCAAGTAATTTTGATCTTTTCCATAAATGAAAAGCAAGCTGCCTTCTTTGATTAGATCAATCACTTTTGCTGACAGTTCGGGAGGAAGTGCAGGGCAGCCCAGGCTTCTTCCCAGTCTGCCGGTTGATTTTGCGAATTCTTCCCGCGCATACTCAGCGCCATGAATCACAATGGCGCGTGCCCTGGCTTGATCATTGAAGCCTTTTTCCAGCCCATCCAGTCGAAGCGAGTATCCATGTTTTCCCTGATAAGTTTCAGCAGTTTTATAGAATCCCAAGCTGCTTTGGAAGGATTCAGGGGTATTTGAAAAATTCTTTGCCATGAGCTCACCGGTATTTCTTCCATGAGCGACTACCGTGTTGAGGAGAATTTCTCTCTTTTCCACATCGATGACCCAAAGTCGCTTTTCAGTAGAGGGAAGACTGAAATCGATGACGGTCAACAATGGCTTGTCCAGATTATGCTCGAGTTTTTCCCATCCTTCAAGCGCATAATTTAATGCCTCCAGATTTGGGATGTTTTGATGCTTTTTTGCTAAAGATTCAAAAATGACTTCCGAAGAGTGATTGTTTTCTAGTGGAACTAGAGTGGTACTTGAACCTGAGTTTGGATCTGAAAAAGTAAAAGTCCAAACTAAGGAAATTAGAATTCCTGCTGAGATCATGAAGATTTGGCTTACTTATAAGGTGAGGTTCAAATGTAGGGTATCTTCTTCATTGTCAAAAACATTGCCATAAAAATAGGAGGTGAATTTTGTCGCTGGAGCCAAAGAATAAAATGGAACCTTATTTGTTGGATAGCGGGTTTTCGAAATGGTACTTGGAAAAGATATTTTGGGAGCCTCCCTTTAATCTGTAATTTCAAGGCCTTTAGTTAAATTAATAAATTGACTTGCAGAGATTTGACTGATTTGTTTAAAGAAAAAATGAAATAATTAAACAAAAAGAAAAGACCTGCTGTTTGAATAATCAATGAAAGTATCCGTATTTAGAAAAGAACATTTTAATGCTGCTCACCGGCTCAACAATCCCGAGTGGTCTGATGCGCAAAATGAGGCCATTTTCGGCAAGTGTAACAATGCAAACTTCCATGGTCACAATTACGATTTAATTGTGCAAGTCAAGGGAGAAATTGATCCTGGCACAGGATACGTTTATGATATGAAAGTGCTCAGTGATTTAATCAAAGAGTACGTTTTAAATAAGTTTGACCATAAAAATTTAAACCTGGATACCGATGAATTCAAAAATCTCAATCCATCTGCCGAAAACATCTCAGTGGTTATTTGGAATATTTTGAGGGAAAAGATTGATCGGAAATTCGAATTGATCATTCGACTTTATGAAACAGAAAGAAACTATGTTGAGTACGATGGGAATTGATATAGCCCGATCTTCATTCGAGTACCTCGGAGAAGATCATGTTGGAACCTCACTTGAGACACCGCTCCGAGAAGATGCATTTGAAATGGATGATGACCTAAAGGTCGAATTAATCGAAAAACATTTCAGAGAGATTATGCATATCATGGGATTGGATCTGACAGATGATAGCTTGAAGGGTACTCCTCATCGTGTGGCCAAGATGTATGTAAAGGAAGTGTTCAGTGGCTTAAACCCTAAAAATAAGCCTGCTGCAAAGCTTTTTGAGAATAAGTACAAGTACAATCAAATGCTAGTGGAGAAGGACATCACCTTTCATTCTCACTGCGAGCATCATTTCGTGCCGATCTATGGACGGGCGCATGTCGCATACATTTCCAGCGGTGATGTAATCGGTCTTTCTAAGATCAACCGGATAGTGCAATACTATTCCAAGCGACCACAAGTTCAGGAAAGATTGACCATGCAAATTGGCAATGAACTGAAAGAAGCCTTGGGTACGGAAGACGTGGCTGTGATCATGGATGCCTACCACATGTGCGTAAGCTCTCGTGGTGTCAATGACACGAATAGCTCAACGGTCACTTCATTTTTCTCAGGAAAATTTGAATCAGAAGAACAAACTCGCAACGAGTTCTTGAAATACATCAGTCTGAAGAAGTAATTTTCTAGGCTGAGTAAACCAATTGAAACCGGGCCAAATGCCCGGTTTTTTTTGTGATTCATAAAACAAAAACACCAGCTATTCTCTTTTAATCAAAGAAATTAACCTATATGAAGGACAAAAATATTGTAATCGTCGGAGGGAACTCTGGCATAGGAAAGGCAACAGCGACTTTGTTAAGTGAAGCTGGAGCTAATCTGTTTTTATATTCCAAAAGTGGAAATGGCACCAAAGAACTCGACACCAGTGTAGACTTCACCGATATTCCCGGTTTGCCGGAAGTCATTGATGGCGTAGTGTACTGTCCGGGCACGATTAATCTGAAGCCATTCCACAGGATTTCTCTTGCTGATTTTCAAAATGAGATGGACATTAATTTTTTTGGAGCGGTCAGGGTGCTCCAAGCTTGCCTCAAGGGATTGAAGAAATCTCCCAGTCCTTCGGTGGTGCTTTACAGTACAGTAGCAGTTCAGACGGGAATGGGTTTTCATGCCGGTATTGCTTCGGCAAAGGGTGCTGTAGAAGGACTTACCAGATCTTTGGCTGCAGAGTGGGCTCCTTCAAAAATCAGGGTAAATGCCATTGCACCTTCCTTGACAGAAACTCCGCTAGCTTTAGCATTGCTTTCTACTCCTGAGCGTAAGGAGTCCTCAGATAAAAGACATCCCCTAGGGAGAATAGGTGCTTCCGAGGATATCGCCGAAGCAACCGTATTTTTGCTTTCTTCGAAATCATCTTGGATGACAGGCCAAATTCTCCATATCGATGGAGGAATGTCTAATTTGAAGTAAAATTTAAACAATTTATCTGTTCATTTTGTCTTAACCCATGGGTACGGTCCCGAGAGAATAGTGCTGTGATTATGAAGACTCCACCTGAATCATTCCTTCTTTTCAAGGAAGAATTGAGGAAAGCCCAACTTGAAAAAGAGCGGCTTAAACAACAATACGAAGAGAAATTGTCTGATGTCAATCGAGAACTGTATCGATTGAAGGAGCAAATTCAGTCTCAACAAGACATGATGCGTACCACGCTGGAATATGCTTCTGTACTTGAACAACGACTGTCCGAGTTCAAAGAAGAAGTTGCGCATGTGACTACTCAACGTAAAAATTCAGTTTACTAAGCTTTACCTACGCTAGCTATGAATGAAACATTAAACACTTCCGAAATTCAAGACTTTGAATTGGCTTATGAAGAGCGCTATGCAAGAGTTTTGGTTAGTGCAGAAAAGAAAATCGTAATCTGTGAATTGCTTGCAGACTACATTCCTATAGAAGATTTCAAGGAGGCCTTTGAACAGATTGGGAAAATTGTCAAAGGAGGGAGTTTTGAAAAATTCATTTTTGACAAAAGATCTTTGAGAGCCTTTCACCAGCCTACCATGGAATGGTACTTTATCCACTGGAAAAAGGATATGCTTGCTTATGGTTTAAAAACTCACCGAAAAATCCTTCCTGCTGAAAAATGGTTTGAAAAAATGGTTCAAATCGCCAAGCAACAAATCCTTGAGACTTATCCCGATAACATCATCGATCAACTTGATATCCAATACTGCGATACTATCGAGGAAGCAATTAAATTATGATTCGACATTTTGACTCAAAGGAAATTTTGGCTTCGGATTCATTCTATCGAAGGAATCTGATTACTTGCCTCTCCGGATACAAAAGTCTCAATCTTATTGGAACACAAAACTCCAAGGGCAAAACAAATCTGGCTCCTTTCTCACAGGTGTTTCATATTGGCGCAAATCCTCCGATGCTGGGTATACTTTTTAGACCTAATACTGTGATCAGGCATACCCTACACAATATCCTGCAGTCGGGAATTTTCACAATGAATCACGTCACATCCGAGTTTTATAAAGAGGCGCATTGGGCATCAGCCCGATGGGAAGATTCTGAATTTGATGCAGTGGGTATAGAAGCCGAGTACCTGAATGACTTTAAGGCTCCCTTTGTGAAAAAAAGCCCCGTCAAGTTAGCATGTACAGTTTTGGAGACCCAAGAGCTAAAAGTAAACCAAACCATTTTCATGATCGGTAGCATTGACTCCATTTACATCGATGATAAGGGATTGAGAAAAGACGGTTCGCTTGATCTTGAATTGCTTGATACGGTGACTGTCGCCGGATTGGATGATTACTATACAGGAAAAAGTCTGGGTCGTCTTAGTTACGCGAAACCGGAGGGATTGCCAGAAGAGATTTAATAACCGAAATTGATGTAATTATTATTGGTTTGCAATTGCGGTTTCCAATTCCTGTAAATTCAGCTTTGAAAAAGCTCAAATTCTTACACCGTTCATAATTTGAAACTTTTAGAACTCACCGATTCAGGACTTTTTTGCACTCCGGCAGGGATTTTTATTGATCCCTGGAAGCCTGTGGATTTGGCGGTAATCACCCACGCGCATTCCGATCATTCCCGCTGGGGTATGAAGCACTATCTGGCACATCACCATTCTGCCGAAGTGATGAAACTGAGACTTGGCTCCGAAATCAGCTTGGAGACGGTGGATTATGGTCAGACACTTGAAATAAATAGTGTCAAAATCTCGCTGCATCCTGCAGGTCATATTCCGGGATCGGCACAGATTCGCCTGGAGTACCAAGGGAAAATAGCTGTAGTCAGTGGCGACTACAAAGTCGAAAATGACGGGCTTTCTTCCCCTTTTGAGCCCGTCAAGTGCCATGAATTTGTCTCTGAATGCACTTTTGGTTTACCTATTTATAAATGGGAAAGGCAAACAGAGATTTTTCGGCAGATCAATTCCTGGTGGAGAGAAAACGGAGCTGAAGGAAGGACTACGGTTCTTTTTGCCTATTCTCTGGGTAAAGCCCAGCGCATTCTTCAAAATCTGGATCAAAGTATCGGAGAAGTCTTTGTCCATGGAGCAATCTGGAATACCAATCAGGCATTGATTTCCAATGGAATTGATCTTTGGGATGTGCCAAGAGTTACGCAGGAAATGTCCAAATCCACTTTCAAAGGTTCCTTAATTATTGCACCTCCATCGGCTATGGGTACTCCATGGATGAAGCGATTCAGTCCTTATCGAACGGGGATTTGCTCGGGTTGGATGAATGTGCGGGGTACTAGAAGGCGAAGAGCTGCGGATCGGGGTTTTGTACTTTCCGACCATGCAGATTGGGAAGGACTGATTCAGGCAATCGAAGCGACAGAAGCTGAAAAGGTGTACTTGACTCATGGGAATACAGCTGCCTTCGGGAAATTTTTGCAGGAGGAAAAAGGAATCGATGCTGTGGAATTACAGACGCTTTTTGGGGTGGAAGAAGTGGAATGAGAGAAATTCGAAGATTGTAAAATTTCAAAATTGAAAAATTGGTGATGTTTCTTGTGACTTGTGTCCTTTTCCGTGGCCTGTTTCCTTTTCCGCGGCTGTCTCAAAAGGGCTTCCGAGGTCAGCCTGACCCTTCGACTACGCTCAGGGTGACTGGAGTCGAAGGCGGTTTCTGTTGAATCAGACCATATTTTGACTTCCCTCCAAAGCGGGCAGGCTGCTCAATTTGACATTCCGGGCTTATGAGACAGCCATTTGTAAAATTTGGATGTAGCACCCATTTTATTTGCTTGTCGGCTCTGAAATGAATGTTTCATTACTTTTTTGGTTTCGGTCTGTGAGGACACAGACCGAGGTTTTTAGATCCCAAAATTGTTGAAGATTAATTGACAAAGTTCTCTAAGCCCAAAAAAATCCTATCTTCAATCTTCTTAATTCCTTGGCTATGAAGAACCTACTTTGCTTCCTTTTTCTTCCGATTTTCATCTTTTCCTGCAGTAACTCGAAAAATGAAACTGAGAAAAATACAATAGAAACTTCCACCGGACCGATTTTGATTGATTCGCTCGGGTTGACTCTGATTCACGAACACATGTTAGTGGATTTTATTGGTGCAGATTCGATTAGCCCAGATCGCTGGGATCGGGATGCAGTAGTAGCCAAGGTTCTTCCTTACTTACTTGAGGTGAAAAAGCATGGTGTAAAAACCATCTTGGATTGCACACCTTCCTTTTTGGCCAAAGACCCACTTTTACTTAAAGAACTCAGTGAAAAATCGGGAATCCGAATTTTGACAAATACAGGTTATTATGGGGCAGTGGGAGGGAAGTATTTACCCAAACATGCCTATTCCGAGTCTGCTGAAGAGCTTTCCTTTCGATGGATTGATGAGTTTGAAAACGGAATCGAAGGAACTGGGATCAAACCTGGTTTTATCAAAATCTCGGTAAATGAAGCTGACGCCCTTTCAGAAATTGATCAAAAATTGGTCAAAGCTGCCGGACTGACACATCAGCAAACCGGACTAACCATCGCTTCTCACACGGGAACATGGAAAACAGCCGCTCAGGAAGTCAGGATTCTTCAGGAAATGGGAGTGGATCCTTCGGCTTTTGTCTGGGTTCATGCCCAGAATGAACCTGATTTTAAAAACTACCAAGTTGCTGCCGAATTGGGCGTTTGGATCAGTTTGGATGGCATCGGTTGGGCGATTGATCCTTATGTGGAGCGCTTACTTTTTGCCAAAGAAAACCGGTTTTTGAACCGCGTTTTGATTTCGCATGATGCAGGGTGGTACGATCCAGCCAAGCCAAGTGGAGGCGATTTTCAGCCCTTCACCAATATCTTCGAAAAGCTGATCCCAGTCCTGAATCAGCGTGGATTTACTGATCAAGACTGGGATCTTTTACTTAAATCAAATCCAAAAAAAGCCTTCAGTAATTAGGAAAGGCTATTCTTGAAGAAATTATTTACCCCAAGATTTAATTTTGACTTTATAAGTAGCCATGATGTACCAAGGCATGTAGAGATCGTACCCAGAGAATGAGACTCCCACTGCCTGATTGAAATTAGGGTTCTTGGTATTCCATTCTGCTTCCAACTCTATTAGTAGTCCAAGCCGGTTAAATTTTGAGGGAAATCTCCACCATTCGGGACTTTCAGGATTTGAGGAATTGATATTGGCAACAAAAGCATGGCTGCCTATTTGAAAAGAAGGTGCTGCCGCAAAAGAAAGTATGAATCCATTTTTCCATTGTAGGATATCATACTTCAGTTTTGGGTTAATGAAAATTCCTGAAGAGAAATCCTCTTTTTTCAGCCCTTTATTTGGATGATCAAAATCTATGTTGCCAATGGAATGGTAAAAGGTAAGTGATGGAGTGAATGTAAATCTTTTACTGATCGATAGATCCACTTCATTGACAAAGTTGATTCCCCAGAGTGCCAAATTGTGATCAATGGCCGGCCCAACTCCAAAGGTGAATTTAGGTTTTTCTTTCTCTTGGGCGAATGATGTAGCGTGAACCATTACGAGAAATAAAATGGCTAGTAATAGTCGGTTTGTTTTCATCAAAAAGAGTTTAAGTTTCAGGTCATCAAACATCCAAAAAGCTTTTCAAGGTTAAAAAATACTTAACGTATTTTAACTAAAAACTTGTTAAATAGCTATAATTCAGTTAATTGATTTTTGACATACTCTTGATTTATATTCAGCTTCCAAATTTTCTTTGCTGAATTTTAGTAAGCCACCTTGCCTGATTACCTTTGCGCATGGCAGAACAAATCCTCATCCTTGATTTTGGTTCTCAGTACACCCAACTCATCGCGAGAAGAGTAAGAGAACTGAACGTTTATTGCGAAATCCACCCTTTCAACAAAGTCCCTGAGATCACCGCTGACATCAAAGGTGTCATCCTTTCCGGTTCGCCGTGTTCTGTTCGTGATGTGGGTTCTCCGGATTTGGATATCGATGCTTTTCGTGGAAAACTCCCGCTTTTAGGGGTTTGTTACGGGGCTCAACTTTTAGCCAGCAAATATGGAGGGGAGGTTCTTCCATCCACGATTCGTGAATATGGACGTGCCAATTTGGACCATATTGACTTGCATCATGATCTGTTGAAGGAAATGACGCATGGATCGCAGGTTTGGATGTCCCATGGAGACACGATCAAAACACTTCCATCAGGCTTTGAAATCATTGCTAGCACTTCTTCAGTGGAAGTTGCGGCTTTCAAAGTCGAAGGAGAGAAAACCTACGGGATTCAGTTTCACCCAGAGGTGACTCATTCTACAGAAGGCAAAAATCTTCTTAGGAATTTCGTTGTCGGAATCTGCGGATGTGCTCAGGATTGGACTTCAGATATTTTCATAGATTCATCTATTGCGGCATTGAAAGCCAAAATCGGTAAGGATAAGGTGGTCATGGGGCTTTCAGGAGGTGTTGATTCTTCTGTAGCGGCTACATTGATTCACAGAGCGATTGGTGATCAGTTGACTTGTGTTTTTGTGGATAATGGCCTGCTTCGCAAAAATGAGTTCGAAGAGGTCCTCGATTCTTACAAACACATGGGATTGAATGTGATCGGAGTCGATTCCAAAAAGCGTTTTTACGATGCATTGGCAGGATTGACAGATCCTGAAGAAAAGAGAAAAGCGATCGGTCGTGCATTTATTGAAGTTTTTGACGAAGAAGCACATAAAATTGAAGGTGTAAAATGGCTGGGTCAGGGCACGATTTATCCCGATGTCATTGAGTCTGTCTCTGTGAAGGGGCCATCTGCTACCATCAAATCCCACCACAATGTGGGTGGCTTGCCTGACTTCATGAAGCTTTCTGTGGTTGAGCCATTGAATACGCTCTTCAAAGATGAGGTTCGTGAGGTAGGGAGAGCGCTGGAAATAGTTGAAAAAATCATCGGCCGTCATCCTTTCCCAGGCCCCGGTTTGGGAATCAGAATCCTTGGAGATGTCACGGAAGAAAAAGTAAAAACCCTTCAGGAGGTTGATCATATTTTCATCCAAGGCTTGAAAAATCACGGACTTTACGATAAGGTATGGCAGGCAGGAGCGATATTACTTCCAATCCAGTCAGTAGGCGTGATGGGAGACGAGCGGACTTATGAGCGTGTAGTAGCACTGAGAGCCGTAGGTTCTGTGGATGGTATGACGGCTGATTGGATTCACCTTCCCTATGAGTTTTTAGGCAAGATGTCCAACGAAATTATTAACCGAGTCAAAGGCGTAAATCGAGTGGTTTATGATATTTCCTCTAAGCCACCTGCGACGATTGAGTGGGAATAAGGATTTCGGGGGATCTCCTAGAAAACAAAAAAACCAGGCTTACCAAAGTCTGGTTTTTTTTATGGTTTCAATTCTGCAATTCAATTACAAATCAAAACACGCATACCTCTGAATAATCAAGTCTAAAACAGAATCAAACATCAAGGTAATTTTCGAATTAAACGCCAGTTTTCTAAGGCTCAGGAATAAAGAAGCAAATGGAATTAATCACTGCACCATATTTTCTAATATCTGGCATTGTAGCCTTTGCATTGACTAGTTTGATTTATTTCTTTTTGACCGAAAGGGAAAACACCACCTATTCAAAACCTGAATTTTTACAATTTGAGTCAAATGAGGGAATTGATAAATTCGAGGAAACTACCAAGCAAAAAAGCGACGATGTATTGGAGCAATTTGATGAACTGGAACTAACTCAGAAAATTTATCAACTTCTGGTAATTGAAGAAATTTACCTTCAACCTGGTCTGACCGTTGGCGAAAGAGATTGGAATTTTTTAGATTTCCTCAGGGCTTAGATTTCCCTTCGGAGATGGAAAAAAGCTACGGTGATCCTGATTATACACTAGGGCCTGAAGTAGATGCGCATGGAATCTCTATCTCCTACTTCGCATTGGATACCTCTGTTGTTAAAATCACCGGAAACCAAGCAATGATTTTGAAGGCAGGAATTACTACCATTTATGCAAAAGCAATTGGTCATTCTGTATATAATACTAACATTCCACTGGAACAGACACTGACAGTTAGCCCCGCCGTGCTTAGAATTTCGTCCAAAACAGATCAAAGTAAATTTTTTGGTACTGATGACCCCATGCTTGAATACATTCTAGAAGGATTCCAATATGATGATGGTAGCGAAGTAATCACCGGGAATTTAATCAGAGAATTAGGTGAGCAGGTTGGTTTTTATGAGATTTTAATTGGATCCTTGGCTGCGGGAGGAAATTATGAAATTGAATACCATGGGTCGCATTTTCAGATTTTCAAGAAAAAAATAGTAGTAGAAGCCATTGAAAAGCAAAAGATTTATGGACAAGATGATCCGCAACTTTCCTTTCTGGTAAGCGGAATCAATCCTGATGAAATAAGCGTGGTACTATCCGGTAGCCTGATGAGGGAATCAGGAGAAAAAATTGGAAAATATCAGATTGGACAAGGCAACCTTCAGACTGATTTCAATTATGAACTGGTTTTCAAAGAGTCGTTTTTAGAAATCATCCCGGCTGAACTTAGCCTGATTTTTAACCCTTCAGAAATTGTAACTGAATGGTCTAAACTACCTGCTTTGCCCAAATTCGTTAGTGCGCTCACTCAGGATGGTCAGATTTTGGAATTGGGCGTGACTTGGCAAACAAATCAATTGAACCTGATGGAAGTGGGGACATGCGTACTATATGGATCAGTAGGACTCCCGCAAGGAATTGTAAACACTGAAATGCTGAAGGCCGCACAACCGCTTAAAATATTAGCCAAACCTGCGCCCGAAGATGTGTTGTTGAGCAATAACCGATTTGAGCCAGGATCTCCAAAATCCATTCAAGAAATCGGGAAATTAAGTGTCATAGACAAAGCTGATGTGGTTCATACTCTCTCGCTTGTCAAGGGAACGCTCGATAATTCACTCTTTGTCCTCAATGGAAATTCGCTTTCATGGAAAAATACTGGGGACAGCAAATTCAAAAATCAGTATTCTATCCTCGTTGAGGCTTTGGATCGAGCAGGGAATGTCATCCAAAAACAGTTTCAACTGAAGTCTGAATTTGTCCGCTTGGGAGATATTGAGATTTTCAATTCATTTTCACCAGATCAGGATGGGATTAACGATTCATGGGGAGTACCTGCTCTGTCAGGAATAGAAGGTATCAGGATACAGATTTTTGAAAAAAGTGGGCAGCTTATGCATTCGACCGTCAATCCTTCCGAGAGATGGGATGGAACTTTCCTCGGAAGGCACCTACTATTGGGTTTTGACTTTATCCAAAACAGGAGAAGTGAGGAGGGGCTTTTTGAACCTATTTAGAAATTAAGGTCAACTTCCTAAAATCAATAATTATTAAAATTTGTTGAATTTTGAGAATTGTCGAAAATTCAAGTCACTGGGATCAGAAAATTTTACGCTAGCAATCCGTAATTTTTTCTCCTTGGGGCGGCTCAGGGACAATTCAGGAAGTCTGTTTCTCAGTTCCCCATGTTTTATGGTTACAATATTCCAGCCTAGAAAGGCTTCTAAGGATCTGCGAAAAGTGCAACTGTCAGAATTAAAGTTGAAACTCAGTAAGGTAGGTTTCAAAGAAGTATTAGATCAAGATTTTTCGATCGTTTCGAATGAATGTATCTGGAGCAGAGCCGATCTGCCTGATTCGATAAAAATTCTTAAAACATGAAGTAAAGTCTTCCGGTTTTTCATTTTTACTGTCTTCGGTACAAACTTTGGGTTTGGAAATAATGGGTTAAATTTGCCCTGCATCAATTATGCTTTTCCCTTGGTATTATGCGAAATCTGTTTCTGTTAGTTCCCCTGTTTTTTACCCTACATGTACTAAATGCTCAAGGTCTTCCCCCGGAATACCAAAAAGCGAAATCAGCGCTGCTTGCTAAGGAATATTGGGATGCCATGAATGGGTTCAAGTCTTTCACTAATCCGGATAAATACGGGAATTTAGCAAATTACGCAGCTTTTCACCTTGCTGAAGCTGCACTGGGAGCTAATCAACCTACTCAGGCGATTAGTGCGCTTCAGCCGATTTATGGGAAAAACTGGAATAAATCTGACGAAGCTAAATACCTCTTAGCCGCAGCTTATTTTCAAAATAACCAAAATACTGAAGCACTTAAAGTCATCAAATCAATCAAGAAAGACCAAATACTGGAACAATCTTATAATCTGACTTTTGCATACCTCAGTAAAGCGACTTCCAGCTATTTGGTGGCTAATCTGGATGAATTCAAATCCAACGAAGGATATACAAGCAGTCTGGCTACCGTATTGCAAAAGCAAACGGTCATGTCGGCGAGCGAAATTCAGGCATTGAATCAAATCAAATCATCAGTACCAATCAGGAAAAATGTGGTCAAAAATGATGTGCTTGACATCGTCGTCATTTTACCTTTTACCTCTGGTAATGCATCGGCAGTCACGAACTTGGGATTCACAGATTTCATGTTTGAACTTTATCAGGGAATTGAACTTGGTGTCGAGCAACTCAAAAGTGAAGGTCAGAAAGTGAACTTGGTAACATTTGATTCGAAAAGAGATCTAAATCACCTCGCCAACCTGTTAAAGGATCCGGTGGTAACCAATGCAGACGCGATCATAGGGCCTATTTACCTCGAAGAAACGGATTTAGTGAGTGCATTTGCTGAAAAAGAGCAAATTCCATTTATCCACCCACTTTCCAATTTGGGTGAGCGGTTTGAGCAATATAAATACAGTTATTTATTCAGACCATCGGTTGCTTCTCTTTCTTCCGGTATTATTTCAAACTTGAAATCCCAACGATGGGGCAATCGAGTAGCTGTAGGCTATAGTGGAAGTTCAAGAGATGAAAAATTAGGACTATTGCTGCAGACAGAATTGGAAAAAGCCGGTTTTAAAATCGTGAAAATCCAAAAACTGGATTCTCGGAACGCCTCCACCTTCCTGCAAGGGCTTGGCGTAAGCCGTGGAAACAATCCCTCAATTGATCAGGTGATTTTGCTTTCTGACGATCCAGCCATCGCCCAATCAGTCTTTTCCTTGATGGAAAGCATCACCACCTCCGTCCCAATACTGGTGATGGATTCATGGTTAGGGTTCAATTTTGCCAATTACGAAATGCTGGAGTTTCCAAACTTTCACTTCATTGCCAATAATACGCCCAAGTTTGACACTTCAGAGATGAATCAATTTCGAAAAAAATATTACGAGCAATATTATGCCTATCCCGGAATGAACTCAATCTTAGGTTCAGAAATAGTGTATTGGTTGGGTTCCAATGTGAAAACCACTTTTAATTTTGACTTACAAAGAAGTCTGGACCAAAAACCTTTTCAGGAAGGCAAATTAACTTGGGGTTTTAATTTTCAAAATTCAAACAATAACCGATATACGCCAGTGTTCAAATTAGAAGCTGGAGAACTGATTCCTTTACAATAGACCATGCAAATTTCTGAAAGCAAGAGGCTTTTTGCCCATGCGAAAAATTTTATCCCCGGTGGGGTCAATTCCCCGGTAAGGGCATTTCGTGCTGTGGGCGGTGACCCGATTTTCATCAAAAAAGCAAATGGAGCCTTCATTTATGACGAAGACGACAATGCCTACATCGAAATGATCAACAGCTGGGGGCCTATGATTCTTGGCCATAATCACCCAATGATCCGTGAGGCGGTGATCGCAGCGATGGATCACGGAACTTCATTTGGTGCACCGACAGCCCGAGAAGTGGAGATTGCGGAGCTGATCGTAAGCATGGTTCCATCTGTGGAAAAGGTTCGTATGGTCAACTCAGGCACTGAAGCGACCATGTCTGCGATTCGAGTTGCAAGAGGCTATACGGGTCGTGACAAATTCATCAAAATGGAAGGACATTACCACGGTCACGGAGATTCCTTCCTGATCGCTGCGGGATCAGGAGCGATTACCATGGGACATCCCGATTCACCGGGAGTTACAGAAGGAACGGCTAAAGACACACTATTGGCTCCTTACAATGATCTGGAAGCCATTGAAAGATTAGTTATTGCCAATAAGGGTGAAATAGCGGCATTGATTCTTGAACCTGTACCCGGGAACATGGGCCTTTGCCTTCCAAAACCCGGTTATTTGCAGGGATTGAGAGACATCTGTACCCGTGAGGGAATTGTCTTGATTTTCGACGAAGTGATGACAGGGTTTCGCCTCGCAAAAGGTGGCGCTCAGGAACTTTTTGGAGTGACGCCGGATATGACAACACTTGGCAAGATCATCGGTGGAGGTATGCCTGTAGGAGCCTATGGAGGCAAAAAAGAAATCATGGAATTCGTTTCGCCTGCTGGACCTGTTTACCAAGCTGGGACACTTTCAGGTAATCCGATTGCCATGGCTGCCGGTCTGACCATGCTGAATTATCTGAATTCTCACCCTGAAGTCTATACCCGATTGAATGAAATCGGAATGCAAATCGCTTCAGGGATTGCCTCAATTAATCATCGGCTTGGGCATGACATTACCATTAATCAACTGGGAAGTATGTATTCTCTGTTTTTTACAGAAGAGAACGTGACTGACTTTGAATCTGCCAAGAAATCGGACACCGCTTTGTTTGGGAAATACTTTCAGGCGATGCTTCATCGCGGGGTCTATTTGGCTCCTTCTCAGTATGAGAGCTTATTCCTGTCCACGGCCCTTACCGATGATTTGATCGCAAAGATTTTGCAGGCACATGAGGAAAGTATGAAAGAGATAATGAATTGATAAGCAATGGCTGGCAGAAATGTCAGCCTTTTCTTTTTTCTAAATCTGGGTTTTACATGAGTAGAAAATCACCTATCAGCCAATTTTGCTATCTTAACCACTGATAGTAATGTCCACCAATCTTTCCTGTTTTATGAAAAAGCCACTCATTATTGGGGTGATGGCCCTGTGCTTGATCAGTCCTGCTATTTTTGCTCAAAAAGTCGATTTAGAATACAACACCAAAATCAAAGCGCATACCACAGATTCAAGATTTTTACCTGCGTCGGTGCTGAATGTAGTTGATCACCCTACGATTCCATCTCCTTTGAAGCATTTTGGGGAAATCATCGGGGCACCCGGTGTGATGCACAATACAACCGAGATCTATGGATACTATCAGCTTTTGGCAGAAAAGTCTCCACACCTCCAAATCAAACAGGTAGAAACCTCAGAAGAAGGTCGACCGATCTATGTGGTAATCATCGGAAATGATGATAGCATGAACAAGCTGGATGTGTATAAGAATCAACTCAAGCGACTGGCTGATCCAAGAATTACTTCTGCCGAAGAAGCTGAAACTATCCTTGAATCGGCAAAACCTGTCTACTACCTGAATGGTGGAATGCACTCCACAGAGATGGGTTCTCCGGAAATGCTGATGGAATTGACATACAGACTCGTGACCAGCGAAGAAAAATCCATTAAGCAAATCCGAGATAACGTCATTGTGCTGATCAATCCGGTATCCGAACCTGATGGCAGAGACAAACTGGTAGATTGGTACTATCGCTATACAAAAGCAAGAACTGATTGGGATGATGGTTTTCCCCGTTCAGCTCCCTATTGGGGCAAATATGTGTTTCACGACAATAATCGAGACGGTTTGCAGGTCTCACAGGCAATCACGAAAGGCATTTTTTCGATCTTTTACGAATGGCATCCTACCGTCATGCTGGATCTTCATGAGTCCGTTCCTTTGCTTTATATCTCTACCGGTACCGGTCCCTACAACGAACAGGTGGATCCCGTGACCATCGGGGAGTGGCAAGTCATGGCCAATCACGACATCACCACCCTGGCAACTCAGGGAATGCCGGGAGCGTTTACTTGGGCTTTCTATGACGGTTGGTGGCCTGGATATGGCATTTGGGTAGCCAACAACCACAATTCCAATGGGCGATTTTATGAGACTTTCGGCAATGCGGGAGCAAATACCTACATGCGGGACCTTTCCAACCAGAAATATGCAGGGGATCCTGCGACAACACGGGAGTGGTATCGTCCTGATCCACCCACAGAGCGGGTTTATTGGTCAGCTCGAAACAATGTGAACTATATGCAGGCCGGAGTTCTTGCTTCATTGACATATGCTGCGCAAAATGGGGAGCAACTCCTGCGCAATTTTTACCAAAAGGGAGTGAATTCTATCCGTAAAGGAAAAGAGGACAGCCCAAAAGCTTTTGTCATTCCTACCCAACAAAAAGACCCGACAATGGCAGCTTATCTGGTCAACCAACTTCGGGTACAAGCCATTGAAGTCCATCAGGCCGACTCAGGGGAATATGTGATTCTTTTGGATCAGCCTTACCGAAATCTTGCCGTAACATTGCTCACGGAGCAGAAGTATCCAAAAGAAGCCAAATTTCCACCTTACGACGACATTGCTTGGACTTTGGGCTACCTGTACGGAGTAGAAGTGGAGCAAAAGGACAGCATTGCCTATGAGATTTCTTCCCTTAAAAAAGTCGAATCTGAGCTGAAGTATGAAGGAGAAATTTCAGGTTCCGGTAATTCCTATTTCATCCACTATCAGGCCCAAAATACTGTGCTACCGGCATTGTACTGGATTAAGGAGCAGTCCAAAAACGCTGAAATTCGCGTAATTAAATCTGAATTTATAATTGGCCAGGACACCTTGAATATTGGATCAATGATGATCAAAGGAATTTCTTCTTCTCAGGCTGTGGAGTTGGGGAAAAAGTTTGGCATTGACCTGATTCGCAGTTCATCGACTCCAAATAATGACCACACTCACCTTGTACAACTTCCAAAAGTGGCCATTTACCATACTTGGTTCAATACGCAGGATGAGGGTTGGTCACGCTATACGTTTGAGCAACGAGGAATTCCGTACACCTCCATCGATAAGGATGATCTGAAAGCAGGTAATCTCAAGTCAAAATTTGATGTAATCTTGGTTCCAAGATCAAGAGGAACGGCTGCTGATTTTATCCATGGAATTGACTCCCGATTCGGGCCGATGCCTTATACCAAAACCGCACAATTTCCTTCACACGGCTTCCCGGATTCCAGTCCGGATATCACAGGGGGGCCGGGGTTTATGGGAATAGAAAATCTTAAACAATTTATTGAGGCAGGTGGTGTGGTCATCACGCTGGACAATTCTACCGTGATGGTAGCTGAGACAGGGATTACCCGTGATTTGAAACCGTATGCTGCATCGGGATTATTTCATCCGGGTTCTGTGGTTACTGTCAAAGCCAAGAAATCAGATCACCCCATTTTATATGGATTTCCTGAGACTTTTTCAATTTTCAAAGGGAATGGTCCACTTTATCAGGTAGATCTGGCAAAAAGGGACATGATGCTGCTTCAGTATGGCACCAAACCGTTGAAAGATGAGGAACCCTATACCGGAGAAATTATGGGGATGGAAAAAACCGAATCAAAAAAAGAAGAAAAAGCTGCTGCGGGTAAAGAACCACCGTATGTGAGATCAGGAATGGTGAGAAATGAACAAACTATTATCGGTCAGGGGAGTATTTTCAATGTTCCTGTGGGCAAGGGACGGATCATCGCCTTTACCTTTGACCCACTTCATCGATTCCTGAATCATCATGATGCGCCTTTAGTTTGGAATACCCTTATTAATTGGGATGATTTGGGGGATTAAAAGTCTGAAGGCTATTTTTGCCAGAAGATCATTTGAAATCGAGCCTGCCTGAGGCAGACAGGCATGATCCAAAGCGAAACACTGAGGGATGCCCCGAGCTATCGGGGAATACATGTGAAGATTCCTTGTTACCAATAAAAATCAATTATAAACACATGAAATCAAGCATGACGAGAGCGTCACACACTGGGATGATTGTAAGCCATGCGAGATTCCATCTGACCTTTGAAAAACAAAAAATAAACAGATGAAAAATAAAACCAATCACTAGATGTCTATCAAAGTCTACGGAATAAAGAATTGCAATACCATAAAGAAAGCCTTTGACTTCCTGGAGTCAAAAGGCGTTTCCTATGAATTCATTGATTACAAAAAGCAAAAGCCGACTCAGGAACTTTTAAATGGGTTTTTAACAAAAACTCCCCTTGAAACTTTGGTTAATAAACAGGGGACGACTTATCGAAAAATGGATGAAGCGCTGAAGGCGGCTTTGGAAAAAGTCGAAACAGCATTTCCCATTCTGATCGAAAACTCCAGTATGATCAAGCGACCTGTGATTACCTATCCGGATGGAAGTCTGACTTTGGGATTTGTGCCGGAAAAGATTGAGGAGAAACTTTAAATAGAATTTTTTAACCATTAAGAGAATTAAGGAAATTTAGAGCGGATAATCAGTTCGGTGTGCTTAATTTTTTCGTTCCTAAATTTTCAATAAAACTTAATGAACTCAATTTTCTTAATGGTTTCAATTTGTCTAATTCTTGAATGTTAATACACAACCGTATCCGTCGGTAATTTAGGAAGGGAGTAGTTTCCTGTTTCCAGAAGAAAAGGCAAACTTAGCTTTCCTGAATTTGGGAATTCTTCCGCTGCAGGAGTCTGATAGGCGAAGACTTTTTGAAGGGATTTGCTGGTTGACAGCTGCTCGATTATCCTGAGATTCACTCCGGTCTTGTTTAGATAAAGCAATTTTAGGTGAGGCAATCGAGCAAGTTTATCCAAAGAATTACCGGAAACCGCTGTTTCATTCAGCTTCAAGACGGTCAGATTAGATAGTCCTTCGAGGCTGTCCAGAATAGCATCTGTGGCCTGAGTTCCACTTAAATCCAGATACGCGATCCTGTTTTTTATCGGAGAAAGCTTCTCCCAATCAGAATCCTGAAATCCTGAAAAATTGGTACAGCTTACTTTCAATAATCCCGAACCTGATTCTATGGCTTCCGCAAAAAATCCTGCGGTTTTCAATGTCGCAAGTGAGTCTGCCGATAGAATCGCAAGGGAAGTTTTTGGATAAAAAGGAAGCTCACTTTTCAGAATAAACTGCTCGATGAGTTTTCTTGAAATTCCAGCCTCTGCAAGGGTTTGGGTTTCTTTTCCCCCTTTTTTGATCCAACTCTCAATCAAAGCAATTTCTTCTTTGGAGGGCTGACGTTTCCCAGCAGGGGGCATGTGTTTTTCATCATCCTTGGGTAAAATCAATCGGGCGAAAAGTTCGCTATGTTCGGCATCTCCTGCTGTGAAAATCAGTCCATCTTCTCCTCCTGCAAGCAATCCTTTCATCGTAGTAAGATCCAATTCCCCTTTTTGATTTCTGGGATTATGGCAGCTTTTGCAGTTTTGATTGAAAATTGGCTGGATTACTTCAGAAAATAATTCCGCATTTTCCCAGCTTTCCTCCGGGAGTTGGGGGCCTTTTTCGGGCAAGATTTCAATCCCCAAAAAGGATTGCAATCCAGGCGGAAGAACATCAGTGAAATGACTTTCCCCGTGGGTTAGATTTCCTCCCAAGTGGCCTGTGATGGTCAAAATCAAACCCAGTACAAACGCAAATACTTTTCCTTTCGATTGAATCACGTCTTTTTTTCTGAGATGAAAGAAAAGCCCAAAACTCCCCAAGGCTGTCAGAATTCCTCCGACCAAATGAACGCGTACATCTTCCCAAGCAAATCCTTCAAACTGATACTGCAGAAATCCACTTATTCCTGCGCCCAAAGCGGCAATTCCGCCAATCAAAAAAGCAAGTCGAATAGCGGGCAGGAAATTGTTCTTTTCTCTCTGAGGAAAAAAGCAAAGTACTATCCCAAAAATCAGAATACCGATTGGTAGGTGAACCAAAACCGGATGCATCCGGCCTAAAAGGGGCCCAAGGAAATCAAGCATAAAAAGAAGGGATTTTAAGCTTTTTGAAAAAAGGACAAACTCTCCCTATAATTCTTGTGGTAGGTAGACCGAAGACCGGAGACCGAAGAAATTCTAGCATCTTGGTCAAAAGAGTTTTTAACTGACTTTTTGAAAGATGGGAAAAATGATTGATTTCCATTTAAATTAATTCTCGATTACAGTTGTGTGAGATTTTGAACGAAGATTGATTTTTTTGCTGTCCAAGATTTTTCAAAGTTGGATTTTCTAAGCTAGGACTGAATGAATCAACTCCCCGTGGACATCGGTCAGACGAAAAGGCCTTCCTTGGAATTCATAGGTAAACTTCTCATGATTGAAGCCCATCAAGTGTAGAATTGTCGCGTGCAGATCGTGCACCGAAACGCGTTCATCAACTCCCGAAAAGCCAAAATCATCCGTAATTCCGTAACTCGCACCTTTCTTGACTCCGCCTCCGGCCATCCACATCGTGAACGCATCTACGTGATGGTCACGGCCCATGAAGCCTTGAATTTTTCCTTCCCGGTTTTCCTGCATCGGTGTTCGGCCAAATTCCCCGCCCCAAACGACCAAGGTTTCCTCAAGCAATCCTCGTTGCTTCAAATCCAGGAGTAGTGCTGACATCGGGCGGTCAATTTCTCGGCACTTGTTTCTCAGTCCCTTGTCAATCGAACCGTCGTGATCCGTGCCATGCGTATCCCAACCCCAATCATAGAGTTGAACGACCCGCACGCCTTTTTCCACCAGTTTTCTGGCCAGGAGGCAGTTGTTGGCAAAAGACTCCTCACCTGCTTTGGTTCCGTAGAGTTCATGGATGTGTTCCGGTTCATCGTTAATGTTCATGACTTCAGGCACTTCGATCTGCATGCGGTAGGCCATTTCGTACTGATTGATCCGGGCAAGGATCTCAGGATCGCCAAAGGTTTCGAAATCTTCCTGATTCACCTGATTGATCGCGGAAATGACGTTTTTCTTAAGATCCCGGGACATCCCTGATGGGTCCTCCAAATAGAGAACCGGGTCACCCTTAGCCCGGCACTGTACGCCTTGATAGACGGAAGGTAAAAAGCCGGAACCCCAGACACTTTTGCCTGCATCCGGAGTTTTTCCTCCCGAAGTTAGCACTACAAATCCTGGAAGGTTTTGATTCTCCGTCCCCAAACCATACGTCACCCAGCTACCCAAACTTGGCCTTCCCAGTCTTGGCGAACCCGTCTGCATGAATAATTGCGCGGGACCGTGGTTGAACTGATCGGTATGCACTGCCTTGAGGAAAGCCACTTCATCCGCCACCTTGGCGAAGTGGGGCAGGTAATCCGAAACCCAGGCACCGGATTGGCCATGCTGTGCGAATTTTGCCTGCGGTCCGAGCATTTTCGGAACACCGCGGATAAAGGCAAATTTCCGCCCTTCCAGCAAGCTCTCCGGGCAATCTTTGTCGTGGAATTTGGCAAGTTCAGGCTTGTAGTCAAAAAGCTCCAACTGAGATGGTGCTCCGGCCATGTGGAGGTAAATGATGGATTTGGCTTTGCCCAAAAAGGGTGGAGGCAAAGGTGCCAAAGGATTCAAATCCCGCTCGCTGAGATTTAAGCCAGTAGATTTTTTGATCAGTTGCTCCGGTTCGCAGCCAAAAAGCAGCGGTGCCATCGCCAAACCCCCGACTTTGCTGACACAATCAATCAGGAAATGTCTCCGGGTTTGATTTTGCAGCTTTTGAACCGCAAGTTCGGCAAAGAGTTTTTCATGGCTATTCATCCTAAGGCTTGGTTAAAAATTCATCCAGATTCATCATGGCATTGGCTACTACTGATATGGCTGCTACTTCGGGTTTTGCTCCGGGATAGAATTCATTCAAAGCATTGGGATCTTTGGTGAATTCTGCTTTTGCGGAAGCGAACAAGGCAAGAAGTGTTTTCTTTTTCCCTTCGGAAATCGGACTTAAGATCAGTTTTTCATAGGCAGCCGAAATTGCTTTTTCAGGATTTTCTCCGCTCTTTTCCCAGGTATTTTTCCCTAAGTTTTTTGCGGCTTCAAGATAAACTGGGTCATTGAGCGTGACCAAGGCCTGAAGGGGGGTATTGGTCACCAGTCGTTTGCTGAGACACACTTCCCGGCTTGCCGCGTCAAATGTGATGAAGGAAGGGTAGGGGCTGGTCCGCTTTAGGAAGGTGTAAATTCCTCTTCGGTATTTATCTTCTCCCTCGCTTTCTTTCCAGGATTCTCCATTATACACTGTTTGCCAAATCCCTTCCGGTTGGTGGGGTTTGACTCCTGGGCCATACATTTTTTGGCTGAGCAGTCCGCTTACAGCCAAAGCCTGGTCCCGAACTTGCTCGGCTGCAAGGCGAAATCTTGGTCCTCGGGAGTACCATTGGTTTTCCGGGTCTTTTTGAAAAACCTCTGCCGAAAGAACAGAAGACTGCTTGTAAGTAGCCGAAGTGACGATCTCACGGATCAAAGCTTTCATACTCCAATCGTAGTCATTCATCGTCTTCCAAGCCAGGTAATCCAGCAATTCAGGATGACTTGGGGGATCGGATTGACTGCCCATATCTTCCAAAGTCCGGACGATTCCTCTGCCAAACAGCTGATCCCAAACCCGATTCACAAGGGTGCGGGCGGTAAGTGGATTTTCCGGCGATGTGAGCCAATAGGCAAATCCAAGTCGATTGGCTGGCCATTCTTCTTTCCAGCCTCCAAGTTCATCCGGGATTTTTGGTTTGACTTCTTCTCCTAAAACCATCCAATTTCCCCGCTCAAACAGATTTGTTTTTCGGGCCATGTAGGGTGGATTTTCGATCAAAATGGGAAGTCGGGTGCCTTTGAATTTGAGCAGCTCTTCCCAACTTTTTTCAGCTTGCGCAAAGCCTGACTTGTCTTTTCCTTTCAGACTTGGCACAAAAGCAAACCATACGATTGAGGAAGTATTTTGCTGAGGTCCGGCTGATGGATTTTCTGCTTCGATGTAGAGATTGACTTTTCCTGAAATGGGTTTGAAGGGAATTTGCCTGACCACTTCTCCTTGAGTTTTATTCATGACAAATGAAGCTAGGATTTCGCCAGCCGGACCGTCTCTCCGGATCGTCATCTCAGTGCCATTCAATCCAGTCCAATAGTCCAACAGAATCTGATCCGAGCCTTGGGTGTCGATGTTTTTGTAAACAGCCGAACCACCAGACCAGAGTCCCAGCCATTTGGTGTCGATCAGTTCGGACCTGTTGAAGTCAGTTGCTAAGTGAGCAGCATATTTTGGTTCGTAGAATTTTAGGAAGTCAGATCGGGTTTTCGCAGCCTTTTCTCCTTCATTTTCTTTGGCCCAAGTAATGACCGCATCGATTTGGCTTTGCTGCTCAGGTTCATAGAACCGCAATCTAGGCTCCTCATCGTGGGTGTCTTCGTCTCGGGTGTTGTTGAAAAAGGCCGCCGACTGATAGAATTCCTCATGCCGAATCGGATCGTAGGTATGGCTGTGGCATTGCACGCAAGCCATCGTGGTACTTTGCCAAACTTCATAGGTAGTATTGACTCGATCCAAAACTGCCGCGATACGGAATTCCTCATCCTCGGTTCCGCCCTCGTCATTGTTCATTGTATTCCGATGGAAAGCCGTGGCCGTAAGTTGGTCTTGCGTGGGATTAGGTAATAGATCACCGGCCAGTTGCTCCACGGTAAACTCATCGAAGGGTTTGTCGGTATTGAAAGCCCGGATTACCCAGTCCCGATAGGGCCAAAAGGTACGGGAAACGTCCCGCTCGTAGCCTTTGGTATCTGCGTAGCGGGCAAGGTCCAGCCACCAGGTTGCCCATTTTTCACCAAAGGCTTCAGAGGAAAGCAATTGATCGATGGCTTGCTCATAGCTGATTTTGCCAGAGGAAAAGTCTTTGACCAATGCATCCGAAGGAGGCAAGCCGGTGATATCCAAGGCCACTCGTCGAAGCAGCCGCATGGAGTTTTCTTGAGGAGAAGGAATCAGGCCCTGAGCTTCGAGTTTTTCCCTGACAAAAAAATCGATTGGAGCGAGGGTATTGGATTCATTTACTCCCAGACTTGCTGTAGTTGTCGTAGTCGGAAGCTTGGGTTCCTTTACTGGCTCATAGGCCCAATGTTTTCCCCATTTGGCTCCTTGATCAATCCATTCCTTGAGTAGTTCGATTTCTTCTTCGCTGAGTTGGGCACGCTGGTAGGGCATGCGGAGTTCGGGATCGGAGTGCGTCAGCCGCTTGATCAGTTCGCTGGAGGAGGCACTTCCCGGGACGATAGCCGGATGTCCGGATTCGGTAGGAGCGAAGGCTTCCTCTTCAAACAACAGGCTAAATCCCCCGCTTTTTTTCACTCCACCATGACAGGAAATGCAGTGCTTGTTGAGGATGGGTTTGATATCGGAACTGAAATCAACATCCTTTTCTGCCCCGAAAAAGAAAAAACCGATCAGAGTAATCCCGATCAAAAGGCTGAGAATAATGGCTAGGCGGTGGGTGAGCATGGTCCGAAATGAATCGGAGCTAAACTAGCCAATTTCGAAAGGAAATGGAAGGAAAAATGGGTAAAGCAAGTCAAAAAAGAAATGATAGCATCCATAAAAAGGATTATTGGAATGCCTCTTTTTTACGGTTCTTGGAAATCTTGACAGGCATTGGTTTTCTGTTCAAGGGTAAACATAAAAATTCGTTGTACTTTTTTAGGTCTAATAAAAAATAATTGAAACAAGTTGAAATAAGATTGAATATTTTGTTAGTTTGGATAGTTCCCAAACAAACTAAGGCTTAGGGGGGGGGGGGGGGGAAACCTAAAAATTCAGAAGTTTATTCTGAAAAAATCCGTTTTTCAGATTGTACAATTCCAAGAATACAAGTTTTTGATCCTAAGTGATTTGGAAGTTTGAAACTGATTTTTTAAAATCAACCATTCATTTAATCAGTTCAACACTTTAACCAAAAACAAATCATGAAAAAGAGATTAATCTCACTATCCCTTTCCCTTGTTCTTTTGGGAATCAGTACCACCGGCTCCTTTGCATATCGAATTTGGGTTGATACATATATCAACGGGAAATTAGTTTCATCAAAATGTGGAGGATCTAATGGAGGGTGTCTTCCTACCGTAATTATCCAATAATAAAGTAAGTTCGGGTCGTATATTTTAGGATATGGCCCGAATTTTTCACCAATTTATTATTTTGAATTTATGTTAAGAATTACTTGTCTAGTGCTGAGTGCAACATTTTTGTGCTCTTGTGATGATTCAAAAAAATTGAACTTTGAAAAGGAGTTTAAAGATCTTCTATTCCACCCAGAAAATGATATAGAAATATCATTAAACGATTTATCCTCGAATTTTTTCATGCTCTCTCAAGAGGTCTCTATTTCAAATGATGAATTTTTGGTTTTTTGCAATCCTTTTCCAAATGACCCCAATTTAATTTTTTTTTATAATTTAGTTGATTCCGCAAAATCATTTACCCTTGATTTTAAATCGGAAGGTCCAAACGGAGTAGGTGAAATGAGTGACTTTTTCTTTCATAATCTTGATTCTATTTTCGTTTTTGACCGATATTCCTATCAGATGAGTTTAGTAGATTCTTCAGGACATGTTAAAAGAAAATTTCGGCTTAAAGATTCTGAAGGTATTGAATCTGATGAAAACTCTGTAATTCCCTGGATGGACAATAAAAGCCGAGCTATAATTAGAGACAGATTTTTGTATATCCCTTGTTATCCTGATTCAGATCCCTATTTTTCCAGTTATTCAGGAGAAAATCTTTTAATGAAATTGGATTTGATTTCAGGTGATTTTGATCTTTTGCTAGGTTATCCTACGAAGTATAAATCTGGTGGTTTTTGGGGAGGGCCAGAACATATTTTACCAAGTATTATAAGTTCTTTGGACGGAAATAATTTAGTTGCAAGCTTTCCATTTGAGGATTCCATTTATTCTGTTGATTCTGAATCTGGATTTTTTAAATCTCAAGTTTATGTTAAGAGCGATATAGTTTCTCAAGTTAATCCACTTCCTGAAATATCTTTGGATAGAAAAGTTCGGACCAAATTTCAACTTGGAAATGATTATTACTTTTCAATTTCAAAGGATCAATATCGTCAGAGGTATTATTTGATCGCGAATAAGAGATATTCAGATGATTCTATCGATAAGATAATGAACAGAGAATCAGGTTCTCCCAATGAGCAGAGTTTAATTGTTTTAAATAAAGAATTTCAGAAGATTGGAGAGTATCAACTTCCCAAGGAATTTTCCAGATATGGAATTTTTATATATAAATCTGGTGTATATTTATTGAATAATGAAAATGAAAACAAGCTTATTTTACATAATATTTCTTTTCCTTCTATTTAGTTCTTGTTATAATAGAAATTGTAAATATTCAAAGAATCAATTTACGGATTTTAAAGCCCTTAAATCTAATGAATCCATGCCGGATTCAGTGAAGTTATTTTTTCCCTCAATTGCATGTAGTGAATGCTTAGTGTCTTCAAGGACAATTATTAGAGAATTCCATAAAAAGGATAAAGTTAAACTAGTGATTGTTCCAAATGGGTCAATTAGAGATTCTAAAATTATTTATAGTAATGAGTTAAATGAATTTAGTAGTGTCCTACTCGATAGTTTAAAAAATTATTATCAATTGATCGAAGAAGACCCAAGTTATATTTGGATGTATGTTTATTTTAAGAGCTGTGAATTTAAGATAAAAGTAGAGGGGGGATTGGAAAATGAAATCATTGATTATCTTGAGTTTCTTTAGTTTGTTTTTGGTTTTATCGACTTCATGTGAGAGTAATTCGGATAAATTGAAAATTTATAGTTTAGAAGAAGTTGACGAAGTTGCGGTTCCATCTTTTGGGTTGGATAGTTTCTACAAATATTTAGATGTTATGGTTATTAATCCAAATATAACTTTGAATGATACAATCAAATATTTTGTTGAGTTTACTGTTTTAGAAAATGGAAAATTGAAAATAGGTGAACAATATCCAAGTATATCATTGACTTTTGATTCTATGGTATGCCAAACTATGAAAGATACAGAGCCTTGGATTCCTTCCCAACTGAATGGTAAGAAAGTGTCTACCTCCCTTATACTTCCTTTTAAATTTTCGCCAAAGGTGGCGATTGATTAAAATTTCCGAGTTATGTATAAGCCACTCCCTTTAAAATTTGAAATAACTCGGTAGATTTTTCAAAATATCCACCGTCATCGCGTCCAAGTCATAATCCGGTTTCCAGCCCCAATCTTTGCTTGCACAGCTGTCATCAATGCTGTTCGGCCAAGAGTCTGCAATCGCTTGACGGAAGTCAGGCTTGAATTCAATCTCAAATCCGGGAATGTGCTTTTTTATACTTTCGAAGATCTCTTTCGGGGAAAAACTCATCCCTGACAGGTTGTAACTGGATCTGATTTTTACTGATTCACGAGTTGCATTCATTAGATCTAGCGTGGCTTTGATTGCATCGGGCATATACATCATCGGCAGATAGCTGTCGGCTCGAAGGAAGCAAGTAAATTTCTCACCCGCTAAAGCCTTGTGATAAATGTCCACAGCATAGTCAGTGGTACCTCCGCCGGGAAGAGATTTATATCCAATCAGTCCGGGGTAGCGAAGGCTACGGACATCGACATTGTATTTTTGAAAGTAGTATTCGCACCATCTTTCCCCGGCTTGCTTGCTGATGCCATAGACTGTGTTGGGTTCCTTGACGCAGTATTGTGGGGTGTTGATTTTAGGAGTGTTGGGTCCGAAGACAGCGATGGAAGAGGGCCAATAGATTTTATCCAGTTTCAGTTCTTTTGCAAGCTCTAATACGAAAAGCAAACTTTCCATGTTCAGGTGCCAGGCGAATTTGGGATTTCTCTCTCCCGTGGCAGAAAGTACAGCTGCCAAATGATAGATCTGCGTCACATTTTCTTCCTTGACCAAATCGTGCAGCGCTTCCTTATTCATCGCGTCCAAGACTTCAAACCGGCAATAATCAAACTCGAAACGAGCGGAATCTCTGAGGTCTGTTGCGATAACTTGCTCTCCGCCAAACTGATAGGCAAGAGATCGGGTGAGTTCTGAACCGAGCTGTCCGGCAGCTCCGATGATGAGGATTTTTTCCATGGGAAGATCTTCCAAAAAAGCCCCAAAGTGGCCTTGAGGGTTTTTGTTTATATTTGGGTTTGCTAGCGCAAAAGTAGTAAAAATCACCGCTCCGCCTCAGTTTTTTGATCGGCGGAAATCTCAAAATCTGAAAATCAATTTAATTCAATAGCGCATGTACGATCAGCTTAAACCCAAATTAGAACAAGAGTTAAAATCCATCGAAGAAGCCGGATTGTTTAAAAAAGAACGCATCATCACTTCTCCCCAATCTGCTGAGATTACCATCGCTGGAGGACAAAAAGTGCTGAACTTTTGTGCAAACAATTACCTCGGACTTTCTTCCCATCCAAAAGTAGTAGAGGCAGCAAAAGCGGCCATTGATACCCATGGTTTTGGGATGTCTTCTGTGCGGTTTATCTGCGGAACCCAAGACATTCACAAGGAATTGGAGCGGAAGATTTCTGAGTTTTTGGGGACGGAAGACACCATCCTTTATGCCGCGGCATTCGATGCGAATGGGGGAGTTTTTGAACCGATTTTCGGTGCGGAAGATGCCATTATTTCTGATGCGCTTAATCATGCATCCATCATCGATGGCGTTCGACTTTGCAAGGCAATGCGCTACCGCTATGAACACAATAACATGGCTGATCTGGAAAAGCAGCTGCAGGATGCCATCGCTGCCGGTGCCAAGCAAAAGATCATTGTGACCGACGGGGTATTCTCCATGGATGGAACAATTGCACAGCTAGACAAAATCGTGGCATTGGCAGAAAAATATGAAGCGCTGGTCATGTCCGACGAGTGTCATTCGACAGGATTTATGGGAAAAACAGGTCGTGGCGTACATGAGCATTGCGGAGTGATGGGTAAAATTGACATCATTACCGGGACGCTTGGGAAAGCTTTGGGCGGTGCCTCAGGTGGATTCACTTCTGGCAGAAAAGAGATTGTAGAGCTGCTTCGTCAGCGATCCAGACCGTATTTATTTTCCAATACTTTGGCACCATCGATCACAGGAGCTTCTATCGCGGTTTTTGATTTGCTTTCGCAGACTACCGAGTTGCGGGATAAGTTGGAGGAAAATACAAAGTACTTCCGATCTAAAATGACTGCCGCAGGCTTTGACATCAAGCCGGGCGAGCATGCCATTGTGCCCTTGATGCTTTACGATGCGGTACTTTCGCAGAAGATGGCGGAAAAGGTGCTAGAGAAAGGGATCTATGTGATTGGCTTCTATTATCCGGTTGTTCCCAAAGGTCAGGCTCGAATCCGGGTGCAGATTTCAGCAGGTCACGAGCGGCATCATTTGGATCAGGCGATTGCCGCCTTTATAGAAGTGGGCAAAGAGCTTGGCGTATTAAAATGATTTTTTTGATGCCTAATTGAAATAATAAAGCCTGTCAGAACAAAACTGACAGGCTTTTTACTTCGCTCATTCCTTTGAGATTATTCTTTTCCAATCAGGATTTTCCTGAAATTGCTAAGCGGCTTTTTGTCGAATGGTCGTATTCCGAGAGGCTTTCAAATCGATCATCCAAGTCTTCATTGTTGAGATAGTCGTTGATGATTTCTCTGATTTCCTGAAAAGAAAGATTATGAAGGACTTTGCCGTTTTTCATCATCGACATCTGTCCTGTCTCTTCGGATACGACAAGGATCAATGAATCGGTAGCCTCTGACATGCCAATTCCAGCTCGGTGGCGAAGTCCAAACTGAGCAGGTACTTCTCGCTCCGTAACCGGCAAAATACATCGGGCAGCCTTAATTCGGCCTTTGTGAATGATTACTGCACCGTCATGGAGTGGGCTGTATTTGTTGAAAATCGAGATTAATAGACGCTTTGAAAGTTCGGCATCTAAAATGTCGCCGCTTTCTGCATAGAATTTCAATTCGGTATTACTGGAAATGACCATTAAAGCTCCCGTGTTGCTTCCTGCCAGAACTTTGGAAGCATCAATGATCGGACTGATGTTGAATGCCGAATTTTCTTTTTTTCTCCAGAAAAAAAGAATATCCTTTAAAATATTGTCGTCGGAGAAAATTGAAGTTCGGCCGACAATCAACAGAAACTTTCGGATCTCTGGAGCAAAAATGATAAGGGCAGCAATTACTCCGACTCCCATAAATTGGCCGAGAATTGCTGAAAGCAGTTCCATTCGGAGTGCCCTTACCAAAAGATAAATCAGATAAAGTGAAAGGAAACCGACAAAGATTTTGATTGCAACGCTACCTTTTAGAAGCTTGTAAACCTGGTACAATAGCGCCGCCACCAACGCAATATCGATCATATTGACGATGGAGATGTCCAAAAAACCTATTTTGAAAAGTAAGCTCAAGGGTATAGTTGTTCAAATAGTTTTACAGTCTCTTTTGCTTCCTTAACGTCGTGAACTCTGAGTATGTTTGCTCCTTGCAATAAAGCAAACATATTCAGGGCTGTTGTCCCGTTTAGTGCATTTGTAGTATCAATTTGCAGTGTTTTGTAAATCATTGATTTCCTCGATACCCCAACCAAAAGTGGAAATCCCAAGGTTTCAAAACTTTTTAGATTTTTCAGCAAATAGAAATTCTGCTCAATCGTCTTTGCAAATCCAAACCCGGGATCGATAATTACATCTTTGATGCCAAGTTTTCTAATAAGATCCACTTTTTCCGCGAAATAATGCAGTATTTCTCTCAGAATATCAGAATAATTTGACTGGGACAGCATGTTTTGTGGATTTCCTCTCATATGCATAGCAATGTAGGGAACTCCAAGACTTGCAATCATGGGAAGCATGGCCTCATCCAGATTCCCGGCAGAAATATCATTGACGATATCAGCACCTGCAAATACGGCTTCTTGAGCTACCTTGGATCGGAAAGTATCGATTGACAGTAAGATATCGGGAAATTCCTTTCGGATGACTTCCACAGCGGGTACCACTCGATCAATTTCTTCCTGAATTGAAATATCAACAGCACCCGGTCTTGTACTATAGCCACCCAAATCCAAAAAGGCGGCACCTTCCCGAATCATTTCTCCCGCTTTCGAAAGGATGGCTTCCCGATTTTTATCGATTCTGCTTCCGGAAAAGAAAGAATCAGGAGTCAGATTCAAGATTCCCATCACTTGGGGTTTATCCAAGGATATGATCCTTCCTTTGGTTTGGAGTGTATATTTTTGGGGAAATAATTTATCTTCGGTCGAAGAAGACGGATTTGATCCGGATAGCATTAAACAAAGGAATTTTGGAGACTAATACCAGCAACGAATATAAGCAAGTAATCGCCCGATGTAAAGATTTATTCAGTAAGAAAACACTTGATTATGGGACAGCTTGGAGGATTTTGAGGCTTTCATCGATTACGGATCAGATTTTCATCAAAGCACAGCGAATTAGGTCAATACAGGAAAAAGGGAGTCAAAAGGTCAATGATCCAATCTTGGATGAATTTGTTGGGATCATCAACTATTGCCTGATTGCCTTAATTCAAATCAGCTTGAGAGATGATGACCGTATGGAGATTCCGTATTCCGAACTCGAGTCCATTTATGATCACTGGACTGAAACAACGAGGGGTTTGCTCGAAAATAAAAATCATGATTATGGCGAGGCTTGGCGGGATATGCGCGTGAGTTCGATGACAGATATCATACTGATGAAGTTGTTTAGAGTAAAACAAATCGAGGACAATCAAGGGCAAACAATCGTTTCTGAAGGAATTGAGGCCAACTATCAGGATATGATAAACTATTCTGTTTTCTGTCTGATCAAACTTGGATACCATAAAATTGAACCTGCCTGAATTAGACTGGCAAGACGAAAAACAGTCGATAATAATAGCAATCACCTGTCTGCTGTAGGTAAGTGAGAGCTTCCAAAAGCCAGCCTTCGGGTTTGGTTATTGAAAAAAATAAAATCATATGAATAAGCAAACAGTACTTTGGATTCTTCGCCTTTTGGTAGGCGGTCTTTTTATTTTCTCAGGGTTAATCAAAGTGAATGATCCGGTAGGGACTGCTATTAAGTTGGAGGAATATTTTGATGTTTTCTCTAACGACATCGCAGGGTTCTTCTACTACTTCAAGCCATTTGCCTTGTATATCGGAGTGGTGTTGGTGGTAGCAGAAGTGGTGTTGGGAGTCATGCTGATTATCGGTGTCAAGTTGAAAAAGACTGTTTGGGCTTTGGGTTTGATGGTGCTGTTTTTTACGTTTCTGACTTTTTACTCAGCTTACTTCAACAAAGTCACAGATTGTGGATGCTTTGGGGATGCGATCAAATTGACACCTTGGGAATCTTTTTACAAAGATATTATCCTCTTGATCATGATTTCTTTCCTTTTCTTTTACAGAAAAGATCTTCCCGAAGAAACACCAAAATGGGCGAGTATTACTGCGATTTTTACTTTGGTAATTTCTTTGGCGATTGCGTATTGGGCAATTCAAAACTTGCCGTTTATCGACTTCAGAGCATATAAGAACGGCGTCAATATTCCCGTTAATATGCAGCCTTCGTCCCAGCTTCAATACATCTACGTGATGAAAAAAGATGGAGAGACCTTCACTTTTGATCAATATCCGGCTGAAGACGGCTATGAGTTTGTGGAGATGGTATTGCAGAATCCCGACGCGCTTCCGAAAATCTCAGATTTTGCAGCCTGGAATGCAGAAGGTGATCAGTCCGAGTTTCTTTTTGCAGGCAACAAGGTGATTATCCTCAGTAGTAACATGGCTAAAATGAGTGAGGCTAATCTGGATAAATTGAATGATTTGGTGAAATCGATGGAAGGTGCGCCCGTGGATGTGGTTTTTATGGCTGCGGCGAGTCAGGAAGAAATTGACAGCTTTTTGTCCAAACAAAATTGGAGTGTGATGGGCTTGCAAGCTGATGCCACGGTTGTAAAAACAATCATGCGAGCCAATCCGGGGATTATGATCTTGAAAGACGGAGTGGTGATGGAAAAGTATCACCATAACAATACTCCGGATGCTACGGATGTTTTGGACTTCTTCCTATGAGTAAGTGGCTGAAAGTGGTTCTTGTAGGGTTACCCGGATGTGGCAAAAGCACATTTGGTCGGCAGTTAGCTCATGAATTACGCTTTCCCTATTTGGATTTGGATTACCAAATCGAGGAAAAATTTCAATTAAAAATTCCCGAAATTTTCGCCATTCACGGAGAGGGGAAATTCAGAGAATGGGAAACTGAAACACTTTCGGAATTACTGCATCGGGATGCTTCGTTTGTCCTTGCGGCCGGAGGAGGAGCGCCTTGTTTTAATGACAATATGGATCTGATCAACGAGAAATCTATATCCGTTTATCTCGATGTTCCCTTAGATACTATTTCCGAACGCTTAAGAGTTTCCAAAGTACATAATCGTCCCATGTTTTTGAATTTGGATCAAGGAGAGATCACTTTGAAGCTAAAGAGCCTGTTAGCTCAGCGGGAACATTTTTACAATCAGTCAAAAATAAAGCTCAGCGGTGAAGATTTCTCCGCTGAGCTTTTGATGTATGAATTGATTAATCAGCTTAAAAATTAATCCCAAAAGTAAGGACACCGGAAGTGATGCTGTTTTCCAGTTCGGTGACTGGACCAAAATTGTTCCCATTTGAATCCAATACTTGGTAGCTTCTGTAAAGGCCACTGTATTTCTGATTGACTAGGGCAAAGTCGATTGAAAATGAATTGATTTTTACACCAAAGCCACCACTGAGTTGTTGAGTGCTTTGATCAAATCCGAAGGAATTAGCAAATGGATCTCCAAAGAAGGCATATCCTGCTCTAAATCTGAAATTATTTACCCGAGCTTCGCCACCTATGCGATAATTGATTGTACTGGCATATATATCGCGAATTACTCGGTTATCTGGACCTTCATCAAAGTCGTTGGAGCTGATTCTTCCAGTGCTATAGTCAACCCAATCGATATCCGCGGAAATGAACCCATTTTTCCCAATGAAGTAGGTAGCTCCTCCACCGATTTTAAGTGGAGTGTTCAGTCCATATTTGCTGATCACAAAATCTGTAACTGCACTCTCCTGTCCCAGGGTCACATTCTCTTGTTCGAAAAAATAATTATTGTAATTGGCAGTCATTCCCGCTTCATATTCTTCATTCAGTGCATACCAAGTTGGGGATTGAAAGTTGAAGCCTAAATTCAAATTATCAATGGGTTTGTAGATCAATCCCAAATTCAAATTCAACCCAACTCCGCTGATAAATAAGCTTTCTCTCAGGTTTGAGTTTACCAGGGGCTGATCAATGAATTCCTCATTATAATTTTTGAATGAAGAAAAGGAGAGTGATCTAATTCCTAATCCGCCACCGACAAAAACTTTATGATTAAAGTTTGCGCCGTAAGAAAATGAAATCTGATTTGCGCTACCCTCTTGAGTTATATTTTCATCCTGAAAAGGTAATCCCAAAACAAAAGAATCGTAAGAATTAGGATCCGGGATGGGTTTTCCTTGTTGGTCAAAAGCAATTGGGTTGATTTGATAGGTTTTATACGCAAGTCCGGTAAGTCCAAAATTTTCAATCTGACTTTCGGGAATTCCAAAGGCATCTTGCAGATAAAAATCAATGATGGAGCTCTCTCCAAGGAGATCAGAAAAATACCCATACTCGGTATTGAAATTGGCAATTCGCTGAAAGCTAATTCCAAAAGCACCACCTTTAAAAGCACCCGATTTCAGACTGTTTTTTGGTTTGGCCATGACATAACTCATATTGGGCAGGCTGAAGTTGGTTGTATTATAGGATCCTTTTTGTCCCAAATACTGAGTACTCACTCCCCAATCATTATAGCCTAATGTGATGCTTGCCTCGGAGGATCTGAAAAAACCGAGTCCTGCTGGGTTTCCGGCAATATTGGATACATCGCCGCCTAATGAGTATTGAGTACCTCCGATGCCTATAATTCTTGCCGATCCTGATGGTATTGTTCTGCTGAAGCGATAGGCATCTTCAAAATATCCACTTTGAGCGAAGGCTCCTCCAATAGTGAATGAAGTGAGAGTGAGAAAGACTGTCAGAATTCTCATTAAAGAATAGTTTGTTAGAAAAGAATAAACGGATGCGATAGATATTTGTGCTGAATTTAAAAAAAAAGGGGAAATTAATTCCCCCTTCCCCCTCTGGATCCACCGACACTACCGCCCGAGAACCCTCCTGAACTTCTGCTCGGAGCACTAAAGCTTCCCCCTCCACTTGATCTGCTTGGAGCACTAAAGCTTCCCCCTCCACTTGATCTGCTTGGAGCACTGAAGGTAGGAGTTGAATTTGTTCTGCTAGGTGTCACAACTCTATTGTTATTTGTTGGATTTGTGCTTCTGTTGTAAGAAGGTGCAGTTGATCTATTATAGGAAGGACTCGTGCTTCTGTTAAAAGAAGGACTTGTGGATCTATTGTTGTTGTATGCAGGAGAACTAGTTCCTGATGGGGAATAGGTTCTGGTGTTGCTACTCGGATTCAGGTTGTTTGGAGTTCTGGCAGAAGGAATTGTGCTTCTGGACCTAGTACTTACACCTCTGTCACTTGCCGGAGAGTTGGTATTTCTTGTTGTGGGAGCTACTCTGCTTCTTCCGGAATTGTAGTAATCATTTTGAGAATTGCTGAAATCCCTTGATGCAACTCTGGAGTTTTCGGAAGGAACTAATCTTCTGGCGGAGGAATTATCCACGGCCGAAGCATATCCTCTTGCCTGAGCTCTTGCAGTGCTTGGAATTACACCGGCTTGAGAAGATCTCATTCCTGAGTTGGCTAAAGTAGCACCTCTTGTAGGACGAGCACCATAAACCGTTCTTCGATCACCTTCGGCACCGGGAAGGATGAAAATTGGTCTACCTGCATGGATTGGTCTACCCCAAGGAGAAAAACCCATTCCATACCCCATCATTCCGAAACCAGGTCCAAAAAATGGATCATAGAAGCCCCAAGGACTCATCATACCTCCAAAACCCATGAATGGATTTCTCCACGGATTGCCCCAACCAAAGCCGCCACCCATGAATGGGTTTCCCCATCCTAAACCAATTCCGAGGCTAAGTCCTGGTCTGAACCCAAAGCCTGGACCCCAAAACGGATCATAGAAGCCCCAAGGACTCATCATGCCTCCGAATCCCATTCCCATTCCAAAATTGAAATTGATATTTGGTGAGTTAAAGCCGTTGTTTCTATTTCCCGAAGTGGAATAATTATCGTAGGCGTGGATATTTCCAACTTGATTTTGATTATTGGCTACTTCTTCCTCAAAATAAACCACCCCATCTTCAGAAGTATTCTGCATCGCCTGATATCTTGAAATGTATTCAGGGTTGACATTTCTAGCACTGAAGTTCTGCTCGGCTAATTCCGGTTCTTGGGAGATGTTTCTAAATGACTGAGGATTATTGTTGTTAACTGCGTACTGCGTGGCAATTTTCACATCTGAAGCCATGAAGTACAAATTGTCGTCAGTCGCACTGGCAGCCATTTTATTGGTACTGCAAGAGGAAACGACAATTGATCCAAATAGAAATGAAGCGGCGATTATTGGTAATTTCTTCATAGTTGAAGTTTATTTGTTGTCTTGTTATACGAACTGACAATCCTGAGGTTATACTTTTTGGATTATATTTGCCCGCTCTAATTAAGCAAAAATAAAGACATTTTAACATTTTAACCAACCAAATGAGCAAAGGACTTCCAAAACGCAGCGAAGATTATTCCCTGTGGTATAATGAATTGGTAAAAAAAGCGGACTTAGCAGAAAACTCTCCCGTGCGTGGTTGCATGGTTATCAAGCCCTATGGCTATTCGATCTGGGAAAAGATGCAGGCACAGCTGGATAAGATGTTTAAGGAAACAGGCCATTCCAATGCATATTTCCCTCTTTTTATTCCGAAATCTTTTTTGAGTAAGGAAGCAAGTCATGTGGAAGGTTTTGCAAAAGAATGTGCTGTGGTGACCCATTATCGGCTAAAAAATGCAGAAGATGGTTCAGGAATAATTGTTGACCCGGATGCAAAACTCGAAGAGGAATTGATTGTTAGACCTACTTCCGAAACGGTAATTTGGAGTACTTATAAAAACTGGATTCAATCATATCGGGATCTCCCTCTTTTAGTCAATCAGTGGGCCAATGTGGTGAGATGGGAAATGAGAACCCGACTTTTCCTCAGGACTACTGAGTTTCTTTGGCAAGAGGGGCATACCGCTCATGCCACATCTAAGGAAGCTATGGAGGAGACCATTCAAATGATGAATGTGTATGCCCAATTTGCTGAAGAATACATGGCTGTGCCTGTTGTCAAAGGTAAAAAAACAGAAAATGAGCGGTTTGCAGGAGCAGACGAGACATTTTGTATTGAAGCGATGATGCAGGATGGGAAAGCCCTTCAAGCAGGAACCTCACATTTTTTGGGTCAAAATTTCGCAAAAGCTTTTGATGTAAAATTTGCAACCAAGGAAGGTGGACTGGAATATGTTTGGGGTACCTCATGGGGAGTCAGCACTCGTCTGATGGGTGCGCTGATCATGGCTCACTCGGATGACAATGGTTTGGTTCTTCCTCCAAAATTAGCACCGATTCAAGTGGTGATTGTTCCTATCTATAGAGGAGAAGCTGAACTGGAATCGATCTCAGTCAAAGCTAAAGAAATCATGGCTGACCTAAGAAAAGTCGGTATTTCTGTAAAATATGATGATCGGGATACTCAGAAGCCGGGGTGGAAGTTTGCCGAATACGAACTCAAAGGCGTACCGGTGAGAATAGGATTGGGGCCAAGGGATCTCGAGAATGGCACCATTGAAATAGCCAGAAGGGATAATTTGACCAAAGAGACCTTTGAACTTTCCTCTCAACCCATCGCAACTAAAATTTCGAATTTATTGGATCAAATTCAGGATGGGATTTTCAAAAAAGCAATCGACTTCAGAGCTTCTGTTACTACCGAGGTAAATTCTTGGGAAGAGTTTAAAAAAGTTCTTAACGATACGGGCGGATTTGTATCTGCACATTGGGACGGAACCTCTGAAACTGAAGAAAAAATCAAAGAGCTTACCAAAGCAACCATTCGCTGCATTCCATTGGGCAGAAAGGAAGAAGCAGGGACTTGTGTGTTCACAGGAAATCCTTCTACAGGCCGCGTCTATTTCGCGAAAGCCTACTAAAATCAAAACCCGGAAATATTCCTTTCGGGTTTTTTCTTTTTCAGTATAGGTTTACGCATCTAAACTCGTATTTTAGGCCTAATTCTATTTTACCGCTTGATAGGCCAATGACAATCCTGATATTAACCAGTCTCCTGATTATCGGGTTGATTTTACTTCTCCTCGAAGTTTTGTTTATCCCTGGAACAACCATCGTTGGAATTTTGGGTTTGGGGAGTACTCTGGCAGGCATTATTTATGCCTTTGTCTCCTATGATTCGGAGACGGCCTATTGGATTATCGGAACTGCGGCAGTTTTGAACCTGATTGTGGTTTGGTATGGTTTCAGTTCTGGCATCTGGAATCGGTTTTCCCTGAAATCATCCATGCAGGGAGGGGCTTTTGACGGCAGAACTTTAGGTTTGTCCGTTGGTATGATTGGCAAGGCAGTCTCGGATATTAAGCCGATCGGAAAAGCTGAATTCGGCGATACGAGCTATGAAGTAAAATCTGAAGATGGCTTTATAGAAGTGGGCAGGGAAGTGAGAATAATAAAAATTGAAAACAATAAAATAATAGTTAAATAAATATTTATGGATCCATCAAGTTCGTTGTTCGTATTAATAGCTGCATTTGCAGGGATAGTACTTTTATTCATCTTTCTGTATTTCGTTCCGGTTGGACTTTGGATTACGGCCCAGTTTTCCAATGTGAAGGTAGGGATAGGGGAACTCATCGGTATGAGAATAAGAAAAGTGCCGCCAAGCGTGATTGTCAATTCGTTGATAACGGCTACTAAGGCAGGACTCCACCTGACCACCAATGATTTGGAAACACACTACTTGGCAGGGGGGAATGTCCCGACTGTTATTAGAGCTTTGATCTCTGCGGATAAGGCAAACATCAGTCTGACCTTCAAACAGGCGACAGCGATCGACTTGGCAGGAAGAGACGTTTTCGAGGCAGTTCAGATTTCGGTAAATCCAAAAGTGATCAATACTCCCAATGTAGCCGCAGTTGCTGCGGACGGAATTCAGCTCATTGCTAAAGCCCGTGTTACTGTGCGTGCAAATATTGCGCAACTCGTTGGTGGTGCCGGCGAAGAAACGATTCTTGCCAGAGTAGGTGAGGGGATTGTGACATCAATCGGTTCCTCAGCCAATCACAAAACAGTACTTGAAAACCCTGATCGAATTTCAAAATTGGTACTTCAGCGCGGTTTGGATGCAGGGACTGCATTTGAAATTCTGTCGATCGATATCGCAGATATAGATGTGGGTACCAACATCGGCGCAAAACTTCAAATCGATCAAGCCTCTGCGGATCTGAAAGTAGCAGAAGCTAAAGCAGAGGAGAGACGTGCCATGGCAGTAGCCTTGGAACAGGAAATGAAAGCCAGAAACGTGGAAATGCGCGCTAAAGTAATCGAAGCTGAGGCAGAAGTTCCTAAGGCTTTGGCTGAGGCTTTCCGAACTGGAAAGTTGGGTGTGATGGATTATTACCGAATGGAAAATATCAAATCGGATACCTCGATGAGAGAATCGATAGCCAGTTCGGATAAGGACCCAAAGGATTCAGGAAAATCTGAAAAGAAATAAATAAAAAGGGAGCATTAAGCTCCCTTTTTTCTTTTCCCCTTTGTCGATTCTTCCACCTGAATCACCACAGGTTTATATAGTTCTTTAGCCAAGATTTGATTTCCTGCCCAGTCGGCCACGATTTCCTGATAATTGATGGGGAAAATTGCATCGCCTTTTTCATTCAAAACTCCGGTCAGTCCTCCTTTGCTTACGATAAAAAAATCAAGCTTTTCCACCTGAATATTATCAAAATCTGTTGGAAGAATCTCTGTTCCTACACTGCTCAACAAGCCTCTTTTGCCATTTCTTTCCACTAAGAAATAGCCTTCTTTCAGTCTGCAGACTTTATCAAACCCTTCCTGATTTAGCATTGAGCCCGTTTTTTCCAATAAAAAAAACTGACCGTTGTCTTGTGCAATTGCTATTCCGGAGGAGAAGTTTTTGATTTCATCCCATTTGGGCTCACTGATGATGTGTCCATCCATTCCGACCAATCCCCATTTGGAAGAGTTTCGGAAGGATGCGATTCTCTCGGAAAAATTACCTGCCTCGGCAAACCTGGGTTCGATCACCCATTTCCCCGAAGAATTTACAAAACCTGTTTTACCTCCTTTGCCAGCGGGAAATAATCCCTCGGCACCGGGATTGATCCAGTTCAAATCGGTAGAAGGGAGCACTTGCCAGCCTTTTTTGCCCAAAAGTCCAACTTTGTTTCCTCTGAAATTGACATTATATAAATTATCCCCAACCAACTTCACTGATTCGATACCCACTGAATCGAGTAAAATCCCGTCTCCTTCCATCACCCGTCGAAGCTTTCCGTGAATGTATTCAAGCATTAGCCCCCCTTCCCTGGTGATTTTGTGATAGGAATTGTAGGATACATCAGATTTGATGTGATCGCCTTTGATCAGGAGATACTGATTCTGATCATAACCATAGAAGTAGTCACCTCTCGTATGCTCGAGTTGAGCTAAGGTAGGTTGCATCACATAATCTCCTTCAAAATTGAGAATGCCAAAGCCTGTATTTTCCTGAGCAAGAAGATAGTTTCCTTCGTTCTCTTGGATAAGCTTGTAGGGACGTTCGGGGTCTTTCGAAAGAGGTAAAAAATAGCTTCCTGCCTTTTGGCCTATTAGGATTCCATTTTTGGTAAAATTGGCTTTCTCCCAAGTTCCAATAGCGGTTGTTTTTTCTTTTCCTTTCTCAAAGAACCAATATTCCTTCCCTTTTCGCCCCAGCAAAAAGTTATAATAAGTTTGGATTTCATCATATTCCAGCGGCAACGCCTGCATGCCATACTCATGAAAAGCACCAATTCCCTTTGGCCCTTTGACCAGGATCCATGGGGCAAGGTACTGATAGACCTCATCACCTTTGAGATCCACTACCGGCCTCAGATCTCTTGACAGCATTGAAAGTCCTTTTTCATTCTTGCCTGTGATCACAGTTTCGCTGAGGACTTCGATCCGGTCGTATATCGCCAGAGATTTAAGATTCCCCTGTAAGTCATAAACCCCCCATGTCTGGGCAGGTAAGGTGGTGTAAACAAAAGAAAAAGCCAGCAAGGCCAGCAGGGAGCGAATTTGGGAGGTAACCATATCGGGAAATTGAATTCTTATTGGCCTAAATATAAAATGACCAAAGGATACTATTTGATCCCTCGGTCATTTCTGTGAATAAAAACACTGATTATTTTTCGATCTTAATCTTTTCGAGATCAAAAATGTCTGAAATTATTTCGATCATCTCTTCCGCTTCATCTCGCTTGCATGCCGCCCTTAGCTGAACTACAGGAACTTTTAGAATTTTCTGCATCATGCTTTTTGTAATCTTGTCAATCAGATCAAATTCCTTTTGGTCCACTTTTTTAAGGAATCGGCCCAACTCCTCCTGACGGATTTGCTCCAGTGACTGCTTCAGCTTGTTGATAGTCGGAGAGACCATCATTTCCTTTTTCCAATTGTAGAAATCCTCAATACTTTCACTGATGATCTGTTCTACCTGAGGGACTGCCGAAAGTCGCTTCTCCAATACCTCACTGGCCTTGCTACGGATATTATCCACGTTGTAAAGTACAACACCGGGCACATCTTCTACTGAGGTTTCGATGCTTCTTGGCACAGACAGATCTATCAACAACTTGTAGCTCTGAATGTCAAATTGTTTTACCAGTTCTTTGGTGATGAAGGGTTCATTTTTCATGATTGAGCAGACAATTACGTCTGCTTCTTTCATGGCTTTCTGACAATCTTCAAAAGGAACCACCTCGAAACCCATTGCTCCGGCTATTTCCTCAGCCTTGGATTGGGTTCTGTTGGTGATCTTTACTTTTGCTTCAGGCAAATGAACCATGTTTTTGGCCACATCTTCACCGATTTCTCCAACTCCTATCAAAAGTATCCTCGGCTGATAAATGTTTGAAGTCAAGCTATCGATGAGTTCGATGGTGGCGTAGGAAAGTGAAGCAGCTCCGTCTCTGAACGCCGTCTCCTGTACAATCCTTTTGTTGGTGAAAAAAATGGTGTGCATCAGTCGGTGCAAAAAAGGTCCTGCCATATCCAAATCCGCGGCAGTTTGGTAGGCTCTCTTTACCTGATTTGAAATCTGAATGTCACCTACTACCTGCGCCTCCAAGCCCATCGATACCCGAAACAAATGGGTGATGGCTTTGCGGTCTTCATTGTGTACTACAAAATAATCGAGGTAATCCACCACATCGGTCAGGCCTTTTTCAAGTCCGACCAATTTGATGATTTCAGTACTAAGGTCAAGTTCATGACTATAATAGACTTCAGTCCTGTTGCAGGTAGATAGGATGAGCGCATCACCCAAGCTAAAAAACTCTTTGAGCTTCAGCAGGATACTGTGAATCGATCCTTCATCCAAAGAAATCAATTCTCTGATCTGAACGGGCGCGGTCTTGTGGGATAAACTTAAAGCTCTAAACTTGGTATGCATCTTTACAAGTTTGACAACACAAATTTAACAGACTAAGTCCCCCCAAAAGTTTATTTCGTGTAATAGGTCTGTAATTTAGAAATCGTCTAAATAAAGAATTTGGATTCCAATTCAATGTAAGTCCAAATTGGATTCTAAACACAATCATATTAACTTATAAGTTATTGTTAGTATCTCTAGCTTTTTAAAGCCACGAAACACTCATGAGAAAAGCTTTTACACCGGGGCATGATGATCCACTGCTCTCCCAGCCCGCCTCTTGACAGGTGTGTCCATTAAAAATCAAATAATAAACTTATGAAGGAAACCATTTTTTATTGGATGAAATCTTACCTGGGGTTTTCCAGAAAAGAATCAAAGGGATTTGTACTTCTGATCCCATTTTTAGTAGTGTTTGGATTTGTACCCACAGGGATTGGATTTTTCAAAAATCATCAGGCGGAGCAGGCTTTCGACCGGTATCAACTCCAATTTGACAGCCTGAAAACCTTGGGTGTTCAGCTGAAAACTTCTCCGCTACCCACATTTAACCCAAATGACACCGCCAAAACAACAAGGAATCAAAAGCAAATCAATAATCTAAATCGGATTCCGTTTTCCGAGGCTGATTCGGTTATGCTTCAAATCGTGCCCGGAATAGGTCAAGCTACAGCCGGCAGGATTATCAAGTATCGTGAAAACTTGGGCGGATTTCATAGTAAGAATCAGTTGGGCGAGGTTTTTGGCGTTAAGACTGAAACAGCCGAGGCGGTCTGGGATTTCTTTGAGTTTGATCCGCACATCTTCAAAAAGCTGAAAATCAATGCTGCTACATCGGAGGAATTGGCTGCGCACCCTTATATCAGTTATGGAGAGGCGAAGGTATTGATCGCCTTTAGAACCCAGCATGGCAAATTCAATTCATCGGACGATCTGCTGAAAATCAAAATATTTAAGACGGAATGGGTTCAAAAGATCAAGCCTTACCTTAGTTTTGAATAGAAGGTATTGTCATCTTTGGGTATGAGTTTGGAATTGAATCAAAAAATTAACCTCCCCCTATTAAACCTCCCTCACTTTGAGCCGGAACTCCGGCAGCGGGATGGCAAACTTTGGATTTTTGATTCATTGCGAAAAAAATTTCTGGTCTTGACTCCGGAGGAATGGGTTCGTCAGCATTGGATCCATTTTTTGATTAATCATCACAATTTTCCAAGAGGACTTTTTTCTCTTGAAAAGGGATTGAAATACAATCAAATGAGTAAAAGGACGGATTTGGTGGTCTTCGACAGAGCGAGCAATCCCTATTTGCTGGTGGAATGCAAGGCACCGGGAATCAAAATCAATGAAGGGTCCTTGAGTCAGATAATGACCTACAATTCAACATTAAACTGTCCCAATCTGGTATTGTCAAATGGCCTAAACCACATCTATGTGGAATATTCTGAAAGCGAAAAAAAATTTGTGCAGAAGCCTCATTTGCCTGAATGCCCTAAATAACCTGACTAAAAACATGATATACGTCACCCTTTTTTTATATTAGAACTGTAATCATTACACCTCAGCAATACGATGACTAATCAATCTCATAATACCCCATGCGAGCTCTGCAGAAGTAGGAAGTACTCACTTTTCTCAGAATTACCCGAAGCTCAGATTTGTGTGATATCGGAGCATAAGAACCTGATTTCTCACCGAAAAGGCCAAATTTTGTACAACGAAGGAACAAAACCTTTAGGAATTTTTTGCATTAATTCAGGCGTAGTCAAAGTCTATAAAACCGCTTCTAATGGGAAAGAACAGATAATTCACTTGGCCAAAGAAGGAGACTTTTTGGGATATGCAGCCTTGCTGGGCGAAGAAAACTACTCTAACTCTTCCATGATCGTGGAGGATGCTAAAATCTGTTTTGTCCCCAAGGAAGCTTTCATGAATTCAATTCTTCACAACACTCCGTTTTTGAGAAGAATTACCAAATCCTTGAGTAATGAGATTGGAGTAATGGAAGACAAACTCACGGATGCAACTCAGAAAAGCATTAGAGAGCGTTTAGCCTTTGTCTTACTTCAACTCGGTAATACCTATGGGGTAGAAGGTGGAGAAAATCAAAAAATCGACCTCATATTAAGTAGAGAGGAAATCGCAGGAATAGTTGGTACGGCTACTGAATCGGTGATTCGTCTGCTTTCTGAATTCAAAAAGGACAACCTTATCGACCTTGAAGGTAAAAAAATCATCATCAAGGATAAGAAGGGCTTGGCTCGATTATCAGATTTCTATGCCTAAGTAGAACCTCTTCTGGTTTTTAGGGGTTTTCCCTTCATGAGGATTTCTTTATTTTCTGGCGGGACAGTTTGGGGTCTACCTGTATTCTTCTTGGGGATTATACTTTTTGCGACACCAAGTTTTTCGCAGTCCCTGCCTTATAGGACCTTGCTCAGCACCCTATATGACAGAGATTTTCCGGTTGTTAAGTCAGATCAGGTCACTGACATCTCCGAATATCAAATCCTTGATGCCCGCGAAAAGGAAGAATTTGAGGTGAGTCATCTTCCCAAGGCCCTCTGGATTGGGTATGATACCTTTAGTTTGAAAAATATAGCAGGCCTTGACAAAAATCAACCCGTATTAGTCTATTGCACCGTTGGGGCCAGGTCTCAGGATATAGGCAAAAAATTACAAAAAGCCGGATTCACCAAGGTATTCAATTTGTACGGGGGGATTATCCAATGGGCAAATGAGGGCAGAAGCCTGGAAGCGGCGGGAAAACCCACCCAAAAAGTACACACCTACACCCGAACTTGGGGGATTTGGTTGACTAGAGGAGAAAAGGTTTATTAGAATCCACCTTTTTGTCTGTCCCCTGACATTTTGATTTTCATCTTCATCCCAGATTTGGCTTACTGCGTAATTAATGGAAATCTAACCATGAAATCGAGCCTGCCTGATTCTAGCCTTACTTACTGTGATGATTATAATTCAACTGGTGACATTAGGCGGGCAACAGATTCCATACAACAACTTAAAGACAAAATATAACCGTATGAAACTCAATAAAACTATTTACTTCTTTGCAGTTTCAATGCTTCTCTTCTCCTGTCAAAGTTCGACTTTGGGATTAGCGGGCACTAAGCCACCCAGTCATGAGATTTGGGACGGCTTGCTTAAATCCCATGTCAAATCCAATGGATTGGTGGATTATAAGGGATTTATCAAAGACAAAGCAAAACTGGAGCAATACACCAAACTCCTGAGTGACAATGCCCCTGACCGGAAAACCTGGACTAAAGAACAACAATTAGCCTATTGGATCAATGCGTACAATGCACTTACAGTGAAGCTGATCGTAGATAATTATCCTGTCAAAAGCATTCGTGATTTAGGACCAAAATTTAAAATCCCCATGCTTAAAGACGTTTGGCATTATAAGTTTTTCAAAATTGGCGGTGTAGATTCCAGTTTGGATGAGATCGAGCATTCCATTCTCAGGAAAGAATTTGACGAACCTAGAATCCACTTTGCAGTCAACTGTGCCTCTGTTTCTTGTCCGCCTCTACTAAATGAGGCCTACACAGCCGAAAAAATAGAATCACAGCTTCAAAAAGTGACTACCAACTTTATTAATGACCAAAATCAAAATAAAATAACGCCAGACAATGCACAGATTTCTTCCATATTCTTATGGTTTAAAGGAGACTTTACTAAAAAGGGGACATTAATAGATTTTCTAAACACATACGCTAAAGTGAAAATCAAGTCTAATGCAAAAATTTCTCACAAGGATTATAATTGGAATCTCAACGAATAGCTAAAACCTTTTCGGTAACTTTTCTCAACTATTTTCAAAACAATGCCTCAAAGTCCTCATGTAGTCATTATCGGCAACGGAATCTCGGGTGTCACCTGTGCCCGAAATCTCCGGAAAATGGATAGCAGCGTCAGGATAACGGTGATTTCGGGTGAATCCAAATACTTCTTTTCCAGAACTGCTCTGATGTATGTCTTCATGGGGCACATGAAATTCGAGCATACGCAGCCTTATGAAAACCACTTTTGGGACAAAAGCCGAATCGCGCTCAAAGAGGCTTGGGTGGAAACGGTCGATTTCGCCAAAAAATCCTTGGTGTTCAAGTCGGGAGAGACGCTCCCTTACGACACCTTGGTGATAGCCACAGGTTCTAAGCCTAATAAATTTGGCTGGCCGGGCCAAGAATTAATAGGGGTTCAGGGATTGTATTCAAAGCAAGACCTGGAGCTAATGGAAGAAAATACGCAGTCCGGAATCCAGCGTGCTGTCATCGTGGGAGGAGGCTTGATTGGAATTGAAATGGCTGAAATGCTAGCTTATAAAAAGATCCCGGTGACCTTTCTGGTTCGTGAGTGCGGTTTTTGGAATAACATTTTGCCAAAGGAAGAGTCTGAACTCGTCGGAAGACATATCTTGGAGCATCACATTGATCTGCGCCTGGAGTGCGAATTGAAAGAGATTCTTTCCGATTCAAGTGGACGGGTTTCCGAAGTCATCACATCCAAAGGCGAAAAGATCGATTGCCAGTTTGTGGGACTTACAGCCGGAGTCACCCCGAATATTGAGTTTCTGAAAAATACTGACTTGGAAGTCGACCGGGGAGTCAAGGTGGATGAATACTTCCGGACTAACGTGCCTGATGTCTATGCCATCGGCGATTGCGCGGAATTTGACAAAGTGCCTGCACCGGATCGCCGCCCGATCGAGCAGGTTTGGTACACAGGCAGGATGCATGGAGAGACTTTGGCGCATAATCTCTGCCATGAACCCGTTCCATATCGACCGGGAGTCTGGTTCAACTCTGCAAAATTCCTTGATATCGAATATCAAACTTACGGTACAGTCCCGGCCACATGGGAAGTAGGTCAATTGAAAAATTTCTATTGGGAGCATTCCTCCGGTAAAGTAAGTTTCCGCATGTTGATGGATTTGGAGGGGAAAGTCCTCGGAGTAAATAATTTTGGGTTCCGACTTCGTCACGAAGTGATGGATCGGGCAATCCGTGAGAAGTGGTCTGGTGGAAAAGTCATGGACCGTCTCAATCACGCGAATTTCGACCCTGAGTTTTTCGCACCATATTACATTTCAATTCAGGAAGCGTTCAAAGCTGAATTTGGAGGAAATTTCCACCCTTCGAAAAAAACATTCATTCAAAAACTATTCGGCGCGAAGGTATGACTTGGATTGAAAAAATCGGTTTGGGATTGTTTTTGGTTGGTTTGACCACCTTTCTGGTCATTCCGTTTTTGGGAACTTACAGCCTTTCCGAAGAACTGGTAAAAGCAAACACCAAGGCTATTCATCAGGATAAAATGGCTGAAATCCTTGCGCCCATGTATGGGCAGGAATACAGTTCCAACTTTACCTTTCTTTCTGCTTTCGGAGAAAAATTCGATGCATACAATGATGATTTAAAGTCCCAGCAACTTTGGGATGAAGTCATTTGGGATGATTACAGTTTTGCCTTGGCAAAGGCCGGATTGAAAAGTCCCGTGCGTGACAGTCCATGGCTTTTCTTTGCGCTGGCGATTGGTTTGGCTGTTTTAGGTGGCTTTTTATACAATTTCCGCCAACATGCAGACGAGCCCGAGGGAATCAAGAACAATGGAATTTTCCATTCCAAGCTAAAAAACAGAGGTTGGATCGGAATGATTACAGGCTTCTTTCTGATTCTGTTTTACGTGGTGTTGTACTGGTTTCCGGCCTATTTGGTCAATCTTGTCTGGATGGTCAATCCGATTTCGGAGATGATTTCAGGCAATCCGGCGAGTCAATGGTTTCTCTATGGCTTGATTTACACGCTGGCGATTATCGTCATGGGAATACGAATGTTCCGAAAGTATCGGGGCAATAAATACCAACAACTTCGCACAGCTTCGGTGATGTTTTTTCAGACTGCTTTTGCTTTTCTGATTCCTGAGGTTCTTGTTTTGCTCAATCAGCCTTATTTCGATTTCAAAAATATCTGGCCACTCGATTACGATTTTTTCTACGATTATCAGATCGCTACATTTCTCTCCAGTGGCGGAGTAGGGATGTTTATGTTGATTTGGGGGATCTTGCTGATCATCATTGGAGTTCCGGTTTTCACCTACTTCTTTGGTAAAAGATGGTATTGCTCCTGGGTTTGCGGATGTGGAGGTCTGGCGGAGACAGTTGGAGATCCCTTTCGGCAGCTTTCTGACAAGTCCGTTAAGGCCTGGAAATATGAACGATGGATCGTCCATTCTGTTTTGGTATTGGCAGTGGTGATGACAGGAGTGACGATTGCCAATTACTTTTCAGGCTTTAGTTTTTTGGGAAATGTAACTAACCAGCTACATTCGTTTTACGGTTTTGCAATAGGTTCAGCTTTCGCTGGTGTGGTGGGAACGGGCTTTTATCCTTTTATGGGAAACAGAGTTTGGTGCCGATTTGGATGTCCTTTAGCAGCATATTTGGGTATTGTTCAGCGATTTAAATCCCGCTTTCGGATTACCACCAATGGGGGGCAATGTATTTCATGTGGCAACTGTTCCACGTATTGTGAGATGGGTATTGACGTGCGGTGGTATGCCCAGCGGGGCCAAAACATTGTGCGCTCTTCCTGTGTTGGATGTGGAGTTTGTTCTGCAGTCTGTCCGCGTGGAGTGCTGAAGTTGGAAAATGGACCAGAGGAAAACCGTATCAATGACTTGCCGATTATTATCGGCAATGACTCCATCAAGATCCACGCATAAATGATTTTCCTTTATTTCCTGTGCGGCCTGTATGCCTTGGGTATGCTTTTTATTCTGATTTACAGTTTGGCGCAGGGACATTTGCTTTTTCATTTTCTTCAGGCCAGAAAAGAATGGGACAAAGTTCCAAAAAAATCTCCCGAAACCTGGCCAAAAGTAACCGTTCAGCTTCCCGTATTCAACGAGCTTTATGTCGTGGAGCGATTGATAGATGCTGTCGCAAAGCTTAATTACCCCAAAGAATTGCTTCAGATCCAATTGCTGGACGACAGCACGGATCAGACAGTGGATTTGATCAAGGAAAAGCTAAAACACTATCCCGAAATCAACTTTCAATACATTCACCGAATTGACAGAAAAGGCTTCAAATCCGGAGCCTTGCGGGAAGGCCTGGAAAAAGCAACCGGAGAATTTATAGCCATTTTTGACGCGGATTTTGTGCCGGATCCGGACTTTCTGATGCAGACTATTCCCTATTTTTCCTCCGAAAAAACAGGAATGGTGCAGACGCGCTGGACGCACCTCAACCAAAATTACTCGATTCTCACCCGATTGCAGGCCTTTGCATTGGATGCTCATTTCTTCATCGAACAAATGGGGAGGAATCATCAGGGCGCATTCATCAATTTCAATGGGACAGGAGGGATATGGCGGAAAAGCTGCATTTATGATGCCGGCAACTGGCATGACGATACATTGACGGAAGATCTAGATCTTAGCTATCGGGCCCAGCGAAAAGGCTGGGTGTTTGTCTACCGCCCCGAAATCGAATCTCCCGCTGAATTACCCCCTGTCATGTCCGCTATCAAGTCCCAACAATTCCGCTGGACCAAAGGTGGTGCCGAATGTGCCATGAAGCATGCAGCAGCTGTGAGTCAGGAAAAGCTTCCTTTTCGGGTTAAATTCCACTCATTCGCCCATCTTTTCAATTCAGCGATTTTCATCGCAGTACTGGTGACGAGTTTGAGCAGCATTGGAGTATGGTGGGCAGGTCAAAAAGGTTTGGTTCCAGAGGTTTGGGTACGCATCTCCGGGATATTTCTCGTAGGATTTGTCATTATAGCTGCGGTTTATCTGGTATCTTTTTTCTACGGGAAGCGATCATTCGCCAGCTCTGCTTTGGGTGTGATATGGCAGTTGCCACTGTTCTTGTCCGTCTCTATGGGACTGGCTTTGCACAATACTCAAGCTGTATGGGAAGGATTGTCAGGAAAAAAATCACCATTTATCCGCACGCCTAAATTCAATCTAGAGTCGGGAAAAGTGAAACTTTCAAGCAATCGATACCTCCTCCACCGGATGCCGGTCACCACTTGGTTTGAAGGAGGCTTGGCTTTGGTTTTTTGGGGAATGGTGTGGCTGGCTTTTCAGGAGAACAACTTTATTTTCCTTCCCTTTCATGGCATGTTGGCGTTTGGCTACACGCTTGTTTTCATCACCTCGTTTAAATCTTACGGCCTCGGTCGCTAATTCCTGCTGATGCAAAATCCCCCGATCATTGACGTCATTATTCCTGCTTATAACGAAGAAAAGTCAATCCCAAAAGTCATCGCAGAGATTCCTGAAATGGTGCGGCACATCGTGGTCGCAAATAACAATTCCACCGATCAAACCGGAAATGCAGCCCATTCAGCCGGCGCAGTGGTCGTATTTGAGGCTCAAAAAGGCTACGGTAAAGCCTGCCTCACGGCAATGGATTGGATTAAAACGCAGGAAATCCAACCCGATATCGTGGTGTTCTTGGATGGAGATTACAGTGACTACCCGCATGAGATGCTCGAATTGGTACAACCGATTCTAGACGGAAAAGCCGATATGGTGATTGGTTCAAGAGCTTTGGGAAAGCGGGAAGCTGGGTCGATGACCTTTCCTCAAGTCTTCGGGAATTGGCTGGCGACTACAATGATGAAGTACATTCAAGGAGCTAAATTCTCGGACTTGGGCCCTTTTCGCGCGATAGATTGGCAAAAGCTTCTCCACCTGAATATGGTTGATCAGAACTTTGGATGGACAATCGAAATGCAAATCAAAGCGCACAAGGCTGGTCTTCGCTACACCGAAGTTCCCGTAAACTACCGCAAGCGCATCGGAGTCTCTAAAGTCAGCGGGACTGTGAAAGGGGTCTTTGGCGCAGGGTATAAAATTATTTTTACGATCTTTAAGTACTGGTGAATCAAGGTTTGATCTTCAAACTTGAATAGGTGAGGAAATTCATTTTCAATAATTTTCTTTTGTTTTTAGAGGGAAATTTTTCTCAATTTTAATTGGACGAGATTCTTTTAAGTTGAATTTATGTTTGAATTGAAGGTGTACTTTTCCAAATTTGATGAATATGGCAAGTAGTAAGGCTATAGAAGTACAGAAAATCAATGTATCGATCACTGATATCAAAGGTCAAGATTATATCTGCCTAACAGATATGGCTAAGGCCAAAACTGACGAAAGCCGGGCTGCGGATGTGATCAAAAATTGGATAAGAACTCGATACACACTTGAGTTTCTGGGTTCATGGGAAAAAATTTACAATCCAAACTTTAAAGTGGTCGAATTTGACCACTTTAAAACTCAGGCTGGTTTACCATCATTTGTGTTAAGTCCGATGAATTGGGTAGAAAAAACCAATGCGATTGGAATTTTTTCAAAGGCAGGGCGATATGGGGGTACTTATGCCCACAAGGACATTGCATTTGAGTTTGGCTCAGCGATCAGTGCAGAGTTCAAGTTATATCTTATTAAAGAATTCCAGCGCCTAAAAGAAGACGAAAACAATCGCCAAAAACTAGACTGGAATCTCCAGCGGACTCTTGCCAAAGTCAACTATACAATCCATACCGATGCCATTAAAGAAAAGCTCATCCCAAAAAGAATCACTTCAAATCCTTCCATGGTTTATGCTTCCGAAGCAGATTTTTTGAACTTAGCACTCTTTGGTATGACGGCCGCAGAATGGAGAACTGAGAATCCTGAGGCGAAAGGTAAAATCCGGGATTTTGCCACATTAGAGCAATTGGTTGTACTTTCAAATCTGGAAAGTATCAATGCGGTATTGATCCGTCAGGGCTTGGAATCGTCGGATCGTTTGCTTCAACTCAACCAGATTGCTATAACACAAATGACATCTTTGGTCAATAGTGTGAGTCTAAAAAAAATCAACTAAATAGGATCGGCCTGCTTGGTCAAAACATTGAATAGATAATGAAAAATAAGCTATTTGGGCTCTTTATAGTAATGATTCCTCTCTTTTCGGCTTGCAGCTCCTCCAGCCGTAAAGGCGTGGATGAAACCCAGTTTGCCGGATATTGGTATCAGGGAAAAGCGGAAATCAACGTATACGACCTGCAGCAAAGTAGATATGGCGAAGTCAGGGGCGGAAAAGCAGTGATGATTTTTGTTACGGAAGATTTTTCCAGGAAGAAACAGGTCAAATTGGATAAGCCGGAGGACAATCGCGCTGACGCCCAGAAAGTGATCAAACTCAATATGACGCGGGAATTTCTGACCGGTGTTTATCCCTACAACACCATGCTCTCGGTTTTTACACCTATATATGACGAGGTCCATTCGCCCAAACTCACAGCTTCTGTGACCGAATGGTGTGGTCAGGCATTTACCCAGCTCAATTTCAAAAACGGAAACTATCATGCGAAGCAGTTTTCCTATTTCGAGTCGGAAGGCGATACCGAGTCCAAACTCAATGCGATGGCTGAGGAGGAGCTATTCAACCTGATTCGGCTAAATCCCGACTTGGTCCCGATGGGAAATCAAAAATTAATCCCCAGTCTGATTTTTCAGCGCTTTGCCCATATTCCTCTGAAGGCCGAGCAGGCTACCACTTCCAAAAAAGAGCTTGGCTCTAATCAGGCAGAGATTGAGGTGGTTTACAATGAAATCGGTCGTAAAATCACGATCCGATACCAGCAATTTTTCCCGTATGAAATCCTCGGTTTTACCGAAACTTGGACCAAAACCAACGGTCAACAAGAAGTGACAACAGCGACTCGGTCCACGATGCAAATGATGGATTATTGGAATAAAAATGAGAAGGTTTATGAGCCATTGAGAAAGGATTTGGGGCTTTGAATCCGAAGCTAAAACAATGGCTGATCTATCTTGTAGTCCCGCTGATGGCTGGATTGCTTTTTATTTTAGCCCAAATCCCACGAACTGAATTCGCACTCACTTTTTTGATTTTCTCATTGCTCTTTGCAGGGATGGGATTGGCTTTTTTGATTACCGGGGAGAAAATAAACTGGATAGGCATTTTTGTGTCCGGAATTCTATTTCGACTGGCTGTTTTTGGCTTCGCTCCACAGTGGTCAGATGATGTCTATCGATTCCTCTGGGATGGAGAATTATTGGAAATGGGCGAAAATCCCTACCTACAAATTCCAAGCGAATGGCAAGAGGAAAACCAAAATCCGGATGATGCTTATCTGAAACAGCTTTTTCAAAATCTCAATTCTCCAGACTACTTTTCAGTCTATCCCCCATTAAATCAGGCTGTTTTTTGGATTGGTGCAAAAGCTTCAAATGGCTTTGTCTGGAATGGGTTTATGGGTTTAAGATTGATTTTGCTTCTGGGCGAAATTGGTGTGTTTTTTCTGCTTTTGAGACTTTTGCGCACATTCCGAAAGCCTGAAAGCCTCTTAATTCTCTATTGGTTCAATCCTTTGGTAATCTTGGAAATTACCGGAAATTTCCACTTTGAGGGCTTGGTGCTCCTTTTTCTTTTGGCGAGTATTAATCGCATGACAGCCAATAAAATGACCCTTTCCGGTGGGTTTTGGGGGCTTGCCATTGGGGTGAAACTTCTGCCCTTGATGCTTGCTCCGTCCTTCTTATTTTCTTCCCAAACCCGGAAAGACCTCGCGTTTTGGTCAGGAGTTTCAATCGCGGTCATCCTGAGTTTTGCCTGGCTTTGGTGGGATCAATCTTACCTGAATTTCTTCCAAAGTCTCAGACTCTATCAGGGAAAATTCGAGTTCAATGCCTCCCTTTATTACCTGTTTCGGGAAGTTGGTTTTTGGATTCAGGGGTACAACATTATCGAGACTTTGACTAAAATCCTTTCGCTCGCGACCCTTATCGGGATTGTCTTTTTCTCTTGGAAAAGAAGACCCAATTCGACCCCGGAATTGGTGGATTTATGGGTTTTGATTTATCTCATCTACCTGATTTTGCAACCAATCATTCATCCCTGGTACATTATTCCGGCTTTGGGATTAAGCTTATTGACCAATAAAAACGTTTTTTTGATTTGGTCTTTTGCCGCAATTTTTTCTTATCATGCCTATGGAAATGCAGACTTCAGGGAAAATCCGATTTTCCTTTTTGCCGAGTATTTGCTCGTTTTCCTAGTGGTTTACCTGGATTACTTTCGCCCAAAAAGAAAACTTAATTTAAACCGATGAGAACTCGCTGTCAGCTGCTCTTAGCCTTTGTTTTTCTTCTTCAATTTTCTTGTGTTCCAAATGCAGAAAAGCAGGGAAAAAGCCTTTTGAAAAAATCCATTGAGGCCCATGGTGGGGAAGCTAATTGGTCCGAAGTAAGCAGTCTGAAGTTCCGAAAATGGACCAGGCTGCTCCTGGAGGATGGAAGTATCGAAAGCGAACTGGATCAATGGCATGAGTTCAGGCTCAAACCTTATTTTGAGGGCAAAATTACCTGGACCAAGGATAGTATTATCCATGTTGTCTCTTGGGATGGAACACGGATGCGGTATTTGATGGGAGAAAATGAGGTTCAGAATCCGAGTTTTCTCGCCTCGAAAAGGAAAGATTTCGATGCGGCATTTTATACGGTCGCTCAACCTTGGAAATTGCTTGATGAAGGAACAAAACTATTCTATGAAGGGCAAAAATCGCTGGAAAGCGGGCAAGTTGTAGAGGTGATTCGAGTCGATTATGGCCTGGATTCAGATGTATGGTGGTATTATTTTGACCCGGTGACTTCGCTGATGGTGGGCAATGAAGTGCAATTGAAAGATCACCGAAGCCTGGTTAATAACCTTAGCAGGGAAGAAGTACAAGGGTTCAAATTTCATGGCAAGCGCGAAAGCTGGCGGGTGAACGAAAAAAATGAAAGGCTGTTTCTTAGAGCAGAATACCGATATTCGGAATACCAAATTCTAAAGTAGATTCTAAAAGAACAATGCTAGTTCACATACCAGATTAAAAATACAATTGAAATAGATTTCGAGTTGCTCAATGAAATATCGAATACGAAATATTTCAATTTTATTTCACTCCCCGCAGTGGAGTTTGTTTCCATAGTATTTCCAGTTATTTAAAAATTCATGAAAAAAATTATTTACATAATAGTTGTTTTAGCCGTCGGTGTTCTGGGCTTTTCCTGCAATCAGCGAACAGAGGCTGAAAAAATCGTTGATGCTGCAATCGAGGTGTATGGAGGAGAACTCTATGAAAGCTCCATCATTGATTTTGATTTTAGAAATATCCACTATACCATTTACAAAACTCCCACTGCTTTTGAGTACATCCGGGAATTTGCCGACTCAACAGGAATCATCAGAGATGTACTCAATAATTCCGGTTTTGTAAGAACCTTGGACGGTACTCCGATTGATACGCTTACCGAGGAGCGTATTGGCGCTTATTCACGATCCATCAACTCGGTAGCCTATTTCGCATACCTTCCATATGGTCTTAACGATGCGGCGGCAGTGAAAACCTACCTGGGCGAAACTGAAATCAATGAAAAAAAATATCATTTGATCAAAGTCACTTTTGTGCCCGAGGGCGGCGGGGAGCACTACGAAGATGAGTTTTTGTATTGGATAGGTGTAGCAGATTATTCCCTTGATTTCATGGCTTACAGCTATCATACCGATGGTGGTGGAGTCCGTATGCGGGAGGTTAGTGAAGTGATGGAAGTAGGAGGGATCCGATTTCAAAACTACCTGAATCTCAAGCCTGAGGACAAAAATACTCCGGTGGAAAAGATGCAAGAACTCTACCTTTCTGGTAACTTGGAATTACTCTCGGAGATCATCTTGGAGAACATTGTATTAAAACCGCTATCAAAATAATTCTAGCACAACTGAAACCCTTATGAAGCTCTGGTTCCGCAAGTACCTTTTCAGTTCGGTGGGTTTGATCATATTGAGTTTTTCAATTTGGTTTTTTATCCCTGTCGAAACCCTGATTTCTACCGGGGAGAAGTGGAAAGGCGTCTGTTGGGTGGGGAGTCGTCAGCCCCTTCAGGGTGGAGAAATTCAGGCCTTGGTGAATACAGGCGCAAATGCCATCTCTCAGACACCTTTTGGCTGGCAAAGCCAAAAGAACACACCGGAAATTCGCTGGGATATGAGCAATGAACGGAGATGGTGGGGAGAGACTCCGGTTGGGATTCAGACCACTTTTGACTCTTCGGCCACAAAGGGAATCATGAATATGCTGAAACCTCACCTGTGGGTCAGGGAAGGGTGGGTTGGTGAAATCGAAATGGGCAACGAGGCCGATTGGAAGATTTGGTTTGCCAATTATCAGGCATTCATCCTGGATTATGCACGCTTGGCAGAGAAACTGAACATGCCGATGCTCTGTGTGGGAACCGAGTTGGAAAAGACCTCTCAGCGGGAAAAGGAGTGGAGAGCGATCATCGCTGAAGTGAGAAAAGTTTACTCAGGCAAAATCACCTATGCTGCCAATTTTACTGAATTTGAAAAAGTGAAGTTCTGGGATGCACTGGATTACATAGGAATTCAGGCTTATTTTCCTTTGGCTAAAGATCACAATCCTAATTTGGATGAGTTGAAAAAGTCTTGGGAAAGCCATTTACCAAAAATCGAAAAGGTGGTCAGAAAGTATAAAAAACCTGTCTTATTCACTGAAATAGGCTATTGCAATACCGTCGATGCAGCTGTTGAGCCCTGGGTTTGGCCCAATGAGCGGAAGGAAATCCAGTTTTCGGAAGAAGTTCAGGCACGTTGCTACGAAGCATTTTTTGAGACTGCCTGGAAGAAATCCTGGATGGCAGGGGTATTTTTTTGGAAGTGGTATCCTGAGCGACACAATCGGGAGCCGGATTTTACTCCACAGGGAAAAATGGCGGAAGAGGTCATGAGGGCATATTTTTCAGCTGACTGAAATTGAGCCTGCCTGCAGGTGTGACCACCCAAAGACAAATTATAAACACCGTAAAATCACCTCCTTCTGTGACTTTTGTCATTTTAAGGGTTGAGAACTTGGGTTAGTTTTAGTATACAATTTCGCAAAAAGGTTTCTGCTTAAACAGATGAACTCATGAAAAAAATATGGGAGGAGTTGATATGGCCATTCGGATAATCGTGCCACTTGTCTTAGTAGCACTTTATTTCACAGGTACAGTGACCGGAACCTGGGGAGTAGTAGGACTTGTGGTTGCAGCAGTGTTTGTACTGACGAGCTTGGTAGGCTTCTGTCCCCTTTATACCCTGCTGGGAATGAATACCTGTAAAATCAAATCAGCTTAAAAGTTGAGTGAAGATAATTGATAGTGCTTTCAAATTATGGGAAAGACCGGAGGCGATTGCTTTCGGTTTTTTTTCTGCTTTCTGATCTACGGTACGGACTTCTTTGATTTTTTTGTTAAATAGCCTATGGAAATGGCGAAAAAATCTATCACATAAAATCGCGGCTCCAGCCTGGGCAGGTTTGGGCAGACAGATGTGGTTACTGAAAAACAAATTATAAACAGATGAAATGCCCATGATCCCGTAGGTACGGGATCACACAGGGGAATGATTATAAAGGGCATTCCATGTGACAGCTAAAAAACAAATTATAAACAGATGAAATGCCCATGATCCCGTAGGTACGGGATCACACAGGGGAATGATTATAAAGGGCATTCCATGTGACAGCTAAAAAACAAATTATAAACACATGAATAAAAGAAGAGAATTTTTGAAATCCACCGGATTGGCAGGTTTGGGCCTCTTCGGCGCTGGAAGTGCACTTGCAGAAGAGCTACATACCTTACCCCTCGAGGCAAAATACGGCGCGTCCCGAATGCAAACCTTCAATATGTGTGGTTTTGCTGCCCCAAAAATTGAAACTGTCAGGGTAGGCATTATCGGCTTGGGTCAGCGGGGTCCCGGTGCAGTCGACCGACTCAGCAAAATCGAAGGAGTGGAGATCAAAACCCTTTGTGATTTACTTCCCGAGCGTGCCGAAAAGGTTAAAAGATCTCTTGCCGGAACTCCCCACAGTCCTGAGCTCTACTCAGGAAGTGCCTATGCATGGAAAAAAATGTGTGAGCGAAAGGATTTGGATTTGATCTATATCGCAACCCCATGGGAATGGCACGTGCCGATGGCTGTCTTCGCCATGGAAGCGGGCAAACATGCTGCAGTAGAAGTGCCTGCTGCCCGCACACTCGACGAATGTTGGCAACTGGTAGAAACTTCTGAGCGAACCAAAAAACATTGCATGCAGCTGGAAAATTGCTGCTATGACTTTTTTGAAATGATGACTTTGAGGATGGCTCGTGAAGGGTTTTTTGGAGAGGTATTGCATGTGGAGGGGGCTTATATTCACGATTTGCTTTGGCTGAATTTTGACAAAGACAAAGGATATCAGGGCATGTGGAGACTGGAAGAGAATTTCCGAAACGGAAACCTTTATCCAACCCATGGACTCGGACCCATTTGCCAGATTCTTAATGTGAACAGGGGAGATCAGATGGATTTCCTTACCTCAGTTTCTTCCAATGACTTTCAGATGAAAGCCAAAGCACAGGAACTTGCAATGGAGGACTCTTTTTGGAATTCTTATGCGGCCAAAAACTACCGTGGAAACATGAATACTACGGTGGTGAAAACAAAAAAAGGAAAGACCATCATGATCCAACATGACGTGACCTCACCCCGACCCTATTCCCGACTTCATGTAGTCAGCGGCACCGAAGGCTATGCGCAAAAGTACCCCGATCAGAAGGTTTCCAAAGGGCATAGCTGGATGAAGGAGGATGAAATGAAAGAATTGCAAGCCAAATACACTCCTGAAATCGTCCAAAAAGTCGGTGAACTTGCCAAGCAAATCGGAGGTCATGGAGGAATGGACTTCATGATGGACTGGAGGCTGATCGATTGCCTGAGAAATGGACTTCCGCTCGATCAGGATGTTTATGACGCGGCACTTTGGAGCTGCATCACGCCACTGAGTGAATGGTCCGTCGCCAACCGATCCAATTCTATTGATGTCCCTGACTTTACGGGTGGTAACTGGAAAACAAATCCTCCCGTGCCCATAACACTGAAAGGTGGTGGGACTACGAAGGTTCGGGTGTAGTGGAGTAGGGAGACCGGAGATGGAAGACCGTAGACCGTAGAAGAAGACAGAAGATTGTGGTTTCCTGGGTAAATTAACAATCCTGAAAGGGTTAAACTTTGAATAACTTGTCCGCCGTGGCGGAACCCCGTGTAAAACGCGGGGAATTTAATATGTTTAATCAGGGACGACAACCCTGAAAGGGTTGAACAATTTCGGTTAAGTTGTAACTATTGTGTCAAGTAAAATCAGGACGTGACTTTGGCCTAAATTCTAATTTTCAGGCTCTTTTCGGTCTCCGGTTTTCCCTTTACCCGACCCAAGAAGAAATTTTTAATGGCAGAATAGCGGATAATCAGTTTTTCTAATTCTTGCCTAAGGCTTGATTTACCGCTTTTCTGAGTTTTTTGGGATTGTCTTTGATCTTGGTCAGGTCGATCACTGCCACTCTTCTGAAATCAATCGGATGGCTTTCACTTTGAAGGGAAATGTAGCCTTCTTTCAATAGTTTTCCGTCAATCTTGACAGCCGGGTCTACAGGACTCACATTTCCACCGCCGATTTGAGGTTTGAAATAGCTGAAAACCGTATCCGTTCCGACCAAATGGTGAACCTCCTCATCTCCCATGACGATGAAATTTGCCTGAACCCATTGGTCACCATGATAGGTTTTGGACCTGGAATTGATGCAATGCGGAGTGAAAAGCGTGTCTGCCAAAACCACATTGGTGCCGGGCGTACACAGGTTGCAGGTCGTACGGGGATCTTTTCCGTTTCCTCCGAGAAACTGCGCTTCGATCGAGATCGGGAAGTCCTGATCCTTGAGCATGGTCTTTGGGTCTTGAGAGTGTAGCATCGCGCCGCTGTTTCTCAGGGCCCATCCTTCGCCTCCGGGACATTGCTCACCCACAAACCGGTATTCGACTTGAAGTAAATAGTACGAAAAGGGTTTATTATAAAAAATATGGCCGTATTGCCGGTCAAATTGACTGTAACCATCGTAGCGGACCTGCATCATTCCGTCTTCCACCCGAAAGGTGTTTGCGAAATTTTCTCCTACCTCATGGGTTCGGATTTTCACCACCCAGTTGTTGATGTCTTTACCGTTAAATAGCTCCTGCCATTTACTTTTCTTTTCGGGCATCGTGAAGTTCCAAAGGAAGATTACCCCTCCCAATGCGATAAAACGGTAAAGTGTGATTAGTTTCATTCTTTTTGTTTTTTCATCCGAAGCACGGCCCACACAGGATAATGATCAGAAAAAGTGATGTGAGTCAATACTTTGTATTCCACCAGTTCAAATTTTCTGGAGTCGTACCAGATGTAGTCTATTCTTGCCCCTGAATCATGTGTTCCGTAGGTGTTTTGCAGGTCTCCCGCTTCTGCACCTGCCTCTTTCCAATGGGCTGGAATCCGGCTGTATTCCGGTGAATCGGACGTGAAATTAAGATCACCGACCCATATCACAGGCTTATCCAGCGAATCCGCATAAGAAAGAATAGAGTCCAATTGAGCTATCCTGTTGACTTCAAATTCATGGCAGAGGTGAGTGGATCCAAAATAAAATTCTTCCAGGGTTTTAAGTTCCGCTTTTACCCAAGCTATAGCCCGAGGTTCTCCTCCTGCCGGATTTGGCAGATTGACCGTATGGTAGTTTGATCCTTTTTTTACCAAAACACCTTCTCCATAAGCCCCACTGTCATATTCCATGGCTCGGCCGAAATAGCCCTTGTATCCGGTTTCCCTGGAGAGGTTTTTCATAAAATCCATGCGTTCCCCATAGATTTTTGCGGATCTCAGGGTCATGCTGTCGACCTCCTGAAGAGCGATTACTTCAGGCTGAATTTGAATCAGGAGGTTCGCCAAATCAGGTAGATTTGGAGTAGTAGGTTTATCAGCACGTTCTCCGTGAAGAATATTGTAGGTTAAAATTTTAATTTCCTGGGCCGAAAGGGGGGACGCTAGCATAAAACTTGCAATCCAAGCGAAGAAAAATTGCTTCATTCTCAAATGTATTAAAATGTAATTTACTCTAGTAGCCAAATTTGATAAAGGGAGGTAGAATTTTTCCAAGCTATTTATTCTTTTCAACAATCCTTAAACTTATATCTTACTAATATTCCTGATAGAGCCGTCAAAATCTTCCAAAGCTAAGTTTCCTGAATTTTTAGAGGAAAAGGATTGATAGCCAACTTGCTTCGCTGATTTTGTCAAAATATACCAACTATGAAGTTTTTAAAGATTTTTGCAGTATTCGTAGTCGTACTTCTTGTTCTTTTTGGAATAGGAGTTTACTGGGGGAAATCCTGGATTAATGAAAATCTGGAATCCGTGGTTAACTCCAATCCCGATCGAAAATACGATTTTAAATTTGACAGAATTGATGTGGATTTTTTTGGAAAGGTGATTCAAATTGATGAGGTGAAAATTACTCCTTTTGGGGAACTTGCGGGCGTTTATGTAGAGGGAAAAGTAGTGCAGGTTTTACTGAGTCAAGTGGAAGTCCTCAAACTTATCATGCAAAGGGACCTGATCGTCCAAAACTTATCCTTTTCCCAGCCGGATTTTATTATTCACATTCCGCTGGAAAATAACAAAGAGGCAAAACCCGCCACGGCTTTGCAAAGTCTTTTTGGAGATATTTTGTCCAGAGGAATGATCCGAAATTTCCAATTGGGAAAGGCAAGTGCGCGGATGATGCTTGGGGAGGATCAGATTGGCAGTTTGAATAACCTGAATATTGTAGCCAATGAGCTAAGCACCGATTCCTTAAAGTGGAATTATCCGATTCCATTCGATTATGAGCGGATTTTGATTTCGATTGACAGCCTGGACTATATCATGGGAAATGGTCAAAAATTCAAAACCGGAAAAATTGGCTTTGATACCAAAAACCAACAGCTTCAGATGAATTTGATTTCGCTCAAGTATCCTGAAGGAATCCAAAAGGCTTCCTCCAAAATGGATTTTCAGGTTGATCTGATCGAGTTTAGCTTGGATTCCCTGATCCTGTCAGGGATTGAAGCCAACAGTAATCTGTACTCCAATTTGGATATCAAAGCGCAGAAACTTGAGTTGTTGGGGCTTTTTCTGGAAGATTTCAGAAATAAGGAATTGCCGAGACCTCCCAACGAAGTGAAATCACTTTTCCAGGGAATGTTGCAAAAAGTCAATTTCCCCCTCAAACTGGACACACTGAAAGTCTCAAATGGAGCGATTGTCTACGGAGAATCCGTGCCTGGCAAAAACCAAACTTGGCAGTTTCACATCGATAATCTCAAGGGTAATTTTGTCAACATTACCACTATCCCGGAATTCCAAACGCTCTACAGGCACTTTGACGGGAAATTTACTGCCAAAATTGAGGGAAGCGGAAATTTGACCATAGACCTCAGTGTCCCTTACGACAAGGACGAATTTGATATGGTGGTTGACTTTACCTCATTTCGGCTGACTAAAATCAATGAAATCCTGAAACCGATAATGAATGGGGAGATCGTGTCAGGGAATCTGGTGAGGATGAATATAAAGATTCATGCGGATGTCTACCGGTCCACCAACCTGTTCAGATTTGACTATTCGGACCTGAAAATTGAGATGTATCAGAAGGACTCACAAAAGAAAAGCAAACTGATGTCTACCATTGCCAATATTGCCTTGAATTCCAACAATATGCCCGGGGACAAAAGATACATGACTGCCCACTACACCACTCAAAGAAACCGGTATCGAGGCCCATTTCACCTGATATGGTCCAGCACCAAACAAGGCATGATGACTATCGTGCCCGGTGGTGTCGCAAAAGAGATAATGAGTAACTCAGAAAAGTAAAAGGGGCTGTCACATACCTTCAGTTTGTCACATTGAGTTGGAAATATTTGGTAAACAAACAAAAAGGAAATGACGGCGAATTACTTCGAAAGCAGGGATTTTGTCACCTTGAGCACCTGACTGACGCGAGTCGGTCAGTACGAAAGGTCCTCGGGCCTCCAGACTCCCGTCTGTCGGGTGCTCGGACTTGCACAATATTAGACTATTAAAATCAATCTGTCATCGGTATCGAAGTCGAAATGCGCCGGTATTCGCTTCTACTTTCCTTCGTACTGCCCAACTCTCGTTGGTCAGGTGCTCAGGCTGACACAAATCAGGCCTTTTGAGACAGCCTCTTTTTTCAGAGCGCAGAGAAATCAGGTAAATAGATCCTTTGCCCCGAGACATGAGGGAATGGATTGTATTTTCTCCTCGAATTAGATTAAGGAAATGGCACTTGGATGCTACTGCGGTCTGATTTTCCGCATTTCCTCAGCGATTTCCTTATCTAAAGGAAAGGGGCTCTCTTCCAGCTTTTGGATGATGTTTTTATAATTCACCCCGTCCCGGTTTTGTGACAGCTTTGCACTGGCTTGCACTTCCTCGATTTTCACTTCAAATCCTACCAGTGCTCTCACCTGATTTTGTACATAGGACTCGGTCATCGTCTCCACCCGGACGCGATTCGGCCTACCCACTTCATAAGTATCAACCAGCTTTTTGAGGTGATCCATCAATTCTTCACCGGCAATCATCCGGATTTTTCCATAGACATGCACAGCGAGGTAGTTCCAGGTGGGCACATTTTCATGATTGTACCAGGAGGAGGAAATGTAGGCATGAGGTCCCTGAAAAATCACCAAAACATCCTCCATCCCGGCCAGAGATTTCCATTGGGGATTTGCTTTGGCAAAATGTCCGCTCAAAATGGCCTCTCCGGATGAATTTTCATCTAAAACGAAGGGCAGATGAGTGGCACAAGGCCTCCCATTCACTTGAGTCACCAGTGTGGCAAATGCGTTTTTTCGAAGGAAATCATGGATTTCCGGGTCGTTTTTCCAGGAATTAAGCGGATGGATGTACATGGCGATGAATTATGGATTGAAATTGTGGAATTCGAAGCATTCAGACAAAAGTTTCTTTCCTTTTGAATGTAAATAGGGATTTTTTCAATTGAAAAATTTACTTTAGTTGGATGGAAAACCAATCCACTGCCAGGCTTCAGTTGGCAGCAAAATTTGTCAATAATACTGGAGCCCCGATTTTTTTGACAGGAAAGGCGGGAACGGGCAAGACTACCTTCCTGAGAGAGCTTAGCCTTCTGACGCACAAGCGATTCGTTATCGTGGCACCGACAGGCATAGCTGCGCTGAATGCCCGGGGTGTGACCATTCATTCCCAGTTTCTGCTTCCTTTCGGATCTTTTCTTCCTACGCGGGAGGCTGAGGGAAACTTTACGGATAATCATGGCTTCTACACCCAGCAGACACTCGCAAGGCGACATCCCTTGAATCAGTTTCGGAGAAATGTACTCAAGAGCATTGATCTGCTGGTGATCGACGAAGTAAGTATGCTGCGTGCGGATATTTTGGACGCGATAGATTATCGACTGCGCAGCGTCAAGCGAAACTATCAGGTGCCTTTTGGAGGAGTTCAGGTATTGCTGATCGGAGATTTATATCAATTGCCTCCTGTGGTCAAAGATCAGGAATGGACTGTTTTGAGTCGGTTTTACAATTCCATGCACTTTTTTGAGGCCAAAGCACTGCAAAACTCCGGGATGATCTATCTCGAGCTGGACAAGATTTTCAGGCAGCAGGACGATGTGTTTATCCGTATTTTGAACAACCTCCGGGATAACCGGGCGACTCCCGAAGACGTCCGCGTACTCAATCAACATTTCAAGACCTTGGATCAAATCCGCGATCTGCCCCCTTGCATCACCTTGACCACGCACAACTACAAGGCCGATGAGATCAACCTGCGGGAGTTGCGAAGCTTGGACGCTCCGTCATTTTTCTATGATGCTGAGGTAGAGCGGGACTTTCCCGAAAACCTGTTTCCACTTCCCCAATCCATCGAGTTGAAGGTTGCTGCGCGGGTGATGTTTATCAAAAATGACACCTCGGGGCTTTCTTCCTATTTCAATGGAAAACTTGCCACCGTGATCAAGCTGGACAAGGAGCAAATCACAGTGGAGATGGATGACTCCCATGAGGAATTTGTATTGAAAAAGGAACTTTGGGAAAACAAAAAATACCGGATCAACCCCGACACCAAAGAGTTGGAAGAGGAAGTGATCGGGACTTTTTCCCAATTTCCCATCAAGCTCGCCTGGGCCGTGACAGTGCACAAAAGTCAGGGCCTGACCTTTGATCGGGCGATCATTGATGTGGGGCAGGCATTTGCTCCGGGGCAGGTCTATGTCGCCCTCAGCCGCCTGAGAAGCCTTGACGGTCTGGTTTTGAGGACCCGGGTGCAGGCGGATGTGATCTATTCTGATCCCAAGGTGGTGGATTTCACGCTTGGTACCGTCCTTCAGGAGAGCCTGAGCGACTTGCTTACCGCCCGCCAAAGTCAGTATTTGACTCAGCTGATTCAGGATACGTTTGAGTTTGGAAGCTTACTCAAATCCCTCAGTCAATTTGCCAAGGAGCATGAAAGCAGTTTGGAGTTTGAAGATGAGAGCCTGAGAAAAGACCTGTCAGTGATTTTTCAAGCCCTGGAATCGGAAGGAGAAAACACCCGGAAATTCCGTTCGCAGCTATTGTTTTTGCTGCAGGAGGGCGATCAGGAAAAGCTGTTGGCTAGAGTCGAAAAGGGGACGGGCTACTACCTGGATTTACTCAGGGGGATTTTGGAAAAGTTAATCCTTCACGAGGTGAAGGTGGAGGAGTTTTCCAGAATCAAATCCTACCAAAACGGACTCGAAGAATTGGAGTTGGAACTGCTCGGGAAGTACTTGGGAATAGCCAGAAGCGGCCGCCTGATTCAGGCCATTTTGAAGGGAGAAATTACCGGAAGGATGCCGGATTTGGATCAGCAAATTGCTGCTTTGAGAAAATCCATTGTAGAAACAATCCGAAAAACCCTCCCCGAAAAACCAAAATCGAGTACCAAAACCGGTCGTAAGAAATCCACAGCCAAAAAAACCACAGCTCCCAAGGAAAAGAAGGAAGACTCCAAGTCAATCAGCGTCCGACTGTTTTTGGAGGGTAAAAATCCACAGGAAATCGCCACAGAGCGGGAGTTTGCCCTGTCGACGATCATGGGGCATTTGGCATTTGGAGTGAAGTCGGGAGTGCTTAAACTGGAACAATTGGTAGCCGAGCAGGACATCCGGGAAATTCAGGCTGAAGCGGGGAAATATGATTCGCTCAAGCCTTACTTCGAGCATTTCGGAGGGAAGTATGATTACGGAACCTTGAGGATGGTCCTGAATTTAGAGCGAAATACCCTGGACTAGCGGGGAGGAAGTTTTTCTTTTTCTGAAAGTCCAATGGATGTGTTAGCAGGTATTGGAGGGCTTGGCATACTTTTCTCATAAAATTGACTTAAATCTTCGGTTTTAAGACAGACTAACAGAAATAATTCAATGGAAAATCCTATGCATACAAACCCGAATAAAAATATCTCATTGGATAAATTTTGGTCCAAACCATTTTTTATCAAGACCCTCTTGGACGGGCTATTATTGGTTTTACCAACAATCATTATCCTGTTTTTACTCTCCCTGATTTTTAAGTTTGTTTTTAATATTGTATCTCCAATCAGTGCATTATTGGACAAAAATGCCGAAAAGCATGCGTTGGTAATAAACTTATTGGCCTTGTTGATCCTGGTGGTATTTATTTTCACGATAGGATTAATTCTGAGAAGTGCCAGGAGTAAAAAATCGTTTAAAATTTTTGAAGGCAGATACTTACTTCGAATACCACTCTATTCTACGCTTCAAGAGACCATCGCGCAATTTTCGGGACTTAAGAAAATGCCCTTCAGTCAGGTAGTACTTATTGATGCATACAACACCGGAGTGCTTTTGACAGGATTTATTACCGAAAAGGCCTGTGATGGAATCTATACCGTTTTTGTCCCTACTGCACCAAATCCAATGAACGGGAATATTTACCATGTGCCTTCTACCCAAATGAGGTTTTTGGATATTGAGCCTGAAAAAGCCATGCGGACGATAATGGGAATGGGGACGGGTTCTTCGGTCTTGTTTGCGGCAAGAGAAAGGACAGAGGAAGTCGAAGAACTGGATGAAGTAAAGCGATTCCCCATAGTCAACGATACCAATCCCGAAAATGACGGGTAGCAAAAAAACTCAGCCCAACCCACGGTCCATCCACCTAGTTTCTTTTGCTGAAAGAGTCAAATCCTTATGCAGCTTATTCGAGCGAATCAATACATCGGTTCGGTGAGTACGCTCATAATGGTCACAATCCCGTCTTTGTAATTGCCCAATCTGAGATTTTCATTTGGGCTGTGCTGATTGTTGTCGGCATTGACCGTGGGGATGGTGACGGCCGGAATCCCCAATGCATCGACAAAAGGGGAAATGGGAATTGAACCTCCGGAAATCCGGATTTGAACCGGGTCTGTACCAAATGCCCGATTCATGCTCTTTCTCAGCCAAGCCCCTGCCTCGGAATCCATCGGGGTTCGAAATGCCTGATACGAAATAGATTTGTTGACTCGGACGATCTTGGGATACTTCATGCGCTCTTCATCGGTAGGATCTTTTTCTACAATGTAAAAACCCTGCTCCCGGATGTGGTTTTCGATCAGTCCAAAAAGCCGTTTCGGATCGGACTCCGGCACCAGTCGCATATCGAGCTCGGCCACGGCCACTTCAGGGATGATGGTCCGAGCCTCAGAACCTACCCAAGCCGAACGCATTCCGCGGATGTTCAGCGAAGGATATTGGATGCTCTCTTGATAGCTCTGTCCCACCTGATCCGTTCGGGAGATTCCAAGGCGTTTTTTGATGGCGACTTCATCATCAGGTACAGCATTGAGGACGGCTTTTTCCGATTCGCTCAGGGTAATTCCCTCATAGAATCCCGGTATTATGACTCTGCCGTTTTCATTTTTCATCGAAGCCAAAAGCTGAGAAAGCAACAGGGCCGGATTGGGAGCATAATTCCCATAGTGTCCGCTATGTTGTGAAAGCTTTGGGCCATAGGTCGTCAGAAACAATTCTGAGATTCCTCTTGCGCCGTAGCTGAGGGTAGGTTTATTGCTGGTGTGCTGGGGGCCATCCATGATCAGCATCAGATCAGCGGTCAGTTTTTCCTTGTATTGAATCACGGCTGCAGGAAGTCTCGGCGAACCCTGTTCTTCCTCAAAATCCAAAATAATCTTGATCGAATAATCCGGAGAAATTCCCGCTTGGGTCAATGCATCCCAGGCACTGATAAACATCGCCAAAGGTCCTTTGTCATCCGAACTGGACCGGGCAAAAATCCGCCAATCTGCATTGTATTCTTTATTCAGTCGATCCATTGGAATGATCTCCCAAGTTCCGTCCGCTGTTTGCTCTTTTAAGACAGGGATATATGGATCAGGCTGAAACCAACGGCTTCGATCTACGGCCTGACCATCGACATGGAAGTAGAAGAGCGCAGTTTTTTTCGGGTTCGGCTGCTTTTTTTCCACCAAAAGCAAGGGGATTCCTCCTGTTTCCAGTCGCTCCTGCGTCCAGCCTCTGGTAGCGAAGACATTTTCACACCAGACTATATTTTCTTCGATCTGATCCGGAAACACCGCGTCATTCGGCATGGAAACGAGGTCATTGAGCAGTTTTATGGCAGCTTGCCACTGCTTTTCGGTGAGTGCTTCGAGCTGTGCGCGTTCAGTTTTTTGAGCCTGAAGTGACAGGGAAAAAAGCAGGCAACAGATAAGGGCTGTAATTCTCATGGTAGGTGGCAATTAATCAACAAGTGTAAACGCAAGAAAAATAGTCAAAAGCGGGTGGCCATGCAACGGATATTTCCAAAGCTGAAAGTCCCGCTGCCAATGGGCCAGGCCCCTAAATAATCGGGAACTTGTACCGCTTTTGGAATCCAAATTTAATTTTCATGGTAATTACTCCGTGTTAGCCCGTAAATCGGCGGAGAGCTACCCATCTTCGTACCCTTTTCATTCCATTGACTGAGGTGTGTGGAATCGCTTAAAGCTTGACTTTGACAACTAACCCGATATATGCATTAGCAATTCTATTACGGACAGTAATTGCTTCAAAATCAGTCACTAAGTTGCTGTTTTCGACTTCACCATAGTGGTGCTATGCCTCAGTCTCCAAACAGCCTGATTTTATTGCAATTACTGCCCTCATAACAAAACCTAATGCATAAATCGGGTTTAAAACAGTAGATTTACGCAATTCACCCCTTATGATAAAGAGACACCAACTCCCGTTTATTGGAAAATTCGCATTTATGCTGCTGATTATTTTCTCGCTGGGTTTTGTATTCTACGAAAAGCCTGATGCGGTAAATACTCAAGTCCAATTGCCCGAAACGGTAAGCCCACTAGCTGCAGTGGAAAAGGATGATTCCTTGAAAAATAGCATCGTGGACTATGGAATTGAATTTCTGGGAACGCCCTATGTCACAGCGGGCTCCGGAAGAGATGGGTTTGACTGCTCCGGATTTGTCCACTTTGTTTTCAGGCATTTCAATATTAAAGTGCCGCGTACTACAGCGGATTTCCAGAATTTCGGTCGAGAAATCCCGGTTGAGCATGTCCAAAAGGGAGATTTATTGCTGTTTCTGAGCCCAACACGGAATGTGGTTGGTCATATCGGAATTGTCACCAGTGAAAATGGAAGGGAAAGTCAATTTATTCATGCCTCCTCAGAACCTGAGATGAAAGTCATCTTTACCGACCTGTCTAAGCCAAGCTATACCCGCCGCTTTGTGAAAGCGATCCGCGTGATTTGAGATAAGGGATTATTCCGGGGAATGCTCAGCCAAGCCTCAAGGCTCGGTGCTTTCAGGGTTATTCCGCTTTTACATAGTTTCGCCAGTTGTGCTGTTCCTTGAATCCCAACACTTCACGGATTTTCCGATTGGAAAAAAGGGCCTCATGCCCTTCCAATTCCCGGGTAAGGGGTACGCCGGGAAAAAACTGTTCAGCCAAGGTATTGCTCGGGATAATGGCACCGTTGTGGTCATTTCCGGCATTGAAAACCTGAAAGCCAAGCCCGTCCTTTTTCAAACACAAGTCCACAATCTGACCCAAGTCCCGGGCGTCGATGTAACAGAACGCATTCCGCCGACGTACTTCCGGGTTTTTGAAATAATTGGGAAACAATTCGGCGTATTCGTGGGGCTCAATTACATTTCCGATGCGAAGGGCATAGATATCGATCCCCGATCGGCGCTGGAAGGCACGGGCAGTTTGCTCATTTACCACCTTGGATAAGCCATAGCTATCCATGGGATCCACATCATAGTCCTCCTCCAAAGGCAGTGAATTGGGATCGGTTTTGCCGTCGGAAAAGCAGATGCCATAGGTTGTCTCGGAGGAGGCGATGATGACTTTCTTTATCCCAAGCTTGACCGCAGCCTCAATCACATTATAGGTACCCAGGGTATTGACCCGAAAAGTTTCATTGTCCGGATTGATCAGGATTCGGGGTACAGCGGCAAAATGAACCACCGCATCAAACTTCGGTATCCCATTTCCTGCTTCCAATTCATCCAAGCCAGCGTACGAACTCATTGCATTAAACATCTGTCCGGAGTCCGTGATATCCGCTGTCAGATTATCCACTCCGGGAATTTTCAATGGCACGAGGTCAACATTCATTACCCGATATCCTTGTTCGAGTAGGTAAGGGATCACGTGCTTTCCTGCTTTTCCTGATCCTCCGGTGAAGAATATGCGTTTTTTGGACATGGGGGGTTTTGCTTAGGTCTGATTTTTAGCTGAAGTCTGGCTTGTGGCGGGAATTTACCAAGCGCTGCAATCCGAATCAAGGCAAAACTAAACCAAAGGATCGCAATACAGTAGCGAAACCAGCTTTTCCATGTCCAATTTGGCACCTTTTACAAATAGCGGTATCCCGTCCCAAGAGCCATGGGACTATGCTGCTTATTTGAAAACCCCTCAACCTTGAAAAAGCTATATGTGGTAATTTGATTCATAGTCACTAAAGCATTTTAAACGGATAATAATTCTAAAATCTAATTATCCGCAATCCTGCCAGAAATTAAGAAATATGCTTTAGAAGTTGCGGCTAATCGTCCACAGACAACGGTCGACGGTCCACACCTGTGCGCCGTGGCGTAGCATGTTC